>JBKJPL010000027.1:0-5959 GCA_046595005.1 Bacteriovoracaceae bacterium | reverse complement strand
GCTCTCAGAAGACTTTTGTTCTTCTTCCCATGAAAGTTCTTTCTTCACTACCTGGAGACCATCAACCGTATAGTCTGCGTAAAAGAGTTTTCCGTCTTTCAGCGCCGGAGCATAAGCTCCGAAAGCAGCTGAAGTAATCTGTCTCAGCTCGCGAGCTTCAAGAAGAAAAATATTATCAATCCCTGAATGTGGACTCTCGAGAAGAATATGTCCGTCGCTCACGAAAATGTGATTGATATTGGAACTGACCGGGCCGTAAACGATTTCTTCTTTATCGTTTCTCAGATTGAACAGAATGACTTTCTTGAGATCCGAGCGGTCTTTAACAACCATTACCAGTTCGTCGTCACTCAGCCAGTCGAGTGATGTAATGACTTCTTTGCGGTCATAGGGAGTACGGATTCTCTCCTTCCCTTTCTGGTCCATGATCACAATCGACTGCCCCTGCTTAACATCCCACTCAACGGCAGCGATGGATTCAGCATCATGATCGAGAACTGCCAGCCGGTACTTGGTTCCGGGCCTATTCAGGACATGCTTTTTCTTTTCGATATCAAAGATCCGGAGCCTGCCGTAATCCCTGTATCCCCAACGCGGATCAATTTCCTGCTCAATATAGGCAAATTTATTCTGGCGGATACGGTAAGCGTATTCATTCTGAAGTGGCCCCGGAGAGAAAAGAACTTCTTCTTTTTTCCCATCAATGAGAACAAACTGCGGAATCCATGAGAGACCTGTCCTGAGAGCGACAATCTTGCTATCAGAAGTCAATTGTGGATAATTATAATTGGTCCATCCTTTCTTTTTATCAGGCGACTGGACTTCATAAGGTGTCGGTGTCAGTTCGTCGTATTTCTTCTTCCAGTGATCTGTAAGATCTTTTAATACATCCTTATAGAAATGTTCGAAGTCCTTCCGGAAGGTATCATCCATCGTATTGTAGAACGAAAGCGGATTCCAGGAATTCTGGGCCGAATGATACATGAGTCTTGAAAGCGCCAGATCACCCTGAGTGTTCCGGATGTAGCTCGTGTAGAAATATCCATACACATAATGATTGGGAATAAAGTCTTCAAATGAACCCATGTGGGCCTTATCATACGAATAATCTTTCCCAGAAAGAAGAAGTGTCCTTAGATCCCTTTCAAAAATGGGAAGTCTTCCCCTTCCGCCATTTGTGAGTGCTGTTTCAATCCCTACAGCATCTCCTTCAAAGAGCCATGGAGGCGCAGTGAGGCCGAGACCGGCTGCCTGTCCGGCTTCTCCGAAAAGGAATTCCAAAATTTTATTAAATCCTTCACGCCCTCTTTCAAATTGCACCACATGCCGGAACTCATGAACTGCGAGGGTCTTAAGCCATTCCGTATTCGTGAGCTCTGGATCAATGGAGGGTGACAAATACCATTCTGTTCTTCTCGGAGCGAGAGTCACGAATGCATTACTAATTGTCGATTGATTCTGAAGGACAAGAGATATCTTAGGAGTTTTCACTTCCATCGAGCGAATGACGAAGGGATAAACTTTCTCAAGGAGATGAGCAACCCGCTGAGCATCCTCTGTCACCTCTTCCGGAAAGATAAGCTCAAAATGCTCAGTATCAATTTTTTTCCACTCGATCGATGACGGATTTTGTTCAAAATCGATGGGATTTATCGGAGCATCTATAACCGCCGCCATGGCAGAAAAAGAAATAAGAAAGAAGATAATAATTTTATTAATCATGTAATGCCGCTAATTCATCCCATAAAGATTTCGCCACTATTCCCAGAGAATTTTTTTTCAGACGAATAAGATGGATAACCAGATCTCGTGGATGGATATCTTCAAATTCGAGAACCACCAGTTTCTTCTCTTTAAGTTCACGCTCAATTGCATGTGAAGGAAGATGTCCCCAGCCAAGACCCGCAAGAATAATCTGGTTTTTAAAGTTAGCATCGTTCAGACGCCACTTTTTACCTTGATCCAGAAGACCAAAGGAAGCACCATTCTTATTTTTATCAGTAATCACAACCTGAGAAATCTCAGAAAGATCTTCCTGAGTCTTTATTTTTTTTGAGCGATAAAGATCCCGATTCATCACCGGGATCATCTGAACTTTACAGATGGGCATAATTTCCAACAGAGACTTATCGGTTACAAAGTGAGTCAGCCCGAAAATAGATTCTTTCGCGAGAACCTTCCTTTCTGTTTCAGAAAGAATATCAAATGAAAGATTAAGCTTGGTATTTGGGTGACGATCGCTGAAATCTTTAAACAGAGTGAGAAGTCTTGGGAGAGGAGAAATCCCATCCAGAGAAAGTGAAATTTCAGGCTCTTCTTTTTTTTGAAAACTTTTTGTAAGCCCTTCGAGCTCACCCATTCCCTGAAGAACTTTAAGCGACTTCTCGAAAAACATTTTTCCGTGATTAGTAAGTACTGGACGATAACTCGTCCGATCAAAAAGAGGAGCTTCCATTTCCTCTTCCAGCTTCTTGATAGAAAAACTTATGGCCGGTTGGGTCTTATGCAGCTCTGCGGCGGCTGCTTTAAAGCTTCCGGCCTCAACAATCTTATGAAAAACAAGCACTTGGCCGAAGGTCATAACGATAAGTTAAATTTATATTGTTAATGAAATATTCTGTCTTTTTTTTTATCAGAACAAGGCTCATGATGAAAGCACAAAAAACTATAAAGGAGAATTTATGAAAGCTTTTTTTCTATCAGCTGCGCTTTTAACAACGACAGCATTTGCTCAAAACAAACCAATGGTGACTACTTATACTGTAGACACTGAAAAAACGATTGTCACTTACACTGGTAAGAAAGTTACTGGTCAGCACACTGGTACAGTTAAAGTGAAAAGCGGTAATCTCGTTTTCACCGGCCCTGAACTCACAGGCGGCGAAATTCTTGTTGATATGAACAGCATGACAGTTACTGATCTCGCTGGTGATCCTGAAACAGCTGCTAAGTTTCTCGGCCACATGAAATCACCGGATTTCTTTGATACTGCGAAGTATCCTGAGTCAAAACTCGTAATCAAGAAAACAAAAATGGTGGGCAAAGATCTCGAAGTCACTGGTGACCTCACAATGATCGGTCAGACTAAGCCAGTTACTTTCAAAGTTACTGACTGGAAATGGGCCGACAAGGAAGTAACAGGTAAATCAAAAGTCATTGTAGACCGTACTAAGTATGGCCTCAAATATGGTTCATCATCGTTCTTTAAGAGTCTCGGTGATAAGGCGATCCACAACGAATTCACTCTGGATATCGTTCTCCAAGCTACTCGCTAATTTCTTTCATCAGGGGGGCTTTCGCCCCCCTTTTTTGTCCACTACAATAACTCCATGATCTTTTTTCTCGCCCTGCTGGCGCAATTTGCAGTTCACTCTGCGACTATCGCAATTATTGATACAGGCTTTGACCTGGATCATGATTTTTTGCGGCCAAAACTCCTGAAGAATGAAACCGACGAAGAGCCCCTGACCTTTCAGGGTCTTGATTTTCACGATAACAGTCACCTAAAAAAACCTGTTATTGAAGACGCAAACTCCATGCAGGATGTTCTTCAATTCCGTAATCTCCGTGCCAAAGGTCACAAAGAAGGACTTTCTCTATCTGAGTTTGAATGGTTCAAAAGAAAAAGTGCCGACAAGGATTTCATGTCTTCCGTGAAAAAATTCAAGAAACACGCGCACGGAACTTTTGTAGCTGGCATTGCCCTTCGAGAAGGTGAAAATATTTCAATCTTCCCGATCCGTGGCCTGCAGATGCCAACTCCGGTTGTGGCAGTCGAAGATTCGACCTCTGAAGTAACGAAGCCACTCGAAGCAAAGACTCCTGAAATGAAGTTTCATGAGGAAATAAAAAATTCAGTGGAACGGGTGTCTAAAAAGTTCGCTAAGATCTGCCGTTATCTTGATCAGAGGAAAATTGAAGTCATCAATGCTTCTTACGGCATCACTTACAAGAATATCGTGACGAAATTCCGCGAAAGACACCGTGAGTTCACCGGCAAGGACATTCCTGAAGAAAAACTCCAGGAAGTGGTAAACAATTATTTCAATGAGCTTTATCGTAGTGGAGAACGAACGATTAAAAAATATCCGGGGATGCTCTTTATCTTTTCGGCCGGTAATTCCGCTCTCGATAACGACCGCTATCACCACTACCCTTCTCGCATAAAGCTCCCGAACACAATCACAGTTGCGGCAATGAACGGCGAATATCTCGCGAGTTTTTCAAATTATGGAGAGAGCAAGGTTGATATTGGTGCTCCCGGAGTGGGAATCATGTCGCTTGTTCCGAAAGTCTACGGGACTGAGCTCTACTCTCCGGCAAGTGGGACATCCATGGCAGCACCGTGGATCTCTAATCTCGCAGCTCAGGTTTTGAATTCAAATCCAAAGCTCTCACCTGCTGAAGCTAAAAAAATTATTTTGGAAACCGGGGATGTGAAACTTCATCTGAAACCCAGACTCATTTCCGGAGCGACAGTGAATAATCATATTGCAATGAAGGCAGCACTCCTTACACGTGAGATGAAAGTTGATGAGGCCATCAATCTCGCAAACTCAAATCTCATTCCAACAGAAGATAAGATATCTTTCGGACTTCCGCCTGCAGTGGCACCTGAAGACCTTCAGAAAAAAATGATGGATTCAGTTCCTGCTATCGTTACGCCGGCAGAAACTGATGATTCTACCAGTGAAGAGTCTTCACTACCGACTGATCCAAAGAAATTGCCACCGGACAGTTCATCCCAGCGTCTTTCAATTCCTTCATCTGCTCCGGAGAACACTTCTGATCCAGTCCCTTCCAGTCAAAACGGAGAACAATCTCCGCCACTTTCCGGGGATTCGCCTGCATCTTCTTCTCAAGCTCCACAGACACTTCCGGATAATCAATCCCAAGGGCCTTCGCCTTCATCGCCATAATCGTCAGCATACAGCTCGCAAGTGCCGTGCACATGAGATCAGTCGGCGAAAATGCCTGACCCTGTCCCTGATTATCTTTGGGAGCATCGGAAATAATCTTATTCTGGCTGTCGAGATGAACAGCTTCAGTTCTGAAGCCGCCACGATATTGAATGGTCATTTGGTGCATATTTTTTCCCTGAAAAGGTTCCCGCATACCAGATGTCATAAGTATGCGGGAACCTTTCAGAAAAGAAATCGCGCAAAGCAATGATTTACCCTTCTAAAATCCCTTGGGGAGACTTAAGATAATGTCACTCCAAGGAGACATTCAAATGACTAAGAAAGTGGCGACTAAGAAGGTCATCAAGAAAGCGTTAAAAAAACTGAAGCCTCATGAGCAGGTAGTTGAATCTCTCGTGGAATTAATCCGCATTACTTCAACCGTGGTTCCGGATGATGTGGCGAGAACTCTCCTGGCCGCAAGAAAGAACGAAGCAGCTGGCACATCTGCTTCTTACGCAATGGATATCATCAAAGATAATATGGAGCTCGCGAAGATCAAATCGCAGCCACTTTGCCAGGACACTGGAACAGTTATTTTTTATGTCTCACATCCACCTGGATTTCATCAGACTCCATTTAAAGACTCAATTAAGAAAGCTGTCGTGAAGGCAACTCAGAAGGGTTACCTTCGCCAGAATTCTGTGAACTCTCTTACCGGAGAAAATGCCGGAACAAACCTGGGAGAAGGTCATCCCTCTTTCCATTTCTATGAAACAAATAAAAAAGAAGTGGAAGTGAAACTCGTCCTGAAGGGCGGCGGATGCGAAAACGTTTCTGCGCAATATTCTCTCCCTGATACAACTCTAGGGGCCGGCCGTGATCTTGAGGGTGTTCGTAAAGTTGTCATCGATTCTGTTCATAAAGCTCAGGGCAAGGGCTGCGGTCCGGGAGCTCTCGGCGTTTGCGTTGGTGGTGATCGCGCCGATTCCGCTTACTACGCCAAGAAACAACTTCTCCGAAAGCTCGATGATTCAAATCCCATGAAAGAGCTCGAT
>JBKJPL010000036.1:0-233556 GCA_046595005.1 Bacteriovoracaceae bacterium | reverse complement strand
GGTATGTCTGATCGCGAAGCCTGGGAAAACTTCTCAGAGTATCAAGCCCTGAGAGGAGAGCTTACTCCTGAACAGAATGCTGAATTCGCCGGGTGTATTAATTACGAAGTTCCTTGTTACGATTATCCTGAAACTTGTGCCAATAACTGTGGCGGAGCTCCGACCTGTAGTTGCACAACGGGTACGCCGGATAATACGAGTACATGTCAGAACGAATGCACAGGTGATTCCACCGCCTGTGGTTCATGTGTGGATGATACTAATACATGTCAGAATGAATGCACCGGTGATAGATCGGCTTGCCCTTGTGTGGATGATACGAATACGTGTCAGAATGAATGCACTGGTGATAGATCGGCCTGCCCTTGTGTGGATGATGCGAATACGTGTCAGAATGAGTGTACGGGTGATAGATCCGCCTGTACTACAACTTGTGTGACTGGTGTCGAGGACGATCCGGATACGATGTGTGAGAACGAGTGCACGGGTCGCGTCCGTATCCGGTGCCGATTCATGGATGGCGGACCAAATAGATAATGAAAAGACGATAAAAAAAAGGCCCGCTTTCGCGGGCCTTTTTTAGATTACTTTTTCTTTTTCTTGGCAGATTTTTTAGGCGCTGCTTTCTTGGCAGGAGCTTTTTTCTTAGGAGCTGCGGTCGGCTTCGACTTCTTGGCAGGTGCTTTCTTAGCAGGTGCTTTCTTAGCAGGTGCTTTCGCAACCTTCTTAGCTACTTTCTTCACAGCTTTCTTAACTTCTTTTTCAACTTTCTTTTCAACCTTGGCGACAGTCTTCTCAACCGTCTTCTTCACTGCCGCAACGACTTTCGCAACCGGAGCAGAAGCCTTTTTTTGCTCAGGCTTCTTAGAAGCAACCTTCGGCTGAGGCTTAGCACTTGTAGAAGGAGTTGTTCCAGAGAGGTTCTGGTAAGCAACCAGCATCTCGTGGAAAAAGTCCCATGACTCTTCCGGCTTAAGATTTGTCAGACGCTCTTTGTATTGAGCATAAAGAGTGTCGTCCTTGCCCTTGAACTGGCCCACCATGTAGTGGCACTTCTGAGTGAGGTTTTGCTTGTTGTGATCGGTAATGTCTGTCGGGAATGTCATAGATATCTCCTGTATTCCCTTATCATCGCCTTACTTATCCGCGGATTCAAGCTTCAATTTGCTTTTGACCTTGCGGACCATCCATCCAACGACCGGGATTTTCTCGTAAATGAATGCCCCCATGTCGAAATAGTCCCTATGATAGACCGCTTTTCCATCCTTAAAGCGGATAACGGAATTGCCTTCGACCTGGTATGGCTCCCCATCATTTAAGGAATCTGTCTTAAGGGTCATGACCCAGACACCAACTACCGTATCCCCCTGTGAAACCATTTCACTGAAGTCAAATTTGATCTCTTTTACGTTCTTGTACATGTTGGAATAGTATTTCTTGATACCATCCCGGCCTTTGATCTTTTCCACCGGATCTGAAAACTCGATTTCTTCATGGTAAAACTGGTCTACCACTTCAGAGACTGTGTTCTTATTAAGAGCATTGAAGCTCCAGCTAACTTTTTCTGCATTTGTCATTTTCGTAAGATCCTCTGAATAGACATTGGTCATCATAAGAATAGTCAGTAAGAGTGCTTTCATTTTTTCCCCTTGATGAGTGCTTCTCTCAGATCTTTAGTTGGAGGATTCTTTCCAAAAAATACTGAGATGAAATTTTTTCCGAATTCTTTTCCGGGAATCTCGCCCTTGTATTCTCCGTTCTCATAAACCTTGGTCGCTGTCTCTGTTAGCTCAAAAAGATGAACACCTTGGTTCGCCTTGATCTTTCCGAAAAACTTTTTCAGGAGAGTGATGTGTTCTTTGAGAGCTGGATAAGGATATTCCGAGCTATCTTCGAACTGGTATTCCCAGGCCTCATCAACTTTCTTTTTTTCAACATCTCTCATGTAGTGGACTTCAAAGCACATCGGACGCTTGTCGATGTTTGCGTCTTTGAGACCCCCTGGGAGAGAATTTGCGGAATACATTGCAAGCACATAGACCCGGATATTAAAAACAGTCGCAGCTCTGAGCCCCGCCGCCTGAAGGGGTAGCTCAGAACCAGCGCAGGTCATACTGTCGCGGAGTTTTATGCCCTCAAGCTCGGCAGCAGGTGCGCCTGTTGAGATGAGTAGTAAAACTAACGCTTTTCGAATAGATAATGAGAAACGCCCCATTCTTTACCTCCGTCGTAACCAAATAATTCTGCACACGCCATATAGAAAACACGCCAGCGATTCCACCATTGTGTAACATCTGCGCCGTAAGTTTTCTCAAAGATTGGCCAAATTTTTTCTTTTTTCTCATCCATCTTCGCAAGCCAGGCCTCGAGAGTTTTCTCGTAATGAGTTCCATCCCACATCCACATACTGTTGAGAGCAAGGTGTTTCTGAAAAGATGGAAGCAGATGATGGGCAGGCATCTGTCCGCCGGTGAAGAAGTATTTCCCCATCCAGTTATCATCACCTTCAGTTTCAAAGTGATAATTAAAATTCTTATGCGTGAAAATGTGAACGAACAGTTTCCCACCAGGAGAAAGGACATCACTTACTTTAGAAAGGAGAAGCTCATAGTTTTTAAAGTGCTCAAACATCTCAATCGACATGACCCGGTCAAAGGATGGAAATTCGAGCGCCAGGCTTTCCAGCTGAGCGACGTCACGGGTGAGAACCATGACATTCGGAAGGCCCCGTGCTTTTGCTTCTGAATCAATGAATGCTTTTTGAGTTGATGAATTGGATACAGCTACCACCTGAGATTTCGGGAATTTCTTTGCCATATACAGGGTGAGTGATCCCCAACCACAACCGAGCTCCAGGATCCGCATCCCGTCTTTAATCTCGGCGCGGGCGCAGCTGATAGAGAGTGCTTCTTCTTCCGCTTCCTCGAGAGTCATGTTAGGGCGAGGCCAGTAACAGGAGCTGTACTTCAGGTTTTTTCCGAGGCATTCGAGAAAATACTCTGCCGGCACTTCATAATGCTGCTCATTTGCGGCCTTGGTATGAATCGCTAGCGGAGAGGCGAGTAGCTCGCGGCGATGCTGCTCAAACTTTTCCATGTTCTTTTCAAGAGAACCGGTTTCAAGCTCAATGAGTCTGTCCCGACAGAGCTTCCTGATGCCAAAGCGGATTGCTGCATCCGGAATCTGGCCCTTTTCCATCGCCTTAATAAAATGATTGATCATGCCTATTCTCCTATCCTGAGCTTGTCGTCAGGATGACTGTGAAATGGTGTTTTCTTGATAAAATAAAGTAAAAGCGCTTGCCAGTAGATAGCGGCAACCGTTTTAAAAGTGATGAAGGGAAAACGCATAAAATGGGAAAAGATATTCCAATTGGTAATCTCTTTCCGTTTCAGCTCAAGCGTTGAATCGAAGATAATATTTTTCCCCGCAGTGGGACGATTTTGCATCAGGATATAAATATCGTCTTCAGGTTTATTCAGGACAAATGTGTAATCAATTTCCATCTGCATGAACGGGGAGACGTGAAAAGACTTCGGATGCTGTTGCAGAGTCTTCTTATCACCACGGAAAGGATACACTTCGATATTTCTCTGCTTCCAGGGAGTATTCGTAACTTCTGAGACAATGTATTTAAGGTTTTCTTCTTTATCAAAGCAGTAATAGAACGACACGGGATTAAAGCAAAAACCAAAATAAGAAATGTTCGTGAGCATGCGGATTGAACCATCGAAATCTTCATCGGTTTGTTTTTTGATGGAAGAGGTGACAACTTCACGAATCGAAAGGTCGTTGGGATAAATATAGTTTTTTCTCCACCAGGACAGAATTCCGGGTGAGTTCATAGAGAGGAGGAATGGGAAACGGAAGATCTTTTCGATTTCTTCTAAATCAAGATAGTAATAACAGACCTTGTAACGGAATTCGTGATGGACGGGTGTAAAACGGCGATGCTCAATAACTCCGGTGTAAAGGCAGCTCTTCACACTGCGATTCCGAGCTTCTCAATGACTTTAATGGCCGATCTCACACCATCTTCATGAAAACCATTACCCCAATAGGCACCACAGAAATGAATCCGGTCTTTTCCGCTGATATCAGACCACTGATTCTGTGAGGTCACGGAATTCATGTCGTAAACAGGATGGGAATAGGGAATCGATTTGATAATTTTCTTCGGATCGATGTATTCATCCATGTTGAGTGAAACAAGGAAGCTCTCCGGAGACTTTATCGCCTGAAGCATGTTCATGTGATAAGTGACAGCTACTCTCTCTTTTATGTCTTTCGGAAGATAATAATTCCACGATGCGTGGGCCAGCTTTCTCTTCGGAAGAACACTGGTGTCGGTATGAAGTACAATATCATTGGGACGATAAGCAAAACTTCCCATGATACGACTTTCATCTGATGTCGGCGTTTCAAGGATCTTCATTGTCTGATCTGCATGTGTCGCAAAAATCACGTGGTCAAAATCAATTGTCTTTCCACCGGTCACGACTTCAATCTGCTTATATTTTCTTCTTACACTCTGAACCGGCGAATTGAGATTGATCTTGTCAGCGTAATTTGCTGTCAGGTTCGGAATATAACTACTCGAACCATTCACCATCGATCTCCATTGTGGGCGATCGTTTACCTGAAGAAGTCCATGGTGATGAAAAAACCTTACAAAATAATTGAGGGGGAAGTGTCGCATCTCCTGCCGACTGGCCGACCAAATGGCCGCACCCATAGGCATGATGTAATGTTCGGTGAACTCTTGAGAGTAACGATTCGTCCGGAGAAACTCTTCCAGGGTCTTCTCTTCAAAGATTCCATCCTTCACTTGATGGTAGTAAGAAGTCGCTTCCTTGTTAAAACGAATGATGTCTTTCACCATCCGGTAGAAAGACGGCCGGAGGAGATTTCTTCTCTGGGCAAAAAGCGCGTTGATCGTAGTTCCGTTATATTCGAGATCAGGATCTTCTGCTTTCACAGAAAAACTCATGATTGATTCCTGAGTTTTTACTCCGATTTTAGCCATGAGTTTCAGGAAGTGGGGATAGTTCTTGGTATTGTGAACAATGAAACCGGTATCGACTTTGTATTTTCCAGATTCAACTTCAATGTCGTGAGTATGAGTGTGGCCACCGATTCTGGAGTCGGCCTCAAAGAGGTGAATGTCATGGTTCTTTTCGGCCAGATAATGTCCGCAGGTCATGCCCGAGATTCCGCTACCAACGATTGCAATTTTCATACGCAATATTATGTCAAAGAAAGCTGAAAACTAGAAAGTCTAAAGTCGTTTTGTGGGATGTTTGTTTTAGGTCTCGTCGCTAAGGCCGCGATGCAGCTATTCGTGTCAGTCATTACCATTAAAGTGCTGTCAGGAAATCTTTCCTGATTGATAATCACGAATGGCTTCGTTGATTTCCTCGGCGGTATTCATAACGAAAGGTCCATGGCTTACAACGGGTTCCTTATGAGGACGGGCGTGGCAAAGAAGGATCCGGGCACAATTCTCGCTGGTGAAATGAAGAAGATTTCCTTTCTCCTCAAAAATCACCGTTTCTCTCATCTTAGCTTTCTGTCCATTCACTGAAACTTCACCCGCGATGACATAGAAAAAAATGTTCTCAGATTCCGGAATCTCAAAAATGTAATCCGCTCCTTCAAGAAGTGAAAGAACCATATTCGTTACGGGAAAAAGAGTAGGAAAGGGTCCGAGATTATCTTCCCACTTTCCTGAGATGAGCTGAACGTTTACGCGCTTGTTATCTCGCTCATAACTTGGAACCTGATGGCGGTGAAGACCCAGGTAATACGGCTCCGACATTTTGAGTCTGGCCGGAAGATTGATCCACAGTTGGAGAATTTCCAGAGGACCACCGGCGCGGCGGAAATGATCTGATGAAACTTCTGAATGAACAATTCCGCGACCAGCGGTCATCCACTGAACTCCACCAGCAGTGATGACACTTTCGTTTCCGGCGGAATCCTTGTGAGCAATATCTCCCTCAAGAACAATTGTCACAGTTTCAAATCCGCGATGGGGATGAGGACCAAAAGGAAGACCGTGATTATTTTCGACGTAGTTCTGAGGGCCGTGATGATTCAGAAAAAGAAACGGGTCCATCATTTCAAGACCGGGTACTGGCATGGCCCTGAAAGTAAGCAGGTCAGCGATGTCTTCTTGTTGTGCCACAACTATCTGGCGAACAGATTTCTTCATAGGCCTGACAATATCGAAGGAAAAATGGTATGTCATAACGCTTATCAAAGGATTTTCTCATGAAATTACTCATCTTCCTGGTGTGTCTCGTATCTTCGTCTGCCATGGCCCAGCTTACCAATGAAAGTGAACTTGCTATTATCCAGAGTGGGGGAAATGCTGAAGTTCAAACAACGAATTCGAAAACGACCAATGTCTATAAATGGGAAAAGTATTCAGCACTCTTCGGCGGGCATTATACCTATGGTGAAACTACCGACAATGTCTCGGTCAGGAACTGGGATGTTAACGGAAAAGTCGAGCAGGAAATCAGACGTAACATGTCACTTGTCTTGGGAGAAATCATTGAAGGAAACCGCTTCATTGGGATCAAGGCACGTTATAACTCTGATATCGGCGTGAAATACTATTACTCGAAATCTGATGCGGAGAATTTTTTCACGGAGCTTTCTTATCGTTATGCCATTGAGGATCGCTATTCACCTCTGGAAAACACCTATGACCATAAAGGCAGGCTCTATAACGAATACGACCGTAAATACTCTGAGACACTCCAATACAAACTCTGGCTTGAATACGTTCCGAACTTTACTGACGGAAAAGATTATCTTGTGAACGGAGAAGTTTCGATGACATCGATTCTATCGACGATGTTTTCTCTCAAAGTGGCCTATAAGGGGATGTATGATAACAGGCCGGCGAGTGCTGGTTTCAAGAACTACGACTACCTGACGACAACTTCACTCGTGGCCAAGTTCTAGAAACAAGGCCATAGGAGTCTCTTTTGCTCAAGCTTCATGGGGGATTCTCCGAAGAGTCCTCCATGAGAATTCTCTCCCTTCTTCTATTCACTCTGGCCTGTTCCCACTATGAGGAAAAATCCTTTGCTCCTTCATGGGTAGCGGCCATCAGATCCGGTGAAGAAGCTTTAAGAGTTACTCAGGGTTCAAAAATTTTCTATCGTCGCATTGCCGGTGGTCCAAATGTTACTCGTCAGACTTCCTGTGAGCTCGTTGTCATGAAGGCACAGGAAGACATGAAAAAAGAATTTCCGGGTCAGGATCTCTCACATAATGTGGAAGTTCTTTTCTACGATCAGGAACATCAGGACTGCGCAGTTACTCTTTCTGTTGATTCCCGGAAGAGAGAAATTGCTGCAACCTCAGAAAAAAATTCTGATGAAGTAACAGAAGAAGATGTTTCCCGGATCCTCGTGGACCGTTCTGAGACAGCAATTAAATTTGCGCTGACTGGACTTACTCTGCAGGAATTTGAACAATTCTCCAAAGAAAAAGTCGTGATCAATTCCGGAGAAGGGCTCTGCTCATCATTTTTCCGGACCGAGGAATACTCCATCCATGGCCTGACTCATGTCTGCTGGACCAAAAACAATATCCAGGGATATTGCACTTCACGCACTGGTCAGTGCTGGGTGCGCACACCTCAATAGCAACGAATCAAGACAAGTTCACTGCTTGTTCATGCGAAGCTGAAAATTGTATGATCTGAGTGATGATTAAAACCACTAAAGTGATCACTGATCAGGATTAAATACTATTGCTAAAAAGCTCGTGGAAATTTCTGCGAAGGGAATCAAAGTTCGTCTTTTCACAGAGGGACTTCGGGAAACGGTAGACCGGAATCGTGTCACGGCAAATTTCCTGGAAGAGGCCGGAATAGAAGTCCGCTATGGATCCACTCACGCAAAAGGTTTCTGCATCGATAAGGAAATACTTTTCTTTGGATCAACTAATCTCTCACATCAGTCCATAACAAAGAATTACGAAGCGAATCTTCTTCTTCGTGGACCTGAATTGGCGAAGGAATTTCTCAAATATTTCGAATATCACTGGAAGGGTGGTCACCACGGGGGAGTTAAGCTCAAAACTCCCTTCTTTCCTGATGGATCTTTTAAAAATGAGCTCATCAAAGTCATTGATGGTGCAAAGAAAACGATTCATTTCTCGATTTATTTTTTTGATCATAAAGAAATTGAGAGAGCACTGATCCGTGCTCATGAAAGGGGAGTGAAGATCACTGGTCTCGTGCACCGGCATATGTCTTTTGCGCTTTCATATATATACCGTAATCAGGCGACGATGAAGAGATTGCGGGCAGCGGGAGTGGATGATCTCCATTCGGGAATTTCGTGGACTTTCTCGCACTCAAAATACCTGGTAGTCGATAAAAAAGAATTGATGATTGGAACCGGTAACTGGCCGGTGGAAGATGTTGTGCTTCATCCCCGGCTTTATGTGCATCTTTCGGATAAAACTCTCTCATTAAAGCTCATTCATCACCTGGGGCGCGAAATAGAGGAAGTAGAGGAGAGTCATCGTTTTAAGCGATCATCCTGAAGAGTGCGGATTGATTTATCCAGGTTTTTTCCGGCAGCGAAATCTGACTCCACAGCTCTCAGGATTGTTTTCCTGGCAGTCATAAGCTTTGAAAGTATTTTCTCTTCTTCTTCGCGACTTGCGACTTCTTCATTTCTTTCCTGAAGATATTTCCCCAGACCTACGACAAGGCTGTAGCGATATTGTGGATTTCCCCACGTCCTCGGAAAGCCCCGCATGAGAAGTATTTTTTCACTGAAGAGATTACATTCAAAAGAACTGGTCTCGAGACAACGGATGTCTTTGTTCACTCGTGCCTTTTCTTCTTTGAGGCCCAATCGGGATTGTTCAGCGTTTTCTATGAGAATCTCATGCTCTCGCTGGAGTTTCTCGTTCTCGATTTTAAATTCCTGAATTGCGCCATTGATTTCTTTCAATAGCTTAACTTTCGCTTTCTCTTTATCATCCGGAGTTGGACCAAGATCACCAACCACGACGACAACCTTGTCCATAACCGGAAACAAGCTTGCCAGATCAGTCGGCTCCCAATTGTAGAGATCGAGAGCATCGAGATCGAGCTGCACTTTTTTCTCACCTTCTCGATTTACAAAATAAGTATGGGCTTCCCTGACAGGTGTTTTTTCCATGAGCTTATAATTTTCTGCTTCAACCAGACCTTGTTGCACAGTCATGAGTGAACGTGTTTCGCCGTCCGTAAGAACTGCCAGTGTTCCTTGATTGACGGAAAAACTACCAACCTTAGTCCTGATTTTGATATTTCTGGCAGCACCTGTTTTGTTAATTATCTTGAGAATGAGCCCACCTTGCATGAGATTCACAGTTGTAGTCTGCTGGTCTTTCATCTTCATGAGTTCATCGATATTGATCTGAGCGTCTGAAGAGATTCTCATCAACCAGGAGTCTGGACCGCGGTAAGAAAGAAGGAGAGCGCTATTCGGGCCGGTAGCAAAGCTTTGCCCTTTCTTCAGAATTTCCCCACCCACCACAGGAACGGGCGTATAAGAAGCGTGGTCTTTCACAAAAACTTCACCCACGATCTTCTCAACCACCGGATAAGCTTTCTTAACCGGAGCAACTTTTGTTTCGCTCATCATGGAATCAAGTTTCTTCCGGAGGGAAGGCCCGACCGGAATCTTATTGAAATACACTCCCGCTACGATAACGGGTGGAAGGACGAGAGAGACTCTTTTGAGCCAAATGTTCATGATGCTATTTTAATTGATTTTGAAAAAAAAAGGGGCCCGAGAGGGCCCCTTTAGAAAAAAATTACTTTGTCTTCATCATCACGTTCACACGTGCATTGTTCCAGTTACCAGTCACTCTGCCAGAGAGTTTGCAGTTACCAGTGAGGAAAATAGTTGGACGACGGAGAACAGAGCTTTGACCGAGTCTTCCGCAGTTCACATCACCTTCAGCACCAGCATAGATTACCTGATCGCCATGAAGAGCAAGGCCTTCAACTTTCACAGATTCTCTCATAACAGTTACTGGCATGTTGACACGTTGTGGGTAACAGCGTCCCCACTGATCGCAATATCCACCCACAGTTGTCCAGCGCATTTCAGTTACATTTACAACAACTGAGCCTTCGCCAGTAGTCTTGTCCATCTGAAAACGGGCCTCAACCTGTGTATCGTAAGAAGAAACATGTGTAATAGCAGCATCCATAATCTGGATGTCAGCAGCGAAAGCTGAGCTCATACCGAGTGCAAGAAGAGCGACGATGAATTTCATATTAACTCCTGAGTTTAAGAACAATGCCCAATCTTAGCACCGAGATTTTCGATAAGTTAAGTGGGTAGTGTTGTGCGGCGCAGGAGGTGAGAGCCATTTTAGGGTTTAGTGCAGGTGATCCTCAATAAAAGGGGCCGCGTTCAACGGGAGGTTGACGGTAAAGACTGTGCTTTTATCTGATTCCACCCGGACTGTACCACCATGTGCCTCAGTAATACCTTTGACGATTGTCAGACCAATCCCCCAGCCTGATTTTCCGCTTCCATGGAGCTGTTCAAACGGTTCGAAAAGTTTGTCACGGTCAATGTGAATGAGGGGATTTCCAGAATTAGAAACACTCATTGTGAAATGATCACCCATCTTTTCGATTTTTATTCTAACCAGATCCTGGGTGGAGCCGTACTTGATGGCATTCGAGCAGAGATTCTCAAGGATTCTTCTGATGCCTTCCTGATGTAGATTCACTTCCAGTTTTCCGGGACCTGTAAAAGTGAATCTCTCACCATGAATGGTATTGAGATCATCAAGAGTCGAATGAATCAGCTGAACAAGATCGAACTCTTCAGTTTCAGGAAGTGACATCTTACCGGCCCGAATTTTACTCGCATCCAGCAAATCCTGAATGAGCTTATCGGCGCGGTTGATATTATCCACAATCCTGGTGGTGTGAGTGTGGATAGCGGGGTCTGCAATCTTTTTTGCCATGATTTGTGCAGACATCTTCGAAGCGGTCAGGGGTGTGCGGAGATCATGTGATAGAGTAGAAACAAATTTTTCCCGAAGCTCCTGTTCCTTGCGAAGCTCATCGATTTTCTTTTTCTCATCTGTAAGATCGATATTTGTTCCTATGAAGTGGGTAACCTTTCCAGATGGATCTCTGATCGCCTGACCCACACCTTTCACCCATCTGATTTTGCCACCTGGGTGTACCAGTCGAAACTGGGCCTTAAACGCATGGTCATCGTTTAAAAAGCATGCCGTCATCTCTTCACTAATTTGAGGCCAGTCTTCCGGATGAAATATCTTTTTAACTTCTTCGAAAGGAAGATTCGTCATTCCAGGATCAAGACCAAAAATTAGCGCCTCTTTCTCTGACCATTCAACCATTCCGTTCAGAAGGTCATAAGAAAAAATCCCGATATCCGCGGCTTCCAAAGCAACCTGCAGTCGGGTGTGGAGAGTTTTTACCTCGCGAATCTGTGTTTTTGCAAATTCAGCTCCCGCCTTTGCCAGCGCGAGACTGATGGCTTCGTAAATTATATCCCTGTCGCGCGCCGGTACTTCGCCTTTGCTTTCAAGAACATTAAAAATAACTTTTCTCAGAATATTATATTCTGTGATCGCATCTTCAATTGAATAAGACGAATCATTCGCTCTTTCCCGTCCATGCATATGAGCAAACCGAAGAAAGTCATCCGAGTGATCTGAGAAGTTGGTTTCCAGAGCAAGGATCAGATCCCGCAGGAAATCGGGAATTGAATCTCGAAGAGAAATTTTGGTTTCAAATTGAGCGGCCGGAATCTTCTTGCGTACTTCATTTTCCCACTGGGAAAGAATTGTCTGACTGGAATCCTTGAGAATTTGAGAGGTGTGACCATTCATTTTTCCATATTACGGAATGCTTTTTCACAAATCTTGGATCACCGTAGCGAAATCGAGGCTAAAACATTTTTAGTCAGGATGTGACTCACTCCGCCCTGACCACTATTTTCCCACTCTTACTCGGCGGTTAAGGAAACTATAATGAACTCTCAACAATCTCTTTAGCCTATGGAGGGCCAATGAAGAAATCTAAGTTACTCGCGTCAGTTGCACTTGCAGGCATAATCATGGGAGCACAAGTTGCTCTTGCTGATAATCACGAAGAAGGTGCTAAGGAAGAAAAGGGCAAGAACTCTTGCAAGGGCAAAGAGAAGAACTCTTGCAAAGGCAAGAAGGATAAGAATTCTTGCAAAGGTAAAGAGAAGAAAGAAGGTTCTAACCAGTGTTCAGGCGCGAATGGCTGTGATGGTAAAGAACATCCTGCTGCTCCAGAGAAACCGAAAGCAGAGTAATGAAAAAACTGATGGGGCTCGGCTTTCGGGCCCCTTTCCGTGATTCATTGATCAATGGCCACCCGGATATCGGGTGGCTTGAGATTATTACGGAAAATTATCTCTGGGACAAAGGTGCTCGCAGGCAAACTCTGGAAAAACTCCGCGAAAATTTTGATCTCGCTTTCCATGGAGTATCTCTCTCTATAGCCGCTCCGGAAGAAGAAGATAAAAAATATCTCAATGAACTAAAATCTTTTTGTGATGAGATGAAGCCAGTCCGGGTTTCTGATCACCTTTGCTGGTCTTCCACTGGCGGACATCACTGGCATGATCTTCTGCCATTTCCTTATACGGAAGAAAATCTTACCCGCTTAAAGGAAAAGGTCCTTCGCTGGCAGGATTCGCTTAAGCGAAAACTCGTTCTGGAGAATCTCTCAACTTATATTGCAACTAATCTTTCAACCATGTCTGAATACGAATTTCTCGCGCGTCTGGTGAAGGCGACATCGTGTGAAATTCTCCTGGATGTGAATAATATGATCGTGAATGCCAGGAATTTCGGAACCGATCCGTATAAGGAACTTTCACATATTGATCTGGCGACTGTTTCTCAGGTTCACCTTGCGGGATTTGTAGAAGGGGAGAAGTTTGTGATCGACACTCATTCACAACCTCCGCATCCGGTTACATGGGAATTCTGGCAGGGAGTCTGCGAGAAAAGAAATGATATCCCTTTCATGATTGAGTGGGATTCTGAGATTCCTGATTTTGATTCTGTGAAAGTGCACCTCGATCGTGCTTCCATGATCCAGAAAGGGAAAGTATGAAAAACTGGTTTTTACAGTTTGAAGAATGCTTGAATGGTAAAAAAGCTCCCGCCGATCTTATTGGTGCCGGGACCGCAGACAGTGATCGGGCTATGGCGCATTACCGCTATCAGCATATCTCGAAGATGAAAGAAGCTGTTGAAGTAACTTTTCCCGTTCTCCTACGCTATCTGGGTGATGACTGGCAAGAAACCTGGGAATCATTCTGGAAACAGAATGAAGTTTCAAAGAGAAACCTCGACTGGTTTCCGGAAGTGTTTATGAATTACTTCCAGAGGATAAATGCGCCACTCTGGCAGAAAGAGCTCGCGCGCTTTGAACACCATATGGACATCCATCCCTGGACAAATAAAGTTCTCACTCTCAATACATCATTCATCCTCGATGAAAGTTCGAAAGTCATTCTTGGGAATTATGAAATTCTGAGTTTCAAGGCTCCTGTTACAGAACTCTATAACGAAAGTGAGATTTCAGATAAAGATCAGTCCCAGATGGTTTTGTTGTGGCAGAAAGAAGACGGAATCTATTTCCGTGTTATGAAAGAGTGGGAGCATAAAGTTATCACGACTATTGATCAGGGAGTTGAAAACGCTCTCGTGCATGCTCCTGAAGATCCGGAAGCCGTGGGAGAGTTTTTCAAATGGCTGGGAAGCTCATGCCTTATTCAGGGACTGAAACAGGATTAACTTTCATTTCGGCCACAAAAACTACTTTTCCATTCCGCGCTCCTTGAAATTGAACAAGAAAGGCGTCTTTCTCATCCGGTCTTTCAGGGGACATGAGTATATCAACATGATCACCCGAATGAGTTTCAGAGAGAAAATTAACCTCATACTCCTGAAGAGAAAAGTCTTTGTGCCAGACTCTGGGAATTGAATCCAGGATCCATTGAACGTAGCGGGTGTTATTCACATGTTCGTTCATGTCGAGGTCTGAATTCCTGACTTCAAACTGAGCTCGCGGTTCAAGGGGATCTTTGATCACTATTTTTTTAGCATCATAGTCGAGATGGTAATCGGTTCTCGCCTCAAAAGGCAGATCCAGTCTTCCGAGAATAGCTGACCTCGTTTCAATATTCATGAGGACCCAGCTGGTTGTGCAAGAACCGATGACTTTTTCACCATTCAGAATTTCGAAGTCACGAATTGCAAAAGGTCCCTGAAGTGGTCTAACCCATGTGCGGATAGTGACTGACTCACCCCATGAAGGCCATTCGCTCATTCTAACTTTCTGGCGCGTGAGAACCCATGCGGTTTTACCGGCAGAGGTTTCAACATGGCCATGACCCAGATGTGTTGCATGCATCCAGGCAGCATCCTGGAGGATATTGAGAAGTGAGTAGATACCTAGTTTTTTTTGCGGGTTCACAAGGAATGAACTGACCACGAATTTCTGCAGCCACACAGATTCTTTCTTCATGCGAAAATATTAAAGTCAGGACATAAATCTGGCAATGCCTGCTGCATATGTTAGACTTTTGCCTATGATAGCGATTGTTGCAGGTGCTACAGGTCTCGTCGGTAGTGAGCTCGTGAAAGCTCTTCTGACTGACTCTGATTTCACCAGAATTATTGTGTATTCCCGCAAACCTCTTACTTTGTCTGATGAGCGATTGACTGTCATCCAGGGAGAGCTGGGGGAATTGAGTTCTCATCGGGATGAGCTTAAGGGTGATGTTTATTTTTCGTGTCTCGGAACTACCATCAAGACCGCTGGGTCCCAGGAAAATTTCCGTAAAGTTGATTTCCATTCCGTTGTTTCTTTCGGGCGAGTCGCTTTCTCACATAAGGCGAAAAAGTTAATTGTAGTTTCTGCCAGCGGTGCCAATTCTCAGTCTAAAATCTTTTACTCAAAAGTTAAGGGCGAAACCGAAAAATCTTTGAAAGATATTGGATTGTCTTCACTCGTACTACTTCGTCCGGGACTTCTCATTGGACAGCGGGATGAGAAAAGAACAGCTGAGAAAATCAGTATCAAGGCATTCGGACTCCTGAAGCATGTCATTCCAACAAAGCTCAGTAAAGCGATGGGAACTGACGTCCGGATTCTCGTCGGTCACATGATCGCAGAGGCAAAATCGGATAAGAGTGGAATCAAAATCATTGAGGCCGTGGAAATCTGAGCTATCACCAGGACCAGATGAGTTTTAGCTGATAAGAATCATGTTTGCGATAAAGTCCTACAAGAGTATCTCCCGGACCATTCAGAATTTGTCCCTGGGCCTCCATTGACAGAGATGATGTGAGCCTGTGACTAACGCTTGCTTTATACATAGAAGATCCCCCGGCAAGATCATAAAGTCCGCCGGCAAAAATCTGAGTTTCTTCACCCACAGGTATTCTCACTCCACCAGTCACTGCCTCTTCCATAATTGACCGCAGGAAACTGATTTGATTTTCATCCTGTCGCTTTTGTCTGACATAATCGAGGATCCCGGTGATTGTTCCCCATTTAGTTTCAAAACTTTTTTCCACACCCATCACAAAGAGTGTCGTTTCTCCAGGGATGCGGTCATCTTTCCCCTGCGGCCTTTGCCAGTTCATACCACCATGAATGCCCCATGAATCAAGCGGTATATTAAAGGTACCTGCGAGAACATGGTGACGATAATGAAGAGGAACAAGCCTGACAGTTCCGTTCACTTCAATAATCTCGGGATTCACTGAAATAAGGTTCCCTGATACGCGGGTCAATAGATAGGGAGAATGGGAAAGTCCATTGTAGTAAAGAAATTGCCCGTCGAATTTATCAGAACTGTGCTTGAGTTTAAGCGAGACATTGTGGTTGAGGGCATCATTGAGGACCTTGCTTCCTGAATATTGATATTCCACATTGTCCGGAATTCTAATTTCAGAATCTTCTGATTCAATTGGGAGTCTATTTTTCCGGGGAAGCCATGGGCTGTGTGATCCGGGGAGGACTGCAGTTGTTTGTCGGGGGACATAGAGAAACTCCCAGCTCCATTCTGATTTCTCCCGGGAAATTGAAAGGCCGGCGGAAGATTGAGTTATCGGGGCTGAGGGATCGATCCAGTTTTTTGAATGGACGATATCTGCGGGGTTAACCAGATCAGGACCATCGAGCTGCATCGTCTGAAATCCGAATTTTGATACGAATGTGGACTTATGCTGAAAATGAAGATTTTTCGGAACATATTGGAAAACTTCGGACGAGTCTCTTGCAAAAAAGTCAGAGCGAATCCAGGTATCAGAGCGGAATTTCCAGGAAGGACTAATTTTCTTTTCAAGATTTAGATTTGCTGTCAGCCCTGATTTTTCTGAGGGGCTGACAGTTGTCGATTCAATTCCAATTTTCTGGAAATAGGGAGCGACATTTGCGCTGAATTTCCAGTCTGCAAGAAGGGGTGCGGAGAAAAGTAAAAGCATCATCCCTGATAACTTTTTCATAAGACTTCTAATCCTTGAGATTTCCCTGTTGGAAATCGTCCTGAGTGAGGCCCGTATTCACTTTCATAGAAGAAAGTCTGACTTCTGTTGCTCTCCCATTAAAATGATTCTGCACCATCATGGATTGCGCCCTGAAAACAGGACCGAACTTTTTATAATCCTTAAAGGCGATAGTTTTCTTCAACTTGTCGCCTACGTAATAGGCAGTGAATTTCGGGAGAGAATCATTTTTTGAAATCTTGGTGATGACCTTCGTATACTCCGAAGATCCTTCTGCCGGGATAACTTCCACCCAGTAGAATTCCTTGTCCGTCTTTGAGAGTCTGGTTTTTGCATTTTTCACTGCCTCTGAATTGAGATCCTCAGGACTGATCTCAGAACCAAGGAGTCCTGCTTTGGACTTTCCGGTAACAAGTCTCCGCACCTGACCGGAGGAAGGAAGATAAATCCACTGCTTCTCATTTCCCTCTTCATCCACCTGTCCCAGAAAGGCCATATTCTTAATATCGGCCGGTGCTTCAATCCTGGCGATGACTGAAAAGCCTTCGCTTCTCAAAGTCTTCAGAAACATTTTTCGGGATTTTATTTCTCCGTTTTTTTCAATGATCGTCATTTCAACCTCTGCCTGATCGTCTTTGGCATCAATAAGATCTCGGGATTTTTTGAGAATCCCGTCAGCTGAATCTGACCAAACCGGAAAAGAGGCAAGAAAGAGTGTAAGGCTTACGGTGACCCGGCCGGGCATCGCCGTTACTTTGAGTGCCCTCGGAAAAAGTTTGAGAAAGGCCGGTAGAAAGAAGAGATCTGCAAAGAAACCTGCGACTATTGATAAAAGCATAAACCCTCCGAAGTTTTGGTTCATGTCGAATTCTGACGTAAGAAAAATTGTAAAACCCGTGAACATAATAAGTGATTCAAGAAAGCACGGATTCCCTTCCATGAGGAGCGCCGTTTCAAGTGCTTTTTCTTTGCCTCGAAGCTGGCGCAGGCGTGAGAGAACATAGAGGGTGTTATTGAATGCAAAACCCAGGGCAATTGAGAAAATGAGAGCAATCCCGGGCTTAACCGAGACATCCAGTGCTGAAAGCGCACTGATAAGAATTGCTGGCGGAATCAAATTGGGAAGACAAGCAATTATCGCCCACCGGAGAGATCCGAATATTATAATCAGCAGAAGACCAATTACAACAAGGGGCTGCCAGAAATCAAAGATCAGAGAGCGCGCAACTTCCTGATTGAGGTCATGAGCATAATTGGCCATACCCCCCTCAGAAAAGCTGAGTTCAGGAAACTCATTCCGGAAGGCCGTGAGAATCTGAGAGCGGGTAATGGCAACCTGGTCGCTGTTAAGGTCTGAAAGGCGAATGCCAACACGGGTGGATTTACCGTCTTCCGTGAGAAACGAATCAAGAGGATTTTTTTCGGCCATGGAAAAAAGGAAGAATGTTTCTGCGACTGACTGTTTGTCATCCGGAATTTTTCCCTGAAAAAGATCAGAGACCGATATCATGGCACGGGCGCCCGGAAATTCACGGACCTTGAGACCTACTTCATGAAGCTTCCTGAGATTTACGGGGTTTTTCCAGTAACCTTCTACTGAGGATTGAGCTTTCAGCTCATAAGAAAGAATTCCTCCGAAAGATCTATCAATCCATTCAGTCGTTTTACGGACACTATCATTCTGAGGAAGGTCATCAAAAAGTTTAAGTGAAAAATTCAGCCCACCGATGCTCTGAATCCCTGCGATAAAAATAAGGGAAGTCATAACCAGAATGGTCTTCGGATATTTTATCGGGATAAGCGCCCACTTTGCAGATCCCTCAAATGCACTTCGGAGTCTTGCCGAGACCATTGGTAGCAGGAGAACCAGAAGTATCTGCGCAAGTACCGCAACTAAGCTCAGGACAAGTGCAACTGTTAACCCATATTCAGAAATAAGAGGAATTGGAGAAGGCGATAAAGCAAGAAAACCCATAGCAGTTGTGAGAATACCCAGCGCATTCGGAAGGACGAGCTCTTTCATCGTGTCCCAGGAAATACGGAGGCGTTCAAGGGGAGTCAATTTGGAAGTATTTCTTTCCGACCACAGATGAAGTGTGTGAATCAGAAGACTCATAATCGAGACACTAACAATCACTGGCAGAGTCACAAGTATGGCATTCATCGGAACACCGACAGCACTCATGATGGCTAATGCAAAGAGATTCGTGATTGCGAGTGTTGAAAGGGCCACAATCACTGCGCTGATATGGTTAAAAAGGATGAGAAAGAGAATGAAGAACGCAGCTGCAGTATAAAGGAGGAAAGAGGATAGCTCTTCCTGGATGATGGTAGAAAGTCTCGCCTGGAGAATCGGAACTCCGGCAGCCGAGATCTTTGCATCCGGAAATATTTCAGAAATACTTCTTAGAATTTCTTTTTCAAGTTTTACCATCTCGCTTCGGTTTTTAGACGCCGACTCGATCATGACCAGAGTTGATCGAAAATCCTTTGTGACAAGAAGGGGGTAGAGGAGGGAATTATTCATCACTGCCGACTTCCAGTTTTGAGGCGGAACCCGGTCAAAGAGACTTCCAATTACCAGTTCATCACGTTCTTGCGAGGCCCCTTCGACATGGGTTAGAGAAATGATCTTAGTGACACCCTCCGTCTCTTCAAGTTTCTTTGAAAGTTTTTTTAAACGTTCGATTTTCCCGGGCTCAACCCAGGTTTCCTCTCGCGGATACTGAATGACATAGAGATAAGGTTGTTCTTCGTGAAGACGAAATTCTTTACGGATCAGGTCATGATGCTGGAGAAGAGCATGTTCTTTGGGATAAAACTGGTCAACGGAATATTCCGTCCTGAGTTTCATCACTTCCCATAAGCTCCAAACGAGTACATGTACAACGACTAGCCAGCCCAGGAAAAAATAATGTCTCATAACCAGTCCATGGTAAGGAGTTGATCTTCAATCTTGAGATTTCCGAGAATATATACAGAATCTGCAATCTGGAATTCAGGAAGTTTCATGATTTCTAGTTTGTCACTCACTAGCCCTGCGAGTGCACCTGACATGATCTGAACCGGTATTTTCTTGTCCGGTGAATAAAGGAGCTGGTAAAGATAACCAAGTTTCCAGTCCAGTGAAGCAATGGCCTTTCCACTCCGAAGGATCAGATTTCCGCCCTCAACATTCATACTTATCGGGCATGAGAGCTTCAAACCGAAAACAATGTAATCAATCGGTGAGCCACCGACGACTGTCGTGAGAGATCCATTTCCCTTGAGATCTGCTTTCCACTGGCCCCTGGATTCCGACATCGTGAGATTCAATGAGGATGGATCTGTTTTCATGACGAAAGGGGTTGTCGAATGAAATTTCCGCAGATGAGGCCAGATCAGCATTTGCATAAATCTGGATTGCTGAAGCTTTCTGAAACTTTCATTTTGTCTTAAATCATAATTCTTCGGAAGGAGAGAGCGAAGTTTATCTTCGGCCAGTGCCAACCATCCTTCGCGCGAGATATAGAAACGTGGAGATTCAAGATCTGGATTTAATGGAAGTGTTGTATCCATGACAATCTCTTCTGCGCCCTGAAGCGGAAGCTCACCCTGCAGGTAAAAACCTTTTTCACCCGGTGACACAATTCTGAGATTGTCCCACTGTCCCTGAGAATTACTAACTGCGAGCCACTTTTCTTTTATCCATGTATCTAGATGAGGTTTCATCCATTGAGTGAGCAATGCTGAAATCGCCGCAGGATCTTTCATCGCTTTATTAATTGCATCCTGAATCTCTTCTCCAATGCCACCCAGACCTTCACAACGGATCGCACTCACTTTCCAGTCGTCAGGCAGGATCTCCAGAGATAAAGCAGTTAGCTCCGGCAGGAAAGATCCGGATTGGTTCACTTGAAAAAGGGACTGTAGCCCAAATGAGTTCACTTCAATGCTGGTGGGAGAGCATTCGGCCTTCAATTGAAGCTGAATAATGTTTCCACCAAGTTCTCTTGATATCACCTGATTGATTTTAAAAGCCTCCAGCTGAACAGATATTGATCCCATTCCCGCCAGCGAAATGGCACCATTTATGAAAGCGAAGTTTTGAATTTTTGCCTGGGTAGAGAAAGTTACTCCGGAAAGAACGGGCCTTAATTCCCCAAGAGAAAGTTGAACTTCAGTTTTAGTAACATCTAAAAAAAGTTCATTTTTCCTTAATTCCTGAGAAATGAATTTCCATGGAATCCATTGAGAGAATTCCACAGAACCAGCATGTATGGGTTGAGATAAAAAGACCCACAAGATGGGCGTGAACAGACTTCGTGTCATAAGGAGGTGCCCCCTGGTTCAGATTCATTCTGAACTGATGTACTTCTACGACCTTTCTTCGCGGAAAATTAAATGCTCGGGTAAGACCCCGTCTTCACAGGCCGGCACAAGATATGCTTATTTAGTCTGGGGAGGTATTTATGAGAGACCCAGACAAAGAATATTTAATTACTGAAAGTGAAGGAAGGGATCGGGATCGCTATGCTGTACCTGATATGGCAGCTACTACCGGATTAAATTTCCGCGATCTCACTCTGAAAGAGGAAGTCGGTGAAGCCCTCGCATTTCACGAAGACATAGACGCCTCCCAGATCGAGGTTGATGTCCGGGGCGCCGTAGTCACCCTCATGGGCCCGGTTCAATCCGACAGGGAAAGAACCGAGGCTGCTGAATGTGCTTCTGACGTCGACGGAGTAGTAACAGTCATTAACCTGATAGAGGTTAATTCCTAAACAACATCCAGCCGGTATCCATCTTTCACAAAATTTATCTGGAGAGAATGTATACCGGCATCTTCCAGTGTTTTTCTCAGACGAGATACGTGAAAGAAGACACGGTTGTTGAAGCGCACTCCTTCTTTTTCAACAATTCCCTGAATACGTTCAAGACTCACTACACTGCCCGCTTTCTTCGCCAGAAGTGAGAGAATCTTCGTCTCAAGCTTCCCGAGATTGACCATCTTGTTTTTCACCGAGAGGATCCGGTGCTGCTCATCCAGGCTGATTCCGCCATAGAGGAGTGGTCTCTGCTCATGCTCAGACTTAGCGAGTACCTTTGCCAGGGCACGATCAAAAAGATTGAGATTAAGTGGTTTCAGAAGAAATTCATCAAGTCCGGTGGTGCCCATGAGAAGAGCGTCTTGATAGCTTCTTTCGCCGATATAAAGCACGGGAAGAAAGCTCCCGTTATTTCTCATGGCCTTGACGAAATCGAATGCATTTTCATCCTGGCGGTGAATATCGATCAGGATGAGCTGGAATCGGGCCTCACTGAGGACTTTCTTTGCTTCTGCCATGGTCGAGGCAACGGTAACGGTAAAGCCCCTTGTCATCAGGAGGCAACGAAGTGCGATTGCTGTTCTAAACTGAGATGAGAGTACCAGTACCTTTGTCATGATTTCCTCCTGTGGATTTGGAAATCTGATAATGTCAGAAAATTTCACAGGGCGGCAGACTGAATAATCCTCCCTTTTTACTCTTCCATAATTCTTCCAGAATCAGTTACGATCTAAGAAAAGGCTTATTCATGAAATATCTCGCCCTGATGTTTTTTCTCATCTCCTGCAGCTCAATGGACAGAAAGACTTGTCTCTCTACCAATTGGTATGAAAAAGGAGTCGAAGATGCTCGTGAAAGAGGTGAAGACGAATTTGAAAGATATAAAAGAGAATGCGTAGAAGAGAGAGTTTCAATTTTCAATTCTTCCCCGGCGTACAAGAAGGGTTTTCTGGAAGGCCTCCGTTCGTGGTGCACTTTTCAGAATGGATTCAATCAGGGACTCGAAGGACACAAAGGTACTGCGAATTGTGAAGATGTTAATCCAGCTTTTGCCCGCGGTTATGAAGAGGGCTTCCGCGAATATAGGGTGATTCAGCTCAGGAAGCGAGACGAAGAAGAGAGTGAAAAAAAGTACAACTCTGACAAGGAAGCATTCAAGAATCGGGTCCTGTCACAATCCGATACGAAAGAATGTACAGTAGACTCTGACTGCCACAGAAAAGGCGAGTGCAAATATAATCGCTGCGCTCATGATAATACAGTCTGCACTTACGACTACGAATGCAAGGTCAGGGGTAGATGCCGTGAGGTCTCAGAATATGCTCACAACAAGAGGATCAGCCTGCGTGTCTGCGATTATTGATTTAGTTCTTATGGCAAATTAATGTCACGATGATTTCATCCATAGTCACTTCTTCACGGAGGTCGCCTTCGTGAAGTTGTAGCACTTTTTTAGCGACTTCAAGTCTGCGGGTCACTGTTTTCAAGTTCATTGAAGGAATTCTTTTGGCCCGGAAAGTAACCGAGTTCATATCCGTTCGAACAATTCCATTAATCTGAATCATTGATCCGGATTCCACGTATATCAGCAGGTGAGAGAAAATATTCGAAAGAACACTGTTCTCAAATAACCACATATTGGTTTTGAGACGGATCGCCTTCAGTTCTTCCTCATCGTAAGCGACATATATTTTCTTCTGAATAAGAACTTCGGAGAAAATATTCAACTGATTATTCAGTAGATCGAAGAAGCTATTCTCGCTGTTAACTAGCCCTTCACGAGTATGTGCCATGGTCTCAAGGAGATCAATCTGTTCAATGAGGTTAGTAAGATAGTTAATGTCCCTCATAAGGCGACTTACTTTTTCACCTTCCGGAAGATTCAGTTCATTGAGTTCGCGGTGAATTTCAATTAAGTTATTGAGTGCCTCCTTGGAGGTCACTCTTAGCAGGACACTGACATTCTCAAGCTGGTTACTGACTTTTTTCCTTTGCTCATAAAGTCGCAGGATATAGGCAGCTGCTGCCGCAAGGATGAGGGCCATGATGACACTGAAATACCATGGAAACTGATAGAGGAAACTTGTCTGTTTTCGCCAGATCTTAAAAGAAACTTTTCGGCCGTAGATTTTTTCCTTCTTCTCAAAAACCTTCATTCCATTTGGCTCTAGAGAGGTCGCAAAATAATCAAGACCCGATTGTTCGTCGATAATCATCACGTTAAAGAGCTTAATGAACTTTTCCAGGCTGAATTTCTCGATGAAAGCATCACTGGATATCACGACACAGTACCAGCCCACTAGTTTACTCTTATTGGAAATTGGCATGTAGAAAACGAAACCTTGTTTTCCCTGAAACAATCGAAATGGTGGCGAAAGATAAAATGTTTCCTTACGGGTCATAGACTCGAGAAGGGCACCATACATTTGAGATTGCCTTCCCAGAGCACGATCATTCGCTTTTACCGGGTATGCCCTGACGATGACACCTTTGTCATTCAAGACTATCAGACCAAGAATTTCCGGATTTGATTTGTGAATAACTGAGGCGTAGGATTCATACTCTGCGGTCAGGAGATTGGCGTCAGTCAGACTCTTCGTTCCTAAAAGTGCCACGAGGTGAGGCATTTCCAGATACTTCTGGAATTTATTAATTACTATTTCCTGAAACACTTTTGTTTCCTCAGCATCTTCTATTTCCTGTACATGACGAAGGGAGGTGAAAGACACCTGAATCAATGCGTAGAAAAGTAAAAACAGGGCAAAAGGAAGAAGCCGGTAGGTTATCTTCATCGGAATATTTTACGGCATCTCGCGGTCATGTCATCTTTTTTTATCCTGAGGGCATTCTCCCTGCATTATATGCTTGTTGCTCTCATTGGTGATGGGGCTATGATGATACATCAGATTGAGCAGAGGATTTAAGAGTGAGCACAGACAGAGCTATATGCAGCTGCAGGAAGACGCAGCACACACCGAAGCTGATCGTCATAACCGGCGGTCCAGGTGCTGGTAAGACTGCTCTCCTCGAAATAGCGCGGAAAAACTTCTGCGAACACATTGCTATCTTACCTGAAGCTGCAAGTATTTTATTCAGTGGTGGTTTTAGAAGATATGATTCGAATTTCGGAATGAAGGCAACTCAAAGAGCTATTTATCATATCCAGCATGAGCTCGAGAATCTTGCGTGTGAAGAAAAAAAAGCGGCGCTCTTACTTTGCGACCGCGGAACTGTTGATGGGCTGGCCTATTGGCCGGGATCTGAAGAGGAGTTTTGGCATGAAGTTGGTACTTGTAAAGAACGTGAATTCTCGAAGTACGCAGTAGTCATTCATCTGCGTACTCCGGGCAAACATCAGGGATACAATCATATTAATCCTGTAAGATTGGAGTCTCCGGAAGCTGCGGCGATTATCGATGGGAACATAGAGAAAGCCTGGAAGGGACACCCAAAACTATTTTTTGTGGATAGTGAGAATGAATTCCTTTCAAAAGTGGAACTCGCCATTGAACTTATCAGACAGGAATTACCGGATTGCTGCAGGCATCTTCCGGTATCTTAGAACTTTCATCATCTCAATCAGAGTTAACGGAATCAGAGCAAGCATAATCAGCCACGCATGCATTACCGGATTCAAACGCGATATTTCAAATAAATCCCTGAATGTTGATTGGGTATCAAGACCCAGTTGGAGAACGATAGGAACAATAACAGAGAGAATGTGAAATTTATTGAATGTTAATTGAAAATAAGTGCGGTGTTCGCTTCGGCATGAGAATGATCGGAAGAGACAGAGATATACTAGGAGATGGAAGGCACAGCTTTTTGCTGTCAGCTCATCACCGGTCTTCAACATGTAGTAGTAAAGTGACAGATCTATAATCGTCATCAGAATAGCGACAAAAAGCATCTCATTCACAAAGTTTTTATCAAAGAAACTCGAGGGCGATGGACCAATGCTTTTTTTCAAGAAGTCTTTTTCAACGGGCTCGGCAGCGAGTGCTAACGAAGGAAAGCCATCAGTCACAAGGTTGATCCATAGGAGACTCAGAGGGACAAATGGCATGGGCATACCTAACAGAGATGCTCCCAGAACAATCATTAGTTCGGCGAGATTAGTAGAGAGGAGATATTGAATTGTTCGCTTAATATTTCCGAAGATCGCTCTTCCTTCTTCAACGGCATGGACAATCGTTGAAAAATTATCATCTGTCAGAATCATGCTGGAAGCCTGACGGGCAACTTCAGTCCCGGCCTTTCCCATTGCTACTCCGATTGTTGCTTTTTTCAGTGCCGGCGAATCATTTACACCATCTCCTGTCATTGCGACAGTGTGGCCATTTTGTTGTAAGGCCTTAACTATTTTAAGCTTATGCTCCGGACTGACTCTTGCATAAACCAGAATCGTTTCGCATTTTCTTCTTAATTCATCTTCGTTCAGGGAATCAAGTTCTGTTCCCGTCATTACGAGTCCGGCAGCTTGTGAATTGATGATGCCAAGTTCTTTCGCAATTGCCTCAGCAGTAAGTGGATGATCGCCAGTAATCATTATGACCTTAATTCCGGAGGCCTTACATGTCGCGATGGCGGAAATTGTCTCGTCTTTAGGTGGGTCTGCGATAGCGACGAGGCCCAGAAATTTGAGTTCCTTTTCTATTTCTGCATCAGAGGGTGGGGACTTGGGATCAAAATTGGTCAGAACTTTAGAGGCCAGCGCCAGAGTTCTTTGTCCCTTCATTGCAAAACTATTAATGATTTTATCAATCTCAACCTTCTCAGAAGAAGTAACGAGACAAAGGGGAAGAACACTCTCAGGAGCACCCTTACAGAATAATTTTGTTCCTTCTTTCACAAGTACTGCGACACTCATCCTTTTCCTGACACTTTCAAAACTCCACTCATGAATCCTGTCCGGGGTGGTTAACTTCCCGGCCATCCGAAGAAGGGCTATCTCTGTTGGATCTCCTGAGCCACCATTATCTAAAGAGGCATTGTTACATGCGACCGCCGCCAGATTCATTTCCTCTCTTGCATCAGGTGAAAGGCAGAATACCTCTCTTACAACCATATTCCCCGTTGTCAGTGTTCCGGTTTTATCCGTGCAGATCACGTCTGTAGACCCAAGTGTTTCTACTGCTGACATTTTCCTGACAATGGCATTTCTTTTACTCATCCGTCCCACTGCAAGTGCCAGAGCGAGAGTTACTATTGTCGGAAGACCTTCAGGAATAGCAGCGACCGCGAGACTGATCGAAAGCATGAAGATTTCAGGCCAGCTTTCGCCTTTCATATATTCAATGACAGCGACAGTGATCATCACTCCAAGACCAAGCATCAAAAGTTTATTGCTTACCTTTGCAAGTTTTTGCTGGAGGGGAGTATCTTCAGAGTCCGTGGCGTACAGAAGTCCGGCAATCTTTCCAATTTCAGTATTCATGCCAGTACTTACTACTAAGGCCTTCCCTGATCCTGATGTAATAGCAGTTGTTGAATGAAGCATATTGGTACGATCTGCGAGAATCGTCTCTGGTGGCATAACTCCCGGAGATTTTTCTACCGGCATGGATTCGCCGGTAAGGATAGCTTCGTCTGCGGTAAGCTGATATCCGTTTATCACCACAGCGTCCGCGACTATGTAGTCTCCAGCTTCAAGTGACAGAAGATCACCTGGAACAACTTCGGTCGATTCGATAACTTTGACCTTACCATTTCGGATGACTTTAGCCTTAGGAGTTGAAAGTCGCTTGAGCGCAGCAATAGACGCTTCTGCTTTGGACTCCTGAATAAAACCTACGACCCCATTGAGGATTACAATGGCAAAGATTGCCAGCGCATCGATCTCTTCCTCGAGGAAAAGAGAAACACTCGCTGCAAGAATCAGCAGGTAACTCATTTTATTGTGAAATTGTTTGAAGAATATCTGGATCTGAGAAGTTCGTTTGCTTTCTGTTAACGTATTTGGACCATGACTTTTCCATGCAATTTGATACGCTTCTTCCGATAGACCCTTATGTTGATCTGTTGTGAATTCGGAAACAAGATGATCAATTGGTTTACTCCAATGCATTGGCCATAGTATTTCACTCCTTCAAGGGAAACTCATCCTACGATGCACTGTAAGCTTAAATTTCAAATGTCTCACCACGTACTGGAGTATGGACACTTTGAAAGCCCTGACTCACTAATTTCTCAGTGAGGGCCTTCTTTGACCCGATTTCTCCATGAAGGAGATAAATCTTTGCATTCTTATTTTCAGTACCAACCCATTTTAATAATTCACTCTGGTCAGCATGGGATGAAAAAGCTTCTGAGGTCCAGACTTCTCCCTGCCAGGTAAATGGATGACCGTCCTTACCTTTGAGAGTCCGGTTACCTTCAACCATTGAGCGTCCTGGAGTTCCTTCACTCTGGTAACCAGGAAGAAAGAGAATTGCTTTCTCATCGTCTTTCCAGTTAAAGAGGTGCCGATTGATTCTTCCACCCGTGAGCATGCCACTTGAGCTGATAATTAGGAGTGGCCCTTTTTTCTTCTTAAGTGATTCCCATTCTCTGTGATGTTCAATGGCATCCACTTCTTCGAGCGCCGTAAACATCGAGTCTTTGTGTGATGTTAAATGTGAGTATTGTTGATAAACGCGATTTGCTTCTTTCATCATGGGACTATCAAAGACTAACCGGAACTTGTCTTCAGGATGACTTTCAAAAAACTCATGAATCAGTGTCAATAGTGTCTGCGCCCTGGCCACGGCAAAGCTTGCGACGATCCCGATCCTTGATTCACGGGAAATAGTCATGAGGAAGTTTTGAAGTTCCTTTTCCATGTTCCCTTTGCGGTTTTTACTGCCGTAAGTGGATTCCATCACCACCACGTCAGCATGAGGGGCAGTTCCATGGGGTAGAAGAATGGGATCGTCAAATCTTCCGAGGTCACCCGAGAAAATTATTTTTTTCCCTTCAGCCTTTATGACTACACAAGAAGCACCAAGGATATGACCGGCCTGAATTAAATGTATTTCCGCTCCGGCAACTCCGAAGTGGTCATTCCAATCTTTCATTTTTATCTGGGACATCGTCTGAGTGACATCAGATTCTTCATAAAAGCCGTCCTCTGACAGACCGGCACTGTCCATAAGAATAATCCGCATGAGCTTCGCTGTAGGTTGTGTGCAATAGATCGGCCCTCTATATCCGTTTTTTACAAGTCGGGGTAGATATCCGCTGTGATCCAGATGGGCATGCGTGATGATGACTGCTACAATCTCTTTCGCCATAAAGGGTAGTGGAAGTAAATTTAGTTTTTCTGTTTCTTCATTCCCCTGAGTGAGCCCACAATCAATGAGGACTAATCCTTCTGGCAATGTGACGAATGTCATAGACCCGGTCACATCTTCAGTTGCTCCCCAAAAATGCATCTTCATATTTTACTCTCTTTTAATAGTTCAATTTCCTCGAGAAGAATCAGGTAATCATCAGTTGTCATTCCGAGTTTGATCAGAAGGGGCTTCTGATCAATGAGATCTTTTGCCAAAAGAATATTTCTTGCAAGAAGTTCACTGCGGATAATCTTACTAAGTCGTCTCAAGCTTGTAATAGGATACAGATGAAGTTCTTTGATCTCTTCAAGGAATGATTTATCTGCTGGTGCATTCAGGCCAAGGAGTTGCAGACCGGTTCCTTCAGCATAAATAAGTGCATCTGTAGAAAATGCAGTATTACTAGCGAGGTAGAACCCGCTCAGAGTTTTACCTTCGGGACCGGCCTTAAGGTCATCCCAGCGCGCTTTTACATACAGAGCGATTTTAATATCGTTCTTAATTCCCACACGGTTATGAAATTTGCATTCAACGAAAAACTTCTTTCCGCTTTTTGCGGCGATTACATCCACTTCATGAGAGACATATAGTCCTTTAAGGGTCCTGCAGGTTTTAGTCTCATACCCAATCTCCATAAAATATCTTGCTACATATGTCTCAAAATGGTGACCAGTGGGTCCAAGTTCGAGAATGGCCTTTTTCAGTGAATAATGTACGGCCGCTACCGGAGAGGCCTGCTTTACGAGCTGGAGTGTGCGCTTGTAGATATCCCGGGTGCGCGCTCCTTCATAAAGTTCACGCGATACTTTATCTGTAATCTGGTGGCACTGTGAATTGGCAAGACCTGAACGTTTAAGAGACTTAAAAAGTTTCTGGCGGGAATAGTTTTCAGTGCCGCCATGAGATTTATATATCTGAAAATTATACCTGTTCATGGACGCTTAATAAGCTTTTCCAGTGCTTTTATTTCATTCTGAACATCAGGTGGAATGTTTTTTCCTGATGATCCCGAGAATTCAAATTCCACACTTTCCTTGTAGGCCTCCAGACAGCGTGCGGCCACCGGATGGGCAGGATATCTCTTGATACATTGTTTAAGAAACAAATCACTGGAGCCAAAGAAGCGTTCACGGTTCAGATATTTCTCGGACCATCCTAACCAGTATATGATTTCCGGAGCAAGTTTGGTCTCCGGATTCTCAAACAGATAATTGGATAAAATTCCTGAAGTGATGAGCAGGGGAACATCATGACTGCCATCAAAGAGTTCTTCATTCTCCAGTGGCTTGAGTTCATCTTTAATAAATCGTTCAACATCCGAATCCTGTTTCAACCCATGGACGATATACTTGTTACCTTTCCAGTGTTGAAGGTCTTCAATCCACGATTTAAGGAGTAAACGCATGGTCTCAGGAACCTTTTCATTCTTCTGGTAAGTTTTGAAGAAGCCGAGAAGGTTCTCCGGATCTTTAAGTACTTTGGCACCTATCAGGAGAATCTGCTTAAAAGGAAGATCAATTTCTTCGACATCTTTCTTGATAATCCTGTCCTGAATATCACGTGTAAAGCTTGTCTTAGCATCAACGTAACGTCTGACTATAAGTTGTGCAATACCGAGATCGTAAGCGTTATCGAACTTAGATTGATCGATCGAGAGCTTCCCATTCTGAAAGCTAGAAGCATGAGAAGTCGGAAGTCTGGTATGACAATCCATACATTGCGTTGTCACTTCTCTTAAGCGCCAGTGGGCAAAATCCTTATTGCCTTTTTTAAAAGCATCAAGACTTTCAGTGAGATTCTGATTGATGACCTGGTAAGAGGGAGCGAAGAGATCTTCTTTGAGAAGAGGCTCATGTTTTGCTGCCTGAAACGCAGAATTGAGATCAGCTATCCTTTTTTCGATAACAGGATCATTCTTTTTCTCGGTGAATTTCTTTTCATCCGTTAAATATGGAATGAGATCTGTCAGAGCAACAAAGGCCCTGTTCATCTGCTCGACCGGACGAGCAAAGGCCAGACCCGTGATGAAAAAAAATATCAGTATTGCTGACTTCATAATTCTCCCGCTGATTATTTACGCAATCGAGTTTCGAGAAGTGTATTCGTAGCAATCAAAGCATCTACCCAGGTGAAAATCCCTACGAGGTGATCATTGTCTTCAATCAGCACACAACCGAATTTATTCTCGGCCATCTCACCCAGAACCACATCCAGCTGCGTATCAGGACTAACTTTGTAGGGATTAGATGTGAAACAATCCAGAACTTTCATCTTCTGTATATCAACACCATTCAGTGACCTGATCATGTTGACATCAGTGCTGGAAAGAATTCCCTCAATCTTCCCGTTGTAAACCACAGGAAGATGACGGATATGATGCTTTTGCATAAGTGTTGCTGCTTCCAGCAGAGAGGCATCTTTTTCAATTGTATAGGGCACGGTCGTCATGAATTTTTTGATCTGCGGAATTGGCTTAGACATGGTTAATCCTTTGTCAGTTAGTGGTAATTTGATTATCGGGTGAAAATAGAAGTAGGCCCATGACCTGGGCAGGCGCTGGAATATGATTTTTATCAGCTTATTTCAGGGTCCCTTTCTGTAACTGATCCCAAATAAATGAACCCGTGGCCAGAGCTCCGGCACCGAAGAAAACCTGCGATTGGAGTTTTTCACGCATGCCGGGGGGAGTACCGGCAGTTGAGAGATTCTGCATAAGAAGAATGGTTGCAGTAAGTGTTATGGCCATGGCCACTTTTCCTGTTACCGAAATTCCTTTCGGCGCCTGAGCTTCCGGCAGTGAGAATACCAGTTTCGGCTCTGCTACAGAAAAATTTGATTCTCCGAGGCGCTTAAGGGAAACGGGAATGATCTTGCTGATATAGAATGTTGGTCGCATGTCGGTTTTGTTATCCTGAGTAACAGGAAGATATCTGATTGAACCTTTAAGCAGAACTTCGTCTTCTGGTTCAAGATGTGCGAGGACATGCGAAAGAGATTCCTGATCAAGCTTTACGGCATATCCTGAGAGCGCTACAGCATCCTGAATAGAATGAATTCGTGCCAGGAGTGTAACGTTTTCAAATCCATCTGACTGAGCTTTGACCATGAATGAGGATAAAGTAAGGGCCAGGAAGACGAAAAGCTGACAAAGATTTTTATTCATAAACTTATTCTAATGAAAGATTGGGACAGGGCCCTGAGGAGACTCAGGACCCTTTATGACTTTAATCAGTTCTTTTGAACGATCGAATGGACTGACTTTCCTTCAATTGAGCGGACAAAGAGAAGAATATTGCTGTTTCTGAATGAGTCAGGATTAAACTTAATCGGAATCTCCAGTCTTTTTTGTCTTCGGTTGCAATCACCACTTATTTTCTTCATGATGGGTAGAATTGAGATAGTGTCATTGTCATTTGATATGTATTTGAGTTTATCAAACACTACACAGTCACTAGGCGAACGGGCAATAATGATTGCATCTCCGCTCAGACCACCGGTGAATCCGAGCTCAACGTATTCAACGATCGGGTAGAGGTGATCGTCAACACTCTGTGAATCTGATACTGCCACTTCTAGATTCGCTTTCTGCTCATAACGTGTGTTCTGATTTACAAGAATTTTGTATTGCCCACCCTGGAGATTACCGATGGTGATGCTTTCCTTGAATGGAACTTCCATTGGCGCACACATCGCAGTATTTGGGTTGTCTTTTTTAAGGGCCGAAACCTCAATTAGAATCACGTCATCACGGAGCTCAACATAAACTGAGTTCTTGATGTAACAAGGGTTAGGAAAGCGACCTGTCACAACCACTTCCACATTGTCATTATTATCGAAGCCTCTCGGAACATAGAGATGGTCGACCGGAGAAGAAATCACAATCGGCTCATTTTGAGCATAGACCGATAGAGTCGTGAAAAGAACAAATGCGCTGAGAAAAAATTTCATAAATCCTCCCTGGATTCGTTTGATTGAATTCAAACTATCCAAGTAAATGCGTTATAAAACTGAGTTCTCGCTTTGGTAAATATGATTTATGTCATGTCTTGTTGTGGATCTTCCTTATAATGTAAGGACGAAGAGGTTTTTCATGAGAACATTAGTTTTTGATATACATGATTTTGAAAAAGTTATTTTCGAGGAACAGAACAAGATTTTTTGTCACGACCTGACATATCTGGAATCGAAGCTTACCCCATTGACCGCTTCTCTTGCCGATGGTTTTGACTGCGTTTGTCCCTTTGTGAATGACAAACTCACTGGAGAAACTCTTGCCCAGCTTAAAAAAGGCGGCACGAAGCTCATTGCACTTCGATCAGCTGGTTTTAATCATGTCGATATGAAAGAAGCAGCACGACTCGGCCTCAAGGTGGTTAGAGTTCCGGAATATTCACCATACGCTGTTGCTGAGCATGCTGTCGCACTTATCCTGACTCTCAACCGCAAAACTCATAAGGCCTATAATCGTGTCCGCGAGGGAAATTTTTCCCTCTCGGGTCTGGTGGGCTTTGACCTTCACGGAAAGAAAGTGGGAGTGATTGGAACTGGTAAGATAGGTAAGGTTTTTGCTAACATCATGCGGGGGTTTGGATGCGAGGTATTTCTGTGTGATCTCAGGCCGGACATGGAGTTCGCCAAAGAGACCGGATCAAAATATTGCGATATCTCTGAGATTTACAAATCCTGTGACATTATTTCTCTTCACACTCCGCTTAATGATAAGACAAAACACATAATAGGTAAGGAAGCACTCGCTCGCATGAAGAAAGGTGTGATGCTGATTAATACTGGTCGCGGTGGTCTGATAGATACACGGGAACTCATCCGGGGACTCAAAAGTGGCCACATCGGATCTGCTGGTCTCGATGTCTATGAAGAAGAGGCCGGGATTTTCTTCCAGGATTTTTCAGGAAAAATTCTCGATGATGATATTCTGGCCCGTCTTATGACTTTTCCCAATGTCCTTATTACCAGCCATCAAGCCTTCCTGACGCAAGAAGCGCTGGGGAAGATCGTGGAAACCACACTTGGAAACGTCTCGGACTTCGAGGCCGGCAAATCACTGCAAAATGAAGTAAGGTTCAATAGCTGACACTAATCATCTTTCTCTACGTTTAAGATCAGTCGCATTTCATTTCTCACGTTCTACTTTATCTCCAGAAACAACCAATGGAGGTTCGTATGAACAAACTTATTTTCGGATCATTCTTTCTTATCGCTTCTTCTGCCTTTGCCCAGACAGATCTGCGCTCAGCTCCGGTAAAACACCTTTACGTTCCAACCGGCTTTGATAGCAATGATTCAGTCGAAGTGGTGGTAACCGGACATTTTCCGAACCCATGTTATTCAAGAAACACGATTTCAGTTGATGTGAAAGATAATGTAATCGATGTAGAAATCACTGCACTCCTTCGCAGCGAAGAAAAAATTCTTTGTCCGCAGATGCAGGTTCCCTTCAAGGAAGTAGTTGCTGTCGGAAATCTTCAGGGTGGTGAGTACAAAATTAATGTGAACGGAAAGCTTACAGAAACTCTGACTGTAGCCGAGGCAAGTTCATCTGCAGTAGATGAGCATTTGTATGCCGCTATTGACGGTCTTGAGCACAAAGGCGGAGATGAATACGTTCTTCACGGCTGGAGATATAGTAACTGTATCGACATCGACAGAGTCCAGGTTGTTTCAAACGGAAAAGATACCTTGTCAGTTCTTCCGATCATGAAGCAGTTGAGTGATTTTTGTCCCATGAAAATGATGCCGGTCTCATACCCTGTAAAGCTCAATACTGAATCTCTGAAATCCAAAGAACCACTCATCCACGTTCGTACCATGGACGGAAAGTCATTCAATAAAGTACTCGGAATGAGAGATCTGAGATGAATGCAATCTTTCTCATCTTACTTTTCTCGATCAGTGGAAGTCAGGCAGCATGTCTGCCTGACTCCCTGGTTCAGAAGTCTGCCAATATTGTATCGATGGATATCAAAGGTATCGAAGAGGCAGCTGCAAACTTTGAATCTGCGATGATTCATGAGATTCCACGCGATCACGACTTCATCATCAAGCTTGAGGCGCACAATCCGAGAATAAATGCTGAGATTATTAAACTTGATCGTTCCATAGTTCTCTCCGTCTGGGGCGGAATGATGGGACATCCATTCATGACCACCGACACTTTTCTACTTCTTCTTTGTCATGAACTCGGACACGTTTTAGGAGGACCCCCGCTGAAATCAAGAAATGGATGGTCTTCAACAGAAGGGCAGGCAGATTATTATTCTGGCGCATGTGTAAAAAGTTTCGGACTCAGTGAAGCTGATTTCTTGGATTCATCAGTTAATCTTGGAAAAATTTATGCTCAGGTCACCAATGAGGCGCCACCCAGTCTGTCACGTTGTGATGATAATTCAGTTTCTAGGACAAATTATGGCTATCCCGGATTGCAATGCCGTCTGGATTCAATTCTCGCAGGCTGGAAAGGGATTGCCCGTCCGACATGCTGGTATTTTCCTCAAATATGACAAAAATCAGTTTTTAGGAAAATGCCCGTCATTCAGATTAAGGCATCGGGAGGAAATAGTACTGTATGAAACAACCAAGCAGGGAGATCACTTGAGTACACAGATGAATGAAGGCTTTACGGTATCAGATCTGGATATCCAGAAATTCGCCCTCGAATACAGAATCATAAGGCTCAAAGTCGACCTTATGGCGTCATTGGAAGCGGATCTCCATGGACACTCTAGTCAGGTCAGTAGCCATATGCTCCTCAGTCGACTTCTCGAAGTTGAGAGGGATAATCTGAGTAAAGTGAACTTCGAGATCGCAAAAAAAATAGCAGGGTAAAGCTCTATGTCCATTGGCATATGGCCCATAGAAATTTATTCTAGTGAGATGATGGAATCAGGAACATTTAAGGCGCTTTTTGAGCACTCTTCATTAGGAATTATTATTTCCAATGTTAATGGTGTTATCGAAAAATCCAATCCCTGGGCCGCCAAAATCTTTGGTTATGAGGACGGCGAACTCATAGGTCTGAGCGTTGAGGACCTTCTTCCACCGGAGTTGCGCGAGCGGCATATTCACTACCGTGATACTTATACCAAAAATCCTCACCCTCGTTCGATGGGAAGTAATCTCAATCTTCTGGCGGTAAAAAAGAACGGTCAGAAATTTCCGGTCGAGATCAGTCTTACATATTTTGAAACTGACGGGCAGAAACAAATCGTAAGCTTTGTGAACGATATCACTGTCCGTAAGCAAGCCGAAAACGAGCTGATTCAGATGAAAGAAGAGCTCGAAGGAAAAGTAAAAGAAAGAACTAAAGAGCTTTCTGATGCCTTAATGGAACTTTCTCATACGAACGATGGTCTCCAGCAGGAAATGGAACAGAGAAAAAAAGTTGAAGCACAGATACGGACGATGCTCGAGAAAGAAAAAGAGCTTAATGAACTTAAGTCCCGTTTCGTATCCATGGCCTCGCATGAGTTCCGTACACCACTTGGAGGAATTCTCACTTCTGTTTCACTTATTGACAGATACGCTACGACTGAAGACGCTCCGAAGAGAGATAAGCATATTCAGAACATCAAGAAATCTGTCCGGAATCTCACGAATATCCTTAATGATTTTCTTTCCCTCGATAAGCTTGACCAGGGAAAGGTTGCAACTACCAATTCTGAATTTGATCTGAACCATTTCGTCGACGAAACTGTCGGAGAATTGCGCGACACCAGTTCCCGCGAGCTGGCCATCAGTATCGAGCATGCTGAACCAGTGATGACAATTGTCCAGGATCGCGAAATGATCAGAAATGTTCTGATTAATCTCATTTCAAATGCCATAAAATATTCTCCCGAGAACGGTAAGGTTACTATTCGTACAAGGAAAATGGGGAATACGGTTCGTCTCGAGATTGAAGATGAGGGGATGGGGATTCCCCTGGAAGATCAAAAACACCTTTTCGAGCGCTTCTTCCGCGCCAAGAATGCCTTCAACCTCCAGGGCACGGGCCTTGGATTAAATATTGTAAAACGTTATCTCGACATGATGGGAGGAGAAATTACTTTTTCCAGCGTTGAGAATAAAGGAACTACTTTCAGGGTCTCCCTGCCGGTTGAAAAAAGATGAAAAAGATTCTATTGATCGAGGATGACCAGATCATCCGTGAGAATACCGCTGAGCTTTTAGAACTTGCCCAATATGAAGTGAAAACTGCTCATAATGGGAAAGTAGGCTGTGTCCTCGCCAAGGAAATGAAGCCTGATCTCATTATCTGCGACATCATGATGCCTGAACTTGATGGCTATGGTGTGCTTCACGTTCTATCCAAAGATCCGAAGACTGCTTCGATTCCATTTATTTTTCTGACCGCAAAGGCGGAAAAAAGTGAAGTGAGAAAAGGGATGGAGCTTGGAGCAGACGATTATCTGACCAAGCCCTTTGAAGATACTGATCTCATGAAAGCAATTGAGGCCAGACTCCGGAAAGCTGAAAATATGAGGAAGGATTATGCCCGGAACATTGAAGGCCTAAATCAATTTCTTGACGAGGCAAGTGGACTCGAAGAATTAAAAAGTCTTTCCAAAGACCGCCCGGTTTCAAAATATAAGAAAAAAGAAGTGATTTATCATGTAGGGGATCTACCTCACTATGTGTATTTCGTAAGTCACGGCAGCATCAAGTCTTATAAGACTCATGATGACGGAAAAGAATTCATAACCAATGTTCATAAGACGGGTGATTTTTTTGGGCATGTCTCCCTGTTTGAAAATCGTACTTACACTGATTCGTCCCTCGTTCTCGAAGACAGTGAGATAATTAAAATTCCTAAAGACGATTTTCTTTCTCTCATTAATAAGAACCGAGATGTGGCCCAGAAATTCATCAAGCTTCTTTCCAATCAGGTAGAAGAACAGGAAAAGCAGCTTCTTCGCATGGCCTATGATTCTGTCAGGAAAAGGACTGCTGAAGCGCTTCTACTCCTCGCCAAGAACGCTCCTCTAAAGGGCAAAAATCCAGTTCTGCATGTGACGAGGGATGACCTCGCTAATATGGTGGGAACAGCGACAGAGACGGTTATACGTTGTCTCTCAGAGCTCAAAGAGGACGAAATTATTGAGGTCAGCGGTCGTGAGATCCAGATTCTGAACAAAGCGGGACTCGAAAAAATTCAATAGGCTGATGAAAATCAGTTTTTGAAATAATCTCCCTCATCCCGAATTTAACAAGAATATCTTATCCTCAGGGAATGAAAAAGATTCTCGTAGCCACTAATTTCTCACGTCATTCCCGGCATACCATCGAGTATATTCTCGAACTCATGGAGGCCACTCAGATCCCCTGTCAGATCTGCCTGCTTAATACCTATATTGTTCAGCACCACGATTCCTCAAAACTTATTTCACTGAATGATGAGCTTAAATCCGTCTCCCGGGCCGGCCTTGAAAGAGAACGCAGCGAGATGCTGATGAAGGTCAATAACTCAAAGTTAATTCTGGATATAGCCTCCCATATGGGTTCACTTCATAATGTTGTCCTGCAGATGGTTCAAAAGGATAAATTTGACCTGGTTGCAATGGGTAAAAGCGATGGCGATAACGTTGAAACTATTTCAAAAATGCTGAGGCAGCAAAAGTGTCCATTACTCATAACTTACTTGTCGGATGAATCGACTGCATAAGTTTTTGGCGTCAAGGAAACAGGGTTCAATTCGGGTAGGATTTTAAGTCGGAGGGTATATGGATTTTGGTAAGAAAATTATAGTTGCTGTGGATCTGAACGAGACGTCCAGGGAACAGCTTTCCCAGTTGAAAGATCTCAGTTTCCTGAAAGATGCTGAGGTCCACTTCGTCCACATATTTCAGACCACCATCATGACCTACGGGCTCAATGAATTTTGCCAGATTTATCCAGTGGAACCTGATCGTCTTGAGCTTCAGGTCTCTGTGACAAAATCAATTAAAGATCTTTGTCAGGGGATTGTGGATACAGGAGCAAAGATTGTCTTTCGGTGTTTGTTTGATGAAAATCCGAAGGAAGAATTTTGCCTCTACGCCAGAGAAGTGAAGGCGGACACAATAATTATCTTTACCCGCGAACGGCACGGATTTTTTGAAAGCTCATTTGCTCAATATGCTGCCCGACATAGTCCCTGTCACGTATTGATTCTTAAACCCTAGTCTTTTTACTACTCGTTAAAACGATCTCGGCAAAAAGTCCTGTGTACATGGCAAACAGAGCTGTCCCCATCAGCATAAGAAGAATCCCGAGTACTTTTCCCTTGATCGTCACAGGTGTGATGTCGCCATAGCCGGTGGTTGTCGCCGTGGAGAAGCTCCACCAGATGGCATCCATCAAATGGTGCATTCGGGGATTAGTATCCTTTTCCAATAAATAGAAGATTACTCCAGATAGACCGATCATTCCATTTCCCACCACCGTCAGCATGATGAAAACCGGAGAGCGTACCAGGATAAATACTTCTCTGGAAAACGAATGGAGATTTGAAAATATTTTCATTTATTTATGATATCCCGTCTTTCATGGGAAAACATGACGAATATCAGGAAATTCACTAGCTGGAAATTGATCCCGGTCAGGGTTTCGTTTCAGGGCAAAGGTATATTTGGAGCAAGGATAAATTATGTTTCAGTGTGTACATTGTGATGAACAGGCCCTTATTCCGATCTTCCTCCGTGAAGACAGTGAGCATAAGCTTCCTTTCTGCTGCAATGGTTGCCTCACTGTTTATGAAGTTCTGAAAGAGAAGAGTCTTACTTCTTTCTATGACATCAAGAAATCGTCCGGTGTGTTCAAGCGTCGATCGCCGGTTGCACCTACTAAAAATACCTATGCATATCTTGACGACGAAAAATATCAGAGCGTTCACTGCTACAAAAATCAGGATGGTAACAGAAGTATCGAGATGTATCTTGAAGGCATTCATTGTCTTGCCTGCCTCTGGCTTATTGAAAAACTACCGGAGTATGTGAACGGAGTCATCCGTTCAAAGCTTGATATTGAAAAATCTGTGGTGAATGTTTCAATCAATGAAAATGGCAAATTTTCATCTGTGGCATCTGAGCTCGATCATCTTGGATATCGGCCCCATGCTCTTAACCGGAATGAAAGTGGCAGAGAACTTCAGGCAAAAGAAGAGCGTACATATCTTAAGCGTCTGGGTGTCGCCGGAGCTGCTGCCGGAAACATCATGATTTATTCAATTTCTCTCTATGGGGGCGCAACTGAGTCGATGGCAAAGCTCTTCAATGTACTGACAGTTGTGCTGGCGATTCCGGTATTCACTTACAGTGCGTTTCCTTTCTACCAAAGTGCCTGGACTTCATTAAAAAACAAGACTCTCTCAATTGATATTCCCATTTCCATGGCCCTGATCATGGGGGCAATGATGGGAGTCTGGGGGCTCATTCATGGTTTTGAAGAAAACTATTTTGATTCATTGACGGCACTCGTATTTCTTCTGCTTTTATCCCGGTATTTTCTTAAAAAGATTCAGGAAAAGGGTTTGTCGGCGAGTGATCTACATTATTTTTATCAGAACGAATCGGTATTAAGACAAGTCGGAGATGAGTTTGAAGAAATCCACACCAGTCTGATTAATAGCGGAGACATTGTGAAAGTTCGCAGAGATGAATTCATCCCTGCCGATGGTATTGTTCTTAGGGGTGATTCGCTGATAAATAATTCTCTTCTTACCGGTGAGTCGATTCCTGATCATGTCAAGGCCGGCCACAAAGTTTTCTCTGGTACCCAGAATCTTGCAGACGATCTTCTTATTCAGGTAGAGAAGGTAAGTAAAGAAACCCGTCTGGGGAGAATTCTCCATCATGTTGAACAAGGCTGGGCACTAAAGTCCCGCACGGTGGATATAACCTCGCAAATTGCGAGATATTTCACCATGGGAGTTATTCTCCTGGCAGTTTTGTTATTCATTATTCTAATTCCTGAACATGGAACCGCTGTTGCTCTCACCCGGGCATTAACTTTACTTATTGTGACCTGCCCATGCGCCCTTGCCATATCTGTGCCGCTCACATTTCACCGTAGTCTTTCTCAGGCAGCACAGAACGGAATCATCGTTAAGAGTGATGAAGTTTTTGAAAACCTCACACAGGCAAAGACTGTTTTCCTGGATAAGACGGGCACTATTACTTTGGGACTGCTCCTGGTAAAAAATTTTCAAAGCTCAGATGAAAAGATTTTCGATGTACTGGCCTCACTTGAAGAACATTCCCGTCATCCGGTTGGCAAAGCATTAGTTGATTTCAGCCGAAGAAATGGCGGAAGTAAGCTTACAGTCAGTGATCTTGTCGAGATTCCTGGAAGGGGAGTTCAAGGAATAATTGACGGAAAGTTTTATGAGGTCCTGGCCGGAGAAGTTCGTTGTGAAGGTATTCCTGTTTCATCGTTTGAAGTCCGGGATGGAATCCGCCGGGACTCAAGAGAGATCATTCAGCGTTTAAGAAATTATGTTCAAAGTATTTCCATTCTTTCAGGGGATAAGCCTGAGATTGTGAAAGAACTTGCAGAGGAATCAGGAATTCTCGTCTGCAATGCTTTCTCTTCTGTGAGTCCTGAAGAAAAAGTCAGAATGGTAAAGGTTCCTCATTCTGTCATGATTGGTGACGGGGCCAATGATGCCATGGCGCTTGAGAGTGCTGATGTAGGTATTGCTGTCTCAGGTGCAATGGATATTTCTCTCCGGGCATCTGATGTCTATCTCACAACTCCCGGACTCGGAGGGGTTGAGAAGCTTTTCATTCTTTCAGCTGAAACCATGAAAGTCGTTAAGAGGAATCTCGTCCTCTCAGTTATATATAATTCTCTCTCAGTAATTTTTGTCTTTACCGGAATCATCAATCCACTCGTCGCAGCGATTGTCATGCCTGTGAGTTCACTGACAGTTCTTGTTTCCACACTTATTGGCACAAAAAAAATGAGGGCCCTTTGGAAATCATAGTCGTTCTTCTTCCGCTTGCACTGGGCCTTGGTGCTGTCTTCCTCGGATTTTTCCTCTGGGCAGTAACGAAGGGACAGTATGACGATGTGGAAACTCCCAAGTACAGAATGCTTTTAGAAGATACGAAAGGTCTTGATGACCAGAAAAAAGGACAAGAGATATGAGAGGCAAGCCGGATACCTTCAGTTACGATGACGAGATCGTAAAATATTTTATCATTGCTACCCTTGCATGGGGAGCAGTCTCTCTTCTTCTTGGTGTTACCATTGCATTTCAGCTCGCTTCATGGAAAATGAATCTGGGACTTGAGTGGACAACCTTTGGCCGCCTCCGTCCTCTTCACACGAATGCTGCGATCTTTGCATTTTGTGGGAACGCCATCTTCGCAGGAATTTACTATTCTCATCAGAGACTTCTGAAAGCCAGGCTCTTTAGCGATACGCTTTCCAAAATCCATTTCTGGGGATGGCAGCTCATTATTGTTTCAGCGGCATTGACACTTCCATTTGGTATCACAACTGGTAAGGAATACGCAGAGCTTGAATGGCCGATTGATATTGCCATTACAGTTATCTGGGTCGTTTTTGCAGTTAACTTCTTCGGAACAATCGTCAGAAGACGCGAACGTCACATCTACGTAGCAATCTGGTTCTATATCGCAACCATTTTGACAGTGGCAGTTCTTCACATCGTGAACTCTCTTGAGATTCCGGTTTCATTGACAAAATCCTATTCCCTTTATGCTGGAGTACAGGATGCGCTTGTTCAGTGGTGGTATGGTCATAATGCTGTTGCCTTTTTTCTTACCACTCCATTTCTGGGCCTCATGTATTACTTCATTCCCAAGGCGGTGAATCGTCCGGTTTACTCATATCGGCTTTCCATCATTCACTTCTGGTCTCTGGTATTCATCTATATCTGGGCCGGCCCCCATCATCTTCTCTATACCACTCTTCCGGAGTGGGCCCAGACTCTTGGAATGGTATTTTCTATCATGCTGTGGATGCCTAGCTGGGGGGGAATGATTAATGGTCTCATGACACTCAGGGGAGTTTGGAGCAAGGTTCGTACGGACCCTTCAGTCCGTTTCATGGCGGCCTCTTTAACGTTTTATGGAATGGTAACTTTTGAAGGGCCACTACTTTCCATTAAATCAGTAAATGCGATTGCTCACTTTACTGACTGGATCCCAGGACATGTCCACGCAGGAACTATTGGCTGGAACTATCTCCTTATAGCGGGAATTCTTCTCTATCTCGTGCCGAAACTCTGGAACACAGAGCTTTATTCAAAAAAACTTGCTCATCAGCAGTTCTGGCTGGCAACGATCGGGCTCATTCTCTATGTTGTTTCCATGTGGATTGCAGGTATCACACAATCACTCATGTGGAGTGCTATGGACGATGCCGGTCGTCTCATTTATCCGAACTTTATTGAAACAGTAGTTAAAATTATTCCGATGTACTGGGTACGCGCTATCGGCGGAACGCTGGTTCTTATTTCATTTATCATGATGATCTTCAATTTCTTCAAGACCTGCCAAAGTGCACCGGCAACTGAGAAAATTTTTTACGAAGCCTGGCCTCTCGATGCTTCTTCTATCGAACACTCTGCCACTGCTCACCGGAAGCTTGAAGGTCTCCCGATGATCTTTGCCGTATTATCTCTCATCGCAATCCTCGTAGGATCAGGGATTGAGATCATCCCATCTCTCATGGCAGACAATTACGTAATAAAAGTCAGTGCCATTAAACCTTATTCGCCACTTGAACTTCATGGTCGCGATCTCTATATCAAAGAGGGTTGCTATGCCTGTCACTCACAGACTGTAAGACCGATGACTCATGAAGTGTTGAGATATGGAAAGCCTTCTGATGCAGCAGAATTCGTTTACGATCATCCGTTTCAGTGGGGATCTAAACGAACTGGTCCGGATCTGGCGAGAGTGGGAGGGAAGTATCCTCACATGTGGCATTACAAACACTTTTGGGATCCAAGAGAAGTAACAGCAGGCTCTAATATGCCGAGGTATCACTGGCTGTTTGACCAGAAAATTCACTGGGACGGAATTCCTGCCAAGATGCGTGTGATGCAGAAACTTGGAGTTCCCTATACAGACGGTGAAGTTGCCAATGCAGTAGCAAATGCAAAAGCACAGGCTCAGATAATTTCGGATGAACTAGCTCAGAGTGGTGTACCACCGAAGATTGTGGATAAAGAGATTGTGGCACTCATCTCATACATCCAGAGGCTTGGTGTGGACTACACTTCCATTCCCGAAGAAACACTCGCAGTGGAGGACAAATGAAACAGGCAGTATTAAAAACATGGGATCTTCCCGGACTTTCTGTGACAGCTCTCCTCCTCTTTGTATTCTGTTTTTCAGTTTACGCCTGGTGGACTTTTCGTAAACAGAACAAGGCCGTTTATGATGAGGCGGCACTTATACCCCTCGAGGATGCAACCGTTATTTCAAAGCAAGGAAAGACGTATGAGTAAGAAGGAAACGAAGCTCGATGTGAAAGAGGATGAGAAGCATCTCCTCATTGATCACGCATATGATGATATTCAGGAATTGAATCACCCGCTTCCGAGCTGGTGGAACACGATTCTGGGAATCTCTTTTGTCTTCTCAGTTGGATACTTCGTTTACTATCAATTCATGGGTGGACCAACTCTGAAAGAAGAATTTAACAAAGACTTCAAAATTATTATGGCCAAGCAAGCCGAATACAGGAAAAGAGAATCTGGCTTCAACCAGGAATATTATGCAAAGGTTATTGCGGAAAAAGGTGCGGAAAGAGGGAAGGAAGTTTATGAGATCAACTGTTTGCCATGTCACGCTGAGAATGGAATTGGTGACGTAGGACCAAACCTTACTGATGATCACTGGCTGGTTGCAAAGGGAACTCCGGACACTGTTTACTCCGTCATATTTAATGGCTCTGAGGCAAACGGCATGCCGATCTGGTCAGAAATGATTACGAAAGATGAGATTTACCAGACCGTCGCCTATGTCATGACCTTCCGGAATACATTTAGAAAAGGAAAAGAACCGCAGGGAGTAAAGATTGCGGAGAAATAAGAATATATTCGATCTTGATCCGGAAAGACCCGCTACCATCGATGAGAATGGGAAGCGGATTTTTTTGCATCCGGAAACCGTCAAAGGCGTCTGGCAAGAAAGACGCGCTATCGTTTACTGGTTTCTGATCGGACTTTATCTTGTTCTTCCCTGGGTAAACGTTAATGATAAACCTGCAGTACAAGTAGACATCTTCAACCGAGAGTTCACTTTCTTAGGTGGAACTTTTCATGGCGTAGAGCCAATCCTGATATTTCTCTTCATTATTTCTGGATTGTTTTTCATCGCTTTCCTGACGAGTGTCTTTGGAAGAGTCTGGTGCGGTTGGGCCTGTCCTCAGACAGTTTTTATTCAAACTATTTTCCTGAAAATCGAAGCAATTATTGAAGGAACACCCAAACAACGTCGTGATCTGGATTCAGCTGCATGGACCAGGATGAAAGTCTTTAAACGCTCGCTGAAGTGGCTCATCTTCGCTGTCATTTCTCTTCACATTGCTCATACTTTTATCGGGTATGTTGTGGGCCCGAGAAGACTTCTTTTCATGAGCCTAAACACTCCTTTTGAAAACTGGGAACTGTTTTCAGCAACCATGATTCTTTCTTCAATTTTTCTCTGGGACTTTGGATGGTTCCGGGAACAGTTCTGCATCATTATGTGTCCTTATGGAAGGATGCAATCAGTGATAATGGATGAAAACTCCCTGGTGGTTTCTTACGACAAGAAAAGAGGTGATCCTGTTTTTGGGACTGTTACTAAAGGAGAGGAGGGGGACTGTATCAATTGTTATCACTGCGTGAAAGTCTGTCCGACTGGAATTGATATCAGACGTGGATCTCAGCTTGAGTGTATTCAATGCACGATGTGTATCGATGCCTGCGACAACATTATGGATCGAATTCAAAAACCTCGCGGCCTCATAAAATATGCCTCTGAAAATGGTGAAAAGCATAAATTGTTTACCCTTCGATCGGCTGCATACTCTGTCATATGCATTGCTCTCGTAGGTGTCTTTGGTTTTTATCTCAATGCCAGTATTGGCCTTAATCTGGTTTTCCTTCGATCTAAAGTTCCCTTTACCATTGCCCGGGATGGGAGAGTGATGAATAACTTTAAGTTAAAACTGACACATCAGGGAGGTAAACATACGAGAGTAGAATTCAGAATTAAAGATCAAACAAAGGCACGCGAGATAGAAGTGATCACTCCATCGCATCCAACAATCCTCAATGAAGCTGAGAAGACGATTGTTCTTTTCTTCCGCTTTAATCCTGTGATCCTCAATTCCGGAAATGCAACCATCACTGTTCAGGTTGAAGATGTCGATTCCGGGACCGTCATTGCTGAAAAGGAGGTATCGCTTGCTGGAGCTAACGACTGATTTTCTTCCCTATGCTTCGTTTATTGCCGGACTTTCAGGGAGTCTTCACTGTCTAGGTATGTGCGGAGGTTTAGTAACCGCAAGTTGTAGTGGTGGGAAAGATGTCCTGAAGTATCAAATGGGACGCCTGTTAGGTTATGCGATTCTGGGAAGTGCGGCGTTTGTCATGGGATATATGCTGAAGAGTGTTGTCTCTTTCACCTGGGCGCCATTTATCTCGGGAATATTCATGGGCTTTCTTTTTATCTACTGGGGAATCCAGAGTATGAGTGGAAAAAAAGTAGAGCTTCCGCTACCTGGATTTCTCCGCAAGGCCTATCATTTCCTTTTCAGGAATCTTGCGTCCCGCGCGGGCAATTTTCGTTCTTTTGCCATTGGACTTATTTCTATCATGCTTCCCTGCGGACTAATTTATGGACTCATCATCACGGCCCTTGCGCTGGGGGAATACAGTCAAATAATGACTTCACTTCTTTTCTTTTGGATTGGCACTCTTCCGGCAATGATTGGTGCTCCTCAGCTTGTCCGGAAATTATTGAATCCGCTTAAAGCGAAATTACCAACGGTCTATGCATTTGCCTTCATCTTTATCGGAATTATAACTATTGCTGGTCGCCTGAATAGCATTCCATCTTTCCATGCAGAGGTACATCGTTGTCACTAATTATCTCCCTCAAATCGGATATAGTTTTCAGGAAGGACTTGCCCTTCTGAGAAGAGAAGTCGGGAATACAGATGTAAGGAACTTCGCACGTAGCATGGGTTGAACCCTTTTTCTAAAGTCAGTTTTATTTGCACCACTATTTTTTTCCTCAACCTAGAATGAGGTCTCAAATTTATTCTCAAAGGAGAGACTATGACTAAAACTAATTTCCATGAGGGCCTGAATGAACTCGTAACCGATACGCGTTTCAGAACTCTCGCTGTAACTCAGAACTTCGAAAACTTCCTTGGCGCTGGCGGAATCCATGAAGCTCAGAACATGTACACTTTCGGATGGCTTCTTGATCCAAGAGGCTCACATGGACTGAAGGACACTTTCCTTCGTGAGTTCACAATCAATGCCTGGACAATGATCCATGGTCAGTTCGGTGAAGCTTATAAAGGTTTCAAAGGTACTAAGTTCTATACTGGTTTGAATGCAGTGGCCCTTCAGTCTACGACCTTTGCTAATGCTTACATCGATCGCACAATGACTAAGACTTTCGTGGCTTGCGACATGGTGATCACTGATGTTGCTACAAAAACACTTATTGTTGTGAACAACCGTTATGAAGAAGCTGCTTGTACTAAAGCATTGACTCATTTTTCAGCTCCTGAGTACAACTACTTTGAGAACAAGCTTTTCGTTACTTTCTCGGGCGAAGCAGAAACTGTTAAGGGTTGCCAGTGGATGTATATGAACAATGAATGGCTCATTAACCTCTGCACAAGCGTTATTGAGTGCCCTCAGTATGCTAACCAGAAAGTAACAGGAACCCTTCGTGATTTTTATCAGTTTCTAACTGGTTCACAATACGGCACTAATCACGAGATGATCGCTGATTCTTCAGCATCTATGATCTCCGATTACTATTCAGTCATTCGTGACCTTCGCACTTACAAGGCTGAAAAAGTACCTACTTGCTCTCTTGTAGACATCACTCCACGCGAATACGCTTCAACCTATGCCGGTAAGATCTCTGAGCAGGAATACTCTGTTCTTTCTCTTTTCTGGGCATACCGTAACACTTTCAACACATTCTTTGAGCTCTGCGACCTTGAAGCAGTAACTCACGATGTAGCTCGTATGACTGAAAAGAAAGCTTACCGCTTTGATCGTACTTTCGTTCGTAATGGTCTTCGTTTTACTCCAGCTTTTGAAAAGTTTGGCGGAGAGACATCTTTTTTCAATACGATCTTTGATGTTGAAGCAGTAATGGATATGGGAAAAAATCTTTCTCTTAACCTCGTAGTTAACAAGGCTTCATGGGATCGCCTGACTATCGGTCAGCGCGAAACAATCCAGAAGAACTTTGGCTTCACTGGTGTTGTTCTTTCTGATCGCGTGATCGTATGGAATTCTTTCTACAGACAAGACTGGATGAAGAAAGACATGGGTACTGAAATTGTGAACGTTTTCGATAAGGTCAGCACATGGCTTGGCGGACTCGGGATTAAAGCAGCATAGTTTCGTTTTATGAGAAGGGGTTGGCCACCAGGTGGTCGGCCCCTTCTTATTTTACTAGCGTCTCTTCTTCTTCTGATCCTGAAGCTGCTCATTTAACTTTTTCAAGTTATTGAATGAACCCTCTCCACCAGTATCTCTTTCTGCCTTATTCTCTGAAGTTGTATTTACTTCGTCTGCTTTCGTCACAGAGAGGGCCTTAGGCTCGAAGTAGGGCATAAATGGTTTGATGCCCTTATCTTCTTCTCCCTCTGGTGATGCAAAGTTTTCAAGTTCCTGTGGCGTAAGCTTCTGTTTCTCGAGCAAGCCTTCCTTACTCTTCTGGTTTTCGATCAGAACAATTCTATCACCGGCCTCGAGCGGGTGTGAATTTCCTTTTTTGTCGGTGACATCAGCTTGTCCTTCGATGAGCGCAAATTCTGTTATCGCAGTACCATTGAGCTCCCGATAATTCATCATGACCTTGGTTCCTCTTACTCCCATTGAGGCGTAACGGGACCTGAATCCCACTTCTCCGGCCTTCACGCGCTGGCGGACATTGGCGGCGAGTTGGCCTTTCTTCAATTCATAGTAAATTTTTCTGTTGGTTTTATCGGTGAATTGAAAATCTGTGAACTCGAGCTCCGATTCTGGTCCGATAGAAAGCCAGGTATCATCAGCTACAAGAATCTTCATCGTGGAATTCGCTTCGGTAGCAACGATATCCTTAGGATAAAATTTCTCTCCGATTTCTACTACCCGTGGTCTTCCACCAGTTGTCTTCAGGACTCTGCCCTGTAGAAGCTTCAGCTCACCGACAAAGTTGGGAACTGCTTTGCCAGTTTCCTTATTAAAGGAAAAATCCTGGGCATGGAGGGAGAAGGGAAGAAGGAGAAGAAGAATTAGAGTGTTCATATAATTAGTTTAACAAGGAGAGAAAAATTGTCGAGTACAATGGCGCAAATCTTCAGGGTAAAACAACATGAGTGGTGGGAGTGCATTCGATAGAATGAGGTCAGTCCTCAAGGTTTCGTTTCAGGGATCCCCTAAACGCGCCGGGTGCGACAATCAGATGGCCACCTGAAATACGGGTGGCCATTTACTTTAAGGCAGGCCATTTTTTTCTTTAGTACTCTGTTAACTTTTCAGCAATATCCCCATCTTGATTTTCAGCAACACGGATCTTGCGCATAGCTTTTATCCCGCCCTGTCTTGTCGTTTATCACAGTGAGTTTTATCACCTTTACGCCATTGTGAATCCACGGCAGGAGTTCAAATGAAAAAATCCCTCGGTTTAATTCTTATTACTCTTTCTCCCGCAGCACTCGCGATAAATTTCGCGCAGAACTTAAGCAAGCGGGACCTGGAACAGATCAGAAGCTTGAGTACCCGGAAAGTCGCGGCATCAACTGTTAAAAAAGCTGTGCTGCTTAGTTCAGTCACTAAGGGGCCTGGGAGAAGTACCCGCTCGAATCGAGAAGTGCGTACGATGGAAACCATCAGCACAGACATGAGCCCGGGCATCTCCGCCAAAAAATTTCTCCGTAATACGAACATTGGTTATTATCAGCAGTTCTTGGGCCCTACACTCTCTGGTCCATCAACTGAAACGTATAACGTGTATCAGGAAGGGATGGATACTCCGCGCTCTGGTCGCGCACCTCTTCAGAGTTTCCATACTCTTTCTCTTCGTTACAAGGTGAGTGACCTTTGGGCAGTTGGTGCGTCCGTCGCAGCTGTTAATGGATACACTGATCCAGTCCAAAACAGACAGGGTGTAATGAACAACGGAGCGACAACATTCTTCAACACCCGTGTTTCTGCATTTCTTCCGAATATCTCAGGATCTTTTGGAACATTCTATACGACTCTCTCTTACGAGCTCCCGACTTCAGAGATCGCGAAAGAAAACGAGCAGAGATATGGTTGGGTAATTGGCGAGACTCTTTCTTTCAAACTTCCAAGTATCAAATGGACTGCAGGGATCTCAGGTCAGGTTTACCGTATGGTTTATGAGAACAGTCAGCGCTCTGCTGTTCTCGCTAACGGCGAACGATCGATGCCTCAACAGCTTCAGACTTTGATCGTAAGTGTTTCTCCATATCTCAATTACCGTTTCAATGATCGTTATCAGCTGGGATCAACAGTTGTGATGGATTGGGATCAGCGTGGGTTTCAGGAAGGCTCAAGCGAGTTTAACAATAACCTTCCTCACCGTGCGCGGGTAACAGCAACCTATTTCCCGACACTGAAATACCTTTCTAGTGTAGGAGTCTTTACACAATCGCTGATTAAATTCCGTCCAGGTACAACTGCTGTTGGTGGTGAGCTGGCGTTAAACTTCTAGGAGAAAGATGTACGACGATCTTGGCTTCTTATCGCTCTTTATCTTCTCTGTTTTCTGGATCTTATTAACGGTCCTGGGTCTTCTCGTGGGTTTCAGGCCTCGTAGCTGGAGGCAGAAACCCTCGGGAAAATTGCAAGGGATGAAAAAATGGCATTGGCCGACGATTTCGCACAAGCATTAAACACTAAACTAAATATTGTTTTCGCACTTCCGAGAAGCATCTTAAGGATACTCGAGAATCATTATTGAGCCTCGAACGAAATAAGATGAGTTTTAAGATTAATACCAATATCGCTTCAATTCAGGGACAGAACGCTGTTAAGCGTTCTTCTGCTGAAACTGAATCGAGTCAGGCAAAGCTTTCAAGTGGTCAACGTATCACGAAGGCCGCTGACGATGCTGCTGGTTTAGCGATCTCTGAAAAGATGAAAGCGGAGATTCGTTCATCGAAGCAGGCGAATCGTAACGCCAATGATGGTATCTCTCTTGTCCAGACTGCTGAAGGCGGTCTGAATGAATCTTCCAATCTCCTGACCAGAATGAAAGAGCTCGCCATGCAGGCAGCTACCGATACTCTCAATGATTCAGACAGAACCAATGTTGAGAATGAATACCAGATGATGAGAATGGAGCTTGATCGTATTTCAAGCAACACTGAATTTGGCGGAAGAAAACTTCTGAATGGTCAGGGATCGCAACTTGAATTCCAGGTTGGTCTTGGTGGCCAGGCGATGAACAGGGTTTCGTTCAATCCAGGTGCTATCAATTCAGATTCTCAGGCACTTGGTGTTGCAGGCGGATCAGTCAGAAGTAAAACGGGCGCGCAGGACATACTCGGAAAAATTGATAGTGCTTTTGATAAGATCTCCGGCCACCGGGCAATGCTTGGTTCCATTCAAAACCGATTGCAAACCAGTTCCAATAATCTAGACTACTTCACGGAAAATATGAGTGCTTCTAACAGCCGCATCCGCGATGTTGATTATGCACTCGAGACAGCGAATCTTGCGAAGAGCAGAATCATCACTGACGCCGGAACAGCGGTTCTTTCCCAGGCGAATAGTGATCCGAAAGCGGCGTTGAAGCTTCTCTAATAAGCTACGTTTTATCCTGCCCAATTTTTTTGCCACCCCCCAAAATCACCTGCAAAATCGTCTTGGCAATCAATGTTATCACTAGCTTCACTCATCTCGAGTCTATTGAGAGTTTTTTTCAAAGTGCTAACATGGGCACATGAAAAATAAACCCTTCGTCTTCACACTACTTTCCATCTTCTGTCTGATTGAACCAGTGATTAAGGTTCTCTATTTCAAAGCAGCGACAGACTTTGACTTCATGGTGATCATTGCCAATGTGATGGCAAGAAACACTTTCCGTGAGGTCATGGATTTCTGGCTGGTGTTTCCGATTGCCGGATTGCTGATACTGAGGCTTCGCCGTTTTACTTATTTCGCTTTCATGGGTGTTCTTCTCTATATCATTCACAACATCGTGACCTATGAGAAATACACCTGGCCCTATAATTCGGAAGAACCATTTATCTATAATAAGATCGTGGCGATGGTCGCGATGGCCGTCTTCGTATACTTCCTTTCACCAAAAGCACGCCAGCCCTTCTTTGACAGGAGAGTTCGTTGGTGGGAGCCGAAAACACGCTATACCGTGAACATGAATTGCAAGCTCGACAATGGTCATCTATGTTTTCCATCGACGATTATGAACCTGTCTCAGACTGGTGCCTTCATCACATACTCGCAGTATCTCAAAGTGGGAGACAAGGTAGAGATGGAGTTCAATTTCTTAAGTAATGTAATCTCACTTCCAGTGGAGATTATGAATGAGCACAATATTCTTGGACAAAAAGGTTACGGGATCAAGTTCAACATGACTTATGGGCAGTCGATCATGATGTCACGTGTGATTAGTAAGCTTGCACTCGTAAAAAATGTAACAAAGAAAGAGGAATCGATTACTTCAAAACTCGCGGCTTAATAAACTACGCGGGTTCTGATTGAGCGCTTGAGCTTGTTGATATTTTCAGCAAGCTCCGGAGCATGAGTTGAGTGAACATCCATCACGAGATAACCAACTTCATCATCAGTAGAGAGATACTGACCTTCAATGTTCGCTCCCGCCTGAGAGATGATGGTGTTAATTTCCCCGAGTACCCCAGGTTCGTTTCTGTGAACATTGAGAATGCGGGACGTACCTTTTTTCACCGGAAGATCCACATTAGGAAAGTTAACAGCACCGGATGAAGATCCGATCTTTAAAAATCTCCGGAAGCTTTCGGCCACTTCCAGACCAATTGCTTTTTGCGCTTCCTCAGTACTTCCCCCGATGTGCGGAGTGAGAATAACGTTTGAGAGATTCTGAAGGGGAGAGATAAATTTTTCTTTATTCGAAGCAGGTTCAAAGGGAAATACATCAATGGCACAGCCAGCGATGTGCTTTTCTTTCAGGGCATTTACGAGATCATCGATAACAACAATTGTCCCACGGGAAGCATTGATGAGATATGAGCCCTTCTTCATTATAGAAAGCTCGCGCTTGCCGATCATATTCATTGTTTCCTGAATTTCAGGAACATGAAGAGTAACGAAATCTGATTTTTTGAGAAGTTCATCGAGTGTTGTTACCGCACGGGCATTACCGAGTGGAAGTTTTTTAATCACATCAAAAAACACAACCTGAAGACCCATGGATTCGGCGAGAATGCTCACCTGACTTCCGATATGTCCGTATCCTACGATCCCGAGAGTTTTTCCTCTTACTTCACGAGAACCTTCGGCCGACTTCATCCATTCCCCGCGGTGAGCGAGTGAATTTCTGTCACCGAGCTGACGGGAGAGTGCAATCATCTCAGCTATAACAAGTTCGGCCACACTTCGCGTGTTGGAGTGAGGAGCATTGAAAACGGCCACACCTTTTTTTCTGGCGGCAGAGAGATCAATCTGATTGGTGCCTATGCAAAATGCACCGATCGTAAAACAACTTCCGGTTTTTTCCAGTACTTTTGCAGTGACTTCAGTTTTTGATCTGATTCCTAAAGCGCAGTAGTCCGGAAGAAGCTTCATAAGCTCTTCCTCGCCTGGAGCATGAGTCAGGAGGTCGACTTTGTAGCCTTCACTTTCCAGAAGTTCTTTGGCAACAGGATGAATATTTTCAACGAGGAGAATGCGGGGCTGGGTTTGTTCTTTCATGATGAGAATATGGTAATTCGCTCATCTTCTTAATGAAAGAGAAAATCCCTCTTACGCCGCGTTTAAAGCCCTAGATTTTGAACGTTCTTCAGCACCATGGCGTCGATTCTCGGACGATAATTCCTCGAAGGAGCAGGTAAATAGTCGGTGAGAACACAGAAAACCACCGTACCCGAATCAGTTTCTATGAACCCAGTAAGGGATGCCGTTTTATTAAGTGTACCGGTCTTGGCAAAAAGTTTTCCCTGAAGCGGCTTGAGCCTGTCTTTGAGAGTTCCCTCTTCACCTGGACGAGCCATCAAAACTTTGAATTCTTCGAAGCCAGGATCGCGGTAAATCGTTTTCAACAATTCAATCTGAATTGAGCAGTTAGTTTTGTTGTTATACGAAAGCCCTGATCCGTCGGCCTGAATAAAATTTGAATTGTTTAAGATGAGGCCCTGGTCCGCATAAAAGTTTTTTACAGCTTTCGTTCCGCCCATCCCTCTGAATGTTGCATCGGCCAGAGCGTTGACACTTTTTTTCAGCATTTCTGAGAGATAAACGTTGTTGCGATAGTTCTGCTTAAAAGCAAACCATCCAGTGAAGATCTTCATCGTCGAGGCTGGCTTTACGAGGATATTTTTCTGAGACTCAGAGAGAATTTTGGATGTTCCATCAGCTTCCATGAGTTCAAAAGCATAGGTCCATGTTCCCTGATTGCGACGCTTGTATTCTGGTACCGAGCGATTATTCTCTGACTGAGGTGCGAGGTTTTCCGGAGTATCCTCATACTGATCGAAGGCCATCGCAGAAGAAGAAATTATCACGAGAATAAAAAGCCAGTTTTTCATAGGGGTGAACTATACCCTTATTGCTGAGATCAATCGGTTTTCTTGTAAAAACTACATTTGTAGATGTCTTTAAAAGGGCAAGCTTAAGGATGACTTAATTCTTTGTCCTGTCTTTACAGCCATATAGACGATTTACGGCCAAAGGCATTACACTCCGACCATGAAATCAAACAGGCCAATTCTTGTTGTTGATGATGATCCTGATATCCGCGATTCCATCGCAGCTGCGCTGGAAATTGAGGGCTATCCGGTACTCATTGCTGAAAATGGTCGCGTGGCCCTCGATCTTCTTTTGTCTCTCAATGAAAGTGATTTTCCCCGTTGTATCATGCTCGATCTCATGATGCCGGTTATGACAGGTGAAGAGTTCCTCGCTGCCGTTGAGAACGATCATCAGTCTCTTAAGATCATTCCGGTGATTGTGGCCTCTGCCAATGGATCACTTCTTCAGAATACAATTTCTGCTAAGGAAATTCTTAAGAAGCCTATCGATATCAGCGATCTCTATCGGATCGCTCTACAGTATTCTTAGTACTTCAAATATATTTCTCTATTGCAGAATATCTCTGTATTCGCGTGATTCTCTCAGTTCTTTTACTTTGCCTTCATATTCCTTCCAGATAAGTTTCAGGCGGCTCTTCTTACCTGATCCCATATGATAGGCATCATCCAGTTCCTTTCGAAGCTCAGGAATGATTCGGGAAACTTTCTCGAGCTCAGTTTTCATTTCATTCACTTTCATATGCACCTCCTGGGTGTACGAAATATTAGAGAGGGGTGGAGAGTCAAGTCATACGCTATGTGACTGAAGGCCTGTTTCCTGATAAGATATGTTTATGTCAAAGACGCTTACATTTTATTTCCCGCTGAAGGTTTCTGAGCTCACTGCTCTGGTAGAAGGCTTTAAGAAGGAATTTGATGAGCTGATTAATGACACTTTTTCAGATGATGAGATGGAGAGTATTGAAAAGAAACTTGATGCTCTTGCGGCAGTCTATGTGAATCCTGTCATGAGTGAGATTACATTTCAGGATTTTGAATCTGATGAAGCGCACCGGGAATTTTTTGACAGCTGCAAAAGCACACTGCTTCTGGAAAATCTTCCTTACCTTGAAACAAATCCCTTTCAGGTTTCATGGATTGAACTTTTCCTGAAGAGATTTCCTGATTTCCTCGTCGACAGGGGAAACCTTTTGAGTCTCGAATCAAAGGAAGAATTCTTTTCATCACTGTCTCGCTTGAAAAATATGGATACACTTTTAAAACCGGCGAAACCCATACCTTTAGCTCCTCAGCATGGGATCAAGGCGCCTGTTCTACCTATCGATTTCCTCATTGTTGATGTTTATAAGGAAATGGTTCGCTTGAGAGAATCAGGGAAAATAACATTGGCACTGGAAGCGGTATCTCAGTTTGAGAAGGCGCGTAGACTTTTTACAATCATGAAAGAAGGGAAGCTTGATGCTTACTCTCTGCTTCAGCTCTCGGGCTTAAGTCCCAAAGATTTTGATGATCATCTGGAAAAACTCAAGTTCATCTTGAAGAAAGTATAGGCTTTTACCTAATTCAATTATTGGATTCCATTTATTCTTTCTATGCCTATTTTCCTCTATAACTTAGGAAAAGGGGAAACACTATGGAACAGATTTCCGGACGACGTGATTTTTTGGCCAAGGGACTTGCTGCTGTAGCAGGAGGTGCTCTCATTAAGAATGCTCTCGGTAACAGCTGCCCGGTACTTACACCTGCCCAGGGCTCAGGACCATTTTATCCGGGTGAAAGTGAATTCGGGCGCGATATTGATCTAACCCGCGTGCCGGGATCGAATTTTCGTGCCAAGGGTGAAGTTATCTATGTTCGCGGAAGGGTAGTGGATCATCTCTGCCGTCCAGTTGCCAATGCGAATGTTGAAATCTGGCAGGCCTGTGCTTCCGGTAAATATAACAGTTCAAAAGATCCGAATCCCGCTCCGCTTGATCCCCATTTCCGTTACTGGGCAGAGACTTTTACCAATGAAAAAGGTGAGTACCTCTTCAAAACGATAATGCCGGGAGTTTATCCTGCCGATGAAAAATGGGATCGCCCCCCACACATTCATTTCCGGATCGCTAAGAAAGGTTACAAAGAATTAATCACTCAGATGTATTTTAAGGATCATCCGTTGAATGACCTTGATCTTATTCTTCAGGATATTCCGGGTGAGCAGAGGGAAACGGTGATTGTGAATTTTGAGGAATCGCTTCCGGAGCTTGAGCCAGGAACGAAGACAGGATTTTTTGAGATTGTTCTGAAGCCAGTAAGACAATAAAAGAAGGGGACCCTAGGGTCCCCTTCTCATTTTTTACTTAGGATCAACGACCGTACCTGCAAAGAGGACAGTGGAAGATTTCTTCTCCACGATTGCGAAATGGAACGGACGATTCACTGTTAGGTTTACAGTTGCCTGCGGTCCCACACTTGTTGTGCGTACTCCACCGATAATTGTAACTGCAGCTGCCTTCACACCTTTTTCATCAAGTTCGATCCGGCTATTCTGGCGGATAAGACCGACTTTGCTTGCTTCAGAATCTGCTGTCTGCATGACAGAGAAATCAGCAAGATCACTGAAGAGAAAATCAATCCCCATCGCGTGAGTCAACTCATCTCCATCCTTCATTTCAACACTAGTGTCGAAGCTGAATTTAGGCATTGTTACTCGTGCGAGCTGTCTGTTTGAAGCGAGAGCGGCGCGGGTCTTCTTCACGAAAGCAGCATCAAAGAAAGCTGCCTGTGACTTCTCAAGAGATGATCCTTCCGCTGGAAGATAAATCACCATCTCGAGCTCTGGAGAGTTACCTGACTTCTGGAATGAAAGAGAAGCTGCTTCACCACCTGGGAGTTTAGCGTAGCCGATTCCCTGTTCGCCAGTGATCATAGAAACTTTCATTGCCTTGTTATCCAGACCGCGGAATTCTGGAGATCTGTCGCCCATGTTATAGAATGGCTCTATCCATGAAGCTTCGAGGTAAGTGGCGTTCATGACAACCCAGAGCATGTCTCTGAGAACATCGAGCTCAATGATCTTTTTAACGAGACCATGTGTCTTTTTGTCTGCCCACCCATTGATAGAATCAACTGCAGATTGCTGACGGAAATCAGCACTGATTACTTCAGCATCGTAATACTCAGTTGCAATGCTCTTGAACTCCGGGCTGAACTGGAAGCGGGCATTGTCAGTCTTGCCATTTGTATTCCAGATGCTGTTATTGATCGAAAGGACACTCGGAATTGCGTGAGGCATCTGTGCGCGAAGCCTCGTCGCATCGTCTTTAGAAAAGCTGACTGATTTCACGAGCTGATAAGCAGCTACGTTGAACTTTTCCATTCTGTCCCCGAGAAGGTTCTCAAGTTCAGTGCGTGTTCCTTCAGCAGTTCCATTTCCCGCCAGCATCAACGCTTGTGAAAGTGAAAGCGGAGAGATCATGAAATTTTTGTTTTTAGTGACTGATACTGAAGCTTCCCGGGCGAGCTTAAGTCCAAGCTTGTTGGTAGTGTCCACCGCTGTGTTAGCGAAGGCTCCAGTAATCATCAAAACAGAGGCAAGTGCTAATAATTTTTTCATCTTAAAACTCCACGATATCGTTAACGATAGTTACCGGACCCATGTCGTGAACAGGTACGATCTCTTTAATCGTATTGGCACGGTAGCAGCGGACAACATCAGCTTTCGGATCTTTCTTAATAACTGATACTGCGTGAATTTCAACTGCGCCATTATTTCTGACGACCTGGATATTCTTGTATACGACTTTGTCGATACAACCAATGTGCGCAGAGATCTCAACGATAGAACCGAATGCCATACACTGAGCACCAGTAGGAATAGTGGCAGGGCACATCGGTGAAACCTTTGTGATGTCAAAATGAGCTGAGTAATACTTAGGAACAAAGTCCTGAGCAGAAACAGCAGAGATATTGAAGAGAACTCCAAGTGCGATAATAGTTTTCATCTTTTCTTTCCTTATTATTGACGTATTTCTTCGTTTACGATTTCCATCTTAGTGCCGTGAAGGTCAATCAGACTCACGGTCTTTCTGATGGTGTTCATACGCGTGCACATAACACGGATTGAATCAGAATCAGAGCGAACTACTGATACTGCACGAAGAGTAGGAACCAGAGTATCTGTTGCCATCTCAAAGTGGCTGAAGACGAGCTTATCGAGGCAACCAATCGTTGTCTCAACCGTAACAGTTCCACCGAGTGCCATACAAGTCATCTGACCTGGAGCTGGTGGTGGGCACATAGGTGCGACTTTAACGACACGGAACGAAGCGCTCGTGAAAGTGATTTCACCTGCAAATCCATTTAAAGAAATAAGAGACATGACTAGTAAGCCGATTAATTTTTTCATACAAACTCCTGTTGTGTGTGTTGGACGGCCGGAAAATAGATCCTTTTTTATATAATTACGAATTATTTATTGCATGGCTTATCCATAAGCTATACTTATGGATGAGAATCCGGAGGTTCTATGCAGATCCGTGGACTGAATTTGAACAGCTTAGTGGTCTTTTCTTGTGTTTACCGTAGTGCCAGCATGACCCTGGCAGCAAAGGAATTGGGGATGACCCAGCCGGGAGTCACCCAACATATCAAAAATTTAGAAACCCTTTTGAATGTAGAATTCTTCCACCGGTTGGGTAAAAGACTCATTCCCACCAAGGAAGCTGAGAGCTTTTACCAGGGTTTGAGTGAGAACTTAGAATCTATTGAAAATCTCCTCGTCGATCTTACTAAAAAAGACAGGCAGTTCAGCGGAAATGTCCGGATCGGCGTTCCGATTGAATTTGGTAACACTCTTATTCTGCCAAAGCTTTCTATCATCAGAAGACAGTTTCCTCAGGTGCAGTTCCATATTACTTACGGACTTCCTCATGAGCTGAACGTTCTTATCCTGGAAGGAAAACTCGATTTCGCTTTTATGGACCACTATGCATCGAATGCTGCCATCAAACGCGAAGTTGTTTATCACGAAACACTCGTTCTCTGTTGCTCCCGTGAATATGCTGAACTTATTGGCACGACAAAGAAAAAAGAGCGCGCTTTTTTCGAATCACTTAGTTACGTAGACTATCAGCCGGGAGAGGCGATACTTCGTGACTGGTTTGAACGCGCATATGGCTTTAAGAAAATGAAGCTTCCGATAGCTTCGTATTGTTTTGATGTGACGGGGATTGCGACTCTCGTAAAAAACTCAATGGGAATTGGTGTTCTACCCGAGCATGTGTTTCTACGAACAAAAGATCTTTATCAATTTAAACCGAAAATGGGTGCTGTGAATAATCCCATCAGTCTCGCGTATCTCGAGCAGAGATGGAATGTGCCGCTCAATCAATTCGTGATCACGATGTTAAAAGATATGCTTAAATAATGAAATACCAGCGTCAATGCTGGGAATAATTGTTTAAAAATTGTCTCTTTCTCTTTTTTTAGGCATAATCGTGCTCATAAAAAGGGATATCTAATGACCGCTGACACTGCTCCTGACACCGTTCCTGAAGCCACTGATCTTTCCTGGAATGACCTCAAACTCACGCAAGAGATGCTGAAGCTGATTGAGGCCGCAGGATATAAATCTCCTTCGCCAGTTCAGGCGCAAAGTATTCCGCTAATCTTAGAAGGCAATGATGTTCTCGTTTCTTCGCCAACAGGAAGCGGAAAGACGGCTGCGTTTGTTGTTCCGGTTGTTGAGAAGTGGAAAGGTAAAAATGGAACATATATTCTCGCACTCAGTCCGACTCGTGAGATTGCTCAACAGACTGGTGCGATCTTCGAACAGTTTGGTGCTCCTCTGGGACTCAGAACTGTTGTTTGTATCGGTGGGGCTTCAATACCGGTAGAGAAGGAAGCACTTTCTAGTTCCCCGCATATCATCGTCGCTACTCCAGGTAGACTCTGTGATCACCTTGAGCGCGGAAACGTATGGCTCGATTTTATTCAGTGTCTCATCTTTGATGAAGCCGATCGTATGCTTGATATGGGTTTCTCAGGTCAGATCGACAAAATTACTGAAGTTCTTCCGAAGCAGCGTCAGACACTCATGTTCTCAGCGACCTTTGCTCCCGCAGTGGAGAAACTTGCCCGTAACTGCATGGTCGAACCAAAAACTGTTTCTATTAAAAAGACTCTCGAGTCGACTCCTAAAATTGATCAGGTTCTTCACTGGGTGGATGAAAGAGGGAAGGCCAGACTTCTTAGAAAGATCGTCCGCGAAGAAACTGGTACTGTTATTGTTTTTACCAATGCCAAAGAAAGAGTCTTCCAGGTGTGGCGCGATCTCATTGATGATAAATCAATTGAGGCTTGTTACATCCATTCAGATATTCCTCAGTCTCAGAGAGAAGCTGCCATCACTGATTTTAAATCAGGCAAGTATCGTGTTCTCGTAGCGACTGATGTCGTGGGACGCGGAATTGATGTCGATGATGTTTCTCATGTTGTGAATTACGATGTGCCTAAAGAAGCTGAAGATTACATTCACAGAATCGGACGCACAGGAAGAAGAGGCAAAACCGGAATCGCGACTACATTTGCTATTCCTGGAAAAGATAATCGCACGATCGATGACATCGCTAAACTTCGCGGTGTAATTAATCCCGATAGACCTGAGATGAATGATGGTCCTGACCAGAACAGACGTGGCGGAAGAGATCAGGGTCGTGATCAGGGTAGAAGTGGCGCGCGTCCTGGTGATCGCGGACCCCAGCGGGCCGCACCGAGAGATAATCGCAATGGACCAAGAGATAATCGCGATAATCGCGGACTTAGAGAACCGAGACCTCAGGGTGAACAGAGACCCCGTAATGATCGCGGGTCGCAGCCGTCCGCACCACAGGCGCAAAGAAAATCGGTTGATCAGCAAAAGCCCCGTGAACATCGCGAGCAGCAGAAGCCAGCAGTTCAGCAAGCTCCAGTGGCACCACAGAAATCAGGTGGAGTTGTAGGTTGGTTTAAGGGTCTGTTTAAAAAATCTTAGAGTCGATTAAGTTCAGCATAGGCCTGGGGCAATAGCCTCAGGTTATTTTTCACGGCCTTGATCATCTTTACGGCCGCCGCTTGTCTCATTCTTCCAGCTTTCATCTTTTCACAGATGGCCCCTTCCAGAGTGTCGGTTTGCGTGTAGAGCGTAATGTGCTGGGGCCAGAGATTATTGTTCTGATTACTTCCACCCATGCAAAGTGGAACGTAGTGATCGATCTTATAATCCTGTCTGGTGCTTGATGGAAGAAGGTAACCAAGTCTGCGGTAAGCAACAAAGATATCATTCTTCGTCGCAGTCGCTACATCGCGCTCGCAGTATGGGATTTGTTCAGAATAACGATATTCGGTGGGAGACGTGCAGAGAGTACCCGTCGTGAGCCTTGCATCGGGCGCCATGGGATAATCAACCGCCAACGCAGAGAAGGAGATGGCTAAGCAAAGCAGCATGAACTTCATAAAACTCCCGGTTTAGTGAGGTTTAAAGGGAGATGGCCCAAGTGTCCATGAGACTTACTTAAGGTGTGTAGAACTTACCTGCTCCGGCATGAGTTTCGCATGCAATGCCCGTGACAAAGGAGTCCAGATGAGACCGTTCTTAATTCTTTCCATCCTTCTACTTTCTTCCTGTGCCAATCCGGTGAAGAAGGCCGTGAACAACGTAAAATATAGCGCTTGGGAATCGGTCGGCCTTGAAAAGCGCGATCTCTTTAAACGTGAAGTGAGTAACGTTAAAGATGAACAAGAAGATACTCAGGAAGCTTTCAAAGATGCGCTTGAACAGCTGAAAGAAGTGTACGCTTTCGATGGTGGTAATCTGGAACGTGAATACAAAAAGCTTAATGGTGCTTACGAAGAGGCAGCTGAAGAATCTCAGGAAGTTCATGCCCGCATCGAAAAAGTTGATCAGGTGGCGAAAGATCTTTTTGTTGAATGGGATGAAGAAATTAATGAAATTAAAACCAGTGATCTTCGTTTTCGGAGCACGAAGCAGCTTTCTCAAACAAAAGAACGTTACGGCGATCTTCGCCGTAAGCTCGTTAAGTCAGAAGCTCGAATTGGGCCGGTTCTGAACCGACTTCATGATCAGGTGCTTTTCCTGAAGCATAATCTCAATGCCAAGGCGATAGCAGGTCTTAAGGTTGAAGGATCAAAGATCGAATCTGAAATCTCAAGACTTATGAAAGAGATGGAATCTTCTAATAAAGAAGCCGAAGAATTCATCAAGACTCTTTAATTTTTAAAGTCTCTCGGCTAGTCTTTTATCATGAAAAAAATATCTATCCACGGGCCCGGTGATTACCGGGTCCTTCGTCTTGAAGAACATCCAGATCTCATTCCTGCTGAAGGTGAAGTACTAATCGATGTTAAGGCGACAGGTGTAAACTATGCCGACATTATTATCCGGTGGGGTTTGTATGAATCAGCGAAGAAATTTGTAGGCTGGCCCATTACTCCGGGTTTTGAATTCTCTGGAGTAGTCAGGGGCACAGGACAAAAAGTAATTGGAGTGAAGCTCTTTAATTCTTACGCAAGCCAGGTCGTAGTGAGACCGGAGTTTATTTTTCCTCTGCCGGAAAAAATGAGTTTTGAAGAAGGTGCTGCTTTTCCTGCGGTAATGCTTACTGCATATCACGCTCTCTTTCAGAATGTTGTTGTGAGATCAGGCATGACAGCACTCATTCACTCAGCTGCTGGAGGCGTGGGAAGTTGTCTGGTTCAGCTTTGCCGGATCAAGGGAATAAAAACCATTGGTGTGATCGGAAGTTCGCACAAGCGTGCGACTCTTGAACGCCTTGGATGTGATCATATTATCGATAAGTCGAAAGAAAATATCTGGAAGAAAGTCGAGGAGTTTGCACCGCTTGGTGTGGATCTCGCTTTTGATGCCAATGGTGTTGAGACAATGAAGGAAAGTTATAAGCATCTCGCTCCCTGCGGGAAACTTATGGTGTATGGCGCTCATTCAATGTTTCCCAAAAAGGGAGGCAAGGTAAACTGGCCTAAACTCGCAAAAGATTTTCTTCGCACTCCAAAATTCAATCCGCTCACTATGACTTCAGATAATAAAAGTCTGATTACTTTCAATCTTTCATTTCTTTTTGGGCGTGAGGATCTTTTCCGCGAAGCCATGAATGATTTATTGAAGTGGTATGGTGAAGGTAAGATCACCATACCGTCGGTTAAAACCTATCCTTTGGCACAGGTGGGGGATGCTCACCGAGATCTGGAGTCTGGTCAGACTGTGGGAAAACTCGTTTTAATTCCGTGACCAAAAAAAAGGCCCTTTCATTTTTTTTAGTTAATTACATTCAGAGTATTCGTAATCTCTCACATTACACTGGAGAGTTACACTCCGGCGATCGCCACGTCTGTCATTGTAGCGATACTTCGCTGTCGTGTTACCAGTAGAGTTTGCCAGAACAAGGCGAACTTTCCCAAAAGCGTATATGTCACTTTTCTCGGTAAATGAACGTGAACCGGTAACCATGCCTTCGCGGCCTTGTTGATAGGAAATTCCAGCGCGGGCAACTTCCTGACAACCGTTATAGTTGGAGTAGTACTGGAAGGCGATTGGACTTCCATCAGCAAGTTTACCTGCACAACTTCCTTGCAGATTAAGAGAAGCGGCAAAAGTAGAAAAAGAGAAGAACATCACAACAAGAGAAAAAATTAATTTCATGTAGTACCTCATGAAGAAAGAAAATAGACCTCATTCAGCGATGCATCTACTTAAAGTAAACTTAAGAACGCTGGAGTATTTAATTCAGTCGGTTTATTCGCCTTTACTATCATCATCATTCCCGGTGGTTGATCCCCCAATCCACCTGCGGAAACGCTGACGAAGTCCTCCTCGTCTCCTGGGAGGATCAGGATCTGGTAAGGGAATAATATCGGGCTCAGGTTCACGATGTTCCGGAGTTCTCGGAGTGATTCTTGTTCTTGGTGCAGGATTTGAATTAGTCACAGGATCTGAACGATCATAGAGCTCTGCTGGAAATTTAGAACTGCGCTTGAGTACTCCGCACGCTATCGGAAGAGAGCGATGTTTTGTCATTCCACTCATCGTATCTACTGAATCAGGAAGATTCATGCTGGTACTCACACCCTGAATAAGAACGATTTTCTTGTGAAGTGAAACTCCCTGGTTGTAGGGAAGTTTATCCATCTCATCGAGTGAGTTTTGATCGATGTCCCTGAGATCTTCAAACATCCGGCTGAAGCTCGCAGTTCTTTCATAAAAATAACCACCGGCCATTCCGTTACCAACAGGGAAATATCCGCTGCCTTCCGACTGGGAATCAAGGTCCCCATCAAGTGGCATGATTACATTCCCCACAACGAAGTGAGCTTCTCGGTAATCAATGTAACCGTCGCCATTAATGTCATCATTGATTGTTGGACAGCGCGATCCACGATGAACTGTCTGGCGATGAATCACACCTTTTTCGCCGATGTAAATCTTTACGAAGGCCTTAAAGATGTCAGAAGAACGATGAAATCCAGCGGCTCCTATAGTCCCGAGAGTGGTGTTGACGTTCAAAGCTTCCAGTGGAGTCTGATAAACACCCTGGACGTTCGAGCCATCAATCATGATTACGTCTTCCTCTTCGTTGTTGTCTCCGGTGTCTTCTTTTCCGCATGAAAAGAGAAGTAGAGCGAAGAGGAAATAGGGCAGATACCTCATGTATTCCTCAGCTTGAGTAAACCAAGCATTATGGTCATGATTCAGGATTCTTCTTTAGCTGTCTACTTAAGGAAGTTCTTGCGATTTATTCAGGCTGCGCAACAATAGAAAGATATGAATATGGGTGAATTTAACCTCTTTATGAAAATGATCGAGGATGAATATAAATTGAATTATCGCGACCTGCAAAAAATCTCGCGCAGACTACTTGCTGATGATTCGGAATTTGAAAAAGTCTGGAAGATCTACCGAAGCAAAGCGACCAAAAGTCGTGGAGGTAATGATGAATTCCGACCCGTCCTCTTTGAATTAATCCACAGCTAAGGCCGGCATACAAACTGCAGCTCCCCTTCAAAAGGAGCGCAATATGCGATCACAAATATTAGATTTTTTTTCACGCCTCCGCCGAAAGAACTCCGATCCAGTCAAGCCCCGCACCATGGCCGAGTCACAGAATGAAGACTTGCAGGGTCAAAATCCTGAATCTGAAGAGAGAAAGGTTTTTGATGAGAAATCATTTGAGCAGGGGCAGGAAGCTCTCCACAAAGGTTTCGGCAACTCAACTCACGGAAGCGATAATCCAATCCGCGAAAAGTGAATGCCCCTACGGGAATCTTTATCATTCCCTCAGAAAATTCGATTAGAATAATGGTATGCGCTTAGAAGTACTCGCTGATTCCAAAGGCGCGGTTATTTATGTTCTTAACCGCCCTGAGATATATATTGGTTCAACAGAGAACAACGATATCGTCATATCTTCTGCAGAAATAAGTAAAAAACACCTCAAAATAATTGTAACCGACGACCAGAAATGTTTTGTCATTGATCAGGGAAGCACCAACGGCTCTTTCATCAATGACGAAAGACTCGTTCCGGGGAAGAGAGAAGAATTCAAAATCTTTTCTTCCATGCGACTGGGCGATAAAGTCCTTCTTACGCTTCTTGATAAGGATAAAGGTGAACTTCCGGAACTTCCTCTCCGTGATCAATTCGTTGAAGAAAACAAGTTTGTAATTGCTGACGAAGATAAAACCCGGGTTATCTCACTCAAGACCCTTCAAAAAACGAAGACCGAAAAAGTCCGTAAGAAGCGTCTCAAAAAACTTGAAAAAGAGATTAAGAAAAAAAAGCAGGTCAGAACCGATAAGAATATTTTAAATAAGGCAATCGTGACTGCAATAGTAGTGATTGCGTTTGGATTCGCTTTAATGAAACTTACGGATCTTCAGAGAAAGCGTAAGGCCAGAGGAACCATCGTCGGAACGATCAAAGAAACTCAGATCATAATCGATGATACAATCGAGACAATGGATGAGGACACAGTCTCTCTCCGAATCCCAAGGACATTACTCCTTTCTGCGGCAGATGTTGCAAAACATGCTGACGATGTGAGCTGCTCACTTCCAGAAGAACTCTTCTTTTGTAAGCGAATGCCCCGTGGAAGTCGTAAGAAAAATGGTGCTATCAATCTTAATGGCGAGATCGTAATTTTTCTCGAGCAGAAAGAATGGCTTTTGAATGCCCAGATGTTAGTCGCATCTCATGCAGAATTGAAAGCTTCCGCAACTTCAGCTGCAAGCGAAGCAGAAAAAGTAACCAAGAAAAGAGTTGAGAACACTGAAAATGACGCCCTGATTGAAGATACTTCCGTAAACACTGCAGATGAAGTTTCCATTGATGTCCTCAATCGCATCGCTTTTCTGACTTTTATTAAAACGCACCTCTCTCTGAATCTCCCACCGGAATATCAGGAAATAAACCTTTATCTCGTTTTCTATTCTCATGCAGGTCCCGATGTTGAAATTGAAAGCATTCTCGCCATGCGTGGGCACATACTTCCTTTAGTCAACGCCCGCTATACAGAAGATTTCTTCCGCTTCAAGAAATACAATCCCTATCAGATTATTAAAAAGCTCGATCGTTTCTATCGTGTATATTAAAAAAGGGTCGCGTAAGCGACCCTTTTTCTTGGGAAACAGATTTTCTTCAGAGAAGGTATTACATGCATCTTCTCATCTGAACTTGATAAATAATTCCGGCGCTGAAGTCAGCAGAGTCAACAGTTGCCATAGCAGTCTGGTAACCCGAGTTTCTCACCATCATGCTGGCATTCACACGAAGGTTTACGTCAGCACCACATGGTGACCAAACCATCGCCTGGACTCCGAGTGCATTGTTGAAAGTGTAGTCAGTATCCTGTCTACCCATGAAATCTCTTATAAACTGAGGTCCTCTCATTCCAGCAAAGAAATACTCTGCAGTCAGACGGGCAGATGCACCCTGTGGAAGAGAGACGAATCCGCGATAATCAACCGCGAGGATTGAAATTGAAAAACCATTCGGGACATGAACCGGAACTGCGATGTTACAGCTCTTTCTGTCCATAGTGCGTCCTGAACCTTGTCCAGCTTCAGCAATAAACTGATCAAAGATGATTGAGAGTTGCTTTCCATCCGGAGAAACAACAGCTGATGCAGATCCGGCCGGACAACCGTTACCGCCAGAAGCCGGGTAACCAAGCTGGATAGTGTCCTGGGCGAAAGCAGTAAGTGAAGAAGCAAGAAGTGCTAAGGCTGAAAGTTTTTTTACAATAGAGTACATTCAAAGCTCCTTTGGAAAGCTGTTGCTGTTAGGGATCGTCATGACCCGTTTGCGATAAATTCAAAGTAACTGAAAATGTTTTTGTTCGTGAAGATCAAAAATCATGTTGAAACCATTTCGATGACCACCTGGTTCACTACCCGTATGCAAGATAGACCAGGTGGGCGGCATTCTTTTGCCGGGTTGATTCAGACTTTATTTTGTGAAGGCCCACAGTTAACTTGAGGAAAAAGGAGAATCTATGAAAGAGTTCCTTGTTCTTGCCTCCATGGTATATGCATCAGTTGTTCTGGCCCAGACACAGGTGAGTTTTCGCGAGATCACTTACTCTGGATCAGGTTGCCCACAGGGAACAGTCTCGACAGCTATTTCTCCCGATGGATCTTCTCTATCTGTTCTCTTTGATGAATTCCGCGCTGAAGTTCCTCAATATGATGGCATTAATGACAATGACGGACATCCTGGGCGGGGAAGACAAAATAATCGTAACACCACAACACTTGCTCATAAGAAGTGTGCTCTGAGTTTTGTTGCTGACCTTCCACCTGGAACGAAAGCGGATTCTTTGGAAATTAATCTTGAAGCACGGGGCGCAACTATCCTTGATCCGGGAGTAGAGGGAAGTTTTGCTTCTATACTCGTGGGTTATCAGGGAATTGCTAATTCTCGTGGCAAACCAACAGTCATTATTAATAAACACTGGCGATCACGTCCTGCACCTCAGGACGACAACTGGACTGGTGTAGCTAAGCCGATGGTGAATCTGAATTCAGGTTGCTCAGGTGCAAATGGTAAGAGCATCCGCTTTGATTTAAAGAATCACATCACTGCAGAAATTACAGATGGAAATGTTTCACGGCGTGGGATGCTCACAGTCGATTCAAATGACGTTTCGGGATTACTGAAGTTTACGGTTCGCACACGTCCCTGCGGACCGGGGAGATAGTGCCATAGTGATACTGATCGGTGCCAAAGAGGAACTGCACACCTCTTATAAACTATCAGGATAACTGACTATCTATTCATATGAATCCTTCCTTTGATAAGTATTTATCAAGGAGGATGAATGCAAATAATAGAAGAACATGATCTCATCCGGAGCCTGACAGAGATGATCTCAATGTATATGTCGAGAAATTCTCAGCTTACCCTGAATGCGCTTGCCGCGCGTTCAAATGTCCCTGTCACTACTCTTCGTCGTCTCATGAGTGGCCAGCAAAAAAACGAAGTTGCTCCTCACTCAGTACTTAATATTGTGAGCTATGTTCTTCGGGAGAAGAATCTCTCAACGATTTTAGAGAAGGCTGAGCCTTCTATTGCAGATTTTCTGCGCAAGCACTTCGGTAATTTTGTTTTTGCGACCGGTGGCACGCATTCATATGATTGCGATCTCAATATCGAGCTTAAAGACGAGTCAAAATACCTCATCTATAAACTAGCCGCAAATCACAGTGGTACTGATTTTATGACAATTGTTGAAAACTTCGGTGCTCACGGTAAGAAAAAAGCAGATGAAATGATAAAGGATGGTCTTCTCAAAGAAGAAGAGGGAAGACTTCATGCCCGTGAAAAGAATTTCTCGCTCGATTTATCAATAGCGGCCCAGCACCTTCCGGCACTCGTTCAGTTTTATAAGCCAACGACAATTGCCCAGGGAAGAAATTCCATGTTCTCTATGTCTGAGTCATTAAATGAAATTGCCATTGCTGAGATCAAGAAAATCCAGCGCGAGTGTGTGCAGAAGATCCATTCCATAATGAACGATTCCGATTATTTCGGACACATCCCTTACTTCACAATCAATTTATCAGAAACCATGCTTTCTGAAACACATCCTGGAGACCTGCAATGAAAACTTTTCTGATTCTGTTCACACTTTTAGTTTCCTTGCCTTCGATGGCGATTACTCGTGCAAGCCTTCAGAGTTTGCTCCTGCAAAAGGGGACATCACTCGAAGCTTTGGAAAAGAAAGGATATAAATCCGTTCTGGGTGAAGTTACCGGGCACGCGAAGAGTGTACCTCTTTCTAAAGTGGTAGTGATGGTGACTGAGAATGAGGCGATCATGAAGAATGAAATTGAAAGTACAGAAGTGAGTGGAGCTGCATTGGTAGGGAATCTTCAAAGCGTACGTTTCAATGGTCAGTACATTAACTCTTCAGATATCGTAGGAATTATTGCTGCACCATAATCTGGCAAATCTTAAGTTTTACTTCCTCCGGCGGACCACGTGGTGGCCAAGTAAAACTTAAGAAGACTTCTTTTTGATATCGGATTCTTTGTAGTTAAACGTATCTGCTTCATGAATGAGCTCACCATCTTTCTTGATTTCGATGGTGGCTCCGGTCTTATGACTGAAAATCATTTTGCCTTCCATTTTTGTTTCAGTCTCATGAGCACAGTTATCACATTCAGTTAATTTTCCTGCTTCACCCTTACGTGCTTCCATATTGTATTCCAGGCCGCATTTCTCGCACGTCCTGGTACTTATTTTAGTCGTGGTGGCTTTCTTAGTCTCAGGACGAAGCTTACCCATATTCTTGGTTTGAGTAAGGGTGCGACTGGAGGCCGCTCCTGAAATGAAGGGCATGGATATCTTTGGACGTTTTATTTCCGGGGCTTTTTCAGGCTCATCAGGAATGAGTTCAAGCTCATTGGTATAAATATTGGCGCGTTTACCATCGGGAAAGGTGCAGGCAGCTTTTTTTCTTCCGAGTTCATCGAGACTGATGTTGGAAATGCGGACGGTCTGATCTTTAAACCTTCCCGAAATTACCCGGGCGCGGATGATCTTGTTCATGCAGATATTCTCAACGGACCAGCATGAACTTGCAAGAAAGTGACTAAATCAGTTTGACTTGAGCGTACAACGGGCCTCAATGATGGCTTCTCTCTTCCAGATCGTGAGTTCGATCTCTGGATTCGATATTGAGAGGCGGGCGGCTGCATACGTACGGGAGGGTTCGTAGATATTCAGCGCCTGGAGTTCGTACTTACCTTCAGGTAACTGGCCCATGAAAAACTCATATCCATCGAAAGCGGCTATCTTCACATCTTTTCCATTCACCGAAACTGTTGACCGGTAGATTTCCGTGAGATTCTGGTGGAAGCTGCATTCAAAATCAGCGGCTAAGGAAGAAGTTGAGAACAAAAGGATAAAAATAAAATTTTTCATGAAAAGATTTTATCTACCGGGATATAATAAATCCATGAAAATAATACTTTTGATTCTAGTGATTTCCTGCGCCAATACCAAAAAACTAGAAACGGCTCTCTCACTTGATATTGAGGAGAAGACTCCCGATACCAGGACTGCTCAGACGAGAATGGAAATTCTCCATCTGGCGCGTAAGTATGATCTTTCCTCATTTCTCTATACCAAGAAAATTGTCATTGATCCGGCGATCGTAAACACGAAGTGGAAGCCGGTGATCACTATCAATACCCGGTACAAGGATCATCCGCATAGACTGCTCGCTCAGCTCCTCCATGAAGAGCTTCACTGGTGGATGAGAGATCACAAGGACAATGTTCAGGTAGCGATTCCAGAGCTTAAAGCGACCTTCAGGGGTGTTCCAAAGATCAAGGGCTCTAAGGATCCCAATTCTACTTATCGCCACCTTATCATCTGCTGGATGGAGTTCAGAGCGCTCTCAAAATATTTCGGCGAAGAAGAGGCGGCCCTTGTTCTGAAACATTTTGTGGAAGAGAAGCGTTTTCCGTGGATCTACTCAAGTATTCTCAAAAATCACCGGAAGATTGAAAAGATCGTCCGGAAGTATGAATTTATTCCGGACGAGCTCTATCCTAGAATCAATTTAATGCGGTAACGAAGTCGCTGCTGGAAATCGACTCGGCTTCCCGACGTAGGTCGAGGTCTTCGTTTTCCAAAGCAGCTTTGATGGTCAGGATCTTCTTGAAGAGAAAAGTCCGTTCTATTGCTCCATAGTTGTAATTGAGTTTTTTTCCGTCCGCTGTCATATCCAGATTCACATTAAACCATTCGCGTGTCTTCATCGGATCGATGGACATGAGAAAGCCAAATCCTGTCTGAGCAAAGACCCGGTTATTCTGGAGTGCCAGGAAACTATCGATTCGTTCCGTAGTAGTGCGGGTGTTGTTGAAGGAAACGGAGAGCTTTTCAGCAATCTCTTTGATGGCCTTCTTGAATTTGTAATCTGATGATTGAGAATGCGACTGTCCGCGCGGATTATACATTTCGTTGCTCGAGAAAAAATCTGTTGGCTTAAGTCCCTTATCCGAAAGATAGCGTGGGTAGCTCACCATGAGCTCTTTCGCGGAAAGTACTGGTGCATTCAGGATCGCTTCCGGATAAAGAGTCACATTCAGACGCATACCGAAGTTGAGTGCTTTTCCGGTGTCATGTCTCCAGTCCTGCCATGGAATCTGAACGTAGACCTGGTCAGAGATAGTCTTGAGTAGAATTTTTCTTATTCTTGAAAGTTCTTTCAGCGAAAGGCGTTTGTCTTTTTTCTCGATGGTGAGGACCATCTCCAGAGGTTTTGTTGCCTGATGTGTTTCAGAGCTTTCAAAAAGTGTCTGCATTCTTCTTTGATCGACTACGCGGCCCCATGATAGAAACCAGACGGCATCGACTTCAGTCTCGTGTGTCGTCAGAAGATAACGATTAATATTATCGCTCTCTTCACGGAGATTGATCCGGGAAACTGAGGATCCGTTTTCGTAACCGATACCAGCAATGCGGTTACCGAGTTCAACTCCAAAGAGATGAGATTCAATTGTCGCCGACGTACGGATGTTTCTCTGAATGCGGCCAACGTTTCCGGTCTGGTAGTCAGACGTATAGAGATTTTCAAGTGGAGCAATGTTCATGAGAAGCGAGTTCTCGAGAGCTTTCATGTTTTTGAAAGGAAGAGCGAGCTGAACGTGGGCATAGCCTCGCGCTTTTGTGACCATCTGGTCGTAAGCGGCGGCGACCTTCGGGTCAGCGAGATCAAGAATGTAGTCCACCATGAACACACTGGCGTGAGTCTTGTTGAAATAGAGCTTGATGGGATCCGGATTCAGAACGCGCTTGAAGTTTTTGCGATCAACCTTTACACCCCAGACCTTAAACTCGCCCTGCACACCAACGTTCAGAGAAACATCTTTCTCTCTCCCGCGACGAGCGAGAACTTTCAGACGAATGAAACGTTCGTTCATTCTCATGACGTGAATCTGGTAATAACCTTCGAGAAGATATTCGCCTTTGAGAGATACTCCAACGCCCGGAATACCGAGCATTTTTACGGTCTCTGCACCTACGACGAAACCAAGTCCAGCTTTGAAAACAAAATACTGCCCTGGTGTGAAGTCAGGATGAAGTGCACGGACAGCACTCAATGGGGCTCGGTTTGGCCACATGGGGATACTTGTTTTGGCAACACATGAGTCCTTGAAGTGACGAATGAAAGTGGCCTCGATGTCATGTTGGAATCCACCCTTGATGAGAATTCCTGCATTGAGTTCAACCTCAGGAATTCCTTCAGTGCTTACTTTCCAGATATCAGTGCGTGAATAGAGTCCGTCACGGAAAGCTGGCTCAGATTGAGCTCCATATCCAGCGGCGATTGCACCACCATCAAGAAATTTCAGATCCAGCGGATTGATTTGACCGGTGGAGATCTCCACATTCTGTAGAACGCGGGAGATATTTCTCACCCAGGGGTTCTTGCAGAGATTAGCTTGCTCGGCTGCAGCAAAAGAAGACAGAGAGAGAGCTAAGAGGCCCAAGGCCAAAGATTTTTTCATGAATACCTTCCAAATTTCCGGCACTATAGAAAATAAGGACGACTTCTTTTAGTTACCTTGTAAACTTTACACGGCACATTCGTGAATTAGGCCCATATCATATTTACGAACATGCTAAGTCATTCTTAGTCTCCCGCTCAGTCAAAGGAGACTTTATGATCAAGCTTTTCTTTCTTCTAAGTTTATTTTCTGCCAGCGCATTTGCGAACCACCCACTCATCACAAAGCACGCCACTAGTGGCTTTACTTTGCCCGAGGATAGCTTCGTGAAAGATTGCACCATCAGCTACAATGGAACTCTCAAGATTCACGTCAAAAGAGGTAACGGAACGGAAGACTCTTCACTTGGAACGATGACTTCTTCAGCTATCACCGAAATGAGATACCTTCTTCAACTCGCATCCTATAGAAGCATTGTGAACAATGGAGTTCAATGTGATGGGGGAAATAAGAAAGTAACTGGCTACCGTAATGGAAAATCAGTTCTTCTTCTTGATATCAAGGATTGTGTTAGCTATCGCATCCGCTCTGGTTGGGCCGCTCGACGTCTTCGCTCACGAGTCACTGCTGCCTGCGGATTCTAAGAATTACATTCTGGGAGAGGCTAAATACTTCTCCCAGTTCAGCTCTCCCATCATCTGATCCACGAGATCGACAATAAGAACGCCATTCAGATGATCATACTCATGCTGAGTAATGATTGCTCCAAAGCCACTCATTTCCTGAGAAATGAATTCGCCGTTTCGATCAAAGTACGAGAGATGAAGTTTCTTGTAACGTGAAACCGTGAGTGATCTGCCTGGGATCGACAAACAACCTTCAGTAGAATTCTTTTTTCCATCGCGCTCGATGTACTCGACCCGCGGATTGATCACCACTGTGAGCGGAACTCCCGGCCATGATTTCATCACGAAAAGTCTCAGTGATTGATTGACCTGTGGGGCCGCAAGCCCAACGCCGCCGGCCTTTTTCATTGTCACAATCATGTCATCAATCAGGGTTTGAATCTCAGGAGAGGTGATCTCTGCCTGAGTCAATTCTCTTGCCGTGAGGCGCAGCACTGGATTCCCGAGAGTCATGATGGGAAGTTGTCTGCCTTCTGCGTAAGAGGAGAGTGAAATGAGCATAGTGAGAATAAGTGTGATTTTCTTCATAGATAGCAGTCTCTCTTATAAGAGAGGAAAACTCAACTACCTAAAGTTTTCTTAAAAAACGACCTTAATTCTGCGTAGCACAGTTCCCAATGCAGAGGCCTTTGTATTAGCGTTAATCTTTACGTTTTTACGAGGAAAACACCATGTCAGTTAAGATCCCTCAGGAAGTGATTTCCTGTCCCAATTATATTAATGGCGAATGGGTACGCGGCGAAGGCGGCACTCTTGATGTCATTTCTCCCTACAATGGAAAAAAAATCGGCGAAGTGAGCATTCCATCACAGGCCCAGATAAAAAAAGCAATTGAAGCAGCAGAGACTGCGCAGAAAGCTTGGGGCGCAACCCCGATGAAAGAAAGAGCGCAGGTGCTTTTTAATTTCAGAAATATTCTCATGCGTGACATCGATGAGATGGCACATATCAAAGCTGCCGAGAGTGGAAAGAATTTTGCTGAAGGAAAAGCCGGACTTATGAAGGGGATTGAGGTCCTCGAATACGCACTCTCTCTTCAGAATATTGATACCGGCGGTAAGCTTGAAGTTTCACGTGGTGTGAATTGTGAATATCGTCGTGCTTCTCTAGGAGTAGTGGCAAACATTACTCCGTTTAACTTTCCAGCGATGGTTCCGATGTGGACGATCCCTATCAATCTCGCTCTCGGAAATGCTTATGTGTGGAAGCCTTCGGAAAAAACACCGCTGACTTCAATCCGGATCGCGAATGCACTTGCTGAAGCGGGTCTCCCGAAAGGTCTCATCACCGTTCTTCAGGGCGGAGTGGATACAGTTAATGGCATCATCGATCATCCAGCTGTAAAAGCTATTGGCTTCGTTGGCTCAACTAAAGTGGCAAAGATCGTTTACGGAAGAGCAACTGCACTCGGTAAGCGCGCACTCTGTCTGGGTGGAGCAAAAAATCACATCGTTCTTCTTCCGGATGCTACACCAGAAATGGCCGGCCCCGGGATTTCTGATTCATTCACCGGATGCGCGGGCCAGAGATGTATGGCCGCTTCTGTTCTTCTCGCAGTAGGAGATGTTGAAAAATCAATAGCCAAAATTATTGAGCGGGCCTCTTCACTTAAGCTCGGTACCGATATGGGTGCACTGATTACAAAAACTCAAAAAGATTTCCTCGTGGAAAGTATCGGTCGCGCTGAAGCTCTCGGTGCGCGGATCATTCTCGATGGAAGAAAAGTTCCGGCACCTGCAGGAATGGAAAATGGAAACTGGCTAGCTCCCACAATCCTAGATCATGTTCAGCCTGGAACAGAAGCCGCGACCGTTGAACTCTTCGGGCCCATCCTTTCAATCGTTCGCTGTAAAGATATGACTGAAGCAATTAAAATCCAGAACTCTTCTGATTATGGAAACGCTTGTTCAGTTTTCACAAACTCTGGTGCGATGGCAGAAAGAGTAATTCGTGAAGCGAAGGCTGGAATGATAGGTGTGAACGTAGGTGTTCCTGTTCCACGCGAGCCATTCTCTTTCGGTGGTGTAGCAGCTTCGAAATTCGGCTCAGGTGATATCACCGGTGAGCATTCCCTCAACTTCTGGTCTGACGTAAGAAAGATCACCACGAAGTGGGAAAAACAAAATGACAATAATTGGATGTCTTAAGGAGATATATGACTGCGAAGATTGAACAACGTGCTGAGCACGTAGTACTCGCGACTCACGCGACACTGAAGTATCCTGAATCTCTTCCGCTTGATTGGGGTAACAAGGATCCGATGAAACGCGGAGCGGTTGTGGCGACACAAACGAATCCGAAAGCTCGTAATGCCATCGGAACTCACTCTGGTTCATATACTGTGTATCGCGCGCTCTCAATGGCATCCGGAAAATATTCTCCGACGCACAAGCCGGATCTTCACAACACTCATTCACCAGTAAAGATCGGACCTTTCCCGTCTTGGTACGATGAAACTAAAATTGTTTCAATAGATCCATGGGGACTCGATCCTTCAGAAAACTTTAAAGAGCTCTTTGATAAGGGCTACGACATCCGTCCATCAATTGCTGTTACTCAGGCACATCTCCAGATTCCTGAGATTCACGATGCTATCCGCGCTGGTCGTATCAAGCCTGATGGAAAACTTATTCTCGATAACATGGACATCAAGGTAACTAAGGTTGCTATTGAGCCAGTGTGGTTCCTTCCGGGAATGGCAAAGCGTCTAAAGGTTGAGGAAGGTGTTCTTCGCCGTATTCTTTTCCAGGAATCAGGGGGAATGTTTCCGGAACTCATTACTCGTCCGGATCTTAAAGTATGGCTTCCACCAATAGGTTCAACGACTGTTTATATTTTCGGAAATCCGCAGGATCTTTCGAATCCAAATATCGAACTCACTTGCCGTGTTCACGATGAGTGTAATGGCTCAGATGTATTCGGTTCAGATATCTGTACCTGTCGTCCTTATCTCATGTACGGAATTGAGCATGCAGCTGCTACTGCCCAGAAAGGTGGAGTGGGTCTCGTTGCTTACTATCGTAAGGAAGGCCGCGCTCTCGGAGAAGTAACAAAGTTCCTCGTCTACAACGCTCGGAAGCGCCAGGTAGGAGGAGATTCAGCAGCTACTTATTTTAAGAGAACTGAATGTGTCGCCGGTGTTGAAGATGCGCGCTTCCAGGAATTCATGCCTGACGTTCTTCATTTCTTCGGAATTACAAAAATTCATAACCTTCATTCAATGTCGAACATGAAGCACGATGCGATCACTACTTCTGGTATTGAAGTTGTTAACCGTATTTCTATTCCTGATTCACTCATCCCTAAAGATGCGCAGGTTGAAATGGAAGCGAAGAAAGCCGCTGGCTACTTCACCAAAGATGAAGTGAAGACAGGCGATGATCTTGCGAAAGTTAAGGGAAGAGATATTACATGAGTAATGATTTAAATTATATTCTTTCGCCAAAATGCATCCGCGATGGCGCTAAGAAAGTTTTCGACGCAACTGTTAAAGGTGAAGGTCACTTTCATTATCACCCGGAGAAATTTTCTTCGACGGTTGATTATGTTATGGAGACCATTCGCCAGAATTATCCTGATCTCAAAATTCCATTTCACTCTCGCTGGGGACATTTTCGTCCCGGGGGAGTAGATCGCTCGAAGTGGCTCCTGAATAATATTCAGAATGAAAATGCCATGGAGAAAGCAAGAATCATGTGGGATCTCGTGATCCCGTCTGTTCTTCTTGATGCCGGAGCTGGGAAAGACTGGAAGTTTTCTGAGAAGGAAACGAGTAAGACTTATGATCGCTCAGAAGGTCTGGGAGTTGCTTCTTATCATATGTTCATGAAGGGAGCTTTTGCTTCAGACGGAAAATCTCTCCGTTCAGATGCCAAAGGTCTCCAGTCTGTGACGGCCGCAAAAATTGCGGAGAGTTTTCAGGTTTCGGAAACTAACCCTCTGGTTGGTGTCGAAGGAAGAGCAAAACTCATCCAGAATCTCGGGAAAGCGTGTGAGAACAAGAAAATGTTCAAAGATGGTCGCCCGGGAAATCTCATTGATTACCTCGTGGAAAAATACGGAACAACCATTCCTGCCGAAGGTCTTCTTCGCGCCGTTCTCGACGGATTAGGTCCTATCTGGCCTGGTCGCGAGACGATGAATGGAGTGAACCTCGGTGACGTGTGGAAACACTCAAAACTTGGTCTCATTGCTTTCCATAAACTTTCTCAGTGGATGACTTACTCACTTGTTGAACCACTGAGTGATGCGGGAATAACAGTCACCGGTGCTGAAGGTCTCACAGGTCTTGCTGAATATAGAAACGGCGGGCTTATTATCGACTCTGGACTTATTTCTTTTGCTAACCCTGAAGAGGGAAGACAATCATGGCGCCCGGAGAGTGATCTCATTGTTGAATGGAGAGCACTCACGGTTTATTCCCTCGACCGCATTGGTGAGGAAGTTCAGAAACGTCTTGGTAAAACTCCCGCTGAATTCCCACTCGCGAAAGTCCTCGAAGGAGGAACGTGGTGGGCAGGACGCAGGATCGCCAAAGAAAAAAGAAATGGCGGCGAACCACCAATGAATATCATCAGTGACGGAACAGTTTTTTAGGAGCATATATGCTGAAAATTTTAAATCATCCACTTCTTGCGCACAAACTCGGACATCTTCGTGACAAGAACACGAACGGCAGCGATTTCCGGAATCTCATGCAGGAAATTTCTAAGTCTCTTACCTATGAAGCGATGAGAGACTGGGATGAAACTGACCTGATCGAAGTGGAAACTCCGATTGCTAAAACTCGCGTAACCCGGATCATGAATCCACCGATCGCAGTAGCAATTCTTCGTGCTGGTAATGGCATGCTTGATGGCGTTCTTTCGATGATTCCTGTAGCAAGTGCCGGGTTCATCGGGATCTACCGCGATAAATTTATCCAGAATACGGTTGAATATTATTTCAAGCTTCCAGCTAAGCCTGAAGGCCGCCAGATTCTTCTTTGCGACCCACTCATTGCCACTGCAGATACGATGATTGCGGCGATTGATCGCCTGAAGAGCTATCATGTCGGAAAGATTAAAGTGCTTTCAATCCTTATCTCTGATCAAGCTGTGAAAAGATTGGAACACTTCCACCCGGACGTGGAGATTTATGCTATTAACGTGGAAACAGAAATGACCGAAAACGGCTATCTTGTTCCCGGGCTAGGAGATGCTGGTGACAGGCTCTACTCAACGAAATGATGTCTTTATTCTAGGTGTTGCCGGGGGCTCAGGCTCCGGTAAAACCTATTTTGCCAAGGCTCTCGCCGATGCTCTCGGTGAGAATGCTACTATCGTTTACCAGGACAATTTCTACATCGATCAATCTCACAGATTTGATCATGATGGCGGATCAGTAAACTTTGATCATCCGGATAGTCTGGAACTTACTTTACTCGCCAAGTGTCTTTCCGAGCTGAAATCAGGAAAAACAACTGAAATTCCGGTTTATGATTTTAAGACTCATTCCCGACAGGGGATTACTCTACGGGTTCGTCCCACCAGAATAATCATCGTGGACGGAATTCTCATCTATCATCCGGACTATCTCAGAAGCCAATTTGATGAAATGGTCTTCTTTGATACCCCGGAATCTCTTCGCTTCGAGCGCCGCCTGGAAAGAGACGTGGTTGAACGGGGAAGGACTGTAGAAGGGGTTAAGGCCCAGTTCCTGCGTCAGGTGAAGCCGATGCATGATGAATTTGTTGAACCGTCAAAACTCCACGCCCATACGATCATAAAGGATCTGGGCGATTACCAAGAACACTTCGAGCTCTATAAAAATAGACTCAACCAACTCTGTCAGAAATAGCCAACCTTTAAAGAATCTAAAACATCGCATCTCAAGGTAGCTTTAAGTCGTCATTCGCGGTGCTTCCCTATAAAAATGGTTTCAACAAGGGGCCGTTCAATGGGAACAGAGACAATTTGGAACGATGAAGTAGTAGCAGACAACGACATCCTTATCGCTGCGATTGAAGAAGACATTGCCAATACCCGCGCCATGCTTACCCGGCTTTCTAATATCGACGAAAACGAGAGCGACGACATCCTATTCATGTAATTAATTTTTTAGTACGCTGGGGGTCCAACAAAAAGGACCTCCATGATGTACGCACAATTCACGCAATTCGCGAAAATGCTCCACAATTTATCTATTCTTCTCGACAAGGGTCAGTCCCATGCCGAAGCGAAGAAATTTGATGCCGAAGTTCTCCTGAATGCGAGACTTGCTCCGGATATGTTGCCACTAATCCGCCAGATTCATATCGCATGTGATTCTGTGAAGCTTGGTGCTTCTCGCCTCACCGGAAAAGATGGTCCGGTTAACGATGATAAAGAGAAAACTATCCCTGAGCTTAAAGCGCGCATTGAAAGCACTCTTGGTTTCGTCACTTCTCTCAAAGAAGCAGATTTCAAGGGCTGGGAAGAAAGAAAAATTTCTCAACCTCGTTGGGAAGGGAAGTGGCTCACTGGAAATGATTATTTCCATCAGCACATTATTCCAAATGTTTATTTCCATATCACAACTGCCTACGCAATTCTCCGCCACAATGGTGTGGATATCGGTAAGAAAAATTACCTCGGTGAAATGCCTTATAAGATGCCATAAATGCGCGAGCATTCACGGTCAGAAGATTACCTGAAACTCCGGAGGGGTTATCCTCCGGAGCTCTATGAAAAAATCCTGTCACTGACAGGAATTCCGGTCTCACTTCTCGATGTTGCCACCGGTCCGGGTACGGTGATCAGAGATCTGAAGCCTCATCTGTGTGATGCCCTCGGAATCGACAGTGATCCGGATAGAATCAAGGTCGCAAAGTTTCTCACGACTCCGCACATCCGCTTCGAATGCCTTTCCATTGAAAAATTTGTTCCTGAGACCGAATACGATCTGGTAACTGTTGCTCAGGGATTTCAGTATCTCCCTTTGAGTTCGCTTCGAACGCTCCACCGGTCGCTGAAGGTAAATGGTGTCATTGCTCTCTTCTGGAAATATCCCGACCCATATTCAAGAATCACCGATATCGTGAATAAGGTTCTTAAGGCGCATGAGCTCCCTCAAAGAATTGATATGGGACTGAAGCTCGCTGAGCTCAATCCTTCCGGGATACTAACTGAATGGAGATTCAATGATGTCGAGCTCTCGCACTTAAAATCCGAAGAACTCTTCACTCACGAAGACGGAATCAAATCTATTCTCTGGGGACTTGAAACAAAATGTAATGAAGCAGAACTCAAACGAGAACTTGGTCAGCTTCTGCCTGGATCGATAACTGAAACTTATGATTGCTATTTATGGACAGCCCGAAAAGGATAATTATGTTGAACGCTCTGATGCTGGTTTTTGTATCACTTTCTCTTTACGCAAAAACTCTTGAACCCGTGATGACCCCTGATACCTCACACGAATCCTTACCTGAGTATCAAACGATTCTCTCAAAGGTGAAATCCTACGGGACTTTCACGACCAAAACTGAACCTACTAAGGTAGAAGAAAAACCGAAAGAGCCAAGTCGCGGTCAGATGGCCGTCGAAGAAGCAAAGGCCCGCAACCGTGAAATTCTTGCCAAGCAAAGAGGCGAGGACAAGAAAGCCGCTGAAGCAGATATGACGAAAGATGCTTTTGCTGATGATCTAGCGAAAATGAAAGCAGAAGATAAGAAAACCCGCGATGGCTGGAAAAAAGATGTGAAAGACCAGCTTAGAACTTGGCAGACTCAGCAGAAAATATTCCTCGGAAAGATAAAAGTCTATAAAGAGGCGACATTTGCTATTCCTGTGAAGGAAGAGAAGATCGTCGAGAAGCCTATTCTTCTAAGAGACATTCCCGAAATTCATATCGTTCATTCTTCATTCCGTATTCCGGTGAAAGACCAGGATGGAAGAGCGACTTGTGCTGCATTTACGGGAGTTCGCGCGATGGAAATCCTTCTTGCCCAGAATGAAGAGATGAGAGATCTCTCAGAAGAATATTTCTACTGGGCAAGTAAGCCAGAGTGCCAGAAGAGTGCTTGCTCAAAAAAAGGCTCATGGGTCACGAGGGGATATGACTTTTCAGCAAACCGTCCCGTGGTTGATATTCCTGTCGAAAAAACTTGTCCCTATGAAACTCAGATCGATAAGAACAATGAAACTCACGTTCCTCTCAAACCCACTTGCCAGGATGGAGTTGTGAAGGTGGCTAAGTATGAGCAAATCAAAACTCTTTCCGAGGCAATTGATCGCCTGAAAAAGAACATGCCGGTCATTATGTCATCGAAGCTCACGCCGAATTTCTATATCAATGAAGGAATGGTCACCATCGAAGACTCTGAAAAAAATGGCAGTGTGGATTCCCATGCCATGGGACACGCTTACCTCGCTGTCGGAATCATGGAGCTTCCGGAAAAACTTCATGAGAAAGAAGGCAAGTTCTGTCTCGTGGTAAATAATTCGTGGGGGAAAGGTTGGGGCGCTGGTGGATATTCGTGTCTGACCGAAAACTGGATCCTAAAATATCGTCTTCCATCATCCTTTGTCGCTCTGAAATCAGTGTCGATGTAACGGTTCATCCGGTAACTTTTCAAAATACTCAGGGGGGAGAAAATCCATTTCTTCCTCCCAATTGAAATTCACTGGCGCTTTCTTCACCCAAACTTCCTCATTTCTGATCGCGTCCTTGTGCCAGGCAAACCACAAAAGAGCAGTTGGAATTCCCAAAGCAAATCCCAGTGCGTGCGCAAGGTAACTTACTTTGTCTTCCAGATGAATCACATCCGGACAAAAGAGTGCCAGAGAAATACCGGTCGCAATGATAAGACGTCTTTTGAATTTCATCTTTCTTTCAATGAGCACATAGCTCGTCATCCAGAACGAGGCCATGAAGTAGATCACGCCGGAGATCCCGACGAGAGTGACTTCTTTCGGGTAATAGGAAAGAGTCAGGAGATTAATCAGTCCACCCATTAGAAAGCTCATGAAGGGAAACATGAACCAGCTGAAGTAAGTGTTGAGGAGAACCGCAAATATTGTGAAGAAAAGGGCGTTGTGCCCAAGATGCATAAAATCGGCGTGCATAAGAGAAGTGGTGAAAACCCTCCACCATTCGCCTTTATCAAAAACCAGAACTCCACTTGCTACAAAATCTCTGCCGGAGAAAAGAAAAAGGGCTAGTAAAACAAGGAAAGAGAAGACACCGATGAAGATGTTCGCATCCCCCGGTTTCTTCGATAAAAATGTTTTTGTGAGCCGCATTTCCATAATGAGAAGATGGGAACGAAGGTATTGTTGTCAAGCTTCACAGGATATCAGTGGATTAGATGTTTGTGACTAAATCTAAAAGATAAAAATGCCTTCTTTGACGACTAATTTAGTATAAAGCATCATTAAATTATGAAGATCATCACATTAATCATTCTTCTAAGTTTCATTTCCTGCCAGAACGGCAATAGCTCTCCATCGCTGGAAGAGCGATCTAAAGACGCTATTCTCAGTGATACACACACGGTAAAGTTCATGGAGCTCGTGAATAATCATAGAAAGAGTCTAGGCCTTAAAACGCTTTTCATTGTTGACTCAATTTCAGACATCGCTTTTGAGCACAGCATGGACATGTCAAATAAGACTGTTACTTTCGGGCACACGGGTTTTTCAGATCGTTGTTCAGAGGCGAGAACTGCGATCAGCGGAAATCTTTGTGCTGAAAACGTGGCCATGGGGCAAAAGACCGCCGAAGCTGTTTTTTCTTCATGGATGAATTCTCCTTCTCATCGAAAAAATATTGAAAGTCTCCGTCTTACCCATACGGGTCTTGGTGTTGTAGTTTCAGATAGCGGCGCCCATTACTGGACTCATCTGTTTCTCGAAAAAAAATAAATATGTAAAAATGATGGAAGGATAAAAATCCTTCTTTTGACCCATTTTTTCTTTCGTGTGAAATTTGATTATCACACCAAGGAGGAAAGATGATGAATGTCACATCCAGAGCTATCGTGCAGAAAGATGAGCTGAATCAGGAATTAAACGAATTATTTGACTTGAAAAAAGCCAAAGCAAGAAAGGCCAAGACCCTTGAGCAGGAGTCGAATGAAGCTCTGAGAGAGATCCGTCATCTGATGCTTATGTTTCGTGATGGTATTCCTAATGTGAAGATTCCGGTCTCAGAAAATGAAACGCTCGAATGGAGATCTGATAGCCAGCAGCTTGTTTACGTAAAAGATAATCATGCTCAGGTGGTTGAGGGTGCTACTAAGGAAACGATGGTCAATCTTCGCCCTTACCTCATTCAGGTCGTTAAAAAAGCCAAAGAATTTTACAATCACTAAAAGTTTCCCGCATACCTGTTGCCACAGGTATGCGGGAAACTTGCTGGAAATCTAAGCAGATTTTCTGAATGTTACGCGGAGGCATGCTCCCTGTCTTCCATCCTGATTTTCCATTGAGATTGATCCATCATGGGCTTCAGCAATCGTCTTCATGATGACTGAGCCAAGCCCGAGTGAGAACTCGTGACTTCTCTCCTTGATGCATCTTCTTTCGCGCCGGTTTCCGAAGGCCAGGATTGCCTCAGGTGTGAGTCCCGGGCCATCATCCATGATCATGATCTCAATTGAATCCTTGAGCTCGCGCAGCTGAACGACAATTGTGTTCTTAGCAAAGCGTGAGGCATTATCGAGACCATTCTTAAAAAGACGCGTAATGAGATGCTCGTCACCGAAAATTACAGGTGCAAGATCACTTTTCTTTTCAAACAGCCACTGGATCTTATCCGGACCGAGTGATCGATTCTTTACTTCTGCATCAAGAAGTTTATCAAGCTCTATGACTTCAGTGGAAGATTTATAATGTGGATCTTCAATGGTGGCTACAATCGTAAGTTTTTCCAGAAGCTCTTTAAAATAATGAATATCAGAATTCATCATCATGAAGAGCTCTTTTCTGTCAGTCTCATCAAGATCCTTGTCATGAGCATGCAATGTCTCAATCGCTGAACTTAAAGAGGTGAGAGGAGTCCGGAGATCATGACCCAGTTCCTGAAGAAGCTCGGACCTCGAAGACTCAGTCGTGGAAACTCTTTTCACCAGGCGCTCAATCTGCTCGGCCATGCGGTTGAAATCTCCCAGGAGATTTCCGAATTCATCAAAACGATGAATATCAAAGCGCGCCTTCAGATCACCCTGTTCAAGCTTATTCAAAACTATTCTGGCCTCGCGGGACTTGCGTCTCAGATAGAAGAAGAGAAGTGAGAGAGCAATAAACATCGCTAGTGTGGCGGTGGTGAAAGTATGCATTCCCTGAATCCAGAGAAATGGTCCCTGGAAAAGAGTCCGCTGGTTGTGGGATACGAGATAAGTCTTTGGTTCGGTATCAAGACGAATGACGAAAGTCTTCGGGTTGAAGAGAACTCCGTCATTTGAAGTAATCCCATGAACTTTTTTTGGTCTCGGGAGCTTGTCCCATTCAATCGGAATTCCCTGTAGATTATTGGCGGAAAGGATTTCGCCATTGTCATTTACGAGCCACAGTGAGGGCTTTGAGCGTTCATCTTCACTCTTAATAGAAAACTTGCGTGAAAGCTTACGAGTGAGCGACTCATCGAGCTCATTCTCATTCATGGTGTAGCCCTCTTCAAGTATTGAAAGGGCCTCATTCTTAAGCGGTGGTGGCGAAGGAATTCTGTTCACATTCACTTCAGCGACAGGTTTATAGACAGTACTTCTTTCGATCGATTTGGCGATATAGAGAAGATAACCATAGCGATAGTCTTCTACGACCATATCCGAAATGCGGACCATGAAAACAAGTGAAACGAAACTCAGTATCAGAGCGCCAATAAGACTGATGAGAAAAAGCTTGAGGTAGACAAGTCTCCTCATTCTTCTCCCTTCCATTCGAGCCGGTATCCCAGTCCATAAACAGAAGTGATCTTGAGTCTTTCACCAGCGTTTTCGCGAATCTTTCTTCTTAAGTGACTCATATGAGAATCGACCGTGCGGTCATACATGTCAGCTCCGTCATAGAGCGCGGATAGAATAGAATCTCTGGTGACAATGTCTCCGGCCTTCCTGGTAAGGATCATGAGAATATCCATTTCTTTTCTTCCCATGCTTACGATTTCGCCCGCGATGGTGACCAGGCGTTTTACCGGATCAATTGAGAGACCCCCAAAACTAAGAAGCCCGGATGGAGGATTAAATCTCTTCATCACTTTGTTCATTCTCGCTTTCAATTCTTCCATGCCGAAAGGTTTCCGGATGTAGTCGTCTCCACCAGAAGTGATTCCCTTCACAACGGTCGCTTCATCGGTGCGTGCACTCATGAAAAGAATAGGAATCTCGTCTCCGTTACTTCTGACTTTTTCACAGAGATCAATTCCTGATCCATCAGGAAGTCCGATATCGAGACACATAAGATCGAAGTGATCTTTGCGAAGGATTTCCCAGGCGTCCTGGATAGTAGATACATTTTCTGTATCGTGACCCGAAAGCTTCAGGTTGATTTTCATCACCTTTGAGATTTGTGGATCATCTTCTACGATTAAAATTCGTGCCATATAGTCCTTTGTAACGCATTTCTAAATTAATTGTTAATTTTAAGCCGGACGAACTAAGACAGTTCAATTACTTCTTCCATAGAGCTTCGACATAAATGTCTGACATCCGGAAGAGAATGATTCCATTTGATCTCGAACACACGAGCGAAATTCTTCGCGTCCTTCGCGAGGATGACGACATCCCGAGGAGACTGCTTCGCTAAAACATTGCTTCGATGTGTTTGTTCTTTCAGCCGTTGGAACACCTTCGTCTCCTGAACGATGATGAGCGCTCGAGAAGGCGTGCCAGGAGAATGTCATTGCTGCGAGAAGGATAATGTTTTTCATAGGAAGTCCTTTCCGATCTCTCCAACGAGATCGCCGATTGCGTAGGGTACGGAGTAGTCACGGCTCGAAGAGTAGCTAACCGCATGTTTGAAGCCGAGCTTATGCAGCCATTCGTGCATGAGATTGTGAGCAACTCCCGCAGCTGTGTAGTTGTTGAAGAATTTGGTATTCACCCAGATGCGCTTTGAATTGGTCATGGTGTAACCGACAGTACTAGAGCTTTGATAATACATCTCAATTTCCATATCCAATTCATTGTCTTTGGTTGGCTGGAGTTTTTCAGCACCTTCAAGAATCTTTTGATAGATCTGTGCATTGGTGAGTCCACCATTGTCGTAGAAGGTCTTACTCCCACCATACTTATGGTTCAGAATCTTGGTCCGAAATTCATCAGTAGCGATAACAAGCTTGATAATTTCGAGCGCCTTATTGAGTTTCGACTTTTGAGCACTGGTCGCATTTACAAGCGTGGCATTGGTTTCGAAATCATAAGCTCCATCAGGAAGTGTCCGGACGTCAGTTACCGGCGCTTCATCAGGAGTGTCGTTATTAATATTCTCATTAGTAGTACTGTCATCAGAGCTGTCATCCGAGTCTGTATCCATGATTCCATCGAGCGAAGTTTCCTGAGTTGAATCTGAAGAACCGCTTCCGCCACCGGATTTGCTACATGAGGCACACAACAATGCCAGGAGCATGATTATGGAAATCATCTTCGTCATTTTTTACCTTCCCTGGTTTAAGTGGTGTCCGTCCTGGACCTGAACCAAGGTTAGTAGAAAGTAATTTTGTCTTAGAAGAGGGTAACGTTTGCCAAAGGTGATTGTGCTAACTCACTGGAAATTTTCCATGATGACTGTATTTTGAAAGCTTCCACAATTTTTTAAGATTTGCAGGGCTCTATGGGGCCTGGAATAGTCGGGAAAGATTTTTTAAGTTCGCCATCTTTAAAGAGAAGAAGAGTACCGGGAGCATGCACAGTCCATGCTTCATTGTCAGTCAGAGGAATTGTCGCGATCACGGCAACACGGTCATTGGCAGTAGTTACGTTTGAAAAATCAACCTTAACGTCTTCATCCTTCAGCTGTGCTACTGAAAACGGAGCTTTCCTCACAATGTGAGCAAGCTTAGTAGAGCAGTGAGCGAGCATGAACTCACCATTAGAAAGAAGGAAATTAAAAACCCCGAATTGCGCCAGATAGAGTGTCAGCTCGTGGAGTTTTTCCCCAAGTAATTCAAGAGTAGGGCAAATGTCACCGAACTCTTCCTGAAGCTCCTGAAGAATGTAGCAAAAAGCATTTTCTGAGTCAGTGTTCCCCACCGGTAAAAAACGTCCCAGAAGAGGGGGGGCAAAATTCTTGAGATCCCCATTGTGAGCAAACGACCAGTATTTTCCCCACAGCTCGCGCACAAAGGGATGAGTATTCTCGAGTTTAATTTCACCCTGAGTGGCCTTCCGGATATGGGAAATCACATTCATCGATTTGATCGGATATGTCCGGATGAAATCGGCAACAGGTGAATGCGCAGAAGGATTAGGATCGAGAAATTGACGGACGCCTTTTCCTTCGAAGAATGAGATTCCCCATCCATCAGTATGGTGATCTGTTAAACCACCACGGGCACGAAATCCCGTGAAGGAAAAACAGATATCAGTCGGGACATTACAGTTCATTCCAAGAAGCTGGCACATGGGAAAATAATATGTTTAACTCCCCGTTATGGAAAGAATTGTTCATACGGCCGATGCTATAGAGTGGCTGAATTCTCAGGAAGAGCTCGTTGGTTCATCACTAGTTGGCTCACTACCTGATATCTCAGAATTCCAGGGTTACTCACTTAATCAGTGGAAGGAGTGGTTTACAACGACTGCTCGTCTCATTCTTTCAAAGACTCCTTCTAATGGAGTCAGTTTCTTTTTCCAGTCAGATATCAAGCTCGACAATACCTGGATTGATAAGTCCTATCTCGTGCAGAAAGCTGCTGAAGAGCTCGGGCACGAAATGCTTTTCCATAAAATTGTTTGCCGTTATCCAGTCGGTACAATAACTTTTGGAAGGCCTGCTTATTCTCATGTCCTCGCATTCTCAAAAGGTGTGAGGCCCGATTACGGAAAATCCACAGCAGATGTTCTTCCTGATACGGGAGAAAAAACATGGGTGCGCGGAATGGGCCTCGATGTTTCTTTGATGATCGCGAGATTTGTGAAAGAGCACACCGAGACCAAAACTATCGTGAATCCCTTCTGTGGTCAGGGAAGCATGCTTGCGGCCGCAAATTTTGTGGGTCTCTGTGCTGTAGGTATTGAACGGAGTACAAAAAGAGCAGAGTTGGCGAGAGAACTTACCGTCAATGATGACGGCAAGTCTTTCAAAGAATGATTATCTGAATTCGCGTGAAATTTCTGAACGTTTTCTCATGAACTGAATATCTGCGTTCTCACGAACAGCAGACTCTCTTGATTCCCAGCTATGAGTCGGAGAAAATTTCTCACGACCGCAGCGCTTGCAGATGTAATCGAGTCCTTCGTTAGACGAAGAAAACGATGACGGAACTGCGGTAAATTCATGACCCCAAAGATGGCAAATGGCCTTCTTGATTTCCATAAAAAACTCCTGATAGCTGCTTTCTTCCCGTGATTTACCCAAATTGTATAAGTTTATTCCCCGTAAGGGTAATCCTTATAGATGACAGGTTGCGTCAGAGAGGTATTAGAAACGCTGTAGACCCATGAACGGCGAGATAAATTGCGCGTGAATGATAATCAAAAGCACCATCCAGGCAGCAACTTTGAGACACCAACGAGGTTGAGCGACTTTTGTATAAATGATTTCCATACAAACCAATTAGCGCAAGGGCGTTCGGTTCGTTAAGAGAGGCAGTAAATTTTACAGGTCTTTATTCGACAGGGCCTTCTTTTTTATCCTGGAGAATGGCATCCGGCTGTAGATTTCGATCGAGCTCATCACGTGACTCTTGTTCTTCTTTAACAGCTTCACGTGCCCGCTCTTCCTGAGTTTTATTTTCCTCAGCTTTTTCAATTCGCTCATCAAGAAGTTCGCGATCACTATCAACTGACCCATCCTGGGCAAAGGGATGAGTGAATGACATCAGAAGAAACACAAACGGAATAAGACTCAGAGTTTTCATAAAGGCCTCCCTTAAATAGCTTCATCTCCTCATCACGTTTTGTTTATAAAAGATTAGCTGAAGTGCGCTGCATCTTTATCAATGAAAGGAGATAGTGGCATAGTGCGGGAAAATGGAGGCTTCCCCGTGAATACACTCATCCTGACAATGATCCTTTGTCTTTCGGCCGATTTATTTGCCCGTGAAATAAATCTCGCTACGATTACCAGTAATGTTGATACCGATACATCTTATTTCATGGTGGAAATTGATGAGGACAGCGTTCTTGATACCGTCCGTTTCCGGACTGTCACCAAGGAGGGCCGTGTCTCTCAGGACAGCCACTTTCCGGTCGAAACCGTGGATGCCACAGGTGTCTTTCTTCTTGAACGCAATAACCGCGATATCCTTCGCCTCGAGACAGTTAAGCCTTTCTCGTTTGAGACTGGTGGTCAGGTGAAACTGAACTATCTTTACAATGGTGCTACCGGCACATGGAAGACACTCAAAGTTCAGGTCGTGAAATCCGGTGAGGATTTTGAAATCAGAACTCTGAAGGGTGAGAAGGCGACACGCTTTTTCACGAAGGGTAACTTTCATCCGCTTTTGGGTCTTCTCGGAATTGCAGAACTCGTACCAATGCCATAAAAAAAGGGCCCGTAAGGGCCCTTTCATTTTCTATTCTGTTTTTTTTCTTAGTTACACTTCAACTCAGCTTCAGTGAACACCGTCAGCGCCTTGTTCGTTTCAACCACCATCTTTCTCATGTTATCAAGGTTCGTCTGAGCAAGTGTCTGAGCTTCCTGAGACTCTTTCGCTTTAATAGCTTCAGCGAGCGCAGGATCACAGAGCTTGGCCTTCATTTTCGTCAGAACATAGGCCTTCACTTTCGTCTTATCTTCAGGACGATCGGCCTTCCCGAAGAAGTTTGTCCACGTTTCAGCTGTCTTCTCAGCAGAAGCCGCGTAGTTAGCAAGAGCAATCGAGAATTCCTGAACCTGTGCTGCTACTTCTTCTGTTTTCCATACCGGAGCAGAAGCAGTTTTCATATCAATCACGAGGTCTAGCGCACGTTTCATTCTGGCTTCCCAGAAAGAGAACGGATCACTGGTTGCATCGCCCTTCGAACATTCAGGAGATGCAGTTGCAATATTCTTCGGACCAGCTGCCTGGTGTTCATCAGTACAGAACCAGTTTGCGCGCTTAGGAGCTTCGCCGGCATAACCGTAACGGATTGCCATTTCATCATAAAGACCGATTTCATTCAAATGACGGTAAGGGCGACCAAGGTATTCCATGATCGAACGTGCTGCTGATCCACTCTGTCCTGAATCAGTTGCTCCAAGATTACCCTTGAAGTTGTGACGAAGACCAAGATTGTGACCAAGCTCATGCTCAAGCATCTCAGTGAAGTAACCCTTCATATATTCTTCGAATGTTACTCCTGCTGGAACAACTTCAAAGTGATTCTTGATAATAGGATCTTCCAGTTCCGGTCTCTGCGACTGAACTGTGAAAGCAAGTTTCTTCCCGAGTGTGAGAGAGAATTTTCCTTCACGACTTTTTACGATTTCCTTACTTTCAGCATTGAACTCACGGATGATCTTGTTGGCCTCTGCAACTTCGCCGGCACTCTGAAGTTCGCGGACTTCTTTCGAAATGCCGAACCATTTTGTGTACATTTCAATAATCGTCGGACCCTGGATCAGTACGTTTGCTGAAATTGTCTCACCGGTATACTGGTTGGCAATCGAAGGGCCAAGACCTCCATAAGGAGCCTTGTTATCTTCATCCCACTCAATGATGTTATAACGGATATCACCCGGAACAAGTTTCGCATGACGAGCATCTTCTTTTTCGATGAATTCATATGAAAGAGGCTCGACTCCGACTGTCTCTTTAAATTTTACGTTCCAGTTATCAAGAGCACCTTTGAAGTATGGACGATATTCCTTAGGAACGTTCTTGATAAAATACTTAATCTTCTTTCCGTTTTCAGTAATCGAGAAACGCTGAATCTTCGAAGTCTTTGAACGATCTGTCTGGAAGAATCCAACTGCCGGAGTTGGCAAGCGTGATTCATAGGCCGGATTAAACGAGCTCGACATTTTCATATACCAACGGACAGTGAATTCTGAGACAGGAGCAGTTGCCTCACTTCCTTCCGGAGTATCCTTGGGAATGAATTTTGAATTTACATCGAAGACCAGAGTAGTGAGATCGTAATCGACTTCTGTCGTTTCGCTTTCTCTCGCTTTAAGTTTCGTGAACTCCCCATCCGGATCCATCATGGCGACTAGATTTAATCCCTGACCAAGAAGAGACACGTTCAGGTATAAAATTCCATTTACATCATCAACTTCCGTAATAGGAATCGGAATCAGAACTTCCTGCTTCGAGCGTTCTGTACATTCAGACATACATCCAACGAGGGCCAGTGCCGGAACTTCCATTATCTCTTTTACAATATTACCGGCCGCATCTCTCACCGGTTTCCCGTCATTGTCTCTTTTAATTACTTCAACCTCTGTACGGCCGATAAGAGTCTTCACATGAATTGGAGTCAGATCAGTAAGCTTGAGCCCACCAAGTTCTTCGTTTTTCTTTTCGCTGACTTTTGTGATGACTGCGCCAAAGATATTCTGCTCACCAAGAAGAGAGATAGGAAAGCCTACAACCAGATCGTCTTTATCCGGATTGACCAGTCCTCCACCAGTAACTACTTCTGAAACCGCGCTTGTTGATGGCAGGTCGGCCAGCATTTTTTGCGCGCGTGCTGATGTGGAAGAGTGAATTTTTCCTTCCATCAATTTCTTCTGGATAACATCCATCGAAACCACACGCATATTATGTGAGCCGATCGTAATCGTTTCATCTGTATTGCTGGATTTCTGAATACGGGTGTCTTTCTTTTTCTTCCCCTGGAAAGTCTTAGTGATTGCTTTCACCGGATCGAGACTCTCGATTTTCACACAGGCCGTGGAAAGTACTGCGAGAGTAGCGATAGAAAGAACTGAAGTTGAAATTTTCTTCAAGGGACACGCTCCTGCGATGTTGTTGGGCAGCGCGACAATAGCAGAGAACTGGCCTGGGTGAGGGTGTGAGGGAAATTATTACAGGGGAAAACCTAATGATTTCTGAAGGGTGGGAGGGCTATAGAAACGATATGGTGGTGAGATGATAGACTAAGTAAGCGTTTTCTCGACAAACATCGTCTTACATTGCTGGACTTAAACTGTCCGGTAAACAAAACTTTGTGCCTGGATTTCAAGGAGAAATTTATGAAAACTCTGGCACTTGTTCTTACCCTGGTCTCTGGATGGACCTCAGGCCTCACGGCCCATGCCTGTTCCGAAAATGGAAAAACAGGCTTCCTGCCAGAAAATAGTCTTCACATTCCTGTGGGATCTAAATCTGTGAACGGTCTTTCTGAAGGTCAGTTCAATAATGTTGTTACTAAGGTTGAAAGGATTTACGCACCGGTAGTTTCTAACCTTGGTGCCCGACTTGTGGTCGAGCGCCTTTGGACTGATACGAAAGTAAACGCATACGCGAAAAGAGAAACTGCGAAAGTCTGGACTGTTCAGATGTTCGGCGGTCTTGCTCGTCACCCGTCAGTTACAATTGATGGTTTCGCACTTGTTCTCTGTCACGAACTCGGACATCACATTGGTGGAGCACCTAAAAAAAGAAATACTCTGAATCCATGGGCGGCTTCAGAGGGCCAGTCAGATTACTTTGCGACACTTAAATGTCTTCGCCAGGTATTTTTGAACGATAACAATGAAGCAATTGTGAAGAAGCTTATTGCTCCGGCAGCATTAGTTTCGGCCTGTAACAAGGTTCACAACAAGGATGATGCTAATATTTGTATCCGTTCTGGTATGGCAGGCGCTTCAGTCGCTGCTTTATTCTCATCAATTGGTGGCTCTAAGGCGGCGAGCTTCAGTACCCCTGATGCTACTGTCGTGAGCTCAAATATTGACTCTCATCCGGCGACTCAGTGTCGTCTGGATACATTCTTCCAGGGTTCGATCTGCGAAGTGGCCTTCAATGAAGACGTTTCACAGAAGGATGAAGTGCAGGGAACTTGTCACGGGGCCAATGGGCACAAGACTGGACTTCGTCCACGTTGTTGGCACAAGCCAATTAAGTAATCACCATCAAGGGTCGCATCTTCGCGGCCCTTTTTTTTATCTTCCCTGCCAACCACTACCTGTTGGTGCATTCGTTCCACTACTTGGATTCATAATTGAGCCAGCAGGCTGAGTCGTTCCGTTTGCGGGAGGAAAAGCTTGTGTCGGAGTTGAGCTGGGTGTTCCGAAAGTTGTTCCGGATCCTGTTGCTGCTGATCCCGTTCCCAGATTCGTGCCTGTATTTGTCGTTCCGAAATCACCAGAGCCGGTACCCGCAGTTTCTGCACCCGTGTTGTTAACCGGACTACCCCGGTCGAGTGTTGGGGGAACAGCTGAAGTATTAGAAGGATCAAGTATAGGTGCTCCGGTCACAGAAGATGTCTGTGTTGTAATGGGCGCACTTGCCCCGGAAAAACTTGTCTGCGCCATGAGTGGCACACTGATGATGAATACGCTTACGGTGAAAATGATCTTTTTCATATTCGCCTCCTGATAGTTTCTTTCATGCAACGCCGGTGCCCGCATGCACAACCAACCATGACAGTTAAGCGATATTGAGTTTGCGTTCAGGCACAAAGATCATTGGGCCTTATAAAATAAGAGCAACCGAGGAGGCGCGCATGGATTCCCATACGCTTGATCTGATTCTCACTACAGTCGTCGTTTCATTCTGGGTTTTATTTCCCATCGGGATGTTCTTGTCTGTCGCTCATATCGACAAGCTTCGGGAAGACATCAAACCTGAAGTTGCTGTGGCCAAGAAAGCTCCCCGGAAAAATCCGCGGGTCTCTCAACGTCCCACACTCATTCCTCACTAGATATTTTTGTAAGGAGAAAATTTAATCAAAATATTACTTCTTGGATTCATTCTTTTTATGGGCTGCTCTCACAAAGAGCAACCTGAACCTCAGGTCCATCAGCTGATTTCTAAAATGACGGTCGATGAGAAATATAAAATACTCAGGTCATACCGTTTCCTTCAGTCACTTTCCGGAAATTCCGGATCAATGCCAATCACAGAAGGATATCTTCCGGGGATACCGAGACTTGGAATTCCCTCGGTAGAATTTATGGGGAAAGACAGAAATACCAGACGGGTGGCCCGGGAAGAAAAGACTCTGAAGCTGGGGTTTGTAAACCTTATCCGGGATAGTGAGAAAACTCAGGTGTTCGGAAATTTTAATGATGCTGAGGCAGTCGATTCAATCCTGGGACCAGAGAGTACAATGAAAATTAAAAATGTGGTGAGCAGGGGAGAACTTAAAGATCTCGATCTCTTTCTTCTCCAGGAAGGAACGAATGGCAAGGTTCGCAACTATGTCTGTGCTCAGTTTCGAGAGACTGAGGAATTTCACTGTGTCGCCGCAAAAATGGAAATGATTCTTAAACAAATGGGTATAGCCGGAAAGTTCGACGTGCTTCTTGCCAACCAGGGACTTGGGCCAGAGCAGCTCGATCGCCTTATCGGTGAAGTTTTGAATACCATGGATGAGTTGAAGCTTTTATAAGAGACTACATTTCGTCGTAGAAGGCCAGGTAGCGCTTCATTACGTGCTTTGGATAATCTTTCGGTTTGATTCTTTTTTCCAGAGCATTCTTCACATTTTTAGCACCCATATTGTAAGCAGCAATATAGAGCTGGCCATCTTTTGCGAATTTTTCTCTAAGCCAGGCGAGATAGGCAGTGCCCAGACGGATATTCTCGAGGGGATTCCGCAGAGTTTTTTCTCCCTGCCATTTCATTCCGATTCTTTCTGCCATCCATTCGCCGGTACCAAATCTGATCTGCATGAGACCGATCTCACCAACGGGGCCAACTGCTCTTGGATTGAAGCTGGATTCTCCGGCGATAACTGCCATCACAAAATACGGATCAAAATTATGCTTTTTCGATTCTTCGATAATGGTGTGAGCAACCGCAAAGGATAGTGCCTTGAAGCCGCGGGGAAGTTTTCTCTCAACAGTCTGGATAATTTTATCTTCGAGGTGAGAGCGGTCTTCACCTTTTTTAACGACACTTTTATCGTATCTCTTACCCATGAGTTCACGAGCATGATTCACGCGCATTTTCCCGGGAACTGTGGCGAGTTCCGTGTAAGTCGCTAATGCGGGAAGGCTGATAAGGATAAAGGCCAGGGCCCATACCTTGTTCATGAATTTCTCCTGATACCATTATAAAGCAATGCGGGTGCCAGACCTAATCGGATAAATCCTTGAAACCAAGAGGAAAATTGGTCTAAAAATATGACACTGTAGAGGTCTTGGACGTCTAATGTTTTTGCGGTAGATTGCACCCACAAAGAGGGCCCATGAAATCACTCATTTACCTGTTAGTGTTCTTCTCGTTTAGTGCGTCTGCGGGACTGCTGGAAATCCTTCAGTATCCTGAGAACAGAACTTATACGTCACGTGATTCTGGCATGAGACCTTATCTCGCAAAATCTCTCTATCAGACAAACACATTCACCATGACCTTTGATGATGGCCCTGATCCAATAAACACTCCGAAAGTTCTCGATGTCCTGAAGAAGTATGATGTGAAGGCAACTTTCTTTGTCCTTACTACCAAAGTGAATGAGGGAACTTTTCCACTCATCAAGCGCATGCTGGATGAAGGACACGTGGTTGCTTCGCACGGGCCTGGTCATGACAATTCCAACACACTTACTGAAATCCAATGGAAAAAGCAGCTCGCAGATTCGATGCGCGCTCTTGCTGGTTACTATCAGCGTGCCGGGCATGAATTCACCAATATCTACTACCGCTATCCTTATGGCGCTTACGGTGCTCGATCGGAATATCATCACATGAATGCTCTTCAGGATGTTTCGCGTGAGCTTTTCGGAGAGAACTGTATCCAGTTTGCTTTCTGGGATGTCGACACTGTTGACTGGCTAGCGGGAATGACCAGCCAGGAAATTGCACAGAATATCATTGCTCATAATGAAGGCGGAAAGGCGGTTGATTTTCTCAGGAAGCCCGACGGCACATTTGGAAAGCAAACTTATCAGGTCAGTAATCCACCTGCTGGTGGAGTCATTCTCAATCATGATGTTCATGGACCAACACCTGGTGCTGTAGAACTGTTTTTGAAATATGCTCAGGCGCGCTCGGTAAAAGTTGTGCGAATTGATGAAGTAGAAGAGTACCGCGTGAATAAGCACTGTCAGCTCGTTTCGTCTTTTCAATAGATCCTTTCGCCCTCACACTTATGGATAGACAGGGGGAGAGGGTATGCCACAGGACAATCACGATAATTCCAGCATGACATCTCAGGAACTTCTCGACACAGAACTTGAGAGATGTGTGAAGGAACTCATGCGTAATTCCCAGGAAAACTATTCAGGCGTTGATGTGCATGTTGATGCACAAAAAGTTTATTTCAGCGGTGCTCTTGAAAGTGAAGAGGCGAGAAAGCATCTTGATGATCTTGTGACCATGGTGCAGGGACTTGATGCTGTCATCAACGAAGTCACTCTCAAACACTAGACTATCTTGCGGGAAGATTTAAGTGCCCGGTGGTTGGCCGGTTGATACGTTTATATAGTTTTGAAGAGTAGATGTTTAAAGCAGTATGCTTAAAGCATTGGCGAATCAGAACAAAAAAGGTCATCGAAAGATGGCCTTTTTTATTGTTCATTGGGAAAATGATCTATGGAAGAACTTCTTCTCGCTCCCGACATGGTTTTCATCCGCTCACTCTTTACGAGGTCTCTTGCCTTCCTCTATTTCATAGCTTTCGTAAATGCCTTCAATCAGTTTCCGGCACTCCTGGGTGATGACGGATTTCTTCCTGTGAAAAACTGGACGAAGATGCTGACATGGAAAGAGTCGCCATCATTATTTTTCTGGAAGTACTCAGATGGTCTACTAAAAGGAATTTGTCTCTTGGGGATGGTCGCTTCAATTTTTCTTGCGGCTATCGGCACGACATCGTATCTGATTCATATTTTCCTGTGGCTCGTTCTTTACGGATTGTATTTATCGATCGTGAACGTTGGACAGACTTTTTATGGATTCGGTTGGGAGTCCATGCTCCTGGAAGCGGGATTCTTTGCTGCTTTTCTGGGGCCCGAAGAATCGATGCCAGTATGGATTCCGATCTTGGTTCTAAGGTGGATGTTGTTTCGAACGGAACTTGGGGCAGGGCTCATTAAAATGAGGGGAGATCCCTGCTGGCGGGATCTTACTTGTCTTTACTATCATCATGAAACTCAGCCGATGCCGAATCCTCTTTCTAGATTTTTTCATCATGGACCAAAGTGGTTTCACCAGGCCGGTGTAGTCTTCAGTCATTTCGTTCAGTTGATTGTGCCTTTTTTCATTTTTTTCCCTTCACCGGTATCAGATGTGGCGGGAGCTCTCATTATCCTTCATCAACTGATTCTGGTCGTAAGCGGAAACTATGCCTGGTTAAACTGGCTCACGATTGTACTGGCTATTCTTTGCTTTCAGGATCCTTACTCTGCTGTCTCAGAATTGCCGCCTGATATTTACTTTTTTGGGATGATTCCTTTCGGTGTGTGGGTGTGCGCTTTAAGTATTGAACCCGCCAGGAATCTTTGGGCCAAAAGGCAGAAGATGAACTACTGCTGGAACCGGTGGCATCTGGTGGGTGCGTATGGTGCCTTTGGAAGTGTGACGAAAGAAAGATACGAAATCGTTTTAGAAGGTGAGAAAAACGGAGAGTGGAAGGAATATGAATTCAGAGGAAAACCTGGAAACATCAACCGGATTCCCGGAATCTTTGCCCCTTATCATCTTCGTCTGGACTGGCTTATGTGGTTTCTTCCTTTCTCGGTGAGAGTCAGTGAAAAGAAAATATATATGTCGGGATATGAACCATGGCTCATCCGCTTTGTTTTAAAATTACTCCGCGCGGACCAGAAGACCCTGAAGCTTATTGCTCATGATCCATGGCAGGGACAAAAACCTGAGCGGATCCGGGCGAAGTTTTATCAGTATCATTTCTCCTCAAAAGGGGAGAAAGGAATCTGGAGAAGGGATTTCATTGATCATTATCTCCCACCCTTACAACTCTCAGATCTGGAACAGCTCTTGCAATCATGATCATGTCCTCGGACTGTAGCAAGGACGGAGCGGAATGCTTGGCCCTTAATGCAGATAAGGACACCAAGACGGCCGGAGAAATCCGGCCGTTTTTTTGGCACATCAACACGCTCACGAAAAAGCCCCATATAAGTTATTGTGTAAAAAAGACGGTGGGTTAATCCATCCGCCTTTTTTTTGCCTTAAGAAGGGGATTGGCATCTGTTCAGCAAATAGGATCGGCCTTACATTCTTGGGTAACGGGGGCCCGGCATGAGAGCATTCAAACACAATCCACATCCAGTCGACATGAACTATTTCTTACGTAGTCAGGCTACTGTTGCAGTAAAAAATTTTGAAAGCGAAGAGTGGGATGAGGAACTAACGGATGCACCCGTTCCGGTTCCGACTTTCAAAACAAATCTCCTGAAGCTCAGAAAATCAGTGAGTGAAAAACTTTTTTCGATTGAGTTAGGTAGAATTTCTTTTTAAAAGCGGGATTTCTTAGAACGATTCAGTCTTTCCATCAGTTCAGCGTTTCCACGGATAGCAGAGTAGCGAAGGAAAATCATTCCGTAAGCTTTCTTGTCCAGAGTAGCATTCACAACTGAGATCATTCCGATATTCTTGCCCTTCCAGTTGAGCCAGTGATGGCCATCTTTTGTTGAACCAAGATTCCATTGAAAAGGAAAAGCAACCCCGAATGATTTCGGTGAATGAAAAGTTGTAAATTCATTTCCACGATCAACGCGCTTGGAATTTTTAAGAGCTCCACCCGGAATTCCCGGTATAGCTCTTCCATCGGCCAGAGTTGAATTTTCGCCTTCAGTTGTCTCCAAAGCTTTTAGCTCATCGATATCAAGCTGAAGTTCAACCATCATTCCGCCTTCTTCAACATTCGGCATATAGCTGACAGTGGATTTTTTTTCTTCAGTTACGGCAAAGGAAAATCCCGTAGGGTGAACGGCTTCCTGCATCTTGAGAGTTACGACAATATTACCATTGTGGAAATTTACGAATGGACCGTCGACTCCGGGAATAGGACCCGCAAGAGATGCCTGCGAAAAGAGCATGAGAATAAGAGCGATAAGACCTAGCGACTTCATGAAAAACCTTTTTATGTATGCCCACGATTCGGACAACAGGCGTACTTATTAAGAATATTCAGATTGTTATGAATAGGGGAAAAATCTTCTTATCTGACAATTCCAGTCCTGCAGCTTGACGGGCCCGTTGCCTCACTCTTAAATCGTCTGCGGAGGTTTCTTATGGGCCATGTTCAGATCGCAGAAGGTTTTGAGTTTCCGGAAGAATACTGGACCAGCGAGTACCAGGATCTTTTCCCCAAGAATTTATTGAAGCTTCTTGGCTCTCTGATTCGTGAGATGGGGCCTGCCAGAGAGATTCTCCTGATGAGGCGCGGTCAAAGGCAGTTTGCCTGGAATTGCGGAGAGCTTCCGGATTTTTCAGATCGTGAAAGTGAAGCAGTAAAGGGTGAGTGGAAAGTGGATCCGCTGCCAAAAGAACTTAAAAAACGCCGTGTGGAAATAACGGGTCCGGTAAACTCCGCCAAAATGGTTATCAATATGCTATCCCGGAACGAGAAGGGAGCTCGCGCAGACATGGCGATGCTCGACTTCGAAGATTCCATGAAACCAAGTTTCAGCAATGTGATCAATGGTTATCGGAATGTCATGGGTGCTGTTGATGGAACTCTCTCTGCCGAAGTTAATGGAAAAAAATATTCTCTCAATCCTGAAGACATGGCCTATGTCATGGTCCGGGTAAGGGGACTTCATTTAACAGAAAGTAATATTCTCTTTGAAGGAAATCCAGTTCCTGCGGGTCTTCTTGATCTGGTGGTCTGCTTTTTTCATACAGCTTGTATGTATCTCGACCGGAATCTCACGCCGAAATATTACATTCCAAAATGTGAGCACTATCTCGAGGCACGTTGGTGGAATGATCTCTTTGTTAGTCTTCAAACGAAGATGGGACTTCCCACCGGAACTCTCAAGGCTACATTCCTCATTGAAACACTTCCCGCAACTCTTCAGGTGGAAGAAATTCTTTATGAGATTCGCGAACACGCTGCGGGCCTCAATGTCGGACGGTGGGATAAAATTTTCAGCGATATCAAAGTTTTTCGTAATCATCCGGATCGTATCCTGGGAGACCGTTCCTCTATTACGATGACAAAACCGTGGATGGAGAATTATGCCAAGCGGGTGATAAAAATCTGTCACACCAGAGGAGCATTTGCGATGGGAGGAATGTCTGCATTCACTCCGGGAAGAACTCCTGAGCTACGGGAAGAGCAATCGAAGAAAGTAAGAGCAGATAAAGAGAGAGAGGCTTCATGGGGCCACGACGGTTGCTGGGTTTCTCATCCATATTTTATCGACATCGCGATGGATGCTTTCAAAAAAGATAACCAGCTCGAAGTCACACTTGATGATTTCGATAAATACAGTGATGTTCTTCCAAGGGGAGAAGGTCCTTATACTCTGAGTGGTCTTCGTACAAATATACGTGTCGGTATCGCCTTTATGGACGGATGGATGAAAGATATTGGATGCGTTTCTTTCGATAATCTTATGGAAGATCTGGCCACATTGGAAATCTCACGTGCGCAGGTCTGGCAATGGCTTCATCACGGAATCAAACTGGATTCAGGAGAAGAAGTTACACCGGAACTTGTGAATCACATCTTTGATGAAGAGATGAACAGCATGATGAAGGAGTTTCCCGATATCGAATGGAAGGCAGCCGCCAGGGAAGCACGACAACTGTTTCTTAAAAAACAACTTCTGGAATTTTTAACCACGGTGAGCGATTCCGTGGCCTATACAAAAGGATTTGAAAAATGGAATTCTTCGAACACCAGGGCAGAGAACTTCAGCATTCCTGGGAGAGTGATCCCCGGTGGAACGGGGTTAAGCGGGACTATAATTCCCTAGAGGTCGTTCGCTTAAAAGGAACTGTGAAAATAGAACACTCACTCGCCCGCCAGGGAGCTGAGCGATTATGGAATCTTATTCATGATGAAGAATATGTTGCCGCTTTGGGGGCGCTCACTGGAAATCAGGCCGTCCAGCAGGTGAGGGCCGGACTCCAGGCAATTTACCTTTCCGGCTGGCAAGTGGCAGCTGATGCAAATCTTTCGGGCCATATGTATCCTGATCAAAGTTTGTATCCTGCTAACTCCGTTCCGGAAGTTGTCAGACGAATCAATCGCGCACTCATGCGTTCAGATCAGATTGAATGCGCGGAAGGAAAAGTTTCAAGACACTGGATGGCGCCGATCATAGCTGATGCAGAGGCCGGTTTCGGTGGACCTCTTAATTCCTTTGAGCTTATGAAGATGATGATTGAGGCAGGAGCAGCTGGTGTTCATTATGAAGACCAGCTCGCGTCTGAGAAAAAATGCGGACACCTTGGTGGTAAGGTTCTCGTTCCAACTTCTCACTTTATCCGCACCCTAACAGCTGCTAGACTTGCGGCCGACGTGATGGACGTTCCGACACTTCTTATCGCAAGAACCGATGCTAACGGGGCCCAGCTCATTACTTCGGATGTCGATGATCGTGACAGGGAATTTGTGACGGGCGAAAGAACACCGGAAGGTTTCTACCGCATCAGAGAAGGTCTCGACACCGCAATTGCCCGAGGTCTTGCTTATGCTCCGTATGCTGATCTTATCTGGTGTGAGACTTCAAAACCCGATATGAAGGAAGCCAGGCTCTTTGCAGAGGCCATCAGAAAGCAGTTCCCGGATAAGATACTCGCTTATAACTGTTCTCCGTCTTTTAATTGGAAGAGAAATCTTTCTGACTCAGAAATTTCGACTTTCCAGCGTGAGCTTGGTGCCATGGGATATAAATTTCAGTTTGTGACCCTTGCCGGTTTCCATGCTCTGAATCACAGCATGTATGAGCTTGCACTGGATTATAAGAGTCGCGGCATGAGTGCCTATTCCGAGCTTCAGGAGCGGGAATTTGCTTCAGAAAAATTCGGATATACTGCTACCAAACACCAGCGTGAGGTAGGGACCGGGTATTTTGACCTCGTGAGCACCACCGTCAGCTGCGGTTTATCATCCACTCTCGCTTATCACGGCTCTACGGAAAGCGAACAATTCATTCAGCAATAAACGCAGGGGCGGAGAAAGACCGCCCCTTCTTATTCAATCAACTTTTGATGGCCTTTTCTTTGCAAGATTTTTTGTATGAAGAATCCACTTCGCAAAATCACTATGCTCGGAAAAGTCACTCAATTCAAAACCCGCTTTAAAGATTACTCGCTGGTTGCAAACACACTTGAAGAATTCGTTCTTCGCCAGGAAAAATTTATTGAACGTGTTTCGTGGAAAAGTGATCTTCCTCCGAAGCTCATTAAAACTCTCATTCATGAGTCGACTACGATCATGACCTTTGCAACATTACTTGGCTTTGATATCGCCGGACTTAAAGGTGCTGCTGTAGGTGCCGGTGTCGGTGGTGTGATAGTTATCGGGAATGTTGCCTTCAGGATTATCTTTATCCGGAAGCTGAATGGTATTGATCTGGAAATTGTCGAAGTTTAACCCTCTGAAGGAATTTCAACCAGAACACCACACGCGATCGGAAAAGACCGGGCAGCAGTTTCTCCATCATTGCCTGAAACAGTATCAGGAAGGCTTAGTGTGGTTCCGTGAATTTCAATAACTCTTCCGGTAAGACGAAGTGGTTGTCCCAAATCAGTTATCAGAGCTGGCCATGAGGTTGATTCATTATATCGATAAGAGCGACCAGCCGGATAAACACCACCTGTTTCACCTGAACTAAGATCACTGTCCAGTTTTATGAGAGCTTTTCCAGTAACAGTTTCTGCTTCAACGGCATCGATAATCTGATCAGCGCCGGCATTGGCGGCCGACGGACAAGCTGATCCTGTATGAATATGTTGTGCGTGTACTGTTGAAGGAGCGCCTGCCATGCTGATTTGAACTTCGAATTGATCTGCATCCCGACGGATGGTTGCAGTACCCATTGTACCACTTCCATTTACTGGTTCGAGGACGGCCCGGTAAGTTACATTCTGCGCTTCTTCGAGATCTGGAAGAGAATCACTTCCGTCATCATCGCTTCCGCAGGCAGCAACAAGAGAGAGAATTCCTACGCTCAGCACATAAGGTATAATGTTCATTTCTTAGAACTCCACGTTAATGGTGCGCGCGCACCATCCGAAAGACAGACTAAAAGCAATTAATACGCCAATTCAGGAGCATTAACTTCTGGATGCTTAGCACTCGGTAAAAAGGAGTTGGGGAATTTAGGGAGAGAAAAAGGGCCCGTCAGAATGACAGGCCCGTTTTGATTATTGTGCTTTTCCGTACTTGTTCAGGATCATTTCCATTGCTGTCCCGTTAGAGAACTGGAGTTTATAACCAAGAACTCTCTTGTTGTTCAGGACAGGAAGTGCAGAAATATTTTTATCAGCTGTGTAGACAATAACTTTTTCAATATCAGGAAGACCTACGAGAAGACTCACTAATAACTTCTTCTTGAGCGAAATCTCAGTACGATCCATCGCCATTGGCTCTCCGTTGAAGAGAAGCGAATCAGAGAAAGTCTGAACGCTCTTCACTTTATAACCTGAAGTGAGATCACCCTTGCCCTGGGCAAGATCAGAGAACATGCGGGCCTTAGAAATAAAATCAGCGATCGTTGCATCCTGTGACGTCACCTGCGTTGTTAGTGCTTCAATTTTCTTGAGCTCACTTGCATCTGTCACAAGTCTTTGATCAAGACTGTAGACCCCGAGGATGTTTCCAGATTTCGTATCGAGCACATACCAATATGGCGTTGTTATTGTTTCGTCTTCTGAAGCCATGAGAAGAGCTGACTGTCCGTTTGAAAGTTTTGTCTCACGGATGAAGCTGAAGCCCTGATTGTTATGTTCTTCCATTCCCATTTCATCAGCAAAACGCTTTGAAATGGTCTGGTTCATTCTGAATCCAAGATACGAATCCGTTACCTGACTCTTGGAAAGGAAAGAGGTGTCGGTGATTGCTACTTCATTCCCTGGAAGTACGATATCCCAAAGAGTTTTGACAGTTGCCATCTTCCCGGCAGCGACAACTGAAGGAATTCTCTTCATCATCTCTGTCTTGAAGCTATGTATAGTTGCAAAAGGATTTTTAGAAATTGTTCTTACTGCATCCACCACGTGGCGATCGAACTCTTCTTTGTTCTCAGTTTCTGTGCGTGTATGCCAGAGAACCATACTGATGCGTTCACCGAGATCATGAGACTCGAGCTTTGGTGTATATGACTTAACCTGACCCTGACTGTTGACGAGACTTGAAGCATCTCTAAGTGCTTTACCTCTCAGCATGATCAGACCCACTTTCGGGTTATTCAACTGGAGATGAGCTATATAATCTGCAAAACCTTCGTTCAGACCTGAGATCTCATAGTTAATCGAATTCGGGAAAAGGTGATGGAAGAAATAATGGGAAGCTTCGTGAGCAATCACTGATGGATCGAATCCCGAGCGGTTAATTTTTCCTTTCATTGTATTGAAGAGAAGGTTATTGCTCGCAGGGAGAAACGACAGAGTGACATCAGCTGGATTGAAGAACGCATTGTTCTTCATCTTGCTTCCCGCAGTCGGATCTTTAATTGATCTATTCGTCATGACTCTTAGAAACTTTGACGGACGGAAGTTAAACCGCTCATCGAGGAAAGTGAAATATCTTTTTAGCCAGAAATAAACGTTCGCCTGTTCAAGAGAATCCTTGTTTCCAGCTTCAACTGATCCACCATTGATTTTGATAAGATCTTTATTCTTACAATCCTGATAACAGACTGCGAGGAATTCTTCCTGAAGGAAGCTCTTAGGAAATATTTGTGAGTAGGCGAGTCTCGGATTATCAATCGAGGTGCGGTTGATAAGCGCCATAGGCACTGAATCTCCCTTCACGTCTTTCCATATTGTTTCCACCGCGGCCTGGTCGTAACCATCCACATGCGGAACTTCAATGGCGGCAAGAGCAGTTGCCGACAGAAAGAGGGAACTTAAAACTAAGGTGTTCGTAATGTGTTTAATCATGAGATGGATTTTGCCAAAAAGTCGGACCGGATTCAGCTGAGTTGAAGGAAATACCGGTGGTGTAAATCCTTTTGACAGTTCAATCTTAAAATAAGAAGTCCTGTTAGTTTCCAAGTCCTTGCTTTTACTGGCCTATCCTGCGACATATGCCCCAATCAAGGAGTCCATATGAAACAGATGAAACTCAATCTCCAAAAAGGAAAGTGGGGTGGACGGCGTCCCTGGTCCGGAAAAAACCAGATCCATTCAAAAGGAGTTGCCCATCGGGAAAGGGAGAAGGTCACCCGACGGACTCCTCTTCATGTGAACTTCCGGTACCGTACCGTCATCAGGAATAAAACAACTTTGAAGCTCTTGAAAAGGGCAATTATCCGGGAGTTTGCGAAAAAGAAGAAGATAACAATCAGGATAGGTGAGAAAGAAAGATGGCTACCGGATTATTCCGGCAGCCATCTTTTAAAATTAGTGAGTAGTTGAATCATCACCTGAAGTTTCACCCAAAGTATCACCAGAAGTGTTCAAGCGAGTTTCGACTGCTTTAACTCCCGCAAGTGAGATTGCGAGTGCTACAGTTTCAGCAACAGCGGCTCCAGAGTTCTGGAAATTTCCTTCGCCGATGAATTTCATGAAATCGGCCGGAGACTTGAATCCTTCTTCCGGGCCACAAAGAGCAAACCACTGGTTCCCTTCGATCGGGATAAGGCTGATCTTCATCTTCTCGGCCACATCAAATGCGGCACCAGTTGACTTTGAATATTCACGAAGCGGACGTTCACCGGCTGGTGTGATTTCCGTCGGAATTTTTCTTTTAATGACTACGTCATGTCCGAAGATATGCTTAGCAATCAGAGTATCTAATTCGCGTCCTGGTCTCATTATTGCGCCTTTGTGAAAGTACAGGTTTCTGAACCCATTTTGACTTCGATTGTGCTCTCGTCAACAAGCGATGCTTCAAGTGCAGTTGTCCATTCAGAACATCCAACCCATCCTGGAAGACAGGTTTTTTCTTCTGCAATCATTTTTCCGCCGCGAACCATATCCTGGGTCATGATTCTTTGCATCCCGCGTGTCGTGCGGACTTTTGTCCACAAGTTATCCATATTGATCGCACGTGATTTATAAATATTCGTCGTTTTGTTAGCGAGACGTACAACAAAAAAATCCATCTTGTTAGAACGTTCATTCTTCACTGAGGCAGTTTCATAAAGACAGTTTCCATCAGCAACGTAAGATCCAGCGAGCTTAGCAGCTGGTTCAACTACAACAGCTTGAGCAGCGACGCACATAAGGAATACGGCACAAGCGACTAGAGTCTTCATGTAATCTCCTGAGAATTTTAATGGGCGGGGTATAGCATAGAAACGGATGGGAGTTCGAGGCAGCAGTAAAAATTACATCTCTTCGAGATTAAGTCGCCGAAGGGTGGGTGAAATGAGGGTCACAATCCCCACAGTAAGAAGACATACAACTCCTCCCATTACGGCTGCCGGGGCGGCCCCCATTAGTTTCGCAGCGATACCGGATTCGAACTCACCAAGCTCATTAGATGAACCTATGAAGATTGAGTTAACAGCTGATATACGCCCCCGCATGTTTTCCGGAGATGAGAGCTGAACCGCCGCCGTCCGGACAAACATACTTACACTGTCGAAGGCACCGGAAAAGGCGAGGGCAATTAGCGAAAGAGTAAAATCCCGGCTGAGGGCAAAGACCAGAATACAGAGACCGAAGCCCGCAACACTTGTCAGTAACCACGTGCCGGCCTTTCTTTTCATCTCCCATCTTACGAGAATAAAACTCATAACAGCTGCACCAACGGCAGGAGCAGCACGCAGAATACCCAGACCCCTGGGACCGGTGAAAAGAATTTCTGCTGCATAAATGGGAAGAAGTGCTGTGACCCCACCGAAGAGAACTGAAACCATATCCAGGGACAGTGCCGGAAAAAGAACGGGGTGTTTAAAAACAAAGCGGGCGCCCATGAGGAGCTCTTCTTTTATAGAACGGTTGGGATCTCTCTCTTTCTGAATATGAGAAAGCTTGATCATAAAGAGAATAAGAAGAGTTGTGAGGAGAAGGCAGCAAACAATCGCAGCAGTTCCGGAGACTCCGATAAATCCATAGAGAATTCCACCAAGCGCAGGTCCGGAAATTCTTGAAACCTGCATGGCACTCGACATCCATGCCGATGATTTTGGAATAAGATTCTTGGGAATAAGTCTGGGTACCATAGAGTACATCGCAGGCTGAGAAAAAGAACGCGCGAGCCCCGTGAGAAACGACGATGCAAAAAGAAGACCCACCTGAAGACTGATCGAAAGATCAAACATCTTCAACTGAGAGAAAAGCATAAGTAGCCCTGAGGTGAAACTCACCATGACAACTCTGCGATAGATCTTCAGAGGATTCGAGTGATCGACAATAAATCCAGCAATGAGTGCCAGAGAAAGAGCGGGGATCGCTTCAACGAGACCGATGAGACCCAGGTAAAGGGGATCGTGAGTAAGCTCATACATTCGCCAGCCCAGAACAATAACCTGCATCTGGACGGCAAATGAGAAAAAGAACCGCGCGGCCATGAGCCGCTTAAAATCTTTTGGCATTAATTGAGACTATGTTTCTCTTTCACCCAGATCATACCGATCACAAAAGTCATGAGTGCCACAGCAATTGGATAGTAAAGGCCTGAATAGATATCTCCCGTGCGGCTCACCATCCACGTACCGATGAGGGGAACCATTCCCCCGAAAATACCGTTACCGATATGATAAGGAAGACTCATCGATGTATAGCGGATATTTGTCGGGAAAAGCTCAACCAGGAATGCAGCAATCGGGCCGTAAACCATCGTCACAAAGATCACCTGGATCCATACGAGAAAGACCAACATTGAAGTATCGGGTTCAGCTCCGGAGAAAAATCCTGAGTAATGTGCCATCGCCTTGTAGATCGGAATCCATGAAAGTGCGGCCACGAGACAGCCGGTCATCATGATTTTCTTCCTGCCGATTTTGTCCGAGAGAGCACCGAAGACAACAAAAAATGGTGTCGCCAGAAGAAGAGCGACTGCGATGATCTGATTGGTCAGTACGAAATTCACCTTGAGTACTGTCTGGAGATAATAGAGGGCGTAGAACTGGCCCGTATACCAGACAACACCCTGACCGGCTGTCGCTCCTAAAAGAGCAATGATCACCAGGCGGCGATTTGCCGGTTCAAGGAATGAATCTCGCAGCGGAGATTTTGAGGCCTTACCACTAGCTTTCATTTCCTGGAATACTGGTGATTCGTGAAGTTTTCTTCTGATGAATACTGAAATAATTACGAGAACAATAGAGAGAAGGAAAGGAACTCGCCATCCGAATTCTGCAAACTTCTCTTCGCCGAAATATGTCCGGCAGGCAAGGATCACACCCAGAGAAACAAATAGTCCGAGTGTGGCAGTGGTCTGGATAAATGATGTGTAGAATCCGCGCTTCCCATCAGGAGCATGTTCAGCAACATAAGTTGCAGCTCCACCGTATTCTCCTCCGAGAGCAAGTCCCTGAAGAAGTCTGAGGATCAAAAGAAGGATCGGAGCGAAAATCCCGATTGTCGCGTAGTCAGGAAGAAAACCAATGAGTGTCGTGGAGACGCCCATGATGAGAAGAGTGACGAGGAAGGTATATTTTCTTCCGACAACATCACCGATGCGGCCAAAGACCAGTGCTCCAAAAGGGCGGACCACAAACCCGGTCGCAAAGGTCGCAAGTGTCAGGAGGAGGTTTACGACTTCATCTCCCGGAGGAAAAAAGCGCATGGAAATTATCGTGGCAAGTGAGCCAAAAATATAAAAATCATACCACTCGATGAGTGTTCCGGCCGATGAAGCACCGATGACAGTCCAGATACTATTTCTTTGAGTCATGCATTCTCCCCATAATCTTATTTAATAAAATTATGAGGAAAATCCTTGGGAAAGACTAATGAAATAAAGTACATCATGTCCCTATGATAGAGACAAATCGCTTATTACTCCGGGGCTGGGAGGAGAAAGACAGAGAGACATTCGCCCGAATGAATGCCCATCCTGAAGTCATGGAATTCTTCCCCGATTTATGGTCTCAAACGGAGAGTGACGCGGCGTTCAATAGACTTCAGAAAAACATCCAGGAAAGAGGTTGGGGACTCTGGGCAATTGAGGAAAAATCCAGCGGAAATTTTGTGGGTTTTACCGGTCTTGCTATCCCACGTTTTGAAGCCGCTTTCATGCCCGCTATTGAAATCGGCTGGAGACTTCTTCCGGAATATTGGAATCGTGGTTTCGCCACTGAATCGGCTGAGAAATCGTTGTGGTTTGGTTTTCAGGTTCTTAATCTTCCCGAGATCATTTCTTTTACTGCCGTGGGAAATGTAAAATCTCAGAGAATCATGGGAAAAATCGGAATGGTCCGTTGTATGGAAAAAGATTTCCTGCATCCCAATGTACCTGATGGGCATGTGCTTAAACCCCATGTCGTATACATCAAGAAAAACAGCTAATCAGACTTCGGTAGTCCTGATTCTCAGCTAAGAGATTCTGAATTTCCCCTGAAGCTTTGAGCAGTTCCATTCCCAATACCACATTTATTCTTCAGACTATTTAAGCGGATTAATAGTTACCGAGAAGGAGTTTCTATGGGGATCATCAGTGGATTTGTTAAATATAAGGCCCTCAAAAGAGGACTTGAAATTCTATTCAGTATTTTCCGGAGAAGACAGTCTTCGGCAGGTACCCGGGTTACTCAAAGACGTGCAGTACGCTGATACATTGGAGGTATCTATGAAATTTCTAATTGCTGTTTTAATGCTTTCGCTTCTTGGTCTTAATGTCTCTTGTAACCGTGACAATGACGGTGCCATGGAAAGACAAGAGGATCGTATGGAGCGTGCTGGTGACAATCTTGAAGACGGCGTTGAAGATGTCGGCGACAATATTGAAGATGGCGCTGAAGAACTCGATGACTAATTCTTTCAAGCTTCATGTGGTTAACCCCGCATGAAGCTTTCCCTACTGTAACTTATCGCGTATAGTAGGCCCCATGAAAAATAAACCCTCGTCCACCGTATACATCAGTAACCTGAGCTATGAGCGCGACCGCAATGGTCTGAAAGAACTCTTTAAGCGTTACGGAACAATCAAAAATATCAAGATTATCGTGGAACCAACCTCAAACCAATCCCGTGGAATGGCGTTTGTGGAAATGGGCTCTATCGAAGAGGCCACTGAAGCAATCAAAGATCTGAATGGCAGAGTGATAGATGGAAGAACGGCCAAGGCAAATTTCGCGATCCCACAGGTCGAGGAAAGAAAGTTCTATCCCGCGAAGGTTGATAAGGACGCTCCCAAAAAGCGTAAAGAAAAAGATCTCGATTTCAATAGCACCCAGCTGGTGAAGAAAGCGAGAAATGAAGCGCGAAGAAAAGCGAACCCACTTCAGTTCAAGGTAGCTTCTAAAAAGAAAAAGACTACGAAATAAAAAAAGGCCACTTTGATATGTGGCCTTTTCTTTTTAATTATTCTTCGTCATCATCCCCGTAAGTTCCACCAGTCGTTTCCGAACCAGTAGTTCCGCCGGTCGTTCCACCGCCAGATCCACCAGTTGTTGTAGGACGTCTTTCCCATGGCCAGCGAATTCCGCCGTTATCATCATCGTCATCATCTGATGTGCCACCAGAAGTTGTTCCTCTGGTTCTTGGATCAGCGTCAGCATCGTTTGTCGGACCGCCCGTTCCACCAGTTGTTTCACCTGGTCTGTGGGCACCATCAACCGGAATAGTTGCGCCATCGTCAGCACCTGATGAGCCACCAACTGATTCACCTGAAGCAGGTCCCAGAGATGGATCCTCTTCAATTGCACCCGGAACTCCGGAAACCTTTCTGATAATACCGCATGCAACTGGCATTACCTGGTAATTGGCCAGGCGTCCGCGAGTTCCTACTGTTGCAGGAAGGTTCGCGAGATTCTGTTCAGCACCAAGTATAAGAACAACTCGTCCATCGAGATTAAGGGGACCATTAGGTCCAAGCTTCGCGAAATCGTTTTCTTCATTCAAATCCGGCTCGCGAAGGTCTTCGATAAAGCGATCAAATGAAGTCGCTCTCTCCCAGTGGTAGTATCCATACATATCGCCGGCGGGCCAGATGGAAGAACCGCGCTCCTGCGAAGAGATATCTGAATCAAGTGGGAAAAGGATTTTTCCAACCGCAGTGAATGCTTCGTTCACATCAACGTAACCATCACCATTTGTGTCATTGGCCATAGTCGGACACGAAGTACCAACATGCACTCGCTGTTGATGAGCTACACCCGCATGTCCACCGTTCAGACGGACGTAAGCGATAAGACGTGAGCCTTCTTTATTGACTGATAAGTTACCTGAGATTGGTCCACCAACACCGTTATTCAGTGATGAAAGATTGGCAACGTACATTCCTTCGGCTTCAGACTCAAACTGGCGGGGAAGCGATGAGCTTCCAGTTCCTGAACTTGTTCCGCCGCCGCCGCAGGCAGCGAGCTGGAGAAGAGTCGCGCCTAATACCATAGGTGCGATGATCTTTTTGGATTTGATTTTCATGTTATCTCCTTAAAGTCCTTTTATGGATAAATATCGAAAGCTTCAGCATAGGCCTGTCTCACATTCGTTTCATTCCATGTTGAAAGAACGTTGCCGTACTTCTCAAGGAATTCCAGATCAACTGGCTGGTAATAATACATGGGAGACTTCATGTAGAAACATGATCCTGCCTCAGGAAAGTTTGCGTGATCAGAGTACGTGTGAACAGTCGGACACTTGAAATTATCATGCAGGAAGATATCCCCCCATTTCTGGATCGGAAGCGGGCCTGAAGAGTATTTTCTGTCGATTACTCTTTCTTTCACCTGACCATCAACGATCATGTGAATCATAGGAGAAACGTGGAACCACCATTCGAAGTTATACTTGCGGATGTACTTACGGGTGAAGAAGATCCACATCTTGTTGGAATAAACATTATGCTTTACACGCATTTCGTAATTCCAGATCATCGCGCGGTTAAAACACTGAGTTTCTTCTTTCGAAGCGTGCTTCATTTCACGGAAATATTTTCTGGCAGTTTCTTCTGTGAGAACACTCGGGTTATAGCCAGCCATTGGATCACGTGCCTGAATTTTTAATTCAGGAAGTGTTTCCGTACCTGGTTCTACTACTGGTTCGAGAACCGGTGTTGGTTCCTCAGGAAAAAGTTTCACCCGGTCAGTTGATGCACTTAGAACTTCACGGTTCTCATTAAACTCTACATTGATCAACTCGCGCTTCTTGAGAGATTCATTCATCTGCTTCAGAAGTTCTGTGTTGTTAACATTGATCTTCACCACTTGCCCGGAAGTGAGAAATACCAGGGCCTCATCAGTGATGTGGTCTCCGTGGTCGATGTCGTGAATCTTAGTCGTCACCTGTGTTGATGCCCACAGAGGAAGTGTGATAAGAGCACACATTCCGAGCAAAAATCGCATAAAACCTCCTGTGTTTTATTAAAGTCAGCCGGCGCCAATATTGACTAAAAAAGGACACTTCTGTCATCAAAAGCATGGCCAAAGGAATCGGGCGTGTCCGTCAGCGGAATGCGCTGGCTGAGAGCGCGTGATGCGATTACATGCTGATGACAAACATCCCCCCTGAGAAATTAATTGTTCTTTAATCAGAAAACTCTGCAAATACTGCGGGGACTCTTCTTCAGAAAAGAGTAAGCACTCCCGATTAGCACTCTAAATGGGCAAACCTCGCAGAATATGCGGTTTTTTAAGGCTTTCTGAACGGAGCATTCACCACAGTACAATAACTTGCGATAGTGATATCTTCAGACCTTAAAATGGACACTCATGGACAATATTGAAGAAAAACTGATTAGGGTACCGATCACCCAGATGGTGAAATTTTCCGAATCATTCGCCGGCGCCGAAATTCATGTTTCCATTGCCGGTAAATTTGTTCGTCTCAATTACTCTACCGACGAATTTCTCGATATTCTGAGAAAGCTTCAACAAAAAGAAGTGGAGGGTGTTTTTATCCGCCAGTCGGAAGTTAAAAAGATCATGTTCGAAATTCAGGAAAGTTTATCCGCTAAACAATTCTATGATCCTAAAACAGTTACCGAAGAAAAAGTTGAGAATCTCGACAACGCCATGAAAACGGTGAAGGGAATTATTAATCAACTCGGAGTAGATACTGAAACCGTGACACTCCTTCGCCTGGTCAATGTCAGGGCGATGAACATCATGAGTGAATCACCAAGCCTCTACGCTTTCATCAAGCGCTTCAAGAAAAATTGTTCGGATGAATTTCTGCGCTCGATGCTTACGAGTTATGTCATGGCATTGGTGATTGATAAGTTCGCATGGAAATCTGATTCGGTGAAAGAGAAAGGAGCAATGGCCTCTCTTCTTTGTGATCTCCTGCTTGAGAAAGAGGACTTCGCCATTCTCAGGAAATGGGAAAAAGAAGGCGGACCGCTCCCGGAACATATCAAATTTCATCCTACCGAACTCGCTGAGAGATTGAGAGTCAAGCGCGACCTCATTCCTACTGAAACGATCACAATTATTGAGCAGCACCATGAACTACCGGACGGAAAGGGATTCCCAGCGGGTGTAAATGCCTCACGGATTAATCAATTATCTGCAATTTTCATAGTGAGTCAGCGTTTCATCGAAGAACTTTTCGAAGAGAATTTTGACTTTGATAAACGTTTTGATATCACTTCGAGATTGTCGAAGCGATTTAATACGAAGTCTTTTGAAAAAGCGATGGACGCTCTGATTCAGGTAGTTAATTAGGTCCAACATTTCACCTAGAAGTTAAACCTCAATTCTCTCTCAAGAAATTCCCGTCTAAAGTTTATCCAACACATATCTCTGGACTCTTGAAATTCCGGCCGTCAGAATCTCGAAAGCCGGATTTCACGAGGAGGTCATTGTGCAGGAACAGATGGAAGTTCGTTACCCAAATAACAAGCAAGAAGATGAATTTACCGACAATTTATTGTCAACCCGTCGCCGTAAGAAGGTGATGGTAATTGACGATGATCTTGATCACCGCCTGATCGTTGCAGAGATGCTCGTGAATGCAGGTTATACAGTCATGACTGCCAAAGATGGTGAGGTTGGACTTAACACTCTAATACACAATGCAGACAAGCCAGATCTGATTATCCTGGATCTCATGATGCCGGAAAAAGATGGACTCGCTTTCAGAAAAGAGCAAAGAACAGTTGAGTCGATTGCACACATTCCAGTTGTTTTTCTTTCCGGCCAGGGACTTGTAGAGGGGGAAACCTGTCTCATGAAACCGGTCGATGAAAGGATAGTGCTCAAAACAGTTGAAGAAGCGATGGCAAGGTAATTGCAAAAATATCCCTCCTGAACAGGAGGGATTATCATGACAAGGCCGCAAGGAAGTCCGGACCGCTCGGGTATCAACCGATTCGGCGAAGATCATATTCGTCCCGATTATTATGAAGATGAACTTGGCATGCGCCACTCCCGGATTGAGGGTTTGGAGAGGCATGTCGAATGGTCAAAAGATACCCGCTCAGAAGCCTCCCGCGAACATCATCGCGGGAAAGGCCCCAAAAATTTTTCCCGAAATGACCAATCTCTCCGGGAAGAAGTTTGTGAAACTTTTCTCATGAATCCGGAACTTGATCCGGAACATCTCGACGTTCGAGTCGAAGATGGAGTCGTTACCCTTAGTGGATACGTCCGCATCCGTGAAGACAGATATCTGGCCGAAGACCTCGCGCGGGATGTTTCCGGCGTGAAGGATGTAGTGAATCTGATCTCTCGCGGGAAATGGGATGTTGGTGACGATCCCGGAGCCACGGGGTGGCCCGACTCATCAAAGGTATAAGATAATTTCAAGGAGGAAATATGAGGGAAGGGACACCCAGATTTGAGAACGATGATTTTTCACCCTATTCCGGATCGGATTACCGCGAAAAAGGTCATCCTGGTGTAAGTGGAAAAAGTCGTTTTGGTAAAGGTCCCCGTGGGTATCGCAGGACTGATGACCGAATTTATGAAGAAGTCTGTGTAGCGCTGATGAATGACCCTACGGTTGACGCCTCAGAAATCGGTGTGAAAGTTCATGATGGAATTGTAACCCTTGAAGGGCATGCCCATGGCCGCACAGAAAAAAGAATTGCCGAGATGATTTCAGTAGAAATTCCCGGCGTTCTTGATGTGAGAAACGATATCAGGATTGCGTAAACGCAAAGAGTTGTAGATGATTTAAGCATGCAGAAAAAAGCAGTCTTTCTCGATCGCGACGGAGTCATTAATCAGACTATTTTCCGGATGGGAAAATCCCGCGCTCCTTATACTCTGGAAGAATTCTCATTTCTTCCGGGTGTAGTTGAAGCTGTAGATTTTCTCCGTGAAGAAGGCTTTGAATTGATCGTTGTAACTAATCAACCCGATGTTGCCCGTGGTTGGGTGAGTCGGGAAGCGGTTGATCTCGTGAACCAATATATTTCTGAAGCTCTGGGTATAAAGGACATTCGCGCCTGTTTTCATACCGAGCTCGACAAATGTGAATGCAGAAAACCCCGGCCTGGAATGCTCATCCAGGCTGCACGTGAACACAATATTGATCTGGAAAAGTCATTCATGGTGGGCGATCGCGGAAGCGACATCGAAGCAGGAAAACTTGCTGGATGTAAAACAGTACTGATCAGTAATAATGCCGAGGAAGGAAATCCTGATCATATTTCACCTTCTCTTATCGCGGCTTCTGGCTGGATAGTCGCTCAATAGCTATTCATCCATTCCCATACCATCAGCATCATTGGATCCACGTGAACGCTGATCAGCTTCTTCTTTTTGCATTTCTTGAGATTCTTCTTCCTGGATTTCGGTAATCGCCTGTTTATAATCTTCTTTCGACTTCATACAGGAAGCCATTGTCAAAATTGTCAGCACCATCAGAAAGTATTTCATTTGGTCTCCTATTGTTCAATTACTCCGCTGTCCAGATCATCTGGTAGAACATCATTACCTGAATGAATATCATCCTGATCATATGAGTCTTTCGTTGTATCACTGCGATCAACTTCTTCCTCCCGTTGCATGGGATTGTTATCCGAGTTGCATGCCGAGAGAGACAGCAGAGAAATAATACATAAGCAGATTAATCTTTTCATATAAACCTCACTTCATTCAATAGAACTCCTGTCCGCACTCAATGTGAACTAAAGTTGTCCGCAAAATTTAATCCCGCGGGTCAATGGTATGGAGCTTGCAAAAATTTAAGTGGAAACAACTAAGGAAGGTGCTTTATGTCAAAGTCAAGAATGAAACCCGTAGCTGAGCAGGTGATTGTCCTCACCGGTGCTTCCAGCGGAATCGGGCTGGCGACTGCTAAAATGGCCGCTGAAAGAGGCGCCAAAGTTGTTTTGTGTTCCCGCAATGAAGATGAATTGCGGGCCGCTACTGAGGACATCAGGCAGAAGGGTGGAGAGGCAATTTTTGTCGTCGCAGATGTTGCTATTTATGAAGATCTTTTGCAATTGAAGGATGCAGCGATAAAAAAATATGGCCGGATCGATACCTGGATCAACAATGCGGGAACTTCTTTCTTCGGTTATCTCCTGGATACTTCCATTGAAGATGAAAGAAAACTTTTCGAGACTAATTTCTGGGGAACCCGCATGGGATGCCAGATTGCTGTAGAGAGCATGAAAGAAACCGGCGGGACTATAATTAATCTGGGAAGTGAAGTCTCTGTTGCTGCTCAGCCACTCTTGGGGATTTATTCTGCCTCCAAGCATGCAGTGAAGGCGATTACCGATGCTCTTCGTTCAGAACTAAGAGACCAGAATATTCCTATTGAAGTGTGCCTCATTCGTCCGACTGCCATCGATACTCCTTTTGCCGAGCACGCAAAAAACAATCTGGATGAAGGTCAACCGAGTTTGCCATCACCTTTATATTCTCCGGATGTTTGTGCTGAAGCTATTCTGAAAAGTGCTGAGAATCCGCAGCGTGATGTTTATGTCGGTGGACCTGCCAAGCTATCGGCCATCATCGATACATTCTTCCCGCAAGTGAAGGACATGGTTGCAGAGACCAGGATGAAGGATCTAAAAAAAGGAACGGCGGTTCCGCATAAGGAAGAAAACAAAGGACTCCATCATGCTTCAGCAGAAGAGAGTGAGCATGGTGCAAATGAAGGAGTGAAATTTCAGAATAGTCTTTTCACTGATCTTACAACAATGAGCTTTATTAAATCGATTACCACCAGCGCCCGGAAGTCTATTGAGAATTTCCGTCGTGCCGGTTAGCAAGGAGCCCAATATGAACGATTCAAATTACTCCCGTGACAGGGGAACAGAAGAAGATAAGGAATTCTTCGATAAGTATTCTCCTACCGGAGAGTCCGAGTGGAGCCGTGGATCTGTTACGCCGTTTGATGATGATATTGTTCTTTCAGAAAGACATTACCACCAGGGTTTGAAGAGAGATTATTCGGGAGTAGGTCCGGCAAATTATAAAAGGGCCGACCCTCGCATTCATGATGATGCCTCAGATGCACTTTACCGTTGTGCTGAAGTTGATGCTTCCGATATCGAAGTGGAAGTGAAAGATGGGATTGTCACTCTTAGTGGATTCGTGGAAACGCGTATTGATAAGAAAGTTGCCGAGATGACTGTAGAAAGAGTTCCAGGTGTGATCGATATTGATAATCGTCTGGTAATTGAAAGTCCGAAGCGTAAGGGACTTATGATGGATCACACACCGGTTCCGTGATTGTCTTCCCCGGAGGTTAAACTCCGGGGTATCACGAGCAATGATTACTCGAGAAATTCCTCGTCGGCTTCATAGACTTCTTCCGGTGGAATTTCATCCATGTCCGGTTCAGGAGTATATACCTGTTCTTCTCTTGGTACTTCTTCAAAGTCCGTGGCCGGAAGGCCTCTTTGATTAGTGAATTCGCTGCCATTGATTACCGCCGGATCAACTTCCGGATACTGATCTTCATCCCTGTAATCCTGTGACCAGGCGGACGATGAAAGTATGAGCAGAGAGATAAGGATGAAAATCTTTTTCATGAGGTCCTCACTTTTCAGGCATTGTAGTAGCGAAGTAACTCCCGAAGAAAGCCCGGCTGAGTCTAATGCGCATAGGGAGAATCTTCCTGACCAGTGGCGGGAAATGTACCTTCAATTCTGGGAGCTTTGGTGTCACCAACACGATCAATCCAACTCAAAAACGCAATCCAATAATTTTTAACAAATTCTTTTGATTTTTCATTAATCAGCCGGCCTTTATCGTCAAAAGAATTTGAAGCGTTAAAATAAAATTCTGGTTGTCCCATGACACTCATATTCAGATAGGCAAGGACCTGACGCAAATGATGTTGGGCCCCGAATGTTCCCACAGTACTGATTGTGGCACCCATGACTCCCGCGGGTTTTTTGTCCCAGAGATTCTGACCATAGGGACGTGATCCCCAATCAATTGCATTTTTTAATACGCCTGGAAATGAGCGGTTGTACTCAGGTGTGATGAAAAGAACTGCATCTGCATCCCTGATCATATCTTTGAATCTGATAACGGTATCCGGGGGATCATTCTCGAGATCCTGAGAGAAAAATGGAAGTTTATTCAGTTCAACAGTTCTGAGAGTAATATTTTCGGGAGCCATTTCCTTAACAACATTGAAGAGTTTACGGTTGAGGGAATTGCGGGCAATACCTCCAACCAGACAAAAAACATTCAGCTTTTCCATGCAGACCTCCGTCAGTTTAATCCACTTCACACTATGAATTCATCTCCGCCAACATGAGAACAAGTGGAGATTCACTGACTAAATGAGATAAGAATTTCTGGTCGGGATTTTGCAACTCATCCTTACAGGTAACTCTAACCAAGGTGGAATTATGGAAATTTATGAAGCACTCAAGCAAGACCATATTGAATTGAAAGGTCTCCTGAATGATCTTATAGCTTTGAAAGACGACGATGATTATCGATATGTACTTGTCGAGGAAATCCGGAATGCCCTGGTGCCCCATTCCCGCGCTGAGGAGTCAGTGTTCTATAACACTCTTCGTGCGGTAAATGCTGACAAGAAGCTCGTGTTCCACGGATATCAGGAGCACATGGAAGCGGAAACACTTCTCCGTACCCTGCAGGTGATGGACAAGATGAATATGGGCTGGCGTCCGGTTGCTCAAAAACTTCTGGATACTGTTTCACATCACATCACTGAAGAAGAAACAGAAATTTTTGCTGAGGCCCGCAATGCTTTCACTTCGGAAGAAGCTGTCGCCATGGCCGAAGCCTTTAATGAGCTCAAGCCTAAGGTTATGAAGGAAGGATTCCTAAAAAACACAGCGGATATGGTTATCAATCTCATGCCGCCGCGTTTAGCAGACTCCATTCGTAACTTCGGACAAGGTCCCACCCACTAATCACAACTAAAAAATTGGGCGACGTATCTCACGGTACGTCGTCCGGATTTTGCAATAATGCCAGACAAAGTAAGTATGCAGGAGAAGTGGAGAATTCTAAGATTTCTTCATGAAATTCTTAATCCTCATAGTCATTATCCTGTCTTCTCCCGTTTATTCGCAGACCCGAAATTTCTGCGAGAGAAACCGCCAGGACATTCTTTCAATTATGCAGGAACCAACGGCAAGAATAGCGTTCAAAAACACAGGTGGAATCGCTAATGGTGGTGTTTGCTGGTGGCACAGCCGTCTTCAGCGCTCATCATTTTTCCTCGTAAAATATGCTCCTGACAGTTCACGTCCTGATCAGAAAAAGCTGAATGAAATTCTGGCGGGGCTTCGTACTATGGATCGGGTCGTCACTATTCCAGGTTACTCAGACTTTCAGTCCTTCACTCGTTCTTATCAGAAGCAGATCCAGCGCTTGCTCAATGACTGGCAGCTCTTTGATGGTCTTTATAATTTTCAGTGGCTGCGTGGAATTTCCGGAAAACCTGTTCTACCAGCGAATCAATTGGTGGCACGGATGAATGCCGTTTACGAAGCTTACCGAATTTCACCAGCTGCGATGTGGATTATGGCCCAGATGGAAGGTATTACTTCGCATTCATTTCTTGTTGTTCATATGGAAAAAGTTAATGGCGGTTATGATCTGGATCTCATCGACAGTAATCATCCGATGGAAGTTGTGAGAGTTGCTTATCAGGAAGGTGACCAGACACTTCGTACCAACAGAAGCAAAACTCATTTCGTGCCTTACGTTGGATTTCAGGAAGACTTCCGCAAAATTTCGAAGGGATTAGTTGGACATTGCCGGAACAAGAGCAGCGAGCTGCTTGAAGACTTCTCTGATATCAGGGATGGCGAGGTTGAGCTTCCGAATCCGGTCGAGAACTATCTCCAATAAACGCCCCATTGCAGTACTGATTCACCATCTTTAAAACCATCTCAATATCTACAGGTTTTTTAAGAAATCCCACAGCACCTTTGGTATTCGTCTTATCTGCGACTGCAGACACAATCAAGACAGGTATCGGGGCAAGAATAGAGTCTTCCATTATTTTATCGAGAAACTCACGTCCATTCATGATCGGCATCATCATATCGAGTAGGACAAGGCATGGTTTACTGATGGTGTGAAGAAGATCCAGGGCTTCTTTCCCATTAGCTGCTGCTACAGCGTGATATCCTTCGGACTCGAGAACATCAATCATGACATTACGGATATCATCGTCATCTTCTACAACGAGTATCGATTGGCAGCATGAATTTCGAATCACCACATATGCTCCTCTTATCTCTTAACGGGATGCTAGCGGACTTTCACGCGTCTGTGTTGGTATCATGCCTTATAAAGGAGAATTCTTATGAGTCATATCGTGATTACCGGCGTTTCCCGGGGCATTGGACAGATGCTATTGGAGCAATCACTTGAGCGTGGAGATAAGGTGTTTGGAATCGCGCGGCAGCCGGACGAATCAAAGGAATTGAAAGCACTTCAGGCAAAATTCAAAGAACAGTTTGTATTAGTGAAAGGGGATATGAATGATCCTGAACTCGGAAAGGAAATTCTCAAAGAATATCCGTGGAACTATGTTGATGTCCTCATCAACAACGCCGGAGTTTATCTCGAAGACTCATGGGAAGATTTTCAGAAGACATTTATCACGAATTCAATTGCCCCATATTTCCTGACTCTGGAGCTCAGAACACTACTAAAAAAGAGTTCTGAACCAAAGGCCGCTTTTATCACAAGTCAGATGGGTTCCATTGCCGATAATTCTTCGGGTGGAGCTGTTTCATATCGTGCCTCCAAAGCTGCACTTAATATGATGATCAAATCTCTTTCAGTTGATGAGAGATGGCTTACATCACTTCTCTTTCATCCGGGTTGGGTGAAAACGAGAATGGGTGGTGAAAATGCGCCGACGGAAAAAAACGAATCTGCAGCGGGACTTATCAAGCTCATTCATTCCAGCGGTACAAAACACACCGGGAGTTTCAGGAATTTCAAGGGTGACATTCTCCCCTGGTAAAAGATTTAAGTCGGGCATATTTCCACGATTGACCACCAGTGCCAAGGCCCTTTCCACGAACTTAGGAATGGCGAGAGGTTTGCTCCGGTTGGGAGGCCTCTGTGGCCCTCAGTCAATCTGGAGATGTGCTCATGGTTCAGGTTTTTCTCGAAGGTTTCCTCTTACAAGCTAGTCTCATCTTTGCCCTTGGGGCGCAAAACTTGTTTGTGCTGGAAAGTGGCATGCGCCGCCAGTATCACTTAACGGTTTCATTCGTTTGCTTTCTTTGTGATCTCACAATCATCATGCTTGGAGTGATGGGAGCAGCTACGCTCTTTCATCATTTTCCTGAATTCAAAATCGTTGTCGGAATTGTAGGAATAATTTTTCTGCTGCAATATGGGATCGGGAAATTACGCTCCCCGAAGGAAGATGTTTATCTCTCTGATGTATTGAAAGAGAAAGGCCTTCGTAAGAGCATTCTGAGTGCCATTACATTCAGTATTCTAAACCCACATGCGTATCTTGATGGAGTTGTTCTGATCGGAGGCTATTCGTCCAAATACGCTGAACTCCCGATGCGAATGGGTGTGGGTCTTGGGGCCGCCGCGTGTTCTCTTGTTTGGTTTTTGGTTCTTTCTTCTGCTTCAGGAATGATGATGCCGCTTTTTCAGAATCCAAGACGCATGCGTTTTGTCATGGGGACTGCGGGTGTCGTTCTGATATTCCTATCTGCAAGACTTTCAGTTGATGTTTATGGCTGGCTTCAGGACATGTCCCGTCCAGATATCATGGTCAATCCTGTTACAACAGTGACTCCCTGATTCTTTTCGCCTAAACTTAGAAGAAATACTCCATCAAGGACATTAAGATGCGTTTTCTTCTCCCATTAGCTTTATTACTTTCATTTTCAGCATTAGCAGCGAACCCAGTTGTCATCATGGACACGAGCCTGGGTGAAGTTGAAATAGAGCTTAATGAAGAGAAAGCTCCGGTATCTGTAAAAAACTTTCTGAGCTATGTGGATAAGAAATTTTACGACAACACAATCTTTCACAGAGTGATTAATGGATTCATGATCCAGGGTGGGGGATTTGAAGAAGGTATGAAGGAAAAGAAAACTTCTGCTCCTATCGCTAACGAAGCTAAAAACGGACTTCGTAACGATGAAGGGACAATTGCCATGGCCCGGACGAATGATCCCAATTCGGCCACATCACAGTTCTTTATCAATGTGAACAGCAATGACAGTCTGAATTTCCCTCAACCCGATGGCCATGGATACGCTGTATTTGGAAAAGTCATGAAGGGTATGCACATAGTAAACAGAATCAAGATGGTGAAAACTGGGAATCTCTCCGGACATCAGAACGTTCCGATGGACACAGTTGTCATTAAGTCGATCAAGCGCGCCGCTGCGAAGTGATCAGAACAATTCCTTCACCGGAGTTTATCTGCGAGCTTCCGGTTTTTGCAGCAAGCGGACTCATCATCAGAGACGAAATATTTTATGTCGTTTCAGATGATGAGGTAAGTCTGCTTCACGGCTCACCAAAGGATGGATTTAAGACTTATCCCTTATGGGATGAGGTTCTTCCGGAAGAAACGTTTGCCAGGAAAAAATTGAAGCCGGATTTTGAATGTCTTGCTCTCAAGGGAGCATCATTATTTATCCTTCCCTCGTTCTCGAATAAAAACAGGATTACAGGAGTACGAGTCGACCTTACCCACAACGGGATATGCGGACACCAGATTCTCGATCTGACGAATTTACGGGAGAATCTCAAAGATTCTGTTCCTGATATCAATATTGAAGGAGCAATGTTCCTGAATAACGAACTTCTTCTCTTTCAACGCGGGAATGGGAAAAACGGAACGAATGCCATTATTCGCGCTAAAGATTTCAATGATACGTCCATGAAAACCATTCCACTGACTCTTCCTCACCTGGGGAAAGTTCCACTGACAATCACTGATGCGGCATACAGGGAAAATGAAATCTGGTTTCTCGCTGTTGCCGAAGATACGGAGTCAACCTATCTTGATGGAGAGGTATTAGGATCCTTTCTGGGTAGATTTGATGACAGTTTCGGCGTGAAGGATTTGTTCAAGCTGGAAATTCCTCACAAGCCTGAAGGGCTGGCCTTCTCTCAGGATGGATTCTTATATTTGGTCACGGATGATGATTCCCGAAACAAACCCTCACGGCTTTTCCGGATAAAGATCTAGTCGTTCTTATTAAATTCTTCTTCTTCTTTATCATCAGGAACATCATAACGGTTTTCTAAGAGCTCTTCCTGGCGCTCCTGTTCCTGTTCTTCTTCCTGCAAATTCGAATTGAAATCTTTCACATTTGTTATTTCTTCTTCACCCATGCTGGTATCAAGGGGACTATCGGGCATAGCATCCACCTGAGCATGCGCCATAGCAGTTAAAAAAACACTGAAAAATAAATATCGCTTCATTCTGGCCTCCTACATCAATTTTCTCACGGCATTGGGGGATGACGCCTATGAAAACTTCCGCAAGATAGGGGAGCAAACTACCACAACATGATTCAGTGAAACTTAAGTCAGATGGCCCACTTTCACCTCTGTAAAATAACGGAGAGTTTTTGTGCCATAGGAGGGCAACATGAAGTTTCTTCCACTTATACTATTTATCCTTTCTTTTTCAGCTCAGGCAGAACGCCTGACTTCAAAAATCCATTCTGTCGATTACGCGAAAAAGTCCCGACTGCCTCATCTGATTAAGTTTGAGAATGGTCGGGTAGGATTTCTGTCAAGTCTCGACAAGGCTTCCATGCTTTCGCTGGAAGAAAGCCGCCGGCGTGGAGAGTGGCTGGATGTGGAACTTGATGAGGAAAATAATTTTCTCGGTGCTGGTGTAGTGGCCGCACCAAAATCACTCGTTGATAAAAGTGATGATCCGGAGCCTGAATCTGTTTCGTATGATCCAACGAACCTCGGAAGCATGGAAGAAGCAGTTTTGATCTTCAAACGCATGAGAAGGGGAAGCTCCGGGCAATGTTACAACCGTGCCCATGTCTGGTCGTATGAGGAGTTCAATCGTTCTGGGCTTCGTTCGGTTAAGCTTTTTATGTTTTTTACCCGCTCATACATCAGAAAGTATCGCTTCAGATGGTGGTTTCACGTAACTCCCATGACATATGTAAACGGAGTCGCGATGACGATGGATCGGGGTTTCTTCAAAGCGCCGGCGGATGTGAAGACCTGGACAGATAAGTTTATCTATTCAAAAAGAGACTGTCCTGTGATCAGTAAGTATTCCCAGTACCGAGACAATCAGGAAACTGAGCACTGCTACCTGCATCCATCTACGATGTATTTCTGGCAGCCACGCGATCTCGAAAACTACGAATTAACTGGAGCCGAGAAAATACAGTTCATCAAGAAAGAGATCAACTGGGCTTACTGGAATGCTTTCTGATATATTGATGACATGAAAGAATTTAAACTCGAGGGCGGTGATTTCATCGCCCTCTGTGACCTTATGAAGGCTTCAAATCTCACAAGTACCGGCGGTGAGGCCAAGCACCTTATCGCCGAAGGGAAAGTGAAAGTAGATGGTGCCGTCGAACTTCGTAAGCGCTGTAAAATTCGTTTAGGTCAGACCGTCGAATATCAGGGAAAGATCGTCAAAGTCATCTGAGCTTTGGCCATTTTTCAGTTGCTCACGGTAAGCACTTTTCCTAACATGCCCCTCCCCGGAGGGATCTATGGCAAACGCTGGCTTTTTAGGTATCAGTCTTCTTGCTTACGCTTCCTGGCAAACATTGCATTTCCTGAATGATCGCGTGGCCAGAGTCTGGGCCAAGCAGCGCTATCATCGCTACCATCCAAGACCCACGGCCGCGAATATCAAAAAAGGCATCAGCTGCAGAAGCTGCAGCCATTATGAGTTCCATCCTGATTTTCATCATTCTGGAATCTGCTCTCATGAAGACTGGAAAGTCGCGATGAGATCTGAGGAGGTCATGGTGAAGCGGGAGGGGAGTTGCGAACTTTGGAAAAAAACTTCCCTTCCACTTCTTCTTCGTCAGGATAGAGAACTTTCTCCGGATCAGTGGCTTTTTTCTGAAGCCGCATCTGAATTCCCACTTCGTTAAGATAATCCGTTGTCGCCAGCTCTTTCACGAGGGGAAATAACTCCTCTTCTTCACGCTTCTCGTGACTCAAGAGAAGCTCCGACAGAATAGTCAGCTTAGCACTTCTCACCGTCTCAGAAAGTTTTTCATCGTCGAGCTCCTGGAGAAGCTGCATGCAAATTGTGTGTTCTTCAAGAGCTAGAGTAACGGCATCTTTCAGTTCTTCGACTTCAAACAACCGGGGATAGAAAATTTCTTCTTCAATATGAACGTGACGAATGAGTTCATCACGAAATTTTGCGTATTGATGTCCGGTTTTAAGCGCGGCTAGAAGCTCTTCGTGCTTCCGGTGATCATCTGTCAGTAGCTTTAAGGCATTCATTCATTCTCCGGGCGTTCTTCCTGATATTGACGTGGTCTCTTAGACTCCAGTTGTTGGGTCTTATCCTGATTAGCATGAGCATTTTGAGAACTGATATCTCTGGACGAATTTTTACCGTTAATGGATTCAAGATTTTTCTCTTCCAGGGCTTTTTTTCCCTGACGCATATCTGGTTTCTTACTAACTGCGAAGGCTTTAGCCGCAAAAAGGGCAAGTAGAATTAAGCTCGTCTTCATAGGTTCCTCCTGAACAGATCTTATTCTATTGCGCAAAGGCCTTGCTTCCATATTGAGTTATCCTTAAATTTACTGTGTCAAATTCCAGAGCTATTTATGTCTCCAGAAAAGAGGTGAACAATGGAACTTACTAAGAACGATAACGAGAATAAAATCGACGTGAGAGAAGCATGGGATATCAACTTCTGGTGTGAGGAACTTAATCTCCGCGCAGAAGAGTTGAAGGAAATCGTTCAAATGGTGGGTCCGCAGGTTCATGATGTTCGTTTGCATATTGCTAAGAAGCTTATGCTTTCATGGCCCAAAACTTACTAGCGATAGCGACCGACTTTTTCAGTTTATCTTCCCGATAAAGCGTGGAATGATCTAAGGCATAAACCCTTTCAAAGGTCTTTTATGTCGACGTTCAAGCCGTTTGTCGCTGCATCGGAGCGAATCAAAGAATTTTCTTTTGGTCCCATCCTGATGGGAGTCATCCTGGGAATTCTCTTTGGCGCTTCATCGCTTTATCTCGCACTCAAAGTAGGTATGACTGTTTCCGCCTCCATCCCCGTAGCGGTTCTTTCTATTACACTTTTCAAGGGTCTCTCAAAGGCCTTCGGTTTCAGGAAAGCGACGATCCTGGAAAACAATATGGTTCAGACCACCGGTTCGGCCGGTGAATCAATTGCCTTTGGTGTTGCCGTAACAATGCCGGCACTTCTCATTCTTGGCTACGATCTCGATCTTCCAAGAATCATGACGGTCTCAATTCTCGGTGGTCTCATTGGTGTCCTCATGATGGTCCCACTTCGCCGTGCTCTTATTGTAAAAGAACATGGAAAACTTATTTACCCTGAAGGAACGGCGTGTGCGGAAGTTCTCATCGTTGGTGAAAAAGGCGGATCAAACGGGAAGATTGTCTTCGGTGGATTCTTTCTCGGACTTTTATACAAATTCTTCAATATCGGCATGCGCCTCTGGAAAGATGTCCCGGAAAAAGCATTCTCATTTTTTAAAGGCTCTGCCATTTCGGCCGAAGTTTCTCCTGAGCTTCTTGGTGTTGGTTACATTATCGGATTAAGAACTGCCGCCATCATGATGGCCGGTGGTGTTCTTTCGAGTTTTGTTCTTATCCCCATGATCACTTTATTCGGAAGTCAGCTGACCGAGCCGCTCTTTCCCGCGAAAGTGCTAATTAAGGACATGGCGATCCACGATATCTGGAGAAACTATGTTCTCTATATAGGTGCAGGTGCAGTTGCTGCCGGTGGTATCATTTCTCTTTTCCAGTCTCTTCCGACAATAATCAGCGGAGCAAAATCCGGTCTTAAATCAGTCATGGGTACTAAGAGCGATCAGGGCGAAAAAGACCGAACCGATGATGACCTTCCAATTAGTTTTGTAATCATCGGTACTCTCGTCATGGTTGCAGGACTCTGGTTTGCTCCGGCCCTTCATATAAATTTATTCTCAGCTCTCATGATTATTGTATTCGGATTTCTTTTCGTCACAGTTTCTTCGCGCCTCACGGGCGAGATTGGTTCATCATCAAACCCGATTTCGGGAATGACGGTCGCGACACTTCTCCTTACCTGTCTTGTTTTTCTCGCAGTCGGTTGGATCGGTCCTGAACACAGAGTGGGAGCACTCTCTATTGCAGCAGTCGTATGTATTGCAGCATCGTGCGCGGGAACAACTTCCCAGGATCTTAAAACCGGATACATTGTCGGAGCAACTCCGAAGTATCAGCAGATCGGTTTACTTATCGGGGCCGTCTCTTCAGCAGTAGTGATTGGATACTCACTCAAACTTTTGAATGATGCTTCCACTGTTTATTCGAAGAAAGTGCCTGCCTTCACTGTGAATGTCTCTGAGCTTAAAGAAAAACAGAAAGTCGGCGGGCCGGAAGGGCGCCTTGATGACAAAGAATATTATGTCTATCAGGTGACTGAGCAGTCTTCGCCGGAAGTTCTCTCTTCGCTTTCACCTGGTAAATATCTTGTTAACGAAACAGGAGCAGTCACATATCTCGTAGATCCGGGAATTAACGGCTCACTTAATAAGCGCGATGACGGAACCTCAGTCACCAAGTACGAAGCTCCGAAAGCTCGTCTCATGTCGCTTATTATCGACGGGATTCTCACTCAGAAACTTCCCTGGGGACTTGTTCTTCTGGGTGTTTTCCTGGCGGTAGTGCTTGAGTTGTGCGGAATTTCCGCTCTACCATTTGCGGTCGGAGTTTATCTACCGATTGCGGCCTCAGCTCCCATCTTTGTTGGTGGTGTTGTGCGCTTTCTCGTGGAGAGAAAGAAATCTGCATCTGAAGCACATCAGGATTCTGAAACCGGCAGTGGGGTACTATTCTCATCCGGACTAATTGCAGGTGGAGCGATTGCGGGAATTCTTCTTGCCCTGACTCAGATTCTTGAAGGAGTCGCGGGCAAAATGGATATGAGTGCGGCGATGGGATCACTTGGCACATCAGATATCTTCTCGCTCTTGATTTTCCTCTCGATGGCGGGTGTTCTCTTTGTTATTGGAAGAAGAAAAGCAGAATAAAAAAGGTTCCCGCACACCTGTTGCTACAGGTGTGCGGGAACCTTTTTACCAAACGTCCTCGTTAAAGCACGTTAAAGTGTTATGCCAAAAGCATTTTTGTACGCATGCTTGATTTCCCAATCGATGAATTTTGACTTTTGCACACCGGATTTGTCATGCGCCTCAAGATCCTTTGGTTGCCAGAAATAGATCGATGTTTTCATCATGTAGCAATCATCCTCACCAGGGTGAGTTGAATAGTCTGAGTATTTTTGAACGAGCTTACACTCTACTTTGTTATTCATGAACATGTCGGTCCATAACTTGAATTTTAGCGGATAACTAGTGAAGGCTGGATCCATGATTCGTTCAACAGTTTCGCCTTTTAGTTTCACCAGCGCATAAGGAGCAGTGTGAAACCACCATGGAAAATCATTTCGGCTGATATAGGCATCGGAGAAAAAGAGAAATGCTTTCTGAAGATTTCTTCCGGCATATGCTTCTTCATAGGCCCAGACATGCGATCGATCATAACACTGGGAAGTATTAACCCAGTTTCTTTTCATTCCTGCGAGAACATCAGTTGCGTAGTCATAAGAAGAATAGATTGTCGGGATGTAGAGTCTTTCCTGCTTAGACTTCTCGATAGAAATTCCGGGAGCATCATTCAGTTTTTCCAGAATGCGGATTCCTGAAAGAACGGATTTTTCAGATAGCTGGGCATCAATGATTGAACGCTGAAGATTCTCAGGATTAACATCAGGACACTCTTCCTGATCTAGAAAACCAACACGTCCGTCGATAAGTTTAATTATCCAGGTTCCTGGCCGTGATTCTTTCCGGGCAACAGAATGCACCTCAAAAATTTCGCCAAATGATGTGAGAGGGATGAAAAGAATGACGAGTAATAGGATCTTCATAGATATCTCTATAGCTCTTTAACGCGCGTATGACAATGAATCTTTATTCCGCCATTTACCCGGTTAGTGCTGATGAATTCGAGTGAGATTTGAATACTTCACGACCGTAGAATTTTGAGATTTCGAAGAGAGAGTAGAGAGACTCAGAACAAAACCGGCCATCAGGCAGATCACGAATTTCATATTTACTCCTTCAGTTTTCAACCGGCGCCCATTCTTGCACCAGTCGATATAAACTTGGAGTTAATATCTCTTGAGGTTCACGACGGGGCCGCGTAAATGCTTAAGGCCGTCTTAATACAGTGATGGGTAAAGTTCGTCGGCCAGTGTCCGGACCATGTATCCCACGGCGTAAGGTACCGAATATTGCCGGGTAGCGGTTGCAGATACATCGTGAGTAAAGCCCATCTTATGGAGCCACTCATGTGTGAGATTTCCCGCTATCTGATAAGGGGTGTAGCGATCAAAGAATTTTGTATTCATCCAGATGCGGTTTGTAGACGGATAGGTGTAACCAATCGTGGAGCTTTCCTCAAAATAAAGCTGGATCTCTGCATCGAGGACATAGTTTTTCGCTGGTGTCAGTTTTTCGGCCGCAATGATGATCCGGTCATAGATCTGAAGATTGGTGAGTCCGTTATTATCTACGAATGAGTTTTGTCCATCGTGTGTGAATCCTACAACCGCATCTTTAAATTCCTGGCTCATGATAACTTTCTTCACCAGATCAGCAGCGAGTTCAATTTTTTCCTGATTGGTTGCAGAAAATTGAATGAGCTTCAGATTTGTATCAAAGAGGAGCGCCTCTGGCGGAACAGGACCGGTGTCTGTAGTGGAGAGAGCGAAATTCGAAACTTCGCACGCCATCGTTTCGCAGCTGTCGTTTTTAGCTTTTCCACAGGAAGCGAGAATGCAGAGAACAAATATGAAGAAGAAGTTTCTCATTTGATTTTTGCCACCAATTCTTCAATGAGGTAACCAACTGCATAGGGGATAGAGTAATTCCGACGGACGGAATATTTCATCTCATGAGTAAAGCCCAGCTTATGCATCCACTCATGCATGAGGTTGTCAGCGACTTTTACTGGTGTGTAGCGATTGAAATATTTTGTGTTCATCCAGATCCTGTTGGTATCTGGATATGTGTATCCGATGGTGTTATTGGGAGAATGATAGAGCTCGAGCTCCACATTCATTTTGCCGTCTGGAGAGTTACTTCCCATCTTCTCTGCACCTTCAATGATCTTCTGATAGATCTCGGAATTAGAGAGACCCTTATTATCATTGAAAGCTTTTTTTCCTTCGAACGTGTGATTGAGAATTCTCTCTTTAAATTCCTGGGAGGTGATTACATTCCGGATGAGCTTGATGGCCATACGAACCTTGTCTTCCTGATGTTCTTTGAAATTTAAAAAACGAATATCGGCATCCCATGCGGGGATTGATGCGTGAGAGCTGTTAAAGCTGATGAAGAGAAGTAAAAAGAAGAAAACGGTACTTGTTCGCTTCACAAAACCATCCTGGTGCAGAGGAGATTTCCATCCTGGAAACCGCTAAGGAATTTTGACAGTTCGTGAGATGAGTAACAATGGAGGTAAATTTATCCGGTGGTGATTACTCGGCCGCCAGATTGAAGGCGCGTTCGTGATTCATCCTGCTAGCAATTCTCTTTACGATGTACCCCACAGCATAGGGAACGGAATAAGGACGCTCAGGAGTGTCCTTTACAGCGTGTGCGAAGCCGATTTTGTGAAGCCATTCATGCATCATATTGTCTGCAACCTGAAATGGACGGAATTTGTTGAAGTACTTCCTGTTCATATAGATGCGAACGATAGAAGGGTAAGTGTAACCAATCGTGATCGAGTCCATGTCGGTGTAGAGCTCAATTTCCAGATCCATAGTGTTGTTAGGACCAATATCTGTTTGTCTTTCCGTACCCTTAAGGATCTTCTTGTAAATCTCTTCATTCGTCAGACCAGCATTGTCGGCGAAACGTTTCTTACCATTCCAGGAATGATTCAAGATTTGTTCTTTAAATTCAGAGGAACGGACAATTTTTTTAATGAGACGGGAAGCCGCATTCACTTTCTTTTCCTGTCTGGAAGAGAACCCGATTAGGGTAGTCCGGACATCAAATTTCTCAGCAGATACCTGTGCGTAAGCGCGAGAGCATGAAATAAAAAACAGCACGATGAACAAAAAACACATGGTCTTTTTCAAGGGCCTTCCTCCACGGAATAAATCTTGCGGTTAAGTTATGGTTGCACGGATAAATTTGTGGAGTCAACGTAAGAGGGAGATTTTTTAAAACGAGAAAATGTGTCGGAGAATATTTCGCAATGATTTGAGTCAGAATGACTCAGGAAAAAAACACAGGTGAGTCTAAATGACTCACCTGAGGATTAGTGCCGCATAAATTCCTGCAACTCCGCGCGCTTTTTATTTACCAGCATGCGAATGCCGTAGCGGGCGAGCAGATACTGCACTTTGTGCGGACTCTTGAGATAAAGCTTGATGAGGTTTTCTCTCAACCAAGTATCGGCAACTTTATCGCGGATTATCTGAGGGATATTTTCATATTTCATTGTTTGATCCGTGAAAGAGTTTCTTCAGCGAGATCTTCTGATTCCTGAGTCAGATCCTGGAGACTCACAATTCCTACAGGCCTTTGAGATTTGTCGACCACCACGATGCGGGAGATTTGTTTTTCGGCCATGAGTTTCGTTGCTTCTTCCAGCGTTTGATCTTCTTTCACGCAAAACACATTTTTCGTCATGGCATCGCTGATCGATTCATTGAGATCATGACCTGCGGCCACACAATGAATGACGATATCGCGGTCTGTGACAAATCCCACCGCTTTCTCACCATCAAGAATCGGAACCGATCCGACGTCCTCATCTTTCATAAGCTCAGCGACTTTCTGGATAGAGTCGTTGATATTGGCGAATTTAACATCCTTGTGCATAACTTCAGAAATTTGCATAAATCCCTCCTCGGTTTTACTTCTTCTGGTTTTATCATCCCGTGAAACCGGCCACAATTCGCGGGGAGAGAATTTACTCTGCCTTCAGGCAGAAGAAGGGTTGCGAAACGTTAAAAGGAAATTAACTCATTCACAGTTGCTCATCTGCCTCTAGAGTTCTATTTTCCCTTTCCGGAGGCCGCTGATGAAAATGAAAAAGATCCTTACTGTTGACGATGATGAATCAATCCGTCAGTCAGTAACAGACATGCTTGAGCTTGAAGGTTTTGAAGCTGTCTGGGCCAAGAATGGCAGAGTTGCAATCGATTATCTGATGGCCATCCCTGATAGAGAACTTCCTGATCTTGTTCTTCTCGACTACATGATGCCTGTGATGAATGGAAAAGATTTTTACCATGAGAAGGAAAAGCATTTAAGACTGGCAAGTATTCCGGTCGTGATGATGACGGCAAACGGAAATCTAATGAATGTCATGGATAATGTGGAAACTGCCGGTGGATATATGTCTAAGCCCATGGACTATGAAACAGTAGTTAAAATGGTGAAACATTTTATAGGTCCTGAAGATTATCTCAGTCTATAGAAAGTTCTCCGGAAGCAAGTTCGCTTCCGGGCCTCACCCTTTGACTCATCTTATATGCTCCCAATCTCAGATGTTGAATAAATCCATAAGGTCTCATTTCTGCACCCGAGTGGAAGGGATGAAATCTGAGAGCTTCCTGGTCCATCCCTGATTCTTCCTTGACGAGTATTCTTCCCAGCATTCTCCATGCCTTCATTGATGTTTCTTTCACCATGATTCTTAGAACGACCTTTCCTCCATAAACATTACCTAAAAGTTTTTCTTCTCGTGATCCGTCGGTGCTGTGACCGCGAACGGGATTGGGATCAGTTTCATTCTGTGAAAAATCTCGCCATGGCAAAGTAGCTATGTGCCAGGTATGCCTGAAGCTCGCAAAGAGGAGATCGCAATCTGATTTTCCGGGATGAACAGATTTGATAATGTGATCACAATAACCCTGCCGGATAACCAAGAAGAAAACCAAAGTGCTCTGAAATTCGTAGTGACATGACAAGCTCCCTTTTCAGGATAGGATGAAGAGTGGAGAGTGAAAAGATGAAGAAGGCCATTATCGTAGACCTCGACGGGACGCTCGCAGATATTACGCACCGGCGGAAATATGTTGAAGGGCAAAAGAAAGATTGGAAAAATTTTAATAAGAACATTATTAAAGATGAAATTAACGGTTGGTGCCGCGAGATCATCCGCAGAATGATCCATGATCATCATGTTCTTCTTGTTTCCGGCCGCACAGATGAATTGAAAAGCGAAACCATGGAATGGCTGAAGAAGCATGATGTTCCATATACTGATCTTCTCATGAGAAGTGATAAAGACTATCGGGATGATACGGTTGTGAAGAGAGAAATTTACGAAGGGAAGATTAAGCCGTTCTATGAGGTTTTATTTGTCATTGATGACCGGGCCAAGGTTGTAAAAATGTGGAGAGATGCTGGTCTGGTTTGTCTTCAGTGTGATTGGGGAGAATTTTAGGAGAGTCTAGCCACTTCTTCTTCTTCGCCACCTTCTTCTTCATCACCGAAAGTTCCCGCAACTGCACTTAGAGAAGAGATCATCATGAGAAAAAGCAGATAGGTCATGTGTTTCATAGGAAACTCCTGTTGCCAATCCAATGAGCAAGTTCAGGGCCACAGACTTAATACTGAATCGTGAGTGAAGTATTGTTCTCAGGATTCTTGCGGGAACTTTTGGAATGAAGATCTTCACCCGCATCGCGTGCTTTGATAAAATATTTACATCCGGGGGCATTGGTCTCGACCAAATGAAAAAAGAGGCCGATGAAGAACTGGATGTTTCCGGACGAGACCCCCATCATATGGTCTCTCCTCACGGAAAGGATCGGCGATACGGGTGATTCTGTTCAAAGATCCTGCAGTGATTACCGGAAGTTTTCTCGAAAGAGGATCAAAAAAGGGGCTCCCTCAAGAAGAGGCCCCTTTTTTTTTCCGGTGGCGCAATAATCTTCATATTAAAGGCCGCTTGTGGCGACTAAGTCCGTTTTCGGTCTCTACAAAGCATAAAAAGGGGTCTTGAACCATGGAAAAACTACCCTGTCCGGATGTTCAAGCTGTCCCGGTTCCGCTATATTGCGGTCATCAACCAGGTGGATTTATGCCCTTCGAAACGACTTTCAATAAAGATCTTGCCCGCTCAATGGCCCGGTCAAAAGACCCCGTTCAGTTTCTGGATACTGAACTGGGAAAAATTAAACAGCGCGCTCTTCAGTTGAATGCTGCCCGTGCAATGATGGCCGAGGGTTATGAAAAAGTTCTGCAGGGACTTAAGCTCGCATTTCCACAGATTGACTTGAACGATAAGAATCTTATTGGTTCACCAAATCGTATGGCCCGCTCGCTGATTGAAATCTGCTCAGGACTCGGAACTGATCAGAAAGAAATTTTCAGCACTACTTTTCCGGCCGAAAACTATAACGAAGTTATCATCCTGAAGGATATTGATTACACCTCACTTTGCAGCCATCATTTTTTCCCGTTCAAAGGTGTTGCTCACGTTGGTTATCTTCCTGATACAACGAAAGGCAATGAATCACGTGTGGTTGGTCTTTCAAAACTTGCTCATATTGTTGATTGCCATGCCCAGAGGCCCCAGCTTCAGGAAAGAATGTGTTATGGGATCATGGAATCAATCAAGGAAGAATTGAAGCCCGCAGGTGTAATGGTCGTTGTAGAAGGTTCTCATGGTTGCCTCACCTGCAGAAGCGCGAAGAAGGCAAATGCTTCAATGATCACATCTGCTCTTGATGGGAAATTTCGTGAAGACAATAAATTAAGAGGCGAGTTTTTGAGCCTGATTGGAATGGGACGATGATGAAAATTATTTTTGCTCTTTCATTTCTTTCATTCAATGCATATGCGGCAAATCTCTGCGAAGTTTATGGGATTTCTGATTCGCCCCAGGCCCTGGAGTGCACTTTCCAAAGAGAGAAGATCGGCCTTAGCTGTAGTAATGGTACATATATATTGGATAACGAATCTGTCGAAATGGCCTACCACCTGGAAGTCGAAGAAGGTCCAACTCCACTTGTGTTTCGTACTAAAACGGGTGAACTCACTGTCACTTTAAGTACCGGTCGTAATCATGAAGCCGTTCTCTCACGTGATGGCAAAAAACTCAGTGGTAACTGTCGACTTTGAGAGAGTTTCATCCCTACGGAACTTTCTTCCCGAAAGGTTGCCGTTATCTTCTAATCGGCTCATTTCCTATTGGTAAATTCAGCGATCCATTGAGAAAACATGAGATCAAGGAAAATGATATCGATTTTTTCTTCGGCGGTGAGAAGAATCTTCTGTGGCGATTGATCGGTGATACTTTCGGCGTAAGATTAAAAACTAAAAAAGATATTGTGAGACTTCTTACTGAAAAACATATCGGCGTGGGAGATGTAATTCAGTCCTGCGTGAGGCTCGAGGGACGAGCTTCAGACAAAGACCTTCTTGAAATCGAATGGAATACTGATCTATTGAAAGTGATAAGGAATAAGAGAATTCAAAAACTTTATTTCACATCAAGCGGAGTTGAGAAATGGTTCTACCGTCTGTTTCCTGATGCCCGGGATATTGAAGCGATCACACTCATCTCTCCTTCGGCGCAAAGCGCACGGGCCTTGGGAGGCAGCGAAAAATTCAAAATCTGGCGTAAAAGAAACCCCCTAAGTCCAACTTATGAATTCATCCTGAAAAGCTACCAGAAGGCGTTTAATGAAACTTTGGGTTAAGTTTTTCTTATGTTAGAAATCCGAAGTCGCTAATGCGTAGCACGAAATAGACAATCTTCTATAATTTTCATGGGTTATTGACTTTCTCTTCATGAAATTATACCTTTATAATAATGACCAAGAGAATATTAGTTGTAGAGGACGATACTTCGATCCGGGAGTTGCTCGTAGAGCTTCTGGAAAGCGAAGGCTATGGCGTTGCCTCTGCGGTTAATGGACTTGAGGGCATCCGATATCTTCAGGCCAATCCATCACCTGACCTCATACTAATCGATCTCATGATGCCCGTAATGGATGGCTACGCTTTCCGTACTGAGCAATTAAAGCATGAGATCTGGTCCAAGATCCCGACAGTGGTCATGTCGGCCGAAGCAAACGCGAAAGAAAAGATGAGGAGTTTTAATATTTCCGCTTTTCTCAGTAAGCCTGTTGAGCTTGAGACAATTCTTAAGACCGTTTCCCGCTTCATCTGAATAATCTATGAAACTCTTCGGCATCCCCAATTGCGACACTGTTAAGAAGGCCCGCACTTTTCTCGAGAAGAAGAAAGCTGACTTTGATTTTGTAGATTTCAAAAAGTCTGCACCGAAAGCTGAGGATATCAAGCGCTGGTCAGAAGCCTTTGGTGGTCTCCCTGTGAATAAATCGGGTCTCACTTACAAAAAACATAAAGACACGTTTGAGAAGCTTTCTGAAAAAGCAAAGATTGATTTCATCTGCAGCAATAGCTCAATGATTAAACGTCCTATTCTGGAGAAAAACGGAAAGGTTCTTGCCTTCGGTTTTGACGAAGATCAATACAAAGCTCTCCTTAATTAAGTTATAATCTCCGGATGAGCATCGAAAAAATCCGGAACTATCTCGAAGAATACTCCCAACTGAAATCCATTCATTCATTACTATATTGGGACATGGAAACCATGATGCCCAAGGGTGCCATTGAAGACCGGGCAAAAAGACTCTCTTACATTCAGGGAAAACTTCATTCTCATATCACCGGCAAGAAATACAAATCTCTTCTTGATGATCTTAAAAATCAAAAACTGAAACCTCTGGAGAAAAAGCTCGCAAAAGAACTTCTCTATGATTATGAAATGCAGGCCGTCCTACCCCTGAAACATGTGGTGGAACTTTCTCATGCGACGGCCATCGCGAATCATGAATGGGCCGAGGCGAGAAAGAATAATGACTGGAAGAGATTTGCCCCACATCTCGAAAAGCTCATTAATCTTAAAAAGACTGAGACTAAATTTTATAATGAGAAAAAACCGTACGATGCCCTGATAAAACTTCATGATCGCGAATTTGATTCGGCCAGAATAACTGGTCTCTTTCAGGAGTTGAAAACCGGTCTTATCAAACTAAGGAACAAGGTTGAAAAAGAGGGGAGCTTCGTCCGGGTCAAAGACCTTAAAGGTCCCTTTGCAATTGATGCTCAGAAAGCGATTTCTGAAAAAGTGGCAGGTCTCTTTGGACTTCCACCGGAATTTTCCCGTCTCGATATTTCCACTCATCCATTCAGTATCAATATTTCTCCGAAGGATCAGCGGATCACTACCCGCTACGTAACAGAGAATATTGATTCCCTATCAAGTACCATGCATGAAGTTGGGCACGCTCTTTATGAGCATCAGCTGCCGGCAGAATGGGAAGGAACACCTTTCCAGGAAGCCATTTCCCTTTCTGTCCATGAATCACAGTCTCGTTTCTGGGAAAATGTTGTTGGTCGGTCACGTGAGTTCTCAGAATTCATTCATCCAGAGATGGTGAAGACCTTTCCTCATGCGATGAAGGGAATTGATGAAGAGACTTTATATAAGGTGTTTAATAAATCCGTTCCGGGACTGATCCGTGTTGAAAGTCCGGAACTCTATTACAATCTTCATGTTATAATCCGTTTTGAAATTGAAGAAGCCATATTCAACGGTAATATCGATGTTCACGATCTTCCTGAACTCTGGAATGACAAGTATGAGTCGTACCTGGGACTTCGGCCAAAGTCTTATGCCGAAGGAATTCTTCAGGACTCCCATTGGGCAAGTGCCGCCTTTGGATACTTTCCCACTTATACTTTAGGAAATCTCATCTCCGGGAGTCTTTCCCGGATTATGAAAGAAGAAATGAAAAACTTTGATACTCTCATCAGGAAGGGAGATTTCGCTCCCATACGATCCTGGCTCAAACAGAATATCCACCAGCATGGACGGAGTATTTCAGCAAACGACGTTGTCGGAGAGATCCAGGTGAAAGATTATTTAGCGTATCTAGATAAAAAGTTCAGGAGTTAAGCGTGGAAGGAATATTCCTGGGAGTCATGAACATCAACGAAGCCAGAACACATCAGCAGAAACTAAAAGATGCAGGTGTTTTTGTTGAATTCAAAACCAACGGTCATACGTGCACCACGGGTTGCACAGTGACGGTTGAAGTTTGGGGCAAAGAAGAAGACAGCGAGAAGCTATCGACATATTTTCAAAACGATTATATGAAACACGTGAAAGGTCATGTTCCCAATCATGAAATTCTTGCTCAGGTATTTGATCCTTCTCAGGAATTCGTAATTTGCCAGGCGTGTGGAACTAAATTTCAACCAAGTCTGAAAGAATGCCCCGACTGTGGTCTGAATTACGGCCCATAATCATCAGAACTTAGAGGACGTGTGACATCTATATTTGGCGAAATTCCCCATCAATCCAAATTTTAAGAAAACTTATCTCCGCTTAAACTCCTGATTCTTTTCAGTGTTACAATTTCTCTTGACCAAATTTTTAAGCGAAGTATCACCAGCCATTAATATGGTCCGCATGCAAAACTAATCGGAGTTCGTATGAAGAGATTTAATTCACTTAACCTGCCTGTCATCGCTATAAGTATGATTCTTACTTCATGTGGATGTAGCAGTGAAAAAGGTAGTGATTTCTTTTCAAGTGTTGATTCTGCCAAGGGCGGAGTGAACGAAGTTGTTCTTTCCGGCGGATCCGCAGGCGGAGAAACTTCCGGTGAAGAAAGTGGTTCACTCACCAGCGGCGGGGCTGCTGCAAGCGGCGGGGCTGCTGCAAGTGGCGGAGCTGCTGCAAGTGGTGGAGCTGCTGCAAGTGGTGGAGCTGACGGTGGAGTTGTGACTTATCCTCCGCTTCCTCCTTCTGAAAAAGATATGTGCGAAGTTCTGAAGGATGACGGCGAAGAAATAGCTCACGGCCATGGTCTCGCCGGTAAAATCTATGATGGGGCCCCTGAAAAGATCCAGCACTTCAAAGAGCTTCTTGCAAAGGGAAGAGTTATTGAAGGGACGATCTATATGAGTAAGCTCAATATCCCGACTAAGAAATTTGAGAAAGGTTTTCCCCGTCAAAACGGCACAATGGTTATGAATTCCATGGGACAGGTTCTCATGGAGAATTTCGGAATTGAGTTTACCGGTAACCTCCAGCTCTCAGATGGTGATGAGCCGGGATATTATGAGATTGGTATCATTGCTGACGACGGTGTAACGCTTGATATACTGAAACAGGAGGACGATAAGAGTCTGATTGATGGTGACCACCAGACACCAACTAAATTCTTCTGCTCGAAACTCCTTGTTCGTATGGAAAAAGATAAGCTTGTTCCTATCAGACTCCGCTGGTTCCAGGGACCGCGTTATCATATTGCACTCATCATGATGTGGAGAAAGGTCGAATCTCTTTCAAGCTCTGAGGATCCACTGATGAAGTCTCAGCTGAAAAACCCGGTAAAAGAAACCAGATGTGGTATTGCTGGTAACAAATTCTTCTTCGATTCTGATTCCGATTCTCATCCACAAATGGAATATCTGGATCTCTTTGATCCTGCAAAACGTGCAGTTCCCTGGAGCATTATTAAGCACAAGAACTATAAGCTTCCGGCCGGGACTTCGAACATGGAATGTGTAAGTAAAAAACCTTAGTCTGAAATCTTCCGTCTCGATTCCTTCTTGCTTGAATTAAGTTTTTTGGAATCGAGGCGTTTTTTCACTGAACTTTTAGTCGGCTTGGTTTTCTTCCTCGGCTTTGGAGGAACGGCGACTTTGTCGATCATCTCGTGAAGCTTCCTGATGCAATCATCGATGTTGGCCTTCTGAGACCGCTCTTTTTCTGAAGTTATATGAACAATACCTTCTTCATTCATCGAATTCCGGAATTGATCCCGGAATCTGAGTTTTACGTCCCAGGGAAGTGAAGGGGAGTTACGAAGATCCCATGTGAGATTTACCTTTGAATTTACTTTATTCACATTCTGCCCACCGGCCCCACCGGACCGGGCATAGCTGAATGTGAACTCGGAAAAAGGAATAACAAATTTCTCTCTCATTGAGTAAGATCATAACATGAAGACATCGACCTGGTATGCCTACGTGATCAAGACCGAGAAGGGGCATTTCTACACCGGCATCACTACTGATCTGGAACGACGGATGCGTGAACATACTTCGGGCAAAAAAGGAGCGAAGTTTTTCAGGACCAGTGCTCCTTTGGAAATGATCTTTAAAAAACGCTTTAAGAACCGCTCGGAAGCTTCAAAATTCGAGGCCTCATTTAAGTCACTGACCCGGAAAGAAAAGCTCCAATATCTGGGTATTGTGAAGCCTAGCTGAGTCCGCCTTAAGTTTCGGACCAAAACGGTCGATAAAATTCCTTATGAATCAGGTTCTAGTCTATACCCAGCGGGCGGAGTTCCGCTCATACCTCGATGTTGAATGTCTTAAGATCAAGGAATGCTTTCCAGTTTTTTACGATACGGTTGATGAACTTGAGACGATGCTCGATATTTTTCCCAAGATTGATGTTCTTGTGATTGATGCTCCGGAAGACTTATCTGATCTCAAAAAACTCTCTGGTTTTGTTGAGGAAAGAAAAGATCAGATCACGCACATGCTCTTAGTTTCAGATAAAGATACCCCGGGCTTCTCCAGGGTTTTTCAATCTTCTGACTGGCCCTCACTACTTAAGCATCTGAAAGATATTCTCGGAGAAAAAGAAGTCTCAAAAGACGGATATGTCGGTATTCCTCTTGATTGCCTCATCCATTTTAAAGTGATGCCTTTTTCACTATTCCTTCAACTTTCAGTCGGAAAATTCGTGAAGCGCATTCCTGCTTTTGAAGCAATTGATGTGAACGTTCTTGAAAGTTACCGCACTCGCGGCGTGAAAGAGCTATTCTTTGAAAGAAGATTCGGAAAAGATTTTGCCAATATCCTCATGAACAATATGATTAATCGTGTGGAGATGGATTACGATTCCCCTAAAGCGAAAGAGAAGGCAACTAGCGAAGTCTTTGGCACGGTCAGAGATATTGTTGCTTCTATTGGTCTCAAGACCCGGGTGATCGAGCTCTGTGAAACCCTCATGGGCCAGGTAATGGATGATGTTCAGAAAGGGAAGGGTGCTCAGGCTATCGGCTACCTTCAGAATCTGAGGTCGAAACCGGAACTTGATCTTAATTACCGGATGATCCAGCTAACTTCATTTCTTGCGACTCAGATTCTTGATGGACGTTCGCGTGCTCACAAGCAGGATGAAATTAAAAATGTCATCACCTCAGCTTTCTTCAGCGATATGTCTTTGAGAAATCCTGAACACCTTCATTACCGTCATCATCAGGACATTGCTCTTCTTCCCGAAGAAGAGCGCAAAGAGATCCAGGGGCATGCTTCGCTTTCTGCTTCAATGGTTGAGCTTAACAAGATCGGAACTCCTGAGTCGGTCGTCATCATCCGCCAGCATCACGGTGACCTTTTCGGAACTGATGTCCCGGTTGGGATTCATGCTGACCTCCTCGATCTTTCTAAGTGCCTATTTGCCAGTCAGGAGCTTGCCTACGCTCTTCTGACCCATCCCAAGGATAATCTCTGGAAAGTATTCCAGGACGTTTCCCGGACCCATAAAGGGACTCCACTATCCGAGTATCTGGCGATTTACGAGGGAAGTTTCCTGACCTACGTGAAAGAACCGGCCTGATTATCTCTGTAAGAAATACCCTTTCATTGTCATAGTCCAAATGTAGGATTAAATTCCCCCCAATATGACTTTCGACCCCCGAGAGCTGCCGATAACGGCCTGGCTCCCCACTACTAAAAAAGAAGCAGAGAAGCGCGGCTGGGACGAGCTCGATGTCGTTTTGATTACGGGTGATGCTTATGTGGATCATCCTGCATTTGGTGCTGCTGTCATGGGCCGGATCTTCGAATCACTGGGTCTCAAGGTAGCTATCATCGCTCAGCCAAACTGGCGCGATGATCTTCGTGATTTCAAAAAATTTGGTAAGCCGAAATATTTCTTCGGTGTGACCTCCGGTAACATGGACTCGATGGTGAATAAGTACACCGCGGGAAAACGTCTCCGCTCAGAAGATGCTTACACTCCGGGAGGCTCGCCTGATTTTCGCCCGGATTACGCAACAACTGTTTACACCCAGACTCTGAAAAGACTTTATCCTGATGTCCCGGTTCTGATTGGTGGAATCGAGGCCTCTCTCCGGAGAGTGACTCATTATGATTTCTGGGCCGATAAGCTCATGCCAAATATTCTCTCCACAAGTGGAGCTGATCTGCTGGTTTACGGAATGGGTGAGCAGCCTATCCGCGATATCGTTAAGTATCTTATGCGCGGAACTCCGTTCAACAGTCTAAAAACTATTCCGCAGACAGCTTTTCTCCTGGAAAGCGATGACCTTCCGAAGAACAAGCAGTGGGACACTTTTGAGCTTACTAGCCATGAAGAGTGTCTTGAAGACAAAAAAAAATACTCCAGAAACTTCATGCATGTTGAAGTGGAGAGTAATAAGCAGTTTGCCAAGCGCCTCACTCAAAAAGTAGAAGGAAAGACTCTCGTTATTAATCCTCCTTATCAGACGATGACGGAAAAAGAGATCGATGCCTCGTTTGATCTTCCGTATACGCGTCTGCCGCATCCGAAGTATAAAGACAGGGGACCGATCGCGGCCTTTGAGATGATTAAGTTTTCAGTGAATACACACCGGGGTTGTTTCGGAGGTTGCAGCTTCTGCACGATCTCTGCCCACCAGGGTAAGATGATCGCTTCACGTTCTAAAACATCCATCATGAAAGAAGTTGATGAGATAGTGAAGATGCCTGACTTCAAGGGATATCTTTCAGATCTTGGCGGTCCTTCAGCAAATATGTATCAGATGAAAGGGATTGATCAGAGTACCTGTGATAAGTGTGCCGCTCCCTCGTGCGTCTTCCCGCAAATTTGCCATAACCTCGATACCAGTCCACAGAAAATGACTGAGCTTTACAAGGATGTTTCAAAGCATCCGAAAGTGAAGAAAGCTTTTGTATCTTCGGGCCTTCGTTATGATCTCATGTTTGATCCGCGCTCTACTCATAGTAAAGAAGATGAAACCTACGTTGAACAGCTTGTGACCCATCACGTATCGGGACGACTCAAGGTTGCTCCAGAGCATACAGAAGATGAAGTACTGAAGTTCATGCGTAAGCCAGCTTTCCATTATTTTGAGACTTTCAAGAAGCGATTTGAAGAAGTGTCGAAGAAAAAGAATTTGAGGCAGGAAATTATCCCGTACTTCATCTCAAGCCACCCGGGTTGCACCCCTGAAGATATGGCGAAGCTCGCCGTGAAGACTAAGTCTCTTGGATATAAGCTTGAGCAAATTCAGGATTTCACACCGACACCAATGACAGTGGCGACCGAGATTTATTATTCGGGCTTCCATCCTTACACGCTCAAACCAGTAAAAACGGCAATTACTCTCGATGAAAAGACCAGGCAGCGGAACTTCTTTTTCTGGTACAAGCCGGAGAATAAAGCCTTCATCCGTAATCATCTGTCTAAAATGAAAATGTTCGATACGATGAAAGATCTCTTCGGTTGATAATAAGCGTCGGGTTAATGTATCTGTTGTCTAGAAGCTTGAATTGGCTAATAGGAAGTTACCTATGAAAAAAGAAGTTAAAGAATCTTCTAAGCCTCAAAAGCAGCAGCCTTCAGCTAAAGCTGAGGTCATCACTAAGCAAATCAAAGAACTCAAGACTTCGATCTCATCTTTTAAGTCAAAAGAATCTTTTTCTACTTTCTGGGCTGATTACAAAGCCTCTAAGTCAAAATAGAGAATGTCATTTCAGTCGGGCGATCCCCGTTTTGAGCAACTCTCAAATTATAGCTCTATTATGTATAGAAACTTCGAGGGCGATAATGCTGGTCTGAGGACAGGTGATATTGTTCGCTTAGGAAAAGCAGATTTTAAATCGATCCTCCGAAACTTTCCATCTTTTGAACCCCTTATTAATCAGTACTTGTCGGAAAAAAAATACGCTTCTAAGTATTGGTCTGTTCTGAATAAATCATGTGACATGGTTCATGATCAAACAGGCAGACGATTTGATACAAATTTATTTCTATGCCCGTTACAAAGTTTCCTTTCAGAACTGAAGCCTGACGGGTTGTTCAAAAAGTATCTTGAAAAACCTATTACCGTTGCAGACTACAAATCTTGTCTAAGCACTTTGGTTCCCAAGTTCAATTATTACGGCAGTTAGCCCGATACTAAACTTGAAAAGGGCAATTCTCATTTCTCCCTACAATTACCCTCTCTGGTTGCTTTCACAACTTTCTCATCCTCAAATTTAAAGACATAAGTGCAGTTTATCCGAAGGCCGAAAGTCCACGGATAACAATCAAACACAGCGCATCTGCTTGATGATGGGATGGGATCAGTGTCCCGATAGGTGATTTTGTTATCTTCGGTTTTGGGAGTCAGGTGGGAAAACGCTGATTTAACCTCTTCCCGGCTTTCGCCCGTCCAAATTTCCATATTTTGAGAGGGAGCTTTTTTCACACTTCCACACGAAACCATCCAGGGAATCAGGAACCATGCTAGACCGGGCACTTATTAATCCAGGAGGACTTATGAAAAACTTTATTATCGCTACCCTCATGCTTTCTGCTTTTTCTGTCTTTGCGGCACCGATTTCAGATGAAGTTGCTACCCTGAACCGTATTCTTATGAACAATCCCGAGGTTGTCACTAAGCTCAGCAACGCCAACATTATGGGTCTGAATGACATGACTGCTAAAACCATCAGACCGGGTGTTACGAAGTATGTGCTTCGTTATGGGCGTCACTGCCATTGTCTCCCGGCCAATGCTATAGTGACGGTTCTTGAAGATCTCACTCCGACTTATGCGGACGGACCGGCGGTGTATCAGACAAAAGTAGATATTTCAGAAGCTCAGTAATCCTTAACACATCGGGTGAGAAGAGTTATAGTCCCAGAATATGACAACTCTTCTCACTCTTCAAAATCTCAATCTCCATTATCCCCATAAGACGATCTTTAAAGATGTCACCTTTACGCTCAATCAGGGCGACAAAATTGGTGTTCTTGGTCTTAATGGACACGGTAAATCATCGCTTTTCAAAGTGATTGCGGGAGTTGTGACTCCTGATAAATCGGTTCCTCCCTTTATCTACGACAAAAATAAGGATTTTTCCTATTTCTACGTACCACAGGAACTTCCGGCACTCGGGGACTGGGATATTGAGAATTATTTTTACGAATTCTACCCCGTCATGCGCGAGCTCAAGAAAAAGCTTATCGTCATTGATACGAAGCTTTCAACGGGAGAAGGTGATTTCGAGAAGCTCGTGGTTCAGCAGTCCCATATTTATGATGAGCTCACAAAGCTTGGTGAAGATAAAGTTCATGCCCAGTATGTGAGTTATCTCAAGTTTTTCGGTGTCGTGAATCTTGATCGCCAGATGATAACTCTCTCAGGTGGTGAGCAAAGAAAAGTTGCTCTCTCGCTGGGATTATCTGCTCCGCAGGAACTTATACTCTGGGATGAGCCTACCAACCACCTTGATCTTGAAACGATCGAAGATTTTGAAGATGAGCTTACCGGATCAAGAAAGACCTTCATGATCATCTCTCACGACAGAAGCTTACTGAGCAATGTCGTTGACCGGATAATTCATATTCAGCAGGGAAAGCTCCGTTCATTCACAGGAACCTATGAAGGTTATCTGGATTTTCTGATTGATGATCAGAAGCGCCGTGAAAAAGAACTCGATAAACTTTCAAACTACAATCGCCGCGAAACCGCCTGGATCAGAAGAGGGGCGAAAGCGCGAAGAACGAAATCTAAAAAGCGTATCGAAGATTACGGCACTCTTAATAAGGCCATTCAGGATCTCAAGGCCCAGGCGCATAAATCAGTGTCTCTGAATCTTCAGGCATCAGGAAGAAAGACCAAGATACTGGTGAAGGCCGAAGACCTGGGACTTAAGTTCGGAGATCGTGAGCTCTTTAAAGATCTGAACTTCTCAATTGCCAAGGGTGATAAGATTGCACTCATGGGAAGAAATGGTACCGGGAAAAGTTCTCTCCTGAAAATTATCCTGGGAGAACTCGAGCAGACTTCAGGCAAAGTAACCACACCCGAGACCCTTGATGTTGGCTATTTCTCACAAAAACGTGAGGCGCTGAAAGATAACGAGACTCCATGGACGATGATCGGAGAGGGGATTGATTTTGTTATCTCGAATACCGGTGAAAAGCGCCATGTGGCCAGTTACCTCGAGAACTTCCTCTTTTCATCAGATGAGATCAAGCGTCCGATCCATACTTTCTCCGGTGGAGAGAAGAACCGCCTTCAGCTCGCTCAGTTCATGAAGCACGCGCGAGACATCTGGATTTTCGATGAGCCGACCAACGATCTCGATCTTGAGACCATCGGTATTCTGGAAGAGGAATTACGTACCTATGAAGGTGCTCTTATTATCGTAGGTCACGATAGAAGTTTCATTGATAACGTTACTGAAAAGTGCTGGGTTCTTCATGAGGGTCAGCTCGAGAAATTCGAAGCAGGATTCTCTCAGGCGCAGTTGTTCCTTGAGGCGATTCATCTTGAAGAAGAGTTGAAGAAGAAAACTCCGCCGCCCGAAATGAAGAAAGCAGATTCCAGTCGCATGAGTAACAAGGAAAGAAATCGTTACAATGAATTGGGACCAGAGATTGAAAAACTTGAGGCAAGAATTTCGAAAGTAAAAGCTGAACTCGGTGCCGTAGACTATTCTAAGAACTACGACAAAAAGAAAGTTCAGGAATCACAAACCTTGCTCGATTCCCTCGAGAAGCGGCTTGAAGGTCTTTTTGAAGAATGGGCGGAGCTTGAAACTAAGCTTTGAGTGATATGAAAAAAGGTCATCTGCTTATCATTGACGACGAATCTCATCTTTTGAATGTCCTCTCATTCATGTTCGCAGGCCTTGCTGAAAAGATCACTGTTGTTGAGACTGCTCCGGAAGCTCTAAAGATATTAGATTCAGAAAAACCTGATTGTATCCTCTGTGACATGAATCTCCCCCGAATGAGTGGACTCGAAGTGCTGAGGATGATGCGTTTAAGGGGCATGAATACCGCTTTCATTTTCTTTTCTGCCGAAAATAGTCCTAAGACCATTCATGAAGCTGTAAAACTCGGAGCGATGGATTTTTTTTTCAAGCCTCAGTTTACTGGTATCGATAGGGCCATCAAAGCTGCTCTTAATGATGAACACTATGAAGTGGAACCATCCAGTGAATTTGGAAAAATTCTTCTCACTTACAAATCTTAGCCCTTATAAGATTTTTTCAGCTCTTCAAAAATAATTTTTCCTTCAGGCGCTTTCAGCATTTCCGGAAAACAGACGACTGCGAGGCGATCTTTGTAAACCGGAGTTGACGGAACTTTCTTGAGTACAAGTCTTTGTGCTTTCACGACCTGAGAGGGGATAATCCCGTATCCTCCACCGGCTTCTACCAGATTTGCAATCAGCTCAAGATTAGGAACTTCAACTCTTGTTGCCGGTGAGTCTTTCCATCTGGAAAGAATGGAATTTGCCTGGATCATATCAGGGTTATAAATGAGTCGATCGCTGTAACGATTTTTTGATTCCCAGACAAAGACCTCATCTTCACCGATGAACTTTGTCACAAGCCCCGGGATAGGTAGAGGGTTCATGACGATTCCGAAATCAATTTCCCCAAGTGCGACTCGCTTGTTTATGTCATGTGAAGATCCGTTCACGATATCAACATCAAGTGCCGGAGCAATCTTGTTTAAAGATCTGAGAAATTCTCCCAGAAGAAACATTCCTACTGACGGGTGACATCCGATTCTGAAGCGAAGATTTTTTGGCGCACCTTTAATTCGATTAAGTATCTGCAGTGCCATTTCCGCTTCAGGAAGAATTGTTTTTCCCTGCGGCGTCAGCTTGATGCCGCTTCTTCCACGGGTAAAGAGTGAAATTCCAAGTTCAGTTTCCATTTTCTTTATTCCCAGTGACAAAGAAGGCTGCGCCATTTCAAGCTTTTCGGAGGCTTCAGACAAAGTCCGGGACTTTGCGACAGTGATGAAGTTTTCCAGGTCCTTAAACGTAATACTCATAGGTAATCCCCTAACTAAAGTTGCGTTAGGATAAGAATTATCAATACATAAGTCGAACTGCCAAGTAATTTTGGAGGATTTGTGCAGTTATCTACATAATAAGGTTTCTTAAATAAAATTTTACCAATCCTGCGATATCTTATCTACAGTGACTGGAACAAGAACTCGGAGAGCATTTGAACAGGGACAACCGTAATCTTATTCTTCTACAACTCTCAAAACTTTCCTGTGTGGATAATGGTGATCTTCCGGAAACTTTTCGTGAAGTTACTGAGGCACTTGCTGAAGGCCTCGGAGTTGACAGGACCAGTATCTGGCTTTACGGACCTCAGGAAGATTCCATCATCTGCAAAAATCTTTACCAGCTGAGTACCAGGTCGCACTCTGCGGGTGGAGAACTTTTTGCTAAAGATTTTCCTGCTTATTTCAAATATCTTTCTGAAGAGAGAACTCTTCCCGCGAATAATGCCCGAACAAATTCTGCGACATTTGAATTTACAGAAAGCTACCTTATCCCAAATAACATTTTTTCGATGCTGGATGCCCCCGTTCGGCTTCAGGGAAAAACGATAGGTGTTATCTGTTGTGAATCTGTGGGCGCTTCTCTGGAATGGGAAGGCTCCGACGAGTTATTTGCCGGTAACGTTTCTGATATCATATCCAGGGCCCTCATGGCGCGGGATAGAATTGAAGCGCTGAAGGCACTGGAAGAGATGAATCAAAATCTCGAGAATCTCGTTGAAAAGCGCACGCAGGAACTTGAAGAGCAAAGAGCGCGGGCCGCTTATGCTTCAAAGATGGCAAGTCTCGGTGAAATGGCGGGATCAATTGCCCATGAAATTAATAATCCCCTGGCGATCATACTTGGACTTTCCTATGAGGCAAAAAAACGAGACGAAACCGGCACTCTTGATCCTCAATCACTAAGCAGAATTATTGATAACATTCAGGAGACGTCTCTTCGAATGGAGAAAATTGTCAAAGGCCTGAGATTCTTTGCGCGCGAAGGGAGCCTGGATGATAAAACTAATTCTTCCGTTCTTAGTATCGTTGAGGACACCGTCGCCCTTTGCCAAACCAAGCTGGTTGCAAAAGAAGTCACTCTTAATTTAAGAATCCCCCCGGATCTGAAAATATTTTGTCATCCTGTGGGTATTTCTCTCGCTGTCCTGAACCTTCTATCGAATGCAATTGATGCAGTAGAAGACAGTGAGATAAAAGTGATTGAGATTCTGGCAGAAGGAAATTCCAAGGCCGTCACAATCCGGATCAATGATTCAGGCCCGGGTGTTTCGTCAGAGCTGCGGGATAAGATCATGCAGCCATTTTTCACGACTAAGCCTGTAGGCAAGGGGACAGGCCTCGGATTATCAATAGTGAAAGGAATTATTGAACAACATAAAGGGACTTTTGAACTGGATACGCAGAATCGACAGACCTCATTCATCATGAGAATCCCCAACAAATAGCTCTCTTTGACGTCACGATAAGAGTCTGAGACCATCAATCATATAAATTTCTCGTCAAAGGAATGATGATGGAAACCCGTAATGCTTATGTAAGTCCTACAGCTCAGCTTGCCGTGAGCCAGTACATGTCTAAAGTGTATATGTGGATGACTATCGGTATCCTTCTTACCGGCATGGTAGCTTTCTCCATTGCCAATTCTCCTGAGGCGCTGAATCTTATTCTGGGAAACAAATTTGTTTTCTACGGAATGCTGATTGCTGAATTCGGTCTCGTGATCTGGCTTTCGGCCGGAATCAATAAAATGTCTCCAATGATGGCAACGGGCATGTTTCTTCTTTATGCTTCCCTTAATGGCGCAACTCTTTCTATTTTCTCACTCATCTATACTCAGGAAAGTATCCAGTCAGCATTCTTCACTACGACTTTTGCTTTCGGAGGTCTTTCTGCATTCGGATATCTCACGAAAAAAGATCTGGGCCCGGTCGGAAGTTTCTGCACGATGGGACTTTTTGGTCTGGTAGGATTTTCGATCCTTTCCATTTTCTTCCCTTCGATGATGGGCGGAATGGCAGGTCAGATCTATGGTCTGGTGGGGATTGTCGTCTTCGCAGGGCTCACGGCCTACGATACACAGGCGATTAAGAACATGGCACCAGTTGGAACTGGGGATCATGTTGCCCGTGGTGCCATTATGGGTGCTCTCAAACTCTATCTTGATTTCATTAACCTCTTTCTCTTCATTCTCCGGATGACGGGGAGAAGGAAATAGGTACCTGATCGCAAGAGTCAGGTGATGGGCATTTTTACCTATCTAGGACGGTTTAGTTTTCGGTCCTATCATCTAAGCATGAAGAGACTCACCGTCGTGTGTTTAATCTCCGCAGGCTTTATTTATCAAATCCTTCCGCAGTCGGAAGGAGGGCCTCAAATTGACGAAATCCGCACCAAAATGGCGGCCGCTCGCTCGCGCCCCGATGAGATTAAACCCTCAATTCATCGTATCACCGCGGCACTGGTGGATGATCAAATCTCCAAAGAAGTGAATGTTATTTCCAATAGTGCCGTCACGGCCGAACTTGAGCCAGATAGCTCTGAACTCGCCCATACCGAAGAAGTTCCCTGGGAAGATATCAAGACCGGCTGGAGAAATGACCTCCGAGATTTTCTGATCGATGCTGATTCTGAGCGCGGAGAAGAGATCTTCAATGCCTACATGGAAGAAGCAGAGTCGTTTGAGTCTGAGGTCGATGCCCTCGCTAAAGAGTCCGAAAAGGCCGGCAAAGAGGCCAAGCAGGATTTTGAGAATGTGATTGGCCAGCTCGAAGTCCGTCATGAGGAAAAACTCAAAGAAATTCTCGGGAATTATTATTCTGAAGTTACTGATCGCCATCAGCAGTACAACACCTCGATTCAATATCTTAATCGTTCAGACGCCGACCTCGTAGGCGTCTCTCTCTAAGAAATCGTTTTCTAAACCCATCTCCTTCGTTGACTGCAAAGTTCCTCCTTGCGACGTACTTGTTCGTACGTCTCAGTCGTCACTTTTAGTCGCCTCGGATCTGGGTTCATTAAACGATTTCTAGTCTTTCCGCGTTAGTCGTGCTAAAAAATCCCAAACTTTATTCACAGGTCAATTATTATGCTCGCAGTTCATGATCTGCGCCTCCAGTTCGGTGGCCGCACACTATTCGAAGACGTTAACCTCAAATTCGCACCCGGTAACTGCTACGGGATTATTGGTGCCAATGGTGCCGGTAAATCTACTTTCCTGAAGATCCTGTCAGGTGAGATTTCTCCCACTGCGGGTGGGGTGGATATCAGTCCCGGCGAACGGATGGCAGTCTTAAAGCAGAACCACTTTGCCTTTGATGAAGAAGAAGTCCTGACCACAGTGATTCTCGGTCACAATGAACTTGTCGCCATCATGAAAGAGAAAGATGCTCTTTACGCCAAGGAAGACTTCTCAGACAAAGACGGTGAGCGGGCAGCGGAACTTGAAGGAAGATTTGGTGAGCTTAATGGCTGGGAAGCGGAAGCAAACGCTGCTTCACTACTTGCTGGTCTCGGAATTAAGGAAGACCTTCACCAGAAGAAGATGAAAGAACTCACTGGTGGTGAGAAAGTAAAAATTCTCCTCGCTCAGGCGCTTTTTGGAAAACCAGAAATTCTTCTTCTCGATGAGCCGACAAACGATCTTGATCTCAAGGCGATTCAGTGGCTCGAGAAATTCATCATGGACCAGCAGGATACAACTGTTCTCGTTGTTTCCCATGATCGACATTTTCTGAATAAAGTCTGCACTCACATCTGTGATATCGATTTCAATAAGATCAAACTTTACGTTGGTAACTACGACTTCTGGGTCAAATCGAGTCAGCTTGCCCAGCGTTTGATGAATGATCAGAACAAGAAGACCGAAGATAAGATGAAGGACCTGAAAGAATTCATTCAGCGCTTTTCTGCCAACGCTTCGAAATCTTCTCAGGCTACATCACGAAAGAAGATGCTCGATAAACTCACTCTTGAAGATATTCAGCCATCGACAAGAAAGTATCCCTATGTCGGATTCAAGGCAGATCGTGAAGCTGGAGATCAGCTTTTGTCGGTGGAAGGACTCAATTATACTTTTGAAGGTGAGAAGATTCTCAATAACGTGAGCTTCACGATCAAAAAAAATCAGAAAGTGGTTTTCCTCGCTGACTCGGAAGTAAAGACATCATCGCTTTTCCAGATTCTCATGGGCGAACTTCAGCCGGACTCAGGAAGAATCCAGTGGGGAATTACAACCACTCGTGCTTATCTTCCGAACGATAACTCGCAATATTTTAAAGACGCAAAACTCGATCTCGTTAACTGGCTTCGTCAGTACTCAAAAGACCAGACGGAAACTTTCCTTCGCGGATTTCTCGGTCGCATGCTCTTCTCAGGAGAAGAGGCCCGCAAGTTCTGTAACGTTCTCTCGGGTGGAGAGAAGGTCAGATGCATGCTCTCGAAGATGATGCTCTCAGGATCGAATGTTCTTGTGATGGATAATCCTACAAACCATCTCGATCTCGAAACGATTACTGCCGTGAACGAAGGGCTCATCGATTTCAAGGGAACACTTCTTTTCACTTCGCACGATCACGAGTTTATCCAGACGATCGCAAGTCGGGTGATTGAGATTCAGGCCCGGGGCGTCAGGGATGAGGAATCTACATACGATCAGTTCCTTGGCTTGGATTAGTTTAGTGATAAACTAATAAGCATAGAGAGGTTTCTATGCTTATTGCCTTCAAAGGGTTTACGGCCCTCGTTGCTCTCCTTCATTTCGGATTTTTGGTCTTAGAGATGTTTCTCTGGGCCACGCCTACCGGAATGAAAATCTTCCGCATGACTGAAGCACAGGCCCAGATGACAAAGGTTTTAGCAGCGAACCAGGGTCTCTATAATGGATTTCTCTCCGCCGGTCTTATCTACGGACTCATTACCGGTGACATGAAGGTCACAGTTCTCTTTCTGGTTTTTGTTCTCATCGCAGGAATCTACGGTTCACTTACTGCAAGTCCCACCATTATTTACGTCCAGGCAATGCCCGCACTCATTGCCATTATCATCAGGTTCTTCCTATGAAATATTTTATCCTTTCTCTTCTCTTCACTTTTTCCGCTTATGCTTTTGACTGGCAAGGACACCGTGGATCGCGCGGACTTATGCCGGAAAATACGATCGAAGCAATGAGGGAGGGACTTCGTTTTCCGATTAAGACTCTCGAACTCGATGTGGTGATTTCAAAAGATCTCAAGGTTGTCGTAAGCCACGAACCCTGGATGAATCCCCTGATCTGCCGGCATCCGAAAGGGAAAAAGTTTAAGGACAAAGAGTTTAATCTTTTCCGGATGGACTACAGTGAGATCTTGAGATTTGATTGCGGTTCAGTTCCGTTTGCCCGTTTTCCTGAGCAGAAGAAAATGAGTGTCGGGAAACCTTCACTCCACGCACTTCTGAGCGAGATTGAGACTCAACTCAAAGCGGAAAAGCGGTCTATCTCTTATAATATTGAGATCAAGTCTGATGAGGAGCAGGAACAGAAGAAATTTCAGCCGAAAGTTTCAGATTTCTCAGACCTCGTGGTGGCCGAAATCCGCTCCGTTCTTTCAGATGATCGATTTGTCATACAGAGCTTCGATCCCCGGGTTCTTATCTACATAAGAGGGAAGTATCCTGAAGTGACTCTGGTCTATCTCTCGGAAAAAAAAGAATCTCCGGATGGCTTAAAAAAGCTTATGGGATTTTTTCCTGCGATCTATTCACCTGATTACAATATTCTGTCGTACGAGGATATCCCCCTCTTCCACGCTCAAGGGATGAAAGTTATTCCGTGGACTGTGAACAATGTTGAGGACATGAAGAAGCTCATCGGCATGGGTGTAGACGGAATAATTACTGATTATCCAAATCTCATACCTCAAGTTGAGATGAAGGAGTGTCCCCAGGGTTCTAATCTTTTCGAAGGAAATTGCGTGAAAATTCCCACGCATGCTCAGCCTTCCGCAAGTAATCCGGGCTGGATCTGCAAAGATGGATATGTTCAGCGCAGATTTCATTGCGACCGGATTAAGGTTCCTTCGCACGCCATACTCTCTAGTGACGGTAAAAGCTGGGACTGCAAAAAAAACTATGTGAAGTATCGCAATCGCTGCCAAAAAAAATAAGATTTAGTTAAGGCTAAACTTCTTTTCTTTTTTTTCTTCTGTGATAATTCTTTTAAGATTTTTTAAATGAAATTTTTTAACGGGATTGGCCATGCATCAGAGGAAGAGACGTCTTTTTGATCACGTAGTCCTTCATGTGAAGGACATTGACCAAAGTAAAAAATTTTACAGTGCCATTATTGAAACCCTGGGGCACTCGATCACTAAGGAAGCACAGGATGTCTTCTATATTGGTGAGTTAGAAATAAGACAGAATCCAGAAACTACCAAGTCAGTTCATCTGGCGTTCCTCGCGGAACATCCCTGGTCAGTGAAGCTCTTCCACGAAACTGCACTCAAGGCCGGCGGAAAGGACCTTGGTTCTCCCGTTGAGTCTCCTGAGATGGGAATATATACTGCGAATGTGATGGATCCCGACGGGAATTACATCGAAGCAATATTTAAAGCAAATCAGAAGCACATCTCCATCTCAAACTGAGACAGATAGTTCACTAGTCCCGCTTTCTTAAGAGTGTCGTTTACGAGCTCATTTTTCTCATCCACATTGATCATTCCGGCGTGTTCTCCGATGAGCTTCATCTTAAAGAGAAGGCCTTCGAGTGCTTCTGAATTTTTGCCACCGAGCTGAACGAGATTCATCTGCCAGGGATTCCAGATCGCGAAGGCAAAAAGTTTCCCGTCTCGTCTCAACTCATGCAGCTCAAGCATCCCGCTTCTTTTCAAAACAATCGGATTTCCCTGCTCAAAGGCGTAAGGGTAGGGTGTGAGTGTTGCATGTTCATCTCCGAATGATACTTTTTTGATCTCATGAGTTCCCGGGAAGTCAGTGAGTTTTTTCAGCTCTCCCTTCCACGACAAAAGTTTTCTCCGGGTTTTCATGCCCGATTTTTCGTAGGCCCTGATGGCCTGGTGATTCGCGATAATAACTTCGAGCTGAGTTCTGGCAAAGCCTTTAGCGGGAAGTTCTCTTTTTATCCTTTCATACATGGGCCCGGTCAGCCCCTGTCCCTGATATTCCTTCATCACTCCGGTCGCCAGGTTAAAGACAAAATCTTCCCGGGGAGCATGGAGGATAAAAGCGACAAGCTTCCCATCACTTTTGACCCCATAAGAAAGTGCAAAGTCGACCCCCATTGAGAGCCAGCGCTGGATATGAACGCCAGGATTCTTTTCAAAATCAACGAAATGGCCGGTGAAGGCATTCTCGAAGACCTGATAGATTCTTTGCGCATTCATGTTTTCTAAGGTTACGACGTCCAACATATATAAAATTTACCACATTTCTCATGGCGCTGGCCGTTCTCTGATATAAGGACGCCACTAAATACGTAAAAAGGATTCGAACAATGAAACCAATAGTGGCACTCGCATTACTCTCTTTGACGACAGCAGCTCTCGCTGCTCCATTTAAAGGAAGTAACGATCCGAAGTTTTTTAATGCTGTAGCAAAGTCTCCTATGAATGCAGATTTTTCTGCACTTCCGCTTGAAGGGAAACTCCATGATACAACCCTGGCATGGTCTGAGACTTACTGGCCAAGCAATGTGGGCGGGATCGCTTATCGCTGGAACAGCAAGAACCCTCAGCCATTCAAGTACAAGCTTTTGACGAAAGCAGAATTAATGAGCGCTTCTGAAGCTCAATTGTCTGAACTTTCACCTGCTGAACTTTATGACATCGCGATGGGTGACTATAGCTATTCACTCACGAAGAAAGTTCTGGGCAGTGTGAAGCCGACTGATCTCTGGTGGGAAGGGATCTGTCACGGATGGAGTCAGGCCGCTTCGAACTATTCTGAGCCGGCACCGGTAGTTATCAGAAACAAAGACGGAGTAAATGTTCCTTTCGGATCATCAGATGTAAAGGGTCTTCTTTCGATGCACGATGCTTATAATTCGAAAGGTACCTTCGTTCGTGTTGGTGACCGTTGTGGTGTGAAAGGCAAAGTGAAAGGCGAAGAGTCTGAGGAAGACGGACCTATCACTCCACCTTCTGAACGTGATGCTAATTCACCAAAGTGCGCTGACGTAAATGCTGGTGCCTTCCACGTAGTTCTTACAAATATGATCGGTATCAATTCGCAGGGATTTGTTGCTGACGTTGACCGCTTTAATGATGTGTGGAACCAGCCGGTTTCTGCCTACACCTCTGAGATGGTGGCTTCTGTTCCGGTAACTGAGAAAGAAGCGAAGTCTGGTGTAAAAACTAAGCTTCAGATGAAAACAATTATGATCTACGGTGAAGAGCTCGTATTCCGTACACCGAAAGAAGAAGCTGAAGGTACACTCGGATTTGTTTCGAAAGATCCAGTGACAAATACTCCGGCGCAGACAACAAAACAGAAAACTTACGAGTATATTGTTGAGCTCGATGTGTACGGAAGAATCATCGGTGGATCATGGATTTCTGAAACCCGTCCCGACATGCTCTGGACGAAGAAAAGAGATGTGAAATTCCTGAACGGGAAGTTTCCACTCGCAGGCCTCAATGTCATTTATAAACCGGTTAATCACTAACCGTTGCAGGATGGACTCAGTTCTTCTGAGTCCATCCGCCTTTCAAAATAAGGCGAATTCTGGTTCCTGAATCCTGTGATACTTCTTTGTCGACCGACTCTATCTGAATTTCACCCTGATACATTTCTACGAAAGACTTCATGATATGCATTCCGAAACCCGTTCCGCTTTCACCGGAAGTGCCGGGGCGTGAAGTTTTCTTGTTCATATCAAAGAGACTGTTCATGAGGACTTCCGGCATCCCGATTCCTGAATCTTTGATCTCAATTGCCACTTGATTCTGATTCACGGGCCAGCTTGAAATAGTGATGGCACTTTCGGGCACTGAAAATTTGATGGCATTGGAAAGAATATTTCCGAGAACCTGATTATTGAAGCTCACAGGATCCACGATAACAGAAAGACCCTTATGCTTTTCAAAGTCGTAGTGAAGCTTGAGCTTTTTCTGTTCGATCTCGATTGAGTACATTTCTATCAGATACTCGATACTGGAATTCAGCGGACATAGCTCGAGATCAACTTCAGCTTTACCTTTTGAGACAGCATACATGCGTCTTACGTTCCGGGTAATTTCATTCATACTACCCTGAGCTTCGCGGATGATCTGAATTCCCCGGGTAGTCGCCGGGTTGTTTTGTTCTCTTTCACTGAGATTCACCCCGATATTGATTCTTCCCAGTGAATTTGCGAGATCATGAAAAAGAACACGGAAAAGATCATCGATCTTTTGTCCCTGAGTCTTGAGAGTTTCTTCTGAATATTCTTTCATGGAAATGTGAACCCAGGTGGTACAGAAAATTAAAAAGAGCCAGCCAAACATGAGAAGTGCCTGAGCAACGTGCCAGCCATCTTCAGTAATAAGTTTTTGAAATTCATGACCCGTAAGGTGCAATGTTAAAAAGGTCGCAAAAACAATCGAAGTAATGACTGTCCACATGAGAAGACACTTTCTTCCCTCGATAAATCCCGCCAGCAGGGGAAGAATCGGGAGCCACAGAAGAACATGGGAGTCGAAGCCACCCGTGAAATAAGCGAAGGTCACTTGATGAGCGAGTCCTGCTGCAAGTGCGGTACTACAAACTACCTTTCCATTAGCGGTCACACGGAAAAGAAAGGGCGAAAGAAGATGAATGGTGGAAGCTATTATGCCTACGATGCAAGGAATAGGTGTACTGAAAGTTTTTGAAGCGAGAAGTGTGTAGGACCACATGAGGAGACCGGTTGAAAGCACCATCGTGAGGTGAGCATGGATCACCCGAGGGTCCAGATCTTTCTTCGCAACCCTCTCGCGGGCAACGAAATCAAAGAGGGTAAAATACCATCCGAGGTTTGGGGAGTTCCGCATTTCCCTTAATCATGCCCCAGAAATCCAAAATGTTAAAACAATTTTAATCTTAATTCGAATCAGAATGCATTCTTGATTTTCACTTCGCCGATGACACTTTCAAAAATTTTGAGGAGTGCGTCCTGATTAATCATGTCACGCCCGAGGGAATATTCCTTGGGAGCGAGGGACTTTTTGATTTTTGCGGTCTCTTTTTTAATGGAATTTGTCACACCGCTGGTATCGAGTTTTCTCACCTGAAATTCAAAGGAAAGATTGAGGGTTTCACCATCCATCTCGAGTGAAAGGAGGAGGCTGTCGAGATTGGCCATTTCCCGGGAGGTCGGTGGGATGAGCTTGTACTCAACACCATTCTTGGTTCCCTTGAATTCTTTTAACTTAAAGCGCTGGAAAGTATCGAGGAGACTTACTAGTTTTCCAAACAGGACTCGCGGCTGGATATTCATCTGAAGATGATTTTCTTTGGAATCTTTCCCGTAGGTCAAAAAATAAGTCGCTCTCTTATCAGAGACCGGGCAGTTCGCCGGGAGATCCAGCTCAAAGGGAAGCTCCTTCGTCTCTCCGGGACTCAAATCGCCCTCAGGAAAAGTCATCTGCGGCTGTGGCTTCAGTATACCCGCTGCTTTAGCATGAACCTTTTTAATGTCAGCGTAGGCGAGACCCGCTCCACACGACTTCAAAGAGGCGGGTTCGCTACCGTGATTTTTAACCCGAAGAATTCCCCGGACTTTTTCGCCCTGTTGCCAGGATTCATCCGGGGTTTCGATATTCCATTCGAGAGGCTTTTGAAAAAACGTTCCCTTCATGACTACTTAGGAAGTGAACATCCGCGACGACTAAGGTCAAAGCGGAAATCCGGAGTCAGACATGGGTAAACATTGAATGTCTGTTGGCCGTAGCGAACACCTTTGCGTACTTCAACATTTCCAGCTTCATCAACTTCACATGGATTGTTCAGAGTACATGTTTCGCCTGATTCGTTAGACGTATTGTTGATACCGATAACAGTTTTAGTTCCGCTTGCAATAAGTGGTGAACCTGAAGTTCCGCCCATAGTATCGCAGCTTGCTGTGTAGCGGATTGAGTCTGTAAAGGTCCATGCACCTTCACGCATTTTGAAAACGAATCCGTCGATGTCACATGTCCATCCGCGGTCCCAGTAACCAGAAATGAGCTCGAGTGAAGTCCCGACAACCGGACGGTTTGTGTCCAGCTCGAAAGATTTTACATTGAAGCGTGACTCGATATCAGCATATGTCTCAGCGAGCTCATAAAAAGCAATATCGGTGTTAGTCATTGTTGCGTAGAGAATTTTAGTAGCGTTGATCGCAGAGAGCTTCATGTCCTTATCAAAGATTTTCATTGCACGATTGATTGAACGATTGACCCAGACTTCGCCTGGATTCAGATATCCACCTGGCTTCTGGATACAGTGACCATTAGTCATAACAACTGCCTTAGCAGTGTCTGGCTGACCAGCGAATTGAACGAGTGAACCAGAGCAATTGGAGAGTTTCACAATTCCTTCGAAATCATATTCAGCTGATACTCGCGGATTGCTTTTGAGATTCACATTCAGAGCGTCGTGGGGAGCACGCGGAAAAGCGAATGCAGCGGCAGATGTGAGTGCGAGGGCAATCGTTAGTAGAGCTTTCATGAAACCTCCGGGAGTTTAAGTTCCGGAGTTCTAACAATGGAAGAGAAATTTGTCTACGGAGGGAGACCTTTTTACATGGCGATATTCAGGTATTTAGGTCGATTTTGTAGCCCTTGCCTCGGACCGTATCAATTACGAGCTTTGCCTTCTCAAGCTTCTTACGGAGGGAAGAAACATGAACATCAATCGTGCGGATAGTGACCTCAGAGTCGTCAAAATCAACCACAAGCTCTTCTCTGGTCACGATAGTGCCTGGCTTCTTGAGTAGGCTCTCAACGATGAGGTACTCGCGCGAGGTGAGGTTTACGGTAGAACCATTATGGATGACAGAGTTGGCTTCCGGGATGAGCTTAATTCCCACGTTCATGAGATTTTCGAGAATGATATTGGTCTTATGAAAGGAATTTTTAACTTTCTGGACAAGGTGATCAGGATTAAATGGCTTCGGAAGATAATCATCTGCTCCGCAGGCAAGTCCATTGGAGATATCCTCACCTTCGGATTTCCCGGAGATAATGAAGACCGGAGAGAGCTTGTCCTTAGAGCGGATAGTCCGGATAACGTCTGCACCCTGAATTCCCGGGAGACTTTGATCGATGATATAAACGCAGCTTGAATAGAACTTTTTTGCGAGGAAGAAGTCCTCCGCGGATTGATAGAAATCGACATTGAACGAATTTTTCTCGAGAAGAAATTTTAACATTTCTCCAATTTCTTTCTCGTCCTCAATGATTACGACTTTATCCACATTGACCCCTGTCTAAAGAATAGATTTAAACCAATCCTACCTCGAAAACTTATTATTAGCTTAAGGTTTCACGTTCAATTATTTGAAAAGTTGAAGAAGGTCGGGTTAATTTATTACAGGATTCTTAATAAAGGGGGGGGGCTAGCAAGGTTATGGGGCAAAGATGGGAAGCCGAAATTTTCAAACTTCAGACTGTAAGACTCTCATCGGGTATCAACCGTTTCAGAGTCACGATGAAGCTCGTTCCCCGCCCACCATGAGTGGCATGGGAAATCACTTCAATCGTTGCTCCGAATTTTCTGATGAAGTATCCCATCACCAAAAGTCCAAAGCCGGTTCCTTCTTCACCCTTGGTTCCAGGGGTGGAAACAAATCTATTTCTATCAGTGCGGGCAGGATTCATTCCGACACCATAATCTCTGACTTCGACAATGACCTTATCGTTCAAAGTGCGAACATCAATCAGGATGTCTGAGTTCTCAAAGGAGAATTTCACTGCATTCGACAGGAGGTTCGCGAAAACATGTTCGACGAGCGCATTTTCATCGGCAATGACTTTGAGATTTCCATCGATGGTACTCATCCGGAGCTGAAGATTTTTCTGCTTCAGACGTTCATCAAAAAGGTGTTTTGCTCTTTCCAGAGCTAGCTGCAGATCAACCGGACCAACTTTGACAAGGTCAGCTTCAGAACGCGTGACAACTGTCTTCCGCACTCGTTGAATCATCTCCATCGCAGATCTGAGATTCTGGCGCATGCGATCCTGGATTTTGTCATGATCATCGGAGGATATTTTTCCGGATGACATCATATCCATGTACGCACTTACTACCGTAAGCGGATTAGCCAGATCGTGGGAAATGGTCTTGATAAGGATCTCATTAATCTCGCGCTCTTCCTGAAGATTGCGATTAATTTCTGAGAGCTGGCGCGAGTAATCTTCTTTGTTGCCGACCTGGATTTCCAAAGAGCGATAGAGGTCGTCGATTTCATCTGAAGATGAAAAACTTTTTTTACCTGATACTCTTTCGAGCGCCTGTTCGAGATTCTTTCTCTCTTTCTCTTGGCGCTTATAATTGATGAGGAGGGGAAGAAAGATCGACAGGCACTGGTACAGACCGATCCCGATTGACCAGCCCCACAAGATGGAGCTTTCTTCTAGCCGGAAGAAGGCATAGTTGAAGCTATGTAAAAATCCTATGGCAAACAGGATACCCATGGACTTTTCGATCCAGTTCGATTCCTTTCTGCCTGTTACCAGCGCGTTCCACATAGGTGGGAAGAATGGCAGGACCGTGACGATAGTCACCGGCAAAAGTGAAATGGTAAAGCCCACATCTGTTTCCAGGATCATAATGGTCGATAAACCTGCTCCCAGAGTATACAGCGAAATGCTTACCGCCCAGTTTGGCGGAAGGCCCCGGCTCTTACGAAGAATGTTTGCAATGATAAAGTTTGGAATGAACTGGAAGAAAAAAGCGAACGCGAGTTCTGTTTCAGTCTTCGAAAGCAGGGCCACTGCAACGAAAGTAATGAATAGACTGATCCAGTAGGCGATCAAATAATTAAAATCGCGATGCCGGGTCTTAACCCGAGATATAACTGCGATGATCAGATTCAGAACCGTCGTTCCGACTAGGAAAAAATATATATACTGGGCTACTGCTTGCATGTGCGAGAACTTACCTCTGGTCGAGGGCCAAGCTCAAGTCAAGAATGGGATTCAGGGTGGAGATTACCTTAAAGTTCAGCGCCGGCCGGCACAAAAAGGGCCTCGAAATCTCCCATCTCTTTGGATTTTTCCAAGAGAGCGATCAGATCCTGATCGAGTATCTTGAAGAGATCCCTGAAGTCTTCGAGCACATAGTAAAGCGGCTGGGGGATATCGATTCGATACGGTGTCCGGAGGGCGTCCAGGGCATTGAAGGGTTTTCTAACGGGAACTGCACTTTCAATTGAGTAAACGGTCTCGTGAATTGAAGAAAGCATTCCCCCGCCGTAAGCGCGGATGCCCTTGCTGGTGTTCAATAATCCGAACTCAATGGTGAACCAGAAAATCCGGAAGAGGCGACTGCGATCCTTCGGCGAAACTGAGAGAGCAAGTTTTCCGAACTCTTCCATGAAATTGGCGTAATCCGGAAAAGTCAGAAGCGGAACGTGGCCATAAAACTCGTGAAAAATATCCGGTTCCTGAATGTAATCGAGCTCCTCAGGAATACGAATGAAACTTGCTGCGGGAAATTTCTTTCCGGCAAGAAGTGAGAAAAATTCTTTGGCCGGAATGAGAGCGGGAACAACTTCCACTTCCCATCCGGTGAAGTCTCCAAGGCGCCGGTTGATTTCAGTGTGCTGAGGGACGCGGTCTCTGGAAAAACCGATTCTTTCAAGGCCTTCCAGAAATTCCGGACACGCACGAGTTTTTACAATCTCGCCCTGGCGGGTGATTAATGTATTCCACATCTGGTTTTCATCCGGAGTCCAGTCGATCAGACCGGAACTATTCGGGTATTTAGAAATGTACTTTGTGCCCATGAAACCCCGTTGGGAGTATAGGGGAAAAGTCTTACCCGGTATCTTGGATTGTAAATAATTCTTTGGTAAAAGCCCCCGCCATATGGACTGGAATCTGGATTCAGGAGAAATTGACCGCACCCTTGGTTTCCGGATTTCCGAAATCGAAAGGATGCTTCTTTTCCGGGCGCTCGAAACGCTTCCGGGTGGTGATCATCATTCCTGGGGAGCGCATCTTCATCGGGGAAATCAGACCTGGGTGGGGCTTGATCCGGAAACTATTCAGACTCCTTATCAGGAGCTTTTAAGATTATGCCAGAAGCTTCCGCTCAAAAAAAATGACCAGGTAATTGATCTGGGCGCGGGTTATGGAAGGCTTGGGATAGTTATTCAAAAAGTTTATCCGGATATAAAATTCCGGGGAATTGAATTTGTGCCAGAGCGGGTAATTGAAACAAAAAGAGTATATTCACTTCTTGGCATAAGTCCGGATGTGATGAATGAAGGTGATCTCACCGCTCCGGATTTCTTTCCCGGAGAAGCTGATCATTATTTTGTGTATGACTTTGGAAAAGTCCCGCACATCAGGCAACTTCTCAATAAATTGAGTCAGATCGCGGACCGGAAAAAGTTTACTCTTACCGGAAGGGGCAAGGGAATTAGATCTCTCATCGCGCATGAGTTTCTCTGGCTGACACCTGTTTACGAGGAAGAAAATTTCTCAATTTACAATTTCTAGGACGGGCAGCTCGTTTCGAGATATTTCTGCAGGTCTTTTGTGATGGCGAGCTTCAGCTCAAAAGAAGAGCCTTTAAACTTTTCGCGATATTCTTTCAGATCAGCATACACAAAATTCATCCGGAGAGTCTTAAAGAGGCCCGGAATATGCTGGCCCGGTTTCTGAATGTGATGAAGTCCTCCGGAAAGACAGAGGATCATTCCGCCCTCAGGAATTTCCAGAATAATATCGGCAATACCTGGCTTAACCGTCATCGCTTTTCCGAATTTATCAAGACCATTGGGTCTTTTCATTCTTCCTTCAGGTGCAATAAGAACAACCGATTTCTCTGTGATGGAATCAAGATAGCTTTTCCAGGTATTGTCACTTTTTCGAGATACAGAAGAAATATTGGGCATCATGAGTTTCCAGAAAAAACCCACGATCGGTCGCTTCAAAGTGATATCTGCCCCTGGGACTGAAAGATTGTTCGTGACCTTCCAGAGGAAAGAATAACTCCAGCCCTGGATAAATAATGGTTCGTAGAGAGAAGTATGATTAAGCAGGACAAAAACCCGCGCCTTATCCCATGCATTGTCTGGTTTTTCTGTGAGCCACTTGAATTCCTGCCGATAGAAGATATGAGAAAGAGTTTTCACCGTCGCCAGGATGAGAAACGCGAAGAAATGTTTCATCCCTTCCACTCGCTTCTCTTCAGGTCGTAAAGGATGAAGGGATGGGGATCAGTTGGATCGTGATGATAGCCACGAAAGGTCATTCCAAGTTTTTGCATCACTTTGATAGAGTCTTTGTTGTCAGGCATCGCCTTGGCGATAATCCTTTCGAGCTTCAAAGTTTTAAATCCATAGTCGAGCGAGGCGCGGGAAGATTCAGTAGCGTATCCCTTACCCCAGAATCTTTTCATGAAGCGGTAACCGAGATCCACTTCATCGGTTTCCGGATGATATTTGAGGCCGCACCAGCCGATGAAAGTATTATCCTTTAAAGTGACAGCAAATCTTCCCATTTTAAAATCAGGCCATTGAGGAAAAACTCTTTCTTCGAGTAGTGCCCGTGCCTCAGCAATGTTTTTCATGGAAAAGTCACCGGTAAAACGCACCACTTCCGGGTCGGAATTCATCTCAACCAGGGATTGGGCGTCGTCATATGTCTGCAATCGGAGGATGAGCCGGTCGGTCTCGGAAATCTTCATCTTTCTATGATGGCAAATAATCCCTATAATAGAAAGATGAAACCTTATCTCTTATTCGGCATTGTAACGATCATTCTCTGGGGAAGTCTCGCAACTTTCAGTAATCTTCTGATCCACCTTCCTCCGTTCTACACTCTGGGTGTTGCCTTTATTCTCGGATCACTTTTATCCCTGAGAAACATGAAAGAGATGTTTCCTTCACTAAAACTTTTAGCATTCGGGACCGCGGGATATTTTGGCTATCATTTCTTCCTCTTCTACGCTTTTCGTTTTGCTCCGGCAGTTGAAGCTAATCTCATTAATTATTTATGGCCGGTTCTCATGGTGATGTTCACTCCGCTTTTTGAAAAACACGCGCGACTTAAATGGTATCACTACACGGGGGCCACACTTTCCATCGTCGGTTGCATTTTGCTCGTGACCGGTGCACCAAAAGAATCTTTGAGCGGGGAGGAATATAAGGGCTATATTCTTGCTTTCCTGGCAGCACTCACGTGGCCGGTTTATTCTCTTGGAAGAAAAAAACTTCCCTCGACATCTGTCTGGTCAATCGGCGGAATTTGTCTGTCTTCCGGAATACTTTGTCTTTTTACTCATGCCCTGATTGAACCACCAGTTTCAGTCACCATTCCGGATATTCTGAAGCTTATTTTCCTGGGTCTCGGCCCTTTCGGCCTTGCCTTTTATTTCTGGGATACGGCGACACGTTCCGGAGATTCACGTGTTCTGGGTGCTTTGGCCTATCTCACTCCGGTAATTTCGACAATGGGACTCGTCTTATTTGCTGGAAAAGAATTCACCACGATGAGTTTTATTGCCATGGTTTTAATTACCGGCGGAGCAAGCCTCGGGTTACTCGACTTCCGGTCCCCAAAACAGTAAACTTTTCCTATGCAGCAGCACTGTACAATTGAAGAAAGAGACACCACAGTTTTTCTCGCTAATGAGCAGAAAACGAAATGGGTAACAGTCATCACGCTTGTGACCATGGTTGCGGAAATCGCAGTCGGATACTGGTCAGGATCCATGGCACTTCTTGCTGATGGCTGGCACATGGCCTCACATGCCCTGGCACTATTTCTTTCACTGGTTGTTTATTATCTTTATCGTCATCCGAAATTCCGTTCATCTTTTACTTTTGGCGGCGGAAAAATTCTCTCTCTTGGTGGATATACATCTGCAGTTCTCCTGGTTGTCGTTGCCGTTTCGATGATTGTGGAATCCTTCCAGCGATTTAGTTCTCAGCGGGATATTCACTACACGGAAGCTCTCACAGTAGCAGTATTCGGTTTATTCATTAATCTTCTCTGTGCCTATATCCTTCATCAGAAAGAAGACATTCCTCATCTCCATGAACATGAGCACGGCGAGAATTGTAATCATGGTGCCGGAAAGCTCGCACCCAAAGCTCAACAACATCATGGCCATTCGCACGGTCATTCTCATGGACATTCACACGGCAGTGATCACAACCACGCGAGTGCCTACATGCACATCCTGACGGATGCTTTGACTTCAGTCTTTGCCATCGGTGCACTTTTACTTGCTCAGTGGAAAAACTGGACCTGGGCCGATCCTCTCGTGGGAATTGTTGGTGGTGTAGTTGTTTTGAAGTGGGCATTGGCACTCATTCGTCAGAGTGGAATGGATCTTCTGGATGCTCACGATGAAAGTATTGATCGCGGGAATCTTGTGAAGACGCTCGAATTTGATGGTTCTAAGGTGGTTGATATTCACCTCTGGAAACTTTCACCTGGTCAGGTGGGTGGAGAAATTATTATCCGCAGGAATGCCAGTCAGCCGTCTTCTTACTATCGGGATTTAGTTCAGAAGAGCTTTGATATTCATCATTTGATTATTGAAGTGGTCTAGTATGACCGCTCTGGAATACTGGGAAGATTTTCTCAGAAAACATCCGGAGCTTCCGCTTAACATTACCTTTGATGCCTGGACCTTTGGTGGATCATCCGATTCTCTTGTTGAACTCGTTGTTCAGGGAAAGAAAAAAGCCTGGTAGCTTCAGTTTTCTCCTTGATAGCAAAGGTAACCCTAAGGCCGTCATCTTTCTTATAGAAACTTTTGTGAAGAAGTTTTCTGAAATCGATGAGCAGCATGCATGGGAAGAAGGCGAGGGTGATCGATCGCTAAAGCTTTGGCGGGAAGTTCATCTGAAATTTTTTTCAGCATATGAAGACTTTTCTGAAAACTCTGAACTCTTGTGTGAGAGATTTGAAATTTTATCTTAGGTTTTAGGCCGCCGTTCGGGGCCACCTTGGCGAAGCCTTGCGTTACAATAATCACATGAAAATACTTCTCGCACTGTTGTTGATTGGATGTTCAACCATTTCAAAAAACCGGAAGATGGGAACCGACTTCCACATGCATGTCCACACACCGGACCTGCAAGATGATGTTCAATTCACTGGCGACAGAGCACTTATCGCCGTCGATAGTATCGATTTTCACCGCGCACTCATCCTCTCAAATTCTTATTCGAAAAACGTGAATGAAATTTATGCAATTCAGGAAAATGATTTCGTCATTTCTGAAGCCGCTAAAGATGAAACTCGCCTGGCCCCTGCCTGTGCTGTAAATCCACTAAAACCCTGGGCATTCAAAGAAGCTGAACGCTGTCATAAAAAAGGCGTCAAAGTTTTAAAACTCCATCTTATGGCCTCAGGCCTGGATCTCAAAAAGAATGAGGATTATCAGACAGCGATGGCATTTCTCCATAGTCTTCGTAAATTCAATTTCACCATACTCATTCATGGCAATTACCCGAAGGATACTAGGGGCAATGAAATAAGCAGGGTGATTCAGCTCATCAATGCCTTCCCTGAAACAAGGTGGATTATTGGGCACGCTTTCGGCAGAGAGTTTGAAGAACTATCACTTCTTAGTCACAATAACTTTTTTGTGGAGATATCCATCGTGCCATTCTGGACGAAGACCGATGAAGAGCGTGCGCGTTTCGTGAAAACAATACGCATTTTGGGAGCTGGGCATTTTATTTATGGATCTGACTGGCCCATCCTTCATCCGGCAGAAATGATGAAGGCATTCATGAAACTTCCACTGAGCGCAGTTGAAAAAGATAAGATTCTTTATGGGAATTCAGAAAAACTCGACGATCTATTCTGATTACTCGTTCACTCTCATGAAATGCACACCTTTCATTGTCGCATGATTCTCAAACTTCTTGAGGTAATCGAGAAAGGGAAGTTCAAAGACTTCCTGAGGACTTGATGTCGATGCGTGACGCTGATAGAGCACCTTTCCCTTACGAAAGAGAAATGCCTGATGGGAAATATTCTGGTGAGAGCCGTACTCCTGAGTGAGATCCCAGTTTGGGCGGACAAAATTCACGATCGTTCCGTGAGGAATTTTATTCACGAAAGATGGGTTCTTCAGAATCCAGTTGATGGACACGTAAGGAACTTTTGCCACATGAGTAGTGTAATTCACATGCATGGAACGTAATTCTTCGAGGAGCGAGTTTCTTTCTTCAACGCTTGCATTCGGCACGCGAATTTCTTCCGGATGAATTTTCCTGAGCCATCCCGGGAGATTAATCAATGCACTTGCAATCAGCACGCGATTTCCACCGAGGTTATGAGTGATATCGGTGAGAAGACCATTCTGGATATTTCTGGGAATCCACCAGAGATCAGTAAAGTGACTTCGCTTTAGGTAATCAACCTCACCGTTTTCGTAACGGATGGTGTTCATCATTTCTTCAAATTCACCAGCTGAACGCGAAAGAGCGAATGAAACGATAGTTTCAACATATGTTGTGCAATCAAAAGTATCAAAACGATAAAGTGGATCCTGATCGTAACGACCATCCGTACCTTCGCCGAGTGGACCACCGACACCGTAGGGAAGACCGAGAAACAATTTTGAGAAAACTTCGAGTCGATTAGCTACACCGCTGACATTGGCCGCGCGATCCAGATAGTTCTGGGCAGCTTCACGGGGGCCCGCGAAAGCAGCAGTGACTGAAAGTAGGATGGCAAAAACCAGGTTCATCATAGAGGCCTCCTTTATAATCTAAGTAGGAATGGCCGTCTTTGACTAATTATTTATGCTTACTTTTATGGGGTAGAACTTACAGGGTTTTCGGCTATTTTTCGTTCTTTCTGCGTTCAAAATGCACCCCACGGCGCAGAAGTCCGTGAATCATACGATTGATGAGGTCGTCCGTAGACAGGGGAAGGAGATTCATCTCGAAGCGGGCACTTCGTATAAGGGTCTTGATGCCTGAGATGATGAGTCGATAAGTAATAACTTTCACACGGTGAAGAGTTCCGAAAGTGAGCTGTCCAACTTTCTCTGCAGCACCCATTTTTTTACTCAGAAGATAGAAATAGCCTTGCTCTCTTCTCTCGAATCTTTCTTCAAAGTGAATCATCAATTTCCAAAGGAAACGATTCCTTTTTGAGATCGTCATGTATTCCGATACCCAGATATTTTCATAACGACGGGTAAAGAGCATGCGCGCGGCAACCCGAACGTCACCAATGATACTGTTTGCTTTCAGAGATCTTTTTCCGGGAACAGCATTCCAGAATTCGGCCACGAGCCAGTAATCTTCAAGAGAATGTCTTCGAAGCTGTTCCATGCATTCCACAATACATAGTGTGAAACCCAGACCCTGAAGTTTTACATATTCCTGGCGTTCTTTGAGCCATTCTTTTGATGGAATCTCGATAATATAACGAACCGATGCGGGTTTAGTTTCTGTCTGAATCGTGAGTCTCAGATGCGAACTTTTGATGAGACTTGATCCGTCACCCGCGAGTGAGAGATTGGTATTGTCTTCCGGAGAAGTGCGGAGCATTTCAATGTTGCAGACGTTTTCCTGGTTGAGAAGTTCGAGGGCCTCATGGATTGCTAAGAGATCGCGCTCATCAAGAGTAGGACCGACTTCCTGCTCGGGAGAATTTCTCACAAGATCAAAAGCGAGTGGAAGAGCTGCGCGGATAACTTTTAAAGGTCCAATCGAGAGAACGTGCTTAACTACAACTTTCCAGCCAAATTGCTTCTGGAAATTCTGTCCGAAGTTATTTCGCGATGAGATCGCTGCAGATGTGATGTAAACCTGAGACAGCCCGCGAAGAGCGGCCTGAACTTCAATCCGGAGATCGATGTTTGCTTCTCCGAGGAGACGCACGAACTCAGAAAGATAACGAATGAACGCACCAGAATTTCCCTGTGCGAGAAAGTCATTAATGAGTTTCTGGTTTTTTTCCGATTTCAGGTCATCCGGATTTACGACTAGACCCGAAAGGGAATGCATGATTCCTTTCTGGTCAGAGAGAATCAGACGATAGAGGAAGCCGATAAAAATCTTGATCGTATGGCGTTCCCAGGTGAAACACGGATTAAGATCAATGAGTTTTACCTGATGGCGATCAGGATCATAAAGTATATTTCCGGCATGTGGATCGGCCCAGATGATACCTTCCTTGAACATGAGATAGAGATAAGCATCGGAGACGAGGTCGGAAATACTCATGCGTTCAAGATATCTGGACTGAACAATCGAAGTGATTTTTTCGCCGTTAATTCTTTCCATCATCGAGACATCAGGCTCAACGTGAAAATACTGGGGAATTTCGAGGTCGAATTTCCCTTTCAGTGCAGCTCTTACCATCTCCGCATTTTTCTTTTCGATCCGGAAATCAAGCTCGCCGATAGATTGAGCGGCGTAATTGATAATCGTTCTTTTTAAAGCAGTGATGAGCGCCTTCACTTCCTGCTGTTCCTGTACGGATAATTCTGTTTCCGGCAGAGTCTGGTCAAGATGATCGAGAATAGAGAGAAGAGTATTTTTCTGCTGCTCAAAAAGTACCGTGAGCCCTGGTCTTTGAACTTTAAGGAGTATCGAGTTCTCAGTACCTAATTTTCTTTTCCCATGCTCCGTGAGCTGGAATTCATAAATGGCACCAACCGAGGCACCAGCGAAAGCATTCTGCGTGTGAGTGGGAATATGAATATAGGAACGGATTCTTTCCCAGGCAGGGCGACTCAGAATTTCCAGAACATATTTCCAGGATTTTTCCTGAGAGCCGAAAATACCACCGAGCTTATCCTGCTGGTGTCGAAGTTCTTTAGCTAGTGAAGGAGGAGCAAGTTCTGCGAGAACCTGGGCAAGCTTCACATACATTCCTCCGAGTTCCTGGAGGACGATGGAAATAATTCTTCCCTGCGTGAGTTCCTCACGCGGAGTACAGAGAATAGAAATAAGAGAAGTCATACAACGATCAGGTGGAAGGTGATTCACGGCCTCATCGATCAGAGGAAGAAGAAGATTTCTTCCCTTGATGTTGGACTTGAGCATTTCATAGAGCTTGGGTCTTACCTGTTCGCCATAAAACTTCCGCATGATTTTCTCAGTGAGAAAGGTGAGGCGCTTATGTTCAGATTCAGGGAGCTCATAGAGAGCGGTAAAAAGTGGCTCGCGAAGGTGAGGAACAACAGCAAGTGCTTCCGTGCTGAAAACCGGGAAGAGTTTAAAAATCGGAAGATATCTTCTTGCTACGACACCAAGAATATCTTCGATAATATCTGCCTGATCCAACATTTCCAGAATCTGCGGATGAGCTTCAAGAGTATTGAAAAGTTTTTCAAAGCTGGCCGAGAAAATAGGAGCGAGACTTGCTTCGTTCAGGAGATCCTGGTTGAACTTATCAATCCCGATTGTCTCGAGCGCGCGGATAGTTTCCTGCATCTCGGGCGGGTAAGGCGAATCTTCATCGAATGAAAAATAAACGAGGTCACGCGTGAGTACGGCCCATGAGCGCTTCATCTCATGCTGGGGAACCGGATCAAATGAAACTTTTGATACAGACTTGGCGAAGTACGCCCCTAAAGAGTCAGAGTACTCTTTGCACTCAGCGGCCAGCTCTGCGATCCATGCGTATTCTCTCATTCGGAATATTTTCTCTCAGAATGGACTTTGAATCTATGGGGAAACTAATCCCAGATCTTTCTCGATCAGGGCCAGAGTTTCCCGCGCCGAAAGGGGTTTGGTGATAAATCGGGTCACAGCACATTCTTTCATGATGTCCGTATAGTTCTCAGGATGGTGGCCACTCACGAAACTCACCGGGATGCAGGGCGTTGAGCCAAGTATTTCCAGGCGACGCATCTCCTGGACCAGCTCAGTTCCATTCATTCCCGGAAGATTGATATCGCAGAGGAGAAGATCGGGTCTGTTTTTACGGAACCACGTCAGAAAGGTCAGCCCATCCGGGAAGAATTGGAGTTCGACGACTTCCCGATCAATAAGGGATTCGAGAATCAGAAGATAGAGGTCTTCCATCTCGGGCTCATCGTCGATAATAGCGATTATCTTGGGCTGCATTGGAACTATTTTTAAGAGAAGTCCGCCCCTAGGTCACCTAAAGACTTTCTTCATTTCCCTCAGAAGAGGAAATTTTCCATGATGCCGGCTATTTCTTTCAGGTTTGCCTTATCTAAATCATGTTTAGAGTGGCCGATTGTCTTAACAACTGAATGATGAAGCTGGTTGTGGGCCAGTTGCGTTTCCTCAATGCCAACCATCCGGTCCTGATCACCAAACAAGAGGCAAACAGGAATCTCGATACTCGCCATATCTTCCCGTGTGAGACCGTCAAGCTTTTCGAGATTTCTCACCATGTGGGCAGTGGAGCGGAGAAGATGCTTCCATCGTTCGCCATGTCTCTCAATCAGAATATCGCGGAAACCAGGGAACTTTTCTTCAATATGTTCGGGAATCATCATCGGGAGTTCTTTCGCCACTGATGACTCTGACCAGTTGAACTTCGTTCCATAGGTAATGATATGTGTGATCGGAGAATCTTCTACATTGGCCTTGTGAAAAAGTGCTACATATCCACCAAGCGAATGGCCGAAAACTGCGGGAGCAGTCAGCTTATGTGACTTGATGAATTTATCAAGTTCACCGGCAAAATGATCAATACGGAAATCAGATGGTAATGCGGCAGTTCTTCCATGCCCGGAGAAATCAAAGGTCAGAGTGCGGTATCCCTTTTCAGCGACAATCTTCATCAGGGGCTCGAGTTCTTTTGAAGTACTCAGGGCTGCATGAAGAAAAATAATGACCGGTTTTTCTGCAGTCACGTCAGAACCTCCAGAGAAAATTCGGCCTTATCCTGATGAATGACTTTGCCGTTCAGAGTGATGTCGTAGGTTATTGGAGAAGCCTTCGCGACCATGTAGCTCACGCCACAGTACTTGGTCATGGAAAGACTTACGAGGCGAATGACCTTTTCACGATCGAGATCCAGTCCTTCGATAAAATATTTGATATGGACCGAAGCAAAATAGGAAGGAATGGTGTTTGTTTTTTCGGCCGTGGCCGTCATCGACACCGAAGAAAGTTCCAGGCGCATTTTTTTTGCTATCGCTACCACATCCATACCTGAACAGGCGCACATGGCATTTAGCAGTACTTCTTTCGGAGTAGGGGCCGAATTTTCCCCTCCCTGTTCCGCTGAGACATCAAAGTGAGACACCAGTCCGCGATTTTCCGCCTTGAACTGCATGCCTCGAATCCATGTCGTTTTACTTTCCATAGGCTTTTATCATACTGCAGGGACAGCGCGTATGGCAGCTGAATGTTATTGGAGTTTCACGATCGGCTTTACAATCAGAGGATAATTTCGAACGTCGCTCCATCTGTATTTGAGGATAGTCTGATCGAGCCTCCATGGAGTTCTATTATCTTCCTGGAAATAGCAAGTCCAAGGCCTGATCCTTTACGCTCCTGGCCCTGTGCCCGGGTGAATCTGTTAAAGATCATCGGGACAAATGAATCTGGAATACCAGGACCAGAATCCTTTATTGTGATGAAAATTCGTGAGCCTTCGAGATACATTTCAATATTTATATCTGATCCGGTGGGTCCATGATCAATAGCATTCACCAGGATGTTAGAGATCGCCGATTTTATCAGCTCGGGCATCATATAACGTTCCAGGAAATTGGTTGAATCCAGAAGATCTTCCCTAAGATTAAATTTCAGATTAACTTTCTTTTCCTTGGCCTTTTCTGCAACCAGGTCAATTGCCTGACTTACAACTTCCAGGACACTTTCTTTTTGTAAGGAAATATCTTTAAACGACTCAACATGAGATAAAAGCAAAAGATCATCTATGACCTTAATCAGGTGAGAGACCTCACTCTTGATGTCTGAAATGTGTGCTGAGGTTCGTTCGGGTTGGGAAAGATAATTGTTTATAATTGCCAGGGGTGTTTTAAGCTGGTGAGAAACATTTTCTATAAACTCACTTCTTTCATGAAGGAGAACCTTTACTACTTGTTCATGATATCTTTTCTTCTCAGACTTCCAGAACCACGTCACGCCAAGACAAAAAAACAGCATTTCCCAGAACAGCCAAGCTAGCCTTTCCGATTGAAAAGACTTACTGATAGCATTTTCAGATATCAGTGAGATCATGAACCAATTTTCATTGGTTCTTGGTAATGATAACTTTGTGTATATAACGATTCTATCTTCGAATGCGAAAGATCCATAGTTCTTCGGAGTTTTATTCAGATTCTGTAGAATCTCAGCGTCTATTTTTTTCTTCGAGATCGTATACTTCTCGAGCGGAAGCAGAGGGTACGAAGCGACAAAATTTCCCGAGTCATCCACGAATATTTTTTCTGAAACAAATTTTGAAATCCCACTGCCATAGGTAAACAAATTCAGAATGTCATGACCGTCAATGTTTAAGATCAGAATTCCTTCTGCCCCGGAAAATAATCTCGTTCGTTTCGATACCCGAATCGTCGGACGAAGTGGTTTTTCTATTTTACCGTCAATGATGTTGGCATCCATTGCCGAGAAGAAATATGAGTCATGACCTGCTTTTTTTAAATCATCGAAAAACTTCTGACCGCCAAGGTGAAAATATTTTTTTGATTCTTCAAATCCAGTTACTTTTGATCTTTTTACAATCTTAAAAAGCTCTTTGCCCTCAATCGTCGCAAGCCGAAGCTTGATATAATGGGGATGCGTTTCCATGAAAGAGATGAGAGGTTTAACTTTCTCTTCTGCTTCAGACTTTTGAGCGGAAAATATCTCTTTTTCAAGAAAACTCAGATCATCTTCCAGACTATTAATAAGTCGATAGATTTCATTAGTCTGCTTCTCATCCCGTTGGAGGATATCGAGCACAATTTCAGATTTTTTGCTGTTGATTCGTGAAAAGTAGAGAAAGTAATCGATAGAAAATAATATCAGGGAAATTATAGCTGCGAATTTTAGAGCACTTTTCTTTAGATCCTTATATGAATTACTCATCACTAATGACATAGCCTAAACCAACTATCGTCTTAATTAGTTTTTTAGAGTTTTCGCTGTCTATTTTCTTTCGCAGCTGTTTAATGTAGGCATCAACGACATTAGATTCTGGATCAAAATGCAGATCCCATACATGCTCTGCAATCTGGGCCCTGGAAAGGGGTCTGCCCACATTTCTGAGAAGATATTCAAGTAACCCGAATTCTTTTGTCGTAAGTTTTATATTTTTTCCATTTCGGATTGCTTCTCGCCTCACAAGGTCCAGCTCAAGGTCTGCACATTTGAGGTGAAGACCTTGTACATCATGCCTTCTGAGAAGAGCGCGGACTCTCGCAGATAATTCCTCTACGTGAAAAGGCTTAGTCATATAATCGTCCGCCCCTGAGTTCAAGCCTTTCACTTTGTCATAGACTTGCGAGAGTGTAGTGAGCATGAGAACCGGTTTTTTTGGCTTTAAATTTTTAAATTCTCTGCATAAATCAATGCCGTCAGCATCGGGTAACTTAATATCCAGAATGATAAGGTCATAATCAATTAACTTGAATAACTCCCGTGCTTTCATGCCTGTCGAAGCTATCTCAGCTATGTAGCTCATTTCTGACAGCGTTTGGGCCGTATATTTTGCAAGTTTTAACTCGTCCTCAACAACTAAAATTCTCATTCACATGTCTCTCAGTATGAATTTTTTTTCATCAGGAATTCATCTCTCGTTCATAACGCTTCTTTATACTAACTCAAATCGAACAATTTGGAGAATGCGTAATGATAAACATAAAAGAGTCCGCACCCATAGATATTAAGGCTGGATTAGTCGTGTTTCTAATTGCACTGCCTTTGTCATTGGGCATATCCATTGCTTCTGGGGCACCATCCAGCGCTGGTCTTGTTTCTGCGGTTTTAGGAGGAATAATAGGGTCCATACTTGGTGGATCATATGTCACTATTAATGGTCCGGCAGCGGGACTCATTGTCGTAGTCCTGGGCGCCATTCAAAGCCTTTCTCATGGTGACCCGATCATGGGTTTCAGGCGCATGCTCGCTTGTGTAATTATAATGGGTGTTCTTCAGATTCTGAGCGGTATTTTGAAGGCCGGAAGATTTGTATCTCTTTTTCCGTCTTCTGTTGTTCATGGCATGCTTTCATCAATCGGGCTTATCATCTTGATTAAGCAAATTCATGTATTCCTGGGACATAAATCATCTGGCTCTATCATCAATTCACTTCTCCAGATACCACATTCTATAATCGGATTAAATCCAGAAGCAGCTATCATCGGGCTTCTTTGTCTGGTTTTGCTTTTGAGTTATCCGTACCTGAAATTAAGTCTTACCAAATATGTTCCTGCACCTCTGGTGGTGGTGTGCACTGGTATATTTCTCACCAGGTTTTTGCCGAATATTGAGCTGGTAAACATTCCTACTGATATTTCACAATTTTTAATACGCCCATCTTTCGATCTCATCACTTCAAAAGAATCTCTACTTTCAATTATCTCGCTGTTCTTTGTTGCAAGCCTTGAATCGATCTTGTCTGCAAGCGCCGTAGATAAACTTGATCCTCTCAACAGAGAGTCTGATTTTGACCGCGAGCTCTGGAGTAAAGGAGTTGTAAACATCTGTTGCGGATTACTTGGGGGCTTACCTATCATTGCGGAAATTGTCCGATCATCTGCGAGCATCACTCAGGGAGCGCGTACGGCACTCGCAAATTTTTCGCATGGTTTTTTTATTTTGTTGTTTCTTCTACTGTTTCCTAAAGTGCTGAATGCCATACCTTTGTCCTCGTTGTCTGCAATTCTCATCCTTGTAGGGTTTAGACTGGCGCAACCGAAACAATTTAAAGACATGAAGAACCTGGGATGGAATCCCTTTCTTTCCTACATCACCACTATCGTAGTTACTCTGGGGATTGATCTTCTGGCAGGAATCTTTGCGGGAATTATCATGAAAGCGTTTTTGTCGTGGTGTCAGGGAGCTAGTCCATCTTCGTTTCTTAAGCCGAGTTATAGGATCGAGGGTGATGGGGACAAAGCAATACTGGAGTTTGACGGCGCACTCGTTTTCTTTTCTGTCTTGAAACAAGAAGAAATAATAAATGAAGTTTCTGCTTATAAGAATATAGAAATTAACTTTGCTAACATTAACTACATTGATCCGACTTCTCTGGCTTTCTTCTCCAAAGCAAGCGCTCAACTTGAAAAGAAAGGAAAGATAGTGACCATCAAACTCCCGGAAAAGTTCAGGAAGATTTTTCAGCTTATCAAGGCTCATTAACGTGAAAGAACGAATGAGCCATAAATCGAAGAAACTTTTCGCTCTGGTAATAATAACTATATGGGTGGCTATATCTATTTACCTCTTAAGTAATGCTGAAAGATCTTCCGTGGCGAAAGATATCTATCTCCCGGTTGTGGAAATGATCAGTTCAGGCGGTTTGTAGGAGAATTTGCTTTCAAAAAAGGGATTACTAAAAGTTGGTTTCATACCCAGTTTAGAGATAGAATGATTAAATGACTTCAAACATTCAATTTGAAAAACTATTGGGCGCCATCAGAAGTAAGCTTCCGCTTCAAAATCCACTGCATAGTTTTGTTCACAATAATATCCTCCAGATGTTCGAGCATCTCGACTTTCATGATGCTCTTTCAGAGGCTGGACCACTCTACCGGGCGAAAACTTACTGGCCGGTTGAACGTTACAAAGATCTCCATGCTCAGAAAAAGATCGGGCAGGAAGATATCATGGAGGCCCTGGAACATTATCTGGGCTACTACCACGATCTGCCTTTTCTGAATGTAATGGGATTAGAAAAAAAAGATTTTTTTTATCACCTCATGTTCTCAGAATTAAATTTCAACGATGATGAAATACAACCTGAACTGGAAGATGAACGGTTATGGATGTTCTGTCGTGAGAAAGTAAAAGACTCTTCTCTTGTCCTGTCCCGTTCACCCGTTAAGTGGCGTGCAAAAGGCTACTGGGAAAAACATTACAACGTGCTTTTTAATCTCTCAATTCATCCACTCATTACCCGGCTCGCTGGAAGCTATCTCGATCAGGGACAAAGCTTCTGGAGTAATCCCTTCACTCAAGAGGGATTCTGGAAATTTCTCGCCTATGACATAAAACAGACTGGTAGTTTTCTTTCTGGCTGGCAGAAAGTCTTTGCCGCAAAGATTGAAGCATATGGTGGATCTGATCCAGCCGATATAATTGTTAATGAGCTTCAGAAGATGAAAATTCCTGAAGAAATCTGGGAAAGTTATCTTCTGGATATTCTCTTCGATCTGAAGGGATGGTCCGGAATGGTTAACAAGCTCGAAGTTGAACCATGGCAAGCTACTGTAAAAGCTCCTGTCATCAAGCTCACTGAGTACATCGCAGCTCTTCTCCTGATTGAATCTTCAGTCGATACTTTCTTCTCCGAATTACATTCTCTCGACATTACTCTCATTCGTGGGCGGAAAGAAGAAATCAAGCTTTCAAGTTTCAACCTTTCACTCGCTCTTTATCAGATCACCAAAGATATGAAGCTTGACACCCGTTGGGTTCAGAAACTTACCTGCGAAGAGGCCCTTCAGGTCATTGACGGTGTAGATCTCGCGGAGAAAACTCATAATGTTCGTCTATGGCATGAAGCTTTTGAACATGAGTATTACCGGAAGGCCTTAAAAGCGATAATAGGGAAGGGTAGCCAGAGCATCACCAATACTCCAGAAGCACAGATTCTTTTTTGTATCGATGATCGCGAAGAATCTATCCGCCGTCACACTGAAGAAGTGAACCCGAAACTCGCTACCTATGGAGTGGTGGGTTTCTTTGGTATTGATATGAAGTTTGCGTCTATAAAAAATGAGAGGCTTATTGCTCAATGCCCTCCGGTGGTGAAACCTTCGAAAATAGTCACAGAAATCATTGTGGATAAATCTCAGAGTACAGTCTTTAAGAAATTGAATAACTTTCATGGATTCACAGATCTGGCATTCTATTATCAGTCGCGCACTCTCTTTAGAGGCATTATCACGACTTTGATCCTGGGCACTCTGAGTATTATTCCGATGTTCTTACAGATATTTTTTCCGGGAAATGCAAAGAAGATAAAGAGTGGTTTTTTCTCGCTGATGTCTTCAGAACCAAAAACTATTATCAACGTCGAAAAGACGGACGAGTATCACGGTTATGATGTCAATGAGATGGCAGGAATTGTAAAAAATATTTTTGATCAGTGTGGTATGAGAAGTTTCTTCTCTCCTCTGATCGTACTTCTCTCACATGGATCTTCGTCGACAAACAATCCATTCAGGCAAGCCTATGGTTGCGGAGCATGCGGCGGTAACGCTGGTATTCCGAACTCAAGAGCATTTGCCAGGATGGCCAATGATCCAAGAGTGAGAGTTCTGCTTGAAACTTCAGGAGTTCACATACCTGAATCAACGGTGGTGATTTCCGGCTACCATGATACTTGCGCTGATGAAGTATCTTTCTTTGATCTGGATATGGTTCCACCGGAGAAAATCAAACTCCTGGATGCTGTCAGGAAAAATCTCACCGAAGCTCTAAAGAGAAATGCCCTTGAACGTTGCCAGCGTTTCAGTCTGCGTGAAGCAAAGCTTGATGCAGACGCTGCTGCCAAGCATGTCAGAGAACGCGCGATGGATCCTGCCCAGCCACGGCCCGAGTATGGGCATTCGAAAAATGCTCTCTCAGTTGTCGCTAAGAGAGATCTGACAAAGGGCCTGTTTCTGAATCGCCGATCATTCCTTCATACGTACGACTGGACGATTGATCCGGATGGAAAAATACTTGCCCAGGTTGTGATTGGTGGCGTTCCCGTCGCTTGTAACATCAACATGGATTATTATTTCTCCCTCGTTGATAATGAAAACTTTGGCTGTGGATCCAAGCTTCCACTCAACCTGACTTCTCTTTTAGGAGTGATGACCGGATCTCAGGGAGATCTCCGGATAGGGCTTGCCCGTCAGATGGTTGAGATTCATGAGCCAATTCGTTGCATGACTATCATTGAAGCACCTTTTGAAAGAGTGGAAATTCTTTTCAATGGACACCCTCGTCTCCGGAATATTGTCCGCCAGCACTGGTTGAGACTTGTGGTCCATGATCCAGAAACCGGAAAGTGGCTTCTTTATGGCCACGGGAAATGGAAAGAACTTCATAACGAAGGCGGAAGTTCTAAAAAAGTAGGAAGTTCTCTTGAACTTATGTCACTGGTGAAGTCTCTGGATTTTGCGGAGATCTCCTCATGATGGAGAAACTTTTCCTAACTACCTTATTAGCTCCATTTATTTTCATGTGCGTTCTGGGAATGACATTCCTCATGCGAACCCGCTGGTCTGAGCGAATTCTCTCGACGGTTGTGAAGTTTTTTTCGCTGGGGATGGTAGCTGTTGGATTCTGGCTCTTTACGCTTTCCTGGATTCTGTCTCCATCAGAACTTCTTGTGGATTATGGGCACTGGATTGAGGTTCGGGATTATTACTTCGGACTTCCATTCATTATTGATCTTCTGGGAGCGACATACTCATTACTCACAGCATGTCTCATTGGGATAATTTTCCGGTTCTCAAGAAATTACCTTCACCGTGAAGAAGGTTATTTTCGTTTCGTCTTTCTCCTTATCGTTCTCTGGTTTGGTCTCAATATTGTAAGCTTTGCCCGCTCTATCGATCTACTCTTCATAGGGTGGGAGCTAGTGGGAACGACATCAGTTCTACTCATCAGTTATTTTTATACTCAGGTTCAGCCAGTGAGGCATTCGATCAAAGCGATTGTGAGCTACCGGATCTGTGATATGGGTATTCTCGCGGCAGGTGCATGGGCACATCTTTATTTGCATTCAACTGATTTCACCGAACTTCCTAAACTTCTGAATCATGCAGAGGGGAGTGGTCTTATCTTCATCGGAATTTTCATCATATTTGCTTCTCTCGCTAAGGCGGGGCAACTTCCGATGTCGTCGTGGCTTCCGACAGCGATGGAAGGGCCAACTCCATCCAGTGCAATTTTTTATGGTGCTCTTTCAGTTCATCTCGGACCATTTCTACTCATACGTTTTCACAATTATCTGGAGAATTTTCCATCGCTTCTGATCGCAATCGGAGTTATCGGGGCCCTATCTGCCATCTGGGCAACACTTGTAGGTAGAACCAGATCTGATGCCAAGACCATGCTGGGATTTGCAACCATCACCCAGGTAGGAATCATTTATATTGAAATTGCTCTCGGTTACACAAACTTTGCTATGTTTCACATGGTGGCACATGCATCTCTTCGAACATGGCAGTTCCTGCGTTCACTTTCTCTTATCCAGGATTTCACAGACAATCCGATTGTTAAACAGGACGTCAGTATCCGTCGTGGACTTTCCTTTATTCAATTTCTCCCGTTAACGGTCCAGAAGAAAATTTATGTGCATGCTTTGCACTCCTTTCATCTTGATCACTTCACTCATCGCTTTCTTCGGGGCGTGAGTTATCCCATGAAACTAATTTTTCAGACCGAGAAGAAGATGATGAAGTGGGATAATGCCTTGTTATCTAAACTTCTGAGGATTAAATAATGCCTTTTGAAGCTGCTCTTAAAACACTTCCACTTCTTCTCACTTTTGGTGGCTGGATATTTGCGCCGAAACTTCACAGGACTAAGGAACTCACTCTTTCTGTTCTCATGATTCTCTTTGTCCTTATGACATGGCTCTTTTTTTCTTTACCGGAAGCAACTGTCAGCACTCATTCACTCCTTTCCTTTTCCTTTAACCGTCCCAGTCTCTTTGTAGGTTCCATCTTCTGTGGGGCCTTATTTATGGGTCTGTTTCCGGTAAGGAATGAGATCACATTCAACCGCGACTTTCTCCTTCTCCTTGGTGGTGGAATGGGTATTGTCATGGCAGACAATATGCCGACATTCTTTTTCTTCTATTTCCTCCAGCGTGGAGTTCCCGGACGAAACTTCCTGAAGAATATGCGTGATGGAACTTCACATTCAGGTGGTACTTACCTGATTCAGCATTCTCTATGTTTTATCTGTGCCGTTGTATTGATGATTAAATCTTCTTCTGCAGGTTACTTACTTTACCCATTGATGGAATATCCTGCTGAGTTCTTCAGAGTCGATGTTCTCCTCCTTTGTTTTCTTATTGTTTACCAGTCGCATGGAATTTTTCCTTTTCATTCATGGGTTCACGATCTTGTTGACGAGGTCAGATGGTACGAGCTCGCGGCAATATTCCTTCCGCGCGCGGGAGTACTTCTCTTTGTTCAGTTCATGCTCCCAAACTATAGTGCCGAACCCGATTTATTTAAGATCATGCTTCTTGGATTTTCAATTTTTTCCTCAATCTACTGGTCTTATCGCGGAATCTTTGAGGAGAACGTTCAAAAGCAGGTTACTTATTTTTATATTGCCCAGGCCTCTCTCATCCTCACCGGCCTTCAGGCGACCAGTGTTGCTCTCCGTGGTTCATATCTCCATATGATGGTTATTTCTTTCTCAGGAATTGCTCTCTGGTCAATTATGTCTCATATCCAGGGACACATCTCCTTCAGAAAATCTCAGTCATACTATGGCCTCGCTCAGGACTTTCCAAAACTCGCGACTCTTTTTTGCCTTTTCGGTTTCTGTCTCATTGGTGTTCCGCTGCTCGCATCTTTTGTCGCGGAAGATCTGGTTATTACCGGCCTCCTTGAACAACAGCCTTATCTTGGGCTTGGTCATATCTTTGCGACCTGCCTTAACGGTATTCTCTTCTTCTTACTTTTCTCAAAGCTCTTTCTCGGAACCAATCCTTCGCGGACGAAGACCAAAATTCTCGATATGTCGCTCTTCGAGATGTTCCCATATCTCATCATCCTGATTATGATGTTCTTCATTGGGATCTTCCCATTCATGTTTCTGGAGAAAATATCTTGGTGAAAGACGAACTAAAGCTTGGTGGAATTTATCGTCATTACAAGGGCAAGACCTATAAGGTTCACGAACTCGCACGCCACTCGGAGACGATGGAGTGGATGGTCGTTTATGAGTGCCTTTATGAGAATGAAGCCGCAAAGATCTGGGTCAGACCACTTTCTATGTTTCTTGAGACGGTTGAAGTGGATGGAAAAACTGTTCAGCGTTTTGAATATATCGGCGATCAGAAAGGTTCTCAGCGTCTTTAGGTTTTCGTTTCTTAAGTTTCACTTCCACCGGCGGAAGTAACTTTATATAACCTGTCTCTTTAGTAGAAACGGCTTTGCGTTCACAGGATCATCCGGCCAGTAATGTCTCGGATACTCTCTTAACCAGACTTTCTTCATTTCCGGATACATTCGCGTCCAGAAACCTGCCAGGTCCTTCGTCACTTGAATAGGCATTCTGTTAGGTCCGAGAAGTTTTACCTGTAAGGGGAATTTTCCCTGAAGGAGAGCTGGAACACTCTTTTGTCCGTAGAAATCCTGCAGTGGAGCTTCTACATAGGGATCAAGATTCATTGGATAGTGGATCGGGAGTTCTCTTCGTCCGCCAAGATCTAATTTCGAAGGAAGATTTCTCTGAAGATCACCGGCCTCGAGCTTCTCTTCGAGAAATGAATAAATGAACCCAGGAAACTTTTCCCATGATGAATGCGTTTCAAAAAACAATGATGGCTCAATCTTTATATCTTCCAGCTTCTGATTCTTCGTTCTTGCCCAGAAATGCAGCTTTTCCCATTGAGAATCAGTTGAAAGACTATCGAGCTGCTTTTTAAACGGTGTCTCAGCAAGTTCAAGAAATTTCGCCCTGGATTCCGCAGACAGTCCATTAAACTCAAGCGGCTTCTCAGATTCATCCATCACGATACTTCCGAGCATCGTCCGGGTTTTCTTTCTGAGCTTCTCAAGATTAAAAACATTCTCTTCATGAAACGGAAACGGTTCAAGCTCCATGATCCATTCTTCCAGCACTGGAATAACCTGAATCGCTTCTCCACGAGCTGTTACATCTAAGATGAGATAAAAATCATATTGGAGAGTCGTGAGATCCTTGTGCGCCTTAAGAGTCTTTCCAGAAAAATGAATGAAGTCGTTTTGTTTGGAACGGTAACGGGCGAGCTGATCCACAAAACCCGAAAGGAGTGCTTTTTCCCATGGATCTTTGCCAATTGCCGGTGGAAGAAGGGGTGTGAGTCTTCGCTGGAGATTTCCTGAGCGGTCGCCTTCAATATCGACAGCAATAGCGCGGACTAATTTTTTTTGTTCATCGGCCGATAGATTTTTTGCCGCGAGGAATGCTCTCCCAAGTCGCGAATCGAGGGGAATCTTTTCTACTTCAACTCCAGTCGAAGTAAGTTTTCCATTTTCATCCAGAAGTCCAAGCAGTTTTGCAAGCTCTTCAGCTTTTTTCCATCTCTCAATTGGAGGAGGCGATGGCCACTGCAGAGATGTTGAAAGTTTTCTCGAGAGAAGAACTGTATCGAGCAGATCGGCACGCATGATTTCCGGAATTGTGTAAGCTTCCCGCTCGTCGTAATCCTGCTTACTGTAAAGGCGATAGCATTCGCCAGCAGCTTCACGGCCCGCGCGACCTGTTCTCTGAATGGCAGAGCTTTGGGTGACTGGTTTATCAGAAAGAATTTTAAGCCCCGTCCAGGGGGAGAACTGGGCTTCTCTCTGTATTCCGCTGTCGATTACGATCCTGATACCGGGAATAGTCACGGAACTTTCAGCAATATTTGTCGAAAGGATAATTTTTCTGCGGGAAGATTTTCCCAGAGCACGGTCCTGATCTTCTTTAGGAAGTTCGGCATGAAGAAGATGAACTTCACCGAATTCAGAACCAATTCTTTCCTGCACCTGAAACATCTCCCGCATACCTGGAACAAAAACCAGAATGTCTCCATCATTTTTGATAGAAGTGAGCGTGTTTTTAATTTTTGTTTCAAGCGGCTGATTGAGAACACTCGGCTGGTTGGCGAGATAATGAATTTCTACCGGAAAACGGGGAGCTTCGATATCAAATAGTTTTGGATCCTTGAAGACATGCGAGATACCGGTATCAAGAGTTGCTGACATCACCACAAGTTTCAGATCTCTTCTTTTTTCCTGGAGAGTTCTGAGATAGGCAAAAGCGAGATCAGTTTCAATATGCCTTTCATGAAATTCATCGAGGATAACGACACCAACATCAGAGAGATCAGGATTTCCCGTAAGGAGTTTTAGAAAAGTCCCTTCGGTATAAAATATCAGCCGTGTATCTTCCGAGATTTTTCTTTCAAAGCGAAAGTGATAGCCGACTTCTTTTCCCGGAGCGAAATCTTCCTCATAGGCAATTCTTTCTGCAGCGAGCTTGGCAGCAAGACGTCTGGGTTCAAGAACAATGACCTTTTTTGAGGTTAAAGCAGTCAATGCCCAGGGTAGGCGGGTGGTTTTACCGGAGCCAGGGGAGGCCCTAACAAGAAGAGTCGGATGATTTTTCCCGGCCGCGAGAATATCTTCCACATGGGCATCTATGGGAAGGGTAATCCGTTTTTTATGATTCATAGGGCCTTAACATTTGATTTGAATCTTTTTCATCTTACCTCGATAATAGGGAAATTCACAGGAGCCATTCATGTCACTTTGTCCATGCCGTACCCTTGATAAGGAACACCCGCTTAATTACGAAGCTTGCTGTGCCCCTTATATCACCGGAAAGAAAAAAGCCCCGACTGCTGAATCACTCATGCGCGCCCGTTACGCTGCTTATGTGGTGAAAGCGATTGATTACATCGACCAGACTCAGATCTCACTCTCTCAGGAAACTTTTGATAAAGAAGAAGCTCTGAAGTGGGCGGAGAGCTCTGAGTGGCAGGGTCTTGAAATCAAGAAAACTCAGAAAGGTGAGCCAGCAGATAATACTGGTATCGTAGAATTCATTGCTCATTATAAAGACAAGGCTTCAGGAACTGAACTCCGTCACCATGAAACATCTCTTTTCCAGAAAGATGGTGGAGACTGGAAATTTAAAGAAGGTCAGATTCACGGCGCTCAGCCGGTGAAGCGTCTTGAACCAAAACTTGGGCGCAATGACATCTGCTCTTGCGGCTCAGGGAAAAAATACAAAAAATGTTGTGGCGCCTGATTTGAATACGAAGTCTGCCATTACTCTTAAACGTTCACTCTTAGATGAGCTCCTGAAAAAGTCCCGCGAGGAGCTCGTTGACCTCACTCGTTCTGCCCTTGAGCAAAAAAGCTTTGCGACTGATCCCGAATTCAAGGCCGAGAGTAAATACGACACCCGAGCTCTGGAAGCTTCATATCTCGCGAGTGCTGAGGCCAAGCGGGTTGAAGAGTTGAAACTTGAAATTCAAATTCTCGAAGAAGTAGATCTCAATGTAAGCTCGAGAATGGGTGAAATAAGTATCGGTGCACTGGTTGAGCTCTCATACAGCGAAAGAAAAATGCTTTATTTTCTTATTCCCACTGCAGGTGGAACACTTCTTAAAATCAAAGACGATGCTGTTGTGGTCGTTTCCGTTTTCTCTCCCATCGGAGACGCCATGCTGGGTCTCAAGTCCGGCGAAAAATTTGAAGTCGAAACTCCCAAGGAAACCCGCTCATACGAAATCCTGAGCTTCCACTAATAATGGGCATTTCCTAAGTCGCTACCACCATTCCTGGTCAGATTAAGTAAGTCTAAATAACTGTAACTCCAGTAAACCGCCGGAATTAGTCAAGTACCCAGCGTTGTTCACCGATAATCTCTAACGAGGTGAACGTATGCGATTACTCATAACTCTTCTTCTAGTCTTCTCTGCAACTGCCAATGCCCAGGTGTCACGGGATGAAGCAGTTATTCTGATTGATGAGATGGTGAAGTCGAATATGATTTCAGCTGAAGAAGCTGAGAAGACCAAGGCACGCATTCCTGTTCAGATTGAAAAGAACGACAGATCTCCAGCTTCAGTAACAATGTCCGAAACTTCAACAGATCTCGCTAAAGAACAACTCTCCGCAATTGAAAGTGATCTCAGTGTGATTGCTCCACACTATACTCATGTTCCACAAAAATCTGTGACCGAATTTTTCGGAATGTAATCAATACGGCGACCCGACGTACTTCCAGAGCTTCTTCTTGATAATTCTTGGAACAAAATACTGTGTAACATGCGTGATGGATTTTAAGCGCACATAACTCTTCATGCCCCACGGAAAATGGGACAAGATTATGTTCTGATCAAGAACTGAAAAAAAGTAATCGAGAACAACGGAAAGAATAATCAAGTCGTCGAGAACTCCGAAGATGGGAATCCAGTCTGGAATGATATCGAACGGAGAAATAAGAAGAGCAATCATCGCGAGAAGAATTTTCTTATCCCGGTCGGGAATACGGGAATCTTTCGCCGTATTTGTCAGGAAATCTTTTACATCATTCAGAAATTTCAACATCTACAAATCCTTTCGTAAGTTCACGAATAACAATTGAAGCCGCGACGAATGCAAATGATCCTGTCAAAAAACTCGCTGAACCAAAACCTTCACTACAATCCATATTTTTTGAAATCCCCTGAGGCCTGTGGGTTGTACATCCGTTGGCAGTTGGGTAAACCGCGCGCTCATGCGACCACACTGCTGTTATTCCGAATTCACCCTCGTTTTGCCTGGGGAAAGCAAATTCCTGGCGCAGAATTTTTCTGATTCGTGAAAGTAATTTGTCATTCTGAGAAAAAGACATATCAGAAACACGTATCTGGAGTGGATCAACCTTTCCACCGGCACCTCCCATGACGATCATGGGAATACTATTCTTCCGGCAGTAATCAATCAGGTAACATTTATTATTGAAGTCATCACAGGCATCGATGACAAAATCATATTTTTTATCAAAAACTTTTTCGATATTTTTCGGACTGAAGAAACACTGCTTGATATCAATATCGCAGTAAGGATGAATATCCATTAGTCTTTCTTTCATGACTTCGACTTTAAAGCGTCCGACGGTGCTTGATACCGCATGAATCTGACGATTCACATTCGTCACACAAACGTCATCAAGATCAACGAGGGTCAAGGCACCAATTCCGGTACGGGCAAGTGATTCTGCAATCCAGGAGCCCACGCCACCAATTCCGACTACCAGTACACTAGCGGTTCTGATTCTCTCCTGGGCCCTTAGCCCATAGAGCCTGGCGATTCCGGAGAAGCGGGCATCATAAGTAGAATCAGACATGTTTTCTCCTCGCACTACTTTCTACCCTGAGTTGTCCGCAGGCAGCAAGGATATCATCGCCCTTAGTTTCTCTTACCATCACTCTGAGCTTTCTTTTCACCAGAAGCTCTTTGAATTTTTCCACATCATCAGCATCCGGACGCTCCCAACGGGAACCGGGGAAGGGATTCATGGGAATGAGATTCATGATGGCGTTCCTGTGACCCAGAAGGGTAGCGAGCTCATCTGCATGCTGTTCGGACATGTTGAAGTCTTTCACCAGAAGATATTCAAACGTGATGAACTGTCTTGAAAGCTCATCAAGTTTTGCGAGGACTTCTTTGAGATTATATTTCTGATTAACAGGGATGAGGAGATTTCTTTCTTCATCAAAAGGTGAATGAAGTGATAAGGCAATATTGATCCGGGGAAATGATTTCAGCTCCTCCATGCCGGGTAAATATCCGACCGTCGATAAGGTCATTTGTCTTAAGCCCACATCGCACATATGTGGATCATTGAGTATTTCAACAGAACTCTTAACTTCAGTCACATTGTGGAGTGGCTCACCCTGGCCCATGAAAACCACACTGGGATTAAGCGCCTTGGGATTTTTTTGTCTCAAAAACTCGCGCGCCTTCAGATACTGTCCTACTATCTCACCGGCAGTGAGATTTCTACGGAGGCCCATCGTCCCCGTGTAGCAGAATGAACAATTCATTCCGCAACCGACCTGAGTAGAAAGACAAACCGTAAAACGTTTATGAAAGGGGATGAGTACAGTCTCAACTTCAAGGCCATCGGACATTTTCATCTGAAACTTAGTTGTTCCGTCAGAAGCTTCATGAGTTTTTGTAATTTCTGGCAGCGAGAAATCAAGTTTTCCGCGGGCGCGCGCCACGAAATCCGGGGAAATATGTTTCTTCCACAGATCCGCATTTCGGTAGAGACCCTCGAGCCAATAGGGAAGAGTGGGGAGCGATGCTCCGTTTTCCAGAAGAAAGTCTTTCCATTTTTGAGAAGTCATTGAATACACTGACGTCATGGTGATATAGTATAGACATGCGAACTATGATTGTCTTGGCACTTGTTATTTTCCTCTCCAGCTGTGCTTCTTTCCGGAAGACTGAACCTGTGAAACCAGGTCCTGTTCATGCGGATAAAGTGAAGCGGGTTACGAACCCAGTGAAAAAGGCTGAGAAGTCCATCCGAAAAAGTCGGGCAGTCTGGCATCTCATTTATCCCGCTGATATAGAATTTGCCCTTTATCACCGGGAATCCGGGAAGAAAGAGTACATCAGGGTAGAAACAACTCTCTCGGATATCGAGCTTCCGGCCGGCCACTATAATATTGAGTCCGTCGCCGTCGGTGCTGAAAAGTACGATGCGCTCGAAGGTCAGGAACTCTTTCAGTTTGAAATCAAAAAGAAATCCCCCACCTATATAGGTTCCTTTGTCGTTGAATGTCCTAAAGTGGGAACCCTTCACTTTACTGAGCTCAAAAAGATGAAGTTCTTCAACCGTCTCAATTTCACCGGGAATAATGGTGCCTGCGAGATGATAGTAGGGAACGATCTTGATAATGTCCGCGGGGCCTGGTCCAAAATCGAGAAGAAGCCTGGTTCAAAACTCCTGTTAGGTTTCTGATACTTCCACTGCCAACAACATTTGGCTTGAGTTTTCTGGCCTGTCACCGATTAGAGGCTACAAACTTCTAAAGGTTTATACTCCCGGCGTTTCTCGATTTTTCGGCTGCATACCAGTTGAATTCGGTAATGAGGAGAGTAGAATCCGTTTTAAGTAATAAATTCTTTTTTTCTAATTTTGTTGTTGGACGTTAATTCACGCTGCACGTTTGTTGATCCCGAAATTAGAAAGAACCGCATGGCTTAACAGTCTGTTTCTGGGAAAACCATGAAACACTCACTTACAAATGGATTTTGGTTCGCCAAAAATTCGGTTCATTTTAACTTTAACCGTCTTGCAATGACTCTTCTCTTCGTTGCCAGCGTTACAGCTTGTAACAAAGAAGAGTTCTATCAAAAAGATTATCTCGATAATCCATACGCGGATGACACCTCTGAAACAACTGGTGGCGAAACTGCGGGGGTGGACTCAGGAGTAACCAGCGGTTCTACTGACGGAACAACTGCTGGTGGTTCTACTACTGGTGATTCGACTTCTGGCAGTACAGTTGGTGGATCTACAACCGGTGGTTCTACTTCTGGCGGTACAGTTGGTGGATCTACAACCGGTGGTTCTACTACTGGAGATACAACTGGTGGTTCTACATCTGGCGGAACTGTTGGTGGATCAACTACAGGTTCAACTACTGGTGGATCAACAACTGGTTCTACTACTGGTGGATCAACAACAGGTTCTACTACTGGTGGATCAACAACAGGTTCAACTACTGGCGGTATCGGTGACTGTAACAATGGTCACGGTAACGATGATGACGGCGTAGACGATTCAAATCCTGGTCAGGGTAATGGCGGACCAAACGCTTCAAAAGATCCTAATGCAACTGAAGTTTGTTACGCTGAGGAAAAATTTCAGCAAACTGCTGAACAGACTAAGAAAATCGATATCCTTTGGGTAATCGACAATTCCGGCTCAATGGCCGATGAGCAGAAAGCACTTGGTGAGAATTTCGATTCTTTTATCAAAGGTTTTATCTCTAAGAATGTTGATTTCAAAATGGCGATTACAACAACCGATACAAGCTCAGAAGCTAAAAAAGGGGCGATCGTCCCAGGCTCAACTACAGCACTTACTTCTGCAGCTGCGAAAGCAGATGAGCAGAAGTTCTATGAAAACTTTTTATCTATGGTTCAGGTTGGAATTAAAGGTTCAGGTTATGAGAAAGGGCTCGCTGCTACAGAAGGATTCGTAAGCAAGTATTCAAACTGGATCCGTCCTGAAGCCTACTTAGCCGTGGTTATTTTATCCGACGAGGAAGATCAGTCTTCTGAGGCTGTTAAATTTTATGTCGATAACCTCAAAGCGCAAAAGTCACAGGAAGGTCTCGTTAAAGTCTATACGATCGTAAATGCTAATGACGTTAATACTGGTGGTAATACAATCGGTCACGTTCGTTACGAAGAAGCTTCAAAACTTACTGCCGGTAAGATGTCAGACATCATGGATCGTTTCGATAACGTTCTTTTGGAAATGGGTGATTCTATAATCGATCTACTGGATTCATTTGCTCTTGCTGGTAAGCCAGCGGACGGTTCTCTGAAGGTTTTTGTAAATGGTGTTGAATCTTCAGCTTATTCATACGATTCAGCTTCCCGTTCGATCAAGTTTCATGCAGGAAACTTGCCTCCAATCGGGGCTCAGGTTACAGTGAAGTATATAAAAGTTAAGTAATCGAAGGATTGATTCTATGCTTAAGCTGACACTGCTTGCTCTTTTTACAGCTCTCATGATGACAAATAAAGTCCACGCCGGAGAGAAGTCGTTATACGACTTCCTCTGGCTGGATCCTGATAAGAAAGTTTACGTTCTCCAGAACAAACTCTACAAAAAAGAACACACTGGCTATTTCGATCTGGGTTACTTGAGTAACTTCACTTCGAAGTTCCAGGATACTTACGGGTATGCAGCGAAAGCAGGATTTTATTTCCACGAAGAGTGGGGGATAGAGGGCTTCTATCATGGATACACAAACCAGAATAACGATGACTTTAGAAACGTCAGATTGATTAACTCTCAGGAGCCCTTCATCAGAAGGCTTAACAGCACTTACGGTGCAAATATCATCTGGTCTCCGTTCTATGGAAAAATTAATACGTTCAATCAAATCTTCTATTTTGACTGGTCGTTCGGAGCTGGTCTTGCAAAGATCAATGCTGAATCGAACCTCGAATCTGTGAAGAAGGGGAATGTTAAAACTTACTTCAAGAATGAGTCGTTCACTGGTGCAACCCTTAAGACCAATTTGAAGTTCCACCTGACAGAAAACTGGCACGTATCAGCGGAATACTTCAATACATACTGGACTGCCGCAGGACCAAGATCTCCAACTAAAAAACTGCGCGTGAATACCGACGTGATTATCTCTGTCGGCTTTTCATTTTAAGGTCCGGACATGAAAATACTAATCGCTCTTTTCCTTCTTTACAGTTTTTCGGCATTCGCACAGACCCAACCAGGTGTGGCGCAACCAAAAGAATTGTTTTCTCAGAAGCTGGAAGAGAAAAAATATTACTACTCAGCACTTAACGAGTTCTTCAAGGAAACATATTTCCGTGAAGTAACCAAAAATGATCTTACCAGACTTGAGGAGCTTCTTTACTTCACTGGTATCGAGATTCTCGAAGATTACGAACCAACCATGCTCGCGCGTTTTCCGACTTCATCCACGCGCTTCATTCTTGGACGTCAGGCTATTCAGAAAAAAGATTTAAAGAAAGCATTTGATCTCATGGACAAGGTCCATCCTGATCACCGTTATTATCCTGAGTCCCAGTTACTTCTGGCCCAGGTCCATGATGGTCTGAAGAATAAGGATATGGAATTTGCGGCATACGACCGCTGTCAGGTGAGTGCTGAAAAGCAGGAGAAGAAAGCGGCGAGTGAGAAAATCGGACGCTACTTCCGCATGGTTTACGAGATCTGTCTCATTAACCGCGCTCGTCACCATTACAAGGTCGGTAATTATCAGGCCTCAATTGATTCTTATAATAAAGTTCCTAAGCGCTCTTACAAGTGGCCGTATATTATTCTGGAAAAGGCATGGGCCTACTATCAGTTAGGGGATTTCAACCGTACATTGGGACTTCTTGTTACTTATAAGTCGCCACTACTTGATACTTACTTCTTTCCGGAAGCAGAGTATCTTACAGCACTGGCATATTTCCGTTTGTGTCTCTACGACGACTCACTGACGATCATTAATCAGTACTATCAGTTTTATCGTCCGCGTTTCCAGGCCCTGGAAGCAGTGATGAGAAAACATAACAGCACCCCGAACTATTTTTACAATCTCATGTTCCGTCCGGGCGAAGAATTAAAGAAACATGAAACCTTCACCCGTCAGATTGTAACCAGGATGAAGAAGCAGACCCGCTTCAGCCTCGACTTCAATTCGATCTATAAAATCAATCAGGAAATGAAGCGGATTCTGAGTGAGAAAAAAGAAATCCAGCACAAGCTCATTCCTCACCTCGCTTCGGTGAGAGAGAACATGATTACTAAAATTAACTACAACGCTAAGACCGATATCTTCCAGTTCCTGGAGAGTGTTCCATTCTTCTCGTCCGAGCTCTTTAAGGTGAACCTTGAAGTTCTTTCGCGGAAGAAGGATCTCGTCTATAGCGGTAAGAAGCTCGTAGCTGACCGAGGTCGCGGTGACTTCTCGAACGTGACAAGAACACGCTTCGAAGAGTTCTGGAAATTTCATGGTGCTTTCTGGGCCGATGAGTTGGGGGATTATTCCTTTGGTCTTAAATCAAACTGCCAGACCTACAGAACAGAGACTCTCTCGAACGAAGACAGTACCGAAGAAAGTAATTCCGAAGAAAGTGCCGATAAGAAAGAATAGGAAGGGTCTATGAAATATTTGTTGTTATCACTTAGTCTCCTTGTGCTTACTCCGGCGATGGCCCAGGAAGCTCCAAAAACCGAGCCTAAAGTGATTTATCAGTATAAGAAGTATGAGAAGTTCGACCTAGGAAATCTTGAGGTAAAAGGGCAGCTCATAGCCCCCGGTGATATCTCAGTTCGGGAAAGAGAGCGCAAGCGCTTCGAACTTGATCTCTATACCCGCAAGAACTTCGATACCTTCCAGAAGAAAGATGTTGATTCCTTGAGATAATCTGCAAATCGCCAACTTTTGTTGGCGATTTTCCTCTCCCTTCAGAAACTTTTCGCCCCCCACATATTTTTAAGTCACTTTAACCCTTGGGTTCCGGCTTTTTTTGCCGATACGTTGGCTTGATATTGGTTTTTTAACATATAGAATGAACCAGTTTCGATTGTTTTAGTCCGGTATACTTGTTGAACGTTACTCCACGCTGCACGTCTGCTGATACGTTCCGGACTGAAAAAGAATAAGGCCCAAAGGTCTGTTCTGGCTTTTTAATGAAACGAAATATTTTAATTTCAATCGCATTCAGTGAACGACGTTCATTGATGCTTCCATCATTAATACACAATTTAAAAGCAAGCTTTGAGTCTATCTCAATAGGGGGGAACTAATGGATCCAGTTACAGCTACACAAACCGCTGCTGCCGCAGTAGCAGCATCACCAATCGTCCAGGAAACAATGCTACAGTGGTCTGCCCGATTCATGGTCGAGGGTGGTATCTTCATGTGGGTTATCGCCGTCATATGGGCGATCGGTATCGCGATCTGCTTTGAGAGGCTCAAGTGCTTCTTCAAGTATGACATTGATGGTACAAGTCTCATGGCCTCAATTAAAAAATGGGTAATCGGAAATCAGGTTCAGGACGCCATCCAGTCTTGTTCTGAGTCTCCATCACTTCTCGCGTTCGTGATGAAAAATGGTCTCAAGCGCGCGAATCAATCAAAAGAACAAATTCAGGACGCTCTCGAGGCATCAATCCTCGAAACAGTTCCGAAAATCGAAAAACGACTTTCATATCTCGCTCTCTGCGCGAACCTTTCAACACTCCTCGGACTTCTCGGAACCATTCAGGGTCTGATTCAGTCATTCGCAGCAGTTGCCGGTGCTGAAGCTTCTCAAAAAGCCCAGCTCCTCGCTGAAGGTATTGCGGTAGCGATGAACACTACAGCTCTTGGTCTCTTATCTGCGATTTCTCTCATGGTGGTTCACGCTTTCCTCATGGCCCGTGGTGAGAAGATGATCCAGGAAATTGAAGAGAATTCAGTGAAGCTTCTCGATCTCCTGTCGACTAAGAAGCAGGGAATTTCGAAAGAAGATAAAGCTGCTTAATTAAGTTTTCTCAGAGGTTGTTATGAAAACAGGTCGCAAGATTAAAAAAATTGAAAAACTGAACCTGGTTCCCATCCTGGATTCAGTGTTCATCTTCATCTTCTTCCTTCTGATGTCTGCTCAGTTTGTTGATGTCTATGAAATCGGTTCCTCCCTTCCGATGACACAAGAAATTGAAGACAAGAAGGACAAAGATCCTCTGAATTTGACTTTAGAAGTTAGTAAGGATCAGGTGGTGGTGAAGACTGGTATCAAGAATCTTCGTTCACGCTCATTTGCGTCAACACAAGGACCGGACCTGACTAACTATCTTCGTGAGTTGAAAGCAACTAATCCGAAAGAAAATACCATGATCGTCAAAGCCGATCCGAAGATTTCTTTCCAGTATCTCATCACCTTTATTGATAACACTCAGGGTGATCGTCTGAAGAAAGAAAAAATCTTCGAGCAGATCGTATTTGATAACTCAGGAGTCGGCAAATGAAGAAGAGATTCGCAAGAAAACGTAATAATGAACAGATTGACGTGGATATTACGTCACTCCTCGACATTCTTACGATTCTCCTCGTGTTCCTACTCATGAGTTATAACGCTTCCGATCTTACACTCGATCTGACGAAGAACCTGGATATGGCAGATTCTAATGCCCAGGAATTAACTAAATTTGCACCGGTTCTCCAGGTGAATAAAAATGCTGTCGTCTTCCTCAATAACAAAGAAATCGGTCGCCTTCCGGCCTCAGGTTCGATGCCTGAACTCACTGCTGCTTTAAAATCTCAGCGTGCTCAGACGGAAGAGGCCAACAAGAAAATTCGTACTCCGCACAAGCTCGAGCTCGTCAACCTTGTGATCGACAGGGACATGGACTACAGCATTGTTCAGAGAGTGATGAATGATTCCGCCCTTGCAGGTTACTCACAGTTTAAATTTATCGTGAAAGGGAATTACTGATCATGAACGTGATTCTACGGACAATCATCATTTCATCTTTCTTACTAGCGGCTTCGACTGTTTCGGCAGCCAAACCTGAAAAGAAGAAAGATCGCTGGAACGAGCTCATGAAGCTTGTGACAACAGAGATGAAAATTCTCGAGAGTGCCCGTAAGAAAGGTCCGGATATGAAGTACCGGATGCTCGAACTTCATTCAGAAATCCTGAAGCTCGTTCACGAAAAAAATAACAGAGAGTTCCTTGCTAAGACAACTGCAGGTGAGCGTAAGCCGAAAGAACATTATTTCAGTGAAACCCGCATCTATTATTCGAATACCAAAGCATTTGGTTTCAATTTCCTGAAAGAGCACCCGAACACTGCCCATAAGCCATGGGTCTTCTTCGTTCTCGGTCTTAACTCACGCGACTATGGTCGTGATAATCTAGCTGAAGAATATCTCCTGAAAACCATTTCTCTTGTCAATGATCCACACAATTCTCTCCGTCACCATGCTGAGACAGCTCTCGCGGATCATTATTATAATGAGAAGAAATTCAAAGATGCGATTCATTACTATGAGCGCGCTATCAAGAAATCTGAAGATGAGTGGCTTACCAAACACCTTTTCAACCTCTCATGGTGTTATCTCAAAGTTCATGACTTTGATAAAGCGATCAAGGCCATCCAGGCCTCTTACTTTAAATCTAAAGACAAGTCATACGTAAATATCCGCGATCAGGTTCTTGAAAACATCGGGTCGTTCTATGTCTATGCTTCACGACCTCTCGAGGGTCTTGAGTTCTACCTGAAACATGAAAAAGATCCAGTTCCTTACCTCATGCCAATGGGTCTTAAATCCATGAACAAGGGGCACATGAAGGAGACTGAGAAAATCTTCGCGGCCGTTCAGGATCTCATTAATAAGAACAACTGGATGAAGTACCAGGAACAGCTTTTCCACTCTTATCTTGATTTTTATAACCACTATAAGAGATTCCCTGATCATGAGAAAGCATCAGCTCAACTTGTGAAGTACTACGAGAAAGCAGAAAATTCTAATAACAAGACCGCTGATAAGAAGAAGCATCTTCCTGTTGATATGAAACCTGACGCTATTGAAAAAATGAGAACTCTTGCCGGTTTCCTTCAGATCAAAGTGGCAAAAGACATGAAGGAAGACTCAAGTGACTTCAAAGAGTCTGAGCTTAGCGTTGTTCTGAAATTCTTTGAACACCTCATTGTTCTTGATCACACCAAGCGTGTTGAGTATTTCTACTTCCGCGCTGAAACTTATTATTCAGTCCGCCAGTGGAAAAACGCAGCTCCTAGTTATGTAGAAGCAATCCTTGAAGCAAAAAAAGTTCAGGACCTGAAAATCGGCCGCAAGGCCTTCGATTCGCTTCTTGCCCTTACCGGTATGGAAGTTCTTTCAAAAGAAGAGAACAAGAAATTCCTGATCTTCGCTTACTCAGAACATCTGGCCTTCTGGCCGCGTGATGAGAGAAGTGAACAGATCTATCCTAAGCTCTTTGCCATCTATCATGAAATTCATGATGACCAGAAGGCTTCTCAGGTACTCGCCGTATTCAATAAGCATTATCCGGAACACCTGAAAGAGCAGCAGAAGCTCATGACGAAAGTTCTCGATCACTTCATTGAGAAGAAAAACACTGTGAAACTTTCACATTGGGTTTCGGAAATGAAGGCTGGCTTCCTGAAATTCTCAAGAGACACTATTGATAAGGCCGAAATCACTCTCGGAAATATCCTCTTCCTTCAGTACCAGGACATGGCGAAGAAAGGTGACAAGGCAGCAGCAGCAAAAGGCTTCGAGCAGATTTATGTTCATAAGCTATATCCTGATAAAGTGAAGTTCCAGGCAGCATTCTTTGCGGCAATGATTCAGCTTGAAATGGGTGAGCCCTCAAAATCTTATCACTGGCTTGAGCTTGCTCATGCCCGGATGACTGACGAGCAGATGAAAGAAAGACGTGTTGAAGAGTTAAAACTCACTGAACGTATGTACCGCCTCCAGGATTTTGTTACATCATTCAATATGACGAAGCTTCACCTGAAGAAATTCTGCCACCTGAAAGATGATACCCAGTCACGCTTTTTTGAAATCGGAATTATGACTGCCCTCGTGGAAGAAAACACAAGTGTGGCAGAAGGAATGCTTTCGAACTTCAAGAACTGTATTAATAAGCCTGAGCTCATCGGAAAGGGTCTTACACAGATTTATCAGTTCCTTGAGAAGAAAGGGGACTTTCACGGTCTTCGTCTTTTCGTGAAGAGACATCCGGTTGAACCTTATATCACTCAGTACAGATATTCCCTGCAGAAATGGTATTGGGAAAAATCGAGTCTCACATTGAAAGATAGCATTCTGACAGAGTTCAGAGAGCTCAGGAATGAAGAAACTGCCCGCTGGCTCGTGGAAATGACTCTCTTTGAGAAAGCAAAGAAAGATCGTGAAGATCTGGAAGCTCATGTGATCTGGGACAAACCAGTCTTCGATGGTGACGCCTTTAACAAATCTGTCGAATCGTATCTTCTGAAAGTGCAGGCTTTCAAAAATAAGTATCAGCCACTCACTCAATCTTCACAGGCAGATCTTGCAATCCTTGCAACCCGCCACTTCTCCCAGGTGTATCTGATTGTAGGAGAGAAGATTCAGACTCTACGTCCGAAAGGAATGGATGAACAGACGACTGCAGCTCTGACTGGTGCCATGAAAGGCATGGGGAAAGAACTTCTGGGTGTTTCTGCTCAGTTTGAAAAGAATCTCGCGAAAGCTCTTAAAGAAAAAGAAACTTTGACCCATGGATCGCGCACTATTGCTTCAGTTGAAGACGTGGAAAACCCGGTTCATTCTTTCTTCACTGGTGTGACCATGGATAAGGCGGGTAACTAATTATGAAAGCAACTCTGACTATTGTCGCCACAATCCTTCTTGCTTCATGCTCATCGAGCCGTATTGAACGGAAGATTGAAGATATCAAGTGGGACTCACTCGCAGATGAATCTTATCTTCGTTGGGGCGAAAATCGCCTCGAGAAATACGGTTCAAGCCAGCATGAAGTTATTGAATGCTACAAAGGCAAAGCAAAAGAAACTCTGGTTAAATACAAAAAAGGTTACGAAAAGCAGGTTGATAATCCTTATTACTGGCTTCACATCGGTAACTGCTATTTCGTTCAGGATGCCTGGTCTAAGGCCGAGTTCTTCTACCAGATGTCTCTTAATGAAAGTAAGAATAATACTGTGAAATCGATTGCTCTCAATAACCTTGGTCTCATTCACTTCAAACACGAACAGTGGGAGAAGGGGAAAGAATTCCTCAAGGAATCGATGAAGGTGTCCGCTGACTTTAAAGTTCCAAGATATAACATATCTCAGCTTTATCTTCAGTTCGGACATTACGATAAGGCCATTGCGCTTTTGACGGAAGGTCCGTTCAAGGGAATCCAGGATATCGATGTTTCTTTCTCACTTGCTAATGCCTGGCTCTACAAAGGTGACCTGGATACCGCTGGTAAGTATTTCGCACAGATTCCAAAAGACCAATTTCGCCGTGAAGATATTGCTGCCACATACGCGCTCTATCTCATCCGGAGAAACGATATTAAAGGTGCCTTTGCTATAATGAAGGCGCGCAGCCGCAGCGGAGTTCTGGAGATAACTGCCATCTCACAGAAAATTGAAAAGATGCTGGCAACGAGAATGAAGGAGTAGTGCTATGAAAGCCACCCAAACGATTGCAGGTCAAATGAGGCTTAGATGCCTTGATGGCCGGATCCCTGAAGCCTTTATCCTCGATAAGAAAAAACTCCTCGTCGGATCTGCCGACAACTGTGATATTCAGCTGAAGCTCCAGGGAATTTCTTCTTACCATGTCTTCCTCTTCATCAAAGGTGAAGGGATCATGGTTAAGGACCTCTTTTCCGAGGGCGGAGTATTCGTAAACGGAAAGCGCGTTCAGGATTCCTTTGTCGGTCATGGCGATGTTCTCACCATTGGGAATTTATCATTCGCTGCTGAGTGCCTCGAAGATTCAGCTCCGGTCTTTAATCCTGATTCTACGATTGAAGAATTGAAAATTGAGCCACACGCTCATTTTGAAATTCCCCAGAAAGAAGGTCTCGTCTTTATTGACGGTGAATACTGCGATATTAAATTCGACGAACAGCACTGGATTCCGGCCAACAAGATCCCACTTACTATGTTCACAGGTGACTATGTCGATCTCGATCAGTCACTTGAGGCCATGGACATCATTCACCAGACTAAAGACCGTCGTCTTGAGGTCATCAGTTATGTAAACGGTCTCATGATGGATGTTACTTTCCTCAAGCTCCGTGACGGCGAATATTTCCTTGGTTCTGATAAGACTAAGAAAAATACAATTCCTTTCCATACTCTCGAACGTTCTAAGATCTTCTCGATCCAGGATGGGAAACTTCGTTTCCACCCAAGTGAGAACATCATTCCTTCAGTGGCGTGGGAAAAAATCAATCTTAACGATACACTCTTCCTGACTCATGGTTCGGAACAGATTTCAGTTCGCCTGGTTGATCATGCTACAGGATGGAGTGCTCTTCCTCTTTTCTATCGTGACCGCGAATTCTTGACCCGCGCTTCAAAAGTTTTCGCAGGGGTCTTCCTGCCTATGCTTCTTCTTCTCTTTGTAACAATTCCTACTCAGGATGAATTTAAAGAAGAAGTCGCTGTGATTTATACAATTAAGACTCCAGTCCAGAAAGAGTCTCCAATCTCTGATGTGAAGTCAGAAGTCGCTGCTCAGGAAATTACTTCTCAGACGGAGAACACTGGTCACAAAGCAAACGACCAGCAAGTTAAACCGAAAGTGGAATTTGCCCAGGCATCAGCTAAGCAAAAAGTTGTCGCGAAAGCTACTTCACCAGCTCCTGCGCAAGCTGCTCCAACTGCACCAGCAGTTAAGGCCTACGAGTTCAAGAGCTCAGTTGCCCTCGGATCTGTTACTGCCGATGCTCCGAACTTAAATGCAACTGGTACAGCTAGTGGTAAGAGCGGAATGAAGGACGCAACCTTCAATGCCGGTTCATCTGATAAAGGTAACCTCGTTGCCGGTGCTGATATTGGTGTCGGTAAATTCAATGGCTCTGATTCGAAAGGTAATGGCTCCGGTTCATACGGAGCGCGAGGCCTCGCTTCTAAGAAAGGCTTTGATTCAGCTTACCTCGAGCCAAAAACAGTGGTTCTCGGTTCAATGGATCCGGAACTTCTGAGACGTATTCTTCGTGAATACATTCCACAGTTCCGTCACTGTTATCAGCAAGAGCTTATTGGTCAAGATGAGAAAGTGAAAGGGGTTATTGACCTGAACTTTACGATCTCTGCTTCCGGTAAGGTTGCGAAGTACGACATCCGCGTGAAAGACGCTCAGTTCTCGAAGAAAGGAACGAACTGTATGGGGAACGTACTTAATCTCATCGACTTCCCTAAACCGAAGGGTGGTGGTGTGGTTGACGTAAGACAGCCGCTTAACTTCCTGTCTGAGACTGAGAAGATCTAATCAAACAACATTTACAAATAAAAAAGGCGCCTGAAACAGGCGCCTTTTTTTAAATCAAAAAAGTATAAGTTGATTAAGCAGCGATACGCTGGATTTCTGAAAAGGTATGAGTACTTTTCTTCTGAATATTTTTCTGAATCATCTTCTGCATGTACTTCTCGATTTTCTTCACCATTTCAGGATTCGTCGAAAAGCGGAAAGTTTCTTTCACTCCGTCTTCATTTTTCCACTCAATCTTTCCCCAGAGGAAGAAGTGAGGAGTCGAGATCTCAAATCCAGCGAGGGATTTCAATTCAAAGGTTTTAATCGCATCCTTCCGGGAAAGCTGCTTTAACCAGGTTTTCTTGGAGAGTTTCATTTTGTCATCATGGATTTCGAGTTCGTAGCCGGGGCCCTGGATTGTATAAAAGATCACGTTTTTCCCTCCGAGGTAAGTAAACTCTTATCGTGAAAAATCAGAGGGAATGAAGGGGATTTTTGTATGCGAAATTTTTGTTTATAAACAAACGAAATTAACCGGTCCTGAATTCGCATATACGCTTCAGGGCCGGTTCATTTTCTTAATTAACTGAGGGTTACTTCATTAATCTTTTTTATTCGAGCAGAGATCTGAGCATCCACGCCGTTTTTTCATGGATCTGCATTCTCTGGGTGAGAAGATCAGCAGTCGGTTCATCCGATGCGGCTTCCACTGCCGGAAATAATGAACGAGCAGTTTTGATAACTGACTCGTGAGCATTCACAAGATGCTTGATCATTTCTTCGGCCTTTGGAACACCTTTCACTTCTTTGATCGAAGAGAGGGCCACAAATTCTGAATACGTTCCCGGTGCTGGATATCCCAGAGCACGAATTCTTTCTGCAATGGTATCAACAGCAAGTGCGAGTTCGTTATACTGACCTTCAAACATGAGATGAAGGGTATTGAACATCGGTCCTTTAACATTCCAGTGGAAATTGTGTGTCATGAGATACAGTGTGTATGAATCGGCCAACAGGCGATTGAGTCCCTGACTGATACTCTTCCGATCCTTCTCACTGATTCCGATATCAATTTTTTGCGATGCTTTTGCTTTTGCCATGATGTGGTCTCCCTTTTTTTCTCTATATTACATTGGCGCGGGTTTTCAGGTCCAATCAATAAGCTCGATCAAGGCATAGACAATAGCGAATTTATTCCAAGCTCAGATTGGATTAGGATCTCTTCAGATGACTCTCATAAGCTTTCTGGGTTTATTCATAGTTTCTGGATTATCGACTCTCGTGGGCTCGCTTCCCATTATCTTTCATCGCTACATGAAAGAGAGTCATCGTTGTTTCTGGGAATCATTTGGTGGGGGAGTGATGATCAGCGCCTCAATCTTTTCACTCTTTCTTCCTGCGTGGAGATTAAGTCACTCCTTTGATCCACTCCTAAAGGGCATGGCGATCGGAATGCTCTTCATCTTTGTCTCCGCAAAGCTGGTTAAGCGCCTGACACAGAACTTAGCACGTCAACGTGCGTATCTTTTTGTCATTGTGATGAGTCTTCACAATATCCCCGAGGGACTCTCAGTGGGCTTTGACGTGGCCGCATTGGGGTGGAAAGAAGCGCTCCCACTATCAATCGCGATTTTCATTCAAAACCTTCCTGAGGGCTTTGTGACCTCACTATCGTTTCTTCTCGCCGGATTCACACTTCCCACAGCACTTCTTGCGAATGCAGTAACCGCTCTGATTGAAATGATATCTGCGGTTTCGGGTTTTGCATTTGTTCGCTCCAGTCACTTCAGCCTTCCACTGCTTCTTTCATTTGCGGGCGCCTCAATGATGACAGTGGTAACTCTCGAGCTCTTCGAAAAGAAGCATCATGGGGAAAATTTTTCTGTGCCTGGATTCATGATTGGGCTCACTTTATGTGCCTTGCTCGATCTATTTTTGTAGCATCGGGAAGGATTTTCCTCTTCAGGTTGGAGGCGTAAAATCTTTGGCAAGCACCAATCAAATGGCGCGCCTTTTCATGTAAGAAATTGTGATTTTTCACTCGATAAGAATTGTCGGAAATTACCTCATCTAGTAGTAAAAACCGTCAGAAAATTGTCATAACCACTATATCTAGTTTTTTCACTTTTCAAATGTCAGAACACCCACTACGCTTGAATTAAGACAGATATAAACAATTACCACACACATCATGAAGAAGGAGTTGGGGTATGACGACGAGCTTGGAGCCACTACTTACACAAACGAATGACCGCTTTGTTCTTTTCCCGATCAAGCACAACGAGATCTGGGAAATGTACAAGAAGGCCATGGCCTCTTTTTGGACAGCAGAAGAGATCGATCTCTATGCTGATCTGAACGACTGGGAAGCAATGAATGACGGTGAACGTCACTTTATTTCACATATCCTAGCGTTCTTCTCGGCCTCTGATGGAATCGTTAACGAGAACCTCGCACTTCGTTTTTATAACGATGTTCAGATTCCTGAAGCACGCGCTTTCTACGGATTCCAGATTGCGATGGAAAACATCCACGCTGAGACCTACGGGCTTCTCATCGATACATACATTAAAGATGCTGCTCAAAAAGAGAAACTCTTCAAGGCGATCGATACTATTCCATGTATTAAGAAGAAAGCTGACTGGGCGATGAAGTGGATTAACGGTAATGAGTCTTTCGCTGAAAGACTTGTGGCCTTCGCTGCCATTGAAGGAATCTTCTTCTCGGGTGCCTTCTGCTCAATCTTCTGGTTAAAGAAACGCGGACTCATGCCAGGACTCACTTTCTCTAACGAGCTTATCTCTCGTGACGAAGGTCTCCACACTGACTTCGCTTGTCTCCTCTATAAGGACTACATCACGAACAAGCCTTCTGAAGGCCGCATCCGCGACCTTATCAAGGAAGCTGTAGAGTTCGAGTGCGAATTTATCACTGAGGCCCTTCCGGTATCACTTATCGGAATGAATGCAGACATGATGAAAGAGTACATCCGTTTCTGCGCTGATCGCCTCATGCGCTCACTCGGTTACTCAAACATCTGGGATGCTAAGAATCCATTCGACTGGATGGAAATGATTTCTATGCAAGGTAAAACTAATTTCTTCGAGAAGCGTGTTTCTGAATACCAGAAGGCCGGAGTGACAAACTCTACCAAAGACCCTGCTGGATCACAGTTCACTTTCTCAACCGATATGGATTTTTAAGGAGTAAGACATGTTCGTACAAACACGTTCAGGTAAAAGAGAACCAGTCCAATTTGATAAAATCACTCACCGTATATCTCAACTGACTTACGGGCTTGATGTAAAATACGTCGATTCCATGGCGGTCGCTCAGCGTACCATCAATGGTCTCTTCGACGGAGTGACTACTGAGGAGCTTGATAACTTGTCTGCAGAAATTTCTGCTTACATGACATCAGTTCATCCAGATTACGCCCGCCTCGCGGGTCGTATCGCGGTAGCAAACCTTCACCGTTCAACATCAGACTCTTTCATGGAAACCATGGAGACTCTTTATACTTTCAAGAATGAGTACACTGGCGAAAAGCAGCCACTCATTTCTAAAGAGTTCTACGAGTACTGCCGCGAGTACAAGGACAGAATCTCTACCGAGATCGCTTACTCACGTGACTTCGAATTCGATTACTTCGGATTCAAGACTCTCGAGAAGTCGTACCTTCTCAAAGTAAATGGAAAGATCGTTGAGCGTCCTCAGCACCTCTTCATGCGCGTGGCCCTTGGGGTCCAGCCAGATAATATCGAAGAAGCGATGAAAACTTACCACCTCATCTCGGAAGGCTGGTTCACTCACGCAAGTCCTACTCTCTTCAATGCAGGAACAAACAAGGCACAGATGTCTTCTTGCTTCCTCGTTGCTATGAAAGACGATTCTATCGAAGGGATTTACGAGACACTTAAGTCTTGTGCTCTTATCTCTCAGTCCGCTGGTGGTATCGGTCTATCGATCCATAACATCCGCGCTAAGGGATCATTCATCAAAGGTACCAACGGTACTTCAAACGGTATCGTTCCTATGCTTCGCGTGTTTAACGATACTGCTAGATACGTTGATCAGGGCGGCGGAAAACGCAAAGGTGCGTTTGCAATCTACCTCGAGCCCTGGCATGCAGATATCGAGGATTTCCTCGATCTCAAGAAGAACCACGGTAAAGATGAAATGCGCGCACGCGATCTTTTCTATGCACTCTGGATCAATGACCTCTTCATGAGAAGAGTAGAGACGGATGCTGATTGGACACTCATGTGCCCGAATAAGTCTCCAGGACTTGCTGACTGTCACGGCAAGGAATTCGATGCTCTCTATGAGAAATACGAAGCTGAAGGCCGCGGACTCCGTAAAGTGAAAGCCCGCGATCTTTGGTACAAAGTCATCCAGTCTCAGATTGAAACTGGTATGCCTTTCATGCTCTATAAAGATGCAGCTAACGAGAAGTCGAACCAGAAGAACCTCGGAACAATCAAGTCTTCAAACCTCTGTACTGAAATCATGCAGTACACGTCAGACAAAGAAATTGCCGTTTGTAACCTCGCTTCGATCGCTCTCCCGATGTTCGTGAAAGACGGCGTGTTCGATCACAAGAAACTCTATGATGTGACTTACCAGGTAACCCGCAACCTTAACCGCATCATCGACCTGAACTATTATCCGGTTGAAGAGGCCCGTTACTCGAACATGAAAAACCGTCCCATCGGGATTGGTGTTCAGGGTCTCGCGGATGCTTTCTTCAAACTGAGAGTTCCATTTGAATCTGCTGAAGCTCGCCAGGTGAACAAAGAAGTCTTTGAGACAATTTACTACGCAGCAGTTTCTGCTTCTGCGGATCTTGCTAAAGAGCACGGAGCTTACGAGTCGTATGAAGGCTCACCGATTTCTCAGGGAATTCTCCAGCCGGATATGTGGGAAGTTCGTCCTTCAAACCGTTGGGATTGGACAACTCTCAGAGCGAAGATCAAGACTTACGGAGTTCGTAACTCACTACTGATGGCTCCGATGCCTACGGCATCGACATCACAGATTCTAGGGAATAATGAGTGTATCGAGCCGGTGACATCGAATATGTACACTCGTCGTGTTCTCTCTGGAGAATTCGCGGTCGTGAATAAGCATCTCGTCAGAGATCTTATCGGTCTGGGCCTCTGGAATGAAGAAATGAAAGACAGAATCATCGCTCACAACGGTTCTGTTCAGTACATTCCAGAGATCCCAACCGATCTTAAAGAGCTCTACAAGACTGTTTGGGAAATTAAGCAGAAGTCGATTCTTGAGATGGCCGCTGATCGCGGAGCTTATATCGATCAGTCTCAGTCTCTCAACATTCACATGGAAGACACTAACTTCGGTAAGCTGTCTTCGCTCCACTTCGCTGCGTGGAAGCTCGGTCTCAAGACCGGTATGTACTACCTCCGTACACGTCCAGCGGTAGATGCAATTAAGTTCACGATCAAGGAAACTGCAAAACCTGCAGCTATCCCGGTTATCGCAACTGATGCAGAAGCACTGATGTGTTCGCTTGATAATCCAGAAGAATGTGTTAGCTGTGGAAGCTAGATGCTGAAGTAGCTAGATATCTGTCGGGCCCCCCAGAATGGGGGGTTCTGCATTTTAGGGGTTCTGAGATATAATCTCTGGGAATGCGGATTGAAATTATCCTGGGACAAGCTGGTTCCAGATCCTATTATCAGATTGAACGTAATGAGCTCATTATCGGCTCCAGTAATCAATGCCATCTTCTTCTCCCAAATTCAGAAATCAGCCGACGTCACCTATCATTAATCCAGAGAGGGGATCGCTACTTTGTGATTGATCACGGATCAACGAATGGCAGTTTTCTCGACGAACAGAAAATTGAACCAGGGCAAAAAGCAGAGTGGAAGGTCAATACTCCTATGAGGCTCGCAACCGGAGTAATCCTGACTCTCGTTGATGATGCTTCTGATGGTGATGAAGATTATATGGCACCTGCTTCTGAAAGAATAAATCCGGACCACACCAGAACGATGGTCATTCCTCTGGCACAACTTAAAGCTTCGGCCAAAAAAAGTTCGCCACCTCCTGTACGCAAGAAGAGACAGAAAAAGCAGGGGATGGGGAAAGCAGTTGTGATTGTTGCTGCGATTCTGGGGATCGCGTATTACCTGAATGTGGAGAAAGATATCAGGATCAAGAGGAAGCCAAAGACAATACCTGCTTCGGCAAAATCTGGAGTCGAAACTACAACCAATGAAGTTTTCGGACAGTCTCCTGTTTCTCAATAAAAACTTGCTCACTGCCTGAGCGCTCCGGGTAAATGAAGTATTTTCAGTAGTATCAGCCAATTGATCAAAACCTTAAATGACATGACACTTCGGCTTCCTTCGTATCTCCCTTAGGTAACCTTCGATTATCCTCAATTCTTTTTCCGGCTCTTCGCGCACGTTAAGATTTTGTATATATCTCCGCTCCTTTCAAAGGGAGTGTCATGAAATTTCTCTTCTTCACCGCTGTTCTCTTCTTTATCTCTTTCACACGGGCGTTCGCCTTTGATGTGACTCTTTTACAAAACAATAAAGAGTCGTATTCGAGGATGGTGACCAAGAACGACCGCAAAGCACTTTCTTCATGGATGGAAGAGCATCGGCTTCTGACTGAACTAAAGTCAAAAGCTGCGCAGATCTTCCGGGCAACCATGACGACTTTTGTCGCGCGGGAAACTCAATGCGATCCGGGTCTGGCAACGCTTCTGATTCAGAATGCGAAAAATGCCGGAGTCATAGTGGAATCGTCTGAACTCCGGACTCTTCTGGTACTGCTTCGTGAGGGAAATCAGATCGATGATATCCTTATGAAAGTGATTCTGGATTCTGAAGTTCTGAGAACAGATATTGCTAACGCTTCTAAATGGAAGCGTCCAATGACTCCAAGAAATCTCACAATCCCGGCAAACTTCGATCTGAAAAAGTATCTGGGCCTTGTGGCTCCTTTTCCGGATGAAGTGAACCATTGTTCAATCGGCCGCTATTTTCGCATGAGTGAGATGCTTACTTTCAAGACTACAAAAGAAAGAGACAATCTTATGTGGAGACTTGCCCATGCTGGTCTTCGTGACAATCTCATCGACTCTGCCACTTTCCATAAGCTTGAAGCTCTTCGACTGAACAATGCTCTGGATTGGAATCACTACACTTACAACTATCTTGAGATGGTTGAGAATGCTAAAGACAAAATGGCGAAGACCAGAGAGCTCGTATCAACAAACAGCTCATCAGTGAATTATGTTTCACGTAAAGAGAAACTCACTCAGCGCGGACGTCTTTATAAAGTTTATTCGCCAACACAAGTAATGATCATGTCCAACGTGATCGAAAAACTTGCAAGAAGAATGGACGCCAGACGTGTTGAACTCGTATTCCAGTACGGTGCTGAACCAGGAACATCTGAAAGCCAGATTTATGTTCTTTCTCCGATGGAGCAGTACCGCGTTTCTATCAAGATGATGAAAAAAGAGATGGGCGAGCTCATGCGTGGCGATATCTTCAAGGGAACTGGAATCACTTACGAAGACATCATCGCTTCTGCTTATGAAACAGGGCTAATCAAGTCAGCTGAGCTTGATCAAATCCTGAAGTTTGAAGAATTCTGGAATCCAAAAGCTCCTTCACGTTTCCGCACTTACGCGCAGTTTGCTTTCTCGATAGCGGGTACGGCGACTTTCTATCTGCCGCCTCCGTTTAACCTCATGGGTGCTGTTGCATTGATGCTGACTCAGTCACGTGTAATGCCAACTACTGCACCGGTTGATCCTGATAACAACTGGAACGTGATCATTTAAGGAGCTCACTATGAAATATTTATTACTCTCTCTGTTATTTGTAGGCTCCTCGTACGCAGATACCTTCCGGGTTCTCGTACGCCAGGACCATTCTACCAAAACGGTATACCGTGAGGTAGAGCTCTCTGATCTTGAAAGCTCTGATGCCTTTGACGGGAAATATTTCCGTATCGTTAAGGGGAAGGGAGAAGAGGCCGTCTCATTTAACGATCAGGATTCAGAAACAGTTTTGAAAGCTGCTAATACTTATTATCACCTGACTCTCGCGAGAGAATTCTGGCTTAAAAAAATGGGCGCAGAAAGAATTCATCAAATTCCGAAACTCACTGTTCGGGTTGATATTTCAAACCTCTTTGATGATCAGGGGCACTTTGCTCACGACAATCGTGATCCTCAATTTAACAACGCGCTCTCAGTTCCTGGCGGCGTGACTCCGGAGTGGGTACCGGAAGACAGACAGCATGCATGGGGACCTGAGATCTGGTTCCGTCCGAAAAAAGTTATTGATACACGTACGTTCGCGAATGATTTAGGAGCGAACCCGTTGACTCAAGCACTGACTGCTCTTGAGCATCCGGTGATTAACTACGCGAGAAACCAGCTTCAGGTTTCACTCGTAGAGAGACTCTTTTATCCATCATACTCAAGCGGTAGCATTCAAACAGACCTTCTTCGCTTTGCGGGAACGATCGCGATGACGAGATTCCTTATCAGCGCTTCAAAAAGAATGGATCCGCTTTTCATGGAGAAATGGTTCTACCTTGATACCGCGATGGTTCCGGAAGTTGTCTATCACGAGTACGCTCATATTGTTCTGGCCGACTCACTTAAGATCACTCACTCGACACCGGTGATTGAAGGTCTCGCTGACTACTTTGCAGCTGTTCAGGCCAACAAGAGAAAGGTTTATGCGAAAGTTCCGGGAAGAAGTACTTCTCATCCGAAAGATCCGTATAACAAAAAGCCTTACACTCACTGGTCAGAAGCAAACCGTACTGCCAGCTCTGACTTTGTTCTCGCTGTCCTCTGGGATGTGAGAGAAGTTCTTGGTTCGGAGATTGCGGATAAGCTCATATATCAGTCGAGAAGATACCTTACAACTGAATCAGCTACGATCAGTGATCATCTTTTAAGATCCATTCTTCGTGCCTGTGATGATGTCTGTGAGCGTCCTCGACTCGATAAGCTCAAGCTCTATGAGAAATTCTCGGCGAGAGGATTCTAGATCAGATTGTAACCCATCTCCGGCCGCCTGAATTCCTGTGGAAGATTTTCAGGATTGGCCGGAATTTCCTGATGGGGTGATACCGGAAAGTAGATCGTCGTTGATTGACCTTTCCGGAACATCCAGGCATTTCCATTCTCCAGAAGATGCACATCCATTCCTCTTTTCTTGAATTCGAGTATTCCTTCCTGGATCTCCATGACAAGACCCTTCTGATAAATATTGATCACCGGCATGTCAGCGTGAAGACTGGCCCCACCGGGCTTCAGTACGCGCATGATCTCGTTAAAAAGCTCAAATTTATATTTAAAATGGCGAAGAGTGTTTTGAGAAAAGATGACGTCGAATTTGTTATCAGAATAGGGGATCTTTGCACCGAAATCCATATCCTGAAAAATAACAAAAGGAAGTTCCATCCCCTCAAGCTCCTTCTTCGTCAGGATATTAAAATTGATTGCAGTCACTGCGAAGCTTTCCCGCCGGTAAAATTCGTGAGTCTTTTCCTTATTTAGTCCGTAGAACTCAGCATCTGGAAATAATTTTTTAAGCTGCATGATGACTCTGCCATTCCCGGCACCGATCTCCATGATTCTTGTTTTCTCACCGGCCATCTTATTTCTTTCGTGAATAGGCCTGATGAGACTTTCAATTTTTTGCGGTTTTAATTTTTCATTGAGTTCGTCGAGAGAGTGAGAGCTTTCCTCATTGTATTGGACATTCATCGTCGGGTCCATGTTCACACTATTTACTGTATCCACACTCTGAAAGTAGAGGGTGAGACAAAAAGCAATCATCGTTATCGAGAATATGAGAAGTGTGCGACGAAAATACATATCCTCAATGAAACACCGGGTATGGTTCTTTGACAATCACGATATCTTGAACTTAAATATGCATATGAAAAAACTTCTTTTGTCTGCACTTCTTGTCTTCAGTTCTGCGAGCTTTGCCGAAAGTGATCTGGGTATCGGGGCCATGGTTGGAAACCCAACTGGTATTAATGTGAAGTACTGGCTTGGTGGCGACAAAGCGGTGGATGGCGGAGCGGGCATTTCACTCGGGAAAAAAACTAATTTCAGTATTCATTCCGATTACCTCTTTCATAGCGATGGAGCTCTCGTATTCCAGGATTCTCATCCACTTGATGTGTACTATGGCATTGGTGGTCGGATGGAGTTCAGCGATGATATTGAGCTGGGATTACGGCTTCCGGTGGGTGTTGCCCACAGGTTTGAAAACAACAGCTCTGATGTCTTTGGAGAAGTTGCCCCTATCTGGGATTTCATTGGGCGCACCGGGTTAGAACTGCATCTCGTGATCGGTGCCCGTTACTATTTCTAACGCAACTTTCACTCTACGAAAATCTTCTCTTTGATAGAAACTTTCTGACCAGAGATTTCTGTGATTCTGATCTCCCCGCCAAGGTTCTTCTCGAGGGGTTTTTCTCTGTTTAATGGATTGATCTGAACCTGATAGTCAGCTTCAAATCTAACCTTGCCCGGTTTCCCGTAGAGAATTCCTTCGCGCATTTCGATGGTCATGATCGGCTTTGATTCAAAGGTCGCTTGAATAGTATTCTGATTTTTTACTCGATCGTAATATTTGAGATTTCTCAATTTGAAATCTGACGGGAATGACTGAAACACTTTTGGTTGAACACTTCCTTGTACGTCGCATCCCTCATGGAAATTGAATACCAGGGTTACGGATTTTCGCATCAGGAGAATATCGGACCAGTCAATTTTCTCAGTTTGACACTTATCAACCCTGAAATCTTTGAGAAGAGAACTCACTGCCTTCTTCGGACCAGGAAGCAGTGGGGAGATGAGAGAGCGTATAGAGCTTCTGGCCTCATCAATTTCCTTTGTCGATGCGTGAAGCTGATGAAAACTCAATGCAACAAAAAGCAGATAATACATTTTTTGAACTCCCGGGATTGCCTATAGTATTATATATCTTAAGGAATCGGGTGATTAAAAATGGATGATAGCTTACTTCGCGGCAAACATATTCTCGTTGTTGATGACGAAGTTGATTTAAGAGAAATCGTGGCCTCTGAGCTTGATTACATGGGTGCTCATGTTGAGCAGGCAGGTAATATTGCAACTGCTGATGCAATCTTGAGACGTACAAATATTGATCTTATTATTTCCGACATTCGTATGCCTGGTGGAACTGGTGTTGATCTCCTGAGAACAGTTAAGGCGAGAAATATTCTGAGCCCTCCGATTATTCTCATCACTGGGTTTGCTGATATTACTGCGGAAGAAGCCTACGATGAAGGTGCGGAAGCACTTCTTAATAAACCATTTCAGCTCGATGAACTTATTCAGGCCTCTGTCCGCCTCATTCAGCCAATTGAAAAAAGATTTATTGAAGCACCTGAAAATCCAACTAAGTCTCTGAACTTCACTTCAAGTCTTCCGATTAAGGAAACTCCACACTTTGAGATTGGACGTGGGGGAGTATCGCTTCAGACGACCAATGACCGAAAGTATGAGCTGGGAGAAGTGATTTCTTTTTCACTCAAATTCCCCGAGATTGAAATTAAAGGAGTGGGAACTCCGCGCTGGCAAAGACTCTCTGAAACAGATTCAAAACTTTGTTTAGGAGTCGAGTTTCTGAAACTGGAAGAGAGTTCTTTCGAATATCTTCTTAGCAATCGCTGGGAGAATTCTCCCGGTCTCGCTTTTATTCCTAAGCGTTTCTAGTTACGCAACCAATGACAGGTATATCCACCGGGATTTTTCTTCAGATAATCCTGATGATAATCTTCTGCCTTATAAAATTTTGCAGCTGGAATAACCTGGGTAACAACAGGCTTGGGCCATTTCTTCGCGGATTCAATTTTTTGGATTACCTCGTGAGCAACTTTCTCCTGTTCCGCAGAGTGAAAGAAAATCACTGAACGATATTGGGTTCCTTTATCATTTCCCTGCTGGTTAACAGTTGTCGGATCATGCATGCGGAAGAAATATCCCAGAAGATCAGAGTACGAAAGTTTTGTGGAATCGAATTCCACCTGAACACTTTCAGCGTGATTGGTTGTTCCAAGTTTCACGATATTGTATGACGGATTATCTACTGATCCACCAGTGTATCCAACTTCTGTGCCGAGAACACCCGGGATGTTCCGGATAATATCTTCCATTCCCCAGAAGCACCCTCCGGCGAGAGTCGCGATTTCTTTTTTCATAGTTTTTGCCCCTAAATTTAAGCTCATAATCAGTGTCAGGATGAGGATTTTCATAGGCTTATTGTCTCCTGATAGAGTTTATCTATCAACCCTTTGAGATTATCGATTTTTCTTCAACAGCATCTGGCCTGATATTAAGCCTATCAATAAAACCTGAGGAGGTATTTATGTTAGGTGTTGGTAAAAAATTTCCTGCGTTTAATCTTAAAGGTGTAAGTGGAACTGATCCAAAATCAGCATTCGCAGATATCCATAATAACAGTTACGAAGGTAAATGGCTGGTGGTCTTTTTCTATCCTAAGGACTTCACTTTTGTTTGCCCAACTGAGATCAAAGGTTTTGGCGACCTGAACAAGGACTTTAAAGATCGTGAAACTCAGGTATTGACTGCCAGTACAGATAACGAATTCGTGCATCTGGCCTGGAAACAAAATCACAAGGATCTGACAGGTCTTCCTTTTCCAATGCTCTCTGATATCAAGCGCGAGCTCTCAGCTTCATTAGGAATTCTGGATGAAGCAGAAGGTGTTGCTCAAAGGGCCACTTACATCGTCGATCCGGGCGGAATCATCCGGTATGTTTCTGTAAACGATATGAGTGTGGGGCGTAATCCGAAAGAGGTCCTGCGCGTCCTTGATGCTCTTCAGACCGATGAGCTCTGCCCATGTAACTGGAGTAAAGGTGATGACACGATTCGTGTCTAGGGAGTTCTTATGAGTCTCGAAACTTTAAAAGACGTGGTGAAAGATTATGGAAGAGATATTCGCATTAATCTTGATTCGGTTCTTTCAACTGAAGGAGCTCCTGGCCTCACTGAAGAACAGATTTTCGGAACTTTTCTCGCCTCAGCTTACGCCAGTAAAAATCCGAAGCTCATCGAGCTCGCCGAAGGCATTGCCTTCGAAAAAATAAGCGAAATCGAGCGGGAAGGTGTGAAGGCAGCTGCGACAATAATGGGGATGAATAATATTTATTACCGTTATCTTCATCTACTCGAAGGAGAGAGCGTGGAGGAACTGAAAAAGCTTCCGGCCAAACTCCGGATGCAGATTATCGGCAAACCCGGCATTGAGAAAAGCAACTTCGAGATCTATAGTCTCGCGGTTTCTGCCATAACCGGCTGCGGAATGTGTATCAATGCCCATATCCACGAACTCAGAAAGCATGGTCTGACTGATCTGGGTATTCAGAGTACGATCCGTATTGCGGCCGTTACAAATGGAGCTGCTCAGGCGCTGGCGATTAGTTAAGGACCTGTGTTAAACTGGTAGGGTGAATGTACTTAAAGGCCCTGACGGGTTTGACCAATTTTATAGTGAAATGTTCAAGGGACGCTGGCCTCAGTTGAAGGCGTCCCTTCATCTTCCAAAAAAGCATGTCGCGATCTTAAATCCTTTCAGTAAATTTAAATTTCCCGATGAACCGATTCAAATGACGGGAATTAGTTTTCAACATCATATTGCTGATAGTTTTCCGCACCCGGAAAAAACTGAGGAAGGTTATTTTAACTATTACCTCATGGATGCTGCTTCCATTCTTCCGGTGCTCGCTCTTGATCCGAAACCCGGAGAAAGAGTCGTGGATCTCTGTGCCGCTCCCGGAGGAAAAAGTCTACTGTGCGCTCTCATGATGGATAACCAGGGACTTCTTGTTTCCAATGACCGGAGTGCCGCCCGCCGTGCCCGCATTCATAAGGTCTTTGATGAGTATCTTCCGAAAACAAATCAGAAAAATCTCAAGGTCACAGCTCACGACGCCAGTAAGTGGTGTCTCTACGAAAAAAATGTTTACGACAAAGTTCTTCTCGATGCTCCCTGCTCATCAGAACGGCATGTTCTCGCTGATCCGAAAGAAATTGCTCTCTGGGCACCTGGAAGAACAAAGGCAATCGCTGTCTCGCAATTTGCGATGCTCGCATCAGCTCTTGATATCGTAAAACCTGGTGGGACGATTGTTTATTCAACCTGCGCGCTCTCGGAATTGGAGAACGATGATATTTTCAGAAAGCTCCATTTGAAACGCGGTGGACGTTACGAGCTTATCCGCAAAGAATTTCCGATTGGCGAGCCGACTGAATTCGGATGGCAGGTTCTTCCCGATAATTCCGGGTGGGGACCTTTTTATCTCGCAATTATAAAGAAGATCAGATGAAAGAAATCATCATTATAAAATCCGGCGAAAATCCTGATCTTGAAAAAATCTGGATGGAAAAAGCACAGACAAAGATGGCGCGCTTTCATCCGAATCGCCTGAAGGAATGGGTAAACGGGCGAGTAGCACTCACGATTGCTTTCAAAACTGTACAAATAGATATTGGCCCATCGGATGAATTTCTTGGCTACCAGCAGATCAAGGGACATGAAGATTACTCCTTTTCAATTTCACACACAGGAATCTGGGCCGGAGCGCTTCTCATCAAGGGTAATCAGCGTCCGGGACTCGATATTGAAGGAAAAAATCGCGAAGTAGATGATAAAGTTCTCGAACGTTTCACCCATCCGGATGATCACAATCTCGACCCTCTTCTTCTCTGGTCAGTAAAGGAAGCGGCCTACAAAACACTTTCCAAAGAGATCCAGGAAAAAATCTGGCTTCAGAGTATCCAGGTGGGTGCTGGGACCTTTTCCGGAGCAGGATTTTCAGGGAATTGGAAAAAATGCGATCATCCGGAACTCATGGTGGTTGAAGCCACCCGATTAGCTTAGTCGGGTTCTCGACACATCTCTTATCATTCTCTAGACTTTTGCTATGAACGCCCGCCGTTACGTCATCTGCGACATTGAGGCCACCGGTCTTCACGAAGACAGGGATCTGATTGAGATCTCGCTCATTACATTTCAGGATGAGAAAGTCGTAGAAATTTACGAAACACTTATTAATCCCGAAGTTCCGGTTTCTGCTTTCGTGAGAGACCTTACTGGCATTACTCAAAGGGAATTAGATCAGGCCCCGAAATTTCATGAAGTCGCTGAACGTATCCGCATGCGGGTCGAAGGTAACACTTTTGTTTCTCATAACACTGATTTTGATTTCGGGCTTCTTCAGAAAAAATATACTGAGCGAGGCGAGGTAGTTCGCGCTCGCCAGATGTGCACTCTCAAGATGGCAGAAGAGCTCATCCCCGGACTTATGAATTACAATCTCGATGCACTCGCATCTTTCTTCGGAATAAAAATCCGTGACCGTCATCGCGCCAGTGGCGATGCGCTTGCAACTCTTGAAATTTTCCGCGAGCTCATGAAGCTCCGGATGAACACGAGAAGTCTTCCTCTTTGGCTTCCCCAGCATGAAAAGATCCTGCGAGATATTCCTAAAAAGGCCGGGCTCCTCAGTTTCATGAGTGAGGAGGGAAAGATCCTGAGAACAGTTCCCACTTCAGATCTCGCAAAGAAATCACGCGAGCTACTTGAAGTTAAGCTAGAGAACCGTTCACTTCTCAAAGCGACCAAAGATATTAAATACCAGCTCACGGGCTCGGCCCTCATTGCGGAGTATGAAAATCTTCGCATATTACCCGTCAATTATCACTGGATGGTAGTTCTTGAAAATGGTGAGCGTGGCGAGCAACACTTTGAAGTAAAACCTTACCGTAAGGATCATGAGGGTCTCTGGTTCTATACCAATTCCGGAGAGGCTAGAAAAAAATCCCGCGAGTTGAATTTTAAACTCAAGGAGAAGAATCTCATTTATCAGGAAGGCGGAAGATCCAAGGAAGAGATCGTGAAATCCAATCAGAAGGCGTCTGAGCTTTCGCGCTCGGAACGGTTTCCGAATCCGCATCTGATTATCATCGGCGAGGGAAGGCAGCTGAATGAAAGATCTTTCATCCTCGTGAGATCCGAGCACGTGACGGGCTACGGGTATACCCTGGCCTCTGAAGAGCAGATCCTTGAAAATCCTGAGATGTATCTCACCCGGAACTTCAACAGGAACCTCGGAGTCGATATCGCCACCCGTAAATACCTCCGCATTCTCAAAAACCAGAGGCAAAAAACCGAAAGCTGGCGAAGCCTTTCCGGAAAGTCTATGGTAGAACTATGACAATGAACCCTAAGCTTTTCAAATCGACCAAGCGCTTTTCCGGCTTTCCCTGCACTCATCGTCAGTGGAAGGCAGAGTCTCATTGCCGTTTTGTTCACGGTTACTCACGTGAGTTTTATTTTGAGTTCGCGGCAAAAGAACTCACGAAAGAAGGTTGGGTTGTAGATTTCGGCGGTCTCAAAGATCTCAAGACCTGGCTTGATCAGATGTTTGATCATACTTTTCTTGTGGCCCAGGATGATCCGGAACTTCCGGCCTTCGAAAAACTGCATAAGAGTGGTGCCCTTGATCTTCGCGTTCTTCCTAATCCCGGAATGGAAGGAACAGCTGAATACGTTTATCACAAGGCCTCTGAAATCATGAAAAAACTCTACGGCGACCGCGCCTGGGTAACTCTCGTCGAAGTTCGTGAAAACGATAAGAACTCGGCGATGTATATTCCGTGATCCTCTGGGATTCATTTACCCGCTCTGATTGCTTTCCCGATTGTAGCTGTGAACTCATGCAGATTGATTCCTGGATCAATCAACCAATCGCTTTCTGGAGTTCACTCGCTTATCTCATTCCCATTTTTTTACTAAAGAAGAAAACCGAGCTCACGAAACTCTGGAGCATCTGCCTTATCGTCCTCACGATCTCGAGCATGTTTTGTCATGCAAGCTTCATTCGCTTCAGTGTTGCGATGGATTTTTCGAGTATCGGGATTATTATGGGATTTTTCACCCTCGTTCATTTTATGAAGGGGAAGAATCTTTATCCCGCGTTTTCGATATTCTTTATTCTGCAAGTACTCGTGAATTTCAGTCTAAGTAAGTGGCCGAAGATTGCTTTAAGCATTTTGATTTTTCTTTTTGCATTCTACGAAATGTTCCTGATGTTTGGTCTGGCATTTCTAAAGGCCAGAAGCCTGCAGATTTCCATGCTGACATTAAGTGTGTCGTTTCTTGTATTCTTGCTTGATGATCAGAAGATTTTCTTCTGTGATGAATCCGGCTGGTTTGCGGGCCACACGCTCTGGCATCTGGGAACGGCTTGTTCTGCTCACTTCTTCTGGCGCTGGAGAATGATAGATAGTGGTGTGACGACTTTTCCTTTTATAAAATCTTCATAGGCTTTTTTCTTAATTGGTTGAAGAATTGTTTTCGTATAAATGGTATTACCGGATGAAATGCCCTCATGTAAATTCCATATTGTGAAGGCGTTTAAATTATTGTGTGAAAATGTACAACAGGGCTTTCCATTTTCATCATTCCATTGCGTGGTGAATGATAGGAGTTCAAAATTGTCTCCATCTACCTTGGCCTCGCTACGACGGGTGCTTCCATCGAGTTTCATCGTCTCCCAAAACCATCTGCCGTCTAAATCGCGAACCAGTGTTTGAACGTAGATTATGCAATCCGACTCACCAGGAAGTATGCAACGAACGATATACCAGTTTCGGGAATCTTTATTATGAGAAATCCTTCCATGGAGACTTGTTTCCACTTTAGATTTACCGTTAATCTCAGTCTGTTTACCTGCGAAAAAGATTGAAAGCTTGGAAGTTTCTTTAAGTGGAGTAAAAACTTTTCCTTTTAAGTAATCGTCATAGACCTTTTTCTCAACTGTATGAAGGATGGTGGTTGTTTCGATGACACTATTGTAGGCAGTGGATTCACGAAGTTTCCAAATAGAGCCACCGTCGATGGTATTGTGAGAAAAATTACCCGCCTTGAATGAGCGAAGACTCATATGGTCTTCGTCTACCTTTGCCCGAATGCGGATGGTGGTTCCATGGAAATTGGGTGTTTCCAAATACCATTTCCCGTTAATGTCCTGAACAAGTGAGAGCTGGTAACTTACGCAATCAGAATCCCCGGGGATATTGCAACGATTGATGTACCAGGTCCTGGAATTTTTATTCAGTGTCATCATCACGTAGAGGATCTTTTCAGATTTCTCTATAGCGAAAGTTTCCGTCCACTTACCGAAAAATAGCTCGTTTGGGCCCAGGCACTTGTAGTGAAAAGAAAGATGAAGAGGAAGCGCATATATAGCTTTTCGGTTTTCATAATGATTTCCTAAAGCTGTGAAGTAGCTTTAAAAGCTCCTCATCGTGGTCTACATCCCGGTAATCCTTTGTATTTAGTTTCAGGAATTCCTCGCGGCCACGGGGAAGTACTGCGGCCCAATTGTTAAAGAAAACCTCGCCTTGCGGATGATAGAATACAAGTGCTGATTTCAAGCATTTTAGTGAGTGGATCGCATAAGCGTTCATGTCGGAAATAAGATATTCAAGTTCGTACTTAAAATCAGGATTCCCCATAAGCTCTTTGAAGTGCCCTTCCTTCATACAGTGGTCGAGAAACCAATAAAGAGATATCTGGCCTTCATAGCATTCATTGTGAAAGAAAAAATGATCCGCGTGAATGAGATCATGCATGGTAAAGGAAAGAGGATCTCTTTCACCCAGAACAAACTGATGAAAATTCTTAGTCTGGAGAGTCACGCATCTTCTTCCATGTTTTTGTTGTTCCAGTACATCCTCAGGTTGAGGAATATTGAACATGAGAATCAGCGGATAGGTTCCGGTTGACCAGTGGAGAAGTGACCGATTCACCGTCTGCGGAGTTGATTTCAAAGCAAAAAAATTAAAAATATCTCCGAGAGTTTCAGGAAGTCTCTTTTGAATGTTTTCTTCAAATTTAAAAGGAAGGTTTCTGACCGGAAAATTCAACGCATGAGGAATTTTGAGCGCTGGTCTCTTTGCGCCCAACCACGCTTTCGGATAGCGGGTGGAAAGGTAAAGAATCGCATAGAGCGAGCATAATTCAGCATCAGTGATGTTTTTTTGACGGTGAAGAGAGAGAAGTGGGGCCAATCCGGCCTCAATGAGGGGAGCTTCTAGCTTCAGTGTTTCAATACTGACTAACTTTTTCTTAAAACGCCCTGCTCTTGAGGAAGTTTTCATTAGATTATTCGGACTCATCTTGTAAGATGTATGTAACAAGCCTTGTTAAGAGTGACAAGACAATGTCCTAGGGAGGGGTTTTATGACATGGATGAGCCTTGAAAAGATCTGGAGACAGGCCGGGCAGAACGAAGTCAAAGTCCGTTTCTGTGACTGGTCCCAACAGATCAAGTTTTTCCATATTCAGGGTGAAAGCTCTGACGGAAAACGCTTTGTAGGAGCTCTCGATAATGGGGAGAAGATGTCATTCCCGAAGAAGTCACGTGGATGGCTTCTGTATCAAGCAGAAGACGAGTATCAGCAAGCACATGCAGTTTAGTTTTAATTAGGGCACCACTGGTGCCCTTTTTTTGGCTTCCATAAAAGCGCATCCGCAAGGGTGAAACCCTCTTCTTCCTGCATGATTCAATTTTTACTTCCACCGGCGGACCACGTGGTGGCCAAGTGAATCTTAAGATTTCGCAGTCTGGTGAGTTTTTAACGGATCGGATTTCTTCCGGACGTAGACAATTTTTTCCACTTCAGCGATAAGCACATTATCTTCATCGAAGATCTCGACCTTAAATGGCCAGTTCACTTTTACTTTTTCTTCCACTGCCGCTTTAATTTCATCAATCACTTCCTGCGAAAGCTTGAACTCTGCACGCACTCGCGAACGACCAGGCTTTTTGAAATTGATTGAAGCAGCTTTGTCCCAGACAATATATTCAGGGCCAAGATTCTTAATCAGCATGAGCATGTACCATGGGTCGGTCATGGAATAGAGTGATCCGCCAAACTGCGTGCCCATATAATTCTTGTTATAAAGAGTAAGCGGCATTTCCACTTTCGCGTACCGAAAGTCTTTCGCCATTTGAGTTAACTTCACGCCGGCACCAATATAAGGTGCGTAGAAATTAATCAGACGATCTAAAAACAATTGGCGAATCTTAAATGCGAGATCCTTCATTAAAGTGATTTCCCCAGCTGATCTTCTTTCATGACCGCTGAATGTGATTCTGCGTGAGCGATTAGTTCACCAGAAGGGGATTTCACTTCTGCACGCAGGAATATAAAGCTTTTAGTTTTCTGAAGGACAAAGCCTTCGACGATCACGTGCTTCATAGTTTCCGGAAACGCTTTCAAATAAGTAACGTTCAAAGATAGAGTCATGCACGGTGTACCGGCAGTGATATAGGCAAGTGGTCCCAGTACTTCATCAATGGCAGCAGAGAGGAATCCTCCCTGATAAAGTCCCACGGGATTAGCGAATCTTCTCTGATAAGGAAATGTCGCAGTCATTTTTTTACCAGGTTCTATCTCCGTATATTCCACCCCAAGCGTTTCATTCGAAGGGGGAGGGAAAAGAAAATCCTTTCCGGTTTTTTGTTTTAAGTCTTCGCGCCAGAATTTAAGTTGCTCAAGCCAATCGGTATGAACACTCATTCTTCCGCCTTCATGGTTTTAAGAAAGATCTTAAGATTTTTTGTGACGATCGCCGGATCTTCAATGATTCGTGCAAGCTGAATACTTCCCTGAAGAAGACCCATGGTTGTGAATACCGCCTCATTCACGGTGATCCTCATTCCATTCTCTTTTTTGATTTCTTTAAAGAGGGACGTGAGCCACTCTTTATGAAGTTCATGCAGTTTTTTAATTTCAACCTGAAGTTCTTTCGGAACGAGATGCCACTCAAGACTCATGGCCCCCACCGGACACACGCGCTGCTTTTCACAGATCCAGGTCGTAAGTTTTTCAGCGTAAACAATAATTTGTTTTTCTGGAGAGAGATGCTCGTTTTCCTTTGCCCACTCTTTAAATGAGGATTGATAGTAACGGTACAACTCAATTGCTAATGCAGTTTTAGAAGGATAGTGATGAAAGAGACTCGCTTTTTTTATATTCAGCTTGTCCGCCAATTCCTGGAGGCTGAATCCGTTTAATCCCTTGGCGAGTAACATTCGACTCGCTTCGTGTAACAACTCAGATTTTGTTGAAGTGGACATTAATTCGGACCTCGCTTATACTGGCATTATACCCTACCGACCGGTAGGTTGTCAAAAAAGAAGGATGAGTTATGGCATTTGCAAGGAAAGTAGCTGTGATTGATGGGGCCCGTATACCGTTCGTAAAATCTCTCGGAGTATATCTGGGACTATCGAACCAGGATCTTTTAGGAGCTTCACTCAACGCACTCGTAATAAAAAATAATCTTGAAGGTAAGCTTTTAGGTGATGTTATAACGGGTACAGTAATGAACCATCCCTTTGACTGGAATCTCGGTCGGGAAGTTGTGCTTGGCTCGGGACTCGCACCAGAAACCCCTGGGATGAATATTCAACGCGCGTGCGGAACTGGATTAGAAGCGGCCAATCTCGTTGCACTCAAAATCGCAGCAGGACAGATTGAATCAGGAATTGCGGGAGGAAGTGATACGAACTCTGATATCCCACTTATTGGTCAGAGAAAGCTTACGCATTTTTTAGTGAAACTTCAGAACGCTAAATCAATTCCTGGAAAATTATCTGTTCTCACCAAATTCAATCCCTCACTTTTAAAACCACAGATGCCTGTAGTTCGTGAACCACGCACGGGTTTGTCGATGGGTGAGCATTGCGAGCTTATGGTAAAAGAATGGAAGATTTCTCGTGAAGATCAGGATCAGCTTGCTTATCAATCGCACCAGAATGCAGCTAATGCATTTGAAGAAGGATTTCATGACGAGTTCTTAGTTGAGCTCAAGGGAATAAAACGCGATCCGATTACCAGGAAAGACACTACGATTGAAAAGCTTGCGAAACTTAAGCCTGCTTTTGATCGTTCTGATAAAGGAACACTCACAGCGGGGAATTCAACTCCTCTGACTGATGGTGCTTCGGTCGTTCTTCTGGGATCTGAAGAATGGGCCGCGCAGAACAATCTTGAAGTGCGCGCCTTTCTGACTGATTGTGAAGTAGCTGCAGTAGATTTCGTTCATGGAGAAGGTCTCCTCATGGGACCAACACTGGCGGTATCAAGGCTTCTTGAAAGAAATAAACTCTCGCTTCAGGATTTTGATTTCTATGAAATCCATGAAGCGTTTGCGGGACAAGTCCTTTGTACCCTCAAGGCATGGGAGTCGGATGAATACTGCAAGAAAACTCTTAAGCGTGACAAGGCGATGGGAAGTATTGATCGCAATAAGATGAATGTAAAAGGCGGAAGTCTCGCTCTTGGGCATCCATTTGCTGCTACCGGCGGGAGAATTTTGGCAGCTGCTGCAAAACTTCTCGAACAGAAAGGTAAAGGGCGGGTTCTCATTAGTATTTGTACTGCTGGTGGGATGGGAGTCGCTGCGATCGTTGAGAGATAGTTGAAACAGAATGCTTCAATAATATTATTTCAATTCTTTTAGTGTTAAAATGTGAGTGTAGTACTATGAGTGGATCATCATCACATACAGTGAGAAGCAACTGAAAATAATTTTTATTTTATTAATCCTTTCTGGTTGTCAGAATCTAAGTAAACGCCCTCTTCCTCCCGAGGCGCATGTGACATGGGTGAGTCTGGAGCCAACTGAAACAAGAAAGTACATCTTAAGAAATGTGAGTTTTATTCGGGAAATTTACCAACAAAGGATTCTCCCGAATAACGTGACTTTGAGATGGAGTGAGGATTGTCTTCGCCAGACTATTATCCCCGAGATTGATATTTCAGAAAAGCACCTTATCCATGTCTCACTGATACACACTAGGGATCGTCACCCGGGCTACTGTCAAACCAATGAGGATGCCACGAAGTCTTTTATTACCTTTATTCATTGTAGAGATGAGGCCCATGTGCTCAAGATCCACTGCCCGGTGAAGATCTGCAAAAACTACAATTGGAAACAACTATGTATATAATTGCGATCCTTGTAACACTATTTATCTCTAATGGATTTGCCAAAGGATCCAAATTGGAGCCACTGGCGGGTTTTTATCTGGTAAATGGCTGTCAGATTTTTAACTTTAAAGGTGAAAAGCTCCGGGTATTTCCAGGGGCCATGTGTCTTTTTCGTCCAGACGACGGAATGGTTGTCTCTGCTTCAGAAAATTCGCTACGAATGTTTAATCCAAAGATGGAAATTGTTTGGGAAATTCCAGGTAAGTTTCACCATCAACTGCAGCTCACGAAAGATTCAACAAAAATTCTGACGCTTGCCTGGGACACAGTAACGAGAGAGAACATCAGCTATCGGGTTGATAAATTCATGGTCATCGATTTTTCCACAGGAAAAATTCTTGCCTCTGCTCGCGCGGATGAACTCTTGCAGGGGCACGTTAAGTTTTTAGGTGAATCAACTATAAAATCGCCGCAGGAGCTTACCCATTTCAACAGCATTTCCGACATCCCTACGCAGGACAAAGGATCAAATAAGCTCTCGTACATTGAAAAGGGCAATATAGTCGTGAACAGTCTTGGCCAAGGAACATGTTTTTTGTCTCATGATCTTAAAGAGGTAAAGAAGTGCATTTCTTTCAAACGTTCGTGCCGTGATAATGTCCACGATGTATCTGTCACCTCAAGAGGCAACATCCTCTATTTTAATAATCAAGTCATGGGTACCACTTGTGTCAACTCTTCTGCTGTTCAAATTATCCATCCCGAAACTCAGAATTTGATTTACGAATGGTCTGCAAGCCCTAGGGAAGTTTTTTACAGTCCGTGTTGCGGCTCTGCTCAGCAACTTGGACCGATATTCATCATTACGCATATGAGCTCCGGGACTTACATTGTTCGGCGGAATGATAATAAGCTTTTGGCGTATATACCGGAAACTCATTTCGATGGGTGGCGCATGACACCTTCACAGCAAGTAAAGGCGATGTACCTGGGAGATTTATTAAAGCTATGGGAATAGTAAATACATTTTAACTATATGCGACCCTGGCCTCAGCAAATGTCCCCGCATACGCATTAATCGTAAAATCAATCGGCTCACTGTAGCCACCACCAATCGCCATCGCGAGCGGAAGATTTCTCTTTATTGCATAATCAAAAATCATCCGGTCTCTTTGGCGAATTCCTTCGTAGGTCATAGCAAATGTCCCGAGTTTGTCTTCTTTGAGAACATCAACTCCAGCCTGATAAAAAATCATGTCAGCATCCGGGAGAACTTTCATCACTTTCTCAAGTTCTGAAAGATATCTCTCATCACTTGTTCCTTCCGGAAAAGCAACATCCAGATGGGATTTCACTTTCCGGAAAGGATAGTTCCTTTCTCCATGAAGACTCACTATGAAAACATCAGAGCGATCGCCGAGAATGGAACTGTTGCCATTTCCCTGATGGACATCGAGATCAATAATAAGAATTTTTTTCATACGATGAGTAGTCAGTAATTTGAGAGATGCGACTGCGAAGTCATTAAAGACGCAGAATCCTTCTCCACGATCACGATGTGCGTGATGAGTGCCTCCGGCAAGTAAAGCTGAGAAGCCATCAGAGATAGCATTTTCAGTTGCAGCGATGAAGCCGCCAACCGAAGCAAGGGAGCGCTGATACATTCCGGGAGACCAGGGAAGACCAATCGGACGAAGCTCCTGTGCGGGAAGAGATCCTTCTTTGATACCGGTTATGTATCGAAGATCGTGAGCAAGCAGAAGGTCTTTTTCATCCGCCGGAGGTCCAGGAAAGATCTGGTCAGCGTTTATAATTTTCTCAGATACCAGTTTGTTATACAGAAGAGTGTATTTCCCGGCCGGGAACCGATGTCCCGGAGGCAAGGGAGCATCATGATGATGAATGGTGAACAATTTGACGTTAGACCAGCCCATGCAAGAAGAGTACACTCACGAACATGAAATATCACACCATCAATCATCAACGAAAGTTAGGCGATAAGCTTTTTGTCGTAGAAGCGATTCGCGATCTTGATGAAGCGATTGATATGCTTTGTGAGTCGCTTTCGGCGGATCAGCAACAGGATCCTTTCGCACCCGATCTATGTCCGTATTTCGGAATATTCTGGCACGCCTCGGAAGCGCTGGGTGTGTATCTCAATGATCATCCGGAAGTTGTTTGCGGAAAAACCGTTCTTGAGCTTGGCTCAGGACTTGGTTTCCCTTCGATGGTAGCAGCACACCTGGGTGGTGATGTCCTGTGCACTGATTTTCATCCACTTGTGGAAGAATATTTTCAGAGAAACTGCAATCACTCACAGGTGACTGCAAAATATCAGCGACTCAATTGGCGCGAAGAAGGACTTGGGAAATTTGATGTGGTGATGGGATCAGATGTTTTGTACGAGAGTCAGCATCCGCTCGATGTCGCAAAGGCGTTGCTGAAATTTGTAAAACCAGGAGGGAAGATTCTCCTCTCAGATCCGGGACGAAATTATCTGCCGAAGTTTCTTGAGGCCATGAAAAAATCAGGGACGCAGGAATCCGTGGAAATGGTTTCCGTAGGGGAGAAGGTTTGTCTGGTCTATGAATTTACTGTAGGAATTGAGTAAAATAGTAGAGCGAAAACGCGGCTGCCATCATTGTGAACTTCAGAATCATCTCTCCTCCTAAGAAAGAATTCAGGTGCTTCCTTTCATCTTAGAGGAATTCGGGCGCGCTGCAACTGAATAATGATCCCGGCAAAGCTGACCAGCTCTATCGGGATCATGATGATTACTTAGTATTTAACACCGCAGCCGTAAGATTTCGTCGTCGCGACCGTTACTTTCTTTCCGGCCATGAGTGAATCAACCGCTTCAGCAACATAGTTTCTAGCACCCTTCACACTTGCCTGATCTGCATCGGCCTTGTCATCAATAGCACCCTGGTAAGCAAGAGTTCCATCTTTGGCGATCACATACATGTGGGGAGTTGTTTTTGCTCCATAGAGCTGGCCCACAGTTCCCTTGGCATCAAGAAGAATGTCGGTAGCGACTGATTGGTTTTTTGTTTTGTCGGCCAGACCATCACCGGGAGTGACGTGTCCTTGTTTACCTTCAGCAGAAGAAATTACTGAAAGCCATACCACACCTTCTTTGGTGTATTTTCTCTGAAGTGTCTGCATATTCTGCGAATCATAATGCTTTCTCACGAACGGACATCCGTGATTGAGCCATTCCAGAACAACAATTTTCCCTTTGAATGATGAAAGAGAAACTGGTTTCCCTGATACGCCTTCGAGTTTGAAATCCGGAGCAGGGGATCCGCTGTCTACAGCGAAAGCATTGAGAGAGAACATAATCATGAGAGCGAAAAATTTCATAAAGACTCCTTGTGGATAGAACGATGGTAACAAATATTTCAGTGACACTTATGGTCTAAATGGCCAAACAAGACCTCTATTTGTTATATTCTGTGCACTAAATTCTTTGAGGAGTGTTTGTGGGACGTAAATGGAACAACATTAAGATGAAGAAAGCTGCGACGGACAAGCTTAAATCGCAGCACTATACGAAAGTTTTAAAAGAGATCACCATGGCGGTGAAGAACGCGGGCCATGCTGAAGTGGATGCAAACTTCGCACTCAAAATTGGTCTTCTTAAAGCGCGCGAATTCAACGTTCCCAAAGACAATGTCGATAAAGCAATCAAGAAAGGTCTCGGAGAAGGTGGCAATACCATCGAAGAAATTAATTACGAGGCCTATGGTCTCGATGGCGTGGCAATCTTCATTGAAGCCGCGACTGATAATCCAACGAGAACTGTGAGTAATGTCCGCTCTTATTTTAACAAATGGGGAGGCGCCCTTGGAACTCCAGGATGTCTGCAATTTGTTTTCGAGAGAAAAGCTACGTTCACTATCAAGGAAGAAAATCTGAACAAGATGTCTTCTGATGATCTCATGATGGAGCTCATCGATTTCAACATCGATGATGTGGAAGTAGATGAAGGTTTTGTGACGGTAAAAGGTCCAGTTGAGGCCTATGGTGATATCTATAAAAAGCTCGAAGATATGAAGATCAAGGTCGAGGATTCTGGCCTCGAGAGACTTCCGCTTAATACGAAGGAAGTGACCAAGGAATCATTCGATAAGATCCAGCGTCTCCTCGAAGTTCTCGAGGAAGATGATGATGTTCAGAAGGTTTATCACAACCTCGAGTGGAACGAAGCTTTCGCCCAATAATCTTGCCACTTATCGGGAACCCGGCCACTCCGGGTTCCGCGTCTTTTCCATCACTTAAGCTCAGATTTTGTTATTTCCTTGACCGCCCTTAGACTAGTTCCAACGAAGGAATCCCTATGAAGATAGTGGTCGCTTTTATGGTTCTAATCTCGGTAGCAGCGGCATCGGCCCAGGCGCCGGTATTTGAAAAACTAGTGATATCAAGGCCCACCCAGATGTCAGGTGCGATTAAGGCCCCAAGTCCTGGACCTAAGAAGAGACCTTAACGCTATGTGTCAGTGGTATTTTTACTCACTGCACTAGGCGATCATATAACCCCCCAAGTAGATACAGGGCATGAGAATTCATGCCCTTCTTTTTTTCTTTTTCTCTCAATCCGCGTTTGCTCTCTATGGAGCTCGTCCGGTTGCTTCTCAGAAGCACCTGGTGACGCTTCAAGTGGGTAATGAAGTCTTCTGTCAGGGTGTTGTGATCGCAAAGAATAAGGTCCTCACAGCAGGCCACTGTATTGAAGGGATGGGAGTGAAGCTCAAAGAGAATCCGCATATTCTCACTTACTATCCGGACTCTGTTGCTGTGAACTCAGGTTCAGAAACAGTGAGAGCTATCTCAATTACTTTTGCTCCAACAATGTTTGATTCTCCGGATGTCACTGCTGAAGATCTCGCCATTATTGAATTAGCTAGACCACTTACGAATGCAGAGATTCTTCCTTTTGCACTCAAATCTGATCTATCAACGGGGAAAGCGGTTGTTCTTTCTTCGAATGGCCAGGAAGCAAATGTCTCAATCAGATCGGTATTGAGAGGAACTGAATCCTTTGTTGTAATTACTGAAGGTGCAAAATCCGGAATTTGTCAGGGTGATTCAGGTGGAGCGCTTCTTATCGTGAAAGGCGGGAAGAAATACATTGCAGGAGTTTTGGCGGCTAGATCAATCGGTTGCCAGAGAAAACACTCAGTAAGCTATTTTCCCCGGCGCGAATTCAATTAATACAGATTAAATAACAGTTTTGAGAATCTCTTTGGAAGATGCTTCGACATCTTTATGAAGTGAATTTCCATGAGAATCCATCGTGACAACAACCGGGAAATCTTCCACGGAGAGTTCCCAGATGGCTTCCGGTAAACCGAACTCATCCCAATAAAGACCATCCACAGATTTGATCTTCTCTGCGAGAACCTGGGCAGCTCCTCCAACAGCGTGGAGATAAACGCATCCATGTTCTTTGCAGGCATCGAGAGTTTTCTGTCCCATGCCACCTTTACCGATAACACCGACGATTCCGTAGTCGCGGATAACTTCCCACTGATATGGCTCTTCACGAATGGAAGTAGTGGGACCAGCAGCAGTGACTGTCCACTTGCCGGTCTTTTTGTCTTTCATCGTCACAGGTCCACAATGATAGATGATCTGATTTTTGAGATCGACTGGTGGCTTGTTACCATCGTGAATGTGCTTATGAACAGCATCACGACCGGTAAAAAGTTTTCCGGTGATCTGAACCATGTCACCAACTTTAAGTTCGCGGACAGCTTCTTTTGAAAATGGATAAGTAAGTTTCTTCATATTAGTACAACCACTTTTTAATTACGTTTTTCTTATCGAGAACAATTCCCTGACGACGGAAGGCCCAGCACATATAGGAAATAGAAACAAAGAATGATGCCGGAACGCGGTTTGCGTGAGTCATCTTGCACGAAATTAGAGTTGTTTTTCCACCGAAGCCCATGGGACCGATGCCAAGCTTGTTACAAGTCTCGACAATTTCTTTTTCCATTTTATCGAGCTCTTTCATGGGATTTGAATCATCGAGCTTTCGGAGAAGTTGTTTCTTGGCGTAGTAAGCGGAATCGGCGCGATCACCACCAACGCAAACGCCGAGAGCTCCCGGACCGCA
>JBKJPL010000037.1:0-100144 GCA_046595005.1 Bacteriovoracaceae bacterium | reverse complement strand
CTACTACCGCTTCGGCCTCCCAAAATTCTTTGATTCAAGTCGAATCCACCATGAAAATCGATAAACGAAGCTCCGAAAGGGGCTTCTTTTATGTGAAATGAGTGGATGAGAAGACATTTCAATAACTAAAGGAATTGCTGAAGCCCATGGAGGAACAGTTTTGATAGAAAGCCAGTTGGGCAAAGTCACCATCATTAATAATGAGATTGAGAAGCGACCAATTGGGGTCATTTCGGAAGTTGATATAACTTCCGAATGTGCCAAAGGTCTCAATCCTTTGCAAATGAAGGTTTCTGATTGCATGCGAAGAGTGCTCATCACAATTGCTAACAGTATGGATGTTGAAGTGTGTTTGAATGTACTCGAATCACACAAGCTTCAGAGGGCACCAGTAGTCGACGAACAAGGAATATACTGTGGAGAGATTGCGTTAAATGACATTGCTTCCGTATTCGATGACTAGGACCGCGAGGCCACATTATTTCGACAGGCCTATGAAGAAAGAGATTTCAGTTTAACGACGATTTTATGCTCCCTGCTATCATCCGGCAGGAGTATTTCTTTGCCTTCAATTCTTATATCATCCATTTCGATAGAAGATTCCGCTTGAGCATTTAATACAAGGATATTGAATAGAGTTTTCCCTTTACGATAGGTGATTTGAAATTGATCCCATTCTTCTGGAATGCAGGGATCTATAATGAGTTTGTTGCCACGGAGATTGAAGCCCAGAATGGATTCAATCGCTGAACGATACATCCAGCTTGCAGATCCCGTGTACCAGCTCCAACCGCCTCGTCCGACATGGGGACTCACGCCATAGATATCGGCCGAAATCACGTAGGGCTCCACTTTATATTTTTGTGAACCAGTTCGGGTGGAAGATCGGTTGATAGGATTAATGAGCGAAAATAGTTCCGTCGCCATTTTACCATCTTTAATAGCTGCATAGGCCATCATGGTCCAGATGGCCGCATGAGTATACTGACCACCATTCTCACGCACTCCAGGGACATAGCCTTTGATATATCCCGGATCGGCCGAACTTTTATCGAAGGGAGGAGTGAAAAGTTTTATAATTTGATCTTCGCGATTGATCAGGTATTTATTAACCGCCTGTAGAGCGATTTTACTTCTGTCTGGATTTCCTTCTCCGGAGATGAGTGCCCATGATTGAGCAATTGCATCGATCTTACATTCATCATTCAAGTGGGAGCCCATCTTTTCGCCATTATCAAAGTAGGCCCGCAGGTACCATTCTCCGTCCCATGCATTGGTTTCAATCGCATGCTTGAGATTTTCAATATGGCCTAGATATTTTTCTGAACGGGCATGATCCTTTTTCTTGTCACACAAGGGAATAAAACCTCGAAGAGTTTTGATTAAGAACCAGGCAAGCCAAACACTTTCACCTTTTCCCAAATTCCCAACCCGACTCATTCCATCGTTCCAGTCTCCAGATCCCATCAATGGCAGTCCGTGTGCTCCTTGTTTAAGACTTCGATCAAGTGCCCTGTAGCAGTGGTCAAAGATAGTGCCGACTTCTTTCGATAGCTGAGGCTGAGTGTAAGTTTCGTCGTGCCCTTCGGCCAGAACAGGTGTTTCGATAAACGGTACGACTTCATCGAGGATGGAGTCATCGCCTGTTACGCTGATATAATAGTTCACGACAAAGGGGAGCCATAATAAGTCGTCAGAGAATCTTGTGCGCACTCCGCGGCCAGTAGGTGGATGCCACCAATGCTGAACATCTCCCTCGGGGAATTGCCTAGAAGCCGCCAGCATAATTTGAGCACGGGTAATTTCAGGGTGCGAGTATACCATCGCCATGACGTCTTGAAGTTGATCCCGATAGCCGAATGCTCCTCCTGATTGATAGAAAGCAGATCTGGCCCAAATTCGGCATGCGAGAGTTTGATAGAGGAGCCATCGGTTCACCAACATATCCATTGAAGCGTCCGGCGTTTTTATGATGATGGTTCCAAGAGTCTGGTCCCAATACTCATGGACTGCGATTAAGGCGTTTTCAATATTTTTATGATCATTATAAAATTGTGCTAAATGCCGGGCCTCTGTTTCGTTCTCACCCTGACCGATCAGGATAATGATTTCATGTTCCGCATTCGGATCTAAAGAGATACTGGATTGAATCGCCCCGCATGAATCTATTCCTCCGCCCGTCTTGGCACTCAGCCTGCTTCTGCTAAGTGCTGCAGGTTTTGCCATGGATCCATTCCGACCGATGAATTCTTTCCTGTCACAGGTAAAAGATTTATCGGTCTCACTGTTACTCATGAAAGCAACCCGATGGGCAAATTCATTGTTGTAAGAGTTTCTGGTAAAAATAGATCCGGACTCTTCATCCCAGACAGTGATCAAGGTTTGCGCAGATTGGGCCCGTGAAAAACCAAGAACCCAATCGATATAACTGGTGATTGAAAGTTTTCTCACTTTAGCGTGAAGATTTTTTAAACGGAGGCGGATGATTTTAACTGAGTCTTCTAAGGGAACAAACACCGTCATTTGGTGTGATATTCCATGAGACTCATGTTGAAACTCACTGTAACCTTGCCCATGCCGGATCAGATAGGATTCCGGCCCTCTGATCGGAAGAGGAGTGGGGGTCCAAAAAGCACCGCTTTCTTCGTCCCGGATATAAATGGCCTCCGAGGATGAATCGGAAACCGGGTCATTCGACCATGATGAAAGCCGGTTTTCACGACTGTTCTCGGACCAGGTGTATCCCTGTCCCGATTCAGAGACGATAAAACCAAAATCTTTTTTATTGGCGATCACGTTTATCCAGGGGGCCGGCGTCCACTGTTCATCTTTTAGATGAATGACATACTCGCGTCCATCAGGAGTGAAACCACCCAGACCATTGAAGAAGGCAAGTTCAGGTTGATTAAATGGAATGCGTGGATAATCCTTCTTTTGTGCTGTAGGAATAAAACGGGCCGGTAACTCCTGCTCATGGGGCCTTCTTCTCAATTGATCGGCAAGGGTGCCTTTATCCGCAAATAAACTGACCCGGGAGACTGATTTTATCAGCACCAAATCGTCTGCCGGAATCAGATCAGCACGCCTTATAAAAATTCCGCCTGGTTTATCTAATAGAGAATGAAGACCACTAATAAGAATTTGTCTCATCAGCTCTTCCTGCAAGTGTTGCATGTAACTTGTGGCATGCTCGTTTAAGATCACCAGATCAATCTTGAGTCCTTTTAATCTTAAATATTCGTGGCCTCGCAGAAGCTCTCTGATCATCTCCATGTCTTTCTCATCATGAATCCGAGTCAGGAGGATTGGTAAGTCACCACTTATTCCATAGGCCCAAAGTGCGGATTGGGTTTTCTTATTAGTGATTAAAACCTGAGACTGTGCCCTGAGATAAGGAGCAAGATATAAAATCCTGCCACCCAGGCGTTGATAAATATGCGCCTTCTCCATCGAAATATTCATATGTCGAAGTTCAATCTGCGCCTTGACCCAACCAAGATTAAGCTGCCTGAGGAAAATGTTTGGATCGTGATACTTTGCTGTCACCCTCAGGGCCTCTTCTCTTGAGTAAACTAGGCCCGTTGCAAAAGTTAGTCTTGCTGTTTGTTGCGGGCGGATGCGCACTCGTTGACATAAAGAAAAAATAGGGTCGAGAACTGCGCCAACGGTATTGGAAAGATTAATTTCATTGGTCATGACGATCGGATCTTTTACACTTCGTCCTCTACCTATGAAACGACTGCGATCAGTTTCATACTGAACTGGACCTATGGTCTCAGCTTCTAAGGCCAGGACATGCAGGCCCCAAACTTCTCGTTCGCTTTTAGATCTTAGGCGACGATTGGCCAGAAGAGAGTTGGTTTCAGAACAATACTCAGTTTGAATGAAAAGGTTACTGAAGGCCGGATGAGCGGCGTCATCATTGGCCTTCGCCAGAACTACTTCCATATAACTTGTGACTTCAATCTCTACCGTTTTATCAGAGTTATTAGTCAGCGAAATCCTGCGCATCTCTACATTGTCTTCAGATGAGATGATGACTTCGGTATGAGTTAAGATCCCATTGTCTTCGCGGATAATTTCAATTTTATCTTCAGAAAAATGGGACTCATAATTTTTCGGCTTGCTATCAATCGGTTGAAATCCTGCCGACCAGACTTTTTGAGATTCCATACTCTGGATGTAAATAAATTGACCCCAATTGTCCTGCGTCGGATCTTCCTTCCAGCGAGTCACCATCCGTTCTTCGCATTTAGAAAAACCTGATCCCGCCGTTGACATCATGACCGAGTAGTTACCGTTTGAAAGGATTTGAGTTCTTGGGGTTGAAAGGGACGGATCCGTATAAATTCGGGAATGATGGTGCTCTGTGATTCGGGAAAAACTTTCAATGTGTGTTTCTTCAGCCCGTGGTTTTGCAATTTGAATCACGACAGGAATTCTCTCCTGCAAAAGGAGTTGCACGGCCTTTACTCTAGGCTCCGCATGGAATCTCCTCTGCATAATAGAATTATTCAGGAGATTATTGATCGAGACTAAACTCATGCCCTGGTGGTGGGCCATATAAGACTTTAGGATGACGGATTTTTTATTTTTTGGAATTCTTTCTGGAGTGTAGTCAATTGATTCGTAAAAACCATAGTTGCCGAGGACTGACAGCTTTTCAAAATGGATGAGATTCGCCAGGGATTCTTTGGGAAGAACCATCGCCGCAAGCATGGTAGAGTAGGGTGAGATGACAAGTTCATCTCTAAGGCCTCGTTTTAAACCAAGTCCAGGTATACCGAACGGTCCATACTGATAATTAAAATTAATATCTCGGGCATTGTACCCTGCCTCAGAAACTCCCCATGGGATCTGCCGTTGCCCGCCATATTCAATTTGCCTCATAACAACTGAATCATAAGTTTGATCCAGCAAGGTCCCTTCATATCGTCTCATGACCAGAAGAGGCATGAGATACTCGAACATCGTCGCACTCCACGAAATAAGGGCACGACCACCCACGACACTCGTCATTTGTCGACCTAACCTGAACCAGTGTTCATCCGGAACATCACCTTTAGCGATTGCAAAAAAACTTGTTAATCTGGATTCTGATGCCAGGAGGTCATAGTAAGAGTCATCCCTTCTTCCATCTGTCGCATTGTAACCGATAACAAAAATTTTTCTTTCTTCATCATAAAGAAAACGGAAGTTCATATCCTGATAGATTGTCTGGCAATTTCCAGCAATATTATTTAAACGTCCCGCGAGATCACCATGGCCAATTGTTTCATCTGCCTGGTAGGACAGAACCTGACGGATGAGAGATTCCATCCATCTGTTGAGATCCTGAAAAGCTTCCGGTTCCTCTTCATTAATAAGTCGTTTGAGCAACTCGCCTGATCGTTTTAATTTTTCCAGAACCAAGTCCCATGAATCGGTATCTAAGGAGAGATGTATTTCTTCCAGGGATTGAAGAATACTTGTGAATGATCCTTTTTCGAGGAGAGAAGAATTTCTTTGCCTGCTTTTTACTAACTCACCAAAAACTTCCAGGCCATCAATCAGGCCCTTTCGGGCGTGAGGATTTATATAAGGACCTTCACACAACTTAAGGCACGCCTGCTTAAGTACAATCAAATGACCGGCAAGATTCCCACTATCAACAGTAGAGATATAACGGGGATGGAGAGGAGTTAAATGGAGCGTGTCGTACCAGTTATAGAAGTGCCCGTTCATTCTCTCTAATTTGGCGACTGAGGTAAGCGCCTTCTCAATTAGCTCTACCATTTCTCTCAGGCCAATATATCCCAGGTCATAGGCAGAGAGAATAGAAAGGAACTGCAGCCCGATATTGGTAGGCGAAGTCCGATGAGCAATAACTGGTTTTGGATCTTCCTGGAAATTATCCGGTGCGAGCCAGTTATTTTCAGCGCCTGCAAAGGTTTCAAAAAAGTGCCAGGTAAGTCTTGAATAACGACGGTATTGTCTTACTTCATTTTTCTCTAAGGGCCTGAGTTTTGATTTGATCCTGATTTTTGTCCAGCTTGCCACTAGCGGCGCCAGACTCCATAAAATCAGAAAGGGTGATGCAATAAATAGCGAGAGAGGACGGGTGATTAAAAGGAGAAGGGTAGCCGCAATAGCAAAGACAGGGCCACTTGAAAGAATATCTTTCAGGCTAATCTTAGAATGAGATTGCGTCTGAATTTGAGAGAATGTTACCCACTCCAAAAGATACTTTTTTGAAATGAACATCCGGTAAAGAGATCTGATAATGGCATCTATCTGATTCACTGCTACGGGGGGCATGAAGAAAAACATCAGGATAATCTGCTCAAGACGTTTTTTTATTTCCGCCAGGCAAGTCAGTAAGTGTTCACGCCATGAATTTTCATGACGTCGGAAAAAATCTCCAAGGGTTGGTGCGTAGACTGGGAATGTTACTACCACAACGATGGTGAGAGTCCACTTTAAAGGATTACCATCTAAAATTGTCCACCCAGCAAGCAACCAAAAAAGAGTCGTTGTAGGCAATAAGCTTCGACGAAGATTATCAAGGATTTTCCATCTAGCAATAAGTGGTAAGTTATTTCTAACCCACTTTCTTTTGGCGTCGGGTACGAAAGGAAGCAACCAAAGAGCAATCTGCCAATCTCCTCTGGTCCAGCGGTGCATGCGTTTTGCGAACGTTTGAAAACTTGAAGGAAAGTCATCAATAAGTTCCAGGTCAGTTGTGAGTCCGACCCGGGCATAACTTCCTTCAAGGAGGTCGTGGCTTAAAACACAGTTTTCTGGAACTCTTTGACCAATAACTTTCTCAAAAGCATCCACCACATAAAGGCCCTTGCCGGTAAAACTTCCTTCGTTGAATAAGTCCTGATAAACATCCGATACAGCAGTTGTGTACGGATCTATGCCTGTGTTTCCTGAAAAAATGCGCGAGAATCGGGTTTTTGCTGCTGAAACAAGTGACACACTTATCCGGGGCTGGAGAATTCCGTAGCCGACTGTGATCCGATTTTCTCTTTCATTATAAACTGGTAAATTGAGGGGATGAGTGATCGTTCCAATTAAACGACGGGCGTTTTGTAGTGGGAGCTGAGTGTCTGCATCCAGAGTAATAACGTATTTTATCTGTTTCAGAAATTCATAGTCATTCCCATGGTCGATGAAGGATGTACGACTATCTCCCCTCAGCAATCGATTGAATTCGAGAATTTTTCCCCGCTTTCTCTCCCAGCAAATCCATTTCTGTTCTGAATGATTATAAAGTCGGGTACGGTAGAAAAGATAAAAACGTGGACGGTCACTTCGGTGATATCTGCGATTCAGATCCTCTATCATCTGCTGGGCAAGCGCCAGCAACTCTTTGTCCTTATCAATTGTTTCAGTTGGGGCGTCAGCAAGGTCACCCAGAATAGCAAAATAAATATGTGGATCTTGATTGGCCAGGAATTGAACTTCGAGATTATTCATCAATTCATTTATCGTTGCCTGGTTAGTTAAAAGACAGGGAACCACAACCATCGTGGCATCCTGTTCACGAATGCCTTTGTCCGTTTCCAACCGGGGAAGGCGTTTCGGAGCTCTAAGGAGAGTGATGGAAAAATTCAAAAAGTTGATAGAGAGATCACTGACCGGAATTATGATCAGGCAGATTAAACCAATAAGTTTTAAAAGAGTTTGTTCCGCAAAAGGGAAAAAAAATAGAATGTTTGCAAAGCAAACGATCATGAGAGAAGTTAAAGTTCCAAAATAAAAGTAAGCAGGATCTTCGTCGATAAAACGGACGATTTTCTCCTTTACAGGAGAGTGATAATCAAGAGAGTCCTCAACTTCGAAAACGCCCTGGTCCAGGAGATAATAACCAACATGCTTTTTTCGAATGTCCTCTACTAAGTCGGAATTGATCAAACTTGAAAAATCAATCGCCTTTTGGGCAACCTGAATTTCAGTGAATTTAGTTCGTTTGGAAATTCTCTCAATGACTTTCCGGTAGGAATCCCGGGTGGCCCTTTCCATCAGAGAATAAGCTCCTGCCGGATCTTTAGCTAAAATGGGGTCGACTAAACTCACATCTTCAAAAAAATCATGCCAGTCAATATTCGAGATCAGTCGCATGCTGGAGATAATGTTACCGATGGTAATCTGATCTGCAGCTTGCCGAAAATGTTCAAGTTGTACCACATCATTGGTACATGTCTGGCAGGATAGTAGCAACTGTTGAAGCCAATCGAAAGATTTTGAAATGATAGGGTCTTGATCACGCAGGCGCTGGACGAGTTGAACAATGAGTGGGCGGTTGCATCTTTCCAACTGCCCAATGATTCGAGCTAAAAAATCAACTAAAGTTTCGGGTTTCGTATCAGGCTTCGTCGCAAGCTCTAAAAGTCTGTCAGCAATTAAATCAGCTTCTTCTCTTTTGCGGCGGCCTAAGATGATTCTATCAACTAAACGGTTGAGTTCTCTAATGAGAGAAATCCGGAAAGTAATAGCGAGGGCCCAAAGTTCACCGATAGTGAGTGGAGTAACTTTCTGGAAGGCCGTGACAAATCGTTTTATATCATCACTATTTAATCTTGAATCAGTATTTACTACATAGGTATAGGCAATAGCGAAGACTCTGGGATTTCCAGCAAATGGACCTTTACTGATTTTTGGAAGTTCGTCATAGAAATTTTTTGGCAAATCACGTTTTATACTCCGAAGCTGATCTTCGATAATATGGAAGTTATCCAGAAACCACTCTGAGGCCGGAGTCAGATTATGATGGGTGATTTGTTTTGCCAGAAAGAGATAGGCCTCTAATAATCTATCTGAAGTTCTTTCCACCTCAGGCAGGAGATTTATTTTTTTATCAGGATCTTTCTGAATGACAATGTCTTTGGCCAGTTGAGTGGCGAGGACTTCCAGCAGTTCGATACTTATGACTTCGCTGGCAAATTTATCATCATCTAGTAAGTCAGATGAGTATTGATCAAAGTTCATTTGGCCTTCAATGATTGAATGAGATGTTCCTTTGGAGACTTACCAAAATCCAGGTGTTCATGGTATCATTAAAATTTTTTTGAATACTCCGAGACGATTTCATCTTAATTGTGGATTTTATTGTTCTTAGGATTCTTTCCCATTTTCAGTAATTCCATAGCTATCTTTTCGGGTGCCATAACAAAATCAACATGACCTGCCGCCACTGCCCTCAGAGGCATGCTGTCAACTACAGCAGATTCATCCTGAGCAAATGTTGTTCCCCCTTTGCTCTTGATCTTCTGACATCCCTCAGTACCGTCCCCATCATAGCCTGAGAAGACAATGCCGATAGCAGAGCTGCCCACAGCATCGGCCAGGGAAGAAAAGAATATATCTATCTGTTTGTTTCTGACCCTGCGGGGAGAGATTACTTTGAAGGCATAGTTTTCAACGAACAGATCCGAATCAGGAGGAATTACATAAACAGAATTTTTTTGGATCTGCATTTTATCAGCTGCTAGCATCACTGGCATTTTCGTATTGCGAGCGAGAATTTCTGCTAATTGACTATTGGCTGTGGGATAAATATGAGAAACAAAGATGAAGGACATACCTGTTTTTGACGACAGAGCACTTAACAGTGCTTTAAAGGCGGGAAGACTTCCAGCTGAACCACCAATGCCCACAATATATTCAGGAAGTAACGTTGCCATCAATACTCTTTATTATATTGCTTTTTATTTTTAGCATCAGCGCCACTTCTTCCTACTAATTTTTTCTTATTCATACTTGCTGCTTCCTCATCAGCCATTGGCGATAAATTAATTCCTTCATCACTCATAATTAATTTTTGGACGTCACTCGAATGGGCCGTACCGCGAGACTTAACAATGAAAAGCCCCCGAAAACGTTTTTTACCTTCTTTTCCTTCCAACTCTCTCACCACGATCCAGGTGTCGATCAAAGAAGATACGCCGATTTCACCACTCGTGTCATTCTGAGCAGATGATGAAACAAGACTGGTAAAAAAACCGGTTATGCCATGGGATTTTAGAACATCAATCATGCGAGTTATCATGGATTGAACTTCACGGGGGTCTCCCTGGCCAATGAGACTTGTCAGGGGATCTATCACAACGACTTCGGGTTTAAAACTTTCAATAAGCTTGTATAAATCGAGCAGATGCTTCTCTAAACCAAAGTTAGAAGGTCTGACCGACACAATTTTTAAGAATCCTTTCTTAATCAGAGGTTCAAAATTAATACCAATGGATTTCATGTTTTGTACAAGCTGCCCTGAGGATTCTTCATAGGACAGAAAGAGACATCGTTTTTTACGTTTGCAGGTTTCGACCACTAAAGCGGCCGCAATACTTGTTTTTCCGGTCCCCGCGGTACCTGAAACAAGGATAGTGCTGCCTTTGGAATAACCTTTGCCCTTGAACAACTTATCCAGAGCTGGAATACCGGTTGGTATTTTCTTGGAACTGCCTGGATTGTCGAGTCCTTTAGAAGTAATAGGTATGACTGAAAGTCCATCATCATCAATTACGAATGGGTATTCATTCGTTCCGTGATTTGAACCTCGATACTTAACGATACAAATTCTACGGGTTGAAATTTCATTCTTAATCCTCTTATCAAGAACTATGATGCAATCGGAAATGTATTCTTCAAGACCATGTCGGGTAAAAGCTCCCTGGCCCAACTCTCCGGTAACGATGGCGGTAAGTTTCTTTTCCTTTATCCACCGAAAGAGTCTTTTTATCTCTAAGCGAAGAATCCCAGGATCTGTGATTCCTGCGAAAAGAGATTCAATCGAATCTAAAACCAGACGTTTTGCACCTACGGCCTCAATCGCATTTTCTAAACGAATGAACAGTCCTTCAAGATTAAAATCGCCTTTGTCCTGAATGTCTCTTCGCTCAAGAACCACATAATCTAAAATAATTTTTTTCCGTAAAACAAGCCCTTCTAAATCCATGTTCAGTGAGGCCACATTTTTATAAAGTTCATCTTCAGTCTCTTCAAATGTCATAAGGATGCCCGGCTCGTTGTAAGTAGTTGCACCATTGAATAAGAAATCAAGCCCCATCAAGGTTTTTCCAGAGCCGGTATTTCCCGTTATTAAAGTGATTCGATCTTTGGGAAGGCCCCCTTCCGTAATTTCATCAAAGCCCTTAATGCCTGTGGCACATTTTAGTATTTGATTCTTGTTAGATTTAATTTTTTTATGTGTAGTTTTGGTCATACGAGAATCCTTTTTTCGTGCTGGGACAAGTGATCTTACTTTGAACCCTCTCCTGAACTCGAGCAAGGGCGACTACGTGAGGGCGTCGCAATACATCTCAAGACATGCCTAAGATGTAAGTACTCTTGCCTAATGATGTAGGCTTGCAATGGGATGTCATGCTACCTTTCAAGTGAATGAAAAAACTCCCTACTAAGACCTCTAAAAAACACTCAAATGAAGATTCTCAGGTCTGTCTTTTTCCTATCGTTGGCATAGGGGCCTCTGCTGGTGGACTGGAAGCATTTACTCAGATCCTCAAAGCAATACCTTCAGATACCGGCATGGCGTTTGTTCTGATCCAGCACCTGGCACCTACGCATCTTAGTTTGCTATGCGAGGCAATCGCCAAAATAACTTCCATGCCCGTTCACGAGATTCAAAGTGAAATGAAGGTCGAAGCTAATCACGTCTATGTCATTCCACCCAATTTTGATTTAGATATCCTGCGCGGTGTGCTTAAGCTTTTACCGAGAGACAAAACTCCCGGTAAGCCGCATCTGCCAATTAACACTTTCTTCTGTGCCCTGGCCGCACATTGTGAGAGTAGAGCGATTGGAGTGGTTCTATCAGGTACAGCATCCGATGGAACAGATGGACTCAAGGCGATCAAGGAATTCGGTGGACTGACGTTTGCCCAGGATCCTGCCACCGCCAAATTTAGCGGTATGCCAGAGAGTGCCGTTACTGCCGAGGTGGTCGATTTTTGTCTCGCCATTCCGGACATCGCTAAAGAACTTGAAAGAATCGGCCGGAATAATTTTTTTACAGACCATAAGTCCGAACTATTCTCGTCAATAAAAGATCAACATGACTTTCAAAAGATTTTAAATGTCCTCAAGGCAACTCTTAATGTCGATTTTCATGAATACAAACCCGCTACTATTAAGCGAAGGCTCGCAAGACGATTGGCCCTGCTTGGACTCGAAAATCTCAATCAATACTTAAAATTACTTCAAAAAGATCCAATTGAGGCCCGCGCTTTGCATGACGATGTCCTGATTCACGTCACTTCATTTTTTCGTGACCCCGAAGCATTTGAAAATCTAAAAAAAAATATTTTCCCTCAGATTTTGCAATCGAAACGTCCTAAGGACCCCATCAGGATGTGGGTCACAGGTTGCTCCTCAGGTGAAGAGGTCTATTCTCTTGCCATTGCCTACCTCGAATTTGCTGGAGAGGCTGAAGGCAACAGACCGATACAAATTTTTGGGTCCGATATCAGCGAGAAGATGATCCGGAAGGCGCGCGCTGGATTTTATCCAGATCACTTGATGGCGGGGATGAGTTCGGAAAAGTTAAGTCGATATTTTGTCAAAGTTGAAGGCGGATATCGTGTTGTAAAATTTGTTCGAGACCTCTGCATTTTTGTCCGGCATGATCTCGCCCGCGACCCTCCATTTTCCCGGCTGGATTTAATTACCTGCCGGAACGTTCTCATTTATTTTGATCAAGCTCTGCAAAAAAGAATTCTTTCAACTTTTCATTATTGCCTGAATCGACCGGGGTTTCTTCTCCTTGGACGGACCGAGAATGTTTCTAGCCACCAGCCGCTTTTTTTAGCGGAAGATAAGATCAATAAAATCTTTTCCAGAACAGCTGTTGTGAGTCGTCTCCTTTTCCCAATGCTGAAGCACCATGAAAACAGTGTAAGACCTCCGGTGACGGGCCAGGTGGTGAAAGAAAAACCCAGCTTTGATTTATCAAAAACCGTCGACAATATTCTCTCTGACTATGCACCCTGCGGAGTCTTGATCAATGACCAGATGGAAGTTCTCCAATTTCGTGGGAAAACCAGTCTGTATCTGGAGCAACCTACTGGTCTGCCAGAGACAAATTTACTTAAGATCGTACGCCCTGGGCTATTTGTAGAACTTAAAATGGCGCTGGCCAAGGCCAAGAAAGAAATGACTCTGGTCCGCAAAGATGGACTGCAGGTTAAGCACAATGGTTTTCTCCATTCTTGTAATCTTATTATTCGGCCGGTGCAGGAAGTCTCCTTTTCAAAAGAAAGTCTATTTCTGGTGTTATTCGAAGAAGTAAAAGCACCAGCGTTAAGTAAAAATAAAAAAGCTTCTAAAGCGTTATCGCAAAAAGAAATTCAAGCAGAAGATCGTCACACAAAAAAACTAGAACAAGAACTCGCCATTACGAAGGAATACCTTCAGTCCTTAATCCTCGAGCATCAGCAAACCAACGAAGCTCTGGCCACCGCCAATGAAGAGTTAGTCTCGGGCAACGAGGAATTACAAAGCATGAACGAGGAGATGGAGACGGCGAAGGAAGAGCTTCAGTCTACCAATGAAGAGCTGATTACAATAAACGATGAGCTCCAGAACAGCAGTCGGGAAGTAGGTCAGGTTAACAATGACCTTATCAATTTACTTAATAGCGTAGAGATCCCAATCGTCATCCTGGATGTTCATCGTCGCATCCGGCGTTTTACACCTCACGCCCGTAGTATCATGAACCTCTTACCAGCTGATATCGGACGCTCTATTAATGATATTAAACCCAAAATTAAAATAGATGATCTTGACCAGTTGATTGCTGAGGTGATCGATACGGTCAGAGTTAAAGAGCTCGAAGTTCAGGATTTTGATGGACGTTGGTATCAGATTCAAATTCGTCCTTATAAAACACTCGATAATAAAATCGATGGCGCCGTTTTATCATTAGTCGATATCAACATTCTGAAAAGTGAAGTGGGGCGGGCGGAGTTAGGGCGAGATTACGCCACAAGTATCGTTGAAGGAGTACAGATTCCTCTGGTGGTACTCGACAAAAAATTAAAGGTTCTTTCGGCCAATAAGGCCTTCTACAAAATCTTTGGCGTTTCCAAAATTGAAACTGAGGATAAGTTTTTTTATAACCTGGGTATGAGTCAGTGGAACATCCCATCACTAAGGTCTTCACTGGGAGATATTCTCGCCAATAATACACTCTTCCAGAATGAAGAAGTAGAACGGGAGTTTCCAAAACTCGGAAAACGAATGATGTCCCTTTCGGCACAATCAATTCATATCGAGAAGGACATTCCAAATATGATTCTTCTTACTATGGAAGACATCACTGAAAGGGGAGAACATCTTCGGCAAACTGTCCTCTCAAAATTAAAACTTGAAGAGTCAAATGCCCAACTTCGTCAAAGTAAGGAACATTTGACCATGGCGCTGGAAGCTGGCCACATGGGAAGCTGGCAGATTGATCTGGATAAGGGCTCTTTAAGTGGTTCTCCAGAATTTCTTACTCTTCACGGCTTTAAGGTGCTTCCAACAGACTTTTCTGGGGCGATTGGTAAAGTCGTTCACCCTGAAGATGTAGATGAGCTCAATAGGTTATTGAGATTAGCCTTTAAGAATCAAACGCCTTATTCACATCAGTACCGGATTGTTCGTGAGGATGATAAAGCGATCAGGTGGATTGATTCAAAAGCTGAAGCGCGGAAAAATTCTGACGGGTCAATCTCTTTTGTCGGAATTGCAGCCGATATAACTCAACAAAAACTGGCCTCACTGGAGATAGAACACTCTCGTCAGCAGCTTCACGATTTCTTTATGCAAGCACCAATCCCGATGGTGATTTTTGAAGGTCCAGATCATAAATTCATTCTGGCCAACCCTCCCTATGAAAAGATGACAGGCAGGAAGGTTGTTGGAAAAACGGTAATGGAAGTTTTCACGGATCAAGAAGTGTCGCAATTCATCCCACTACTTGATGGAGTTTACGAAACGGGAATTCCTTTTGATGGGAATGAAATTAAACTTAGTATCCCGGATGAGTCTGGACATATTAAAGAACACTGGCTCAGCGTAGGCTATTATCCATTCCGTGACTTATCAGGAAAAATAAAAGGTGTGCTCGCTATTCATCAGGATGTGACCGTTCAGGTTGAGGCGAGAAAGAGCCTCGAAATTACTGCCAAAGAACTAGCAAACGAACGCTACAAACTTGAAACAATTTTCCAGGAATCTCCAGCCGGCATGGTCCTGTGGAAGGGAACTGATTTTGTGTTCGACAAAGTGAACCCCGCTTATCAAGCCTTATTTATAGATCGGAAGCTGGAAGGGCTGCCATTTTTAGAAGCGCTTCCAGAATTTTCCAACCAACCTTTTACAGCTCTTTTAAGGAATGTGCTAGCAACCGGCCAGACTTATAATGGGAAAGAGATACTCGCCAGGATGATGCGCAAAAAAGATGGTCCCATGGAGGATTTCTATTTCGACTTTTCCTACGTGAGGGTGAACGATTCAGATGGCAAACCATACGGCGTATACAACCACGCAGTTGATGTTACGGATCGGGTCCTTACCCGACACCATCTTGAAGAAAGTATTCAGAGTCTTGCCCATGAGCGCGAGCTTCGTGAAAACTTCGTTATGGCCCTTACTCATGATCTTAAAACACCACTTACTGCCGCTAAAATTAGCGTGCAACTATTGGAGCGAGCAACGCAGGAAACTTTGCAAAAAAAGAAACTATCAACTGTTACAAATTTTCTTGACCGAATCGATCATATGGTTAGAGATCTTCTTGATGTAACAAAAATCAGAGGTGAGGAGAAGTTGCCGCTGGAGATTTCAGAGTGCGACCTTGGTGCGCTTGCAAATTCCATTGTTAATGAATTTGCGGGCATCCATGGTGATCGATTCATTTTAAAAAATGAGGAAAGGCTGATTGGATACTGGGACACAACAGCGCTACAGAGAATGATCGAAAATTTAATTAATAATGCCATTAAGTACGGGTCTTCTGCATCTCCCATCACCTTGGTCATGGAGAAGAAAAACGAATTGATTGAGATATTAGTTCATAATGAAGGCAATCCTATTCCTGCTGAGGAACAGAAATTGCTTTTTGAAAAATTTCATCGGGCACATTCAGCAAAAAATAGTTCTCAAAGAGGGTGGGGGATTGGCCTAACCTTAGTCAAAGGTCTAGCTGAAGCTCACGGTGGAGAAGCTCAAGTGAAAAGTAATATAGACGAAGGAACTACATTTAAAATCATCATTCCTATAGATTCCAGAAAGTATCAAATCCTCCCGATCACTTGAGATAACTCGCACCAAAGCGCGATACAGCATCAACTAAAAAAAGCTAATATTAAGGCAGGATTAATCTGCCTGTGTTAGCGTAGAAAGTGCTTTCGAACTGTTATTGGATGGTCCATTGAAATAAATCAACCTGAAATAGATAATTCTTCAATTCCCGACGAACTTGAACAAGCCGACACTCAAGCGACTGCGCTTATTCAAAAAGCAAGTGAACAAGCCGCTGCTCTGATTGAAAAAGCTAATTCCCAGGCCACCACTCTTTTAGAAAAAGCAGATCTCCATGCTAAAATTTTGATTGAGAAGGCCCGTAAAAATGAATTGAGCTTATTGGATAAAGCAAGCATTGGAGAGAAAATCCTGATGGCTTATGCAAATAAACATAAAAAGGACCTTATCCAGCAAGCGAACCTTGTTGTTAGAGATTTGATGAGTAGAGCTAATACTCTCGAAAAAAACTTATCAGATAAGGCCATAGAGCAAGCCATGGGCCTTATTGCCGAAACTTCATAACGAGAGAATCTGGACAGAGTTTCCTCCAATGAAAACGCTCAAACGCTGATCTCGGAAGCAGAACTGCACGCTCATGAATTAATCGACGATGCGGACGAGCACGCAAAAGTCTTGCTACATGATGCCGATCTGCAGGCAAAACATTTAGTGAAAAATGCAGATTCTCACGCGAAGGATCTAATGCTCATCGCTGACGAACGTGCAAAAGTTCTTGTGAAAGAGGCGAGCGTCCAGGCGAAAAGTTTATTGATTGAAGCCGCGGTTCAGGCCAAAGATATTAGTCAATAAAGCAGCCTTACAAACAAAAGATTTGATTAGTGAAGCAGCTCTTCATTCGAAAGGATTGATCGGAGAAGCAGCGATCAATTACATAGAAAGCAAAATAACCTTTCTAAACATAGCAGCGCACGAGCTTCGTACCCCTATTACAAGTATTTCTCTAGGAGTTCAACTTGCCGAGCGAGATTTAGAAAAAAGCCGATCTATCAGTGGTCTTTTGGTGAAGCAAATTCGCAGGCCCTTGAATCGACTTCTACGACTTCTAAGTTATCTTTTAGACATGTCTATGCTTGAACGGAAAGTTTTGTCAGTTGAGCCTGTGAAAATGGAACTTGTCGCTTTGATCTCCGACACCATCGAAGAATTTCGTTTTGAAAATCCAAACTTCCAGTTCAACATTAAGGCGCCTTCTCAAAAGATTGAGCTCTCACTGGATCCTCTGCGCATTTACCAAGTCCTGGCCAGTCTGCTTGATAATGCTGTCAGGCACTCCGGTGCGACATCAATTGATGCTTCTTTAATCGTAGGAAATGATGTTGCCCGTGTCGAAGTCACTGATAGCATATTTAATAAAGGAGACTCCGTTGGCTCCAGGAAGGTCAGTGGGCTTGGCCTTGGACTCTTCATCAGTAAGGAGATCATGAAACTTCATCATGGGAAAATTGGTCATGAGAATCGCTCGGGGGGCTGAAGTTTATTTTTCTTTGAGCTTCCCCTTGGAACTGCAAGATCCTGACACCTAATAAACCTCGTGAAAGAGGGATCTTTTTTATTTTTATCTAGGTATCATTCTGGCCCCAGTAACTATGCGTCTCGCATTATGTATTTGATATAAAATATCCTGCGCATGGATCATTCCTTGCACTAAAATTACTTCTCAGGAGTGCCATAATGATTCGCAAATTTGCGCTAACCTTTCTTTTTCTCGTTCCAACTTTTTCTTATGCCCAAGTTGATTCGCAATTCGTTTTCAACGGACAAAACAGCGATGTCTTGAAGGCCGAGAAAACAGTCACCGTGATCACTCCGGAACAGATTCAAGTACCGAGTACATGTACCCGCGAGGTTCCGACTGGAGATATCCGGGTTTGTAGGGATGAAACTAACTATCGTGAGGAATGTAGTTGGATTCCATCAAGTGAGGATTGCCGTACAGAGTACGACCGGGTTTGTAATCCGGTTTCACGTTCACGCGAAGTTTGTTCTGGTGGAGGAAGTCGCCAGGAATGCAGCACCATTCCTTCAAGCACAGTTTGCGTTGATCGTCCTACCAACGAAGTCTGCACTACACTTCCAGATGGAACACCTCACTGTACAACTGTAGGCGGCGGCCAACACTGCACGACTGTGTATGATTCTCCTACATGTCACACAGAATATTATTCTGATGAAGAATGCACCAGTGTTCCGCAGAACCGTTGCGAGACAATCCCCGGTCGAAACGACTGTCAAAGTATTCCGTACTCAGAAAACGTTTGTGGAATGGAGATGCAGTATCGGACTGAGAGCTACGCGTGCACACAGACAGTTATCGTAAATAAAGAAGAGAAGAAACTACTCAAAGCTGAGACTTCAGTTCAGATCGAGACTAATGGTCTCGTTGATGAATTCCAGGCACTGGTTTCGATCAAAGAAAAATCATCGCAGTTTAAAGATTTCACGATAGACGTGAAACTATTAAAAGAACCAAAGCTGTTCTTAATTCTTAAGAAGAAAGAAGTGAAAGTCACATCTTCGACCAATAAAGTGATCGAATTGAAAGCGAACCTGATTTTTGAAATTCGAACTCTCGAAATGCTTCCCATCTCTCTTCCGCGGGAGATCACTTCTGCCGTCTTCCAGGAAAGCACTAAGAAACTGATTCTCGTCGTGGATGGAAAACTTGCGGCCAAAGGTAATGTTGATTTAAATCTATCGAAGAAAGAACTTTTCTCCCGGAAAACTGTGGCTGAACTCAAAGGCTCTTATCCATCTAAGTTCATCGAGTTTGGTGCCGTTGAAGGCAAACATGCTCTGAGCATTGATTTGAGGGCTGCAATGAAAGCGAATCCTAGAAAATCAATGAAGCTTAAGCTTATTCTTGAAGCGGTGATGGATATCCAGGGAGTGATTCTTAATGTAACTAAGCCTGAACTGAAGAAAAAATTTCAGAGTATCAATGTTCTGCTGAAATAAAAAAAAAAGCCTCGCGAAAGCGGGGCTTTTTTATTAGATCTGAGGTTGCGGATGGTACGGCCCATTCAAAAGACCAGAGTCTTGATTGTTGAAAAGGATTTGATTGGCCTGCGGGGCAATTTTATGTGCTTGATCCACACTTGAATTAATGGCCTGTTTAATTACCGCTCCCAAGACTACTCCCAGTAATCCGCTGTTGCCAGATGATGAAGCATCATTGGCAGAGGCACGCCCTTCCCAGATAACTTCTCCAGTGAGTGTAGAGATGAGTTTTCCAAAAACTGTTACAGTTGTCTGACTGTCCACGACGACATAACTTGTTCCATACCTTTCCAAAGTTAAGTAAAGAATGGCATCCGGATTAATAATCTCGCGAATTTTCTTAATGGATGCTTGATGCATTTCATTTGCGGAAGGCATTCCATTTTCTTTCATCATTTGATCGATCATGGCGACCGGAAAAACGTAAAAACCTTTCTCAGCAACTGGAAATGTGACCGTTGATAGGTAGCTATAGGTCGCGCGCACATCAGTGCTGTTACTCATCGGTGGTAAAATTAAAATAGACCGAGGCTTGGCAGCTCTGAAATTTTCATAATTGTAAGGAGTGGCACAGCTTACTAACAATAAAAGCATGATCAGATTTTTCATTTGGTCGCCTTCGAATTAAATTTCTTCAAAAAGCGATCCATGAGTACAGCTGATTCGGGAAATTGTCTTTTTTCAGCTTCGAAGCCCTGTTTGGCCTCACCGGTTTTTCCCATTTGAAGATACTGGTATCCCAAATGTGCATAGAAGCCCGGGGGGAGAGGTTTGTTTTTACTCTTAGCAATTTGAATGTCTTCTTGAAGCGCTAAAACCTGTTGCTCCGGCGTTGCTTTGCCTGGTGTTTGATATTGATCGTATAAGAGCTCCTGGTAGTGGCCCCAATAATAAATTGTATTCGAGGCGCAACTACCGAGGACTAATAAAAAAAAGACCTGAACTAGTTTATTCATTATTTTTTAGCTGCCCATTTCTTTTGTTCCATTCCTTCAACTAAGCGATCAACGGCTTCTCTCATGGCCAGATCGAGCACTTTACCATTTAGTGTTGAATCATAACTTGCAGTTCCGCCGAAACCAATAACTTCGCGGTTACTGAGAACATACTCACCAGCACCTGATACGGAATACACCACCTCAGATGTAGCAACATCGACTACATTCAAAACAACTTTTGAATAAGCGAGTTGTTTCTTCCCACTGCCTAAAACACCCCAGAGTTGACGGTCGCCTGTTTCCTTACGTCCAAATTCTGAGATATCACCTGTGATAGTGAAGTCGGCACCTTTCAGAGCTTGCTGTTTTTTGGAAATTTTTGCTTCACCTGCAATTTCATCCATGTTGTCCCGATCAAGAACAGTGAAGCGGCCTGTTCGTTGTAGATGTCCAATCAAGACCGATTTTGCCTGGCTTGAAAGTCTGTCAGGGCCATCAACAAAAATTCCGCGCATAAATCCAGATCGATTATCAAATTTGCCAACCATAATTGGATGCTTTGTACCCTGATAATTTGAAGAGGTTGTTTCTGATTTTGATTGGTCGACTTTTACCGCTTGATTAGATTCTGAGGCGCAACTCATTGCCAAAATGCTCATCAATACCAACAGAGAATTGAGAATTAATCTCATGCGTAACCCCTTTGAAAATAACTCCAATTTTGAATGAATCACATGTTATTTGTAAAGGTCGGACACGGTGGAGCTAGTTGTGCCTAAGCGGAAGAGTAAGCATAAATGTAGTATTTGGTTGATCTTGCACGAGCTCGATTGTGCCCTTGTGTGAGGTGAGAATTTTATTCGCGATACTGAGTCCCAGGCCAGTGCCATTGAGACCTTTCTTGGTAGTAAAGAACGGACGCATAACATCGCATGCAGTTTTTGCATCAATTCCTTTTCCACTGTCAGTTACAGTTATTTTGCACTCATTGCCTTCACTACAAATATCTACAGAAACCCATTTCTCAGTAAGTGCAACGACGGCATCAAAAGAATTACCTATGAGATTGAGGAGGGCCTGACTGACTTGAACGTGGCGGCAATCCACCAGGATCGGAGTTACAGGTAATTCGTAGATAAGGTCGATCCCATTCATCCTAAAGCGTTCTGTACAGAAGAAGAGTACTTCCTGAATGAGTATACCTATATCAACAGACTCGAAAGCATCATTATCACCGTCTTTTGAAATGGCCCGAAGTCCCTTAATGATCTTGGTAATTCTAAAACTGGTGCTTTCAATTTCATCTATGCCTTGGATGAGCTTTTCTTCAGTTAACTGTCCTGTAGTGGAGAGTTTCTTCAGGTAGTTTGAGCGACCAAGAATGACTGACATGGGATTATTGATCTCATGAGCGAGATTAGCTGCCATTTCACCAAGAGCAGCTAGTCTCGAGTTAGTATGCAGCTTTAATCTTTGATCCTCGATTACTTCATTCTGCCGTTCACGTTCAACAGCAATTCTCATGAGGCTGGCTGCCGCATCGACCACTTCAAAATCCCAATCTGATGGTTCTCTAGGCTCTTGCCAGCACATGCTGACTGTCGCAATCACCTTATTTTCGTCATCGAGTACTGGTGTAGACCATGCAGCTTTGATTCCGTAGGAAAGAATCCAGTCCCGAAAGGGTCCCCAGACTTCATCGCATTCTACATTAGTAGAGATGGCCCTCTTTCCGTGGAAAGCGGCGTGCCCGCAAGTTCCCTGATTATGACCAATGAAACAGCCGTCGACAGCGAGAACAAAGCTTTCCGGAAACGCGGGTGCAGCACCCAGTCGCAGTTTTCCCTCTCTCACAAAATATGCGGTGCTTAGACATCCACCCGCAAAAGTCTGGATAAGTTCAACTATTGAATTAAGCACCTCGTTGAGTGGCCGATTCTTCGCCATGAGTTCCAGAACGTGCTTGTTTGCCTGAAGGAGTTCAAATGACTTCAGAGATGTAGGATGGATTAAAGTTGTCATAGCTTAAGTGATACCAAGTACCGAAGGGGGAGTCTCCGTCTGTAACCTAAATTTTCAGCAACTCTCAAAAAAGTTCAGGCCTTAAAAGAGAGATCTATCCGGAGAAATCGCTCTCCTTTGATTACTGTTCTCTTTTCCTCACTTGCGATCAAACAGGAGTCGTATCTCTTAAGGTGAATTGTTCCAACCGTGACTGAATCAGACAGAGCGAAAACAAGGCAATAATCGGCTTCTTCAGCAAAGCCTGCTTCATCAGAAAAAATCAGAATTTTCCCCGATACTTTTCCTCTGCGGCACATGAGATTCAGGTCCCGCCCCTCTATTTCAAGTGTGGCCACAATTTTGTCTTCACCAGGAAAGCTCACAGGTGAAAGAAGGGGAACGATCTGATCATTAAGTCTGAGAGATTTTCCTTCAAGAAGAATGAGCGTGCGATCTATTCCGGGAAAAAGAGAGAAGGGTCCTGAGGTGGTAAGGGCGGCCATACTGACTCGAAAGAGAAAGTCGTCATTTCCGTCGGGATAGACGAAAATTTCTTCCGTCATTCCAAGTCCATTTTTCCATGGTTTTAAAGTGTAAGCCGATCGTGGAAGATGAATCATTACATTGGACCAATTTCTCCAGAAACGGTGCCTCTGTTTTTTAGGCTGAATGGTTCTGGCAGGGCAATGAGTTTTTGAATCATATCACTCTTGGATTTGAAGGCCGGGTTCGTCGCCATCTCTTTTTGTAAATCAAAAGCTACCTTACCACCTACCATCCATTTCAGATTTCCATAGTATTTCAACATGAAGAATTCAGCGAAATCTTCCTGGGGAACGGTTCCACCATAGAGAGTTGCGATGCCAGTTTTTCGGAATAAGTCGAAAGTGGTTTGCACATCTCCTGTCGCCAGAAGTTTTAAACCCATTCGCTGTCCGTAATCGTAATTCGCGTGCCTGAGAAAATAGCTATCGCCTTCGAGTTTGAAGCTTAACTTACTCCAGTTACTTTCAGACAAAGGAAGGAAATAGGTGGAGGTAACTTTGTGAGCACGTGCCAACATGTGACCCAGCTCATGCACGATCGTGGTAGCGAGAGCACCGTTTTGTCCGAATGGATCTTTGTATTCGGCCAGAGGAAGTTGATTAGTCGCCGTACCTGCGTTGCCGAAGCGCGCCCGCAGAACCCTTGTGAAATATGCCGCTCCCGTTTCTCCCTTAAAGCGATTTTTCTCACTTATCTCCAGAACGTAGCCAATCGGCTTACCGCTGAAGGTTGGATTCCATTCCCCTGACTTAACCTTCACACTCGAGACATCGAAATAATAATCGGCCAGGGCGCCATACGAGACTTCGCCCGATACAATGAAGACTTTCTTTATCTCGCAGAAGGCTTGTTGGATCTCTTTTGGATACTGCTGATAAACAGAGAGAAGGGTTTGTTTGAGGTGAGTGGGAACGGGGGAGCATTTTCTTTCCTGCCAGTTTTTTAAACTGCTCAAGAGATTGTCCGGGTCCGATACCCAATGTTCTATGGCCTGGGTATAGCATAACGACTTTTCAAGCTGGGGCTGGCAGCCGGCGAGATCAGCGGAGTATGCTTGGGTGATGAATGCGAATGCCGCCAGGACAGTCGTTAGATAGAAGTTCATGCAAAAGGATTTGCAATGCCAATGCCGGTATTAAGCATATGGGATTGGCTGATTTTCAGCTGTTACAGCGGTAAATATTGATCAGTGACCAAAAGATCTACACAATTGTGATTCTTTTTATTTCAAATTTTTAGGGCTATAATAAGTTCCATGAAAAGTTTAAAAGATCAGTTACTCCAGGCCGGCCTCAAAGCTTCAGACAGTCACAAAGCTGCCAACGAAAGAGAGCAGCTCAAAAAGAAAAAAGTCACTGAAGCTGTCATCCACCAGGAACAAAGAAATTATTGTGAAGAATGCCAGCAGGTAAGACCTGATGTAGAACTTTATTATCATCGCAATCCAACGACGGAAGCCGAATGGATTTGTGTTAAATGCGCCGATCAACTGAAGCTTGCGGATGCCTGCAGGCAAACCGCTCAGAGTGATACCTCAATTAAGAAGATGTTCCGACGCGAACACGGTGTCACCCGTCCAGCAACAGATTTCAGGGCCGTTCAAAGAAGTGATAAACCGAAAGGTCCAGTAGACGGCAATCGCTGATCTTTTTGAAATCGAATAAGTGAGCCTTCACATCTCAGAACAGCCGTAGCAAATGCCTTGCTTGGAATTGATACAAACTGCATTGTCTTGATAACAAAGGCATTGCTGATTTGAGGCGTCCGCTGCGTCTGTGGCGCAAATATCACCCATGGGCGCCATACCGGTAGGGGCCGCGAGGTAACTGAAGCCTTTCGGGCAGCAACCGATAAAACCGCGTGTTGAGTAGCAGTTAAGTTGCTTCATCTGACCGCAGACTTTTTCTGCGTTCTTGTTGGGTAATTGATGGGGCTTCACTGATTGCGCTGACGGCTCCGGCGTAGAGGCAATGAATCCGAACTGATCACTATGGCGACTAACTGCATCCGGTCTTTTGCCGCCGAATTCCGCAAAGTCATTCGGCCCCGGAATATTGTGACCGATCTGTTCGGGTGTGAAGAGACCGCGGACGATGAGAGTTCCCAGATTGACGACGGCATTTTGTTGATCAGTAAGATGGCCGGTGGGGGAGGAAGGAGCAGCAGAAGCCGGAGAGCTTCCCGCAAGAAAACACAGATAGTGTTTTCTCATAAATGTCTGATTCTGACCTGTGAGGGCCTTGTCGATAGCGCTTTCACATTCTGCTTTTGACGAAAAAATCTCGTCGGCATACTGAGGAGTACTGGGCACATGTTTTCGGAGTATCGCTGAATGTTCCACCTTCCATATCTCACTGGCGTGTGAAAACGGAATCAGGGCCAGAAATAAAAAGAAGACCTTCATTTACGGTATTTTTTTATCAAGGCCGCATACCTTTTATCTGCTCTGAGATTGACCAAATCCTTATCGGCATCAATGTCGTCCCAACCCGTAAATCCGAACTCTAAAGTCTTTTCGAGAAACTTGAGGGACATATTCAGGTTGTTGGACAAAGAGTGAATACAGGCCACATTGTAGCAGGCATCGGTTATGTCTTTTGAACAGGAGGAAATAAAATGAGGAAGGGCCTGCTCCATTTTTCCATCGTTATAAAAAATCATTCCGATTTCAAAGCAGGAAGGCTTATTATCTTTCCCGCAGCTGAATTCAAATCGCTTCATCGCTTCGGCAGAATTGTTTTCATCAATCAGATAGACTCCGAATTGATAGCATCCGAAAATACTTTTCCCCTCACAGGCCTTGCTGAAATATGGTCTGGCAGTCGGAAGATCTTTCTGTTTCCATTTTTTTACCCAGCCGGCTTCATTGCAGGCCTCGGCATTACCAAGATCGCAGCTTTTGGCGTAGAAAGGAAAAGCATCGGCAAACTTCTCATCTTCGACATTTATTCCGCCCATATTCATGCACGCAAGTTCGAAGCCTAGTGTGCAGCCCTTTGTATAATGGACAACTGCTTCAGAACGATTTTTTTCTTTCATCGAGACAACGCCAAGATTATTGCATGCAGGAGCATAGTCCTTCATGCACATGGCCGTGTACTGAACGCGGGCGTTCTTTAAATCATTGCCTGCTTCGTAATCAATTCCCAGATTGTAACAACCTTGAGTGCTTCCGCCGTCACATGCTTTTTTATAAAGTTCCATAGACTGAGCGAGAGTTAATTTCTTACCGGTCTTTTCGTTCAGAATACCGATGTTGTTACAGGATGGGCCCGATCCGAGATCACAGCCTTTATTGAATACCACAATGGCCCGGTCAAACTTCGCTTGATCGGCAAAGATATGTCCTAGTTCCTGACAGCTGGCCTTTCTTCCGTGATCACAACCGATAGTAAAATATTTTTCGGCCGTACTGAGGTTTCCTGCGCTGTTCGCATTGATGCCGGCCACTTCACAGGCCTCCTGGTGTCCGCCATCACAGGCCGTTGCAAAATGCTTCATGGCCTCCGCATAGTTCTTGCTGGCATTATTTTGATTACCTTGATCGATACAGCGAGGGATATTGTCCGGACGACAATTGCCTTTCTCAGCGGCTTTCGTGAGTCCTTCAATAACTCCCTGGATGAAGCCTTCCCTGATGGCACGTTCAAGCCCACTCGCAAAAAGTTGAGAGGAAAGGATAAGAACTAAAATAGAAATAAAAATTTTAAGCATGAAATAAGTGTAGGCCAGATTAGAAATATAAGTAATTAATCTTCTTAATTCTACCTTCCAGTTTTTACCTTAGGCTTAGTCGTATAAATTCTTATTTTATCAGCGATTGAAATGGGTACTTTGGCCATAATCCCCTATGAAGTTATGACTTGGCATTTTGTCTCTTGCCTTTTTATTGGGAAACTCTCGAACAACATCCGCTTGGAGGATAGATTGGCATTCGACAGTTTTTTTTAGAAATTCTCCACCAAAGATTTAGTAAATAATCACAGTGAAGCCATCTGAAGTATACATTTTAACTTCTCCATATAAGCCGAAAGATCAATGTTCCGAATCATCGCTGACAAGTCGGGATTTGAAATGCTCTCGTCGGGCAAATAGGTCCTTTCCCCCATTAAAGTCTAACTCTTAAATATTTTCGCAATCCAACGATGGAAGCCGAATGGATTTGTGTTAAATTCGCCGATCAACTGAAGCTTGCAGATGCCTGCAGGCAACCCGTCCAGCAACAGATTTCAGGGCCGTTCAAAGAAGTGATAAACCGAGTAACTCTTTTGAAGAGCAAAATCGACGGGCCATATGCTGATTTGAGCACCATTCAGGCAGGAGACTGGCTCTACTTCATCAATTACTCATTCAAAGAAAGTGATCATAGTGGGATCTTTGTTGATTGGACGGACAGTGAAAAAACAGGGCCGTTATTTTGAGCTATGTGGGTGGGAAGAAAAAGAGGCCCGATAGTTATAGAATTTATGATCTGAGACACGTTTATTACATTATCAGGGCCAGATAGGATTTCTTCTGAACCTAGTCCGCTAAAGCTTCTCTTTGTTTTATACAGCTCGGGGTCTTGTCGGTAATGGCGATATCGATATTCATTTCAAACAAGGGCTTGCATGCTGCCCCAAAGGCTTCATGAACTGCGGAAAAGTGCCAGGCATTTTCAGTTACAAGTTTGTCAGCTGCATGGATCATATCAATGATCGCAGTCGATCTGAATGTTTCATTTAATTCGATGACAACCAGATTGCCGTCATTTAGACCCAAGGCCCAGTTGAGCTGATCCATATTGTTTGGAGCAAATAGCAAAGCTATGTTTGGATCAAAATTTCTGGCCGTATTATAAAGCACAGGATCGCTCTTCGTCTGGAAATAGACCCAGTTATAAGCATTGTATTTTTGAACTAGTTTGATAGAAGGAATGACACTTGATACGAATTTAAATTCTGCATTTATAATGATCTTACCATTGGACCATTTCAGCACTTCTTCCAGAGAGTTGATTTTATAAAAAAATAATTTATCACATTGTTGAATCTCGGCCCATGTTTTATCAATCACAAGCCCCGTGCAATTCGTGAATCTCTCCAGGAAGTTATCATGATAAACAATGATCACCCCATCCTTTGTGATTTGAAGATCCAATTCAATAATGTCTGCACCATATTGGTAAGCTTCTTCAAAGCGAGGGATGGTATTTCCTGCGAGATCAATAGCGCCGCCCTGATGAGCTCCAACCTGCCGACCCTGCAGACGCTCTCTTAATGTAGTACTTGGTGGAAAACGCAGTACTGGGTTAACGGCCGGAACAGGAACTGGATATAGGTACGGATTTGGATAAGAATATGAATAAATATTTGGATTATAAGGATAAGAAGGATTGTATGGATATGTGTAATAGCCCATGCCGTAGCCAAAGGGACTTATATAAGAAGAGGAATCAGATGAACCACTATCCTTCTCGCGCCCGCAAGAGATGAACAGTAATAAAACTGCATTCAGTAAGAGAAAAGCTTTCATGTATATTCATAAAGCAATATAGAGGCCACTTTGTTTAGTGTGATTTCAGCAAGAAGTAACCCTGGACTGTCTAATAAATAGACAGAGCTGCGATATTTCTACCTAAAGATTGCATTCTCGCTCTCAATGTACAGCAAGGACATTCCGACAAGAATTGAAATTGAGGTATCCATTGAAAAAGAACATCTGCACTTTCGTTTTTCTTGCATCATCAACATTTGCCCTTGCTGGCGAAGGCTTGAATAGGGTCACTCTTCTGGAAGATAAGGAACTGGAGCAGAGTCTCAAGCAGGCGTACGCCAAGGGAATTATCATCAACACTGGTACTGGTGGGGCACCTCCGAAATTGGTCTCTGATACCTTTGTCTTTGAAACTCCGGAATCTAAAAGTGATTTTAAAATTGAAATCCACGGAAGTGAAACGGCATCGGCGATCAGAGTTTCTCTAAGAAGTATTGTCAAAGAAGACTCTGTCCATGAGATTGATAAGCTGGCAGTGATGAAAGAAGAAGTGACGATCAGTGAACTCTCGATGCTGAGAATGAAAAACGGAACAGTTAAATTTTTCGCCGAAAAATCGCACTCTCAAGCGGACTACTCCAAACTTGAATGCAAAGGATGTCAGTCCATGTGGGCAGGCCACCGTGTAGAGAATTCCGTAAAAACGCCCCGCCTATCAGGTTCAGGCCTACCTAATGGATCAAGCGAGCAGGGGACAGGGCTCGCCACTGGCCGGGCAAAAGTTGTACTTGATAGAGAGACTGGAAGGAGCAAAGGCTTTTCAGTTTCGAAGACCAATCAAGAGTTGATCGATACGTGGCTAAAGCTTTTTCAAGACAAGTCGGACAAAGAAATTGTCATTGAGTTTGATGGCGTTAACTCAGGCCTAATTGATGAACTACTTGCCGCTAAGTCAGTGAAGCTCATTGTTCCCATTGCTATGGAAAAAGAAGTAAGAGTCGTGACGATGGGATATGCCATCAAAGAACAGGGTGTGAAGCTCCAGATTCATAATGGCGGCATTACTGCTATCATGCAGGTTAACGAAGCACGACCAATGGAACCAAGATAAACCTGAAGTTATAGGAAAGTTCGTCTATCATCTATTGGAATTAATAAAAATTTCAAAGGAATGGACAATGTTTCCAATTAACGTAGCTCTCGTGCTTCTCCTATCCCTATTTATTTCAAGTTGCACCCGGATTGAAACGGGTGAGGTTGGTATCCGAATCGGTTTTGATAAACAAATCAATACTGGAGAGTTGTTCCCAGGAAGTTTCAATCAGACCCTCGTTGGAAGTGTTCTCACATTTCCGGTTAAAGATGTCAGTGTGAAAGTGGAAGATATGACTCCGCAGGCGAAAGACAACAGTACGATGAAAGATTTCGATGCACTCGTTATCTATAACGTGAATCCGCAGTCGGTAAGCGAACTCTATGTTTCAAAGAACCGGTCATTCCATTCGCAATTCGAGGAAGACATTTACCTCATGTATAACTACGTTCATCAGACCGCGAGAAACGCAATTTATAAATCAGCAAGAAAATATGATGCCCTTGAGATGAATGACAATCGCCAGGCGATTGAAATGGAAGTTAAAGAATTGATGATGAAGAGCCTTGCAGATGAAAAGCTGGATAACTCAGTCACGATCACTCAGGTCCTCGTTCGAGTCATCATGCCCGCCGATTCGGTCGTAGATTCGGCCAATCAACTTGTGAGAGCAAAAAATGAGTATAAGCAAAAGGAAGTTGAAGTTCAGACTGCTAAGAAAGAAGCGGAGAGAATTGCTGCCTTAAATGCAAATAAGGGCGCGATCGAGTACATGGCCGCAATGGCAAACATGAGAATTGCCGATGCTATCGCGAACGGAAAAGTGAACACAATCGTCATTCCGCTTGATTTCAAAGGCATGATTAACATCGGGAAGTAGTAGCAACTAGATCTAGGGTACAGGCTTTTTAGTTCTGTACCCAGGCTTGGCCAGAATCTCGATATAGAATCGTTCTGCATTTTCAATCACAATCTTATCAATACTCTTATTGATTTCTGACACGTGAATAACTTCTGCACTTTCTTCGTCTTTCCCGATTTTGCAGTCAAAATCCCAAAAGTCGACACTCTCTTTTAAAGGTTTTCTTCTCTCACGAGCAATGTATTTACTGATCTCGTGTTTTACGTAATCCACCTGACGTGCCGGAGCTTTCTTAGGGTCGGTGAGTTTAAATTCTTTGATCATAATCAGGGATTTATAGTTGTATTTCCGTCGTACTCATAAAGGAAAGTTCTCGGTGGAATACTCACTCTCATTATGTCTGATTTGCTACCTTTCGCATATGAGCGGAACGCAATTTCACTTTTCCCGAATCCCATAAGCTTCAGTGATTTGACTGTGCTTGCCACACAATCATTATCTATACCTTTTCTTGAGAAGATGGTTGCTCTTGTATGTACATAAGGAAGTTTTCTTCTTGGATAGCCGTATTGGTCATTAACAATATTCTCAATTTGTATGCTTGCTTGTGAAGCCGAACGGATTTTTGATTTGAGTAGATTGGCCGCCAGACGACTGCCTTCATCGTAAATTTCAATTTTAATTGGTGTTGTGCACTTAACCTGGGCCCAAAGTGCAGAAGAAGCAATTAACAGCGAAGTCGTTAGAATACTCTTGATCACCATTCTCATAAATTTCTCCCGATGATATGGAAGCAAGATATCAAGGTTTTGAATGCAAAGGTTACAGCATGTAAGGTTTACACAGCTAGCCTAACAGGGAAGAACGCCCATTTCGGGAGTTTTGTGACTAAAATTGATTGGCTGCGCCAGAATCTTGAGTTTCAGTAGCTAGCTCAATCCTTCTCCACTGAAGCTAAATGATCTAAAATTTTCCAATGCAAATGACTTCAGAAACACATCTCAACCGGACTCTTGGACCTCTTATGCTTTGGGGTCTCGGTGTTGGATACGTTATCTCCGGAATGTATTTTGGATGGAATCTGGGCCTTCCTCAGGGAGGAACTCTCGGACTCGGGATCTCAACTTTCTTCATTACCTTGATGTATGTCTTCTTCACTTTTAGTTACTGCGAGCTTGCGTGTGCCTTTCCGAAGGCCGGTGGAGCATTCACTTATGCCAACAAAGCTTTGGGACTCAATTGGGGTTTCTTCACCGGCTTCACTCAGTTGATTGAATTCGTTTTTGCTCCTCCTGCAATTGCGTATGCGATTGGCGCTTACTTCCACGAATTTTTTCCGGCCATTCCCATTCTTCCGATAGCGATCACAGCCTTTTTAATATTTACCGCTCTCAATATTGTCGGAGTCAGAGCAGCTGCGAGTTTTGAATTGTTCATTACAGTCTTTGCAGTCATCGAGCTCGTGATTTTTGCCGGAGTGGCATTTCCGCATTTTGAAATTAAGAATATTACTACAAATGCTCTGCCGAACGGAGTTTCCGGGATATTTGCTTCCATTCCATTTGCGATTTGGTTTTATCTAGGCATTGAAGGGATCGCGAATGTGGCGGAAGAAACGATCGATCCGCAAAAAAATATCATTAAGGGATTTGGCTCAGCGATGATCACTTTAGTCGTATTATGCTTTCTCACTTTCTTTTCATCTATCGGCGTTAGTGGCTGGGAAGCAATTGTTTACGCCACTCCAGGATCCTTGGTTACCTCTGACAGTCCGTTGCCGTTGGCACTTTCCCACATCGTTGGAAAAAACAGTCCTCTCTATCATCTTCTGATCACTATCGGTCTCTTCGGCCTCATCGCTTCCTTCCATGGCATTATCCTCGCCGCAGGAAGGGTGACATTTGAATTCGGAAGAGTGGGTTATTTTCCCAAAGTTTTCGGCAAGGCCCACCCAAAACTCCAGACGCCTATGTGGGCGCTTCTCGCTAATATGGTGGCAGGGATAGTGGCACTGTTAACCGGAAAAACGGGAGAGATCATAACCATCGCCTGTTTCGGAGCTCTGGCACTCTACATCTTATCACTCGTGACTTTTTTTAAGCTGAGAAAAGATAGTCCCAAAACCCATCGCCCTTTTGTGGCGCCATTTTATCCGTGGGCACAGGTTCTCGCACTTGTCATAGCAGTGGTCGCGTTTCTTTCAATGATTTATTTTAATTTTACACTCGCACTCATATATTTCGGACTGATGCTTCTGGGTTTTATCTGGTTTAAGCTGACGGTGACTGAAGATGAGAGAAGACGCGTACTAATGGAACAGGAGTCGGCATGAAGCTATCCAACGAACAAATTTTGAAAGAGGTCAAAGAATCCTCCAATCCGAAAGTCAAAGTTGCCATTACGGATCTGGATGGAGTTTTACGGGGAAAATATCTCCATAAAGAGAAGTTCACTTCTGCGGTTGAAGGCGGCTTTGGTTTTTGTAATGTCATCTTCGGGTGGGACATCAATGACCTTGCTTATGAGGGGATGGATTACACTGGCTGGCACACTGGCTATCCGGATGCTGTGGCACACCTGGATCTTTCTACTTACCGTAAGGTTCCGTGGGATCACGATGTGCCTTTTTTCCTGGGTGATTTTGATCTGGAGATATGTCCCAGAACATTACTCAGAAAAGTTAAGGCCGAATCTGAGAAACTGGGATTTAAGCCATTTTTTGGTCAGGAGTTCGAGTGGTTTAATTTTCGGGAGAACACTGAAGATCTGAATGAAAGGGGATTCCAGTCACCAAAGCCCCTGACACCGGGAATGTTTGGTTACTCACTTCTTCGGATGTCCAATAACTCTGATTTCTTCAATGACATCTATGATCTCATGGATAAATTTCGTGTTCCGATTGAAGGTCTTCACACCGAGACCGGCCCGGGAGTGCTGGAAGCTGCCATTTTGTACGGAGATATTTTAGAATCAGCAGACCGGGCAGTGCTCTTTAAGTCCGGAGTCAGGGAGATCGGTCACAGTCACGGAATCATGCCGACCTTCATGGCGAAAATTTCCGATAAGCTTCCCGGATGCTCGGGCCACATCCATCAGAGCTTGTGGGATGAAAAAAGAAATCTGTTTTCTGATGATAAGGGAAATCTCGGCATGAGTGCACTCATGGAGTCCTACATCGCAGGTCTCCTTCACTGCATGCCTTATATTTTACCGATGTATGCTCCAACAATTAATTCCTATAAGCGTCTGGTGGAAGGTGCATGGGCACCAACAACTCTCACCTGGGGAGTGGATAACCGCACGACCTGTATCAGGGCCCTGCCTCTTAGTTCAAAGTCTACGCGAATTGAACTGAGAGTAGTTGGATCGGATGCAAATCCCTATCTGGCCCACGCTGCTGCTCTGGCGTCAGGTCTGTATGGAATTAAAAATAATCTCAAGCTCACGACACCGATGACCAAAGGAAATGGCTACAAGGATATTTCAAACGGCACATTGCCGACGAGTCTCTGGGATGCCACTCAGGCGATGAAGAACTCGCCGATCGCAAAAGAACTTTTTGGCGAAAAGTTTGTGAAGCATTTTAGTGGTTCACGCGAGTGGGAATGGAAGCAGCATCTGAAAGCCGTTACCGATTGGGAATATAAACGTTATTTTGAAATTGTTTAATAAGGATAATCATGACTGATTTTACTGCGCGCTATAATTATAATTTCCCGACTCCAATCCGTTTCGGCAAGGGAGTAATTGATGAACTAGGCAAGCACCTGAATGATCTGGGTCTTAAAAGACCTCTCGTCGTTTCAGATCCTGCACTCATAAAGCTCGAAGTCTTTGAGCGCGTGGTTGGGCTTATAAAAGCTGCGGGACTCTCGCCTGCAATCTTTTCGGAGATCAATAAAAATCCCGTAAAAGGAAATGTCCTTAAGGGTGCTGAAGCCTATGAGACTCACAAGTGCGACTGTGTTGTTGGTTTTGGTGGCGGAGCAAGTATGGATGTCGCGCGGGCCATTGTTCTCAGGATCAATCATCGCCGTGATCTTTTTGATTATGATGATGCCACCGGTGGAGACCAATTTGTTACCGGAGAAGTGCCGTACTTTGTGAACGTGCCTACGACTTCCGGAACTGGTTCAGAAGTCGGACGCTCTACTGTCATCGCTGATGACATCAGCATGGAGAAAAAAATTCTTTTCTCCCCAAAATTACTCGCTAAAAAAGTTTTCGCTGATCCAGAGCTCACGATGGGGCTACCGCCATTTGTTACAGCAACAACCGGCATGGATGCTCTTACTCACAATGTGGAAGCTTATCTCGCGAAAGGCTTTTCTCCTCTGTGTGACGGTATTGCGCTCGAAGGAATCCGGCTTATTGCTCAAAGCCTCGAGAAAGCAACTCTTGCTCCGGATCTCGAATCAAGATCGAAGATGATGATAGCTTCACTTATGGGTGCCACTGCCTTTCAGAAAGGATTAGGTATCGTTCATAGTCTCGCGCATCCTCTTTCAACAGTGCTCGATATGCATCATGGTCTCGCCAATGCCATCATGATTCCATACGGGATGGAGTTTAATGCTGAAGTATCAGCAGAGCGGATGAAAACCATCTGCGAAGCCATTGGTCTGAAAGAGAAGTCACCAGCAGCTTTCATTAACTGGCTGAAGGATCTGAATAAAAAACTCGGCATTCCCGCAGGTCTCGCCTCACAGAAGGTCACCAAAGAACAACTGTCGCGCCTGGTGGACTTAGCAGTTAAAGATCCATGTCACCCTTCTAATCCTCGCGCGGTTACGAAAGCGGACTTCGCTTCTATATACGAAAAGGTCCAGCTCTCATGATTTATATTGGTGTCTCATCATGCTTTATGTATCCGGATCCGAATCGCCTGATTTTTGGTCATAAGACTCTCGCGTATTTTGAGCAGGATATGGCCCGCTGGCTCTCGCGGCCCGGTGTTATGCCGGTTCTTATTCCTGATCTTAACGAAATTGGTCTCAATCAATTTCTTTCCGAGATGGACGGTTTTGTATTTCAGGGCGGAGTTGACGTGGCACCTGGATCTTATAAAGAGGAGCCCATTGAGAACGGCCGCTGGCCCGGTGATCCTTATCGGGATCAGTATGAATTAAAAATTATGGACTACGCTTTTAAGAACAAGAAGCCGGTTCTCGCCATCTGTCGGGGCATGCAACTCGCGAATGTCTATTTCGGCGGAACACTTTACCAGGATCTAAAGACTCAGGTGGAAGATGCCCTGGAACATAGAAGTGCTGAGCTCTATGACAAAATAAACCACTCTGTGACCTGCACCGACGATGGACTCCTGAAAAAGATTTATGGCGAGAAGGAATTGAGGGTGAACTCAGTTCATCATCAGGGAATTAAAACCCTGGGTAAGAATCTTGTCGTAGATGCTATTTCTCCCACTGATAAGCTGGTTGAAGCTTTTCATTATAAAAATCCTGATCAGAATTATTTCGTGGGTGTCCAGTGGCATCCGGAATTCTCGCATACTCTGGGAAAAGATCTGATTGATCCCGATCCTATTTACCACCATTTTTTAAGCGCCGTTAAGGCCCAGAGGACATAAGATGAAAATCACTAATCCTTCCACTCAGCAGGTAATCAAAGAAGTGAATGAGGATACACCTCAATCAATTAAAACTAAATATCAGGCAGCGAGAATAGCTCAGGTCAACTGGAGTAAGAAAACTCTCGAAGAAAGAACCGGGGTACTCAGAAAGTTCCATGATCTTCTTGATTCAAAAAAAGAAGAGCTCGCGCGTGATCTGACTATGGAAGTGGGAAAACCACTTCAGGAATCCCTGAATGAAATTAATGGCGCTCGCACGAGGATTAGTTTTTTTCTTGGGAACGCTGTGAAATGGCTTACTACTCAGGAGCAGTTTCATGACGGAAGTACAGCTGACATTATTTCGTACGACCCCTTAGGAGTCGTATGTAATATCAGCGCCTGGAATTATCCCTTCCTCGTCGGTGTGAATGTATTTATACCGGCACTTCTTGGCGGAAATTCTGTCCTCTATAAGCCCTCAGAGTTTGCAACACTGACGGGACTCAATATTGAAAGACTCCTGCGGGAAGCAGGTGTTCCTGAAGGTGTTTTCACCGCGGTGATTGGCAGTGGAGCTGCTGGTGAGGCGCTTCTTGATTTACCCTGTGATGGCTATTTCTTTACTGGCTCCTACAAAACCGGAAAGTATATTGCGGAAAAAGTGGCACCAAAGCTTGTGCCAGTAGGACTGGAATTAGGGGGGAAGGATCCTCTCTATGTTACGAATGAAATTAATGATCTGAGTAAAGTTGCCGGCGCCGTGGCGGAAGGGTGCTTCTATAATAATGGCCAGAGCTGCTGCGCTGTTGAGCGAGTGTATGTTCATGAAGATATCTACGACGATTTCATGGAAAAGTTTGTCTCAGAAGTAAAAATACTTCAGGTAGGAAATCCTCTTGATAAGAGCAATCAACAAGGTGCAATCACCCGCAGTGCACACCTCGGCTTTCTTGATATTCAGCTGGAGGACGCTGTGAAGAAGGGAGCAAAACTTCTCACGGGTGGGAAACGCAGCGGGAACGGAAATTTCTATGCGCCAACTGTACTCGCTGACGTAAACCACAGCATGAGTGTGATGAAAGATGAAACATTTGGTCCACTCATTGGAGTGATGAAAGTAAAAGATGATAAAGAGGCCATCAAACTCATGAATGATACCGAGTATGGTCTCACTGCTGCAGTTTACTGCCAGGATATCAAGCGCGCCCAGGAAATCCTCTCACAGGTGGACAGCGGAACTTCGTATGTAAATTGTTGTGACCGGGTTTCGCCTTATCTTCCGTGGGCAGGCAGGAAAAACTCCGGTCTGGGAGCTACTTTGTCCTTTCTCGGAATTCTCGCCTTTGTTAAGCCTCGCGGATGGCACGTTAGAAAACCCTAAGGAGATATCATGAAATTTATTACTGTCCTTTCAGCCTTCCTGTTCTTTTCAATGATCGTTTCCGCTGCTGATGATTCTCAGGTTCTTTTGATGGACCACAAAGAAGCAAAGGCCGTGAAGATTACGGGGAAAGTGGCAAAAGAAATGTATGAAGTGTTGGCCAAGAAATCCGCGCATGGTGATTACAAGTATGGAAATGGGATTACTTGTACTACATCTTCATCCGGTAAAGAGGGGAAAGATCAATGTGTTCTGCTTCTGAATAAGGATGGGATTCAATAATCTAAAAGCGGCAAAGTTCAAGTGCGTTTTCCAGCTCATCAAGTTGTTCAGAGGAAAAAGCTTCAAGGCCATGACAGCCAAGCCGACGGAGAATCTGTTTACCATGGGTGGTGTTATCAATAGCTAATAACTCTTTAAGAAATTCATCTTTCATGGCCGAGAAAACAGGAGAAAGCATAAAAATATGAACTAGTTTTTTAGTATAGGTGTTGTAGAAAACTTCAAGCTGAGGATACTCATCCTTCATACTATCCCAGACTTCTTTAAGAATAATTCCCAAGGGTGCCTGATTCGTTGCCACATCGATCGCAACTTCTGGATAACTTCCTTTCCTGAGTGGTTGAAAAGAAATTTGCTTACGATTGACGTGGAAATCAATTAAGACAGCAGCATGAGAAGGACTGCCATACACGCATGACACCATTTGTTGATCAATTGCAGAAAGATTCCTTTTGCTGAAAGTCTTCTGGCATATGATTACAGCTTCATCAAATTTTTCAGAGTATTTCGCCAGAGGTATGAAGCGATGATCGCGACGCAGGTGTACTGCATCCAAAGGATGGGCATAAATAAAGTTCAGTCGCTTGAACTGTAGTGAAAATGTTTCGAAGCTAAAGTATCTTTCGAATGCTCCACTTAGTTTAAGCTTTGATAAATAATAAGACGTGAACTCGGTCCATTTTTCAGGATCATTCACGACGTCATGGGGACATATTCCGACCATTACCTTATTGCTCATAGGATGGCTTTTCTATCAGCGAATCCGGGATTTCACAATCTAATGTAAGACATCAGGTCATATTCTTCAGATTATCTTTAGGAGTCTTGCCAAAACTTTCGATGTCTTCTAGAAAATCCTATGAAAGAATTTACTGAAAACATACTGCAGACCTTAAAATCAAACGGCTTCCCTGAAAAGAAAGTCTCGTTACCCACTGAGAAAATGTATGAGGTGTCTGATAGTAAAGGTTTCAGCTTCAATCTGGTTCTTGAGCAGCTGAAAGCAGAGCATGGGATCAATGCTGAAATCGGCCCCGATAAAATAATCTTTTCTCAGGTCGTCGGTGAAATGAATCCAGAAGATATGATTAAGCAGGCGCAGGAAATGATGTCCAAGATGGATCCGGAGGAGGTCCGAAAGATTCAGGAGATGTTTACGAATATGTCGCCTGAGGAGAAAGAAGAAATCCTCAAAAAGGGCAAAGATCTCGGACTTCTTTAAATCTGATCAAAACAAGCTTACAGAATTATTCAGGCCCGCATTTGCGGGCCTTCTTATTTTCTGAATGCAAAGTCGTCGGTTTCTTAGCAGTTGACCTTCCACAGTCTCTGAAGAATTGTGTCCTATTACTAATGAAAAGCCTTACCCAGAGAGATTCAATCTATGAGAACAATTTATATTGGAAGCGGACCAAAAAATACTAGTAAAGGTGGATCAAATTGGAAGATCTACATGTTCCTTTTTGTTTTTCTGGCGCTCAGTTGCTCTCTTTTGAAAATCGCTGCTCCGACAATAGTAGAAAAATGGATAAACCAAAACGGTGGTGGCGCCGCTGGATATGCTTTCTCCATTAGAGATGCAGGACTATCGCTGAGCAAAGGTCAGGTAATCCTGAATGATGTGAAAGTATTTAATCCGAAAACGAACACTGAGATCCTTGAATCAACTGTACTTACAATTAATTTGAATTGGTCTGATCTTTTCCTGTCTCAGGAGAAGAAGATTACAGTTTCTGCTGATCAAGTTGACCTGATACTTTCAAAAGACTTGTCCTCAGAAATGGACAGGATCAAAGAAATGGGAAAACAGAATAAAGTTTTTTATCTGAATGTGGTGGAAGGAAGGATAGGTAAGCTTAATATCATTGAACAAAAAGAAGACAAAAGCAGAAGCGTAATTGAGTTGAATGATCTGAACTTTAAATTAAAAGAATTCAGCCTTCTCTCGATTAATCAGAAAACAGAATTCAGCATTTCTTCAACCATTGCTGATGGGGGGAAGTTTAACCTCACTGGTAAAACGACTGAAGCTAATGGAAGTACTCCCTGGACCATTCAAGGCTCTTTAAAAGAAGTTCCAGCAGACTTACTTAATAAGATTGCCGGAGACAAACTGCCCTTTGCTTTCAGAGAGCCCAGACTGAATGCTGAAATCAGTGCTTATTCCGATCACGGAAAAGTAAGTGGAGAAATTACTCCTGATATAAAGATATTGAACCTGCTTGAAGAAAAGCCAGGTATTCCAACTCAAACAATTACCAGAGCACTGACGGATGAACTCACTTTTACTCTGCCATTCACATTGAAGGAGGGATTGACGGTGCAATACGCGGAAACATTCACAAAACTCAAACATTATCGAAAATATGCCGGGTCTTCTGAAAGTACAAGACCTTCGAGCTTACAATTGAACCATACCACAAAGACAAAGAAGTCTACTTTTTGGCCTTTTTAGAAATGAGTTTCCATTCATAAACAGTCCCCGTTATCAGTGACATAATTTACCTGATGCGACGAAATCTAGAGCAGGAGAAATTTATGTTTAATTGGATCTTCAAAAGAGTAGTCAAAAATCCCTCAGAAAAGAAAGTGAGTGCGAAGCAGGAATCGATGGAGCATTCTCAGGGGAAAGAAGGTTTTACAGGTTCTGGTTACAATGGCCCCGGTAATGTGGGCCACGATAAAGTAACTCATAACAAGGGCCGGAAATAAGACTACTCAGCATCTTTGGTCATGACTGCTGAAACGTTCAGCTTACCAATCTCAGTCGCGTACGCGTAGTTAAGCCCTTCGGGCTTGTCACAAGCAGCGTGATAGCAGGGAGTTTTCGTGCTCCAGTCTTCAATCGTAAGTAAGGCCGGAACACCAGCACTCAGGAATGGTACGTGATCGCTGCCCCAGGCTCCGATAGTGATCTTTGATTTCAAACTGGTATAAGTTGAAGCGAGGACTGCGAACTGTTTTGCGAGTGGTTCAAATGGAGAATCAGTCTCAAGCTCGACAATGCCATTCGAGTTCCAACCAACCATGTCCATATTAATAGCGAGAACGAGTTCTTTGATCTTGCCGCTTGCCTTAAGTGTATTTACATAGTGTTTTGCACCGAGGAGACCACCTTCTTCGCCATTCGTGACAAAGAAGCGAATCGTCTTCTGGTTTTTGTAAGTTGATAGGACGCGGGCCATCTCCATAAGGACGGCCGTTCCTGAAGCATTATCATCTGCGCCGGCAAAATCTCTTCCCACTGAATCCATGTGAGCTTCAACCAGTATGACTTTGTCTTCCGATACTGTCCCTTTTTTCTCAGCGAGGACACTGCATCTTTTTGAGGCGTAACAGATCTGGCCAGTCACATAACCGAGCTCAGAAAGATTCTTCTCAATTTCCTCAACAGCTTTTTCATTTTCCGATGAACCTGCGTGACGGGTTTTGTAACCCGCAAGCTTTACTACGTAGTCGCGGATAAGTGTCTCAGACAATTTGAGTGTATGATTGCGAATAATTGGATTCGAAGTCATCTTATCGATCGGAGAGTATGAATAATGCTTCTCTGATCCATCGAGCGGCTTCAAATTTTTCAGGACATGCGCCGGAAGCTGAGATCCTTCGACAATCCAGAGGCGACCTGACTGCGAAACAGTTTTTACATATTTTCCAAGGTCGCTCACATCATGCGGATGCTGACTGATGACCTGGTATCTTGCGGCAAATGCTGTTGAAGAGAAGAGGAGGGCCATAGTGAGGAGTTTCATGATTGTTCTGTCCTTAGAACGTGTTTGAGAAATAGTCCCAAATGAGTCTGATATTGGCAATTGGGTCGGTTAACATGATAGGATTCAGGCGCAAAAGTAAGGAAATAAAATGAAACTCGTCATAGGCAACAAACGTCTTTCCAGCTGGTCGCTCCGTCCGTGGCTGGTTATGAAGCACTTCGGAATTTCTTTTGAAGAGATTCTAATACCCCTCGATCAGCCTGATACTACCGCCAATATTCTGAAATATTCACCAACCGCAAGAGTACCAGTCCTGATAGACGGTGACCTTCATATATGGGACTCGTTTGCAATTGCAGAATATCTCCATGAAAAATATCCTGAGAAAAATCTCTGGCCCAGCAATTCTTCGCAAAGAGCGATGGCGCGTTCTGTTTCTGCAGAAATGCACAGTGGATTCTCAGATTTGCGGCAACACCTTTCGCATGATCTCCAGAAAAACTTCAAAGAGTATGACTGGTCAAAAGCTGACGCTGATATTAAACGCGTGAAAGAAATCTGGACGGGTTGTTTGAAGGAATCAGGTGGGCCGTATCTTTTCGGATCGTTCACGATCGCCGATGCGATGTATGCACCAGTGGCAAATAGATTTTGAGTTATGCAGTTCCGATGGAGGGACTTGTGAAGGATTATGTGGACACAATCCGTGAGGACGAAGCCCACAAGCTCTGGATTGAGGCCGGGCTCAAAGAAACATATTCAGCGGACAAGCATCCCTGATTATTTCCCGCAGCACTTCTTATATTTTTTTTCACTACCACATGGACAATCATCATTTCTTCCGACTTTCGGTATCTCCCTTACGATGGGAGCGAGTTTATGATGTTGATGGTTGCAGTTTGGACCGTGGACATGGTCAGCTTCCTGAGGCTTATCCTGATCTTTCGTTTGTGTACTCATAGTAGTCTCCTGATCGCTTATTTCTTTGACTCACATACCATGAACTTCTGATTTGTTGAAATGATCTTGCTGTTACCAAAGATTTTCTTCATTTTGATCTGATAGCCCAAATGGCTGTTTCCAATGACGACAAGAGTTCCGCCCTGCTGGAGGACTTCAAAAGAGTCCTTAAACATCTCCCAGGCGATAAAGTCACCAATCGTGTTCTGCTGGTGGAATGGGGGATTGCAGAGAACGAGATCGATATCCTTTACACTCCGGTCTTCAAAGCAATTGGTCCAATAGTATTCAGCTTCATCTTCAAAGTGATTCCGATAATTCTGTTCAGCACTTTTCATGGCCATCCAGGATTCGTCTGAAAAAATGATCCGTGCTTCGGGGTTCTGTAGTTTCGCCTTGATTCCGATGATGCCATTGGCGCACCCGAGATCAAGAATTTTTTTGTAGGGACCGCGGACAATATGCTCAAGAAAGAAGCGCGTACCAACATCAAGCTTCTCACGACTAAAAAGATTCGAGTGATTGAGAAATGATTTTTCAAATCCATCGACTTTAATAGATTGCGGATAGGTCGAAGTGACTTTCTCTTTTTGAAAGTCGGCAAAGATCAAACGTGCCTTCCTTTCCGCAAGACTCGTAGTCGTTGTTCCAATGTACTTGTTTAAAAGTTCAAAACTAGTAGGGGCCAAATGCTTCACCATAGAAGTGCAGAATATCTTTGAGCCGTGATGAAGATGTTGAGAAAGACGACAGAGCTGATCTTCGAAGAAAGACATATTTTTAGGAATTCGCACGAGAACAATATCAAACATCCCCTGAAGGTCTTCGAGATCGTTTATTGGTTTTATCTTATCCACTGAGTTCATCGCGATAGCTTTGGCACTAACATAGGAATCAGTATAAGAAATACAATCAAGTCCCATGAGACCCACGCTTAAAGCACCGAAAGAATCATTGAGGATAAGAATCTTCTTACCAGTTAGTTCGAGAGTGCGGACATGAGTGAGAAGAAGCTCATCGGCACTGTCCCATCCCTGGAGCGTATCGTTTGTCTGAAGTGGGTAGCGTTTGATATTCATAGACTGAGATCAACTTTCGGCTTCGGGACTTTTTCATCAAACCATTCCCGAAGATCCATTTCCAGACCTTGACCCAGCATATAGTTGAAGAGTGCTCGTCTGAGCCCGATCCCGAGCATGTCATGATCCACAAACTTCTCCTCAACAAAGGGAAGCTCGTTTTTAGCGAAGAGTCCGTGTTCAGATTTTTTCTCGGAAACAATTTTAATTTTATATTTGTCAGGATTGAGTCCAACCGGAGAGTGGGCAGTGAGGGCAAAGCGGTGCCAGTACGCAGAGCTCAGATATTTTTTCTTAAAGAACTGTCTGACCACTTCGAGACTGTCGATAGTTTCCTGAATGGTCTCAGTGGGGAAGCCGTACATGAGATAAGCATGAACAAAAACTCCGGCATCTTTAAAGTTCTTTGTGACCACGGCAACTCTCTCAATCGAGATACCCTTGTCGATAAGCTTGAGCACGCGCTCACTGGCCACTTCAATCCCTCCGGTGACAGCAATGCAGCCAGCATCTTTCATGAGTTTGGTGACCTCACTCGTGAAATAAGGGTCAAACCGGATATTTCCCCACCAGGTGACTTTAAGTCCACGCTTGAGAATTTCTTCACTCATTGCTTTCAGTAGTGTGGGAGGAGCGGCTTCATCAACAAAATGAAATCCATGAACTTTGGTTTCTTTAATGATGCTTTCCATCTTATCGACGACGCTAACAGCGGAATCCGGTTCGTAGCGGCCAATGTAATCAAGGCTCACATCACAGAATGTGCATTTCTTCCAATAGCACCCGTGCGCCAGAACCATTTTGTTCCAACGACCATCAGTCCAGAGTCTTTGCATGGGATTAATGGTTTCCATCATAGAGACATATCGATTCATCTGAAGACCCCGGAAACTCGGGGCATCGAGATTTTTGAATTTCACATCACTTAACCCAGGGCTAGAGACGTGAGTAACTATTCCTTCTTTCCGGAACATTGTCCGGAGAAGCGGGCCCTCACCATTTTTGATAAAACTAAGCAAGTTCTCAAGCGGTTTTTCACCATCATCAAAGGTGATGAAATCTACGATATCGAAAATTCGCGCATCTTCCAGAGAGCGGAGTTCTGTATTCACATAGCCGCCACCAATCACAACTTTGATGTTGGGAAATTCTTTCTTGGTCGTCTCAGCAATACGGAGTGCACCCAGGAGATTTCCCGGAAAAGGAATCGAAAGTCCAATCACTTCAGGTTGAAACTTCTGAAGATTCTCTTTTGTAAGATCACTAATCCATTCATCAATGATGGTTTTCTTTTTTAAGCGCTTTTGAATAGGGGAGTAGGAGGTGAGCGCCATAGCGATTTTTTCAGCGTAGCGGGAAAATCCGAAATCAGCATCAACCCCAATGCGAATCACATCAGCGAGATCATCCAGGAAAAGACTGCAGATGTGTTTTGCCTTATCCTTGTCACTCAATCCGTTATAGAGATCCAGGACACCACCCTGATTGTCATCCAGTGGGATAAAACGAGAACCTTCTGGAAGAGTCTGGCGTTCAATGAATTTCTTGAGGAATGGTGATTCATGAGTTTGAAGGAATGAAATCACATCTGCAATATTGTTTTCGTATTCAGAAGCAGCATCCAGGTAGAAATCAAGCAGCTCGTTTTTGATTTTTGATTTTCTTACTTCCTGAGTGATTTTAGAAAGTCCTTCCTTCGAAAAAATTTTTAAAATGAGCTCTAAACCCAGATCAATTTGATTAACCTCATGCCCTGCTTTTTCAAGATAAGAAGTCAGATACGCCGTAGATGGATAAGGCGTATTGAACTGGGTTAATGGGGGGAGAACCAGGAGGACTTTCATGTGAGATGATTTTATCTCTTATTTCTTTAAATTTCCATCCTGGATAAACTTCTTCAGATCTATAGCTCCTCCAACCAGTTTCCCGTTCACAAAAACCTGCGGATAAGTCGGCCAGCCACTCCAGATCTTGATTGCGAGACGCTCTTTCCACTTAGAAACGTAGCTTCCGATTTCGATATACTTAAATTCGACCTTAGCTTCATCAAGAGCTTTACGGGCTTTTATAACAAATGGATTTCCGGCCATGCCAACCACTACTACTGGATTACTTTCAACCGCTTTAACTACGTCGTTTACCGTGCCCGAGTGAAATGAAGTGATGGCCTTTGCGGCTTCTGGCGTGAGTTTGTCGCTACTTAATGTCGTTCTCATAATGGAATCTCCCTGGTTTGTTCGAACTGTTTATTGACGAGTTTGTGATACGGGCCATTTTCATTTTTGTAGAGTTCATCATGCGTTCCGACCTGTGCCACCGCTCCGTCATTAAGCACTATGATCTTATGGGCGCGCTTAACGGTTGAGAGCCTGTGAGCGATGACAAGCGTCGCGCGTTTGCCCAATTGTTCATCCATGGCCTTCTGTACGAGGTGTTCGCTCTCAGCATCCAGCGCACTAGTCGCTTCATCAAGGATGAGAATCTTCGGATTCTTGAGAAGGGCACGGGCAATTGCCACTCTCTGCTTCTGGCCGCCCGAGAGCTGGATGCCACGTTCTCCGACGAGAGTGTCGTATTTCAGCGGAAACTTTTCAATGAAGTCATGGGCGAAGGCCATCTTTGAGACTTCGATAATTTCTTCAGTGGTCGCCGTTGGCCTTCCATACCGGATATTTTCAAGGATCGATTCACTCACCAGAACTGGTTCCTGTGAAACAACTCCGATGCTCGAGCGAATAGCAGTTAGAGAATATTTTCTGGCATCAATACCGTTGTATAACAGGCTCCCACCCTGGGTTTCATAGAACCTGAGCATAAGCTGGACCAGTGTTGACTTTCCAGTGCCCGATGGCCCCACAACTGCGACGGTCTCGCGCGGGTCGATCTTAAAGCTTAATTTTTTTAAAACCGGGAAATCTGGCCGGGTAGGATAGGAAAAGTTCACGTCTCTAAACTCGACCGTGCCTTCTTCCATCTTTTCAAGTCCGTCTGTCATCTGCTCAACCGGTTTATCCAGAAGCTCAAAGATTCGCTCACTGGCACCCACCGCCGACATGAAATCCGTCCAGAGACTTCCCAGCATCCCGACAGAAAAGGCAACGGTGATTACGTAGAGTAAAAATGAAGTCAGCGTACCCACCGTGAGTTCGCCTTCGATCACAAGTCGTCCGCCGTACCAGACAATGAAGACGAGGCAGGCAAAGCCCACGAGAGTTACGGTGTTAGTGAACCGTGCAATGACTTTAATTTTTTCTTTGGAAAGGAGGAAAGATTTTTCAAGACGATCATTGTATCTATTCTCCTCGTAGAGCTCCTGAGAAAAAGATTTCACCGTTCTGGCGGTACCTAAACTTTCTTCAGCGACACCGGAAGACAGAGCGAGCGCATCCTGCGATCGCCTTGAGATGGCTTTAACTTTTTTTCCAAATCTGGCCGCGAGAAACCCTAGTGGAGGAATGATCAGAAGAATAAAGATTGTTAGTTTTGAGGACGTGAGAAATAGCATCACTAGTCCACCGAGGGCCTGGAAGAGACTTCGGAGGAGCATGGAAATATTTACGCTGAGTGCATTTTGAAGAACTGCCGTATCCGAGGAGAGTCGACCAAGAAGTTCTCCGGTCTTTTGCTGATCAAAAAATGTGACTTCCTGTCCGATGATCTGGTGGAAGAGACGCGCTCTCAGGCGCTTGACGGTTTTTTCACCGGCGATGGTAAAATAATAATAGCGAAGGGCGGAAGTCACAGATTGGATAATGAACACGCCGAGAGCAAAAAAGGCCGCGCGGTTCAAGTCTCCGTAGTTCTTATTAACAAGAGCATCATCTATGAGCTGCTTAATAGCATGGGGATAGGCCAGCAGGGCCGCACTTGAGATAGTCAGAAAGATAAGGCCCTTAATCAGGAGGGGCCACTCTTCGCGGGACAGACGAAAGAGTTTTTTGAAAGTGTTCATGAAAATCAATGTAAAGTTTAGTTTACGCAATGTAAAGAATAGTTTACATTGGTCAGGTGAACCTCGAAAATCGAATTAAACTTTTGCGCCAGGAAAAAGGGCAGCTTTCGCAGCAGCAGCTCGCTAATATCGTGGGTTGCTCGCGTCAGACCATAATCTCGATTGAGTCAGGATGCAAGAATCCATCGGTTGAACTCGCTTTAAAAATTTCTCATGCCCTCAGTACTCCGATGGATGAGATATTTTTCCTTGAAGAGGGAAAAGAAAAAGAAAAGTTTTGTCATAAGATAGCGGCGTTCTTCAAATGCAGATGATGAAAACCCGAAAGCGTAAGACACAGGATCCATGTCAGGGTTGCTTTTTACACAAAGACCGTTGCATCTGCGATCAATTTCCCACGCTCTCTCTCAAAACCAAAGTTGCCCTGATCATTCATGCCAAAGAACTGAAGCGCACAACGAACACGGGTCGGCTGGCAGTGAAAATACTTACCAACAGTGAGATGCGCGTCCGTGGTGAAGGCCGCGAGTCCTTAGACCTCAGTGACCTTTTGGTTCCGGAATACCGGACTCTTCTTTTTTATCCATCTCCGAACGCGATAGAATTAACCCGGGAATTTGTCGAAGCCAGCATGCTTCCGATCCAGCTTATTGTGCCAGATGGGAACTGGCGGCAAGCGAGTAAAGTGCACTACCGGCACCATGAGCTTGCTGACATACCGAGAGTCATGATTAGTACGCCAAACCCCAATGAGAAGCATATCCGGGCCGAGTCCACTGAGTCAGGTATGGCGACACTTGAGGCAATTGCATGTGCGCTGGGGATTATTGATGGCCTGGAAGTCAAAGAAACTGTGATGAAGATTTTTCAGTTGAAACTTGAAGCAACACTCAGTGGGCGAAGTTAATATTATTCCGGGATGTGCGAGGTTTTCGCATTTTTCACAGACTCAACACAGATTTCTGAAATCCCCGATGGAACTTCCGGATTAAAAAAACACACATCGAAAGTAGCGTGCATTTCTGTCGCCATACTAAGGTGCTTGAGATCTGAGTAAGCTGGTTCGGTCTGTCCTGCAATCTGATACAAGCGATTAGAGCCCTTCTTCCAGATGCGAATGAATTTGTTATTGATGTTCATGCGGGCGCGACCCGCGAATTCGTAGCAAGGACCTTTGGCCGAATCCTTACAGCTTTTGACTATGCTTTTCTTAGAGAAAGCGTGCGCCATATCTACTGATAAGAGAGTAAATAACATGAAGGTTCTTAGCATAAGTAATAATAGGATATTCGGTTCCCTGACTAATTGCAAGACACCGGATGGCGAACTAAGTAATATCGGGTTCACAATGAAGAACTTTGAAAAACGCCGTGATCGTTTCGAATTTTTTGATGGGTTTGAGAAGCCTTTGCTGAATATCACTTTTCGGCTGAGAGTTCCGGACTTCAGAAAATTCTGCTCAGGAAATAAGCTTCCTCCCTTTCACTTTTTCCTCTATCAGGTGACAAAGTCTCTGGTGGGAATCGAGAACTTTCGTTATCGGATTCACGAGGGTGAGATCATCTCGATTGATCGTTTCTTTCCGTCTTATACGACCCTTTCCGCAGAGAATCTTTTTAACTACACCAATCTTGAATACACACCGGATATGAAGGAGTTCATCCAGCGAAGTCTTAATGCCAGGAACGAAGTTCTCCACCGGACTGAACTTTGTAATGCTGGATTCGGTCTTAGCGTAAGGGAGTTAAAAGATCATTTCTTCATAACCAGTATTCCTTGGCTGGATTTTACCGCGATTGAACATCCCATCTTTAGGTTCAAGTCTTCGGATATTCCAGCGATTGCCTGGGGCAAATTTAATGAGTGTAAAGATGGTATTGAAATGCCCTTCGCTGTTCAGGCCCACCATGGGTTTGTGGATGCTTATCATATCCACTTATTGTCCGAGATGATTCAGAAGAATATTCTCGAAGCTATTGATCCTGGACGCTAGTTCCACTTGATTGTTTTTGAGAAGGAGCTGGTGCTATCTCTTCAACGTTTCCCCGCTCGCTATTATCCACAGAAGTTGCTTCTTCACTAAGTCTGCGCTCTCTATGGGCGCAGTAAGCGACATCATTTTTGAGCATACCTTTTAGCATCCTGTGATCCAAAGGCTTCCAGAACAGCTCTTGTGGTGGGAGTTCAACGTTCAAATTGTAAGGGTGAACGACATCCACGAAATCATCAGTTGATTCAATACGACCATCACGGAGTGAAATACTTGAAACAGCATCAAACGACGGATGGAAGGTATCTGAAACATTAAAAAGACGCTGTTCCACTGGAATGAAAATTTCAGCCTTAGTCGAAATAGAGATGATATCGTCTACTTCAGAATATTTGATCTTGAAGATCTTCGAGTTTCCACGAATGTTTTCCCGGCAAATTCCAGTTTCTTCATCGCAGGTTACATTTGCAGGAGCTACACTTTTAATTGCACGGATGGCCGAAATACGAAATGACTTCGCTTCAGGAGCGGTAAGAGCTTTTCTCTGATTTATTTTTTCCACGATCTTAGAGTCAGCTTCCCGATAAAATGCACGAAGCAACTCTAAAGAGCTCTGGCCCAGGCGGGCCTCGGTATACTTTGTCCGGTACTCTTCGTAGATTTGCTCAGTTCGCTGGGGTGAAATGCAAGGGTGGTTTTGAGGGTCTTGGGCGAAGGTTGAAATTGAAAACAGTGCAACCAAAATGAAAGCTGAATGGATCATATGAGTCCTTTGGAGGCTCATCGGTCTCGGGCCATATACTCTTTAATTTGAGCTTCTTCCGGTTAAGCTTCGAAAGGTAAGTATTGGATAGGAGCTTGTTCTCTGTTATAATGAGGAAGTACTTAAACAACGTTCGAAGGAGTGTTTATGGCCCGCGGAGATGGTGGACAGCAGGATAAGGGAAAAGCTAAGGGTAAGCCGAAGCTGACTACTAAAGAGAAGAAAGACAAAAAGAAAGAGAAAGCAAAAAACAAGAAAGACTACAATTGATCGACTAAGGCTCCGGAAGGAGCCTTTTTTTTAAGGAATTCATGAAGAAGATCAGAGTCAAGCTCGTTAAATACGACATGACGAAAACTACTAACCGAAATCGCAAAGACATGCTCGTTGATAACAAGAGTGAGACAGCAGTAAGAGCTCAACTTGAAAAAATACACAAGGGCGAGCAGGTTGTTGCTATACACGAAATCGTCTGGGATGAAGAACAGATCAAGGAAGTCGTCCGGGCGTATGATAACGAGCAAATATTCTCGGGGACTGTGAAGTTCTTTGAAATTGAAAAAGGCTTTGGATTTATCATTCCCGATGAGGAGATGGACGATTTATTCTTTCATCAATCTGCATGCGTTGCTGGAGTTCCTCACGACAGGGACAGAGTTGAATTTAAGATCAGCAAAAGCCCCAAGGGCCTCACCGCTATTGCGGTCAAAATTATTTTTGAATAGATTTGGAAAGAAAAGCTGAATCAAGTCTTTGCTGATAGCTCGCCTTGAGCGTTTCTCCAGCAAGGGAGATGGCCTTTGAAGCTGCCATCCTGGCATTATTGATATCGCCGGTCTCAATCAGGACAATGGCATAGTTAAACCATGCACCAGCAGAATCTGGACTTAGCTCAACTGATCGTTTTAGGTATTTTTTTGATTGAGGATAATCGCTCAATTGATAAGAAATATTTCCCAGCCCGAGGTATGCACCCCCACTCAAAGGCCATTTCTTGAGAATCGTTTCATAGCTAAGTCTAGCTTTCTCGAAATGCGCTGCCAGTTCAAGTCCAGCAGTCGCCTTAATCATTTCATTTTCATTTGCAGAATTGGGAATCACACCCGGTTGAACTATGGTCAGTCCCCAGTTTTCAACTCTTGCCCAGGTATTCTCAAAAGTAGCGATTTTCATCCTCATATTCTTATATTTTCCGGAGTGGAGGATGAGGACACTGTCTTGAAGATTGTATCCGACAACTAGAGCGTAATGCCAGCGAGGGTACCAGGAGAGTCCCAGATTCTGGAGAATCAAAACCGGGTGTCCATCTTTAACCATTTTAATGACATCAATCATCTTCGTTACAGAAATTGCAATTACCCCAAGTCTCCGGGTGGCAGAAATCATGTCATTCTGCAAAGTACCCTTCATCTGAGGAGTGAATAACATCGTGGATAATTCGGTTGTTGAATGCTTTGAACCGATGAAGTTTAAATTCATCGCGAGAGTTGCGGGCCCACAGAAGTAATCTGCTTGTTCAGTGAATGGGACATCAAGAACGATTTGCTGGTTTGTAAGTCCATACTTCGCTTTTAACTTTTCGCCGCGTGAAGCACAGCCGGCGAAAAGAAAAGAAAATAGTAAGAGAAACCGAATCGACATTAGTTATTAATTGAGCGAGTGAAAGGAAACACTTTTGTTACGCCAAGAATATCGGTGATAAGAAGAACCAGGAAAACAAAGATCACCGCACCAACGAGTGAAGTTCCGGCATCACCACCGGCTTTCGCTTCATCAATCTGTCCGGCTAAACTTTTAACTTCAGCACGTGACAAGCTGGCAACACGGCTTACGGCTTCCTGAGGATTCACGCCATTTTTTATCATTTCTTTCTGAACTTCGGGTGTAGTCATGAATGTCAGAACTTTTTCGCGGTCCTGATCGAATGTTACTTCGTCCATGACTTCAATTGTAGGAAGCATAGCGATCTTCGCCTGTGAGGACTCGATAGCAAGGGATAACATAGCAAAGGCAAGAAAAACTGAAAGGAAAACTCTCATTAAGGCTCCTGGGTTGTGGATATGTTAACAGTAAAATCCTCAAACAGTTGATTGTGTTGAAATTAACACATTATAACTGAGATTGTAAAACTTCCATAGCTGCTCTTTGATCTTGAATTGCTGGCCATGGGAGGGTAAATCCCGCGCATAACTTTTAAGGAAATACCATGAAACACATTCTCATTGTTTCTCTAGTCGTTCTTTTTACTTCAAATGCCTTTGCCAGACGTTGTGTTCCGGATGCTAACGGAAACAGAAATTTCGAAAACATTTGCTCAGTTGTTGTCACAGGCACAACTTTGTCAGATTGCCACGTTACAGGTCCAAGCAGATACTCACCAGACTATCGCGGTAACTATCCCGGGACTTATAATTCTCCTTACCACACTCATCCATGGGACAGAGTCACAACAACTGACGAAACTTCTGCATGTGATATCAATCTGGAAGATTGTAAGTACTTTGCTTTTCGCCAACTTGAAAAATACAAGTACACAAATCAGTGCGGTGATATTTCTGTAGGGAAGAGTGTTGAATACAGATACCAGTCGTTAAATAACGACGGAACAGTTGCTGATGAAGTTACTGGTCGGATGAGAAGATAATTAAACTTTTAGGGCCCCCGCAAGGGGGCTTTTTTTTATGTTAGAATTCCTCAATGTTTTTTTTCACTTCGTCCATCTCAGCATCATCATCATTAATATAACTTTCTGGATGTCTTTACGGACTTTGCGAATTGCTCAGATTACTTTGCTTCTGACTTTTATTAGCTGGTTTGGATTGGGAATCATCTATGGATTCGGTTATTGCTTTCTGACTGAATGGCATTGGCAGGTCAAAGAAAAGTTAGGGGAAATGAATCTTCCTTTATCCTATATCAAACTGGTAGTCGATCGAACTTTTGGCCTGGATGCTAATCCTGAACTAATTGACCAATGGACCATGGCGATTTTGATCATTTCACTTCTAGGGTGTTCTATTCAGTCTGTCCGGCAATGGAGAGCTACAAGCAGGCGTTGATTGCTTTTTGGATCTGGAAGTTGATGCTTTTCATGAAATCATTTATTTGTGTGATTTCTTTACCTGGTTTATCCACGCATGTGCGGACGGTTTCACGACCGTTTATTTTGTAACAGACTTTCGAAACACTACCGTTTGCTCCGATATCAATTTTTTCGGGAGTGCCACGGAATACATCATTGGCCTCGCGACCCAGACTTCCCAACTCAATTTCTTTCATGCGTTTCCGACCGTCTAGGTGAACCCGGATCAAATTGCCTTCGCCCAGCTCAAGAGAAAGAAGATTGGGTGAACATGATTTCACAACCTGAGGCTGAATCGATTCGCGATAAGTTTCAGTGATCACCTTACAGGTAGTAGGTTGCTGATTAAGATAATCGAGCTGTGTTTCGAAATCTTCACTCAGAAACTGAACAATCTTCGGAGTGAGTCCGATGGCCGGCTCACAGTTTGGGTTCTTTTCCCAGTCATGGTAGCCAATGCCTGAGCATCCCAGCTGATCCATCTCTGCGAAATATAGTCCGATGAAATCTGACGCCATGAGGATTTTTTTCCCAAGAGGTGAGGCCAGTTTCTGAAGGAAACCGGCAAATCCGCTTTTACTTTTTCTGATCGCGTGAGAAGTCATCGCTCTGAGAGAAATGGTCTTGAATCCTTCTCTTTTGACAGCATTCGAGAAGCTCTCACTTCTCATGAGTTGACGGGAGATCCGTGCAGATTGCGAAAAAGTAAGCTGTCGGTAATCAAGATTCACTGTGAGACGCGAATAATTTCTTTCCAGTTCACGCGCGAGCTTTGCATCTTCGGTTTTCGTTAAAAATGTACTGGCAAGTTTCATAGGTCTTCCGAATTCTTCAACGGAAACAGGACTTTTACCGCGATCAACGAAATCCGCGATTTTTTCTATCCTTTTCAACTGTGACCGAAGCACTCTTCGACGAATTCTCTCGGTCTGAGTCATCTGCGGATTATCATCCAGACCCGCGTGTTTCAAAGCTTGAAGAAGATATTCATTATCAGCTTGATTAAGACTATTCACGAGTGGGTAAGGTGCTTCTTTTCCATAATTTTGGTAGAGCTCCTGATAAAATGGTTTCCCTGAAGGTCCGATAGCACCAGATGAACCTTTCGCGCGATCGTGCGCTTCAAGAACGATCCTTACCTGGCTTGAAGTAAGACCCTTGAATAGCTCGGGATGAGTACGGAAAAGTTCCATACCCAATAGCTTGACTCGTTCTTTGTGAAGACGGGTGTGCTCATAAAATTCTTCCATCGAATTAACGTAAGTACGCTCGCGGCCAATAAGTTGCCCTTCAGCAAATGTTGTGGCGAGCTTCGCTGCAGGCCTGGATAAAGGATGAAAATCCAGATCGCATCGCTCTCCCTGAGAAAGATCATTGCTGATTTTTTCATCTGAAGAAAAGGATCGGATTAAGGGAAGACAATCATGGAGAGAGACTGATGAGCAGGCAGCTTCAATTTTCAGCTGATTGATCTTGCCTTTAATTGAAGCGGCATCGCCACAACCGGCGAAGACAGAAGACGAGAGAAAAAATGAAAACCAGAAAAATAAGGCCACTGAATCGTCTCGGTAATTTTGGGAAAAAATTAACCGACTTAAAAAGTTTGGGTCTGATTTATGAAGTGTGGAAAGCCATGAAAACATCATTTAGATCTTCAGGTTTAATGATCTTGACGTGCTTGGGCTCAAATCTGGGCTTCGAGCTGGCCAGGATGTAATGAACTTCTTCAAAGGGGTGACCCATTAAATGGGCTGCATATACCATCTCAAGATCGACTAGAGTTTCATCGTCAGCGATAATGAGAAGTTTCCTTATATCCGAATTGCAAGTGCGTAGCTCAGTTCCCTCACGTTTAATGCAGATATTGGCATTGCCATTGATCTGGGCCTGTAAGGTAAAGCCCATCGCCGTGTTGATGATTTCATTTCTATTGGTCAGGAGATGAATACAATGCTGAATAGGTTTCATGACTTAATCATGAATCTTTGAGCATCGAGCGACAAGTTATTTTTAAATCCTTCTCATCAGTTGTCTTTAGCTCAAGTCTTTGCTGTCAGGGAGGATTGGGTTAAGCTTACCCGGATGAGTTTTTATTACAAAGCTAAAGTTCAATATGACGGCACCGGCTACTTCGGTTTTCAGTGGCAGAAAGATCTCGCTACCGTTCAGAATGATTTCAATCTTGCCCTAAGCAGTCTAATTCAAGGCCCATTTTCCACCATGGGCGCATCGAGGACTGATACCGGTGTTCATGCGCTTGAACAATTTGTGAAGATTACTTCAGAAAATGAAATTGATTGCACCGGATTTTCGCTTTTAATTAATAAGGCCCTACCTGCTCAAATCAGATGCCTTGAAATTACTCCCATTCATAAGAGTTTTAAACCTGCGAGTGATGGGATCTCAAAAGAGTACCGTTATCTTTTCACGAACACGATCGGGACTAATCATGCTGAACGGAGATTTATTGCCAATAATCCGTATACGATTGATATGGAAGCCATGAAGACCTGTGCAGCGGCACTGGTAGGAAAACATGACTTTCACAATTTCGTCTCGATGGGCAGTAATGTGAAAACCACAGTGCGCGAAATTTCATGGTGTGAGATTTCTGAAGTAGATCCTAGAGTACTCTTTGGATCATCAGAAATCTTTCAACTTCCGGATGACATAGGGACATGCTACCAGTTGAGAATAGAAGGAAATGGATTTCTCAAACAAATGATCCGTCATCTCATGATGGCGATGTGGAAAGTAGGGAATGGTAGACTCACAGTGGAAGAATTCCTGAATCTGCTGGCTGGTCCGAAAAGAGAAAAGCCTCTCTGGAAAGTTGCTAATCCTAAGGGGCTCTTCCTCTGGCGAATCCAATATCCCAGGGAGATTGAGAAATGAAAAACGCCTTGAGCTTTTTGAGGAAAATAAAAAAGAATAACAATACACCGTGGATGCACGCGCACAAAGAAGAATATCTCGCAGCCAAAGGGGAGTTTGAATTTCTGGTGCAGGAAATTCTAGTGCGTATTTCTACCTGGGATGAAAAGCTTCCCATGCTCGAACCGAAAGAAACGACTTTCCGTTTTAATCGCGACATTCGCTTCTCCGATAATAAAAAGCCATACAAAGAAAACTTCGCGTCTTACATCAGCTACGATGGGAAGAAGGGAAAGCTTCCCGGATACTATCTCCACGTGTCACCAACTGAAGTCTTCGTGGCAGGAGGCCTGTGGTATCCGGAACCAGATGAACTCGTAATTGTTCGAAGAACCCTGGCGGACCATGGAGAAGCTCTCGAAAAAATTCTTTCTGAGAAGAAGTTTAAGCGCACATTCGGGGAGCTGAGTACCGAAAATAGTCTCAAGCGCATCCCGAAAGGTTATTCTATGGATCACGAATATGCAGAATTTCTGAAGTTAAAAAGCTATGTGGTGAAGAAGAGTTTTTCGGTTACAGACGTGACGACAAAAGGGTTTGGAAAGAAAGTGGATGAAGCCTTTAAGCTCATGAAACCAATGAATCACTTCCTCAGGGATGTGATTAAGGGAAATCTCCATTCTTCCGATAAATAAACTATGAAGTTGATTCTTTTACTATCTTTTCTTTCTAGTCTAGCATTCGCTGAAATTACTCCGTGTGGAAAAGAAGGATCTCTCGAAGACCGGATCAAAAGCTGCAATCTCACCAAAGATAATTTTGTTCTGGTGGCCCGGAGTGAAACGGGAATTGAAATCTACAAAGATTCAAAGTCCGGTACTGTCTGGAGTGACCGGATCAGAACAGACTTCAATCACTACGGTTCTCAAAAAGCATGTGCTGATGATTCTCCGGAACTCACACTCTTTAAAGATCTTAAGTGGAGACTCCCGACCATTCGTGAGTTTGAGGATTCCGGGATCAATGGAATGAAGGCCAATCTTCCTAACATGACTTACTGGTTCTGGACTTCAACTCCCTTGAAGACCAAGTATAGAGGCCGTCGCAGACGCGCTCCTCCTGCTCAATCTTATCTCTGGGATGGAGTAGAACAGAAATCTGATGTGGGTGATCTTAAAGATGCGGCGTCAGTCCGCTGTGTTTCACGCTAATTGAAAGGCTATCTTCCCGAAAAGACAGTTCCCTGTCAGTTCCGTATACAGTGGTAATTCTTTACCTGATAGGCCCACCTTAATACGCTTTTTTCTTATAATCAGCGCATGAGAAAACTCATTGCTGCATCCCTTATTATGTTCCCCCTGATTGCTTCCGCGATTAATCATTCGGATAGCATTCCTTACCCCTTCTATAGTGAAGACTCGAGCGGTGAAACTCAGATGATGCCACTTCATCGTGGAGAAGAATCTCTTCAGATTAGACTGGAGATGATCAGAAAAGCGCAGAAATCTATCGAAGTTGAATATTACATTTACTACAAAGATATGGCGGGGAAAATTTTCAACCGCGAACTCATCAAGGCCGCTCAAAGAGGAATTAAAATCAGAATTCTCCTGGATAAATTTTCTTCGGGGATCGATTCATTTACCGCCCACGAACTCACCAAAGCTGGAATGGAAGTAAAGTTTTATAACACTAACTTTGTCCTGAAACTGGGTTCAATCAATTACCGCAATCACCGGAAGATTTTTATAGTTGATGGTGAAGAAGCTATTACTGGCGGACGTAATCTGGCGGACGATTACTTTAATCTTGATCATGACTATAATTACGAAGACCGTGACGTTTACGTCAAAGGTCCTATCGTCAAGGCAATGAAAGACAGCTTTGATGCATTCTTTAATCACAAGATTTCGCATGAAATGAAGAGACCAGAGCGTCCAGTTACCACAGTCGATGAGAATGGTGAGTATGAAGGACTGGCCCAGCAGAAAAGCTGGATCAAAAAAGTAAAAGAAGCTAGGGAGTTTCTCCAGGAAACCAAGGAAGAACTTACTACTCGTGCAGAAATTGAAAAAACAGGAACAGCTCAGCTGGCAGACAATAATATGTATTCATGCCCTGAAGCCACTTTCGTTTCCGATGCTCCGGGAAAAAAAGGAAATTTGTCCGTAGAAGATTATCAGCTTTCTCACCGGAACGTTCGTAAGACATTCCTGGACAAGATTCTACCGATTGATAAAGCAATTACTTTAAGCTCACCATATTTCATTCCTAATGAGCGCAATGAATTTATCTTTGAGGAGCTTCTTAAAAAAGGTGTAGAGTTCAATCTTTATTCAAATTCACTTCGCTCGACAGATGCTCTCTTTATGTCAGCGAGCCTCTACATGAAACTCACAGGATTTCTAAAAAAGGGGATGAAAGTCTTCTTCAATGATGGTGACTACGCTCACATGGATGCTTCCGCTGTTGGCACTGCGAAGTCATCAAAGTGGGGGACACATGCCAAGACTCACGTCTACGAGACATCAACGTACACCGAGGTAATGATCGGCACATATAACGTTGATAATCGCTCTGATTACTATAATACGGAGCTTGCACTCTTCTGTAAGGGGAATGATGATTTCAGTCGTGATGTTAAGGAAGATATTATGAAACTCGCTAGCCGGGGACTTCGCGTGGAGGATTTATCTCATGCGTATGACCGCACCGGAGCTAAAATCAATATCACTGGTGCTTCACCAATCAAGCGTCTTAAGATGAAGCTTCTGACGATCCCGTCGTGGCTTATCAGTCACCTGCTCTGATTACTCTGAGCAGGTTGGCGCAGCGAGAGTTTCGGCCGCATCAAATTCATGCCAAGTCGGTGGCATACATTTCATCCTGAAAAGATGGAGATCGAGTTTCTGCATTCCATTCCGGATTTCTGCGAGCCCCGGTGCTGCAGGATTTTTAGAGGCGATTTTCTCAAAAACTCCCGTCAAAGTTGAAATCTGCTTAAGAGTATCACGTCTGTTCATCCCAAGAAGAGTATCTCCCACAAGCTTCTTGTGCTCGCTGTAAGCTGCTTTTGAAACAGTATCGTCTGAAGCTTCGACGAGTGCATCGAGCTTCAGGTACATGTTATCGAGATCGGTCTTAAAATACTTATTGAAGTTCTTTTTCATGTCCTGAAAGAAGCGGAGAAAAAGAACCTGTTCCGGTGTCACAGCAGGAGTTGCAAATCCTTGGGTGAAACAATACTCAGAGTTTCTGAGGAAACTATAAAGAGAACGGAGTTCGTTATTGTTTTCAGGCTCACGTTTTCCGCTGTAATACTGTTGAACAGCATCCCAGTCATAGGTTCCACGTGTTCCTTCATGTCCAAAAGTTCTTCTACAATTTGCTTCCTGCATGGAAACACCCTGATAAATACTTAGTCCCGGTCTGATATGTTCCGGTAGCTCATTATCACTCTGTGATGGTGAGACATAGTAATAAGCAGGTGAGCGGGACGAATCATCCTCGCATGTCGGATTGATGTAAACACCTGCAGTGACCTGATTAATATTCTGAATCGTATTGATCATCTGCTGAACTCTGGCACGACTGGCATTGTTGGGAAGATTAGCTTCACCACGAAGGATACCCGTAATGTACTGTCCGGATGCGGCACGGGTAGAGGCAGGTGCTGATCCTACAAAACCTCCGAGAACTCTCATGCGTGGAAAAATAGTTTTCCAGAGATCTACTTGATCAGGAACACCTGTCCAGCAGCCCATGAGAAGAAGGCTGGAAGTATCATCAAACACTTCGCGATTACCGTTCACGAGCTCACTGATTTCTGCAAGATCCGTTCTACCTGTATCACCGTAATACTCACCACCACCATCGTGACCAGATAAAATGAGCGAGTTGACTTTAGCGCCCTGAGCTTTTGAATCCGCTGCAAACTGAGCAAGCTGAGCCTTGATATCCGATTTATTAGCTTCTTGGATGGCAGAGGCTCTTCTGTATTCATCTTCTAAGGCTGTTAACTGAGGTGATTGAGGACAACTCAATTCAGAACAGATAGCCCTCGTCCGTCGGCTGATAGTTGCCAAGGCATTTTTCGCCTGCTGAGCTTCTCGGGAGAGCTGAGGGAATATCACCAGTCTTTCACCACGGGCACAGGCACCGGCCTGAGCTCCGGAAATTTCTGTACCGGCATCATTGAAGGCTAGCATGAGTACAATTTTCTTAGGATCAACCGGTCGGTTACAGGGAACGGCTTCTGCAATATTGTTTAAGACTAAAGCAAGAGAGGCGATTGCAAAGTATTTCACTGTGCCTCCGCCTTGATAAGTTCCTGAGCTTTCTCAAGTGAAGTGCGATCGAGATCCGGATATTTTATGAGAATACGATCAATTACTTTTGCGCCGTTTTTTGTAAGTTTGATATAGAGAGAATCTTTGTCAAAGTCGTCCCAATTTTCAATCGATGAAGAGAGTCCACTCTTGCGAAATAATTCATCGCGATCAGCAGGTGAGGGAAGCCCGGAAGCGTAAGCAACTTTTCTGTGTGGTGGAAGAACTTTAACCTGTGGTCCTGCGAGTGATGAAACATCAGTATCCGAAGCAACGGCCTTCACCAGAAACTTCTGTTCTGGACCGGTATCACCAGCAAAAGCAAAGCCGCTGATAAGATAGAGAATAGTAATGATGAACTTCATATGAACCCTATGGAAAAGTGTCTGTAGACCTATCGGAATCTCAAGTAATTAAAATAAGCCAAATCTCTTCGTGGTTTCAGGTGCTTGCGATGTTTTTTTAATAGTGTATGCTGGAATCATGCGGGAAATGAAAGCGACTGAAATTGAAGGAAGGATCTACCTCTTTCCGGTGCCGGTGGTAAAAGAGAGAAAGTATCTCATCTTTTGCTCATCACAATCAGAAGCTGAGAAGCTTGCCTCTGCGATCAAAGAAGAGAAAGTCATACATCCGGATCTAATCAGTGAAGATTTTATTTTTCTGACCTATCATACAGATAAACAAACTAAGATTTTTGTACTCAACCCAAAAAGGTTCTGAAAATGGAAGACGGGCGCTATCTCTCAAAAGAAGATAAAGAAATAATGGAAGCTCTCAAGAAGGAGCTGATCGATCTCAAGGCGGAACATAAAGCTTTTGCCAGCAGGAAAAGTACGATCTCTCCGGAAGACAGGGAGAAGTGGAGACAAAACTCCATCCGTACGAATGAAGTTCACATCGCAATCAAAGATCTACGCTTGAAAAATATTCTCGAGGCCGGGAAATAAGTCTATTCTTCCTGTTTTTCTTTTTTGATGATTCTGATGGTGTCTGAGTTTGGGTTGACTGTAGCTGCTTCGCTGTCTTCTACATACTCTACAGCTTCTTCTTTTTGCTGCTCGCGTAGGTCTTCGCGTGCATCATGCATTTTTTTAATGCGCTCTTCATTCGCTTCATTTACTTCCTCGCGGTATTCCTTGTTCACTTCCTGTTGCTTCTCCTGAAATTCGGCCACTGGTTCTTTGTTACAAGCAACGGCCAGAATCAGAATCGAAAGTGCAGACAATAATGTTTTCATCAAATCCTCCTTGGTAATCATTTAAATTATGAAGCAACCAGGAGCTGAAAACCAAGGTGAGGGGAGCAAATTTCGACTTTTTTCCCCGTTCATAATTTTAAATAGTCCTGGCCTGCTCCTTACCACGGCATAGTTTTTGCTCTTTGAGAGTGTCCGCCTGGCCGGAGTGTAATTATGACTAAATCACATATTAGTTTCTTTCTTTTATTAACCACCTTATTTGCTTGTGGTGGCGATAGTCACAATGATGATGAATTTGATCGCGAAGAGGAAAATGTCCCGGAGCCGGAAGTTCTCCAGCGGGTTTACCGCACAGATTTAAAACCCGTGAATCCTCTCATTGTGAAAAGAGTTGAGGGTCAAGCCATTATCAGACTTGAAGATGATAGTTTTGAAGTGAGTATGGGAGTGCAAAATGTTCCGCGATCTATTCACAGACAACATATCCATACCTTGAAAAGCTGTCCGACTTTAGCCGCAGATACCAATAATGACAGAACCATCAGCCGCGCAGAAGCTGAAGCTGTGAGTGGTCCAGTCTTCTTTCCTCTTGATAGCGACCTGGATAATGTTGGAGAGGACGGAAGATATCCTGACGGAGGATTTCTTAAGGCCTATGTCTACCGGGAAGAGACAGTGCAGTCGCGACTTCTTGCCGATCTTGGCCGGGGTGCAAACTTCGATCTCGAGAACCGGGTCATTTTGATCTTCGGGACTGATGATGATCCAAACTTACCCATTGCCTGCGGTGAACTTGTCCGGGTAATTGGTAGAAATCCACCATGAAGAGATTCTGCGTTTTCCTGATTTTATTTAGTGCCACTTCTTACGCGCGACCAATTGATGTTACTGTTCGTGATTATGGATGGCTGACATCTTTCCCACCACTGAAGGATGTTCTTGATTTTTATCTACAGGGTGTAGAAGACGATATTAATGAAGAAAATCCTATCCTAGATCCTCAAAGATTAAATTACGGTACTGCCAATTCGAGTGTTCTCGCTTCGAAAGGCCTTGGAACAGACTATGTGAATAATCCCGAAAAATTTCAGATATCACTGGGTGCCGGAGTGGCATTAGATTCAGAAAAAGATAAAGCTTTCAGAGATGAGATCAGTGGAGCAGCTGCCGCCAGCAGTGTGACTATCGGTGCGAGGATGAATGAGAAGACTATGGGATACCTGAACTTCGGAACCTTGCCCTACGCTCAAAATTTCCCGGGAGATGATATTGAAATTGAAGGAAAAATTGATTCAACCAATTTTGGTATGCATTTTCGCTATGATCTGGTTGAACAAAAAGGAAGTGAGTGGTTGGGATGGGGCGGACTCAAGGCGCACATGGGTTATGAGTTCAATAAAAACAAAGTGAACTTTTCGACTATGATTGATGAGCCAATCGAGCTGGATACCGGAGCACAGGGAATTCTCAGTGGACGATTCATAGGTAAACCAACATATGAAATAGAAACCACAACGCATTCTATTCCGCTCGAGATTTCGAGTAGTATTCTTTTCCTGAAAATATTCAGTCTCTATGGTGGATTAGGGACTGACTTCAATTTTGGTAGCTCAGAAGGGAAAGGAGATCTCAAAGGTGATGTTTCAAGCATTGCCTGCTCAAGTGGTATTTGTGTTGGGGAAACAGTTCTTCCGCAGCTTGAAGCCAAGGCAAATTTTGATGCTCGCTCTGAAGTCAGGAGTGTGACTTTCAGAAGTTTCGCAGGACTCCAGCTCGATCTGCCATTCGGGCTTCATGCCTATGGTCAATACGAGCAAATGCACGGAACTCAGGTAAGAGCAGTTGCAGCGGGACTAAAATATACTTTTTAGAAGCACTGCTCATTTTCAAACATGCATGTGCCGTATCAAATGATGTCATGAAGAAGTTTCTAGTAATCAGTCTTCTCATCTACTCAGTTTCCTCTTTTATTCCATTACTCAAAAGTTCCCACTGGGCAGTGAGGCTTTGGGACTTTCCGCGTATGCAATTGGGAGTAGTGGGATTAGTGCTATTTATCTGGTGTGCTTTTCTGTTCATCCAAAATAAAGATAAATTTCTTTATCTATTAATCATACCGATGATTGCTTTGTGCCTTGATGCCTACCGGCTCTATCCTTATTCCCCGCTATCGCCGATAGAATCTGAGATTCACAAGCACGAAAAGAGTGAATTCTCGGTAATGATTTTTAATGTTCTTCAGACAAACGAAGAAAAGAAAAAACTCGCTGATCTCGTGGTGGATAAGAATCCGGATTTTGTTTTCCTGTTTGAGGTCGACAAGAAATGGACGGATAGTCTCGACTCTATTCCGGGTTACCCTGAGCGCTACTACCATCCACTGGACAATACTTATGGAATTGCTTTTATCTCCAGAAAAAAACTAGATTCTGCTTCCATAAAATTCCTGGTTAAAGATGACGTTCCTTCCTATGAAATAAAGTTCCGCCCCGATAATGGTGATATCATCACGATCTTTGCTGTTCATCCGAGACCACCTGCGCCTCCGGATGATAGTCACCATCGGGATGCTGAACTCGTTATCGTTGCGAAAAAAGCGCGTGAGATTAAAGGGCCGGTAATTGTTCTCGGAGACATGAACGATGTTGCCTGGTCACATACAACCCGTCTCTTCCGGAGAATTTCAGGGCTGCTTGATCCAAGAGTTGGAAGAAGACCATACTCAACCTTCCCGGCGGTATCGACCATTTTTCGTTATCCCCTCGATTACATATTTCATTCAAAAGAGCTGAAACTGACAAATCTTGAAGTTCTTCCCGATATCAGCTCAGACCATCTTCCCTTGATAGCTTCTTTTTATCTCGACTATAAAAATGATCAGGAGAGTACTGAAAAGCCAGATTCTGGAGATTTTCAGGAAGCAAAAAAGATCCTTAAAAAAGGAAAGGAAGAATAAACAGTCCACAGCATTATCAGTTGCCCTCATTCTTGCATAGTAATTGTCGAGGGGAACAGAATGAAAAATATAATGCTTATTGACGATGACATAGATATCCGTGAATCCATGGCCGATGCATTTTGTAGCGAGGGATATAAAGTCTTTTGCGCAGAAAATGGTGTTGAAGCACTCGAGCAATTGTCCCATTTATCAGGAGACGAAATACCAGGCTGCATAATTCTGGATATGATGATGCCTGTGATGGATGGACCAACATTCCTTAATGAAATTGATCATGTCGCAGGGCCTGTTTCGGAGATTCCGATCATCGTTGCTTCGGCCAATCTTGATTATATGCAGATACCCATGAAACATGTTGTTCAAAAATTTGTAAAACCTATGGATCTGGATCTTCTTTTTTCTACCGCGTACAAATACTGTAAAGAGACTCTTCACTAAAAAAAAGCCACTCTTACGAGCGGCCTTTCATTTTAACATTTTTTAACTTCTAAAAGATTCCCTGAAAATCAGCGCCAGGTCTCCCAATGTACGTGATTGGGTTGAAATACCATCACGGAATCTCTAGCCTAAAAATCCTGCAGTCGCGATTCCTGCTCCGATTAAGATTCTGGCAGGAGTAATTTTTTTTCTTGGAATATAGGACTTCACGCCGAAGTCAGTTGTTCCATACCCATCGAGAAACTGAGTTTTACTTTGGAGCTTTCGCAGGTGAATGACACCTGAATGATCTGCTTCCCACTCCAGCTCTGGATCATCTGTTAGTCTGTGGTCAGTCATAAGAACTCCTATTGTTTAATTTGTTCGATAATCTCAGCTTTCAAATGCGCATTCTCGACATATGTGCTCAGGTCCTGAAGCGAAATCATGCCTACTGGTTTTCCTGCGTTTGTCACAAGGAGCCGGGAAATTTGTCTCTCTTCCATGATCCGAGCTGCCTCAGTCAGTTCCTTGTTGCAGTCGACTGCAATGAGCTCAGGCGACATAGCAGCATCAATTGTGTCTTCAGGATTGATTTCGTCATCTGCCAGCGAAAGAACAATGTCACGGTCAGTAACAAAGCCAACCGGTGAATCATTCTCAAATACCGGAACTGAGCCAATATCATTTTCCTTCATGAGCTTCGCAATATGCCTGATTGAGTCCGATACCTCGGCCTTGAAAATTCCTTCATGCATGACTTCTGATACTTTCATGTTCCCTCCAAAGAGAAATAGTTTGCGAAGGAAATATTGCAAGTCCCGGGCCCAAAATAAAAAGGCCCGCCATGAGCGAGCCTTTTGGTTAGTAATTAAAAAAAGAAAAATCTAGAGAGCTGGAATGTTGGTGATTCGTGTGATGTCTTCACCTGCACAACCGGTGTTTGAGCAGATTCTCGATACATTACAGCCTGCAGAAGTTGTAACTGAATCTGATTCTCCTCTTACGAGAATGCCTTCTACAACACCAGTAAGAGCATCAAAGATCGGAGATCCAGAGTTTCCAGCGTATGAGTCAGTATTAGCTACAAAGTATTTTGTCTGAGTGTTCGAGCGTACATTTGCTCCTCCAGCGATCTTCATCGGGAGACCTTTTGGCATACCAATCATCACAATAGAATTTCCATCTGCAATTTTTCCTGTACGTCTGTATTCAAGCGGCTGGCGATCAGTCACTCTACGATTGAGTCTGATTACTGCGTAGTCATCTTTAGTTGTACTGCTCTGAACGCGAGAGATAATCGATGAGCATTTATAAACGCTGTTCTTTGGAATGATAGTTGTGGTGGCATTTGCATCAGGGAGTTTGTAATCAAATGCCCAAAGATTATTCCTACAGTCACCGCTCTTAGTAATACAGTGGCCGGCAGTGACTAAGATATCACTTCCGATCAGGAAGCCAGTACACTTTGATGAAGTGATCTGATTAGAGAAACGCTCTGAAGAGCACCATCCACGCTGCTGAAGTGTTTGTCCCACAACTTTGTAATCACCATTCGCTAAAACTGAAAGTGAATTAGTTCCGAACATCCCCGCAACTGAACGTGATTTTTCGACCAACATGTTATCTACGACATTCACGATATCTTCTCTGTCATCGTTACCATAAATAACTTTGTCTGAAGTCTGAGCAACAGCATTGAAGCATATGAATGAGAGCACTAAAGCGAGGCTTTTCATGAGATCCCTTTGGCTTAAAATTTATGCTTTTATTCCACCTGATTTAGGCCGAACAAACAAATAGATAGCGATGTGGTCGGGTATTAAAGCTCTTCGGAGAAGACCTTCTCCGTAATCTTCCAGAATTTGTCCTGCTTGCGAGCTATCACGAACGAGGGAAGCCTAAGAAGCTTCTGGTACTTGATTACGTCCTGAGGACTTTGAATCCCATCACTGAGCTCAGGGCGCTTCAGGTGCGAGCGCAGGAAGTTAATCTGGAACTTCTTCATGGATGATGAATTACTGAAGAAATGCGCCTCGGAAAGGTATTTGGCATCGGCATCATAATAACGAACTTCCAGATAGGGACTGGAGTTCTTATCCAGGCGCTCTTCAAAGGTAATCTTGTCCGGAGTAAGGACATGGGAATTCTTTGACAACTTCGCTTGCTTTAATTTTGAGTCAGCATCAACGAGAGTGGTCTGACACTTAAGACAAGCTTTTGCGGTCACATCGTTTTCTACTCCACAGGCATGGCAAAGTTTATAGCGGAACCGGAAACCACAATCACTCATGCGGCACTTGCGTCCGAAATGCTCGATCACATCACCTTCAAAATCAACGATGCCCCAGAAAGTGTTCTCAAAGTTACATTCAGGACAGGGAACGATTACCGGCACAGAATCTTTGCCAGGTTTCTTGTCGGCTATTTCCGGAGCGTAGATATCGTGTCCCATTCCGGTGTAATCAAGAATGAAGCAGTCAATTTTCCCTTTCTCCAGTCTGAGTCCGCGTCCCACAATCTGCTGATACAGACTGTTGGATTCCGTAGGGCGAAGAATTGCTACAACATCAACGTGAGGAGCATCAAAACCGGTTGTGAGAACGGAAACATTCACGAGGTATTTGAATTTTTTATTCTTAAAGTCTAAAACGATTTCATCTCTTGTCTGGTTGTCGGTGTCGCCGACAACAAGACGTGCTTCTCCATCAGGGAGGAAAGAGAGAATCTCTTCTGCGTGCTTTACGCTCGCACTGAAGATCATGACACCCTGGCGGTTAAATTTCTCAGTAATGTCGATAATATTTTTAACGATGAGGGGAGTAAGACGTTTCTGCGATTTGAGAAGTTCCTCAACTTCTGCGTGCGTGTACATGCGATTCTTCTCGGTCAGTTCCGAGAAGTCATAAGAGGTAACAGGAATATCTACCTTCACGGGCCGAGTAAGGAACTTGTTTTTAATCATGTAGGAAAGTGGAAGCTCAAAAACACACTGACGGAAAAAGCGCGGCTGTTCAGATTTCTGTTCACCAATCGGAGAGTATTCGTAAATCCAACCCATGCCCAGGCGATAAGGTGTAGCAGTAAGGCCTAAAATACAAAGATTGGGATTTCTTGCACGAAGTTTTGAGATCACTTCCTGATATTGAGTCGCTCCTTCTTCAGCAACCCGATGGCATTCATCGATAACCAGAAGTGAGAAGTCCTGGAAAAAATCATCAGGTGCGCGGGCGACAGACTGAACACTTCCAAATATTGCTTTCTGATCCCGGTCTTTTTTCCCCAGACTTGCTGAAAAAACTCCCGCCTCTAGATTATAGCTCGTGTATTTGGCGTGATTCTGTTCCACCAGCTCTTTCACATGGGCGAGAACGAGAACGCGGCCTTTGGCAATTTTGGCGAGCTCAGCAATGACGAGACTTTTCCCTGCTCCGGTCGGAAGGACGATCAGGGCCGGTTCCCGGCGCTGTTTAAAGTAATCAACAGTGTTGGAAACTGCTTCTTGCTGATAAGGACGTAGCTGATACATGTGGTATTAGTTTAATTATCAAATCCGGAGATGTATAGTGAACCCCATGCAGAGTTTTAACGATTTACCCTTGAGCGAAGGCCTTCTCCAGAATCTTTCCCGAGAAGGTTATGTCACTCCGACTGAAATTCAGGCACGTGCGATCCCGATTCTCCTGGAAGGCCATGATCTACTGGGTATTGCCCAGACCGGTACCGGAAAAACAGCTGCTTTTTCAATTCCTGTTATTGAGTCTCTTATTAAATCCGGTGAAGCACGCAGTGTAGGCCTGCCCCGGGTTCTTGTTTTAGCACCAACCCGCGAGCTCACTTCTCAGATTCTTGAGAGTATTGAAACATATGCCAAAGGCTTCGATATCAAGGCCGTTGCCATCTACGGTGGAGTTGGTCAGAAAGAACAGGTAATTGCTCTAAGAGCAGGTGTCGATATCGTTGTCGCCACTCCCGGAAGACTTCTGGATCTGCTTGAGCAAAAGCAACTAAGACTCATGAAAGTTCAGGTTCTTGTTCTCGATGAAGCAGATCGCATGCTTGATATGGGTTTTGAAGAAGAGCTTCAGGAAATTCTTCATCGTCTTCCACCAAAACGTCAGAACATGCTCTTCTCGGCAACGATGCCGGATAGCATTGCCTATTTCGCTAACAAGATTCTGAAAAATCCGAAGAAAGTGGAAGTCACTCCGCAGTCGACTCCGGTTGATAAAATTGTTCAGAAGGTGATCTTTTGCAAGAAAGATCACAAGTTCCAGCTTCTGAAAAAGCTCGTGAAAGAAAAAGATATGGAACTGACACTGGTGTTTACCCGTACAAAAAATATCGCCGATCAGGTCGTGGAATATCTGGCGCAGAACAGAGTTCCCTCGCGGGCACTTCATGGCGGAAAAAATCAGGATGACCGTGAACGGGCACTTGGTAACTTCAAAGATAAAGCAATCAAGGTTCTCATTGCGACCGACATTGCCTCCCGCGGAATTGATGTTGAGGGTGTCTCACACATCATTAACTTTGATCTGCCTCTTGAAATTGAAAGTTATGTTCACCGGATCGGAAGAACAGGTCGTGCAGGTAAAGATGGGATCGCTATCAGTTTCTGCGATCCGAATGAAATTCAGCTTCTGGAAAAAATCCAGGACCTCATTGGCAAAAAGCTTCCATCTGAAAAGTTCGAAGGAAAATTTGAAGTACTGAATCTCGCTAAAGCAGTCGCTAACAAAATCACCAAGCCCACACCCGGAAGGAGCCAGGAAAAAATAGCTTATCTCGATCACTCGAAGAGGCAAAAGCCTCTGATGCCGGGTGAGAAAAGAGAGCATCCGGGATTCAGGAAAAAAAAGAAAAAACGCTGACGCTTAAATGTCCTGCTTTCTCACGGACCAGATGAATCCGTCGTACCAGAAATGGAGAAGCGACGAGAGAAGCCAGAAATTCCCCATAAACCCGAAATGTTCTGTATCAAATCTCGCAACAGCAGCAAGAAACGCTACTGAGAGAGCAAGGAATCCGCAAAAAGTTGCGAGCACTTTCTTATTCACTTTCGGCCGCTTCACCTTACCTGTGAGCTGAGAACTCTCACTGATACTTACGATAAAGAAATACTGAAGAGCGTGGTAAATATTCCCGAAGTAAGCAGCATCGGTCACACTGTAGAATGATGCTATAACAATGGCCGTGAGTCCGGTTGTTCCCAGGAGTGCAAGCTTTGCGCCTGAAATCTTGTAGCCATTCTTGATCAGCTTCCGGTAACTCCAGATATAGAACAGAGTATATCCAATTCCAATAGCGAGTAAGGGATACTGGAGACTGTGAATGTAGTGACCGTATTTCACAGCGATGTCGTAATCAAAATCCAGGAACTCAACGAGACCGTCGACTCTGACTTTTACGGGTAAGTAAGTCAGAAGCAGCATGTGGGGGAGAAGCCCCAGCACAAAGCAAATTCCGATATCGAGTTTTCTTCCAACACTAGGATCGTTTCCAAGTCTGGCATCAAAGATACGTCCGAATCCGAAAGTCTGCATGAGCGAGTGCCATTCATCCCAATAGAGAGCTAAGAATGCGAGCGATCCCACCAGGAACGACGATGTTGCCATTGCCACCAGCATCAGCAAGGGAATCAGCGTAAAGCGATAAGGAAACTTTTTAAAGACACCTGTGTTCAGGTGACTGCGGACAAATACCAGCATGACATGTGTGTGGGTCATGAGCGCTGCCATGATAATAAACCATTGAGGCGTCTGAGGATCGAAGAGAAACTCGCCAGTTGCTGCCCGGGGATAGCTCACCAAAGCAACGGCAGTGAACGCAATAACAGGAGCACCTATAATAAATAGAATATTGTACGCACCGGTACTTAGATAGGCCTTTCGTAAGACTACTTCACTCATAGCTATTTAATTACCTCTGATTCTGTTCAGTACGTCAATATAAGTGTAAGATGGGCCGTGGCAAAGACATCCTTCTATCAATACACACTCCCTGAACTTCAGTCTCTGTTTGAGACGAATGAGCTTTCACCATCAGCGGCGGGTAAGCTTTTTAATTGGCATTACAAAAAAGGGCAGTGGGAAGTTTGCGAGAAGGATATCGCGAAGGTCTCTCAGGATTTTATCTCAAAGTATCTTTCCTTCGATCTTCCCGCGATAGATACGGTCCAGAAATCATCCGATGACCGTACAGTTAAATTTCTTTTCAAGCTCCAGGATGGAAAGAAAGTCGAAACCGTTCTTATTCCTTCGAACAAAAGATACGGCATCTGTCTTTCCTCACAAGTGGGATGTGCGATGAAGTGCAGCTTCTGCCATACCGGACTTCAGGGGCTCGAGCGGCATCTTCAGACTCATGAAATTGTCGGACAGTTTCTCGCGGCAAAAAAATGGCTCTCTGAAAACAGACCTGAGGATGATGACATCGCCACGATTGTCTTCATGGGTCAGGGTGAGCCGCTTCATAATTTTGATTCTGTCCGGAAGGCTTGTGATATTTTTCTTTCTCAACATGGGTTGAGTCTTGCTGGCGATAAGATAACAATTTCGACTGCCGGATACCTGCCAGGGCTTGAACGATGGAAAGATGAGATGCCCGATGTGAATATCGCGCTTTCACTTCATTCAACCAACACAGAGAAACGAAACGAATTAATCCCGATCAATGTCCGATATCCTCTTGAGAAGGTCCTTGAGGCGATCGAAGAGATTCCCAGATCCAGAAAACGTTTCGTGGTTTATGAGTATCTACTGACGAAAGGATTTAATGATTCTTTGGCAGATGCGCGCGAACTAGCGGAGACTTTGAAAGGTAAGAGAGCATTCGTGAATCTTATTCCTTTTAATCCTTTTCCGGGTGCGAAGTACGATAGGCCTGACTCATCTCAAGTTGATGCTTTCAAAGCGGAGCTTGATAAATCAGGAATAGCTTGTCTTGTTCGATTCACGAAAGGCGATGATATTCTCGCAGCGTGCGGTCAGCTCAACTCGAAGCTGTCTCAAAAGGACACCAATGGATTCTGAATTCTGGATTAAGGCCTGGAACGAAGGCCGGACAAATTTCAATCAGAAATCATACAATGAAAAACTCCTCCAGTACTTCCCACTGCTGAATCCAGAGAAGAATCAGAAAGTGCTCGTTCCTCTTTGCGGAAAAGCAAAAGACATACTATGGCTTCAAAGTCTCGGACTCCAGGTCAGGGGTGTTGAGCTCTACGATAAGGCCGTGAAGGAATTCTTCTCAGAAAACAATCTGCCTTTTGAAATAGATCATGGTCCCCAATATACAAACTATAATAGTGGAAGTGTTGTCATAAGCTGCGGTGATTTCTTCAAGCTGGGCGAAGAGAACTCCTACAACCTGGTGTATGACAGAGCGGCTCTCGTAGCTCTTCCAAAAGAAATGAGGAAGGACTACGCAACCGTAGTGGCAAAAGCCATGAAACCCGGGGCAAAATACCTTCTCATCGTTTATGAATACGATCAGACAAAACTCGAAGGTCCACCATTTAGTGTAAGTGAAAAAGAAGTTCACGGACTTTATGAGAATGAGTTTACAATTAAACTCATGGAAAACCAGCGTTCAGCGAATGAGGGTGAAAGACTGTCGGCCACACTTTCACTCACGCAGAAGGTATACATCCTTCAAAAGAAAACCAATTGAGAATCTTTATCGATGGTGATGGATGTCCGGTAAAAGAGGAAACTTATAAAGTAGCACTCCGCTATCAGATTCCTGTCGTCGTTGTTGCGAATAAGAGAATTCAGACTCCACTGCATCCTCTGATAACCATGCAGGTTGTGGCGCAGGGGCCGGATGAAGCTGACAACTGGATTGCAGAAAGTATCAATGAAAACGAAATATGTATTACGACCGATATTCCTCTCGCAGATCGTTGTCTTAAGAAATCTGCATTCGTGCTTGGAGCGCGGGGAGATGAGTTCACGGAAGACATGATCGGAGATGCAATGGCGACCCGGGAACTCATGAAGCATCTTCGTGAGCTGGGTGAAGTGGGCGGAGGGCCGCCACCATTTGAACAGAAAGACCGTTCAAAGTTTCTGGGGTCACTGGATCGAGTTATCCAGAAGATTAAAAGAAAAGAAAAATCATAGCTGAAAAGGCAAAAGTGCACTGAGTGCCGCCATGGTTTGTGCCACTTCCTCCTTCTCCTGATGAATAAAATCCTTAATCGCCTTACGGAATTCCGAATGAAGGATTTTGTGAGCACTGGTGGTTTTCACCGGCCTGAATCCGCGGGCAATCTTATGTTCCCCCTGAGCGCCGGCCTCAAACACTTCAAGCTTTCTTTCAAGGCAAAAATCAATTCCCTGATAATAACAAAGTTCAAAATGCAGATTGGGCACATATCCCTTTGAGCCCCAGTAACGTCCATATAAGCGTTTCTCATCATGATAAAAAAGCGCACCCGCGAAAACTTCTTCCTCTTTCATGGCCCGAACATAAAGAACATTTTCAGGCATTCTTTTAAAAAGTAATTCATAGAACTCTTTGTTCAGATAAGGGATGGCGCCCTTTTCTTCCAGAGTCATGAGATAGAACTGATACATCTCATGGGCATGATCCTGGTTGAGTTCTTTCCCGGTAAAACGCTCAATTTTAAGATCAGAAAAATGTCGCTCATGTCTCAGATGCTTTGCTTTTCGTGACTTTAGTAAACTCAGGAAATGATCAAAATCCCGATAACCATCATTTACGAAATGATATTGAAAACTATCCCGGATAAAATATTCATTCTCTTCGAGAAATATATTTTCTGATTTTGTGGTAAACAGGAAATGGGCCGAGCTGTGAGTTTTGAGTATCTCATCATGCTGTATCAGGAGATCTTTCCATTCAGCCTCCGGCGCCAGGAAATGAGGAGAAGTTGCGGGTGTAAAGGGCACCATAGATGAGAGTTTGGGATAATAGGGAATGCGATGCTGTCGATAAGCTTCTGCCCATGACCAGTCGAAAATGTATTCGCCGTAGCTGTGTGTTTTGGAGAATGTGGAAAGGTTTCCGTTTTTGGATAGGAATTTTAATTGCTTCATACCGCGGGACTCATTAATAGAGCCGCTTTCTTCAAGGATCTGCCAGAATGTCGGATTCGTCAGGACAGACATGCTGGCAGTTTACCACATTCACTCAGGCTTAATGGATTTCTTTGCTTTCCCTTTGGAAGGACCATGATCTTTTGAGTAATAATCCGCCGCGAGATTGTTTGCGAACTTTAAAAGTACTTTTGAAAATTTCCGTAACATAAATTCTCCTTTATGGGGCTAATTCACCCGGCATGTAGGGCAATGCTGCCAATCCGAATGCAAAAATGGCCAGAATCATTCCGAACATCAGGCCGATATCTATTGAGATATCTTTAAGAGGTAAGTGATGAGTTTGCATATAGGCCTCCTGCATCTTAGCGAAGCAAGCGCAGTGCCATGAATAACCAACGGGTTTTGTAGTTCACATCCTGACCTTGTCCACCGCTTGGAATCGGCCGGATAATTTCTAGCGAGCTGACTTCAAGGATGGAGGTTACATGTTACGGTCAATTTTTATTAGTTCAATCCTCTTAACTCTATTTCTGCCAAAATTATCAGAAGCAAAGTTAATACAGATCATTCATACCAATGATCTTCACTCTTACTTTGACGGTTATAACAATCCGAATCGCTCTGGCGGGTACGCAAGACTCATGACGAAGATTAAAGAACTGAAAGCAGCGGCTGCTGCCAAGGGGATAGAAGTTCTTCATCTGGATGGTGGTGACTGGGGTGAAGGAACGAAATGGTTTTTAGCTGATAATGGATCTGATTCGGTTCGTGCATTAGAGATGCTGGGAACTGAAGTTGCCGTGATTGGAAATCATGATCACCAGCTCGGAGGAAAAAGCCTCGGAAGGCAGATCAGAGACGCGAATGTCAGAACTAAGTTTCTCGCTGCGAATATGATAGCCACTCCAGAGATGGATCTGAATGGAGTAGTTGTTCCGTATGTGGATATCAATCGAGCGGGGATACCTATCCGTATTATTGGTCTTACAACTTCAGAATATTTTTATCAGTACTCAATTTCTCCCGGAAAAATTCTTCCTCCTGCACCGGTCGCGGAAGCCCAGGGATTACTGGCCAAAAAGGCGGGTCGGGAACTCGTCATTGCCCTCACTCACCTTGGAACTTACAAAGATGCTTCGGTTGCAAATAACACAAGTGCAATTGATGTGATTGTCGGTGGACACTCTCATACGAAACTTACAGGAATTAAGTGGGCGAAAAACAAAAATAAGAAAAGTGTTCCGATCGTACAGGCGTGGGCGCATGGGCTGGCCGTAGGAGCCCTCACTCTTGATGTGAAAGAAGGCGGAGGCGCGAGTGTGGTTGAGTACAAACTTCACGAAGTTGGTACCGATGTTACCCCTGATCCGGCCATGACAGCGTTCATTGAACGTTCGGCCCCTAAGGTAAACTCAAACCTCCTTTTTCCATCAGATGAAATTATTGGTGATACTAAAACTCCGATGACAGGTTACCTGAATGGCAAACCCGTTCTGCGTTCAAGCTGCTGGGGACGGCATATGGCCTCAGCTGCCCGTCTGGCCGCAGGTGCCGCAGTAGGAATTCACGTCTCGCACTTTGAAGGAGTTCATAAGCCTGCTGGAACTGTTTCATATGGTGATATCGCAAATCAGTTTCCACACATCAGAAAGTTTGGTGACCAGGGTTGGGAAATCGCAACAGTAACCATGTCTGGTTCAAAACTCAGAACTATGATGTGGTATATCAACCGCAAAGGTTATGGAGTTTCTTTCTCTGGACTTGGTTATCTCACTCCCGATGATCTGGATGATAAAGCAGTTTACCGGATCGCCATTCCGGCAGAAGTAGCACTTGCGATTAATACTTCCATTCCGGGATACAGAAACTACATGCAGGGCTTGAAATATACCGGTAAGTACTATTGGCCCGCGATGGCGGAATACGTCCGGAAGAATACCCCGCTGAGTTGTCGCTGATTATTCCAGCATCGCTTCGAGTGTGATCTGAGCATTATTTTTAAATAGCTTAGAGACTGGACAACCTTCTTTTGCTTTATTTGCGAGCTCCTGAAACTGGGCCTGAGTTGCTCCCGGAACTTTCGCCTTGAGACTCAGATGAATCGAGGTGATTGCAAAGCCATCACCCTGCTTTTCCAGACTCACCATGGCCGTAGTTTCCATTTTCTCAGCAGTGAGCTTCGCTTCTCCCAGAATCATTGAAAGTGCCATCGTAAAACATCCAGCATGAGCAGCACCGATCAGTTCCTCGGGATTGGTTCCGGGAATATTCTCAAATCTGGTATTGAAACCGTAAGGCTGATTTTTAAGAACGCCACTTTCAGTAGAAATATTTCCTTTTCCATCTTTAAGACCGCCACTCCACTGTGCGACGGCTTTCTTCGTGATCTTCATTTTATACTCCTGATGTAAAAAGGCCGCCCTTGCGGGCGGCTCGATTTCTAGACTTTATCGCTTCTACCGAAGCTGTTTTTTGCAGTGCTGGCCAATCCTGAATAGTTCCGGTCTTTGATATCTTTTTTGATTCTTGCCTTATCTTCATCAGTCGTTTTTTCCCAGGCCTGTTTTACACCCGTCTTTAGGGAATTGAATTTCTCTCTGAGTGACTCTTTCATATATAGACTCCTTGTCAAATCCTCTAAAGAGCAAGTGTCATGCCAAATGCGATACTTGCTTTTCAGAGCTCCAGATAAGCTCATAGAAATCTGCCAGCTTTTCATCGTCTGCCATGACTGAGATTTTATCGCCGGCCTCAATTGTAGTACTCCCTCTGGGAATAATAACTTCCTCATTTCGTTCAATGGCAATGATGAGTGACTGATCTGAATTTATTCCCAGATCCACCAGACTTTTATTAACGGTGCTGGAATGGGCGGGTACGTCGATAGTGACAATGTCACTCAGATGTCCTGGCGTTGAAGTATATGTTTTAGTCCCGGGATCAAATTGATCATATACTCCGAAAAGTTTTGAAACAAACGGAATAGAAGTCCCCTGGATAATCAGTGAACTAAGCGCAACGAAAAAAACGAGATTGAGAATCATCCCATTATTATCCAGGCCCGCTACTAATGGATAGGTTGCAAGGACAACGGGCACAGAACCCCTGAGTCCTACCCATGAAAGCAGGCTTTTCTCTCTGTAGTTCAAACGTGAGAACATGAGTGAGACAAATACGCTTAATGGTCTTGCTACTAAAATCAGGAAAGCAGAAATCGCTGTTCCATATGGCAGGACACTCATTACTTTACTCGGGTAGATCAATAATCCCAGTGCCAGGAACATCGCACACTGCATGAGCCACGAGATCCCATCATGAAGAAGAGTAAGAGACTTCTTCATGACGAAATTGTGATTTCCCAGAACGACTCCGGCAATGTAGACAGCTAAAAAGCCATTTCCATGTAGTGCCTGCGTACCGGAAAAAATGAAAAGAACAATCGCCAGGGATAAAACAGTATAAAGCCCTTCAATCTGAAGTTTGATGGAATTGAAGATCCATACAAGAAACTTTCCTGAAGCGTAACCCATGACGGCACCCATGAACATCTGCTGGAGGAACATGGGGATCATATCCAGGAAACTCATATCTGGATTCTGCATCATGGACAGAATACCAATCGTGAGAAATACCGCCATGGAATCGTTGGAACCACTTTCCAACTCCAATAATGGTTTCAGGTTACCTTTCAAATGAATATTTCTTGATCGAAGAACTGTGAATACTGCACCAGCGTCGGTAGAAGAAACAATGGCTCCCAGAAGATAGCTTTCAAGAAGTGGAAGAGACAAAGCGTAGTGAACAAATGTTCCTACCAGAAAACATGTGATCAGGACGCCAAAAGTTGATAAAGAAATTCCTGATCGGAGAACAGGTCTGATTGATTTCCACTTTGTGTCGAGACCACCGGAGAACAAAATGTAAGACAATGCCAAAATTCCCAGTGATTGAGTTGCTTTAGCATCGTCAAAATGGATTTGTCCCAGTCCTTCACTTCCGGCAAGTAAACCCACACCGAGAAAAACGACCAGTGTTGGCATCCCCATTTTTCCAGTGACCTTACTTGCTACTACACACAGTAAAAGAAGAATGGCCGCACCTAACATTTGAGTTTCTGTGGTCATCTATACATTATGAGTCATCATGGAGTTAGGTTGTATGAAGGCAAACTGAATTTGGTTTTCCGACGGAGTATCTCGGTAATTGCTTGAGGTAAAATCAAGTCATAAACTTCCTGACCCGTTGATGAGATGGGCATAAAATTTTAGATCCTAGTAAGGAGGATCTATGTCTCATAAAATTAAGATGGAAAGATTTTTTACCATACCGGTGCATGAACTGTACGGATACTGTATCGACCCACGACTCATTGAGAAGTGGTGTGCACCCGAAGGTATGACTCTCAAAGTTCATGTGGATGTTCGAGTGGGAGGCCACTATCACTATGAGCACATGAACCAGACAGGGAAATTTATCTGTGAAGGTCACTTCCGGAAGATTATCCAGAATGAGCTTCTCAGGATGGTGGACGATGAAATCAGAGCTCCCAACGGAGAAGTGATTGCATGCAATCTTGCCTGTGACATGAAATTTGTCTCGTTTGCATCCGGTTCTGGAATTGTGATCGAACAATCAGGATTTAAGAGTAAGGCGTTTGCAGATGAATGTAAGAGAAGCTGGGAATATTGTCTGGATCAGCTTCAGGACCTGGTGAAAGATTCTGGCATGAGACAGTTCAAACCTCAGTTTGAAACTTCAAAATCAGCGTAATAAAAAAGGGCCCTCGTAAGAGGGCCCTTGATTCTACATAATATTTAATTCTTCCTGGTATTCAGCACAGTGTTCACCGTAACCACAGTAAACATAGTCTCCACCTTCGCAGTATTCACCAACTTCATATCGAACACATTCATAGTCTTTAGCAGTAGACGCTGCATAGATTAAAATCGCAATAAAAACTGCAGGGAATATCCACACAGCAACTCCGCCATTCCAGCTTGCACCCTGAGAGTACATATCTTTTGAAGTCTCACGAAGTGTCTGAGCGAGCTCTTCAGCTGAATCCGTTTTAAGAAGAGAGAACTTGAGCTTTAGGGCCTCAAACGCTTCCTTGTTAGCAACTTTACTTTCAACAGTCGCGAGAATCTCTTTACGCGTGAGTCCAGAGTTTCGGAGAGATGTGATCTTTTCGAGAAGCATCTTCGTCTGCGCTTCGTGGAAAGCAGAATCTTTCTGGTCCCATTCTACAGTGACAGCATAGTTGTAAGCATCGAATGCCTTATCCAGCTCTGATACAGTTCCAGCGAACACGTTGAACGTGAAGCAAAGAGATAAAACGATAGCGATCATTTTCATGTAACCCCCCAAGGTTAGTAGGTATATATCGAATAACATCGGGGGAAAGTAGATGGCGACCAATATGGTCTGACATGAGAAGAATTAAGATTTACTCAGGGTTCGAGGATGCCATTCCGGTAACTTACTTAACATCCTTCCAGCGTCTTTCCTGACGTGAGAGGCGTGCATTCCCTAATGGTACTTTAAGCGTGATTCCGTATTTGAAAGTGAGATTGTCATTATCCTGCATTCCTGTGAGGTCCATGAAGCTGTAGTTAGTTCCCGCAGTCGTGCGGACTCTATTTTCTGTATAATCAAGGGTAAAATTCGGTTCGATTACAACAGTGTCTTTAATATTGAAGTTCGCTTTTCCACCGAACTGAACACCTTGGAGTTCTTTCCCTTCTCTCCCAACAGAGCGGTAACCGGAAACAGTTCCCCCGAGATTAAAACTACGGAACTGATGATTGTATGATCCTTCAAGAGTCGGACGTGCAAAAGTTTCTTTGCGAATATCAAATGTCTGAGGATCCAGATAATTGTGATGTTCACCCTGAACATAACCACGCACGGAAAAATTGCCATTTGTTTTATCATTAATAATGGGATGCTGGATCCATTCAACTCCAATCTTGGCCCCAACTTTGGTGGCAGTGTTTTGGAGAGCGTGGGCCGGGATACCGAGTGATTCTTCTGTGACGATATCTGTTTTGGTCTGCATGTATCCACCCCAGACACCAATACTTACATTCGGAACGATGCTATAAGCACCACCACCATATGCGCCCCATTTCACTTCATTACTTTCTATCTTTTGCGTGAAAGCATTTTCTTCCTTAACCTGACGTTTCATAACGACCCATGTGTCTCCCGCAACACGAAACTCTGGTTTCGAATAATTGCCTCCGACCTCACCGACCACAACAATAAAATTTGAGCCAGGTTGTTTTCCACCCTCAATTTCCATTGATGGTTGCAGATAGTATGGTTTGTCTTTCTTTGGTTCTTCCTGATATTCAAGTTCTTCCTTCGCGGCATTGGTCGTGACCTGAAGAAAACCAGAAACTTTTTCGGTCTTTTCAAATGAGCTCAGGACGTCAGAGATCTTCTTCTTATACTGTTTCTCATCCTGACCCTTGATCGTCAGGCGGATAACATATTCAGTGAATTCATTGAGCTGGTTTGAGCCCACACGGACGTGGAGTTTTGACTGGTCTTTCGATGCGATCTGAAAGCCGGGATTACTCTGCTTAAAGGTGTCTTCGATATCACGGCATTCAACGGCATCGTTCTGAGAAAGAACGCATTCCCATGAAACTGGAATCTTTGCTACAGCAAAGGCGGGAAGTGAACTCAACAGGAGAATAGCAATGAAGGACTTTTTCATATGCTGGCAGTATGCCTGTCTTAGGCCGGGGGCCGGGACGGAATGCAGATCTTTCAGAGGTGTAAAGGTTTTGGGCGGCCTTTAGTACTGAAAACTCGTGTAACTCTCAGGAACCGAGTTCGCTTCAGGGTCTTCAACCAAGGGATTAAATCTCAGCATATGCTTTGCTGTCTGAGTAAGTTTAGCGAATTCGGCACGGGGTATTCTTACTGAGACTTCCGGCCGGTGCATCCACGAACGGCTGTATCCGATAACCACCATGGGTCTTGGTTCATTCGTTTTATTGGGAGTCCCGCGATGAAGAGTTCTGACGTCACGAAGAAGTACATCTCCCATCTGCATCGGAATGGGTTCAATAAAAGTTTCTCCGATTTCAATCTTTCGAAGACCTTCCTCCCGCGAAATCATGTGTGTTCCTCGTGCTATTTCCAGCGGTCCATTTTGAGGAGTCACATCCACAAGGGGGAAGTTGAGAGCAAGCTGGAACATGGGAGTTTCACCTTTCAACTCAGGAAAGAGCGGGGGACAGTCACGGTGAATTTCCTGATAGTCTGAACCGAGAACAGGAGTATCAGAAGCAAGTTGGCACATGACAAAGTTCTTACCCGCTAATATTTCAACCATTGCGAGGATATCGGGATCTTCATAAATTGCAGGATCTGCAAACGGACCCGAGAAAGGATAAGTTACATAGTAACGGCTTGAACCGCGACTGGTTGCTTTCCCTTCAATCTCAATTTGTTTTTCAAGTAGGGGGAGAGTCGCTTCCCGCCATTTGATAATCTTTTCTTTGGGAAAATGATTACGGAGAAGAAAGTAGCCGTCCCGGAGCGCCTGGGCAGAGAATTGTGAGATTTCCTCATCAGTATATTTTCTTTTCATGGGCACAGCATGAATCATGAAATTCAAAAATACAAATGAGGAAGTAGCTCAGTTACTCTGGATTAAATGCTCTTCTTTTCTTCTTTTGGAAGTTTCGATTGATCGACAGAAATTTCAATCTCGACTCTTCTGTTCTGGCTTCGTCCTGTAGCTGAAGTATTTTCAGCTACCGGAAATGAGGGCCCGAGTCCCTGAGTCGTTATGACTTGATCAGTGAGTCCAACATTAATAAGTTCTTTTTTTACCGCTTCAGCTCTCGCTGCAGAAAGTGTTTCATTAATTTTGGAAGTTCCCGTGTTGTCAGTGAAACCTTTCACCGTGAGAACATTCTCCGGATATTTTTTCATGATCGCTGCCATCTCTTTCAGATTATCTTTCGCCTCAGGCTTGAGTGCTGCTTTGCCTGTAGGAAATAGAATATCGGATTTAAGCTTCGTCACAATTCCCATTTCCGTACGTTTTGTTTCAGCGACTTTCTCCAGCTCCTTGGCCTGTTTATCCATCCGGTTACCAGCATAGGCCCCGATACCACCGCCGATCACACCACCTATGATGGCACCTTTCTCTTTGCCAATTATCCCACCCAAACCTGCCCCGACAGCAGTACCGATACCTGCACCTGCAGCAGTCTTAGGATTTTCTTTGATCGTAGAACAGCTCACCACCGCAAGGATGAAGGCCAATAGAGTAATCGTGTAAGTCTTCATAATTATTTCTCCTTATCGATCTCTATGAGAGCACTAGGGGAGAAATTCATCAACCTGCAGGGAGTGAAGCCTGATTAAAGTGTTCCAAATTTCGGAAATTACATTTCCAAATCTGTATTAAAGTTATTTGATTTTAGTTAATTGTATGAAGAAAAAGATTCTAATAATTGAGGACGATCTGTCCTTCAGGTATATGCTGCAGAGGTCGCTCATTGAGCTTAATCTGGAGATATTATCAACTGATAACGGTCAGGTAGGACTTGAGATATTACGTTCTGATCCAAATATACATCTCATTGTAACAAATATCGTCATGCCATTAATTAGCGGTATCGAATTTCGCAGACTGCAGTTACTTGATCAGACAATCAGTCATATTCCAATTATCTTTTTCGCTGGACACCACGATCACTTCACTGCTGATGCAGAGCTTGATTTTCATATAATTCTTACGAAACCAGTGGCGCCGACTGATTTTAAAATTGTCGTAGAAAATATTATTTCCAATTAATCAAATGGCCATCGCATTCAGGGCCAGACCTTTTACCCGATAGCCCTTTCCTCTGCAAGTTTCAATCTCCAGATCAAGCTTAACAATTTTTCTTCTGAGACTGGATACATGGACATCGATAGTCCTTGCAGTAATTTCGTCGTCCGCCATTTGCTTCATAAGCTTTTCGCGGGTGAAAATTTCTTCCGGTAAACTGAGAAGAGTTTCCAGGATCGAGTATTCACGATTCGTAAGCTTCACTTTGATTCCATCACGAGAAATAAGTTTGGCTTCGGGAACAAGCTTCACACCAAATTCCATCATTGATCCAATCATGAACCTAAGCTTACTCTGAGCATTTCGAACTTTGAGCAGAAGATGATCAGGATTATAGGGCTTACAAAGATAATCATCAGCACCAGCAGCCAGGCACTTATGTAAGGCAGAATCCGGAGATTGTCCTGAGATTATGAAGATTGGGGAGAGTTTATCCTTATAGCGTATGACTTTAACGAGTTCACTTCCGGCAAGACCGGGAAGATTGAGATCAATTAGATAAATATGAGGTTCGTTGGATGATACAGAACTACTCAGTAGATAATCCTCAGCCGAGTGATAAAATCTTACGTTAAACTTTTCCATCTCCAGCATTGCTTTAAATTGAGCACACAATGCGATGTCATCTTCAATGACTATTAAATTTTTCGCGGACATTAGAATCTCCTATCCTTTATTTTGTTCATGAATCTTTTCAAGCAAAGTATGGTAGTCAGAAATAAAATCATTCGAATCTTTTTGATGAATATGTTTTCTCTTAAATCCTTCAGCTAGACCTCTGGCCACAACGAGCTCGAGATCCATGAAGTCAGGTTTTTTCAGGAAATCAAAGGCCCCATATTTTGAAACTTCCATCATCATTTCGTGGGTCCCATAAGCCGAATAAAAAATTATCGGCACGTCGAGGTTCTTTGCTCGTGCAGCTTTGATAAATTCAACACCATTCATCACCGGCATTGTAATATCACAAATTACACAGTGAATTTCTTCGGTGTCGAGGACATCAAGGCCTTCCTGACCATTCTTCCCTGTGAAAATTTGAGAAGCATGAGGAGAGAGAAGGAACTTCATATTCTCCACAAGTAGTGTTTCATCATCAATAATCAATAGATTTTTCATATTTCCTTTCACAGTTTGGATTTTCCTCTAATGTTTCGTTGAATTATGAAGCGGTTTTCTTCGGCTTCATTCTTAATGGTTGCCATTTGAGTAGGAAGTTTCTTTTCAGCAGATTTTTCTTTCTGTAAGTAATCCTGCTTTAGCATTATCTCAACAATGTCATGAGACAGCTCTTTCACCGGAGTGTATATCAATTGATTCACTATTTTCCTGACCTTTGTCAGATTTTCCTCCGAAACTCCGTGGAGAAGAGCACGGTAATGGGTGCCCTTTTTACTTGGGGGAAGTTCACTTTCCGCAGGTATTACCGTAAGAAATGAAACAAGAGGTAGTTCAGCTTTCATCACACTGAAATAAGGTATTTCAGCATCTACAATGAAAGTAATTTCTCTTTCAGTTATTGAAGTAAGAATAACTGTTTTCCTGACCTCAATACTACGATCAAGATCTGTGGGTTTCAGATAATATTTCTCTTTTTGGTTAGCCGATTTCGCCAGAAACTTTTTTTCCATTGCCTGGAACATCACTAACTCAGGCCTTCCGGGACAGGCAATAAGAAACTCGTAATCAAAAAGTTTTCTCAAAGCGCTTGAATCTGATTTTGAACCGTGTACCACCATCATAGGAGAAGGACTAATCTCACGAACAACACCAATCAGTTCACCGAGCTCGTGGAGATCGGCGCCTTCTTCTGTTTGCAGATCATAAATAATGACACCTGGTTTTATGTAAGAAAGAGAGGAGTGGGCTTCCTTCACTGACTGGTATATCTTGTACCAACTGAGTCCTTCCGACGAAATTATTCTTCGGATGAATTCATTATCTGTAGTAAAAATCGCGAGTGTCTCTTTCCGTGAATCAAAATATTTTTCTCTAAGTTCAATCCATGTTCCGACTGACTCCTTCGAAAGACTATCTTCAGACACTTCATCCCAGGGACCCGGAAATGGAAACTTCAATGTGTAGCTGTAGAGAAACGGTGACGTGATATTACCTTCAATCCTCTCTGTGACTTTAACAGAGAGTGCTGATTCAGTTGCTGACATCGGAAGCTTGAGTGCAACTTCATCTTGCAGCTGAAGGTCAGATTCAATGATAAAGCTTTCAGGACCAATAGAGGTTAAGGTTGAGAGAAATCCCAGTGTCAGCGGAATCTCGAGATTTTTAGCTCGGGCAAAATCTACAGTCGTATTCTTCATTTCAAATGCTACCTGGAAGCAGTCCCTGAAAAAAGTATCAAAGTCTGTATCCTTTAGGTGAAACAAGTGTGCGCCTGAAACCAGAAGCTGCTCACCTTCTTTCACCTCGAGCTCATCTTTACAGTAGGCCACAAACAGAGTCGCCTTGAAGTCTGTGAGTGTTTTAAGCTTTCTAACTTCTTCGGCGAGATAAACAGCGAATGAAGAATCGACGATAATGATGTGAGGCCGCAAATCGAAAGCACTCTGGATGAGAGTTCCTTTCTCCGGTGGAAGACGGATCACCTCACATTGGAAAACGGTCTCCGCTGTTTCCTGGAGCTTATCAAAGAAATCATGATCACTCCCATGGTACAAAATGGTTTTCACTATTTTGCCTCATCTTTGATGAAGCAAACAGCAAGGGCCCTGATTATGGCCGGATCAAAAGTAACTAATTTTTCACGATCCTGAAGAAATAATTTGATCGCCTCGAGCGGGGAAACATTCTTTCCAACCATGAGGTCAACAAATTCGTCCGCGAGTGCGACAATCTTTGCCAGAGGATAAATTCTGACACTGTTAAGACCGTTGGGATATCCACTACCGTTAATGCGTTCATGGTGCTGATAAATTATCTGGATAACCTGGTGACTAATATCTGGGACCGTGCTCAGCATTTCTACTCCGAGACGGCAGTGCTCGCGGTATTGTGTTAAATCAGTTTCGTTCATAGTGGATGGATCGCGATCTCTTAAACCTGGCGACAATTTCATGAGCCCCAGATCGTGGAGGAAAGCTCCCAGTGTAATAGCTTCTAGAGTCTTGGCTCCGACCCAACTTAGATTTTTACAAATTAAACAGGAAAAAAAGGAAACAAGAAAAGAGTGAGCGAATTTTTCTGGATAGCACGCCTCAAACTGTCCCATGATTTCTTTCAGAGAATCAATCTTCTTAACAAACTGATACATATTCCCGGAGAGCGTTTTGCTTTCCTCCACAAGATCCGGGCGTAGTCCCCGGGTATGAATTTCTTCCATGAACTTCTCTGAAACGTTTTTGATCTGAGAGAGAATGACGTTATTGTTCTGATCTGGACCGGAAATTGAAATCTTCATGAGATCGTTCATGTAGTTGATGTAATTTCTTCTTTCAAGGTTGAGGAAATAAAGATACTGAACACCTTCGGCGGCGTACTTCATGGCTCGGGCTGGATCAATATTTTCTCCACGCCTTACTATTTTTACGAAATGATTTTCTTTCAGTCGGATGTAGTAATCAAAAATCGCGAGATTTCCGGTGAGGAAACTCAGGATATCTATGCGCGTACAATCCTTGTCCATCACACGAGGATCTTTGTCCTCAGCAGTTTTATCTTCATTGAAATTGACTTGTTTCCATCCCTGGGCCGGTGTCAGCTCATTCAGGTAATCTACCATGTGCTTGATGTTGATTGGTCTGACAAAACTCTTGATGACACCAATGCGTGAAAGATTATCCTGAAGTCCGCGATAATCTTCGGATCTTTTTTGATCAGGGTACACGAGGATGACTTTTACTGCCGGATGATTGAGTTTAAGAAACTTCAGGACTTCTATGCCGGAATGATTTTTAAGATCGGGATCAAGCAGCACAGTTGAAAATTTTTCTTTGTACACCGACAGCTGACATTCTTTGCCCTGACGTACCAGCTGACAGTCGAAACCAAAAGATGAAAGTTTCACGCGCGTATCAAGTCCCCAGTCGGAATCACCGGTGGCGAGAAGAACTTTTTGTTGTGTCGCTGAAATAGTCATTGTTTCGCTTCGCATTTCTGTTAAGGTTAGACTAATATGTCGGCAGGAGTAAGAAATAAATTTAATCATTTCAGCAGCTTATCATTAAGCTAACTAGCACAATGGAGCTCTTTCTAAAGTTAGTCTTAATATAGCAAAGGAGTGTTCAATGAAGCTGAGCAAGCTCTTAATGGATCAGGGAATTTCTCTCGAGACAACACTCAACTTTTTGCCCGACGGACTTATTATCTTCAACACAAGTGTTGAAATTCTATTCGTGAATCAAGCAGCAAGTGTTATATGCGGAATGAATCCTGAAGGGCATTACACAAACTGGCCCAACTATATTGGTGTGTACGAGAGTGACCAGACGACAGTCTATGATCCTGACAGGCTTCCCATTGTCAGAGCCATTCGCGGTGAAAATGTTATTGATGAACATCTTTATTTAAAGAATGATCTCCTGGGAAATTGGAAATATGTTTCTTGTAACGCTAGTCCGATTCGTGAGGGTGATAGGATCATGGGTGCAATTCTGACTTTCAGAGATATCACTGAGGCCCTTGAGAAAGAAGAGTCTATAAAGAAGGAACGAGAGTCTTATCACAAGATTCTCAATTCTCTCCCGGCCTATGTGTTCACTAAGGATCTCGAAGGAAACTACACCTTTCTTAACGATCGATTTCTGAATCACTTCGATAATAATTTTGGCATGAAACCTTCAAAAGAGTTTCTAACGAATGACATGCGAGGACAGGTGGCACTCAGTGACGAAGGAGTCATGAAATCCAAGAGAGCTCAGACCTTTGATGAGGAGTTTCTGAATCCAAAGACTAACGAGAAGTACTATTACGAAACTACTCGAATTCCTCTCATGGACTCTGATAATCATGTCTATGGGATCTGCGGAATTTCCTATGATGTAACTGTTGAACGGGAAAGAAAAAAACAGCTTGAGGAAGAAAAAACCAAAATAGCAACAGCTTCTAAGCTTGCTGCTCTCGGAATGCTGGCAGCTGAACTTGGTCATGAAATCAATAATCCACTCGCAATTATCAGAACGAGTTCATGGATCATGCGGAAAATTGTTAGTGCTGAGAACTTTGCAAAAGATATCGCCCTCACGAAACTCGATGAAATCGATCTCACTATCCAGAGAATCAGTGACATCGTGACTTCAGTGAAAAACCTATCTCGCGATAGCTCTAAGGAGAAGATGCAGGATTATATCCTGAAGGACATTCTCCGGGACGTACAAAGTATTTGTGGTTCCAAATTCCAGCCAAGGGGAATAAATTTCAGGATGGATGAGAAGAACCCACTTCTGAATGATAAGATTTACTGTTACCGGGTTCAGCTTTCTGAAGTTCTGATTAACCTTCTAGTAAACGCAATTGATGCTGTTGAAAATGTCACAGATCCGTGGATCAGGATGGATATCCTTTCTGATAATCACAATATCGTTCTCCGCATTTATGACAATGGTCCCGGTGTGCCGGAAGAAATTGAAAAGAAAATCTTCGCTCCATTCTATTCAACAAAAGAAGTGGGTAAGGGAACGGGACTAGGGCTCAGTATTTCAAAAGAAATTATGAAAAGGCATGGGGGAGATCTGGTGCTCAACCGGAATTTATCTGCGAGCTGTTTTGAGGCATCTCTTCCGATTAAGAAAAAGATTAGCGCTGAATGAGCTCTATCTTGTAGCCATTCGGATCTTCGATAAACGCAATAACAGAAGTTCCATGTTTCATCGGACCCGGCTCACGGGTAACCTTTACTCCATGTGCCTTTAACCTTTCACATGTGCCGTAAATGTCTTCCGTTCCGAGTGCAATGTGCCCGAAAGCATCACCCATCTCATAAGAATCTTTACCGTGATTATGTGTCAACTCGATGCAGGGATCATCTTTGGTCTTACCGTAACTAAGAAAGGCGAGTGTGAATTTTCCCTCGGGATAATCTTTCCGGGAAATAAGATTCATTCCCAGAAGTTCCTGATAAAAACGAATGGAGGAATCCAGATCATTTACTCTGATCATTGTATGAAGGTATTTCATAAAAATTTTATTTCCCTGAGTATTTTCGCAGTCACTGCGTGGTTCTTCTTTGCAGAAAGAATAAGCACGATAAGTTCTTTTTGCTTTATTTTGTTCTGTGCGAGCTTTTCGCAGCCGATGTGCTCAATTTGATCAGTATCAATGTAAATGCTCTGATGCTGAGGCCACAAATTCTTCCTATTATTGCTTCCACCGGCACAAAGAGGGATCAGATGATCGATCTTGAACTGTTGTCTCTTTGAAGGGTTGAGAGTAAAACCGAGCTTTCGGTAATCAGAGAATATTTCCTGCTTCAGATCGCGCGAAACATCCCTGGCACAATAATTGATTCTCTCAGCATATCTCTTCACCGACGGATTCTGACAGAGCTTACCTGGAGTGAGTTCCGGGTCAGGAATCTGCGGAAACTCTGCAGCGTGAAGGGTGTAACTCAAAAGGATAAATAGAAGTGTTATGATTCTCATAGCGATGATTGTAGTTCCGCTGCGGGGTGTTTTGAAATATTTTTTATTATTCGCTTTGTTTATCCTGGATGCCCAATCTTCTGAGATGGCAGCTCTACTTCTTGAAGAGGATACCGATAAAGACAACAAGATTACCATCCTGGATAAGGGTGATCGTGTCTTCAACTACAAGAACATGACGATCAAAGGGCACTATGCTCTTTCAAATCTTCTTCAGGAAATCACACTCGGACATAAAATTGAAGCTGCAGTCATCAATGAAAATCCCATTGATCGCATTTCGCGCATGATCAGAGATTATTACTGGGACGGACTCACGAGAAAGATCGAAAAGGAGAATCTTCCTGAGGTATTACCTGACACGAAAGTCGTTCAGAAAAACTATCCCCTATATATTCCCGAAAACGATCTTGAAGCTCTGAAGAAATTTTCAGGAATGGCAACCAGACTTCCGCTTTCTCCTTCGTCACTCTATGTAAAAAACCTCGAAGGAAAGCATGGCCTCCTTTACCTCCCGGAAGCCTATGTTGTACCAGGTGGCAGATTCAATGAAATGTATGGTTGGGACTCGTATTTTGAAAGTATTGGTCTCATGCTGGATGGAAAGGAAAACCTCGTTGTGAGTATGATCAAGAATTTCACTTATCAGATCATGAATTACGGGAAAATCCTGAACGCTAATCGCACCTATTATCTCAACCGTTCGCAACCGCCTTTTTTCACTTCCATGATCAGGCTCGCACTAAAAGAAAAACAAAAACCGGCCTGGCTGAAAGATGCTGTTCTTGCTGCCATCACGGAATATGAAACTGTCTGGATGGGGCCGGATCGTCTGACCTCCACGGGCCTCTCCCGCTATCATGGAAAAGGAATGGGCATTCCTCCCGAAGTGGAACCGGGACATTTCTCTTCGTTAAAAGATTTGAATGAGAAATTCCTGGAGCACGATGCTTGTGTGAGGGAATCGGGACACGATACGACTTACCGGTTTAGATACGAAGGGAAGGATGCTTGTGCTGATTTCGTAACGGTAGATCTCAATACACTTTTGTACCAGACTGAGCTTGATCTTGCGTTTCTAACTGAAGGGAAAACTTCTCTGGAGTTTAAAGAGCGGGCCCGTAAACGGAAAGAACTCATGATGAAATTTCTCTGGAATGAGAAAGCTGGATATTTCTTTGACTATCATGTTCCAGGAAAAAAACAGACAAATTACATCAGTGCCACCGGTCTCTATCCCCTGAGTGTGAGCGAAGAAAAACTTCTCACCAAGCAACAAGCGAAGAGAGTGATTGAGTATGGGCTGAAACACCTGGAGGCCCCTGGTGGTTTGTTTGCCACGGCAAAGATCTCACGCGAGAGTGCGGGGGATACTCATGAAAGACAATGGGAGTGGCCTAATGGATGGGCACCTCACCAGATGCTGGCCTGGAAGGGACTAAAAAATTACGGGCATGACCTTGATGCTGAAAGGCTGATTAAAAAATGGCTCATCATGATTGCAGAAAATGCGCGTGATTATAATGGAACTATTCCGGAGAAGTACGACGTTCAAAAAAGATCTCATGCGGTATTTGCGGAATATGGAAATGTGGGCACTGAGTTCAGCTACATTACCCGCGAAGGTTTCGGGTGGATGAATGCTTCTTTTCAGTATGGCCTGAGTCAGCTTAGTAAGAGAGATAAAGAAGCATTAAAAAAGGCCGTCCAGAGGACGGCCCATTAAGTCGATTAGCGATTACTTTTTTCTTTTCCTTCACCATTCTCCGGATCCTCGTAATACATGAGGAAGTCTTCCGGCTTCTCTGAATCAATGAGAGCGAGCTCTACAACGTCCTGATTAAGAGACTTAGTCGCATCGAAGATATCAATGAAAAGACCAATCTTATTCTGAACGATATTGTTTGATCTCTCATCAGCGTTTACTGAGTGGAAGAGAAACATTCCATCGCGTGGCTCAGAAACAGTGAATTCACCTTTGAGGAAGGCTGAGTCAGGATGCGTGAACATGGCACGTCTCTGTTTTTCAGTTTTCTTAGCATACTTAGGGTTGATCACGAAATCAGCTCTAGCTTCATCTTTTTCGCCACCACAGTTAAGAACGATGTCGTCTCTCTTGTAGTACTGAGAAAGGTAAGGGCCCTTGAGAAATTTCTTTCTCCAGGTCGATTCAAGCTTCGCAATTTTATAAGCAGTCTTAGCAGTTCCGTACTGGATTCCGTTTCTCTTCTCATCATCTTTAGCAGGGAAGAAGATTTCTTTCGGCTCAGATTTATCTGAGGGAGAGATAGTTGCACCTTCCAGAGCATTGGTGAGACCTTCAGCTGCTGAAAGAGTCAGGATACGTGGTTGAACGTCTTTCTTAGCAACGATCTGGTCACCCTGAACAACGAGAGGCCAGAGTTCCATGGTGTTTTCTTTTTCACCCGGGTTAGCTTCGTAGGCCACGATCGTTGAAGTGATGTTTTTGAGGAACCCGGTTCTCTTTGCAATGAATGGGAGTTTATTAGAAGCAATATAGCTGGGCGCCATTTTTAAAAGATCTACATACTCAAGTAATACGACATCGTATTTACCCGGCTCATTAGCAATCGGGTGGAAGTAAATCCGGATCGCTTTCTTGTTATAGCCCTTGTGGCCCGCTTTATAATCGGCAACTCCGAGATAAGTACCAGTCAGGTCTTTATCTACAGAGGCCAACTTCCGGGAATTACTGTTCATCGATGAACAGGCGGTAAGTAAGAGCACCGTCAGCGTACAAGTCAAAATTTTCATTGGAGGTCTCCATTATAAGGAACTGATAAAAAGCTAAGAAAAGTATGTCACGCGAGCGTTTTTGGAACAAGATACGCCTATTTTTTCCCAGAGAAATTGGATATGACTGACTCATGAAAAACATCATCTTCTTTATATCGCTCATTACTACTTTTTCCGCTTTTGCCTGCCCTAATCTCGGGGGGAATTATCAGGTATGCCGTTCACAAAAAAACATCCTGATCGAAGGTACTGATCTTAAGGTTGAGCAGATTCCCGTTCCTCACATGACAGTTTTTAAGTTCTCGATGCTTCCGGACGGATCACGTGAGCGCGAAGAAGTTATGTTCGTGGCTAACGGCGCTCAGATGAAAGATTCCTGGGTTGGCCCAACTGGTATCCAGTATGAGCGCATGATGTTTGGGAAATGCCTCGGTAATCTTCTTCAGTGGCACACTGAAATTCTCGCTGACGGTGAGTCTTACGTGAAAGAAACATCTCAGTACTTCAGACAGGGTGAAGACCTCGTCAGAATCTCACGCGGAACATTTCCATCTGGTGAAAAGTATTTTGATATCCTCACCTGCAAATAGGCTCGTCATCCGGCCCTTCACGGAAAAAGATACAGAGGAATTCCTCGAGCTCTCCCGTGATGACGGCTTCAATGCCTATCCCATCAATGTATATCGTCAGGAAAATTCAGATACTGCACTTGTGTGGATTAAGAATGCGCGCGGAAAATACGGCGTATGGGAAAACGAAAAACTCATCGGGATGGGTGGACTCACTTCCTGGAACTGGGAAGGTGAGGAGCTCGTCGACATTACTTACCGCTTGAGAAAATCGGCGTGGGGAAGGGGTTTAGGTTGGGAACTTGCAGTCGCACTCAGGGACTACGGATTCGGCCCACTCAGACTTCCTCAGATCACAGCAACGATTACTCCGGATAATCTTCCATCTAAGAAAATCGCAGAACGCCTGGGGATGAAGTTTGATAAAAAAATAATCCTGAATGGTGTCGATACAGAACTTTGGCGGATCAGGCGCGATTCAGGGGCATTGTAATTAAAAACTCAGCACCTTTCCCGATATCACTATTCAAAGTTATCTTTCCACCATGGGCCTCGATGATCTGATGGACGATATAGAGTCCGAGACCCAGACCCACCTGACCGGTGCGTGAAGTGATCCGTTCAAAGCGTTCGAAGACTTTAGACTGATCTTCGCGTCTGATACCAGGTCCCGTATCTTTTACGGAAAGTTTAATTTCCCCGGCGAGTTCTGCCAGAGAAATGGTTATCTTGCTTCCTGGTGCATACTTAATAGCATTTGTTATGAGGTTAATGAGAATCTGTTCAAACCGGATCCGGTCGATGTGGGCAAAGATCTCAGGTGCAGTCTTAACCTCAATGGTGCATTTGCTTTTATCTATGAGGGGAAGATAACGTTCAACTACTTCGTTAATAAGTTCACCAAGATCGACTTTATCAAATACCAGGGAAAGTTTCCCGGAAGAAATCCTCGAGACGTCGAGAAGATCTTCCACGAGCGAGTTCAGGCGATTCACCTGTCTCTCACTCACTTCAATAATTTTTTGAATTTGTTCAGGAGTAGCTGGATCACCTTTTTTTGAGAGATGATTGAACAATTGAAGCTGCATCTTAAGCGAGGTGAGGGGAGTTCTCAGCTCATGGCTACTAATACTCATAAATTCATCGCGGATGCGGATGGCCTCATGAGCTTTTTCAAATAAGCGGGCATTATCCATGGCAATGGCAATCTGAGCAGCGAGACCTGCTACAATTTTTTCTTCACGCTCAGTGAAAATAGCTTTTTCCTTATGGCCCATGAAAAGTCCGCCGATGACTTCACCACTGCGGCTGATCACGGGAACAGCTAGATAACTTACAACCGGAAGGTGACCTTTCGGCATCCCGAAATACGGATCATTTTTTCCGTAGCGAGGGTCTTTCGTAATATCATCACTGCGGAGAATACCATCGCCGCTGAATGTTTTCGCAAAGACAGCTGTATTTCTTGGCATCGGGAATTTCGTGAAAATCTCTATCGGCACTCCAGAAACTGTATAGAGTGTCAGACTCTCACCCTTCTCATCAATGAGATTGTAAAAGAATGCACCGAACTCTGCTTTAGAGAGTTGAACAGCGGCATCGGTCACTTGTTGAACGAGTTTTTTCTGATCAAGCTCTCCCGATAAAACAGTTCCCACGCGATTAATTGTCTCCACCACTTCAAGTGACTCTTTCAGGTCCTGTGATACTTTCATGAATTGAGTGTTATCGAGGGTCACACCATCAAAACGAATTGGTTTTCCGGTCTCGTCGTAATCGCTCCAGCCGATCGCGCGGATATATTTAATTTGCGTCTGATCTTTGGGATTCACTGTCCGATAAATGATATCGTAAGGACCTTTTTCAGAAATCGATTTCTCGATCGCATTTTTTGTCCTTTCACGATCGTCCGGATGAATCCGCTCATAGAACGTGTCAATTGTGACTTTGGCATCTGCTGGCAGCCAGAAATGTTCCTTAACTTCCGTATCCCAGATAAGTTTATCAAAGGGCAGATCGCAGTACCAGATACCGAGATTGATTGCGGCAGTTGAACGCTTGAAGCGTCCTTTTAAGCTCGAAAGAACCTGGTGGGAACCCACACTTCTGGAAACGAGGTAGCAGGTTGGGATTGAAGTAATGAGATAAATTAAAACTCTAAAACTTTGGGGGATTTCAAGCCAATTAAAACCAGGCCGGAATAGAAAGTAAGATGAACCAAATACCATTAACACCATCGCCAGCAGCGAAAAACGAAATCCGAATTTCCAGGCAATCAGGAAAGTGGCTGGATATAAAACGCCCATGAAAGCATTATTAAACTCACGGGAAAGTATGACCTGAATCGCCAGTGCGATAGCAGAAGACAAGACAACAAAGAAATATTTAAAAGGCAGAGACTTCATGGGGCGTATTATAGTTATATCCCCCCGAAATGACTCCCACTATGCGGTAACTAAAGGTTGGCACCATGTTAAGGATGTAAATAGCCTTACAGATTAGTCGAAGCTATCATCATTTAATGAACACACTTCTTTCATTTTTACTTCTCGGAAGCTTCGACCTTTTCATGCCGAGCCTGCGTCAGGAATACTTCTTCACCAAATCCCAAAGGGCGATGGAGCTGAATCAAAAAGTTCGCGTCCAGGAACTGGGACCTCTTGGAAGAGTGATGAGTCCGGATGCAGTTGCTACCTATAATGGAAATCTCAATATCATCAGTCTCAATAAGATCCACATGAGAGGAAATGTCATCAAGTCTGCCCAGGAAATTATGGGACCACTGGGTGATTATTCAAAGATCAGTACGATTTTTCATGAGATGGGCCACGCCGAAATGGATGTGTTCATTGAAAACCAAACTACTGAACGAGATATGGTGGTGAAGTATCACTACGACAAAAATCTTAAAGCGTTTTATAAGACACACTTTCCAAAATTTAATCCGAAAACTGTTTTTCATGAGCACTTTGGTTACTACCGCGCTGAGCTGATCGAATTTCTTTCAGGCCAGATGAATGATCTTCTTATGACCAATGGGTACAACAAATTCAAAAAGTCTTGCTTCCTGACGGCACCTCTCAGGAAGATGCTCGCTGAGAACGTGAGTCTCGAAGATTTCCAGAAGCTCTTTGTTCCGGCAGGCGAGGATGAGTTCTTCAGAAAAAAAATCGGACCGAGATTTATTTTTGTGAGAGGTAAGGACCTTGATCTCGGATCAGTTCCTCAGGGAATGGTGAGACAAACTCACGATCTCTTCTGGGCATATCATCAGGAGTTCTACGGATTCCCGATGAATAGAAAAGATCTGGTTAGTAGGATGAATGCAGAAGGGAGCTTTATGAAAGATCTCTCTGCGTGCCGGACTAAAATTTGGGAAGCGAACTAGCGTCTGAGTTCCCGGATTCGGTTATTACTTTTAATTAAGCGATCGTAATAAAGTTCGAGTGTTTGCTCGAGAGTGTTACTGGTTGTCCCTTTCTGCATCTCACTGGCCGATAGACCGTTAGCAATGTGAATACCCATCATCGACAAATCAATCGGAGCCCCATTCAGGGTATTTTCCGGGCATAGACTTTCGAGTCGAATGGCCTCAAGACTTGAGCGAACATAACGAGGACCGATTGCTTTAAGTTTTCCACGCAGGCAATGATTGTAGGCCTGTCTCCAATCAGTCATGTTGAGAATCCAGGTGTGACGTTGACTGGCGGCAGATGAGCAGTTCGATTTATCCTGCTCCATTAGTTTGGTCGCGCGGGGATCGGAAGCAAAAGCCGCGCCCATCGAGGTCACTAGAATCATGAGAATTAAACGTGTAATCATACCATCTTATCGGTACCCGACTGATTTTCTTAAGTGTCCATCTCCTATACACGAATGTCCTTATTACAATCCGTAAATTGGGGACCTTACCCCATGATAAATTCAGGGCCTATGATCAAATTGTGGGTTCTCGCCCTCCTTTTCAGCATTACCTCATACGCGCAGACCTGCGCTTCCCGGAATCATATTTTCCTTATTCACGGGATCGGCGGAACAGAGAAAACCTTCGGGGTCATGGACCGCTACTTAGAGAAAGTGAATCCATGTAATGTCGCGACCCACTTTGTTTACGATACCGGTGACAGCAAGCAATCGACTTACAATTTTTCTGATAGCCTCGATGAATTTATTAGTAAGAGCATGGTGAGAAATAATTTCGGTCCCAAAGATCGCATTTCCTTCATCATGCATTCTCAGGGTGGACTCGTTGGTAGTCTGTGGCTTCTGAATGCGAGAATCAAGCATCCGGAAATCTACGCAAGGGTTGATTCATTTATCACGCTCTCAACTCCGTATTGGGGATCGAAGATGGCGCGGATGGGGAAGAAGTTCTTTTTCAACATGCCGGAGCAGTTTGATAATCCACTTTCGCCAATGGGAAGAATTGAACTTCAGGAAATGAGCTATGGCAGTCCGACGATCAATGCCATTCAGTCGAACTTCGATAATATTTTCAAAAATTCGCATGTGAGATTCTTCGCAATTGGTGGCGTCAAAACAGTAGTTAATCCTATTGTAGGAGAAGGTGATACGACGGTAACGGTGTATAGCTCAAATCCGAATCATTACTCGTCAGAACTTTCTTTGAGTGGTACGGACAAACATATTAAGCGTCTCAATGTTGTTCCGTTCACGACAGTTGAGGCAACTCACATTCCGACGACACTTCCAGGAATCGCAATGATTGATAGAGACTGTATGAAGTCTTCGTATTGCGATCATCCGACAATTCAGCATATTCTGAATCACCTGCGCGATCCGAAACATCGGGTAGTAAAACAAAATAAAGAGTTTCAGAAATACCGCATGCACTTCTACGTCAAAGGTTCAGAAAAACATCTCTTCGTTCGAGTTAAAAAACCTCGTGGACTTGATGAAATCCTCAACTTTGACCAGAAGAATGACGGGCTCATGAGTGCCTTTTTCTGGGATTTCACCAGCGACTCAAGGCCGGCTGAAGTAGAAGTCGAATTTTACCTCAAGACAAAGCTCATCAAGAGAGCAGTTGTAACGGTTCAGGGTGGATTTTCTACCTTCGTAAAATTGAATCCTATATGAAGAAAAATTGAACAAAAAAAACATATTTTTTTCCAGGAATTATCCGATACTAGAAACATGAACCTACAAATATTCTTAGAAACCCATGGCGACAATTTTACTTTTCCAGTAACCCTCGTCCACATCGGTCTTCCGGATCAGCCTCTCATATATGTTAACAAGTGCTTCTCAGAACTTAGTCAGTATGAGAGTTCGGAAATTCTCGGGAAGAATTGTCGATTCCTGAACCGCAGAGAGGACCCAGCGGCTAATCTTCGGATTCGTACAGCGATCGATTCGCATTTACCGATTTGCCAGGATCTTTTGAATTATAAAAAAAGCGGTGAGATATTTTATAACCGCCTCGTACTCATTCCTTTCAGAGAGAGAGGTGTGCGCTTTGTGATTGGCTTTCAGCACGAAATAGCAAAAGATCAATTTAGGCCAATGAACCTGGTTGATGCGAACACCTTAATGGACCGGACAATGAATCCCATGACCATCATGTTGGGGCTGGATATGATTGGGGACGAACGGTTCCCAGTGGAATTTGCGAAGGCAGTTCAGCGGATCAGGGATTTCGTTCTCAGTTTATAGGTCTTTTTTCGTGTTTTCTTGTGCCGGGTTTATTACAATTATGAGATGAACAAGCCCGCATTTACACCCCCTCAGAATGTTAGAGAAGTACTAGAGCGCCTAAGCCGCCCAAAGACCGCAGTCATCACTGGCGGAATGCCTTACGCCAATGGCCCACTCCATTTGGGTCACCTTGCTGGTGCTATCGTTCCGCCGGATATCATGGCGAGATATATGCGCATGCTGATTGGGAAAGAGAATGTTCTTTTCGTAAGCGGCAATGATGATCACGGATCAACGAGTGAAGTTGCTGCGATCAAAGCAGGAGTAGGGACGAGAGAGTTCATTGATTCAATTCATGATAAGCAAGTTGAGACGATTAAGAGATACGGTATCTCGTATGATATTTTTTCGGGGACGAGTCAGCCGGATTGTTTTCCGGTTCATAAAGAGACGAGCCAGGACTTCATGAACAAGCTCTGGAAGAACGGAATGCTTGAGAAGAAAACCACGAAGCAGTGGTTTGATACCAAGTTAAATAGATTTCTTCAGGACAGATATGTAACGGGGAAATGTCCAAATCCTGCGTGTACGAACCTTTCTGCTTATTCTGATAACTGTGAAGTTTGCGGAATGGAATACGATCCCTCGCAGTTGATTGATCCAAAGTCGGGTCTTTCGGATGCGACGCCGGAATTAAGACCTACTGCTCATCTGTGGATTGATATGACGAAAGTTCAGGATCAGTTGGGAGAGTGGATCAAGTCAAAGCAGAACAAGTGGCGTAAGGGTGTTTTCAACGAAGTGTTTGAGACCGTTCAGCCTGCTCTTCAGTTTTCTAATGTGCATGAACCAAAATTTAAAGAGATCAGAGAAACGCTTCCTAAGCATAAGTCTCGTTATGCTCCAGGGAAAATGGTTGTCGTTCAGTTTGAAAATAAAGCTGATTACGCAACTGGTTCTGAATTGCTCAAGTCGAATGGTATTGAATTTTCTCCGATGGATGCCTGGGCCCGCCGTTCCATCACCCGCGATATAACATGGGGGATTCCTGTTCCTGCTGAGATTGATCCGGAGATGAAAGATAAAACTCTTTATGTGTGGCCGGATTCTTTGATTGCGCCAATTTCGTTCTCGAAGGTTGCGCTGAAGAATAAAGGCAAGGGTCCGGATGAATGGAAGCGTTTCTGGAAAGATCCAGATGCGAAGATCTTCCAGTTTCTCGGACAGGATAACGTTTACTTCTACGTGCTCATGCAAGGAGCGATGTGGTTGGGTGTAAAAGATGGATACACAATGACTGACGTGTATTCGGTGTTTCACCTGATGGTAAACGGCGAGAAGATGAGTAAGTCGCGTGGAAACTTTTATTCGGCTGATCAGCTTCTTGATGATGAAGATAAAAAGTTTGATGCAGACCAGGTGAGATACTTTCTGAGTACGCTGGGGCTTGCTGATAAGCAATCGAACTTTGATTTTGAGACATTCAGAGAAAGAAACAAATTCCTCGCAGGTCCGATGAACGCCGCGATTGAGAAACCAATCTCAGCAGCTCACGCTCACTATGATGGAAAAGTCCCAGATGGAAAGCTTCTTGAGAAAGTTGAGAAAGAAACGATGAAGATCGTTCAGCTCTATGTGAAGAACATGGAGAAGGCGGATTACATCACACTTCTCGGTCAGATCGAGAATTACGCGAGACTCATCAATGGCTTGTTTGTTCAATACAAGCCTCATGATGACCGCGCTGAACTCGAAGGCCGCAAGGATGGGCTTTATAGCTCGTTCTACGTGCTGAAAAATCTCATGATCATGCTTTATCCGTTTGTACCACAGACTATGGAGCGGGTGAGGGAGAGT
>JBKJPL010000003.1:0-14324 GCA_046595005.1 Bacteriovoracaceae bacterium | reverse complement strand
TTTCCAAGATATTTCACATTAGGTCGCTTCGCATTTACTATATCTTGAACTTTTGGGCCTTCACCAGCGACGAGGATTTCAAGATCTTCACCTTCAAGTTCCTTCGCGAGCTTCAATAGTGTCTCAATATTCTGAAGTTTTCCAAGTGTCCCGTGAAACACCAGTGTGAACTTTGCAAACTTTTCTTCCGGTTTTCCGGGAAAGAAAATATCCGGATCGTATCCATTCATCACGAGATGCGGAGACTTTTCTTTATATTTCTCAATTTCACGACTCAATCCTTGAGTCACAGTCATCACTTCATAGGCGCGGCGATACAAAAATTTCGTGAGCTTTTTTGCAATCCAACCGAACGGAGAATTTTCTTTTATCATTTTTAGTTCGAAGAAAATTTCTGGATACAAATCCCTCACATCGAGGATGTATTTCTGCCCTGAGGCCACAGCCCCGAAGGCACCCCAAAGCACAGTGAAAAAGGGGGGACTCGAGAGTACAATCATGTCGTTTCGGCCGGTAATAATCCGGAAGAAAAGCTCGATTCCTAAGAGGTTTTCCTTCAGAAGTCTAACGATGGCGCGATCTTTATTTGAGGCGGGGCGGAGGGTAAATTCCGAGGCGTTCAGTACTGACACCGAGTGACCAGCTTCTTTCAAGACCTTAACGAACCAATAGGCGCGGGTCGAGGCCGCTTCTCCCTGGGGAGGGTAAAAAGGGGTGAAATAGAGAATCTTCATTCGTTGTCACTTTTTTTAAACTTCTATACTATGACTTGGTTCATTTCAAAGGGAAAGTCTATGCTTCGATTCGCACTTATCGGCTGCGGGCGCATTGCGCCAAAACATGCAGGAAATCTCACAGAGGGTCTCGTCAAGGACGCCGGTCTTGTCGCTGTTTGCGATAACAAACCTGAGCGCGCGAAATCTTTTGGGGAAAAATATAAAGTTCCCTGGTTCACGGACATGCACCAGATGATGAAAGAAATGGGCGAGAAAATTGACGTCGTTTCTATTCTCACTCCTTCAGGTGATCACGCTGAACACACTATTCAGATGGCGAAATATTCCAAGCCTATCATCGTAGAAAAACCGATGGCACTTACTCTTGAGGATGCTGACAAGATGATTGCGGCGTGTGATCGCAATGGCGCAAGATTGTTTGTTGTAAAACAAAACCGTTTTAATATGCCTGTTCAGAAAATGTTTGAAGCTCTCGAACAAGGCCGTTTTGGTAAACTTGTTCTTGGAACTGTTCGCGTGCGCTGGTGCCGGACTCAGGAATACTACGATCAGGATCCGTGGCGCGGAACCTGGGAACATGATGGCGGAGTTTTCGCGAATCAGGCAATTCACCACGTAGATCTTTTGAACTGGGTGATGGGTGATGTGGAATCCGTTTTTGCAAAATCCACGCGCGCGCTCGTAAACATTGAAGCTGAAGATACGGGAGTGGTCATTCTCAAATTCAAGAATGGCGCTCTTGGAGTGATTGAAGCAACAACTGCCACCCGTCCGAAAGATCTCGAAGGTTCAATTTCTGTTCTTGGAGAGAAGGGAACTGTTGAGATCGGCGGATTTGCCGTGAACGAAATGAAAATCTGGAACTTCGTTGAACAGAAAGAAGGCGACAAAGACGTTGTTGAAAAATATAAAGTAAATCCTCCCAATGTTTACGGATTCGGCCACACCGAATATTTGAACGATGTTGTCCGTGCCATCAAGACCGGTAAGGCAGCGATGGTACAAGGTCTCGAGGGAAGAAGATCTTTAGAACTTGTTACTGCGATTTACGAGTCGATTGAGACTGGCAAAGAGGTTCAGGTTCGATTCACACCCAAGCAGTGCCGTCTCGGTCTGAAGAGTTAAGGGAAATATGTGCGGCGTTACCGCCATTATTGGTACTGAGACTTCTGCCATCCGGAAGATGAGTGAGAGTATTTCTCACCGTGGTCCGGATGCTGAGGAATTTCATTTCGGTGAAGGCTTTGCCTTTGGTCATCGAAGGCTTTCGATCCTTGATCTTTCTCCTGAAGGTAATCAACCTATGAAGGATGATGCGGGAAACATCATTGTCTTCAATGGTGAAGTTTATAATTACATTGAGATTCGTGAAGAGCTGAAGCTGAAAGGTCATAACTTTCAAACAGGAACGGATACCGAAGTCATCCTTGCCGCCTATCGGGAGTGGGGGCCGTCGTGTGTTGGCCGGTTCAACGGAATGTGGGCATTCATTCTGTTTGATGCCAGTGCAAACTCTCTGTTCATTTCCCGTGACCGCTTCGGTGTGAAGCCACTTTATTATGTCTATGCAAACGATCATCTCTATTTTGCTTCAGAAATTAAAGCTCTCGTAGGTTTTACATCTTCAATGTGTAATCTGAATTATGTGACAAGCTTTATCATTACTGGCCTACTTGATTACGACGAGAACACTTTCTTCAATGGCATTAAGAAAATTCTTCCCTCACATAATTACACCATCGATCTCGCCACACAAAAAATGAAGATATCTCGCTATTACGATATAGAGGAATGTGGTTCAAATGTGCCCTATCAACAGAAACATTTAGAGGGTTTTGAAAACCTCTTTCTCGATTCTATAAAACTCCGTCTTCGTTCAGATGTAAAAGTCGGAACATGTTTATCCGGAGGACTGGATAGTTCAGCTGTCGCCACAATAGCCTCTGACAAATATACTGGGAGCGAACGCTTTCAGGGTGTGTTTGCGAAAACCGATGAAAAAGACCTCGATGAATCGCAATATGCGCAAATGGTGGCGAAAGCGAAGAATATTGAATTGAATGTAATTTGTCCTAGCTATGAGGACTTCGCCAGTTCTGTAGATGAAGTCGTTTACACTCAGGAAGAGCCTTTCGTTTCTCCTTCGATTTTTATGCAATATTTTGTTATGAAAAAGGCTAAAGAGATTGGCTGCAAAGTAATGCTGGATGGTCAAGGTGGAGACGAAACGTTACTAGGTTATGAAAAATATTATCCTTCGGTATTAATTGAAATATGGAAAGAGAAAGGAATCTGGGATTTTTTCGAGGCTTTAAAGCACGCTAAAGATAACAACTCACGTTTGAAACCGGTTCACATATTAAAGTATTTTTTTGGAATGTATTCATGGCGCCTTCGTCTCTTTGGGCATTGGTATCAGGCGCGGATGATTAAATACAAATTTCTTAAAGGAAACTTCTGGTATCTCAAAATGCTTTCGGAACGAGTTGTGACCTCAGCCTTTGAACTCCAGAAATTTGAAATATTTCATACAAACCTTCCTTCACTGCTCAGATATGAAGATAAGAACTCAATGCGCCACTCAGTTGAGGCCCGACTTCCATTTCTGGACTACAAGTTTGTTGAGCATAATCTCAATCTTCCCAGCGACGTAAAAATTAACCATGGCTGGTCAAAGTTCATTCTTCGCAAGTTTCTTTCTGACAAACTCCCCTCCGAGCTTGTCTGGCGCAAGAAGAAGCTGGGTTTTGTCGCCCCGGAAAAAACCTGGCTTCGTTCCCACGAAAACGCAGTGAAGAAGGAACTTCGCCAATCAGCCATTATAAATAAGATCTGTAAGGATCCTGATACGATCAGTATCAACGATGGGCCCATTTTCTGGAGACTCTATAACGTCGCAGTCTGGGAACGAGTTTACGGTGTCCGAATTGAAAGGTAATCTGAAAAAATGAATAATATCTCTGATACTTCTAAAATCTACTCTAACGTTAAGTTAGGCACTAATGTAGTGATCGAGCATTTTTGTCTTATTGGCGTCCCCCCAAGAGGTATGAAAGATGGTGAACTTGAAACCGTGATCGGTGATAATTCTGTCATCCGCTCTCACACAGTTATCTATGCCGGTAATAAAATCGGAAAAAATTTCCAGACCGGTAACAAGGCTAACATCCGTGAGCTAAACGAGATCGCAGATAATGTTTCTGTCGGTACACTCTCGGTCATAGAACATCATGTAAACATCGAAGAAGGTGTGCGCATTCATACTCAGGTTTTTATTCCTGAATATTCCATCCTGAAGAAGAACGCCTGGGTGGGACCAAATGTTGTTTTCACAAACGCTCCTTATCCCAATTCAAAAAATGTAAAAGATTCACTCGTTGGACCGACATTGCATGAGAATGCGATTGTTGGTGCTAACTCAACAATCCTTCCTGGTGTCCAGATCGGGAAGAATGCAATTGTGGGTGCAGGTTCAGTAGTTACTAAAGATGTTGCCGAAGGTGATGTTGTCGCCGGGAATCCTGCTAAATTCATGAAGAAAAAATCCGAACTGCCTTATTAAGGAAAAATATGACGATTCACTTTGTAGACCTCGATGCCCAATACCAGACAATCAAGAGTGAAGTTCAGAGCGCCATCAACGACATTCTTGAAAGTAAGGACTTCATTCATGGGAAATCTGTTGAGAAGTTTTCGAAGAACTTCGCTGCGGCCCAGGGATCAAAGTACTGTGTGGGAGCGGCTAACGGAACCTCGGCCATAACTGTCGCCCTTCGAGCTCTGAATGTTCAGCCTGGGGATGAAGTAATCACAGTCGCAAATTCTTTTTTCGCAACCCCTGAGGCAATTGCTGAAGTTTATGCAAAGCCCGTCTTCGTTGATTGCGAGGCCAATACTTACTCTATCGACATTTCCCAGATCGAGAAAAAAATCACATCTAAGACAAAGGCTATCATTCCCGTTCATCTTTATGGAAATCCTGTTGATATGGATGCCCTGATGAAGGTCGCAAGTAAGCACAACATTCCTGTAATTGAAGATTGCGCACAGGCGCACCTCGCCACCTGGAATGGGAAAGGAGCAGGAACTTTTGGTGCGGCCGGAACTTTCAGCTTTTATCCAGGAAAGAATCTTGGTGCTTACGGTGATGCCGGCGCCATTACAGTCCACGATGATAAACTTCATCAGTTAATTGCCATGCACGTGAACCATGGCCGCACGAAGAAATATGAGCATGATTTCTGCGCTGGTAACTTCCGCATGGACGGTATCCAGGCTGCTGTTCTCGATATCAAACTCAAATATCTCAACGACTGGACCGAAAAACGTCGCGCCTTAGCTGCTCATTATGAGTCAATCCTGAAGCCTCTTGGATTCAAAACAATAACGGTGAAGAAAGAAGCAAAGTGTGTTTATCACATTTATTTGGTCGAAGTTTCTAATCGTGATGAAGTCATGAATCACTTTAAGGCCCAGGATATTCAGTGTGGCGTTCATTACCCGATTCCTCTCCACATGCAGCCAGCGCTCAAGCATCTTGAGCATAGGAAAGGTGATTTCCCTGTGACTGAAAATGCGGCGGAAAGAATTCTTTCTTTACCAATGTATGCTGAGCTCACAAAAGCTGAAGTGGAAAAGGTGTGTACGGAGCTGATAAAAGTCGCAAAGAAGTAATGTGATTACGATTAAAGGCCCTGCCGAAAAATCCCATACTTTCCTTAGGACCCACCCTAAGGCAAGAACTGTGATTAAGGGTTTTGGTTATCTCTTCTCTGAGCGCATGCTCAAATTCATCATCGGCTTCTTTGTTCATGCCATGGTGGCCAGACATCTCGGACCTGATCATTTCGGAAAATTGTCTTATATCATCAGAACTGTAACTATCTTTTTTACATTCAGTTTGTTCGGGGTCGATGAGCTCATCATGCATGAACTCCTCAGTGGTAAATACGCAAAGAATGACATCCTTAAAACCGTCTTCCGGATGCGCATCCTGATGAGTGTTGTTGGCTTCGTGGCTCTTGGTATTTTTCTCTTGATGGCGCAGCAGGAGAAGGATGTGTTTACTCTTATTGCTTTCCTGTACGGAATTAATATCTTGCTTCAGGCTTTTAATATTTTTGAGTTATCTTTTCAAGCCGATCTATCATTTAAACCATTATTCTGGGCCAATAACATCAGCTATGTAATTTCCTCCGGTCTACGAGTGGTAGGTGTCCTGGTTAATGGCACTGTATCTCTTTTTCTTTCGACCTATATTATCGGAGAAATCCTTTTAAAATTCCTTGTTCAAAGGCAAATGGACTTTGCCTTTATGAAAGGAAAATACCGGCCTGAGCTCGCTAAATATCTCACTCGGGAGAGCTTTCCATATTTTTTGTCTGTTTTTGTTTTCCTTCTCGATCAGCGTCTTTCTTTTATTTTTATCGAACGGTATCGCACGCCCGAAGAACTAGGTAATTATTCAGTCGCAGTAACATTGGTAGATCTGTGGATGTTTCTTCCGACCGCAATAACTGCCTCGGTTTTTCCCACGATCATCACTGCTTTCAAGGGTCACAAAGAACAGTATTCGGTACGTATCCAATATCTGTCTGACATCCTTGTCTGGCTGAGTATTGCTTTTTCCCTTGGAGTTTTCTTCACATCCGATCTCGTCATTCATCTGCTTTACGGAGCAAAATACAGGAATGCTCCCGAGGTGCTTTGGCTTTACGCTTTGACAACGATCCCGGTGTTCTTCAACTTCGCACGTCTCAAATGGATGGCCCTAGAGAAGCATCTTAATGACTGGCTCTGGTATAGTTCAATTTGTCTCTTGTTGAATTTTGTTGGCCACCGAATGCTGGTTCCCGAATATGGAGTAAGAGGAGCGATTCTGAGCTATCTCGCATCTCAACTTATCGGCAATATCGTTATGTCGATTTTTTCTGGAAACATCCGCGACTCCATGAGAATTTTCATGAAAACCCTTGTTTTCCCTCTAAGATTTGCGAAGAATCTGAGCTAAACCTACTGACCAGCTCCAGTAAGAACGGTTTTGATGGTCTTGATGATAACCAGGATATCGAGCCAAATGTTCCTGTTCTTCACATAAAACAAATCGTACTGCAATTTTTCAAGAGAATCTTCCTTGGAGAATCCATATCGGAACGTCACCTGTGCCCATCCCGTTACGCCAGGCTTAACCAGATGGCGTAGAGTGTAGAACGGGATGTGAGGAGCAAGCTGGCCCGAGATAATTTCGGGTCTTTCAGGCCTGGGACCGACAAGGCTCATTTCCCCTTTTATGATGTTGATCAACTGAGGAAGCTCATCAAGGCGGGTTTTTCGGAGAATTTTTCCAAGTGGAGTGATTCGTGCATCACCTGGTTTCGCCCACTGTGCCCCTGACTTCTCAGCATCTATGACCATTGAGCGGAGCTTGTAAAGTGTGAAGTCTTTGTTATTCAGCCCTGTTCGTACCTGCTTGAAGAATATCGGGCGCCCATGAACAAGAAGGAGGATTGGGAAAAGGACCACTGCTATTGGTATAAGCATGATCATCATGATGACTGCGAGTGACCGATCAATGAGATTTTTCAAAACGTCGTAGCTTCTTGATTCCTGATGACCGCAATATTCAATGAACCATGACTCATCTATGGCGCGGATGGGTATTTTGCCCGAGATACTCTCAGCGAACTTCGCGAGGTCAATGACTTCAACCCCGGAACCCAGCATAGAAAAAACCTGGCCATAGAGCTCTGAGTTTTTTGTTACGTTTCTTTCTATCGCCACAAGTTCAATTCCCTTCATATCTGGAATCGCACTCAGATCCGAGTTAAGGGAACTGACAATTTTGTATCCAAGGTGAGGCTTTCGATGAATCTCTTCTTCTACCAGAGAGATCGTGTCAGGTGAGCCTATGACCAAGGTGTTCCTTAATCTGCTGGCAGCGCCAAAATACATGAAGAAAAATCGGCGCCAAAAAAATATGAGTGGAAGAGAAGCGATGGCTATGAGAACAAGATTTGTTTTTGGCGTGACACCGACTTTCGCTGGCATAAGGTAAATCATCAGGAAGGAAATAATCACCGAAAGCAAAGTGCCACGAATAATAGAGATCGGGAGATTGGCCGGATTGTATGTTTTTAGTGTGTAAAGGCCTTCTATGAAATAGACCATGATCCAGAACGGAAACAACACCGAGAACAAATTAAAATGCTGTTCCAGGTAGGCATATGAAGGATTGCCACTCTTTCTGATGAGTACCACTATACCCATGGACAAGAATAAAATAATGGCATCTACCAGAAGGAGAAGGATTGTTTTGGCACGATTAGACATGCCACTAATTTATACTTTTTTAGGAAGGCTCGCTACACTGAAAGCATAGAAAAAGAAGATCATTGAGGCATTGTTAGCGTCGAATGTGACCTCAAACTGGCTACCGACCACAAATGCTACTCCAAAAGGAATGACCATAGCGCGACTCAGCCCACCTGCCCGGAACATCTCCCACGCCCAGGTAACAAGCCACCCCAGGAAAAACAAAAGACCTATAAGACCTGTTCCAGAAGCCACTTCGAGAAAGAGGTTGTGTGAGTGGGCATCGTTGTAATCTTTTTTTTCCAGATCATAAGTGTCTTTAATTCGCTTTAACTGCGAGTGAAAGTTCGATAAACCCCATCCCAAAAAAGGACGTTCTTGAATTGCAATCACTGCCGCTTTCCACTGACTCCTTCTGATCACATCAGAGTCGGTATTTTTATTTACGAGAAAACGAGAGCCGGCCTGATTTGCGTCTACGGAAGAGCCAAAAAGATAAAAACCTCCGAGTCCGAGGACAATTAGAATCGCACCACTGCCGAGTGTAAGACCTAACTTAGGCTTGTAAAAATAAAGCACAAAGGGAATGGCACAAAGAAAGGCGAGGAGCCCTCCACGTGTATAGGTGATGTACATTCCCAAAAAGCCAATCAAGAATGCGGCGATACCAAATCTGTGATCAAACCAGTTTTTAATTTTCTCACGATGAAGAATAGCCGAGAAAAGAGTTACGAGAATCATTGCTGATCCATAGCCGTATCTCATGGTATCGGTGAAACCCTTCGGTCTCGGATCACCCATAAGCTTTTGCGATAGAGCGTACAAACCAGCAGCGATGATGCTCACAAGAAAGGTGTTACCCAGAATCCGTTTCACTTTATCCGAAGCATCCCGAAGCCAAACCCTCATCACATAAATCCCGCCCAGCCCATATAGATAGTACTTCAGTCGTCCGAAGTTCTTTGAAGGCTTGGGCAAGATATGAAAATTTATGAGGAGGCTTAGGAGCGCAATAATTGTAAACCCTAAAAGCCACCATGCGCTCTTGGGAACCTGGAAATCTTTATCTTTGAAGGCTAGATATGAGTAGTAAAAAAGTGGAATAGCAAAAAGGACTTGATAGGCACCAAGGATCGAGACTGACGTCAGAATTCCGGCCGCAAGTAAGAACAGAGCTGCATGAGTGATACGAATCATGATCTAAAGCTATCAAAATTATCTGCCTTGAGCCAAGTTCTTTCAGTTTTCAAGGTTTTACTCCTTTTGAACTTGGTCATGAAATTGCTCCGAAATATGGTAAACTTAAACCATGGGAGCACTAGTGTTCGACAATCAGGTCTTTGATAGCTGGCTTACAACAAAGTCACAGGAAATACTTTCGAAAGTTGATAAAGAGCGAATAACGACTGAAGAGATGCTAGTCCTGATACTTAAGGCACAGACTAATCACTTCCATCATATGGATCTTGAGTTCAGGGAAGAGTTTAAAAGAATAGATAGTCGATTTGAGAAACTCACGAATAATGTCGACGGGAAATTCGAAAAGCTTTACGACTTCCTCAAATGGCAGGGTGGAATTCTATTCGCTCTATTTGCCGGAATTTATATAAAGATATTTCTGGGCTAATCACTCACAATATTAAATTCAAATTATCAATCTAACAGAAGTCGTCTTTTCGATTACTTAAGCTGTAATTCAAGTTACTTGCGGGTTACCACTTAAAAGTGGTAAAATGAGGTGTGCCTATGCCGATGAGTGGAAAGGAAATGCTCAGACTATTTGAAATGATGGGTTGGAAGCAAGTTCGTCAGAAAGGTTCTCACGTAATTGTTCATAAGGATGGAGAAATGTCAGAAACCATCCCAATACACAAAGAACTAAAGAAAGGCCTTGAACAAGCTTTGCTTAAAAGACTGAAGGATAAGAAATGAATTACCACTTCAAAGTTCATAAAGAAAAAAATGGTTTCTGGGCTGAATGTATTGAGATTGATTCATGTAGGACTCAAGGTGATTCCATTCAGGAATTAAAAGAGAATGCTCAGGAAGCCCTGAATTTACATCTGGATGAACCTCATAATTCAAAGATTATCTTTCCACTGCCGAAGAGAATGAAGTCTCAAGCAAGTGTTTTCGAAGTGCGGGTAGATCCGAATATTGCTTTTGCTTTTCTATTAAGGCGAACTCGACTCAAGATGGGATTGACCCAAATGGAAATGAAGGGAGTCTTGGAATTTAAAACTCTTTTTACTTATCAAAAGCTAGAAAAAGCCAAATCCGCTAACCCGACTTTGAAGACACTTGATTTAATCAAGCGACGTCTTTCAGATTTTCCGATTCAGTTTTTGTTCTAGAAGCTAATTATGCAGCAGCTTGCTGCCAAATTGCATGGGACTATATCTTAGAAACAAACCGGATGAAGCTCACTCTTCTTGTCATCAAACTTCCTCGTCTGGAAATTATAGATGTAGTTCGAATCCCAATCCATGCAATGAATAGCACCAGGGATTACAGTACTCGGTGAATCAACCCGGGCAGGGACATCTTCAATCTTGTGAACACAAATCTTGAAACGCAGGCTCGACTGACGAGCGGTCACTTTCATCGTTGTTTCATCAAGATCCCAACCCGATGGTGTTGGCATGTCATCAGCATAAATTTTTGGACCATTCTTCAGGTTCGATACTTTTCCAGCCCATGAACCTGTCTTCTGCTTCAGCATCTCAGTACCGATCTGATAGAAAGAGTTCCTCGGAATTTCAAACCCGCGAAGCTCATCATAACTTGCCCTTGGATTTGACCAGTAGATAGGATCTTTATCAGAAGCTGAGTCGAGCTGCATTCCTACGTGCTTGAATGGAGAACCCTGACGTCCCCAATATTCACGAGTGCCCATGCGGATATTTCCCGCTAAATTTGTCTCGAAAACACATCCTTCGATGTATTGAACGAAAGCATACTTGTTCATAGATTCTTTATCGGTAGTTTCAATTTCAGCGGAGATTGAATTTCCGGCAATGCGATACTTACCGTTAAATGATTCGATATAAAGTTTCATCCCTTTGAGCTCGCAGTTTCCTGTCGCGCATTCAGGGTTTGACCATGACTTAACAGCAGGAGCTGCGACGGCAATGGCAGAAATATTCAGAAGAGCGATGGCGATTATAATCTTCATAATTATTCCTGTTCCGGGCAGAAGCCGGCGGTCTTTTCAACCTGACGATTATAGATTTTCTCAACGCAATCAACGTGACACTTCAAATGAGTTTCGCCCTTAATACAGACTGCCTCTTCTTCTGTAATTCCATCCTGCCAAAGATCATTACAACCGCCGAGCACGCCATTTACTTTGCTGATAGCAAGACAGTTAGCTTCTTCTGTATCAATTGGCTGGACCATGTGAATCCACTTACGGCCTTTGAATTCTTTTTTCGAAAGTGTTCCTTCCTCAGACATTTTCCGGAACTTGGCCTCTTCTTCATTGTCATCATCGAACGTCTGACAGTCCGGATAATATTTTGCGTTTGCCATTACCTGGAAGCCATAACGGTACTGAAGATATTCGAAGCTGATTTCAACAGATGGTTTACCTTGAAGGATAGCGATCATTTCTTCCATTTCTTTAAACGTATTTCCCATGAGGGCACGGGCAGTAATGGGATCCTGATATTTGTCATCTGAAGTCAGACCTTTGACCTGGGCGCATTGAAATCCTACAGGCCAGGGTAGTTTCTGAGCGTGAGCAAGAGCTGGAAGAAGTATAAGAGCGAAGAGGATGAGTTTTTTCATGGCTGGTAAATACCATGAAATGGAAGGGGCGCTTAAACGGTGAAAAATTTATAGGGGAAAGAGATAAGATAACTCTGATTGAAAATGTCCATACATTTGCATTAACCCCCTGGAAATACGCGAGTTTGCGTATTTGTATTATATGTATGATATAAGTATGGAGCGGTTAATGGAAAAGCTTCCAATTCGTTGGAACGAACTAGAAAGCCAGGATAATTTATTAAAGTTCAATATCTCTTTCAGTGAAGCAAAAGAAGTTGTTCTGAATATGAGCTCTCTTAAAATCAGGAATATTGGCAAAGATTATAGCTTCATCGGACCAGTTAATGACTTAAGCAAGATCGTTCGCGTGACCTGTATCCAAGATGGTGGAGTTCGATTAATCGTGAACGCTAGAAAGGCAAGTCCTTCTGAAGAAAGTGCGTATTTCAATAATTTGGCAATGGGAGGTTTAAGATGAAAGAGAATGGAGCAAAGCCAACTGATCCAGTTCTAAAAGCACTAATGGAAGAGGAGCTAATGAAAGAATTTGATTTTTCCAAAGTGGAAAGCAGACCTATCACAATTAACCTGAATAATGAGATCGTGGATTATTTCAAAAACCTCTCGCTAAAGACTGGAAAGGGATATCAGATTCTGATCAAGGACGCTCTTACGTACTTCATCGATGAAAAGCTCGAGCCTCAAACTATCTGGAAGAAAAAGTAATTAGAGATTAGTAAACAACGTCTCGACCCAAATTCATACTATAGCTACATGTGTTTCCGGTGACTTCGTCCCGGATATCATAGGTCCCACTGAAATTTTTATTAGTCCCAAAATCCTGGAAACTTCCCACGAGCCGGAGAGTCTGGCAGCCCACCGTATTCATATTCGTTCCCGGAAGGGCCCCGCAGTGGCGAACAGTTGCGTTTATGTTCTGGCCCATCGGTGTTCCAAGGAGAGATCCGAATTCATGTCTTGGAATTCCACGAAGAGTTCCATTGTAGTTAAAGAAGAATCCGAGATCACCATTCGTTGCGAGCTCCAGTCTGGTGCTTGAGAGCTGACAAATGTTTCCAATATCCTGAACCTCAGAAATATTTCCAGCGTACAGACCGCAATATCCCATCAGAGCTCCAAATCCGGTCGTACAATGACTTGATTGAAGCGCATCTTGTGCCTGCATAGAAGCGACTGTATCGGGACTGATTCCAGCAAACGTGTTTGTAGATTCAATCGATGCTCCGTTGAGATCTTTTGAAATTACTGTCGTTGTTGCATTCGCCGTCATGCCTTTCAAATCCGGCGCGATGATCGTGAGTGACTTCACACCATGGCGTGTATCGGGAGTCGGAAAGACCACCTGGAAAGTACGCTTACCGTTCAATACTGTCCCGGTAACTCCTGCGGTAGCGGCGAGAACATTGTCCGAATAACGGCCTTCTATGAAGTTGTTAGTTTCGTTCCACATGATTGTGTAAGTAGATCGGATCGGCGTAGCCGTCGTTCCAAACAGAGTAAAATTCCCGGACATCCGGTATCCCTCTGCGAATGAAAAACTGCTAAATGTGATGAGGAAGAGTAGGAAGGTCTTCATAGACATATTTTCTACCCCGAAAGAGGGGCCGGAAAGACGCAGAACCATGGACAACCGGCACCAAAAGAATAAGAATAAACTCACTTTTTTCATTCTTGAGAGGCGATTTTATGAAACTCAGCATCATTGGGACAGGATACGTAGGACTTGTGACCGGAACTTGTTTTGCAGAAATGGGATACGACGTCACTTGTATCGATCTTGATGCGGCCAAGGTTGAAAGAATGAAAAAAGGCGAGTGTCCGATTTTTGAACCTGGACTCGAGCCTCTCATGAAATCCAATTACAATGAAAAGCGCCTCACATTCTCAACAAGCTATGACTCCGTAAAAACTGCTGATGCTGTTTTCCTCGCAGTCGGTACTCCATCATCTGATGATGGCCAAGCTGATCTCAAATATGTTTTCGGCGCTTGTGATTCAATCGCTCCATTTCTCAAAGAAGGCGCGATCGTAGTTGTGAAGTCGACTGTGCCAGTTGGAACAGGAAACAAAGTTCGCGAGCATCTTAAATCTAAAACTAAGAAAGCGTTCTACGTTGTGAATAATCCAGAGTTCCTGAAAGAAGGATCTGCTGTTGAAGACTTCATGAAGCCGGAGAGAATTATCATCGGCTGTCTCGAAGATGCAGCTGGAAACGTCATTGAAGAGCTTTATGAGCCTTTTAATCGTCAGGTTAAGCGCACGATCCGCATGAGCAATATCTCTGCAGAGATGACGAAATATGCAGCTAACTGTTTCCTTGCCACTAAGATCTCGTTCATGAACGAAGTCGCTCGTCTCTGCGATACCGTTGGTGCTGACGTTGAAGAAGTTCGTCACGGAATTTCAACTGACTCGCGTATCGGAACTCAGTTCCTCTATCCAGGTCCAGGTTACGGCGGATCTTGCTTCCCGAAAGACGTGAAG
>JBKJPL010000053.1:0-3855 GCA_046595005.1 Bacteriovoracaceae bacterium | reverse complement strand
AAACCCCAGATACACCCCCACCTTTTGCGCCGCTTCCATAGAATTAAAATTCCTTACAAAGTGCGCTTGTGAGTAGGTTGCGAATGCCGGCCATATTGCTCTGATTACCCACCAGGTTGTTGCCTGGAAGAAGAGCACGGCGGCGATGGATAGGATGATCCCGCTAAGTACACCTGGATCAATCGCAGCTGCCGAATGGTCAACTAGCCTGATCAGGTATGGGAAGATGATGAAGGAGATCGCACTTATGATAATGCCCTTAAATTCCATGGTAAGGGGTATCCGGCGGATGTTGGGTATTTGATGTAATAGTTCCATTTTACTAGTAGTTAGTTGTTAGTGAATAATGAATAGGTATAGTAAAAGTGCGGCGGCCGCAAAATCTGCCCCCGCCGCACAATAAACTACAGCAGCACTTTCTCCAGCACTGTCTTGTTACCCGGTAAATCCGTAGCCGTAATGACGAGCTTGCTGCCCGCCACATCACTATTCTCTACCGTGATGGTGTAAACCCAGTCCAAACCATTTGGCGACTGTACCGCCAAGCCTTGCTCGATAATCGCGTCTGACACGGAAACAAGCTTCACATGGACACTTTGCACGCGGAAGTCGTCTATCGCACTGATCTCGATGGTTTCACCAATCGCGCCGGTATAAGTTGCCAGATCTATATCCTGGTAAATTTCCGGCGCTTTCTGATAGTCGGAAAAAGCCTTGTTGAAAGCCGACTGGCCCAACTTTGCCGTAAGCTGGTATTCTGCTTTCAGCGTGGGATTGTCCATAACCGATGTCGCATAGGCTGCTGCGCGTTTGAAGCGATCCCTGATTGCCAGGGCAACCATTGTAGGCGCCTTTGTCGAAGGCCTCGGCTTTCCGCACACAATTGTCTTGTTCGCCCGTTGACGGAAAACAATTAGGTCACCCACCAGCCCGCTTAGGCCGTGGGTAAGTACATTGAATTTTGATCTTGCCATTGTTTTAAAATTTAAAGTGTAAGTAAATCAGCGCCTTTGTAGTACCGGTACGTGGTGCATGATTCAAACTTAGGGGGCTACGTCAAGTCGGCCAAAATATGTCCCTAAGTGTCCGCCAAAGTCCGCGAAAGTCCGTCTGCGTAGCATAAAACCGCAGAACTTACGGCAAACCCCTCTAATCCGCAACATACTGCAAGTAATCCGGCATGCTTATCAATGTGTTGACATAGTGCTTAGATAGTACTAAAGGAGTGCTTAGGAGGTACCCGGAAAAAAGCGGGAAATCTTGCGGTTTTCCCGCAGGACGCGAGCTGCTACCCAACTGCTCCCCGATTTGGACCCGGATCAGGTCCAGGAGGGATCCCGTCAATGACACGCGGCACCAGCCGCTAGCGTAGACCAGGACGTGTCGTAAGATGTTTAAATTATATATCTGAAATTTTAGGATTGAACATAGCGATGCATAGGTACGCCGTGCATGTCCCCCGCTGGCGCCGCGTCCGAATGGCTTCAGCCGGGCGGAGGGGTTGGGGGTGGATCAGCCCTTTCTATCTCAAAAACTCATTCCTAAACGGCAATATATCCTTCCGCCAATAATACCAAATACGCCCTACAAGGAACCCTTTGAATCTCCCATCCTTTCTGCGTCGTGCAATAGTCTTAGAACAAATCTTAAATGTCGCCATAATCACCTGGTCATTCCAAAGCTCAAAATCGTAGTCACCCAGCGAAGGAGCTTTTTTCCAGCGAGACGCAGCCCCGCCTTCAACTGTCCCTAAGAACTGCTGAAGGAACTGGATTGCCTCTTTGGCTTCTTGTATAGAATTCTGTTTTTCCACTGGCGTATTGCTGGAACAAAATTGCGGCTGAACTGAGGTTGATATCCAAAATTGTCTATAGAATTCTGAATGCTTAACTCATTTGGCGCATAAATTATCCAACATCCCGAATAAATTATTCCGGATTACTGATCCTATGAGGTTGAAATAGAGCTAAATGTCGGGAAAGTCGGGATAATATAACCAGTCTGTAGATATTGGGATTCACTCCAGAAAGCCCTTTTCAGACCATCTATTGGCATGTTTTCGGAATTATTCACAAAATGAATAAATTATTCATAGCCTAATGATTGCAATTTACTTGCTTAGAAGGTAAATTTAATATGTAACTCTCTCGAACATTGCTCGTTATAGTGTATAATTAAATTAACTAAAACAAAAACCATGGAAAAATTTCATTACGGCAAAAACCTAAGGCGTTTGAGGGACTCCAAAGACATTAAACAAGTTGCATTGGGCACCGATCTGGATAGGTCGCAAGCCTCCGTCTCCCGCATGGAAGCTCAGGCTGAGATTCCCGCCTATGAATTAGTTGAGAAAACTGCAGCTAGTCTGGATGTACCGATAGAAAGATTATTCTCTCAGGAAGAAGTGCTTGACACACAGACCATGATAGCGACCAGCGGGTTTGGCAGGGGTTCTGAAAAGACTGTTCGCCTCTTTAACATAGTGGGTTTTCTAATTAAGTTCTTATTGGCATTATCTGTCGCTGATCAGGCACGTGACATAGTCAGAGGAATGGGAGTGGGATATGATAATTCCGAAAGCTCTATCGCCGGGTGGATCGCCGCTTTATTCAGCTTCGTTCTGTTTTATTATTGGTTTAATAAGCTGGAAAAAATATTGAAGGATTACATTAATAGTCGCCAGGAGAATAGAATCAAACCGGCTTCTGAAATTGCTGAGGAATAATTAAAAAGGCCATTTCACAAGACCTAATTTCACCAGCATCTGGACGTTCAATTGGCTTGAATCACCGCGTTACACAAAACAAATACGTCATGGCACACAAACAAGAAAATATTAAAGAATTAGGGGGCATCGATCAGGAAAAAGCACGAAAAGCTTTCATTAATGCACGTGAACACCGCGGCCTCTCTCAGGAATGGGTGGCAGAAGAGGCGGGCTATTCTATAACCCAGTATGTCCGCATCGAAAACGGTGATCGGGAAATAACTACTGAGGATTTGTGGAAAATCGCTATGGCTAACAATCGATATGATCACGCGTTAAAATCGCCTTTTCAAAGAAAGCTCACTCAAATCAAAAGAGAGATTCATAGCACCATTAACCAAATACCGCACACTGTAATAGTATACACTACCGACGAAAATCCGCTCGTTCTCCATATTAGAGCCCGCGCCATCGCGATGTGGACTGCGATATATATTGTTATGTTGTTGGTTGGAATTACTCCTTACAAAATTGGATTTGTTTTGGGGACTTTGTCTCGTTTGGTGCAGAATGCGATAAGTTGATACCTTCAAGCTTGGAGAGCGGAATTAAAATAACTGATTTTATTAGCAAAGATCAAAATTTACGAAAAGTATGAATCTACTTTCAATAACCCATGGCTAAATGGATATTAGCTTCGATTAAATTTAAAACTTGATCCTTATACGACTCCAAGAAGCTATTATCTAGGTTGTTAGTGACAAATTGTAAATTTATTTGACAATAACTCCCAACAACTCTATATTTGCAGTCCCAAACCCGGGAGATTAGCTCAGCTGGTTCAGAGCACCTGCCTTACAAGCAGGGGGTCACTGGTTCGAACCCAGTATCTCCCACACTGAAAATCAAGCACTTGCATTCATTTGTAAGTGCTTTTTTATTTAATCAGCACATGCAATTTGCAAACAAGTAGGCCTTAAGGCTCGTAGACATTGCTCGCTTCAGATAGTGAAACAAGCACAAAGTATTTGCAAAAGCAGGGCTGGACAATGTGATATCGGCTATATGCAAACATCAGCAGCAGTTCGGGCTGACAGTTATCCATTGGCTTTTAATTGTTAACTTGAACTTTATATTTTCAATTGGGC
>JBKJPL010000062.1:0-12232 GCA_046595005.1 Bacteriovoracaceae bacterium | reverse complement strand
AAGAATTTCACGTCAGGATTTTTCTCCTGAGCAAGCTTCATGTCCCATTCAGTCCTGACAGCAAAGCAAATGCGCTTTTCCTTGTCGTCCATGATGACACTTGAATACTCATGACAAAACTTCTCTTCGGCCTTCTTATCAGGGAATTTCAGCCATCTAACTCCGGCCCATGCCACTGATTCATATGTCGCTTCCACTGAGTACTCATCTTCCAGGCGGAACTTCACTACTTCAAACTGGAGAGCGCCGACAGCACCTAGCATCTTTTCATTGGTAAAGCGGCGGATAAATAATTGTGTCGCACCTTCTTCTGATAATTGGGCCAGACCTTTCTCAAGATGCTTTGCCTTCATCGGATCCTTTGCAGTCACGCGCATGAAGAGTTCCGGCGAGAACGAAGGAATACCGGTATAGCGGATTTGTTTTTTGCCCATCGAGAACGTATCACCAATCTGATATTTTCCGGTGTCGTAGAGACCGATGATATCTCCGGCATGAGCTTCTTCAGCAATATCGCGGTCGCGTGCCTGGAAGATAAGGGGAGTAGCGATCTTGATCTCTTTCCCTGATCTCACATGATATATTTTATCATTACGACTGAATTTTCCTGAACACACACGCATGAAAGAAATCCGGTCGCGGTGCTTAGGATCCATGTTCGCCTGGATCTTAAAGATAAATCCAGTGAACTCCGGATCAGCTGGATCAATAGTGACTGTTTTTGCGGTGGAATCATACGGGGGAAGAACTGCATCCCGGGGACGGGGAGTGGGAGCGATTTTAGTTATGAGATCGAGAGTTTCTTTTACTCCGAAGTTTTTCAATGCTGATCCGAAGAATACAGGTGACTGGATTCCTGCCTGATATTCTTCCATACTGAATTCGGGAATGAGGGTGGCAACCATTTCAAGGTCTTCAGCAAGTTTCTCTGCGAGAGGCAGTCCAAGGACTTCGATAAGCTCTGGTGAGAGAGGATCTGAAGCATCGATAAAGTTCGGTGTAAACGGATCGCGGGCATCCTTATAAGAAAGAATCTTCTTCGTTTTAAAATCGTAGACGCCCTTGAAGTCAACTCCGTTACCCACCGGCCATGTCATTGGAATACACTGAATCTTGAGAATGGATTCGATGTTATCAAGAAGAGCGAATGGATCCATTGCCTCACGGTCAAACTTGTTCATGAAAGTCACGATAGGCGTGTCTCTCATGCGGCAGACTTCCATGAGCTTAATAGTCTGGGCCTCCACACCTTTAGCGGAGTCGATCATCATGAGGACGGATTCAACTGCAGTCAGAGTACGATAAGTATCTTCCGAGAAATCTTTGTGGCCGGGAGTATCGAGAAGATGAAGTGCGCGGTCATTGTATTCAAAACTCATGACAGAAGAGGTAATTGAAATCCCGCGCTGCTTTTCCAGTTCCATCCAGTCGGACTTTGCATAGTCGCCGGATTTTGATTTCACCATTCCTGCTTCGCGAACTACACCTCCGAACCACAGAAGTTTTTCGGTCATTGTGGTTTTACCCGCATCCGGGTGAGAGATAATTGCGAAGGTACAACGGGGCTTAAAACTCATTTATTCAATCCTGAGAATGACGGTCTTTCATTGTAAGAAACTGTTATCAGTTGATATCAACTCCTGTCAGAAATGTATAGAAATTCTCTCTGTCGTTCTTAAGAATGAATTAAAACGGGTGTAAGAATTTTACCCCCTACAATGTAAGACATGAGTAACACTTCAAATGTCGTTTTAGTTTTTCTTATACTCACTTCGATCGTTTCTCTGGGACTTCTGTTCCTGAATGTAAGAAGCTCAAGGGGCCGCATTCGAGAAGTGCATCAGGAATACCGGGATAAACTCGAATCGATGACCCGAGATCGTGACACCAAGCTCTTCCAGCAATCAAAATATTCAGAGCTGGGAATGATGTCAGCGGGAATAGCACACGAAATTAATAATCCACTTGCCGTCATTCAGGCGAGAACGACTCAACTTCTTCGGATGTATCGCGATACCGCCAAACAACATGAACTGGGTGAGGGCCTTCAGCAGATCCTTTATACTTCCGAAAGAATTAACCGGACTGTGCAGGGAATTCGTGAATTCATCCGGCAGGATGACAAAAGCCCTGATCAGGAAATTCCGCTTAAGAAAATTGTCGATGATGTACTCGCTTTCTGCGGGCAGAGAATGAAAAATCACGGTGTGAATCTGCGTTTCTATAATATTGATCAGTTCAAAGTGATTGGTAACAAAGTTCAGATTGAACAGATCTTTCTCAATCTTTTGAACAATGCTTTTGATGCAATCGAATTTCTTCCTGAAAAATGGATTGAGATCAGCGCTCACGATGCCAATAATATGCTTCAGATTTATGTGAAAGATTCGGGAGATGGCATTCCTGCAGAAATTGCTAAAAAAATGATGGAGCCATTTTATTCCACTAAGGACGCCGGAAAGGGAACGGGACTGGGTCTTGCTCTCGCCAATGGTATTGCTCAAAAGCACGGTGGTTCACTTTCCTATGTCCAGAAAGCAAACCACACTACGTTTCTCTTAGAGTTTCCTAAACCAAGAAATCTCGACAAAGGCTGGCACAAACAAAACGCCGCCATTCCCACTAAAGAACTTCATTAAACGAGAGTTGCCTGATGCGCTTTGAGAATCAGCTCGCAGAGATCGCCTGCGGTTGATTTTCTGAGTTTATCCGAATCCACTCTGTCCGGAATGATATCCGGAAGATGATCAGTGATCCTCTCAGCAAGCTGCGGGTTTTTATTTGCACCGACTTCATCCACGCGGTCAATCGGAGTGAAGTGAGGAACTGTTTTTAAAACTTCAGGATGCTCATTCACGAGTTGCAGGATGGTCTTCACCACTTCTGAGAACTGATCGAGCTCTTTTTTCGAATAAGTTTCAGTTGGTTCAAGCATAAGTCCATACTGCTCAGGGAAAGCAACAGTTGGTGCGTGGAATCCGAAATCGAGGAAAAGCTTTCCGATTCTCGCGATAGAACTAGTCTTCGGAGTACCAGATGCTTCGATCTTCTTAAATGTTTCCGGAGTGAGAGTCAGAATAAATTCATGCATCCGCGGAGAGCTCACGGCTCCTGCCGGGAGAGTTGGGTATGTCAGAGAAAGTGTGTGATAGAGGTAGCGGGAAGAGAGAACTGCCACTTGACTCATCTTCTTCACGCCATCTTTACCAAGTGCTTTGATATAAGTGTAGGCGCGGATTTTGTGAGCAAAGTTTCCGTAGTGACGATGAAATGATCCGACTGATTTTTTCGGACGAACAATATCGTATTTATTGTCATTCAATACAACCTGGATACCAGGCATGTAATCCATGAGTCTATGAGAAACAGCTACGATCGCGTCTCCCGGGCCGCCTCCGCCGTGGGGAATCGTCCAGGTCTTGTGAAGATTATTGTGAACGGCATCCACTCCCAGAGAATTGAGATCAACAATGCCGGCAACGGCATTCATATTGGCACCATCCATGTAAACCAGGCCGCCGGCCTTGTGGATGAGCCCGGCCATTTCCTTGAAGCCCGTTTCAAAAATTCCGGCAGTGTTCGGATTTGTTACCATGATACCGGCAACTTTATCGCCGTCAGTTTCAAGATAAGTTCTGATCTGCTCGAGATTCATTTCACCATTCGCGAGAGCTTCAACAGTGTAGATTTCGTATCCCGCCATCGTTGCTGTGGCAGGATTTGTTCCGTGAGCTGAGCGAGGAATGATTATCACGCGTCTCTTATCTGAATCTCCATGATCACGGTGATAGCCCTGGAACATTTTAAGACCAACAAGCTCGCCCTGAGCACCGGCGAGCGGTTGAGTTGTTACTCCCGGTAGACCAGTAATGGCCTTGAATTGTTCCTGGATTTCATAGAGAACATGCAGGCAACCCTGAACATCTTCAATCGGAGCTTCCGGGTGGATATTAGTAAAATTTGGCAGAGAAGCTGCGTAGTCATTGATGTACGGATTATATTTCATCGTACATGAACCCAATGGATAGATACCATCATCCGGAGAGAGGTTCTGTTTTCCAAGGGCCTCGTAATAATGAATGACATCTTTCGATTTAAGTTTCGGAATACCTGGAGAGTCAGTGCGGAGAAGAACTTCCTGGATCTTCGGAGCAGCAGTTGCAGATTTTGATTTCGTGAAATGAGTTTCAAAGAACTTCACAAGAGTATCCACATCATCTTCGGAGTGAATGTCAGTAAAGCTCATGAGAACAAGGTTTTCGCCTGTGATTTCAGGATGGCGATCAGAAACGTTTACTCCCACCTGGATTCCGGCCTTCGAAGCAGAAGTGATGAAATTAGCGGCATCAACCGGAAGTTTCAGAGTGAACTCATTGAAAAACGGAGTCGCACGGAAACGAAGTTCAACACCCTCAAATTGAGAAAGAAGAGATGCTGCTTTCTCGGCCAGATTTCTCGAATGAGTAAGAGTGGCGTTCATTCCTTCATCACCACGGGCAAGAAGCGAAGCTCCGGCGAGTGTTGCTACGAATGACTGGTTTGAGCAGATGTTCGAAGTCGCTTTCTCGCGGCGGATATGTTGCTCACGAGTGGAAAGAATAAGTGCTTTACACTCGCGGCCCTTCACATCAACTGTTTTACCAACGTAGCGTCCGGCAGTTGAACGAATAGAAAGTTTATCCTGTTCATTATATCGGATACCAAAGATTCCAAGACCCGGACCACCAAAGTTCGGGCCAATTGCGAGGTGCTGACCTTCGGCCACCACCATGTCTGCTCCCTGAGCGCGGAAACCATATTTCACCGGAGCTTTAAGTCCACCGTGACCCAGAAGCATCGGATCGACGATAGCAATAGACTTCACATTGTTTGCCGAACAAAGTTCGACGATTTCATCAACTGGTTCAATGTTTCCGAGATTATTTGTCTGAGGGAAGGCAACGGCAGCAACCTGCGGAGTCGTATTGAGAAGGCGTTTTAAGGCATCGACATCTACGCGACCTGTTTGCGAACTCACAGGAGCTTTGATGATTTTCATGCCGGTTTCAATCGCGTGAGTTTCGATGACTTCCATGTCGCCAGGGTAAATAGTATTGGCCACGATAATCGTCGTAGAATCTTTCACGAGACGGAGAGCACAGTTCATCGCTTCAAAGAGGCTCGACGAACGGTCATAGAGAGAAGCATTGATGGCTTCAAAACCAGTAAGCTGAGAAAGAAGTGACTGATATATCCAGAGAGTCTGGAGAGTCCCCTGCGAGCGTTCAGGCTGATAAGGAGTGTAGGCCGTCGTGAGTCCGCGAATTCCACAAACCGGGCCCACAACATCTGTAACTTTGTACTGAGGAAGTCCGTCACCAAGAAAAGAAAGCTTAACATTATTTTTAGCAGCGATTTCATTCACGTGAATCATGAGTTCTTCGTAGCTCATGTGCTTATCCATACGGATATGTTCCATCTTCACATCATGCGAAATGTGAGAGTAGAGATCATCAAGAGACTTTACTCCGATTGCTTGAAGCATCTCGGAAATTTCCTGATCAGTGGCACCGATATAAAATGGCTTCAATTCTCTCTTAAGTTTTTCGGGGTGGTAGTTAAGAGGAACGTGTTTACTCTTCATGGTAATCCTTGCGGGCGACAGAATGTTTTGAGGTCAGCTTATGGTAGGGGAAAACCAGTGGATTTGTTAAGAAATAAGAGCTAAAAATGCATCTAGTCAAACGCTATCAAAAATTTGGTTGAAACATGGGCCTCATCTTCCTGAAAGACGGTGAAAAAATCTCTCCGGAATTCGACATTCCTGGAACAGTGGCCACTTTTGAGTGGATAAACGGACAATATTGGCTTCACTCTGACGACCCTAAAGAAAAACCGATTGGAATAGAAGTGGATAAAATTCTCGATCGTCACTTGGAATTTTTTCGAAAAAGCTCAGTCCAGAAAGAACTCTTTGCCCGGGCGATTGGAATCAAGGGTGCTTTCAAGCCGAAAGTTCTCGATCTCACTGCGGGTCTATTGGGAGATAGTCTTCTATTTATGGCCGCGGGTTGTGAAGTTACTGCGATAGAAAGAAATCCCATTGTCGGCCATCTCATCCAATCCGCCTTGAAGAATGCAAGGCATCCACTTCTTCAAAAATTCCAGTTTCATCAGGGTGAATCGGTCCAGTTTCTCTCTGAAAAACCTGCCGCCGATGTCATTTTCTTTGATCCAATGTTTGAGGACGCCAATCATAAATCTTCTCCGAAAAAGGAGATGCGCATATTCCGAAATCTTCTCTCCGGGGACAGCGATGCAGAAGAAGTTCTGAAGATGTGTCTCACAAGTGGTGTAAAAAGAATTGTCGTGAAAAGGCCCCGCCTCTCTCAAACACTGGGGACTGGAAATCCCCTCCGGATGGAAGGCAAATCCACCCGCTACGACATCTATTTCTCTTAGCAATTTCAGCGCAAAAAGCTTAAAGTAATTTTCTTAATTCGATCTCCGGGAGTTCTCATGTCAGAAAAATATGATGTCTATGCCATCGGCAACGCGCTTGTGGATATGGAATTTGAAGTGAATGATTCATTTTTCAAGGACCATAAAATTGATAAGGGTCTCATGACTCTAGTGGATGAAGAGCGCCAGAATTATCTTCTGAAAGCTCTGGGTTCCGGCGCAAAGAAGCGCCAGTGTGGCGGAAGTGCTGCGAATACGATCATCGCGGTTTCTCAGTTCGGAGCGAAAGGTTTTTATTCATGTAAAGTTGCTTCCGATGATACCGGAGATTTTTATCTCAATGATCTGGTGGAAAGCGGAGTCGATACAAATCTTAAATCTCAGAAGAGAGAAAACGGGACGACTGGAAAGTGTCTCGTTCTCATTACTCCTGATGCTGAAAGAACGATGAATACTTTCCTTGGTATAACGGGCTCACTTGCTAAAACTGAAGTAGATGCTGAATCAATTAAGAATTCTAATTATCTCTATATGGAAGGATATCTCGTCGCTTCTCCCTCAGGAAAAGCAGCAGCAATTCACGCCCGCGATGTTGCTAAGCTCGCCGGTGTGAAAACGGCACTCACTTTCTCAGACGTGAACATGGTGAAGTTTTTTAAAGATGGTCTCGTTGAGATGATTGGCCCTGGTCTTGATCTTCTTTTCTGTAATGAGTCTGAGGCGATGGCCTACGTGGGAACAGAAAGTCTCATGGAGGCGCGCGAGGCCCTTAAGAAAGTGGCAAAAAACTTTGTCATCACTCTCGGAGAAAACGGTGCCATGATCTGGGATGGAGTTACGTTCATTGATATTGAGCCCTACAAAGTTAAGGCGATCGATTCAAACGGTGCCGGCGATATGTATGCAGGCGCATTTCTCTATGCCGTTTCTCAGGGACACACCTGTGCTTCAGCAGGGAAACTGGCCTCTATGGCCGCAAGTAAAGTGGTGAGCCAGTTCGGTCCACGTCTGAAGTCATCTGATACTCTGGAAATTAAAAAACAAGTGTTCGGGAGCCTATAATGTATTACCTCATCAAGAAAGTTTTCGATCAGAAACCGGTCAACGAAACAATCGTTGTGAAGGGCTGGATCAAGTCTCTCCGTCAGTCGAAGAAGTTCTCTTTCATGGTTTTAAATGACGGCACGACTCAGAAAGATCTTCAGATCATTGTCGATGCGACGATTGATAACTATGAAAACATCGCAAAACTTTTGATGGGATCATCGGTGGAAGTCGAAGGACTGCTAGTTGCTTCGCAGGGGAAGCAGCCGGTAGAAATGCAGGCCAAGCGCGTGCACATCTATTGCGCGAATTCTGAAGAGTATCCGCTCCAGAAAAAAGAAACATCTCTCGAGTACTTAAGAGAGATAGCTCACCTTCGTTCGAGAACAAATACATTCTCAGCGGTTTTCCGTCTTCGCCATGTGCTAGCTCAGGCGACACATGAATTTTTTACCAATGAGTCCTTCACTTATCTTCACACTCCGATCATCACTGCTTCGGATGCTGAAGGAGCTGGTGAAATGTTTCGTCTTTCAACTCTTAACTTAGATAAACTTCCTCGAGATGAAAAAGGTAAGATTGATTTCAAGCAGGATTATTTTGGTCGCGAGACTTTCCTCTCGGTTTCAGGTCAGCTGGAAGCGGAGACATTCGCAGTAGGTGGACTTGGCCGCGTTTATACATTCGGACCAACTTTCCGATCTGAGAATTCAAATACAGCGCGCCACCTTTCAGAATTCTGGATGGTAGAACCTGAGGCCTCTTTCAATACACTCGAAGACAATGCTGCTCTGGCCACAGGTTACGTGAAACACCTGATAAAGAAATCAATTGAACAGTGTGGAGATGAGCTTGAGTTCCTGGCCTCAAGATATTCTACCGATAATCTCAAGACACTTGAGCACGTGATGAATTCTCCGTTTGAGACTGTGACTTATACAAAGGCCATTGAGATTCTTTCGCAGGAAGTTTCAAAAGGTCAGAAATTCGAATACCCAGTTACATGGGGAATGGATCTTCAGACTGAACACGAGCGTTTCCTTGCTGAGCAATACTTCAAGCGTCCTACTATTGTGACGGATTATCCAAAGGCAATTAAGGCGTTCTATATGAAGCAGAACGATGATGGAAAAACTGTCCGCGCCATGGACGTTCTGGTTCCAGGAGTAGGAGAGCTTATTGGTGGGTCCCAGCGAGAAGATAATTACGATAAGCTTGTAGCACGCATGAAAGAGATGCATATGGATGTGGATAACTACTGGTGGTACACGGATCTCCGTAAATACGGCTCTGTTCCGCACGCGGGATTCGGTCTCGGGTTTGAACGCGCAGTTATGTATATTTCAGGCATGCAGAACATCAGAGATGTGATCCCATTTCCAAGAACTCCGAAGAATGCTGAGTTTTAAATGAAAATTGTAAGTTTTATTGTTTTGAGTTTCTGGGTTTGGCCTTCAATCGCATCGACTCTTATTCCTCAGGATTCCTCCAGAGTGAATGTGAAAATCCCATATAGTCTGGGAACTCACGAAGTTGTTGCCCAAGAATTTATCGGCTCAGTTGAATTCTCTGAGGATGATCTGGTGATTAGTAGCGGGTCTATTGGCCTGGAAGTCATGAAGCTCAAAGGAAAAGATGAGACGCTAACATGTCACATGTACGAGTCACTGACTCTGGACTATGAGAAATCGGATTTCCCGGCAGAGCATGTGTGCGAAGACGAGAAACTCCCTCAGTCGGGAAAAAATGCACCCGTTCACACCACAATTAAAGTTCAGCTTTCAAGGCCATCTTCGATAAAAACTAAGTCCCTTATGCTCCAATGGACTATCCACGGAGTTACCAGAGAACTGGAAGTTCCGGCTGACTTTCTCTGGAATAAAGAGGCCGGGACACTCAGGATCCATTCCGTTTTCACCATTGATCTTAAAGATTTTAATATAATAGTAAAAAAGTTCCTGTTTATAGGTGTAAAAGATAAAGTTACGCTCGAGCTCGAGTTGATTCTGGGAAATAAATAGTATGAGAGTCCTTTTACTCTTTGTCTTTCTTTGCACTTCTTTACAGGCGACAACATATAATCGAATGGCCTTTACTGTAGGAGGAGCGACACGTGAACAGCAGGTAGCTTTCGATGCTAGCCGCTTCTGGCAAATCAGCGATACGAAGTTTTTTGTCGGCTCGGGCGTGAGATTCACTTCCCAGTTGTCTCAGGGGCAAACATTCCGGACCGCTCCAGCCTCTTTGACCAGGGGAACAAGCGGGCCCTCGGCGATATTCAGACCGGAGAAAGAAGAAAACATCGATGAAATGAGATTCGAACATTCCCAGATCACGAGCCTAAATGTACTGGCCCAGTTTTTGTACCGTTGGAGAGAAGAGTGGTCCGTCGGTTTCAACATCGACGTCATTGGCGCCAGTTTCGGAAAACTGCGCAAAGGAAGATACAATCCCAGGAAAGAGGACGCAAACTGGCCTCAAGAGGCGTCGGGTAGACCAACGCCATTCAATCTTCTTCTGGGTGATGACAATGACCGAGGCTCCATCAATTCTGAGCTTTACGTTCACAAAAATTTAATAGACGGTTGGGGCATAAAGCTTGGGATCGTACATGCGTTCACCGAATACACGATGAAGCAAAAGCTAAGAAAGAATAATGACCGATTCAGGAAGAAAAATTATCTGCCGACCATCGGTTTAACACGTAACTTTTAATTAAAAAAAAGGCTCCCGAAGGAGCCTTTAAGCTAGCGTGCTGCTTGTTTTTCAATTGTCCTGAGGAGTGCTTCAAGAATTTTCCCCATATAGTCGTAATCGAGGCGATCATCAACGATATCGCACTTCGAGTGATAACAAGGATCGCTGTCACCACCGAAGAAGTTCTCCGAGATAACGATTGCCGGAATTTTATGGCGCCAGAATGATGCGTGGTCTGAACGATCCGTACATGCTTTTGAAACAGTGAGGTTGAGATTGAGTTCAGCAATAGAATCTTTCATTGACTGAGAAAGGAACTGAGAATTCACGACTGGGCGATTGCCGCCGAAAATTCCAGAGTTACAATCGATCACGTGGAAAGCGCCGTCTTTTCTCGCATTGACTCCCATCATCTCAAAGTGAATGTCACCGATGATGTCAGTCTTATTTGTAAGAGCTGCTACATAAGCATCTGAACCCTTGAGACCAATTTCTTCGCGGTCAAAGCCGAGAACGCGGATAGTGATCGGATAATCATTTTGAGAGAGAATCTGAGCTACCGTAAGAAGACCGATGGTACCTGTTCCATCATCGTTTGCTCCGGCGTTTCCAACGGAATCGATGTGAGCTGAGATAATGAGGATCTTCTCAGGATGAGTAGTACCTTTTTTTTCAGCAATGATGTTTACACCTGATCCGAAAGGAGCAAGTGAGACTTCAAGGCCAATCTTTTTATATTCTTCGGAAAGGAATGCTCTCGCTTTATCGAGACCGGCCGTTGATTTTCTTTCTGTCGATGAAAGAACGATGAGTTTCTCTTTGAAGAAGTTCATGTCCACTCTGGGAGTGAAAGGCATATTCGACTTTGCCATTGGCATGGTTTCATAGCTTACAGAAAGAAACGCTTCATAGTCTTCGCGCCAGTCCTGATCGCCATGAGCGAAGGCAGCTGCAGAGCTTACGAGGAAAAGAGCAGAAAGGATTAAGGTTTTCATTTCTGGTACGCCTTTTTAAGTTCGAGGTAGATTCTTTCTTTCATGTTACCCGCGCGCGAACACATAAGATCTGTGATATCGAGCTGGTAGTTTACGTATGCCTTGAGATCAGTATCGTAGAACTCATGATAGCAGTCAGGAAGACCCAATACGTGACCGAACTCGTGACGGATAGTCCACTGAGATTCATATTCTTCGATCGGCTGGTTAGAATCCATTGTGATGGTATCGCCGCCAAGACCGTTTACGTGAGGAACAACACCCGCTTCAAAAACAAGTTTCGGACCACTCGGATAGTTTCCGAAAGTCATCTTGAGACCCCAGCCAATCCAGCGGAACTCATCTTCGATATTATTCTGAAGGTAAGGAATGAACTTAGGAATTGATGGAGTGTTGAAAACAATATTCATCGTATTTCCTGACCATGAGAAATCACTTCTTGCGGCACTTGAAGGAATGACAAAAAAACTATCCCAGAGCTTCTTAGCGGCCGGCATATATTTTGTGTAAGCATCTGCAAGCTTGTTTTCCGTCCATGCTTTCTCAATTGTGGTAGCGCAATTGCCCCAACCTCCGGAGTTTTTACAGATACCAGTAAGAGCGTCTTTGATTGGCTTCACTTTCTCGGCAGGGATAAGAGTTGTATCGCGAAGATCGTTTGCTGAGATCTTTGTTGATGTGAGGTAGTAATAACCGCGAACATCCTGAGCGGCACGCTGGATATAGGCCGAGCGCCAGGTATCGAGTGATTTGTAGCGGGCACCTGATTGATAATTCCTGTCCAGCAAACGAGCGTGCTTGATGAAAGTTTCATCATCAAGATCAATTGAACCCGGAACTTCACCAGTTCCAAGAATCACATCACGCATGCTCTTAGGCATATCACGAAGAACTTCTTCCTGAGTTTTTTTGATAATTGCAGGATTGTAGATATTCGGTTTATCGATAGGAATTCCACGGCGTGTTTCAGCAGATGTGAGGCGAAGAGCAGTCTCAGCTGTACGGCCTGTATTTACTTTCGCAATCCACGCCGACAAACGCATTCCAAGCTTGAT
>JBKJPL010000012.1:0-10322 GCA_046595005.1 Bacteriovoracaceae bacterium | reverse complement strand
GAAATCAAGGCTCCGGGAATTATTGCCCGTAAGTCAGTTCACGAGCCAATGCAGACTGGTATTAAGGCAATCGATGCCATGATCCCAATCGGTCGTGGTCAGCGCGAACTTATCATTGGTGACCGTAAGACTGGTAAGACAGCTGTTGCCGTCGATACGATCATCAACCAGAAAGGCAAAGACGTTGTTTGCGTTTACGTAGCAATCGGCCAGAAACAATCTACAGTTCGAATGGTGTATCAGAAGCTTCTTGAAGCTGGTGCACTTGAATATACAATCATCGTTTCAGCGACTGCTTCTCACTCGGCTCCACTTCAGTACCTTGCCCCGTACACAGGTTGTACAATGGGTGAGTTCTATCGTGACCAGGGCAAGCACGCTCTCATCGTTTATGATGATCTTACAAAACAATCTCAGGCCTACCGTCAGCTTTCTCTCCTCCTTCGTCGTCCACCAGGACGTGAAGCATTCCCGGGAGACGTTTTCTATATTCACTCAAGACTTCTTGAGCGCGCATGTAAAGTGAACGATGAGCTTGGAGCGGGATCACTTACTGCTCTTCCGATTATTGAAACTCAGGAAGGCGACGTTGCTGCTTACATTCCTACAAACGTAATTTCGATCACTGATGGTCAGATCTATCTCGAATCAGATCTCTTTAACTCTGGTATCCGTCCAGCGGTAAACGTTGGTCTTTCGGTTTCTCGAGTTGGTGGTTCTGCTCAGATTAAAGCGATGAAGAAAGTTGCTGGTACACTCCGTCTCGATCTCGCTCAATACCGCGAGCTTGCAGCGTTTGCTCAGTTCGGTTCAGATCTCGATGAAGCTACTCAGCGGCAGCTGAATCGTGGTGCTCGTCTGGTTGAACTTCTTAAGCAAGCTCAGTACTCACCAATGGATGTTATCGATCAATCAGTTTCGATCTTCGCAGCAACTAAAGGTTACTTCGATTCGATTCCTGTTAATAAGATCCGTCAGGTTGAGGCCGATCTCCTTTCTATGCTCAACACTCGTCACGCTGACCTGATGAACGGCATGAGAAAAGAGAAGCAGATGTCTCCAGAAGCCGAAGCGAAAGTGACAGACCTCATTAAGGGTTTTGTTTCTAGCTACAAGGTTTAATTTAAGGATTTAAGACCATGGCAAATATTAAAGAGCTTAAAAAGAAGATCAAAAGTACCAAGGGTACTTTCAAGATCACGAAGGCAATGAAGCTGGTTTCAGCTTCAAAGCTTAATAAGGCTCAAGCCAGAATCTTAGGTCTTCGCCCTTACTCGTCTGAACTTGAAGAAACTGTTCGCACAGTTGCTGCTCTTGCCACGGATTATACAAATGATTATTTCGTGCAAAGAGATAACAAGCAGTCGGTAGTTCTCGTGATTTCTTCGGACAAAGGTCTTGCTGGTGGTTACAACTCCCAGCTCGGAAAAACAGTCAGAAGATTTGTTGCTGAGAAACAGGATGAGGATCTCAAGTTTTTCTGGATTGGGAAGAAAGTCAGAGACCTTCTTCAGAAAGAAGTGAATGCCGGTAAGACATTCACTTTCACGAAGGCTGAACCGACTTATGAAGAAGTTCGTAAAGTTGCTGATGAACTCGGGCAGATGTTCATGACTGGTGAAGTTGGAAAAGTGTACGTTGCGTACAACTCTTTCATTTCAGCGATCGCATTTGATTCGAAAGTCAGACAGCTTCTTCCGATGCAGGTTTCTGCTCACGATAAAGAAACCATCAAGACGAAATATCCTTACGACTTCAAGTATGAGCCAGGTGCAGCTGAAATCCTGGATACTCTGGTGCCGGAAGTTTATCTCACTACCGTTTATACCTGCATGCTCGATGCGATTGCGTCTGAGCACGGTTCACGTATGAATGCGATGGAGAATGCCTCGAAGAACAGTAAAGAAGTGATTAAAAAGTTATCTTTAAAAATGAATAAGATGAGACAGGCCCGTATTACAACTGAGTTGATCGAAGTTGTGTCCGGTGCTGAATCTCTCAACGGTTAAGGAGCCATTTAAATGGAACAAAATACAGGCGTTATTCGTCAGGTGTTGGGTCCGGTAATCGACGTTGAGTTTCCTAGCGGAAAACTCCCGGCGCTTTACAACGCACTCAAAATCACAAACAAGACTATGCCAGGCGGAGAGGGTAACCTCACTGTTGAAGTGGCATCTCATCTTGGTAACAACATGGTTCGTACTATCGCCATGGATGCTACTGAAGGTCTTGCTCGTGGTCAGAAAGTTATTGATACAGGCGCGCAGATTCAGGCCCCAGTTGGTCGCGAATGTCTTGGCCGAATCATTAACGTAATCGGAGAGCCGGTTGATGAAGCGGGTCCACTTGGAAACAAGAAGACTTATTCAATTCACCGTGAAGCTCCCAAGTTCGCTAATCAATCGACGAAAAAAGAGCCATTCTTCACAGGTATTAAAGTCATCGATCTTCTCGCTCCTTATCTCAAGGGTGGAAAGATTGGTCTCTTCGGTGGAGCAGGAGTTGGTAAGACAGTTCTGATTATGGAACTTATTAACAACATCGCTACTCAACACGGAGGATTCTCGGTGTTCGCTGGTGTGGGTGAGCGTACTCGTGAAGGGAACGATCTTTGGCACGAAATGAAGGACTCCGGAGTTCTTGCAAAAACAGCTCTGTGCTACGGCCAGATGAACGAGCCACCTGGAGCACGTGCACGTGTCGCTCTTACAGGTCTTTCAATCGCTGAATATTTCCGTGATGAAGAGAAGCAAGACGTTCTCTTCTTCGTAGATAACATCTTCCGCTTTACACAGGCGGGTTCAGAAGTTTCTGCTCTTCTCGGTCGTATTCCATCAGCGGTGGGATATCAGCCGACTCTCGGTACTGAGATGGGAGCTATGCAAGAGCGTATTACGTCTACAAAAGACGGATCGATTACATCTATTCAGGCCGTTTACGTTCCTGCGGATGACTATACCGATCCAGCTCCTGCAACTACATTTGCTCACTTGGATGCAACGACTGAACTTTCTCGTCAGATCGCCGAGCTCGGAATCTATCCGGCCGTGGATCCACTGACGTCTTCTTCAACTATTCTTTCTGCGGAAGTAATGGGCGAGGATCACTACTCAACTGCTCGTTCAGTTCAGTCAGTTCTCCAGAAGTATAAAGAGCTTCAGGACATAATCGCCATTCTTGGTATGGATGAGCTTTCTGAAGATGATAAAAAACTCGTGGCTCGCGCTCGTAAGATCCAGAAGTTCCTTTCTCAGCCGTTCTTCGTTGCTGAGCAGTTCACTGGTATCCCGGGTCAGTTCGTGAAAATTGAAGATACGATCAAAGGGTTCAAGGCAATTCTCGCTGGTGAAGTAGATCACCTCCCAGAGCAGGCCTTCTATCTCGTTGGCGGTATCGAAATGGTTCAGGAAAAAGCTAAGAAACTTTCTGAAGGGAAGTAATTATGGCATCTGCCTTTAAACTGAATCTCTATACACCTAAAGGTGTTGTGATCAGAGACCTTGAGTGTAACGACATCGTGATTCCAACTGTACGTGGGGAGATTAATATTCTCCCTGAGCACACTCACATCCTTACGGAGTTGAGCACTGGAATTCTGACAGCGAAAACACCCATGGGACCTCGTCACTTTTCGGTGACTGCGGGCCTGTGCCGCGTTCTTGCTGATACCGTCACTATCCTCTCTTTCACCTCTGAACGGGCGGAAGACGTGGACATGGAGCGCGCGAAGACTGCAAAGACGAAGGCCACTGACCGTCTTTCAGGCAAGGAAAGTCTCACAGATGTGGATCTGCTTAAGTTCCGTCGCAAGCTCGAGAGAGCTGAAATGCGGTTAAGAGCCGCTAATTTACGTTAATTTAATTAAAGGGCCCCCTCGGGAGCCTCGTTTCAATGGGGCTGCATAATTGCAGCCCTTTTTTTTGGAATTTTTATAGGGTTCTACCCGCAGGCCGAAGCTTTGAGCTATAAACCTCCCATGAAAATCATACTTGTCTTAATTACGCTTTCGCTTTCACTCAGCATTTTCGCGGCCCCAATCAAGACCTGTAATACAGTTCTTCAGATGCCGGAAGAAACACCAATACCTTCGAAATTTGAAATCAATGAAGTCGATGGAAAACTTTCCGCGACGATCACTCAGAAAATTGAAGGCGAGACAGTCTCTTACCAGGACATAGCTTCCTTTGGAGAATTTACGGTGAGAGAAGGTCTGACAGAAGAGTCAGATCCAGAAATTCTGAACACGGCCGAGAATCTTGTGGTTCATGCAATGTCGGTTGAAAGTCTTGGACTGAAATCAGGAATCGTTCTTTCGAAAGTTCGCTCAGCGAAGGTCTATACCATTGGTGAAACAACAAACATGGGTGGTACTGCGATCGTTGAGGCCCGTGATGGTAAAAGAAAACTCCTCGGATCATACCTTGGCGGCTTTCTCGTCAGTCCTTGTAAGTAGTGGTCCTACAGGGGCATGGCTATTCGCTGGATAGCCAGCCCTGGCTAATCAAAAAGCAACATCCCGCCTTAAGAGTTCTGCGACTCTGACCACCACATAGACTAAAATTATTCTATATGTCGCTACTGTTATCACGGATGATGACCTCATTTACGCTCGCTATTGCCCTCGTTGTTGGGGTGGTCGGCGTGCGTCTCGTGAACTCTGAAAATACTGAATTCACTATCGATTCATCTTACCTTTCTCTCGTTAAAACTCCGGCCGTAACACAAGCAGAAATTATCACTTTCGCTGAACCCGAAATGAGCTTTAAGGAAATCAAGATTCCAGTAGCACCGATGAAAATCATTGTAGCAGTTACTCCGGAGCAGAGACCTGCTGAGCTGACAGTTGTTACTGTTGCTCACAACGAACTTCCATTCGAAGAACCAGTCAAGCTTCATGCGATTGCGTATGAGGGTGAGCTCCTAACAAACATGGTTGCTCTCTATAATGATCTTTCGGTTGAAGAGAAAGTTCTCGTTGCAGAAGAAAAGAAAACTCAAGTAGAAGTGAAAGATGAAGTGAAGACTACTCAGGCCGCAACGACTGCTCATGCTGAGCCAGAGTTTTTTGAATATGAAGCAAAAGAGCCGGTGAAAGCAGATCCGGTTGAAGTTGCTGCTGTCGCGGTTCCAGAAAAAGAACAAATTATTGAAAGTGTGAATGTTGAAGTTGCGAATACCGAGTCTCCGGCACCAGCTCCGGTTATTGAACCGAAAGCAGATGAAGCGGATCAGAACCTGATCGCCTTTGACTACTCAGGGCTAAAGCAGGATATCCAGGATAAGAAAGTTCCGACGATCTCAATGTTGGATAGTCAGCCGAAGAAAGGCAAGACTGCAACTTCACCTGCACCACAGGAAGAGAAAGCAAACACTATTAATAAGAGCGCCCTCACTGCGCCGGCCTACCAGTCCCAGATGACTATTCAGGGAGTAGCCACCAATCTTAAAAACAATGAAACCCTTCGTGGTTTTGAAGTTCGCTTTCAGGATAATGCCTCTGAAATTGCGGAAGATTATGGCGATGGCGAAGTCACTGTAAGTGCAAATCTCGCCCGCCCTAAGATGACGAGATCAATTGTTATTTTAAAGCGTGGATTTGTTCCAACAAATACTGATCTTATTGTTGAAGAGGGTGCCGGAAGCGTATCTATCCCGGTACTGACTGAAGAGCTGATGAATGAACTTATGGAGCCGCATGAAAGTATGGGTTCTGTTGGTGCGCTTATGGTTGAGCTTGCAGATGAGACTGAGAAAGTAACGATCGATGTGCCTTTCGGAAAAGTAATCACACTTGATGGTGATATGCATGAGACGAGCAGCGAAGATTTTCGCTATCAGCTCTTTGTCGGTGTGAAAGCTGGAAACGCGCTTATCACTTATGTTCACGGCAATGAAATTACAAATAAAATTATTCATGTTCATGAAAGAGAAATGACTTACGAGTCTAATTTCTTCGAGCAGAAGAATCTGGGTCAGATCAGCCTCTGGCAGGAAGATCTTCTTTCACGCGAGAAGTCTCCTCTTATAACTGCTTCTGAAAATGTAAAAGTCTTCGCAAAAAATGTTCAGGGCGAGAAATTAAATCAGAACACTTATCGAATCGATTTCGGCAAGGCACTTCTCGGCGGAAGAAACTATCTTGAACTCACGCATGAAAAAGAATCTGTATTCATCGGGACAAAATCAGAATCAAAAATCGTTGTTCCTTCTGAAAACCTCATGAGACATATTCTGGGTTCACTCCCGGAAAGTAAGCTTGGAAACCGCTGTGTCATTCAGGTGAACGTGAAAAATAAGATCTCTGAGGTTCTGGTTGGTGCAGAGTCAGTTGATCTAAGCCTCATGACCAATGTTCAGTTCCTCGATGCCGATGGACGCTTCTATGATTCTGCCAGCGAAAAAACCCGCAAGGTAATCGTCTTTGGAGAGAACCAAGGGTCTGATCAGCAGGAGCTCTCTGGTAAGGTGAATGTGAAAATTACTTATCTCGATGGAACCGTGGACTATCTTGGAAGCTACTGCTCACCAAATACTTATCTCGTTGAGCAACTCTGATTTTTAACGAGTAGTGGCCAATCCTTAGGCTTCTTCTTCAACACAACCAATGAATCCACCTTCAAGAATTTCCCCGCAGGCAAACGTGACTTCGTAGAAATTATTGTTCCCTTGGGATAGATCTTTTTAAAATCCTTAATCTGATCATTATAAAAAGCAATTTCATCTAACTGAGGAAGGCTTACTTCTTTATCAATTCGCATTGGGCACTTAGCAATTGAGAATATCAACTGATCTTCTGCATCCGAGCGTTCTGAGTGGTGAATTCCGGGAAAAAGTTCATCTTCGTATGAAAGGACATGCGCGAGTGCCAGGAATTCAGCGTAGAAGTTTTTAGAGGCGAAGCCAAATGATGATGAAGAGCTGTGACGAATAATGTCTTCCAGGTCCACGTCACTTGATGCCAGCTCTCTTCGTGATTTAAGAAGATGTTTTGTTCCGGAGTTATAAGAGGTAACGGTAAGGTCCCACTTCTTCATGATTCGGTGGTTTTCTTGCAGAAGATTGGCGGCTGCGACCGAAGCGAGTCCCACGTTTTGGCGATAATCCATCAGGGTTGAGCGCTTCGGCAGATAGTAGCTTCCAATCAGTGGCATGAACTGCCAGACGCCGAGTGCACTGACCTTGGAGTGTGCCTTGGGATTAAAACTTGATTCGAGGAATGGAATTGAAACGAGTTCTTTGGGAAGACCCCTCTCTTCAAGATATGACTTCAGGAAACTTTGATAGGGAATAGATCTTCTGACCCCGGCCTCGATGAAATCTTTCTGGCCGGTCTGAACGCGGATGTTGTCGCGCAAATCCTTAAAGAGCGCCATTCGCTCTTCCCGAGAAGAAGGAAGCTCTCGTCCTGCATTTCGGATGGCGCGGAAAATCTCGCGCGACTCTGGGTCCATGTTGTGTGGATCTCGCGAAAGTAAATTTAATGTTGCCTTCACCTCATCCACTCTTTCTCTTGAAAGCTTCTGCTGAAGAACAAATAAAGTATTCGCGTGGATTCCTTTCTCTTTTAAAGATGAGAAATCCAGAACCTTGTAAATGATCGAGAGGTTACTTCGGTCATGAATTGCGACTTGAGTGGAGGCGAATTTGGTATAAATGAGAAACCAGAATCGAACATTCGGGTAATAGAATTCATTGATTCTGAAAATAGGGCTTACCCTGTGATCATGATCGCGCAGGTAGGGTTCGACAGCTTTTTGTGAGTAAACCGGCGTCTCAGCGACATCATCTTCCGACTTAGAGGGCGAAAGGCGCTTACCGAGTTCGAAACCAAAGAATGGATCGGAAGACGTCACTAAAAACAAAGCTAGGATCGAGATTATGGAATACTTTAGAATCATTTCTGTCCGAGGATTTGCATAGTGCGCTTGTATCCTGATTCCACTGCATGGGTTGAGACTTTCGGATTAAGCGAGAATGAGTTAGCGAAGAACAACTTATAGTCGTGATGATCAGGATAGATATCGATGAGTTTTACTTTTGGGTTGATATTCAGCTTACGCTGAAGGATGGCCATAATCTCCCGACGATGTGTCTGAGAGAACCTTTCCATTTTCATGTAATCATTCACGGTATCCATGATGTCGATCGCCTTGGCCCTTTCAGCTCGACTGGCGATGATCTTTTTCTGGATCATAAGATATATCGACTGGATTGCAATCGCAGGCAAACCGTAATTTACGAGAGATCCGACTTCGTCGTGAAAGTGATAGGGCGTGTGTGTCCATGAGCTGATGATGACATCACAACCATTGTCTTCAGCGACATGCGTGGAAAGAGTTTCACGAATCTCGCCATCGATATAGTAGTCCACTGCATTCGTGTAGCGGTTCTTGATCGGATACGGACAATAAAAAGGTGGAACACTCATCGTTGCGGCAGCAGCATATGAAACACCGGTTCCAGTGTAATAGACCGAAGTACTGTCGTGACTTGGATTGGGATAATTGTATTTAGAGAAAATAACTTTCCGTGAGTGATCGAGCTGAGTTGCGACGATAAAGAGATCCGAGTTGAAATCTTCGAAGTTGTCTTTCTCGATGACGTGCTCAACAAGATACTGGCGGAGACCTTCGGTGGTAAAAAACCCCGGGAGCGAAATAACTGGCTTCAGGAGATTTTTCACGAGCGATGGCAAGCCATCGAGCGGGTAATAGAGTCCACCCTTGGGCGCGCGAAGCTCGGGCCGCTTAAACGTGAACATTTCCTTGTAGGAAATACCCCGAAACTTAGAGCCCTTAATCCCGATTGTGGCCTGGATGACATCCTGGGGAGTGTATCCACTGGCGAGATAAGTACAGATGAGTGCACCGGCACTCGATCCGACATATGTTCCAATCTCGAGACTTCTTGGACTCAGATTTTGCGTAGGGGCAGTTTTGTTGTTTTTTAAATGAAAGCCAAGTTCTTCAAGGGCAAGAGTCACCCCAAGGTGCCAGGCCGCAGCCTTCACTACTCCTCCCGAAAGAACGAGAGCGATTTTTTTGTTTTTGAGATCGTTCAAATCAACTGACATGTGTGCTCAACTAAACGGTTTACTTTTTTGATTTCACATCTTGATCGGTTTGTTTACCATAAAGTTAAGAGAAGGAGTATCAATGAGTTCCACGGACGGCGTATGGTTATCCATCAATGACTATTCACGCTACAAAAGCGTCTCCATCTCTACTATAAGAAGACATATTAAGAATAACATACTGAAGCACCGGGAAGATAACGGTAAGTATTTTATCTACGTGCCTTCAACCGAGCGTATCAAAATGCGTGAAGAGGAAGAGGCCCTCCGGCTTAAACTGGAGATCGAGCTTCTACGTTCCCACGTCAGAACGCTACAGGAAGAAAACCAAGAACTCCGGATGCTGGTCGATCTCTATGAAGGGAAAGCAGCTCCAATAACTCCACCGGAACTTCCTCACTTCTATGATTAAATTTTTTGCTGTTCTTGTTTTATTCATTTCATTCTCAACCTTCGCACAGTCATCCATGCGCCGTTGTACTTTGTTGCCGATCACAGACAGTGTAGGCGGTGCAATTGGATACAAAGTTTTTGAAGAAATTGAAAACGAATTAAAGAGAAGCAATTGGTGCACATACGTTTCAAACTCGAGCATGATTAATGTCTTCAGTCGCTACCGCGAGAATCTTCCGCAGTATCTGAAAACAAAAGAAGTTCTTGCGACTGTCGCAGATCGCCTGAAAGTGGGATCAATCATTCGCGTCGGTTTAGTAAATGAAGTAAAAGGTCTTGAGGCCCAGCTCGAAGTTTATGGCGAGAATGGCGAGGACATATATTTCAGCGAGAAAACAATTCTTCAGTCGGATGACATCGAAGTTATTTCTTCAACTGCTAAGAACTGGCTTGATACTTATTCAAAAACAATTCCCTATGATGCCACCGTCACAGGAATTCTTGGTGATCAGATTACACTCGACGTTGGTAAGGGATATCCTATCCAGATCGGTCAGAGGTTTGTCGTTAAGCGACTAATGACGAAGAAAAAGCATCCTCTTCTTAAAAAAGTTGTCGATTGGGATAGTAAGCTCATGGCGGAAGGAAATGTTTTCAACATTTCTGATAACCAGGCGCTGGGAATGATCAAGGTTTACAAGGATGACCAGAAGCTTGCCCCAGGAGACTGGGTGAGACTCGAAGCTTTCCGCGACGATGACAAAATCGTTGATCCCGAAAAAGATGAAGAAGAAAAACTAGGAACTCTGGGATTACTTTCGGTCGCCCTTTTTGGTTCAAGCTCGAGTGTTGATAC
>JBKJPL010000015.1:0-2954 GCA_046595005.1 Bacteriovoracaceae bacterium | reverse complement strand
ATCAATCCATTCACATCTACTTAACTCAGCGCCGCTATTGCCGCAGTTTGTTCAATGTATAACAGATCACACGATTCGCTAGCGTCTTTCCGGATGAAGACTTTATATCTCCCATTTGTAACTCATAAATCCGGTCAGGCTTTAGAGCAGGCAATGTGATGGAAACCTTTTTTTTATCTGTTGAAATCCTAATATTAGAAACCTGAACCTGCTGCACATCAAACAGATCTGATCCATACTTAGCATGATATTCATAATAATAGTTTTTGAACTTGTAGTTCTCCGGATTCTTAGCAGTAATTTCATCAACCGGCTGGGTAAATATTAAATCGAAGCCTGTAGGGGTAAGACTCATGCTGTAAACATCCATTGGAGGTATGCCGGTGTAAACAATTCGTTGAATCCCTCTGTCCCCGGGAAAGCCATACTGAACATGGCCTGTCCACAGGCTCCCATCCGTAGCAAAAACCATCCTGTTTGTTCCCATGCGTAGGTCCTTACTATCCAGCAAAGGGACACAAGCTCCTTGCAGCTGTCCACCAACTTCTTCCATCATGACTCGGACAATCCTGCCTTTCTCCATTTCACCAAGCATTAATTGACCACTAAAAGGTCCAAACTTACCTGCTGTGTAGTCAAAGACCGGCTCAGTTAGTGAGTTTCCAATCAGCTCATAAGGGAATTGTATAGCTGGTTTCTCCCGCATTTTGTAGAGTTCCGCAATTGGCAGGCGGAAAGGGCTTCCCCGATTCCAACCCTTTGTCCAGGATAGTCCTGAAGGATGTCCATAAAACTTGTCTTTCTGAATATGGTATAACACATTTGTACCTACCCACCCACCTTGATTGTCAACAGAAAATAGTCTACCGTCTCGATCGAAGTTTATTCCATTTGGCGACCGAAGTCCTCCGGCATACGGTTCTAACTTTCCATTCGTACCCAGTTTCATGATCCAGCCACGGTAAGGCACTGGTGAATATTTCTCCTGCTTATCTGCGAAGGTAGTGGTATCAAGTCTGCCACGTACTTCTTTCATTACTATTCCAGCGTTCGAAGCAGTAGTCAGGGCTATGAAAATATTACCTTCTTTGTCTTTAATTGGTCCATAATTCCATTCGTGGTAATTCCCGGAAATCCCAAAATCATTTGTTACCTTTTCATAGAGGTCGGCCTGCCCGTCTCCGTCTGTATCCTTTACACGAGTAAGCTCCGGTCTTTGCATGATTAATAATTCTGAATTGCTGATTGCCAGCACTCCCAATGGCTCATGTAAGCCTTCCGCAAAAAGAGTCCACTCTTTCGTTTTAGTATCGTAAAACATAACCTCGCCTCGAAGGAAACAAGCAACGAAACGTCCGTCCGGCAAAAACCCTACAGCACCAGTTTCCGCATGCAATCCTTCTGGTAGATCAATATTTTCAACTTTGTAAGAAGGGTTTTCACTGATTACAGTCTCTGTTACGGACCGGTTTGGGGCAACCTGAGCGACACTTACAACGGTCGCCCCTGCTAAAATCATGCTTAAAATATAAGCTCTCATAACTTAAACCCTTCCTTTTTAGTCATAGTAATTGAAAATTTCTGAGCCTCAGCAGCCGTCAGTTTGAGACTGCCATTTATCCATTGGCCTTTTTCACATGCATAGTCGACCCCATCAGCCGGGTCAAACGTAAACCATACCGCTCTCGTCGCTTTCGGAATCTTAAATGTTCGGATAAGTCCGGATCCGTCGGTCTTTGCAACAATTAGCTCGTATATATCCGTCCCGTTGAGAGTGTAATGAAACTCAGGATAACGAGCGACCAGACTATACCCTTTAAATTCTACTACTGATTTTGATCCTGGCTGATCAAGATGAAGTGGATGGGTAGTTTTATCACGGTAAAAAACAGTACCTATCACCTTAACCGCAAAACGTTTATAGCTTTTCCAAAAATCAGTAAAATCAAGGAAGCCACCCTGCCATGCATACCGCATTCGGCAAGTTGTGCCATCCCAGCAATATGAAAGCTGGTTTGGGAGACTTACGCCAAAGGCATCCGGTCCTGTGTCAGGAAGAAATGCTCGGAACAGAAACGGTGGTACAAGCGGATAGGGGTGTCCGTTCATGGCAGGAGTACCTGACCTATGTAAAGCATGGTCCTGCGGAATTGCGGCCCCTGCTCGAGGGCTACCGACAGCGACGAGTCCCTCAGTTCTTCTGCTTTCAGGGATATTGACATCATCTTTCTGGGGTGGCATTTCCCTGCCTACGTACATTGCCCCGAACATTACAAAGCCATGTCCGGGAACGGTACAGACAAATGGATATACCCCCGGAACTGTCGGTGCTGTAAAGCTTACGGCTGCAGTTTCGCCCGGTGCAATTAATGGAATGAACCACAAAACCTTAGCCCCGGGCGGCACATAGTTTGCTTTAGGGCCATCGCCACCCATTTTCAGAGCAGCGCTTACCACTTCTTCTCTCGCTCCCGATTCCGTGATCAGCAAGTTATGGCTCATGTCATCTCCATTAGAAAGCGAAAGCCTGATCTTTTCGCCCGGCTTTACGCTGAATCTAACCCTATCATACTGCAGACCAACGCCTTTTATGTTGATTAACGTTTCGGCCCGCGACGTTTGCTGCGCATTTGCTGTTAATGTAAAGTACAACATCATGAGCCCTAACAATAGTTTCCTTGTATTTATCATATTCATCTTTATTCTTAAACAATTTCTCCCTTCATGTCGCCCATCTGAGCAATGCCGAGCACGATAGTCAGAAAAATGATCGGCGCGATGAGCATACTGATCATATGGATGAACGTCTGGCTGATCAACTTTGCCGTGGATGCGAATCCAGGAAAATTCAGTCCCACCAGCACGCCGATGACAATAGCAAGCAATACCTGGAAGGTAAGATGGGATACTACACGTCTCATAATTTAGAGTAAGGATATTCGCACACGGCGGAT
>JBKJPL010000006.1:0-4518 GCA_046595005.1 Bacteriovoracaceae bacterium | reverse complement strand
GTAGTTGCAAAGAAATCTGACATTAGCGGGGTCGGTAAAGTGATGGCGAAGTATCTTCCGATTTACTTGGTATGGTCTATTGTTGTGACTTTTTTGTTTCCGTTGATATTTGGGTTTAAATGAGTTAAAAGAAAAAGGTGAAATTGGAAAGGTAATTTGAACACTAAGAGCCTGTTTTTAAACGCAAAGGACGCGAAAGTTTACGCAGGGACTGCAGAGGCATAGCGCATATTACTTAATTATCAAGTGTTTCCATGATACTCGGCAATCTCTGAGTGTAACTCTGGCACACTGCGTTAAAAAACTATCTCAACCTCATCAGTTTTCTTCGAGAATGCTTCGAGACTCGTTCGAGACTGCGCCGGGACAGCTCCACAAAGTTTCCGGTATCTCTTCCCAAATCCTTCGCAAAGTGTTGGGTAGCGCTTCGCTAGCTGTTCGCAAAGTGTTCGCTAGTTGTTCGCAAAGTGTTCGCTACGGCTTCGGTAGCGCTTCGGTAGCGCTTCGCAAAACCTTCGCTACGATGCCATTTTTCCCGAAGCTTTTCCGAAGATGGGGCGAAGCAGGGAAGAAGCCGTCGCGGAGCAGTCTCCTACTCATTTCGAGCCCGTGCAAGTTTTTGCCAAATTTTTGCCAATCTCTGCCAAAATTTGGAGGCTCGAGACGGGGTGCTGGTCGTTGAATTTTAAATTCTGGTTCCTGCATTAATTGCAGCATTGAACGGGGACGCCAAATTAGCGTTACTTGTAAGTCTTATTTCCATCAAACTTCGAAGCGAAGACATCCATTTCGTTAAAAGCCAGTTGATACAATGATCCGTTCATTACTTTAGAAATAATAAAGTTATCATATTAAACGAGTATAGCTAAATAATTCATCCTGGGGCTAAGACCCCTCAGTCACGCGAAAAGCGTGACAGCTCCCCTTGAAAAAAGGGGAGCACTAGCGTACCGGACGTAAAAATCGCACTTCGTGCTAGCAAAAAATGCCGGTACAATTTGCATTGACCTGCATTCATTCTTTTTGTCTCTACTAATCCTATGCATCCTATTATCCTATGCATCTTAGTTATGGCATTTCTTCGATTAGCATCTCCGATTAGATCTTACAATCCTATCATCCTAGCATCCTATTCCTACACCGCATCGGATAAACTCGTAAATAAAATCCCTGATCTTCATCGGCGGAATCATCGCATTAATGTTCGACTCCCCACTAACCGTTCCTTCAGGTTTACCCAATGCGTCTAAATTGTTCAGCGTTATAATTGGGCTTTCGTTGAATCGGAAGTTCTTAATCCGGAATTTGATTTCGCCGTTTTCGATGTAGAAGGTCCCGTCGCGGGTGAGGCCGGTGAGGAGGACCGTCTGAGGTCGACGTTGCGGATATACCAGAAGCGGGAGTAGACGAGGTTTGTGATGGCTCCTTTTTCTATCCAATTGATCCTTTCCGTTATTCCGACCGCAGGGAAGAACCTAATTTACCCTTTCGTAAAGGGCACTGCTGTTAAACAGTGATGTGAACTTGGGTCTTTCGGAATGTCGGCAGTCGCTTATGGGTATGATGGGGCTCCTCCTTGCCATGACGCTGCGTTATAAGAGCAATGTCGCCGTTGGCTAGTTCGGAATGACGTTGGCGATTTTGAGCAAGTGGAGATTTCTCCTCACGCCACGTTTCGATTTAATAATTAAATTCCCCCCCGTCGCTCGTCGAAATTCACCTCTAATTAAATGGGTCTTCATCAAATTCTCCTCCCCGTATTAATAACATTCACTCCTTTAAACAACGTCGTCGCACATCCATGGGATACCGCACTCACCTGGCTCGGCTGGCCTTTTCCGTCAAAGAATGAACCCCCGGTACGGTAATCTTTTTCATCACAGATAGCTGAGCAAGAATTCCAGAATTCCTGGGTGTTGGATTGGTATGCGACGTCTTTTAAAAGTCCGCCAATTTTGCCGTCTTTAACTTCAAAGCAAAGCTGTCCGCTGAACTGGAAGTTGTAGCGTTGCTGATCGATGGAGTAAGAATTACGGCCGAAGATATAAATGCCTTTCTCGGTGTTTTTTACCATATCAGCCGGACTGAGTGCTGTTTTACCTGCTTTCAGGGACACGTTCGGCATACGCTGGAATTGGACGCTGCTCCAGCTGTCGGCGTAGCAGCAGCCCTGTGATTCGGGAAGTCCGAGTATATGGGCCTGATCACGGATAGTTTGGTAATTTACCAGGATACCGTCCTTGATGATGTCCCAGTTTTTACATTTCACCCCTTCGTCGTCATATCCTACAGCGGCAAGAGAGCCTGGCGCGGTTTTATCTGCCTCAAAGTTGACTAGCTTGCTTCCGAAATTGAATTTCTTGCTTTCCCATTTGTCGAGGGTCAGGAAGCTGGTACCGGCATAGTTGGCTTCGTAACCTAACACGCGGTCGAGTTCTGAAGGATGGCCGACAGATTCGTGTATAGTAAGGAACAGGTTAGTTGGATCAATGATCAGATCATACTTGCCCGGCTCAACTGGTTTTGAGGTCAGCTTTTCAGCTACGTGTCGGGTTGCAGTTTCTGCATCCTCCAGCATATTATAGCGTTTTTTATAAATGGTAAACACACCGTCGATCTCTTCCTCTTTTTTAGGATTGAGGTATTCATAACCCATGCCCATTGGCGAACTCAAGGAATTACGGGTTTCAAACTTGCCAGATTTTGAGTCGATTTTGGTAACTGTAAAAGTTGGCCATAAGCGATGCACATCCTGGTCAATATAAGAACCTTCGGTAGAAGCAAAGTATTTTTGCTCGTTAACCAGGTAAAGCGCAGAATTGACATAGTTTGCCCCACCTTTCAATGCGGCATCATTTACCGAAAGCAGCAGATCAGTTTTTTCCTTAATCGGGATCTCAAAGCCGTTCTTCTCCATCGGCGTTTTCCAGCTAACTTCTCCGTATCCGCGCTGCGGTGCCAGCTTGACTGGCTCCATCAAGAGCTTTGAATTTACCTTGGCGATCTGCACTGCTGTGGCTGCCGCTTTCGCGATGTTATCATCCGTTAAATTGTCTATCGCCGCAAAACCCCAGCTTCCGTTTGCAATCACACGGATCCCCATGCCATACGATTCAGTATTAGCGATGTTATCGACACGCTTCTCACGGGTGGTGATGAACTGGTTCAAGTATCGACCAATCCGTACATCCGCATAGGTAGCACCCCGGGATTTCGCAGCATTAAGCGCGATATCTGCCATACGTTTTTTAAGCTTAGTATCTACCGGCATCAAAGCGTCCTCGATGTGGATACTACGGCCTATTACCGGCACCGCTTGAAGGAAAGTAGCGCCAGTGGCGATTCCTGTTAGGTGTAAAAAGTCTCTTCTTCTCATGTTAAAGTATCAAGTATCAGGTATCAAGAATCGAGTATCAAGTATCAAGATACGGTCGTCTTGTGAATTGTGTGGGTGGTTCGAAGGACCCCTCAGTCACGCGAAAAGCGTGACAGCTCCCCTTGAAAAAAGGGGAGCGCGAGGCGTACACACCGCATCGCACCTTTTAGCATTTTTCCATCCGAATTCGTTTAGTTTGCTGCGATTTGCTCGGAATGACCCGCTTGCATCTCCGCCCAGCATCTTATGAATCCTATCATCCTATAAATCCTACAATCCTATCATCCTATGAATCCTATTCCAGACAACTCTTAATCCTATTCCAGACAAAATCCTAATCTTAGACAGCATCCGACAACGACGAAAATGTAAAGTCTCTTATTTTCATTGGCGGCACCATCATATTTCCGCTACGCTGCGGTTTTCCCATTGCCTCCACATTATTAAGCATAATAATAGGGCTTTCGTTGAAACGGAAGTTTTTAACCGGGAAAGCGATCTTGCCATTCTCAATATAAAAAGTACCATCGCGGGTAAGGCCGGTGAGTAATACCGTTTGAGGATCTACCATACGGATATACCAGAAGCGGGTAACAAGAATTCCTTTTTCAGTGCTCTTTATCAAATCTTGAAGTGATGCGGTGCCACCTTCAAAGATTCCGCGGGTAGATCCCGTTAAGGGTTTAACACCTTTTTGTCCGGCCCAGTACCTTGAGTAAGCCAGGTTTTTAACCACGCCTTTTTCTACCCATGAAGTTCTTTCGATTGGAAGTCCATCACCGTTCCAGGTATTGCCCGGAAGTTCAGCGTTTAGGGGATCCGAGTAAATGTTGATGTTTTCACCAAATAGCTGCTCATTTAAGCGCGTGCCCCCACCTTTTTTACTCATAAAATTACGGCCTTCTTCTGCACTCCGGGCATCGAAGCCGTTGAACATGAAAGAAAGCATTCCGCTGACTGCTAAAGGCTCAAGAATTACAGTGTACTTACCTGGTTCGATTGCTTTTGCTCCTGCGGAGCCATTTGCTTTTCCGGCAGCTATTTTGGTCAGGGTAAGGGTGTCGAGTTTACTGACATCATTATAACTCTGCTCTATGTAGCCCGATCCCGTTCCTTCCTTATTCCGTGTGGTTACGGAGAAC
>JBKJPL010000019.1:0-26213 GCA_046595005.1 Bacteriovoracaceae bacterium | reverse complement strand
TTTGCGAATCACTGGCTAAAGCAGAGTCCCGGAAAAGTCTTCCTGTTCCTCTTTGGCGTCCCTGGCCTTAGGAGGTTTTATGGGTAAGAAAATTTATGTTGGTAATCTTCCGTTCTCTGCAACTCAAGAGTCTCTCTCAGAGATGTTCTCTCAGTTCGGAAATGTAAGCTCTACTAAAATCATCACAGACAGAGACACTGGTCGTTCAAAAGGCTTCGGCTTTGTTGAAATGACTGATGCTTCTGAAGCTGATGCAGCTATCGAGAAACTTCACGGCACAGACATGGGCGGAAGAAACCTCACTGTTAACGAAGCTAAACCAATGGAGCCACGTACTGGTGGATTCGGCGGCGGCGGCGGCGGCGGCGGCGGACGTGGTGGAGATCGCGGTGGAGATCGCGGTGGAGACCGTGGCGGATTCGGCGGCGGCGGAAACAAGCGCTGGTAATTAGTTCTTTCCAAGAGGGGCCTTCGGGCCTCTCTTTTTTTTTGCTCAATTTTTAAACTTCTCTTTAAAATTGCCGATAAGACTCTGAACTTACAGGGTCAGAACCATGTCCTATTTTGGCAAATTCCTTATTATTGAAAACGATAGCAAGACTCTGGATCTTATCCAGAGGGATAAACCTTTGCTTGATAAATTTCCCAGTTCATTTGTGCGTTCAGTTTTTGAAGCGACAACTCTTCTTGAAAAATCCGGGAAAGAAATCCGTATGATCTTTCTTTCAGAAAAGATCTCAAAAAATTCTGATCTGACATCCCTAAATAACTATGGAATCCAGGTTTCAGTTCTTGATCACTCAGGACTCTCTTATATGGATCTGGTTAAAATTTTCCAGAAGCAGTTAAATGAGGGGCATGACTGGCGAAAGACTGCCAATGATGGAGCTGAGAAAGATAAAGAAATCAGTGATGAGGATAGGAAGTACATCGCAATCCATATGAGGGATCTGGTAATTACACCGAAATCCTACTTTAATTTTTATCTCAGATTATCTGCGGACAAGTACATCAAGGTTTTTAATGCCGGCGATAATCTCTCGACTGATGAAATAAATCGTTATCGCTCAAAGGGAATCGATGAGATTTTCGTGCCCAAAGATGAACATGAAAAATTCGTTCGCCTCCAGGGAAGTCTTTCCACAAAGGTTGTGCTCTCTGATGCTTCTCATGGATTTAAAATCAAAACAGTGATGAAGCTTGGAGCAAACGTTACGAACAATCTTCTGAAATGCGGAATCACTCCTGATCGAATGGATAATGCCCAGCTATTTCTCGACCAGACAATTACCGTCCTGCGCGAGATGAAAATGAAGAATGAAGTAGTAACTGATTATCTGAAGAACATTGATCAGAATGAACATAGTGCTGCAGTTGCATTTATTGCGGGGATTCTCGCGAATCACCTGGGTTTTGAATCCTCGAAATCGATCAAAGTTGTTGGAGCAACTGCACTTCTCCACGATATCGGTCTTTATCATCTCGATGCGAACTTCAAAGAAGGTGAAGAGTTGTTGGATGAGAAGAAAAAAGAAATCTTCAGCAAGCACGCAGCTCACGGAGCGGAAATTCTTCGCTCCACTGGTGCTATTGAAGAAGTTATTTGCCACGCAGTTGAGAATCATCACCATCGCAGGATGGGAGAACACTCTCGTAAAAGGTCGAGTTCGGTTAACCTTGTGACCGAGATTGTTTCCGTGTCAGATGAATTTTTCAATACGGTGATTCATCATGGATATTCGCCGGAGAAGGTCAGATTTTTTATGGAAAATGAGCTAAAGACCTATTCTCCCAATGTTGAAAAAGCATTCAGGCTTCTTACTAAGGGCAAAAAAGCGGCCTAATTCTAATACTGCTCCGCGAAAAAGCAAAAAATACCATTACATGAATAAAAAAAGTTGTGTTAATTTTAAGGTAGTTACGTCGCAAGAGTTCTCGGGCCTGTTGCTCATGATTCTCTGATAGCGCGCATCCCTGGCCTTAAGGAGGTTTTCATGGGTAGTAAGATTTATGTCGGTAATCTCCCGTTCTCTGCAACTTCTGAATCTCTGAACGAAATGTTCGCGAAATTCGGAACTGTTGAATCAGCAAAAATCGTTATGGACAGAGACACTGGTCGTTCAAAAGGCTTCGGCTTTGTTGAAATGTCATCTGCTGACGAAGCAGCTACTGCTATTGAAAAACTCAATGGTCAGGATCATGGCGGTCGTTCACTCGTTGTGAATGAAGCTCGTCCGATGGAGCCACGTACTGGTGGCGGTGGCGGCGGCGGCGGCGGTGGTCGTGGTGGATTCGGCGGCGGCGGTGATCGTGGTGGACGCGGCGGCGGAGGCGGTTACGGCGGCGGCGGTGATCGTGGTGGACGCGGCGGCGGAGGCGGCGGTGATCGTGGTGGAAACCGTTGGTAATATCTAAAAAGATTTAAAGCTGAAGGGCCCTCGCAAGAGGGCCTTTATTTTTCTGATGTCCGCATGTCTTGCGGACAATTCTTTGCTACGATTTCTAAATGATTAAGCAAATTCCGATCCTCGAAAAAAAGTTCAGTTGGTTCGATGTCACTGCTCCTGATGACAGTGACATGGAGAGACTCTCTACTGAATTCAATCTCCCCTTTCTTCTCGTTCAGGACTGCCTGAAGCCAGAGCATCTTCCGAAGTACGAAGAGACTGATGAAGGTTTTCACTTTCTTATGATGAGGGCCTTTGATTCTGATTCGGCCGAAGATTCAACGACAGTCCAGGAGCTCACCAGAAAAGTAGCTCTTTTCATCTCGCAAGACAGACTGGTTTCTATCCACCGGGTGGAACTTCCTTCGCTATCACGTGTGATGAATCGTTGTGAAAAGCAGGATCCATTTCCGAGAAACATTCAGATGCTGGTGCATCAGTTAGTACTCGATACTATTCGCACTTACGAAGAACCAATAAACCGGTTACAGGATCAATACGATACCTTTGAAACTGAAGTTCTTTCGAAGAAATGTGACATGGGCATGGTTAAGGTCTATCACTTCCGTCGTCAGATGTTCGTCCTGAAACGGATTATCAAGCAAACAAACGATAGTCTTTACCGCTTCCGCGAATTCTGGGAGAAACACCATTCAATGCTTCAGGATCTGCGTGAAAATCTGGAACAGCTTTATTTCCAGCTCGACGAAATCTCAGATAATTTCGAGCATCTTCTGGAACTTCAGATCATGATGAATGATCAGAAAGCAAACCAGGTTATGCGAACTCTCACAGTATTCTCCACGGTATTGCTCCCCTTGAATTTCATCGCGAGTTTTTACGGGATGAACTTCACTCATCTTCCGGGGCTTGATTCGCCACATGCGCTGGCAGGAATCTCAGCTTTCATGATCGGGGTGTGGCTCGCATGTCTTTTATACTTCCGCTATCGTGGATGGTTCAAGACAAGGAAGGTCGATGGACCGAATTAGAAAACTCGCTGAACTCGTTCGTCCGCACTACGGAAGTGACGATCCTGCTCACGACTGGCCCCACATCGGAAGAGTTGCAGCAACTGCAAAAAAACTGGCCGTAGGGCAGAAGGTACAGCTCGAATGTATCCTGGCCGGTGTTTATTGCCACGATCTCGTAAATCTTCCGAAGAATCATCCCGATCGCTCTCGCGCTTCAGAACTTGCGGCCGATATGGCAGCACCACTTCTCAAAGATGCTGGATTCTCCGCCGAAGAAATCTCTCTTATCCGCTCGTGTATTATTGAACACAGTTTCTCGCGAGGTTTAAAACCTTCAAGCCCTGAATCAGCAATCGTTCAGGATTCTGATCGCCTGGATTCACTCGGAGCAATTGGAATTCTCAGATGTGCTTCAGTGAATACGCTGATGAAGTCAAAATACTATGACCCATTTGACCCCTTCGCAGAAAGCCGCGAACTTGATGACAAGAGATTCATGGTGGATCACTACTATGTGAAGCTCTTCAAGCTTCCAGACTTGATGGTGACTGAGGCCGGAAGAAAAGAGGGTTATCTCAGAGTTGAATACATGAAGACATTTCTCTCCCGTCTCGGACAGGAGATCCGTTGAACTTTGATACACTGGAAAAAGAACTCATCTCACTTGTTGAAGGAGAATCGAATCTAATCGCGAATCTGGCGAATATCACCGCTTCCATTTATCATACATATCCTGGCCTCAACTGGTGTGGATTCTACTTATGGTCGGTTGAAGATCAGGAACTTATTCTCGGACCATTTCAGGGTAAATCAGCGTGTATACGGATCAAAGCTGGTAAGGGCGTATGTGGAACAAGCTATCTGAAACGGGAAACCATTCGGGTTGAGGATGTTCATGCATTTCCAGGTCACATTGCATGCGACTCAGCCTCAGAATCGGAACTCGTTGTGCCTCTTATCCATGATGGAATCGTGATGGGAGTGCTCGATCTTGATGCGCCGGTAAGAAATCATTTTAGTGAAGAAGACGCAAAATCTTTTTCCAGGATCATGGCGAGAGTAGTTCCACTTCTCTGGAAATAACTAAGCTGCCTTGAGAGTTTCTGCCTCTGCATGAACTACCAGAGTTTCTTCAGCCTTAAAGAATTTACGATAAAGAACGATCGCTAAAGCGTAAGCAGCACCCGACATAAAGAACGTCGGTCCGAATGAATAGGTCTCAATAAGGTAACCACCGAGACGAGTTCCACCCGAATAAACCAGATGATAGAAAAATACGATCACAGCAGAGGCGAACACGCATTCTTTCTCGCGAACTTTTTCCATTTCAAACATTGAAGTAATCGGACTCGACATATTCATGAGCATCCCGCGCATGAAAAAGCACGAGAGAACCAGCGTGACATTTCCGGTCATGCCCATGCCCACCATGAAGGGAATTGCGAGGAAGGCTGTTCCCATGATGAATCTGAGATTCGTTGTTTTCTTCACCAGGGACGGAGTGACAAAGATCCCGATGAAGATGAAGAGCTGTAGAAGTGCATAAGACACTCCGATCATCTTGGTCGAGAAATCAAAACGATCACTTAAATAAATATTGATGAAAGGAACTGTTAAGCCGGATCCCAGAGCGAGGCAGAGCTTCGGGGAAATTAATTTTCCAAGTATTACCCAGTCTTTCTCGCGGAGGCCTTCGAACACGCGTTTCTTTTGCTTTGGTATCGGCACACGCTGGATCTTCATGAAGATGAGATTGGAAAGTGTGACGATCACAAGTGATCCCACAATTGCATATCTCATTGACTCGATCCTGGAGAGGTCATTGTTAAACCATCTCATGATCGCAGGCAGGTATCCCCCAATCGCATAACCAAGAAGATGAGCGGCCATGTTAAGTGATGAGTTCAATGTGAAAAGATGAACGCGAACTTTGGGAGTAGAATTTCTGAGATAAAAAGGTGAAACCGAAATACTGAAAAGCGCCTGGAACATCGCTGCGACCAGACCAAAAATAAAGAGCGATGAAACATCCGTATGGAAAATCTGGATGAAATAGAAAAGTGAACAGAAGGCCATTCCCGAAATTACGAGATGCTTGACATGAAAGCGATCGATGATAAGCGAAGCAGGAATCGCCATGATCGAAATTCCCAGAGACGCTGTGGAAATAAGATTTCCGATGATGGTTTCGCCGTAGCCCAGTTCTTTCAGATAAAGACTGAAGAGAAGGCCATGGATGGACATACCCATGCCATTGATCGCATTACCGATCAGGAAGATTTTTACGTTGCGGCTGAAGTTTTGAAAGTGCGAAAGATAGGCACCGACCATTCCATGATCATAACCCAAGGCAAAAATTCCCTCATTAGGCGTTTTTTTCCAAGGGTATTTTCTGTTTATCGCCCCTTACCGGACAATTCTAGTTTGATATACCAAACCCCTTGTTTTATATTCGTGTGAGTATGAAAAAGGAAGTTTTATGAAGCTCATGATCTTTGCGATTTTGATCTCTCTCTCTGCGATGGCAGATTTCGTTTATATGCAGGAAACCGAAGCCGGGAAAACGATCCAGTGGTCAGGTCCTCAGGGTACCCGGACGCTTTCGGAATCCGGGAGTGAGTGGGCGATTTATCCGGATATCTCACCGGACGGTTCGGAGTTTATCTTTGTTGAGGGCCCGGGTAATAACGATCTCCACCTCACCTACATGAACAAGAAAACCAATACCAGCTACCGCTTCCACTCTCCAAGAAAGGGCATGATCCTTCACCCGAAATTTACAAAAAACGGAAGAATGGTTTTTTACTCAGCACCTGGTGAAAACGGAAAAAATACAATTTACTTTTTTAACCGCGAAGAAGAAGTAGCAAGACAGGGAAATAATCTTCTCGATTACACGCTCGAAAATGCCAAGGCCCTCGACTCATCAGAAGAAGCCTATTTTCCGCGTCCATCTTCAGACGGAAATTTTGTCGTCTATCAGAGAAACACAAATGGCAAAAAAGAGATCGTTCTCTTTGACCGTCTGGAGAATCAGAAAATTGTTCTCGCAGAAGGAATGTCACCAGCTCTTTCATTTGATGAGCGCTTAGTTGCCTATACTTCGAAAGTTTCAGGAAGCTGGGATGTTTATGTCATCGATCGCGTTTCGAAAGTTGTGAAGCATATTACGACTGATGCGAAAGATGAAATGGCTCCGACTTTCCTTCCGGATAACTCATTAGTGTTTGCTTCCAACAAAACGGGACATTTCCGGATTTATAATCAGAATTGGGAAAAACTCACAGACCACAACGAAGAAAACCTGGAACTCTACTCTCCGCAGTTTTCCGGAGAGACAGCTTATACTCAGACAGAGAAAGCTCCATATCTTGGCAATCCACGCTCTTCATTCGGAACCGTGATTCACAACGGTAAGCTTTATATGTGCGGCGGGCACCAGGGAGCTGAACATACTTATCCGCCGGAATCTTTTACCAATGATTTTATTGTCTACGATATTGCGAAGAATATTTGGTCAGCACTTCCTCCCCGTCCACATACAGCTCATGGCTTCCAGCTCGCAGCATATGGTGAATACATCTATGCCTTTGGTGGATTTGCCTACTCAGCGGCCCACAAGCCAAGATGGAAATCCCTTGATGTAATTGATCGCTATTCTATTAAAGAGAACAAGTGGGAAACAGTTGGGAAATTAAAGCTTCCGCGTTCATCCAATGTAGCAGTCACCATCGGTCTGAAGGTTTATCTTGTCGGTGGTTGGAATGCGACTCCGAAGTTTGATAACGATGCTGATGGATTCTTCCACGATACTGTTGAGATTTTCGATCTTTCGACTGAAAAACTATCGGTCGCTTCTTATAAGATTGCAACACCAGTAAGACGCGCGCTCACCGGTGTGAATTACCAGGACAGAATCGTTCTCATCGGAGGTCTCGGTCAGGGAGCATCGCACTTTGAGCTTCTTCAGAATGTGACGAGTATTGATCCGGTAACTGGTGAAGCAAAAGAACTCACTCCACTTCCATTTGCGACCTTTGCTCCAGCAGCGGAAGTCCTGGGAGATGAGTTGTATGTCTTCGGTGGAATGTTTAAGACGGGCCCGATGAATTACGAATATGTTTCTCACGTTTATTCACTTGATATCCTCAAAGGTCAGTGGCGACACACAGGAAGATTCCTGAAAGAAACGAAAGGCTTCTCACAGGTCTTTCCTCTATCGGATAAGTCTTTGGGAGTTCTTGGCGGGCATCATTACTCCGAAGGAAAAGATACTCCGGTCATGACATTTGAAACGTTCAGTCTCAAATGATCTTTCTCACTGAAGTAGACCGGTTGGGTTCTATCCTGAAGGAAGTACCCGCCGGACAATTTTCCAAAGAAGCGTTCACACAATTAAGTCAGATCCCATTTCACAGAATGTTTTCACAGAGCATTCTGGATCTTCTCAGAACCCGCCATGCTGAAAGTTCTCAAAATCTCGAGCACGATTGTATTTTTTCTGATGAGTGCCTGGTGCTTTATGCAGGAAATGACTTCACGATCGAGATTTATCACTGGCTTTATAGTGATACGGGGATTCATGACCACAATTTCGATGGCGCCTTCCAGTGCCTAGAAGGTGAAGATCATCAGGTTGAGTTCAAATTTAATATAGAGCGCGAAGTTTTTGAGGGGCTGGAGGCCGGGAATCTGGTTGAAGTATCCAATAAGATAATCCGTCCTGGTGATACGCAGGAAATCCGGAATCAGGATCATTTCATTCACGCTGTTGCTCATGCACCTTCAACCTGGAATATCTGCATTCGCACCAAAGGTGACAAGAAGCAGGTACTCAAGGCCTATCATACTGAGGGCTTCCGCTACGCTCTTACAAAAGACCGTGAAGACAAACTCCTGGCAAATGAACTGTATCAGCTCAAGCTTGAGACTTTGACTTCCACTGATCTACTTCATGTCTTTCATATGCTGGGTACAAAACCAGGCCATCAAGACATCCGTAAAAAAGTGGATGCACTTCTCAATGAAAGACATGCGATTTCGTATCTTTCTATAATGGAAAGTACATCGCGCTACCTGAATGAGCTGGGAAGAGTGGCGAAGGATTACTGATTAACCCTTCACCGTCGATCCTGCCTTACCGTAATTTGAAAGAACGCGCGCAGAAGGGTCCTGGACATTACATCCCGGCCATTCCTTATTCGGCATCCAGAAATCCTTGATCACGTGAGAAGTACCTTTGAAGTGTTTCTCATAGATCTCACGGTAAAGAAGAGATTCTTTAGTAAATGGCATTCCATGCGTGTACTTCTCACGGAATTTAATCAATTCTTCATCGGTGTATCTTGATTCAGCGTACTCTTTCAGATAATCCACCATCGAATGTCCGACTGCATCTGAGAAAGCGGCCTTGTCACGCCAGAGGATTTCATCCGGGATGAGATTGGTACCTTCGAATGCTTTTCTGAGTAAGTATTTACCAACGTTGGTAGTATTCATCTTGAGCTCAGGATTCATTTCCATCACTGTGCGTACGAAGTCCAGATCACCGAATGGAACGCGCGCTTCAAGTGAATTGGCGGCGATACAGCGGTCAGCGCGAAGAACGTCATACATATAAAGTTCATCTACCCGCTTCTTGGCTTCCTTCTGGAAAGCTTCCGAAGTTGGAGCGAAGTCAGTATATTTGTAACCAAAAAGTTCATCCGAGATTTCGCCAGTGAGAACTACTTTGATCTGAGTTTTCTCATGAATGTACTTACAAACAATATACATGCCGATCGAAGCCCGGATCGTTGTAATATCCCATGTCTCAAGGTGCCAGATGAGCTTATCGAGAACTGAGAGTGTATCGTTCTTATTGAAGTAAACTTCGTGATGATCAGTCTTCAGGTAATCAGCAACGATCTTTGCAAATCCAATATCAATCGGATTGTGATCAAGGCCAACTGAGAAAGTAGTAATTTGTTTTTTAAGAATCTGATTCGCAATACCGCAAACAAGCGATGAATCGAGACCACCGGAAAGGAGAAATCCTACCGGCACATCGGCTACGAGGCGCTTACGTACACCTTCAATAAGTTTTTCGCGGATGTCTTTCATATGCTTGTCGAGATCCTTCGGAGCATAGTGGGCGACCGTTGTGATATCCCGGTACTGCTTGAAGTTCTCACCGTCGAAACAATATCCCGGTGGAAAATTCTCAACTCTCTTGCAGAAAGGTGCCAGCACCTTTATTTCTGAGGCGAACATGATCTTATTCTCATTGGTATAGCCGAAGAAAAGTGGACGAATTCCGATCGGATCGCGGCCAGCTACGAGTTTCTTTTTTTCATTGTCCCAGATGACAACCGCAAATTCGGCATCGAGATTCACGCACATTTTCTCGATCCCGAGATCTTTGTACATCGGAACCAGAACTTCACAGTCCGAGTGTGAAACAAAGGAATAGTTCTTTTCATAATCACGGCGAAGAGTCAGGTGATTATAAATTTCGCCATTACAAATCGCGATATTACCACTCATCTCATCAACAAAAGGCTGATGACCCTTCACAGAAGGATCCATGATCGCCAGACGATGAAAGCAAAGAGTAGCCCCGTCAGTTTTCATCACTTCCGTATCATCCGGTCCACGATGAACGAGCTTCTTAAAAGTAGTGGTGAAATCCGGAAGAGTATCTACATCACCGGCGTAAGCGAGTAATCCGCACATAAATGTTGTTCCTGATTACGGGAATGATCTCCCGGCATCGATACCTATCTTACAGTAAGGAGAAAGTCAGTATCAGGAGGGTGAATTTTGCCTATCAAAAGGTTACAATGGAGGCTAAATGGAAATGAAGCCGGAAAATTTCAAAAAGATTGTCGTTCTCACAGGCGCGGGCATATCTGCTGACTCGGGAATAGCCACATTCCGGGACTCTGATGGTCTTTGGGAGAAACACAGGATTGAAGATGTCGCGACCCCTGAAGCATTCGATCGGGACCCCCAGCTGGTCTGGAAATTCTACTCCATGCGAAGAATCAATGCGGCGGCGGCTCTACCCAATGCTGCTCATGAGGCCCTCGTCCGTTTTGGTGAAAGTTACCCCGGAAAGATGACTCTTGTTACCCAGAACGTAGATGGTCTTCACGACCGTGCTGATGACAAAGGCGTTCTTCCCCTTCTCTCCATGCATGGTTCTCTCAATCAGTCGCGTTGCTCACTTTGCGATACTGTTTATTATGATGATCATGCTTATTTTGACCTCAAAGGTGACTATGCCCCGCAGGAAACTGCAATCTGTTCTCAGTCCGAAAAATCTGGCGACAACTATCTTCATCATTACCGACTTTCTTATCGTGAGTTCCTTCCCATCTCGCCATGCTGCCAGAAGCTCCTGCGCCCTCATATTGTGTGGTTTGGTGAAGTTCCCCTGCACATGGACCGGATTGAGAAAGAGCTTTCAAAATGTGATCTTTTTGTAAGTATTGGAACGAGTGGATCGGTATATCCGGCGGCGGGTTTCCTGCAATTTACGAAATCATTGGGTGCAAAGACGGTGATTCTCAACAAGGAAGGAATTCCGCAGAATAGATTCGTCGACATGGAAATATTAGGCAATGCCCGCGATGTGGTACCGGAATTTTTTAAGGGCTGATCTGATATTTTTTGAAAGTGTTCTGCGCGAGCTCGAGAGCTTCTTTCCGGGCCTTCTTTAAAACAAAAGGGCGAGTAGCAGGAAGCTCGATCTGAACTTTGTCCCCCACATATTCTTTCTTCCAGACATTCATCACGCGAATATTCACAAAGTACATATGTGTACCCGGGCGATAACCATATTCCTCTACTGCCACGAACTGGCCCTTGGGCGAAGTTCCGAGTACATCGATTTTCTGCTTACTGGAAGCAAAGGCATTCGAAAGGAGAAAAACGCTTAAAAGAAGGAGTAGTTTCATGAACTTTAATGAGCAATGCCCGGGCCAGAGAAGGCTTTCAAAATCAGATAGTTAGAGTCACAAAATCGGCGGGATTATGACCTATGTCTAAACTATCGCCACTCTTTCCTGGTTTTTATTGAGTCCCATATCCCTGAAGAGCCTTGCCGGGAGGAGCTTCACATTCATGAGGGTACGAACGACATCAAGAAATTCCATGTCACCTTTGTAGAATTTTGATCTCACCGAATGTGGCATCGAGTGAAGAGATTCAAAAAAACGATATCGCTCGCGACATGGAGTCTTAGCCTGATAAAGCATACGGTTCATCATCCGAAGAAGCTTCCGATGTGATCTTCTTTCTTCAAGATATTCTTTCATGACGGACTTCAGTTCTCCCAGGCGAAAACTTGTGAGGACCATGCGATCAATAAGCCTGACAGCATCGGGAAGAGCATCACCTGTTACATCATGAATAAATCCATCTAGACGAATTATTCTTCCATCAGAAAAATTCTCACCTTTTTCACGAGGAATTTTTCTGAATTCAGTTTCTCTCTCTAAAACATCACCAATCATCCAGCGGCGACTATGAAATTCACGAAGCATGTCGGGCTCGAGATCCTCATGATAGAGCTGGGGATCGGAAGAAAAACGCACATCCTTCACCAGGAGTGTGTCTTCCGAAAGTGGAAGTGCCTGAAGATAACGGAAACCGTGTTTTTGCTCGATAGTCGCATCCATCGTCACTGGTATCTGGACCCGATGAGGATGAAGAAGCTTCACAACCAGACCATGAGTTTTCTGGTATCCGAGAGCTTTGTAATATCCACGAGAAATAGTATCGATGACAAAAGAAGCCTCATCGACTGCTTCTTCAGGACTAATATCGCGATTCAAAAAAACAGTATTTGATCCAAGTTTCTCTCTGGCGACTGCATGAAAATGAGTGGGCTCCATTGTGCAAAGGCGCTGAGAATTTTTTCTCTTATAATTAGGGAAATTAACTTCGAACTCATTCCAGCTTCTCGAGATAAATGGCTCCAGCCATTTCAAAGCTTCGTTACTAACGTCTGACTCGTGAAATGAAACCGCAAGCTTTTCACCCAACTGAGACTCAGGCCCATAAAGCTTGATCGGAACGTGAGGAAGACACTCACGTACACGTAAGGCAAGAAGAGTTCCCCAGAGTCCGCCACCGATGATGATGACTGGTTTTTCGTCCATAAAAACCTCGATTAATGTCTAGCAAAGGAAATTTGAGATCCGACCTGGTCGCCCAACTCTTTGTAGTTGCCGACGGTGGTGTAATATAGGGACCTGAATTGGATTTTGAATTTAATAATTTCTTACAGTATATTGATTTAAACCTAAGACCTGGAGTTCCTCATGCATCCTTTTGAGTCACATATACGAAATGTTCCTGATTTTCCTAAAGCGGGAGTTATTTTTAAAGATATTACCCCGCTTCTGACCGAGCGTTTCTCAGAAGTTATTCACGCGATGTCTCAGGGAATTGACTGGAAACAAATCGATCACGTTGTGGGAATTGAGGCCCGGGGATTCATTCTTGGGGCGGCGATGGCCCAGCTTCATGGAAAAGGTTTCATCCCCATGAGAAAAAAAGGAAAGCTTCCACCGCCTGTCATCGCAGAATCGTATTCTCTGGAATATGGAACCGACACGCTGGAAATGATCGAAAGTAGCAAGCCGGCGAGAATCGTTCTGGTTGATGATGTTCTTGCGACCGGTGGGACTCTCAACGCCGCGATGAAACTGTGCCAGAAGAACAAGCTCGAAGTCGTACATATGAGCCTTCTGATTAACCTGACCTTTTTGAATAAGTTTAAAGAAGATGGCCTTCCGGTGATATCGGTCCTCAACTACTAAGTCCTTTCAAAAAAACTGAAATGCTCTACACTATAATCATGTGGAGCATTTCGTTTTTTTTTATTTCTTTCTCAGTCATGGCTCTCTCATCTTTTGAGCAGCTGAAAAATGTCAAAATCCTCAAAGTTCTTCCCAATAATATTATTTTGGTTGATCGCGGTCTTGAAGATGGTCTTCTTCGGAATGACCATGTGAAGTTTTCTCACGAAGCCGAAGGATATAGTTCACGCGCCATTTGCGTTCAGGCAAAAGCTGAAACTTCTTACTGGCGGTTGTATCGGATTCCGAAGAGTGAAGCATTTTCAAAGGATCTGACTTATACCATTCACGGCATGGCCGATCGTGAGATACCTTATCAGAACGCGAAGATCCGTGATGAGATATTAAATTTTCCTGATGATAAGAAACCTGATCCGGGGAAAAATCCCTTTGAAGTGAAGCGTGATTTGCCACAGCGACTGACAGAGAGAGACCTTCTGGAAGCTGCGGGCCCTCGTGAAGAAAAACTTTTTATCGAGCGTGCAATACTGCGAGATCAGCTCGATCAGGATCTTTCAGATTACCGCTTCTCCGTATATGCATCTCCCTTCACTCGCCAGTCGATTAATGATGGAGAAAGTCTCCGCTATGGTTTTCGCGGAGGAAACTACGGCTCACGCTACCGGCTATCCACTCAATTTGAGCAACAGCAATCAAAACTAACTGATCCTCAGAATAACAAAACTGTTTCTACCAGAAGTACCAATGCAAACGCTCAGTTCGCTGTTCACCACCTGAGACCATGGCTTTCATCACTTTCACTGATAAATTACAACTCGACACGCTTCAGCTCCCTGGGAACTCCAAAAGGACACTGGCAATTTGGTGTACTTGGCTTTACCTGGCATATTATGGAAAGTAAGACCTGGGAATACGTTGATCTGTCTTACATTCCACTTTATGACAAACGAACCACAGATGTTATAAGGGCCGACGGAACAAAAACAGAAGAAGAAAAGAATGGTCTACGCCATGGTGTGAGATTTGGATTCCGTACCCGCTTGAATGAAAAAGTCTCAGTTGAAAATTTACTTTGGTATCGACCGTTTCAGGAATTAGCTTCCTGGGAATTTGACGGCAGTAACATGAATCTCACGAATGATTTCAAGCTCATCTTTAATGTGACTAATAATTTTTTCTTTGATTACAACTTCATCTTCCAGAAAGACAAGCTGTGGAGAACTCTCTCAAGTCTGCCCGAAGATAACACCATCAACGCTCTCAATATGAGATATGATTTCGATATCTAGTTGCGGGTGAAATAAGAAAGATATTCAACGTTTCCTGACTTGCCTTCAATCGGCGAAAGAATTGTTGCGTGATGATCCCAGCCGGCACTGATAGCAGCATCATTAACTTCCTTTAACACCAACTCCCTCAGCGTTTCATCTTTCACTACGCCATCTTTGGGAAGCCTTTCCGGACCTACTTCAAACTGAGGTTTAACGAGCGCAATGAGAAAGCCGGAAGACTTCACAAGTCTGGTCAATGCAGGCAGAACTTTAATGATAGAAATGAATGACAGGTCCATGACTGCTCCGTCGGCTGTCTCGGGCAATTCCGTCACATCCTTGATGTTAGTTCCTTCCATATTCACAACACGAGAATCTTCCCGCAATTTCTGTGCGAGCTGTCCGTGACCAACATCAATCGCGAATACTTTCAGGGCACCTTCCGAAAGAACAATTTCCGTAAACCCACCGGTACTTGCTCCTACATCGAGAAGTGTTTTACCCCGGACTTCCACTTTAAATTCTTCGAGCGCTTTCTTTAATTTGAAAGCTCCCCTTCCGACGTAAATTTCTGAGTTGATAACAATTTCTGAATCGACGGCAATAAGTTCGCCCGCCTTCTTGACCACAGAGCCCTTAACTGTCACGTCACCTTTCTCAATCATACTCTTGGCCTGAGACCTGGTGGTGACGAGTTTTCGGTTGGTAAGAATTTTATCAAGTCTCTCTTTCACAACTCAAGAACTCCGGAAAAACAGAATTTCACTTCTCCGGAATAATAAACAGAGTTGCCCACACTCACGGTTTGTTTCCCGCCCAGAGTATGCAGATGAATATCTCCCTTCCAGCCAAACCAGGAAGAAAGGGCCAGACCTGTGGCGGTAAGTCCCGTTCCGCAGGAATGTGTTTCATCTTCAACTCCCCTCTCATATGTGCGGACATATGCACTCTGAGGTTCGGGCAGAAGTTCAACAAAACTCACGTTTGTTCCGCGGGTAAAGGCGGGATGAAACCGGTAAAGAGGAGCAGATTTTTTTATATCAATTTTTTTTACTTCGTGACTTAGGAAAACGAGATGGGGAACGCCAGTATGAATGAAATATTTTTTCTCGAAATCATTAAACGATGAGAGATCAGCTGCGTTTTCATCTTTGATCTCACTCATGAGAATAGCAAACTCACCATTTCTTCTGATGATCTCGTATCGATTATTCAAGGTTCTAATGAGGTAGGAATTCTTTTTATGAGGGGCCTTGTCATCCAGATATGTGGCCAGACATCGAAGGCCATTCCCGCACATCTCGGCTTCACCACCATCAGAGTTGAAGATCCTCATGGAGCCATCGGCATCAGCTGGCTTTCCGCAAATCAGGATACCATCGGCACCGATACCGAAGTGACGATCACAGATTTCTGATACTTTTTGAGAGGTGAGCACAATGGATGGATTCTCATCAATTATGATGAAGTCATTGCCATTACCGGAATATTTAACAAAAGGAACTTTCATTCATCATCATTCGGAATAAGTCTTCCCAAAATACTTCTGGCCCTTCGTCTTACGCGCTCGCCGCGACTCTCAGGAGAGGCATCAACCTTGTTACTTGCAGAAGGATCTTCCCAGATAGTATCAAGGTTTTTCGTAGAATTAAATCTTTTGAAAAATTCTGCAATCCGCGGAACTTCGAGTTCCATCTGGGCGCGGGATTCTTCACATCCATGGTAGTTTGCCAAAAGCTCAGCAAAACCTTCCTCTACATTTTTTGTGCAGTAATCACCGCAGATATCATCGAGAAATTTTGCACTACCTGGTTGAGATGCCATGAGACTGGTCCAGACAGTTGAATTTGAAATGCCATGGAGCTTGCGGATGGAATCCAGGCTATGCCCATGCTCATGCAGGAACATATCTGCTGAACCATGATGATCGTAAAGATGATTAATTACAATGCGGGTTGGAGACTTCTGATAACCACGAGCTGTGGAGCCACCTCCACCCGGAACTTCAGACCACGGGCGGCCATCGAAGGTAGTAAGGTGTGTTGGAATCCATGTGGGATCAACTGTTACTCCAGTTCCTTCCATGATGTGAATCTTATTTCCCGCTTCAATCAATTCACGGCGAAGGTTTGCTGGAAACTTTTCGAACTCATTTTTAAATTGTTCAACATAGTTAAGTGTGAGTTCCGTCTTGGGAATAATTTTATTGGAAGAAAAAAACGGCTGATAATCTTCGAGAGTTTTTCCTTCCGGAACCACATCAGAGACTTCCGGACATCTAATCCGCGAGGCCGCAAATGTTTGGGCAGACAGAATTACCAGTATGGCAGGAACAAAAATTTTAGCCTTCATTCCCACATTCTATCGGGAGCACATGACAGGAGCGTTCTCATAGAAAAGATTACAGGCGTGTAGAAGCTTTTGACACGAGTTCTTTCAGCTACTTAAGTATGGTTTTCACGTAATCATCCTTGGCAGGATGGGAAGAACAATAGTAAATTGAGTTCTTCTTTGTGGGATTATAGCTCAATTGGTTAGAGCTCCCGGCTCATAACCGGGTGGTTACAGGTTCAAGTCCTGTTAGTCCCACCACTCTTTTACTAACAACGTGAATGCATTAGAAATCTGCGCGTCCACACTCTCTTTACCCAGCGCTACCCATCCGCACCTAGAAATTCAGAACTTTTCCAAGCTTTTCTTCCGTATCCTCTTTGAAGGTTTGGAAGCTATCGCTCGTTAGGGTTCCGGTTACTTTTGCATAATGTTCAGTTTGCCTAGTAGATGCGTGTCCTAGAAGTCTTGAAAGCGAAACGTGGTCTTTGGTGGCAGTTAGGTAATCGGTACTAAACGTATGCCTAAGAATATGGGTAGATCTGTGTGAAATCCCAGCTCTCTCAAACGCCTTATCAAAGAAATATTGAATAGTGCGATATGGAAGAGGGTTAACCCCATCAAAGCTAAATACTAGGCCGGGCGTTGCCCCTTGGTTCATATCCAATAGTAGAGCTTTAAGAAAAGTGGTCATGTGAACCTTTCTGGACTCTCCGGTCTTAGTAAAGGGTTGCACATAAGTTTCTGCACCTTTGCCTCTTCCCCAGTGAACGGATTTCCCAATACTCACAGATCCATCTATGAAATCTACGTCTGACCAAGAAACCGCACAGGCTTCTCCGATTCGCGTTCCCGTCTGAAGCTGAAATATTGCAAGGTAGTAGCAGACCCTATTCTTGCTTGCCGTGATTTCTTTTAGTGCTTCAAAGAATCTCAATTGCTCTTCAGCAGAAAGATAGCGCCCTTGATTTCTCGCCTTGGCCTTTTTCATTTTTGCTAGATCTATGATTACATCTTTATTGTGCCTTTGCTTAACAGGGACAAGATAAGACTCATCAATGTACTCAGAGTAATATTTCAGAACCTGCTTCAAGACTTTTAATTCCTTAGTATAAGTGAATCGTGTCTGATGCTGGGTTTTGAGATACTCAGGCTGCTTAATTTTCAAGAGCCACTGGTCAATCATGAATGAGGTAATTGAAGACACTGGAAACTTTAAAAAGAACTCTAAATGCTTAGTAGAGTTCTGATAGGTCTGCCATGTTGAAAGATTCACCCGAGATTTAGCGTGCTCAAAGTACTTATCCATTACTTCAGAGAATGGAGCCGTGCTTGTTTTGAGTATTGAGCTGTCGCCTGACATTCGCCAGCGTCTAGCATCGTCTAGCTTCTCAAAATGCTTCTCCTTCTGGGTTCCATAAAGCTTTATGGTTGCAAGATACTTCTTGCCGTCTTTCCTGGGGATATACTTCTGCTGAACCGGGCACCACTTATAGATAATTCTGATGCCTGTATAAATCGTTTTAAACGTAATTAACGTTCTATCTCTGTAGACTGTAAGGTCTACCTTACCTTCTCTTCTCATTGTCTCCTCCGGTTTGTAGCCATCGGACAATGTCTGGAAGATAGAACCTATATGACTTTCCAATTCTCTTTGCCGGAATTTCATTTCGCTGGGCCAAGCGATAAACGGTCTTGGTGGCCAACTTTAGATATTCGGCAATTTCATCAACTGTCATTATTTGAATTTCAAAGAGCAATGGATCATACGCATCCAGCTCTAGAGGAGCATCTGCAATTGCATCAGCCCTGAAATTTTTTCTTGGTTCCCTAGTTTGTTTCAAGCAGCCCCCGTACCTAAAGAGACTCGCGGGGGCAGGGGTGCTATTTCTCCGCTATTATAGCGAGAAGTGAATCTACTCTTATCTACTTTAGATTCTTCCTCCTCATTCTCATTGACGCTCATTCCAAAAAATTGACGTAAGTTTTCCCGGTAAACTCCGTACAACTCTGCCGAAAGGTCCCTTTCTGACATTTCCTTAAGCAACCTCCGGGCATTACTTTGAGAGTTCAATTCATGATAGAGGTTGTTTAATCCTCCACTAGAGAGAAGAGTCTTTAGCGCTTCCGACTTCTTGGTGTGTGCCGATGTGTCCATTTCCAGGAACTGAACTTTTTCATAAGGGTTTTGATCAATGTACTTCCTGATATCCATGAAGCGTGGAAAAGGAATCTTCTTCTTGAACTGTCGGACCTCAAACCTTGTTGTGGAGCCCACCTCGTTACCGGTGACTCTTTTTGCCTTCTGTTTGCCTAGAAGCTCAAACCCCTTATCGTAATAGCAGTGCACCTCAGGCTTATTTCCGAGATACATCCCCGTCATCACTTCTTTCTTGTGGCTTTCCCAATAAATAACAGCGTCTTGTTTAAACTTTACCCTCACGCATTGGTGCACGACCGTAAGGGGGATCTGTAAATCAGCCGCATGATCAATTCTTTTAATAAGGAGAGAGTCGGGATCTATAAACAAGGAAAGCACATTCATTACATCATTCAAGCATCCGAACCGAGAAGGATTGAACTCTATCCTCGTGCTGGAAGCATTACCCTCTTCGTGCACTGGATCCGTTTTAAGTACAATCTGTCCTTCACCGACCCGAAATGAATATGCAATCTTGTATATATTATCCCTGAGGCGAAACGGTGACTGAGCCCTGATGAAATCTAGGCTTTTTTGATCTAGCACCTGATCCGAGCCTAAATATAATTTATCCAAGCTCATTAAGTTTACCGGGAATAGTCACGTCAACTGACGGACTTGAACCATTAATATTAGAACTAGGCTCAATAAATCGTGCGATGTTCATCTGGCCTGATTTACCCATCCTTGGAATCACGCAAACGAATTCCAGACCCACATATTTCTGCAGTTCAGTTACTAGATTATTGTCCGAATTAAACCCTGTGAGCTGGAGCAGAAGTGTATTTGAGCTATCTGCCCATCTTCCATAGCTGGAAATAAATCGGGAGATGGTGAAGCAGTGTTTGTTCTCCCCTGTACCTTCAAATATGCATTGGGCTCCAAGGGGCCCGTATTTGCTTTTATTGACGATTACAAGCCTCATCAGGTGCGTACCTGTCGGGTGCAGGGGCTTGGTCATATTAACCCGCCTTCTGATTGTTCATGGCCTTAACAAGCTCTTCCTTCTCTACACCTATGAATGCACAGAATGGTTCAAGGTGCTTCTCCGGTAGAAGCCGATGCATGTTGATCTGTAGGCTAATAAGAGTTGGATGAACACCCAACTGCTTTGAAAGCTCTAACTGAGTCACGCCCTTTTTCATAACAAGTAATTTCAAATTCATTTTTGCTCCCTTCCTTCTTTTGTGAATATAGAGCCGCAAAATTCACTGCCCTATATTTTGGAACCTGAGACGCACTCAATGATTTGTCATCATAAATTATTACAACTGATTTACGTGTGTGCGGGCACTTAGAAGAAAAATTAAAATAATAATATGTTTAAAATTATTTTTAGAGCTTTTATAGCTTCCTTAGAATTGCCCCACGGATGAGGTTGGTAGAAAGAGTGTGAAATTTGCCATGAGCTACACTCTTTAGGCATTAATTCTAAAGATTTGAGGCTCCTCTAATATTTCACTCTCTCTTATCCGGAGTCAGCCGATAGGATAAACAACCCTAGGGAGTATTACATGGAAAATCCAGCAGCACTTATTACTGTTCTTTGTATTTCAATACTTGTTTTCATTATCTGTCGCGAACTTGTCTGTTGGTACTGGAAGCTTAATAGAATTGTTGAATTGCTTGAGCAGATTGCAAGCCAGAAAGGGAACGAGAAAATTGTCATTGCTCCACAACCAACTAAGGATACAGCTGACTTCTCTAGTGGATTCTAAACACTCCTGAGAAATTCTTAATTCGCTACTAATAAACTGAATTAAAAAGGAGATAAGATGGATAATACCTTCACCCCCATGAATGGATGGGCAGTATATCAAGGAGTCACTCTTTTAGGTCCAGCTGTTCTTTGTTCAGACGGCTCAACCTGCTACGTAGACAGCAAAGGGAACGTGATTCAAATGGAAGAGAGCAGAGGCCAAAATTTAATGAGAATCACTTGATGTGTTTTACTATTCATTTCTAGCTTATTAATGAGACCAAAAAGCCTTGTTTTAATGGCCATTTTGAAAAAAAGGCAAAATTTACTCGCTGCAAACACTTGTAAGTATTGATAAATTTAGTATGCTTAAACTCAGTTTAATTTTAATTTCGTTTCAGCCGAGAAGTGCTAATATGCGGGCCAGGCCACCAATATGGGCGGCTTATGGTTAAACCCTTTCACCTTTTGGCAAAAGTTAAAGAGTTAGTTGAAAAATGCTCATTCTCGCATCATCACAAATCAGTAGAGGCAGTTGTTGCGGCCAAAAGACAGAGAGGCGTAAAGATGGATCCAGTCCAAGCGCAAGGATGGATACGCTCACAATTAATGTTACTAGAGGAAACGGATTATTTTAATCGTGCGCTTCTCTGGGATGATGCCAGCTGTATTGGGGATGTTTATGGAAAAAACATTGAAGAAGATAACTGGTACATAAAGTTTTGGATTGATGAATTTGGTGAGCTAGACAGTATCTCGTTTCATCCAGCGGAATGGCCAATGACACTTCAAACAGGTGTCAATGTAGAAGAAGGAAGTGTTATTTATGACGAAATCAAAAAGATGTGGTGCCTGCGGAAGCCGAAACCTTGAAGTTAAAAATATTAGAGGTCGGCATTTCAATTACAGATCATATCCTCGCCTCAAGCTAGACTCTGATGTTTTCGTGCGAGTTTGCAATGAATGCGATAATGAAGTTTTTTCGGCTGGAGAAATTGAACTTCTTGATGAAGGTTTAAAAACTACAGCAATGATGAACTCTCGTTCTTATGTAGAGAAGATATTGGAAAAGATGAGTTGGCTTCAAAGTGAAATGGCAGAATATATAGGGTGCTCAGCTGTATATTTATCAGAACTAAAGAATGGTAAAAGAGTTCCAGAGTTTAAAACATATAATTACTTTAAACTACTAAGTGAATGTCCGGGTGCAATTGAGATGATCATCTCGGATGACCCAAGAATTGAAAAACCAGCAGTAAGTTACCATTTCACAGCTAACACTTTTGGACCAATGCCTGTTCATGTCGTAGGGACAATTCTTGGGGATGAGTATCCACTTGCAGCTTAAAAGGATTACGTGTGTCTATTGCTGAAAAACTTTCAAAAGCTATAAGCCTTCTACAAATTAACAGCGTTTACCTGCACGCTTCTAATGTAAAGCTTGGAACTCATCCTACACTTTTTCTACCTGAACATGTTGCCATCAACATAGAAGAAAGCGCTGAATGGAAACTCAATAAGACTGGGGATCTTCTTCTATGCCATGTCCACAGATTACTGACTGGGAACGATGAGCAATCAGATAGTGACAAAGCCCATCTAACCATTGAAGTTTCTTTTGTCGTACAATACCTTTTAGATGATCCCGAGCGAACCATAGATGACCACACGTTCAAGGTCTTCTGTGAAACAAATGCTCTTTATAACTCATACCCCTACTTCAGAGAATTCGTTCACTCAACTTGTACAAGGATGGGAATTCACCCCATTCTTCTTCCTTTTCTTAAACCTTTAACAATGAAAGAGATAACTCAAAGATTTCCCGAGACTCCGGCCGATAGTCCAGAAGTGAAGCCCCTACAAACTTCTGGTTAATCTAATGCTGTTTTGGACGAGTTCTTGCATTCCACTATAAACTGTCACGTTAAAGAGATAAATCACATTGCGATTTTGAATCAGAGCGGTCTAGCTAAGCCGAGTATTTCTTTTTCTAAGCTTTATTACATTCTCAGCTAAACTTGCCTGTTGCTCGGGTGAATTATCCATACACATAGCAAGGAATTCATCCGATAGTGTTTGGATATCTTCCTCATAACAAGAGGTAATTTCTTTATACTTTTGCTCGTTTTTATAAATCCTATCTAGATCCATTAGCAATGATCTATACTCATTCAAACTATCTCCCAGGTTTTCAATCATCCTTTCAAGTTGTCGTTGGGTTCTTATAGGTTTCTTCATTGTGTTCTCCTTCTTTTCAAAGTTTGAAGAAGGGAGAGGTGTATACCCCTCTCCCCGGCAGCACCTTTTATAAAGGTCCCGAACGCTGCCGACATCTTAAAATCACAATCAAGTCATCTCGTGCAACTAGTATTTCGCAAAAAATAAAAAAAACAGAAGATACAATAGATTTTAATGGGCTTATCCCAAGTTTTTTTTAGTATTATCCCAGGTTGTTTCTTATCGCTGTAATTTGAGAATTATTTTTCTTAAAGTTGATGTCCTAAAGCACGTTCTCGGAAATGTTGTCTTAGATTGAAAAATAATGATCTTAGTCCAGCTTTTACCCAGCCAGAAATGGGTAACAGAGGGTAGGAAAGTCCAAATAGGTCCCATTCAACCAGATCATTATCACTCTATGGCATGTTAAGTTATTAAAGATGCTAAAGCTAAAGCTAGGACTGGTACTACCCTGTTAGTCCCACCACTCTTCTACAATTCGCAAATATAAAAATCTCACTCAAAGATCCTGCATGCAAGTGCATCTGGATTATGAAGATACTCCTACAAATAAATTAAAACCCTGACTTGAAAGCCCAAGAAAATCATCCAATCTCAAGATACCTGACCAATCTAAATTTCAGTGTGGGCAAGTTCTTCCATCAAGCAGAGTTTTGTTAAGAACCTTATAATAAAAGTGTGATTCGCCAAAGGAACCTTTAGAAAATGGTTTTTTTTATTTATGCACTTTCATTTTTAAGCTTACTTGAAGCTGAGGCCTCAGACTTTATTAAGTATAGAGTCAAGCAGAATGACACTCTGAGCGGCATTCTCTATCAGCTAAATATTGGTCCCATTTATGGCAAAAAAGGCTACCAAGAAAGCTCTGTCCTTAAGAACGGTCTTCCCTATAACGGCAATAAACTTAAAATTGGTGATGAGTTATTAATTCCCACTACGCGAGTTTCAAGAGCATTAGCAGCTAGAGAAAACGCAGTGCAAACTTCAGACGATAAAGATCAATACCAGAGTCTTGTGTTGAGTTCATCTATTTCAAGATTAGATTTTGCTTCTTCATCTGATGATTTTTTTCAGCATAGTGATCTTAAAGTCTCATCACGGCCGGTTCCAGGAATTGGCTTAAATTATAATGTTCACTGGGATAGTAATTGGATAATTTCGGCTTATGGTCAGCTTTCTCAAGTTAGTTTCTATCAATCTGACGTAGTCAAATACGAGAGTCTTAAATTTACCCGCAAGAATTTTGGACTTAGCTTAGGTTACCAGACTGCTGCCAGCACATGGTCACTCAGTGCTGGATACCAGGATCATTTTTACTTTTCATTTCCTACCATGCTCACAGTGAATACAGAAGTAATTGCACTTCCCGAAACACAGCTCTCTTTTAGAACCAAGCTTAAAGAATATAAAAAGATGAGCATTAAAATGGGTATCGCCGCCGGCGCGATTCTCCCTCAAAATTCTTCGGCATTGAAGTCGCGTCTTGGATATAGCAGTGGTTTAGAATTTCTTGTAGGAACGAAAACATCAAATCTCAAATTTTTCGTGAATCGCTCACAGGCAAGCGCGAAAGCCAATCGGACTGACACCACGGAATTCGGCATAGGGTATGTGTTCGAAGGTGTTTTCTATGAATAAAATAATACTTAGTCTTCTAATGATTATCCTCATCAGTTGTAACGCAAAGAATGCGACTAAAGTTGATATTGAAATTAAAAAACCCAGACCTCTTCCTTCGAGCCTGACTTCCGTTCAGGTGATTAATGATCAATTAGTCATTCGTGGAAGTGGCCTCGAAAATGTAACGAAGGTTCAAATTAGTGGTGCTAATACATCCGGTGCATACGATGTTCAGAGCTCAACCTCTAACGAAATCATCGCATATGCAGCTTCGGCCGCAGTCATTGGGATTGGAAAGACACTTGATCTCATCATCGGAAATGCTGAAGCTCAGGCGACATACTCCATCTCCTTTGACCTTGAAGATGGAAGTGTAACGTCTACTAAAATAGATGATATGGGCGCAGCTTCGGGACAGGTACTGAAGTTCAATGGAACTAATTGGGTTCCAGGCTCTCTCCCTAATAGCCAACTCTTTCTTGGATCATTTGATGCTAATAACAATGTTCCGGATCTGAGTTCACCTTCGCCAAATCCGGGTGATTACTTCATTGTATCTGTCGCTGGTACATTTCAATCAGTGTCATATGACATTGGTGATTGGATCATCTCAGACGGCACAAATTGGCAAAAAATTGCGAATAACCAACCCGCGGTAAATAGCTTCGAAGGCCGAACAGGCTCAGTTGTCTTAATTCCAGCTGATTATGTTTCACTCAAACATCCGACCACCCAGAAACTCATAGGGTCTTCACTCGCAGACATCGCTGACGTTGATGTCTCAGCAATTGCAGCAAATAAGATTCTACGATTCGATGGTACGAATTGGGTAGCTTCTGATGACATTGTTGGAGGCGGGGTTAATTCGGTAGGTACTTCAGAACTCCAAAGCGGCTCTGTCACATACGCGAAGATGAATCTCACTGATGGTGATGTCCCTCAGACGAAAATTAATGGGCTTACAACTTCTCTTTCTACTATCACAACTAATCTCTCCGCAAAGATCGGCCTGGCGGCTCTCTCGGCGAGTGCGCCTCTCGTTTACAACAACTCAACTGGTGCGTTCACTATCAGTGCTGCCACAACTTCGGCAGCTGGATCGATGAGTGCAACTGATAAAACAAAAGTTGATGCAGTAGAAGTTCTTTCTGCAGGAAACGGAATCTTTGAACGCTTCGCTGGTTCTATTCGCTCTGTGAACTGCTCCGGTGGAGAGGTTCTCAAGTGGAATGCTGTTACAGGCTGGACCTGCGCTACTGATGATTCAACAGATGCTACTAAACTTCCTCTCGCAGGTGGAACTCTCACCGGCAATCTCGTGGTTAATACCAATCTCCAGTTAAAAGACGGAGCTGCTTCTGACTATGTAACTATCAAGGCACCAAATTCAGGAACAACTTCTTATACGCTCACTCTTCCGACAACTGCTGGTTCAGCAAATCAAGTTCTGACAACCAATGGAACTGGAGTTCTCTCATGGTCAAATGTCGCTACCACTTCAACTGCAGTTGGCGGTGATCTCTCAGGCACAATCGCCAGTGCAACGATCGCTTCTGGTGCAGTTGACTCTGCGAAGATTGCTGACGGAGCCATCGTCAACGCTGACGTAAATGCAACGGCCGCG
>JBKJPL010000002.1:0-12072 GCA_046595005.1 Bacteriovoracaceae bacterium | reverse complement strand
GAGCCACCAGTAGGGAAGTGGGGAAATGCTCCTGCTGACTTTGAAAGATCAGATTTGTTTCGTGTTGTAGGAGACCTATGAAGCTCTCGCTCGAGAAACGTCATCTTGATCTCAAAGTAAACTGGAAGCTCTCTCGCAATCAAGCCACATTCAAAGAAAACTTCATTGTTCATCTTCATACGATGTCGGGAGATTTTCGATCCGAGATCGCTCCCAATATCAGATATGGTGAAACTCCTGAGCTGATTGAAAAACAGTTCAATGACTGGTTTGCTGCTAACGACATCACGAAAATTTCCAATCTCGCGATGTTGAATGTGGATCTCGATACAATGAAACTTTTCCATTCTCTCCGTTTTGGACTGGAGTCAGTCTTCATTGCTTACTTCGCAAAAAAGAGTGTCCAGTCGATTTCAGATTTTCTGGACCTTCCAGCACCGAAAACAGTTTCAACCTCGTTCTCTATGCCGATCATACCGGTTGGCGAAATTGAAGAATATCTGAAGCCCATCACACGCTTTCAATCTTTGAAGATCAAAGTGAATGCCGAGACCGGTGAAGAGATGCTGAAAGAAATTAAAAAGCACACCTCTGCTAAACTTCGGGTAGATGCTAATGAAGGATGGAAAGATCTTGATTCCTTCATGCGTTTTCAGGAAACTCTGTCAGGCATGAACATCGAACTCATCGAACAACCGTTTCCTTCGACAATGTCGGCTGAGTATCGCGAACTAAAAAAGAAAACCCCTTACAAGCTTCTCGCAGATGAATCCATCGAGGACGTTGGAGATTTTTCGGAACTGGCGAAACAATTCCATGCCGTAAATATCAAGCTCATGAAGACTGGCTCACTCATCGTCGCGCGCGATCTTGTGAAAGAGGCTAAGAAGAATAATCTGGAAGTCATGATGGGTTGTATGATCGAGACGACCATCGGGATATCTTACGGAATGCTTTTTACGGGAATGGTAGAGTATGTGGATCTGGATGGGTTTTTGCTCGTGAAAGATGAACCCTTCCATCTCGTTTCCGAGAAAGAAGGGCTTTTAAGTCTTAACTAATTAGTGGTGACCGTGACCGTCTTGGCCATGAGCGTGGCCGTGGCTCATTTCTTCAGTCGTAGCTGGACGAACACCAACGATTTCTACGTCAAAGAAAAGATCTTTGCCGGCCATCGGATGATTTCCATCAACAGTAACTTCATCTGAATCAATTGCCATGATTGTGAACACTGGCGAACCAGCATCATTGTTCACCTGGAACTGATCGCCAACTGTTAGGGTTGCTCCCGGAGGAAACTGAGTCTTCTTAACTTTTACTACGAGATCAGCATTTACTTCGCCGTAAGCGTCATTAGCTTTAACTTCAATTTTTCTTTTATCGCCAACATTCATGAGCGCGATTACTTTTTCAAGCCCAGGAATGATCTGATGAGTGCCTTCTAAAAAGAAAAGCGGCTCATCACCAATTGAGGAATCCAGAGTGGTTCCCGTTTTATCAGTAAGTGTGTAATGGAATCCAATAACTCTTTTCGTCATAACTCTCTCCATAGGGGTCAGATCTTTCTGACTATTGATAAACAAAGTTCTTTGTTAGATGCCTTAGCTTCTATCTCGTCCGCCGTGAGTTTGGCAAACGTATCGGCGACGATCCTGAAAGATGATGGATCAGTATTAAATCGTTTTTCAAGCGCCAGAGGAACATTGAAAGTAGAGATGAAATCGGTCCAAAATTTTTCTTCCACTGCGGCAAGAGCAACATAATTCGCGTCCTTACAGCGGTAAAGACAATAACATGGGTACGCGCCATTATGCAGAAATTTTGTGCGTTTCTCATTCCTCAATTTTTTCGACCAGAAAGGATGAAAAATAGAGTCCGCTGTATCGTGAAGATAACTTATTGTTTTAACGACTGAATTTGTTTTCTGGGAAGCGATGATATTCGCGAGCATTTGTGTAGCAACTTGCTGACCAAAAGCTATGCCCGCCACAGGTAAAAATGGAGGCGGAACAATATCTTTTGTTTCATGGGCCACGTGCAAAGAAAGATATCCACTGATCGCAAGGGCATTGAGATCGTGCATGGCCTTGTTGTGAGTTGAAGATGCTTCAAGTTCTACTATCGCCAGCTTCCCGGTGAAATTTTCGAGACCAAGATTATTTTTTAACTTCGGAGAAAGCGAAAGAAGGATTCCATCAGCATCTTTCATAATCTCAGCAATCTGGGTTTTAATATCGGGCGATTTGAAATCCAGTCTTACGATTTTCTTTGAACCATTGAGCTCTTCGTACCAATTTTCAAAACTCTGATCGAATTCCGAAAACATTCCAGAAAGAAATGGGTCGCGGTGTTTTTCATCTTCCACTTTAATAACTTCAGCACCGAGATCATGGAGGATCTTTCCCGCAAGTGGCCCCGGAAGACGATGAGTAAGATCTATAATACGGAGACCCTTAAGCATCTTTTTCTTCTCTTACCTTGAAGATCGTTTTGAATTGTTCAAAACCAGTTCCCTGTGCCTCGCAGACCTCACGCGTGCAGATCTGATAAGTGTCATCCTTGCGATTATGATAATCCATCACGAATCTTGAAAAGAAATGCGTTCTCATTCCCTGAAACTCTGCCATTTCATTCCACTCCATTGGTACTTCGATCTTGCGATAAATGTCCTGCGGATAAGTAAAGGCCTTAAGTCCTTCCCCATGTCCGAGGGGAGAAGTGAGTGTGAACTGAACCATATCCTGGAATTTTTCTCCGAAAACAACTTCCGGATGAAAATCAGGACGGAAAACTGAAAGTCGGGAGAGAAGAATTGAGAGAGTCATCACTGGGGAGCGATAGGACTGATCGTAAAGCGGAGCCCTTTGTCTTTCAAAAGGCCCGGATGCCATTGCTGTCTGAAAGAACTCACCATTCACCATGAACTGCTTCAATGTGAAGTCTACAGACTCGATAGCATTATTTTTAAAGATCTGATTACCAGTTATCTCGTAAAGTCTCAGTTGCGAGTCAGCGAAATTCACATAGTCTTCAAGATAGATCGGTTGGTTCTGAAGAGTTGTCGAATGGCGGATGAGATGTCTTCCATCACGTTCAACCAGGAATGTTTTAAGACACCCGTCGATAGTCGGCTGAACAAGAGAAAATGCCTCGTTCTGAATGACATCAATCTGGCAGTATTGAACAACATCGATAAGAGCGGAGATGAGCATGAAGTTCCAGCTCGCAAGTCCTTTTCTGTCAGTCGCTGGCGGCATCCGGTACTTTCTTAACTCGAGAAGACGACGTCTGATCTCCCGAACTTCCTGCCACCCATCCTGCATGTAATATTCACTCTTCATTTCCGGATTTAGCGATATGACATTGAGTCCGTGAGTAAAGTTTCCTTTATCTGTGATCTGGAAAACTTTGAGGTAGTAATCAAGTTTAGCTCTTTGAGCTTCTGGAGCTTCATTGAAGCTTTCCACAAATTCTTCTTTCGAGAATGTGAAATAGAGTCCTTCCATTCCTTCAGAGTCAGCATCCTGAGCACTGAAGAAGTACCCTGTATCATCCACCATCTCAGTACGGAGATAATCGATTGTCTGAAGGATCCCGTCATAGATAATCGGGGCCGGATAAAATTGAGAAACTCGCGCGAGGACTTTCAGTAGTCCAGCCTGATCATAAAGCATCTTTTCAAAATGCGGCACCATGAACTGTGCATCTGTAGAGTAGCGGTGAATCCCGCCTCTCACGTGATCATACATTCCTCCCATGAGCATTCTTTCAACTGACTCAGCAATGTGCTTTCCAAGTTCCTGAGGAATCATGCCTTCAAGAATCTGTTCCGCTGCCCATTCATAGAAAGGGAAATGTGGAAACTTCGGAGGCTCGCCGTAACCACCATTTTTCGAATCAGCAAAATTCTTAAGAGCATTCATAATTGCTGATGGGGGAGGGAAATGTCCCTGAAACTGAATTTTCTTTTCGAGCTTGTTGGGAGAATTAATCTGTTTCACCAGATTCTCAGCACTTTCTTTCAGCTGATCAGGAGTATTTTTATATAGGTCAGAAATATGCTTCAGAATTTCCATAAAACTTGGAAGACCCTGGCGGCCCTCTTTCGGAAAATACGTTCCAGCAAAAAACGGTTTTCCATCCGGAGTAAGGAAAACAGTAAGTGGCCATCCCCCACGACCAGTCATGATCGAGCAGGCATTCTGGAAGTAGTTGTCGACATCGGGAAACTCTTCGCGATCCACTTTGATCGAGACGAAATGCTCATTCAAGTACTTAGCAGTAGTCTCATCTTCGAACGATTCATGCGCCATTACGTGGCACCAGTGACAGGAAGAGTAGCCAATCGACACAAATATGAGCTTGTTTAGTTCTCTAGCAGTTTTCAGTGCTTGTTCATTATAAGGCCACCAATGCACAGGATTTTCAGCATGTTGCTTGAGATAGAGAGAGCTCTCCAAAGATAATTTATTTTCACTCATAAAACCCCGGAATTTGGTGTGCAGCAGTAACGTGATACTTTTTACGTATCAATCTTCAATGGTTTATCTCAGCTTGGTCAAGGCAATTTGCCAACCTTGGACTGAGCGGGATATAAGCGAGGCTATGATGGAACCGATGACCGGAGAAGCAAGTGTGCTAGAAAACCTTGCGGTGACGACTGAGGAGCTGCCTAAAAAATCTTTTTTTAGACACTTCTTCGCCAACTATAAAATACCGTTCTTCTCACTGATCCTTTTTGGCTCGTTTGCTATACGGGCCCTGTATCCAGAAACCTTTTCTTTTGGATTCAAGCGTCAGAAAAGTTACCGCTTTAAAAGCGATAGCTTAGGATTCTTCATCGGAGACATTAGCTTCTTTGCTAATAACTCATATGAAGAAGCTGAAGCAGAAATGGTGTCTCTCTTCCCTGAAAAAATTCAGAAGAAAGTTAAGAAGGTCATTCGTCCTGTTCTCATACTTTGTGAGAAGCACCAGCTCGATCCTTTCTGGGTTCTTTCGATGATGTGGACTGAGTCAGACTTTAAGCACGAAGCTCTTTCAAAGAAAGGTGCCCGTGGGCTGATGCAGCTAATGCCACAGACTTATATGGAGACCCTTGCAGAAATGCGCTCGAAGGGAATCTTCCTGGAGTCTGATCGTGGTGAAGATTATCTTCGTTATCATTATGCCCATACATTTTATGACATGGGATATTCAAAGCTCGTTTCGAAACTCAGAAACCTCGAAGTAGGGATCTACTACATGAAAGGTCTTCTTGAGACCTTCAATAACAACCATCACTATGCGACCGTTGCATACAACATGGGACCTTATTGGACGAAGAATCAGCTTCGGAATAACTTGCCAGTTGGTAAGAGTAATCATTACCTTAATAAGGTATTGAAAAATTATTACCAAATTACCAAGACACTGAGCCAGAATTCCAATGTCACCTTCATCCCGCGCATCTGAACTTGAACAACTGAGGGAAGCCCTCCTTCAGTCGAACTCAGAGTTTTTCTTTAATCTTTCAGAGAGAAGAAAGCTTTGTATCGCTATTCAGGAAATGAAGGGTGCGACCGGACGCTTTTCTCACTACGACCCTGAGCGGGAAATAATTGTCTTCAAGCATTTCAAAACTCAACTATCAAATCTTTCACTTCGTGAGCTTCTCGCTTTTTCGCTGGTGATGGAAGATCACGCCCTGGCCATGGCACCGGGATCATATCCTAACTGGTCACAGCGTTCTCATCTGGGTTCAACTCCTAAAGATCTTCACGAAATGATTAATCCAATCATGCTTAAAGTTTCCCATCCGGATATCTTTGCGCGCCTTGAGCTCATCGCGGAATTCCATTTTTTAAAAGATCTCTGATTGCCACTGCCTCTCTCCCAACCTATTATTTTCTCCTATGAGTAAGGATCAGGTCATTGCCCTGGACGGTCCATCGGGCAGCGGGAAATCTACTGTTGCAAAGATGGTCGCTGAAAAATTAGGCCTTATTTACATCGATACCGGATCCATGTTCCGGGCGGCCGCTTATGCTCTTCAGCACACAGGTATTGATTTCACAAAACAAAAGCTCACACCCGCTGAAGACGAATTGATAAATAAATTTTTTCATGATCATCGTTTTCAATACGCTCCAGAGGCCGGAGTTTTGATCCAGCTGGATAATCTCAATCTGACAGATGTTATCCGCGAACATCATGTTTCTCGTCTGGCATCACAGATTTCAAAGTTCAAAGTGATCCGTGATTTCCTGGCCGACTGGCAGAGAACGATCGTTAAAGACCGTCCATCAATTCTTGATGGCAGAGACATTGGAACGGTTATTTTCCCTAATGCCATACTTAAAGTCTTTCTGACTGCTTCGGCAGAAGAGCGCTCGAATCGCCGTCTCGATGAATTGAAAGAGCGCGGGCAGACTGATCTTGATTACAATACCGTCCTGGCCGATATTAAAGAAAGAGATCATGAAGATATGACTCGTGAAATTGCACCTCTCAAGAAAGCTGCTGATGGAGTTGAACTCGATTCAACCGGCAAGACAATCCCTCAGATCGTAGAAGAGATAATCGGCCTCTGGAATAAAAGAAGAGAACAAGCATGATTCTGACTCTGGAAAAATTTAACGAAATCATTTCTCACTTTCAAACTTTGAAACCAATACTCGTTGTAGGTGATCTTGGTATCGATAAGTACACTTATGGCGAAGTGAAAAGAATTTCTCCCGAAGCACCAGTTCCTGTTCTGGAAGTATCCAAGGAATGGCATAAGCTCGGGCTTGCTGCCAACGTATCTGATAACCTGAAAAGTCTTGAAGTCGCATCCACTCTGTGTGGTGTGATTGGTGATGATAGCCGCGCTAATCTCGTAGAACATCTGCTTGAAGAAAGAGCGCTCAAGACCTGGGGTCTCGTGAGAGATCCTTCACGTCACACGACTTATAAAGAAAGAGTGACGACATCGACTCAGCAAATCTGCCGTGTGGATTATGAAACGAAAGATTCTATCGATGAAGAAACCAATAGACGTGTAGCTTCACGCATCCAGGACTTTTCTGAAAATCACTCTGGTGCTATCATTGAAGATTACGGCAAAGGACTCTTCAGTGAGAATCTTTGTCAGAAGATCATCAAAGACTTTAAAGAAAAAAAACTCATGATCGCTGTTGATCCTTCAAGATCATCTCCTCCGTCGTGGTACAAAGGTGCCACCTTACTCAAGCCAAACCGCCTCGAAGCAAACAACATGGTAGAGGCCCTCGGTTATTTCAAGGAAAGAAAGCTCGAAACCATTGCTCAGGTTCTCGCTGATAAACTGAATCTTGAAAAAGTGATCATCACTCTGGGTCCTGATGGTATGGCGATGCTTGATACTAAGCTCGACGATAAACTGAGAATTATTCCGACAGCGGCCAGCGAAGTCTTCGATGTCTCAGGTGCCGGTGATACTGCGATTGCTGCGATTGCAGCTTCGCTCATGTCCGGTGCAACACTGGAAGAAGCAGCATGGATTGGTAACTGTGCCGCCGGTGTTGTCGTGAGAAAACGCGGAACTGCTCTTTGTTCTCTGGAAGAGCTTCGTGAATATTTCCAGAATCTCCGCAAAATCATGAAATAATGCTGAAGACACTTCCGACGCCACCGGGTCTTATCTTCGGAAGCTTTCTTTATCGCCGCGATCTTCATACTCAGGAAGAACTCCTTAATCTGTGGTCCTCTCACTATGGTGATTTCGACCTGATGGTTCCCGACTTCAATCCCTTAATCGATTATTACGCAAAAGAGATGACGGGTGAGCTCGCTCGCTTCCTCGTTATTTCTCAAAAACCATTTCCCAGATCCGAACTTCTGGATGGGAAACTGAAAAGCCTCGAATGGGAAAACACTTTTGCCCGGGACGGAAAGCGCATGGTAAATGTCGACATTGGATTCCTGTCGCTCGAAAATTTCCTCCTTGCGACAACTAAAAACTATTCGCACCGGATTTTTATCGGTGCTGATATTTTTGCTGATCTCACTTTTGAGTTTAAGAAATCCGAGTTCCGGCCTCTGCCCTGGACCTATCCCGACTATCAGGATCCTGCGAAGATCGCTTTTCTGATGAAGTCCCGAAATCGACTCCTCGCATCTTTTCTTCCCATGACGTAACCTCCCTGATAACCTTTTCCCTAAATTTCCCAAGGGATAGTCATGCAGGTACTCAATACACTTCTTCAGGATTTCAGCGCCGAACTTTCAAAAGTTCAGAAAGTTGCTGATCTCCTAAACCTCAAGTCCAAATACATCGGTAAACAAGGTCCATTGTCTGATGTCATGAAAAACCTCAAGGATGCTACTCCTGAGGAACGAAAAACAATCGGTGCCAAGGCCAACGAAGTTAAGGGTGCCATTGAAGAGCTCGTCTCAAAAAAAATGCTCGAACTCGAAGTTCTGGAGATCAATGAGAATCTCGCCAAAGATAAAATCGATATCTCTCTCACTGATTCTGTTCTTGAAAAGGGACTTCAGGCGGCCGGCTATCATCCGGTAACAATTATTCAGAAAGAGATCGAAGATATTTTCATCTCTATGGGCTTTGAAGTTCTCGATGGTCCGCATATCGAAGACGATTATCATAACTTTGAGGCACTCAATATTCCTGATACCCACCCGGCGCGCGACATGCAGGATACTTTCTGGTTTGCCGATAAGAAGCACCTTCTTCGCACTCATACTTCCACGATTCAGGTTCGTGGTATGAAAACGAGAAAGCCTCCCTTCCGATTCGTCGGTCCGGGTAAAGTCTTCCGTTGCGAAAGAACCGATGCTTCTCACGAAATGGTATTCCACCAGCTCGAGGGGATGATGGTAGGCGAGGATGTTTCCGTTGGAAATCTCATCTACTTCATGAAAACCCTTCTCACTGAAATCTTTAAACGCGAAGTTGAAGTCAGACTTCGTCCGGGCTTTTTCCCATTTGTTGAACCTGGCTTTGAGCTTGATATCAAATGTCTTATTTGTGGCGGTAAAGGCTGCTCAGTATGTAAGCATGTAGGATGGGTAGAACTTCTCCCTTGCGGAATGGTTCATCCAAACGTTCTTCGTCATGGTGGTATCGATCCTGAGAAAAATTCAGGCTTTGCTTTCGGTCTCGGGCTTGATCGCCTCGTGATGATGAGATACGGAATCGATGATATCCGTCATCTTCACGGTGCTGACCTTCGCTTCAACTCACAATTTAAATCTTTCTAGGAAACATATGCTTATTTCACTTAACTGGATCAAAGACTTTGTAGATCTTCCGAGTATGCCTCCTAAGGAGCTCGCTTCAAAATTTACTCTTGCGACTGCTGAAGTCGAAGATGTGATCGTAAAAGGCGAGGGTCTTCGTCCGGTCACTGTCGTTGAAATCAAATCTCTTAAGCCACACCCTGATTCAGATAAACTGAACCTCGTTACCTTTGACGTAGGTAATGGAACTATGAAAGAAGTGGTTTGTGGAGCTCCCAATGTCCGTCCGGGACTGAAAGTTCCTTACGCTCCAATCGGAACAACACTTCCGAATGGAATGACTCTTGAGCCGAAAAAAATCCGCGGAATTCTCTCTGACGGAATGCTTTGTTCGGAAACTGAGCTTGGCCTGGGAGAAGGGAAGTCAGGGCTCATGGAGCTTTCCGCTGACGCTAAAACGGGAACCTCGATGCCTGATTATCTCAAGATGGATTCAGATATCGTTCTCGACGTTGATAATAAATCTCTTACTCATCGCCCTGATCTCTGGGGATACCTGGGTCTCGCTCGTGAATTCGCAGCTGCTCACCAGATACCTCTGAAAAACAAATTTACTGCTGACTGGGAAAAGAAACTTGAAGCGAATTTTTCGAAAGACGCTTCTCCGGTAAAATTGGATGTGAGCGAAGACTCTTCGTGCCTCACTTATTACGGACTTTCTATCGACGGCATCAAGATGAAACCCACACCGGATTTCATCAAGAATCGCCTTGAGACAGTAGGCCTTCGTTCTATCAATCTCATCGTTGATATCAGTAACTACGTCATGGTTGAACTCGGTATGCCGAACCATATCTTTGACCGTGAAAAAATCCACGGTGGCAAAGTCATTATTAAGCGTGCCGGAGAGCTCTTGAAATTCAAGACACTCGATGAAACAGATCGCGATCTTATTCCACATGACACGATCATTGCTGATACTGAACGCCCATTGGTCCTCGCTGGCCTCATGGGCGGTCTTGAGAGTGGTGTGACAGACACCACTTCAAAGATTTTCCTTGAAGTCGCTAACTGGGAAGCTCCGGAAGTAAGAAAGACTTCTGTTCGCCTTGGTCTTCGCACAGACTCTTCTCAGCGTTACGAGAAAACTCTCGACAGTAACATGTGTTACCGCACTCTTCTTCGACTGGTTGAAATGATCAAAGAGTATTTTCCTGAAGCGAAGATTGTTGGTTCTCCCGAGAAGTTTGTGAAAACGGATAAGCTCTCACAAATTCTGAACCTCAATATCACTCATAAAGAAATCAAGACTGCGCTTGGATACAATGTCGAAGAAGCTCGCATCAAATCAATTTTTGAAAGCCTTGATTTTAAAGTTAACCTGAAAGACAGTGCTTTTCAGGTGGCAGTTCCGACTTACAGGACAACAAAAGACATCAGCTGCAAGGCAGATCTCATTGAAGAAATCGGAAGGATGATCGGCTACGATAATATTCCAGCTGTTTCGCCGATGCTCCCGGTACGCCCGGTCCGTCTTTCTCCTTCAAAACAATTCCACAGAAAGATCCAGGATTTCCTGGTTCAGGATGCAAGAGCACTTGAGATCATGACTTATCCTCTCGTAGGAAAAGATCTTCTTGAGAAAGCTTTATGGCCTGATCTTTCTGAGAAGCTCGTTCTTGTGAATGCGCTCTCGGTTGACCAGGATCGCATGCGCCCTTCAATCATTCCTTCTGTCATTGAGAAAGCTTCGCAGAACCAGAAAAACTTCGATGCTTTTTCATTCTTTGAAATTGGTCGCTCATATCTTGATTACGAGAAGGAAAGAAGTCATCTCGTTATCTCTATGTACTCTCGTGAGGCCACCCGCTTTGTAGAGCTCGAGAACGTTGTTGAAAAACTTCTCTCTACTCTCAACGTAGGCTTTAACTTTGCTCCTGCAAGTGACAAGTTCCCAAGTGCAGTTCTTCCTAAGAGCTGGCAGGGCATTCATCCGCATGAGTTCGTGAATGTTCAGATCATGGGTAAATTTACTGGTGCCATCTTCACGGTTCATCCGCTCATTCTGAAAAACTACAAAATGAAAGGTCATCTCACTCTTGCTGTCATCGACATCACAGATCTTGAGTCTCGTGAGATGAAAGATAAGACGAAGTATCAGCCGATCCCGAAATTTCCTTCATCTTCATTTGATGTAACTGTCGTGATGGAGAAAGATGCGCCAGCAGCAACTGCAGTTGCGGCTTTAAATGCTTTGAAAGTGAAAGAGATCAAAAATAAGAGCATAGTTTCTGTCTTTATGATCGATGAACTCAAAAAAGCCGTCACAGTGAGAACTGTATTTGAAGACTCAGAAAAGACATTAACTCCGGAGACAATTAAATCTCTTGAGCAAAATATCATCCAAGCTCTTGAAAAAGCTGGTCTTTACCTAAGGTCTTAAAAAGACATTGTTTAGAGGGGTTTTTAGATTTAATTTTTTTTCAGAATCAAATCTAAAACCCCTTGACGGTTTTATAGAGATCTCTTAATCTCCCAAAACACTTCCGAACGAACTAAGTAGTTTTTAGCATGAGTCTCAACTCAAGCCGGATTTTTTGCTCTTTTACATTCGAATAATATTTAAGATTTTGTGATCTTCGGATCACAAGATGAGATGAGAAAGTATCAAACGTTCAATTGCCGAGTCTTTCGTAAGATTTAGGCAGTTCGAAAGGACTGTGGAAAGACGCTCACTACTTTATTGAAGTGAGATAAATCGCAACTTGAACAAAATTCTGTAACAGGAATTTTAATTAGAGCTATTTCGAATAAACTTCTAGTTTACTTAAAAATAATACTTGGAGAGTTTGATTGTGGCTCAGAATGAAC
>JBKJPL010000020.1:0-121778 GCA_046595005.1 Bacteriovoracaceae bacterium | reverse complement strand
GTGGAAGTGAGGGCTTTTACGTGAGAAATAATCCCCACCATGAGACCCCGATTCTGAATCTGGTTCAGCATGTCGAGTACGTCTTCGAGAGAATCCTGGTCGAGAGTCCCGAAACCTTCATCTATAAAAAGGGTGTCAATCTCGGCCGTGCCTCTCGTCATCTCGGCAAGCCCCAGGGCCATGGCCAAAGAAACCATGAAGGTTTCACCTCCCGAGAGAGTAGAAATTTTTCTGATTCCACCATCGCGGAATTTATCGAGGATAAAAAACTCTGGTGCTAGCTTATTCGTTTTTGTCTGGTGAATGATTTCGTAACGACTCTGACAAAGACGAGCTAATTCTTCATTGGTCACAATGATGAGATTTTCTTCAACCAGAGAGAGGACATATGTCCTGAGTTCATCTTTTCCGAGAATTTCATTCATGCGCTCACGGCGGGCGAGATCTTTCATCACATCAGCACGCTTGAGTTCCAGAAGCTGGATCCGGTCGCGTTTCTTTTCCTGATCTTCTTTTTTCGCCACAAAATGGGCGACTCGAGATCGTGCCTCATTTGTAGTGAGCTTCAGCGCTCCTTTTTCTTTCTCCATGATTTCTTTTAAGGGAACGAAAAGACCGGAAGGTGAGGAGAGCGGTAAATCGATTTTTTTAAGCGTATCGCGAATCTGAGAGAGAGTAAGAGAGAGTTCAGGAATCTCTTTTTGAGCTAGATCGATAATTTCAGTATGCTCTTTTGAGTATTGAATACCGATATCGCGCGCCTGCTCATCATATGTATAAAGGCGGCTTTGAAAATCTTTTAAAACCAGTTCTTGTTTCCGGCGATCACGGTCCTTATTGTCGAACTCCTCAAGGGAGACTCTCATGTTTTCGTTGAGTTTTTTTAAGGCCTCGGATGCACTCCCGCCTTCTAGTTCCTTCATTAAGAGCTCTGAGAGCTGCTGGATTTTAATTCTTGCTTCTTCTTTTTGGGCGATAATCGATGCCATGCTTGAATTCAGCTCAGTCTTTCTCTCACCCCAGTGTTTCAGATCATGACGATGTCTCTCGATCATCCCATCCAGCTCAGAAAGGAGAACTGAAAGTCTTAAGTCCAGTCTCAGAACTGGCAGAAGATCTTCATTGAAGTCAGGAACAAATGGACTTATTTCAGAGGCTGCCTGATGAAAGAGTTTTCTTTTTTCTTCAAGCTCGGTTTCTTTAGTTGTGAGTTTTGCTTTAGCATCCCGATATTCGAGACGCACTTTCTTGAGCTCGGCTTCTGTCGTTAATGCGAGAGGCAAAAGCTGATCGCGGTCCCATGAGAGTTTCTGAATCCGGGCGATTTCTTTTTCAAACTCATCGACCGGTACCAGCAGAGGCCGAAGCTTTGTTTTTTCTTCTTTGAGAAGAGACAATTTTCTCTGCTCATCTGTGAGTGATTTTGATTGAAGCTCAATTTCAGTGTCAAGTTTTACGATGTCAGCATTGAGTTTGTCCGACTTCTGCTGGAGTCTTCCGATATTAAAACTTCCAGCAAGGATTTTCAGATCCTGGAGTTTTCCTTTGCCGAAAGGGTTTTCACAGACGGGGCAAATGTTTTTTTCTTCAGTCTGTGGATGGAATAAACAGACTGATACGGCAGAAAGTAGTTCTTGAACTTTTAGAGAAGCAACCACGTTTACGAGTTCTTCTTTGAAGTCCTTGACCTTATCCTTACGGGACTTGAGTTCCATGATTAGTTCTGTGATCAGGATCTCTATACTTGAGGTCTGAAAAGTTATTTCAGTCTCCCGGGCATGTGACTTAAGTGATTCATCCTTCTTTTTAAGATGAGCTTTCAATTGTTCAGAGGTGTCTTCCGGAATGAGCTTGAGCTTGTCCTGAATCTCCTGTGATTTAGCGGAAACTTCTATCCCTTTGTTTTCCAGGTTACTCAGTCGTTCTTGTTCGAGCTGAAGCGCCTGGCGGATTTTTCCAATTTCCTCACTTCGGTCCACAAGATTATTAATGCTATCCCGGTGAGCGATGATTGATTCAAAGGGATACTTCATTTTCTTTGCGGTTTCTTCTCTCTCAGGAAGGAGCTTGGTCTCCTCGGTGCGAAGTCTTTCTATCCTCTGATCAAGGTCAAGAAGCTCGGTCCGTATTTTAGCATCATCTTTAGAGAGTGTTTCCAGACGGGATTTCTCGTTCCGAAGATTTTCCTCAGACTTCAGAAGTTCCTGAAGGCGTGGACCTCTTTCATTCAGTGCCTTCTGACTTTCTTCACGGCGCTGCTGGGCCTCTTCTGTGGCCTTAAGGAGAATATTATAGGAGCTCGTGCCTGAAGCAAGATCACGCTTGGTAGAATCGATCCGCTTTTCGTTCTCGAGATTCTTTTCATGATAGTGAAGTAAACTCTGAAAGTGATCAAAGAGCTGTTCAATCAGCTCGGACCAGCTTTCATGCAGGGCAAGTTCCCTGCGAGCAGAAATTAACTCCTGCTCAATATTGATATGAGACTGACCATCGTCAGAGATCGCTTTAAGCTCAATTTCAAGATGCTCTTTCTGGACGCGAAGGCTATCGAGTTCTTCTTTCAGTACCCGAACGATATTTCCCAGAAGTTCTCCGGGATAGAGCTTCTCGAGGATGGCGCGCCTTTCTGGGAATGAACTCATGAGAAATTTGGCGAACTCACCCTGGTTAAGGACTACGCACTTAGAGAACTGATCAAAATCTAAATTCAGGAGATCTTCGACTTTTTCCTCAGAGATTGTTCTCTCTGAAGTGAAATCATTTCCAGCAAGTGTGTAAAGATATCGGGTAGGTGTCGGGACCTTGGCATAGGCCTCGCCATTTGGTTTTCTCGTCCGGACATACCAGTAAGCAAGATACTTTTTTCCCCGGACCTGGAAGATGAGTTCAATCATTCCTTCGTATTCACCAAGGGAGACAACATCAATCTGGTTCAGGGTTTTTTTGAAGATATCACCGTAGAGAGCAAGACCCACCGAATTTAGGATGGTGGATTTTCCCGCACCGGTTTCACCGGTAATGGCAAAAAGATTTGAGTGAGCAGCAATGTCCTCGAAGCTAATCGTGTGCTCACCCTTCAGCGAGGCAATGTTTTTTACCCTGAGCTTAAGGAGACGCATCTTTCACCTTAGTGAGGAGGGCCTTGAAGTCTTCTTTTACTTCGTCGGAAAGAGTTTCTCCGGGATAACGGAAAGAGTAATAGTCCGCAAAGAGATCAGTAGGCGAGAGTTCAAAGAGGTCTTCTCTCTTTTCACGCTTGTTTTCGGATGTTTCATAGAGGGGAATAAAGCTTAATAACTCCATCCCTTTTTTCAAGAGGACTTCGCGGATCTCTTCCGAGATTCCGAGCTGTGGCTCTTTCAGAGTTAGTTGGAGCTCAACCATCGGAGTGAGTCCCTTCCACTCAGGTAGTGCTTCTAGTTTCTCTTTCCAGTTCCCGATTTCGGCTTTCACAAGATGAAGCGGACGGAGAACTGGAATAGGAAGCTTTGAAATACTTATCTTTGAATCATTAAGATCCAGGATCATCACGGATTTTGCGAGTGTTTCAGAAAAACGAAGCGGGATCGGAGAGCCGGAGTAATAGGCATTTTCTGAAATTTTCTGCGGCTTATGAATATGTCCCAGGGCCACGTAATCAAAATCTTTCAGGAGCTCAACCGGAATCGAATCAACACCAGAAAGAGAAACTACCTGCTCACTGCCGGAAGATTCATAAATTCCGGCGAGATGATGAAACAATAACAGTGTGGGACGTGATTTCTCGCGAACGACATATTTTTTAAGTGCTTCTATGGCATCACCTTCGCCCTGAGGAAGAAGCTCAAACGAACGGAAAAAGGGCAGCGCGCAGACATCAAACGCATTACTAATTGTGGTCCAGTGATCGGCCGGATTCTGAGAGAGTTTTCCCCAGACTTTTACCCGATGAGTTTTTAGTAACTCTTTAGGAGCATCGAGGAGAATTCCGGAATCATGATTCCCGGCAATGATTAGAGTTTCGGTTTTAGTTTCAACCGAGACCCGGTGAAGGAATTTATAAAAAAGTTCCAGACTCTGGTGCGGGGGATTCGGCACATCGAAGATGTCGCCGGCCACGAGGAGAAGATCAATCTTTTCGGATTTAAGGGTATCGAGGAGCCAGTTGAGAAAACCTTCATGCTCCTCGCCCCGGTCAAGCTTCATGAGTCTTTTACCCAGATGCCAGTCAGACGTATGGAGGATCTTCATAAACTATCTCGGGCGACGATTATTATTGTTCGGTCTTCCCTGATTGTTATTCTGGTCCCGTGGGGCGGCCGGCTGCGGCCCGCCGCGATTCTGATTGTTGTTTTGAGGACCACGATTATCCTGACGAGGACCGCGGTTATCGCGTCCCTGGTGATTTCTGTCACGGTTGTTGTTCTGTGGCCGATCATCCTGGGCAGCTTTCACCGTCGTAGTAGTAACTTCCATATCGAAGTTTGAGTCATCATCATCATCGAGCATTTCATCTTCACTCATGGTGTAGACGATCTCTTCTTCTTCATCAGGATTTTTTACATTTCTGACAGGAGATCCCGGCTCGGCAACTTCTGGAAGAGAGTAGTCGAGAGTTTGAGCACCCATCAGGTTTTCAAAAATTGAATCAGCAAAATTCTTTGAAGGTGCTTTCATGGCAGCGACTTCAGCTTCGAATGCTTTCACCTTACGGGCAGCAGCTTCGTCCATGCCGATAATCTTCTGAGTTTCATCTGAAACGAATTCGAATTCATTCGGAAACTTCGCTCCGTCTTTATCCGTGGTCTCTTTGTAGAGATCAACCACATACCGCTTACGAACACCACGATTTGTCATCATGTCGAACTGTTCAGAAAGAAGGTGAAGACGGTCTACGCGACCTGATTCACCAGTGTGAGTATGGATAAAGTCTCCTTCCTTAGGAAGGCGGCTTCTTTTCTCGCGGTAAACATCATCTTCATATTGAAGACAGCACTTAAGCTGTCCGCAGACACCATTAAGCTTTGAAAAGTTAAGAGTAAGATCCTGGTTCTTCGCCATCTTGATACCGACGTTTCCGTACTTAGTGAGAAACGAAGAACAGCAAAGCTCGAGTCCACAAGGACCAATCCCACCAATAGCGGCAGAGCGGTCACGTACTGAAATCTGGCGAAGCTCGATCCGGGTTTTGAGTTTTCCAACGAGATCTCTTACTAGATCGCGGAAATCAACTCGCGAAGGGGCGATAAAATAAAATACTGCCTTCTTACCGAAGGAAGTGAACTCTACGTGTGTAAGATACATGTCGAGCTTGTGAGATTCGATGAGGTCATTACAAATGTTCTCGGCATTCTTCTGCTGGCGGTAAGAATCCTTGTCTTTGACGATTTCTTCTTCCTCAGCGAGCTTTGAAATACTCCGGACCGGAAGCATGCTTTTGTTGAAAGGAACATCGTAAGGGAAAGAGTTAACGTAACCGACGGCCATTCCGCGATCGGACATCGCTACGACTTTCTGGCCGTATTCAATACGTCGCTTGCCGATCAGAAAAGGAAACGAGCGGGAGTTACCTGGAAAGCGAACCCGGACAAAACGAAGGATCTGGCCTTCACTGAATCTGGAATCTTCCCGGTTTTCTGCTTCAGCTTCATTCTCTTCCAAAGTCGGATCTTCGGAAATATCAGGATCAACGGGGGGGAGCTTTTCCTCTTCCGTATTTTGAGATGTGGTCATTACCTATTTTTGAGTTTTTTCTGTGGGAAGTCAATGAGTTAACTGGGCTTGAGAACGTGCTCTTTCAGGTGGTGATAGAGGAAGGTCCATTTTGTTGCACCCGGTTGATTGAAGGTATCCATTTCTTCAAGGCGCTTCAGGGTCTTTTCCAAAGAGTCTTTGCTTCCAAGCTGAGTGAGCTGCTCTGTTTCCCAGTGAAGAAGCTCATCACACCAGAAAGAAAGCGGACGGTCACCCTTGGAATAATTTTCGAGAAACTGTGACAGTCCCATGTCTTTTATTGATGTAAGAAACTCTATCCATTCACTTGAATCATGCTTTTCGCGCTTCCGGGGAAGGCGCAGGGCAAGGCTTCTTGATTGGATCGTCGGAAGGAGTTTTATTCTGCGGGGATTGAGGAGAAAAATGGTCGCAGGTACTGGTGGTTCTTCAAGAATCTTGAGCCACTTGTTAGCAAGGATATTCGTGATCCGGTGTGCTTCCGGGATGACTACAAATTTTCTCTGACTCTGGACTGCTCTCCAGGAAAAAAACTTTTCCATCTGAGTTGCGTCTTCAACTGTGTAGTCTTTTTTATCTTCCACCCCGGTGATAACCAGAACATCCGGATGATCCATGAGTGTGTTTACCGGATGCGTTTGTTTTTCAACTTCGTGGAAATATCGTCTGATAAATGAGTGGCAAAACTCCATCAGGTCATCACCAGACATCGATTCTACTGTGTAGAAATGTGCCAGCTCTCCGGCCTTGGCTTTTCTTAGGAGGATTTCGAGGGTGGTCATGGGAGAAACTTTCTCAGATCATTCATGATCTCAGATTTAATGGATTCCGGAGTTCCGGAGGCATCAATTCTCAGGACGCGATTCGGGAAAAGTTCCGGAAGAGCACGATATCCTGAGATGAGTTTCTGATAAAATTCTTCTTTCTCAGATTCAAAATAGTCCTTCTCGTTACCGCGTTTACTCTGGCGAAAAAGTGAAGTTTTGAAATCTATATCCAGGAAATATGTACGATGGGGAAGAAGATTCAAAGGATTGTGCTGATGAAGAGTGAGAACTGTTTCGAGTCCCAGTCCCCGGGCAAATCCCTGATATGCAATTGTCGAATCGATGTAGCGGTCAAGGATAACTACTGAATCAGGTTCAAGAAGAAAGGGCAGGATCTTTTCGTTTAAAAGTTGCGCCCGGCTCGAGAGAAAAAGGTGACATTCGGCCAGCGGATGGAGAGAAGTTTGACTCCCGAGAATTGCCTGACGAAGTTTTTCGCCGAAAGCACTTCCGCCTGGTTCACGGAGAACGAGAACACGCTTATTTTTACTTTTAAGGTGTGCTTCCAGATCACTGATCTGGGTAGTTTTACCTGAGCCTTCGATTCCCTCGAATGAGAGAAAAAAACTGCCAGGAGTTTCAGGATTACGGTATTGGGAAATAAGATTCTGGTTCACGGGGAAAGTATAGATTAAGGAAGACTAGAAATCACTAGCTTCTTCAACCACTGGCTGATCAACTGCAGGATTTGGCATCTCTGTCTCATTGTTCATCGTGGCATCAAGTGATTCTCCGCCATCCTGGGCCGGATCGCGGTTAGGCTGATCTACGAGGCTATTTTCAGTTTCATTAATCTCTGCGACCTGGTCGGCCTCTTTTTCAGGATCAGGATAATTTTGTTCATCCTGGTGAGTTTCAATCACCGTCGGATAACCGTCATCCATCGAAGGCTGTTGAGTAACTCCAGAGCGATTATTAGATGATCCGGAATCATAGTTAGCAGGAGAACGGTTCCAGCTGTCTTTTTTAGAACGCTTATTCGGAGATTTTTCTGACTTCTCAGTTGTTTCTGAAACTTCAGCGATGTCACCAGTAGGTGCGGGCTTCACGAAAACAAAGTAAGCAATCACAGCAAGAACAGGTGTTGCCATAAGAAAGTGAACTTTATGATGTTCCCAGAAAGATCCGCGCTGAGAGGAGTCAACCGGCGTTCTGATCTCATCGACCTGAATTTTTACAGTTCGTGTTTTTTCTTTTGTCACCATCGATGCGTGAGTGAAACCAGCGAGGTTATCTTTTTCGTCCGCCAGCTCTTTTCTCGCTTCCAATTGTTCCAGAACTTTGATCTTAGCTTTCTGAAAGCTCGATTCATTGGGACTTTCAGGCAGAGAAGATCCGGTTGTGAACTGGATTTCAAATTCCTGATGATTGGCAATACGATGCCAATTACGACCATCATCTTCTGAAATTTCATCGTGTCGGGTGATCGTTCCGAGCTCTATGCGTTTTGCTATTTCAGCTTTTGAAAGTGGTGAAGACTTCTGACCATGGGCCAGCATCCAGTAAGGCCCGCTGTATTGAGATTCTGTAAGGAAATCTCTGACTTCAAAAAATGGGCGCCAGCTATCTACTGACATGTTGGAAACAACTGCCCTAAGGAGGATTGCGCGATTTTCTTTTGAGTAGTGTTTCAGCTGAAGAGTTTCGAACGGACCATAGATGTTTTCGTCGATTTTAATTTCCCAAAGCTGATCGGATTTGATCTTCAGATCATCGATCGTTTTAGGAGACAAAGGTTTTAGGTCGAAAACAGACATGGTTTTTTCCCGTATTATCTATATGTCTTTTCGGTGACCCGCTCCAAAACCTTAAAAAGGAAGGTGAAATTTGTTGAGATCATTGTCAGGGGACCTCCCCGGGTGCATACTGAGCGCCTAAGGAGACGAAATCCCGTGAATATGCTCGAGAGAACCACTCAGATTAAGGAAAGGTTCCTGAAGTATCAGGACTGGGAAGACCGTTATAAAGAGCTCATTGTGCTCGGAAGGGGATTACCGGCCTATCCGGAAGATAAGCGGGATGAGAAGTATAAGGTGAAGGGATGTCAGTCGCAGGTCTGGCTTTATCCGGAGTTTAAAGACGGAAGAGTATTTTTCCATGCCGACTCTGATGCCATACTCGTAAAAGGTATCGTCGCTCTTCTCACCATTGTCTATTCAGACGCAACTCCTGAGGAAATTCTTACGACCAAACCTGAATTCTTAAAAGAAGTCGGGATCACTGAGCATCTTTCCATGAACCGCTCAAATGGTCTTGCTAGTATGATGAAGCAGATTCAGATGTATGCTCTCGTGTTTAAATCCATGCAGAAGGCTTGATTATGTTTATGAATCGACCACGTCGTAACAGAAGAAATGAAGTTATCCGCTCAATGGTGAGAGAATCTCATCTCTTGCCAGCTCATCTCATTGCACCACTGTTTGTTGTCGAAGGCTCCGCACTTCGAATTGAAATCAAATCCATGCCTGGTCAGTTTCGCTTATCCATTGATGAGCTCGTGAAGGAAGTAAAAGAACTCTACACTTTGGGTATTCATACCGTCGCACTTTTTCCAGCGATCGATGACAAGATGAAAACTCCCGATGCCCGCGAATCCTATAATCCCGAGGGACTCAACGCCCGCGCTATCCGCGCTGTGAAGGCCGCTCTTCCGGAGATGATGGTCATGGGTGATATCGCTCTTGATCCGTATTCTTCTGATGGTCATGATGGACTCGTTGATCCGAAAACCGGCGAAATCCTCAATGATGAATCTCTTGAAGTTCTTGCTAAGCAAGCTCTTTGTGAAGCACATGCCGGAGTTGATATTATCGGACCATCCGACATGATGGATGGCCGGGTTGGATATCTGCGCGCTGCCCTTGATAAGGGAGGATTTCAGAATGTTCTCATCATGAGTTACTGCGCGAAATATGCTTCAGGATTTTATGGCCCGTTCCGCGAGGCCCTGGATTCAGCTCCGAAGAAGGGTGACAAGAAAACTTATCAGATGGATCCGTCCAATGCCAAAGAAGCCTTGAGAGAGGCGATGCTGGATGAGCAGGAAGGTGCAGATATCCTCATGGTGAAACCAGGTCTTCCATATCTTGATGTGATTTATCGCCTGAAAGAAAATTTCACTCTTCCGATCGCTGCCTATAATGTTTCGGGTGAGTACGCGATGGTGAAAGCGGCAGCTGCCAATGGTTGGATTGATAATGATAAAGTGATCCTCGAAACTCTGATTTCCTTCCGCCGCGCCGGTGCTGATATCATTCTCACGTATTTTGCCAAAGAAGCCGCTCAGCTTTTGAGGAAATAAGAAATGCAATGGATTCTGGCCGCCTCAGTTTTACTTAATGGAATTCTTGCCTGGAAAGTTCTTGAGAAAAAAGAAGTTGTCCGGGAAGAGATCGTTGAGAAAGTGATCATTAAAAAATCTGAACCTCAGATCATTGAGAAAAAAATTATTGTCCAGGTTCCAGGTCAAGCTCCGGAACCAATTGCTGCTCCAAAAGAGTTTGACGAAAGAGACATGGAAGATTCTGTTGAAAATGTTGTGAAGGCCAAAGAGGATTTTCTGGTCGGGAAACTGGGTCTAACGGATTTGGAATTTAATAAAATCGAGTCAATTAAACAACGTTTTTATAAGCGTTATGAGAAAGTTCTCCCTGCAAAACAGTTAGGTTCTCTCACCCTGGAACAGCGTAAAGCGATGCTTCAGCTCGAAGAAGAGCGGGATGCTGAATACGCCAGGACTCTGGGCCCTCAGAAGTGGAAAGAATGGGAAACTTACCGGGAAAGCTACAACCAGAAAATGTACAAAAAAGCGCTGAAGGAAAAAGGCGCCATCGTTCCCATGGAATTCTGATTTTTTATCCCTTACAATAAATCATGCACATTTGTCTCATCCGCTTCTCCAGTATGGGAGACGTGGTTCTCCAGACCGCTACGGTCAACTGGCTCAGATCCCTTTTTGGGAAACATCTCACTGTGACCTTTGTCACTTCACGCGAATTTGTATCGCTGATTGAGGGACATCCCGGGATTGATCATGTGATTGGTTTTGACCGGAGAAAGGATAATTGGGGAGAGTTCATCAATAATCTGAAGAACCGGGAACCCTTTGATCTTATACTGGATCTTCATGCCACTATGAGATCCTTCCGCCTGAAACTTTCTTTCTGGGGTGTACCTCAGCTGACGGTTGATAAAAGGCGCTGGGAAAGATTTTTTCTGACGAAGATCAAAAGTGTCGCTATTCGTAGAATTTTTCATGGGAAATTTTTCGGCATGGAACCGCAGGTAGAGAGAATTATCCGCGATCTTCAGGATATTTTTGGAGACAGACGGGGTGTGAATGGGACGAAAACATTCCGCCGCGGAAAATATGAAGAGATGACATCTCTTTCAGTACTTCCGGTTTATCCCGTTCCCGGGAAATATATTGTACTAGCTCCTTCAGCATCATTCGCACCCAAGCGCTGGCCGATTGAGTATTTTGTCCATCTTTCGGAAAAGCTTCTGAGCTCGACTGATTATCATGTGGTGGTACTCGCAGGGCCGGATGACAAGTTCTGTGATGCTTTTAATAGGATCACATCTCCAAAACTTCTCAATCTTCAGGGGAAGACCTCGCTCAAGGAATCTATGATGATTCTGGCGCGTGCAGAACTTTCAATCGGGAATGATTCTGGCATGAACCATATCGCTGAGGCGTATGAAGTTCCGGTGATTACAATCTTTGGACCGACGGATCCTTTATTTGGCTTTGTACCCCATGGGAAAAAGTCTTCTTATCTCTCGAAAAACCTTTGGTGTAAGCCGTGCTCGACGACGGGAAAATCTCCCTGCTACCGGAAAGAGCACTTTTGCATGAATCTCATTACAGTTGATGAAGTGATGGATCGGGTTCGTGGGGCGCTAGTATGAATCTCCTTTCCGTTATCACCAGACTTCTCGCGGTGGTTTTACTTTTCATTCCGAAAGTCAGACAACGCGTGAACTTTGAGCGGAAGAATGTGAGTGATCCTTACTCGCGGAAGTTTTCATCTCCCGCAGATCTCGCTTTTGAGTTTTCCAGTGAAGGGGAATTTCAACAAGTTCTTCCCCTGATCACAGATGCTCTGGCAGCAGGTAAAAAGATCGAGCTCATTTATTTTTCACCGAGTGTGGAAAAAGGTGTGCGGGATCTTTGTGAGAAGCATCCTGAAAATCTCCGTTCATTCAGATATCCCATTCTCACCGGAGGATTTCTCAATTGGATCACCTCGAGAAAGCTAATTCTGGTCAGATATGATTTATTTCCGGAGTTCCTGCTTTATAACGGAGAGTTGTCACTGGTGTGGGTAACTTTCAGAAACAAAAATGTTTCGTGGTGGAAAATGAAATTTCTCGCGCGTGCAGGAACTATTATCTATGCCACAGAAAAAGATGCGAATACCGGAAGAGATCTTGGATTTCCTGGCGTCGCTTTTGATTTCCGAATCGAGCAGATCAGGCGCCGCCTTCTAGAGAGAACTGAGAAGTTTGCGGAGATTTTTCCGGAATACAATCTTCTTCCCTTTCACGTTAATCCCCGTGAGAAAAGACTTATATTTGGTAATGTCTGGCCGTCGGACACTCATCTCCTGGAAGAAATCCCAAGCGACTATTCCATCCTCATCGTTCCTCACAAGCTTGAGCCCGCTATTATTTCTGAATTTGAAAAGAGATTGGGTAACAGAGCGGTGATCCTGAATAAAAAAGGCGTTTTGTGCGAACTCTATTCTGATTTCGGGAAGGCCTATGTGGGCGGGGGATTTGAAACCAGTATACACTCGGTACTGGAACCTTTGATTAGTGGAGCAGATCAGATTTCCTGCGGACCCATTCATCACCGTTCTACGGAATTCGATATTGCTGATTCTCTTGGAAAAATGACTGTGGTGAAAAACAGTCAGGAGTTCAAAAGCTGGCTCTTATCACCCCTTGTGAGTGCCGGTAGAGATGGTAAAATATCATCATTATCCTCTGGATACCTGGCCCACCGGAAGGCAATCATTTCATGCTGAAGAATCGCTATCAGGAAATTCTCATCGGCCTCAATATAGTTTCGCTCGTCAGAGGGATCATTTCTCTGCGCCGGAAGAGAACGACCTTGCTTATTGATGATGAAAGATTCCGGGGTCAAAGTTATCCCCAGAATTTTTTATCGGAGCTCGAGGTCCTGGCCCTTTTGAGGCTGGGAAAAACTCAGGACATTCCTGAACTCTCAGACCTTCGCCAGTTTCTCTCTCCTGGAACGCTAGAATTTGTGACTTCTCAGTTCAGAATGAAGACCGGTGGTAGTCCACTCGCTAATATCAAGGAACTCCTCCGGAAATTTCCTGAGCTTCTTGATGCTCAGGATTTTGATCAGGTCTATCAGGAATCAGCAGATAACTTTGATACATGGTTTGCGGAAGAGCTCGCGCGCTTTGAAGGCCTTTCTTATGAGGCCAGTCTTCGTCCTAAGGGATTTCGTTTTGATATTCAGGGACCAAAATGGGTGCGCACTGTTTTCACGAGATTCGGTGAACAGCTTAACCGTGAATATGCTCTCTCTCAGGATCTCAATGCTCCGTCGCTTCTTCATCTCATGAGTGTTGCGTTTGAAGAGAAGCTCAAAACGCGGATGGCGCCGGAAGAGATTCCATTTTATTTTTTCAGACTACTTTCTCCCGTCTATCGCCTACAGGATTTCTTTCTCACAACTCAGCTCAAGCGGCGTCTCACTCTCATGGGTGGGGACACGAAAGAAAGTACCGTTCAATACTGGCAGCTTCATAATCGTAAGTTTGAAAATCTTCTTCTCGAAAGTTTTGAAGGTGTCATCAGTGGTGAGCGCGTATTATTTTTCTCACACCTTCCGCATGAAGTTCCGTTTCAGGTTGTTTCTCCCTATCCACTGATGAGAAAGACCCAGATCACTCCACAGAAAAGACCCGTATCTCCATTTCCAGCGACCTCTCTCACTTTCATTACCGAAGAAGGCTCTCTTGGTGGTGAAGAACCGTATCGCGTTCTCATGCGTGAAGGCGGGGAGATGTCCCAATACGAATGGCCTTATCCGGAACTTCCGGGTTCCAAACCAGGATTTTTTAAAGAAGGAACACTTCGCGCTTTCGAGCGTGATGCTGAAATTCTTCCCTTTGAGAAGAAAGACTGGCAATTCTCGGGCCTTCAGACCGTCTCTCTCGATATGAGAGGACTTCGGGAAATGCGAAAAACTGAGGCAGCTGTCCTCACCAGGCTTCCACTCCATATCTCGCTTTCTGATTCAGTTATCGAGGGGTTTGAGTACTGGGGGCCATTCCGTTACAAATCTTTTGGGCTTATGGCCCTCGCCTACGGGATAGAGGGGTTATAATAGAGGCATGAGAAAGAAAAACCAGAAGGGACAGACCTCGGTAGAGTATCTCCTTATGGTGGTTGTCGCCCTCGTTCTCGGTTTCACCTTCAAGAAAAGAATGGATGAGTACTTCTTCAAAAGTCCCAATAGCTTCATCGCCAAATCCCTTCGCAACTACAAAGTCCTCTTCTCCGGGACCGTAAATGGAAGGCCTTACAAGCGCTTCCAGGTGATGCAGATCAAGAAATCCAGGTAATTAGCGATTTTTCACTTTTTGTAATCTTTTCCCACCTCGTGACTTTTTCTTTTTCACATTGCGTTATCAGGGTATGTTCCACCCGATTATTTTAAAGCGCGTCCTTTTTGAGGAGGAACTATGAACTCTAAAACCCTTTTGGCGTTAGTACTGACGATGTCATTCGCTACTGCTTTCGCCCAGTCTGAAGAGCAGGTCTTAAATTCAGATCCTATCGATGTCGATGGATATCTGAGAGAAAAGAATGTTTCAGACGGTGAGCTCGAGCAGATCCGCTCAGAAATTAGAAAGCAAAAGAACGAAGTTCATCTTAATAAAGAGAAGACTAAGGGCTTTAAGGAACTCTCTAAGACTACAGAGAAGCTTTCTGAAACAACTGAAGAATATATCGATGAGAAGAAAGCAACTCAGAAAGAAATTGCTGAGTATAACAAGAAGATCGACTGTCTCATGAAGGAAAATGCTGGTCCAGAATGTGACAAGTATAAGCGCGGTAGCCGTGATGAAGTGCAGGTAGTTTCGACTGGTGCTGCTGCTCCGGTAGTTTCAACTGCAGAAGTTGCTCCGGTTGGTGGACCACTGAAGCCATTTGAACAGCTGAAGCTGTCCCTCGCTGGTGGAGTAACTAATTACGCTGGTGAAACTGAAACTCTTCGTGCTGATAACCTCGGAATCCGTGCAGAATCAAATATCACTGACCGCTTCAGCATGAACGTGGGCTTTGGTTATACAACTTTCCAGACTGAAGATTTCGCGAATAACACATTCGGAAACCAAGACTGGTCAATGCCTTATTACAATCAATATGGTCAGAAAGGCCGCGATATTGAGTATAAGAACTTCGGCTTTGATATCGGTGGTAAGTTCTTTATTGCCCGCACTGAGCGCTTCCGTCCTTTCATCGGGATGAACCTCGGTTACAACATGGCAAGCCTGAACTATATGCAGAACGATGGCTTTAACTCTTCTCCATTCGGTGGTCAGAGCTATGAGTTTGGTAACGAAGAATACAAGGCGAGCTTCGCGAACCTTGGTCTTTCACTCGGTACTGAAATTCTCTTTACTCGCTCGGTTGGTATGACTCTCATGGGTTCATACTCAAGAGGTCTTGGTTCGAGCCTTTCTTCTGAGAACTCGAAGAATGTCTCTAACAGCCCCGATCAGCGTCGCCTGGGTCAGCTCGCGGATGAAGTCATCCAGTCGAACGCTCTCTCGATTACTGCAGGATTGATGGTTATATTCTAAACTTCATTCTTTGAAAATTTCTCAACTAGAAAAGGCTCCCGACTGGGGGCCTTTTCTATGTAAACTTTACACGAAATCATCCCCCGCCCTTGGGCCTGGCTATAATTTCCGCATCCATGAAATTACTCATTCTTTTACTGATCTTCAGCTTCCAATCGATCGCCTGCCCGGTGACTCCGGAAGCGATGGCCGGTTTTAAGAATCGTCCGCATTTTAAATCACTTGTCATGAACCAAAGTGGATATACCGAAAAAGATTTTCTTGAGCTGATCGGAAGGATTCGTAAAGTTTACGATCCGATTTTCGAGGCCCGTGGATATGAAGTTGAATACCTTCTTTATTGGGATGTCGAAGAAGGCAATGCCATGACCTCCGAAGCTAAAGACAAGAAGAAGGCATTCTTCATGTTCTCCGGTGGACTTCTTCGTGCCCGTTACATGAACAAAGATAGTTTTCTCTATGCCGCCTGCCACGAGATGGGACATCACCTCGGTGGATTTCCAAAAGAAAAAGAACTCGCCTGGTGTTCAGTTGAAGGGCAAGCCGATTACTTTGCCAATCTCCGTTGTATGAAAGAAGTCCTGAAGGGTGATCCGGAGAATGCGAAAGCGCGCGAGCTTAAGCTTCCGGGAAATATCATAAAGAAATGCGAGAAGATGTACTCCGATGAGGAGAGTGTAAATATCTGCCTTCGTTCCACCAAGGCCGCTGAAGATGCTTTCCGTTTTCTTCAGGCAAAAGAAAGGGAATCGGACGCGGATCCAGGTTTATTCAATCATATTTTAATGCCGGTGGAAGAGACTATCATGCGCTACCCGGAACACTCCTGTCGTGCAGAAACAGCTTTCCGTGGAGCGATCTGTGATCGGGACGGAGAGTTGAGTGACACTGATGAGACGATTGGAGTTTGTCATAAGAAAAATGGTGATCGTGTTGGAATTAGACCAGAGTGTTGGTTCAAAGCTGGGGTTGAGTAATGAGATTCTTTGTAGTGTTTCTTCTCATGATGAATTCTGTCTTTGCGTGTCCGGTGGAACCGCATGAGTTTATACTTTCGCAGATGCGAGGCTTTGGAGAAGTGGGACCTTCGGAGAGTGGTATTTCCGAAGAAGATTTTAAGGAAGTTCTTTCGAGAGTAAGAGATCACTACGCAAATGACTTTAAGTTAAAAGGTCTCGAAGTGGATTTCACCATGGACTGGAATAATACCTGGTTCAATGCTCAAGCTGGTTGGTCCGGTCCTAAAACAGTGCGCTTTTTCTTTTCGGGCGAACTTGCCCGCGGAAAATATATGACCCGCGATGCTCTTATGTACGTTGCCTGTCACGAAATGGGACATCATTTCGGAGGGCTCCCGAGAAAAAGCAATTGGTCATCTGCTGAAGGGCAGGCAGATTATTTTGCGGCCGTTAAATGCATGCGCGATATCCTGAAAAATGATCAAGAAAATTCGAAAGCAGAATCCCTGGAACTTCATGTGGGAGTATTCCGTAAGTGTCGCGAAGTTTATTCAGACACTGATGAAAATCAGCTTTGTCTCCGGACTGTGAAGGCAGGGGAGGATTTTGCGAAAGCACTTCAGTATAAGCAAGCGAAGTCTGACATACCGGGATCATTATTATTTCAGAATCTGCCTGCAGTTGAAAAAACCGTTATGGATTATCCTTCGAAGGCGTGCCGCGCGGAAATTGCTTATCAGGGTGCGATTTGTAATAAGGGCCCGGAGTATTCTGTGAGTTTAGAAAATGAGACTCAAGGTTATTGTCATGAGAAGAATGGCGACACATATGGGATGAGACCGAAGTGCTGGTACCTACCTACTCCGTAACGCAAGGCTTCGACGGCGGCGTAAAATAAGTGATTGCCGTTTCCGTATATTTTCCGTATCTTTGCGAAATGAAACTTAATCATCTAACTGACGAAACATTACTGAAAGACATTCATCATCTTGTAGGAAAAGAGCGCGCACTTAATTGCGAGATCCTTTGGCATTTAAAAGAGGTAGATCGTAGGAAACTCTATGTAGAGCTTCATTGCGGGAGCTTATTTGATTATTGCGTGAAGGTTTTAAAATATTCTGAGGGCCAGGCTTCACGTAGAGTTGCGGGAGCAAGACTGATGAAAGATCTTCCTGAAGTTGCACTTCAAATTGAAGAGGGAACACTTAATCTCACACAATTAAATCAAGCGAGCTTTTTTTTCAGAGATGAGAAAATCTCACGACCTGAAGAAAAATCGGCAATTTTGAAAAAACTTGAAGGCAGATCAACGCGGGAAACCGAAAGGATTCTCCATGAACACAGGAAAGAAGCAGTTTCCCGGAATGTCTTCCTGGTGGTGAAGGAAGAAACCAAGAAAAAGCTCGATCAGGTAAGGGATCTCAAAGCACATTCTTGTCCGGACAATGATTCACTTCTCACCAAGATGTGTGAGGAAGTTTCCAAAATGTGGGACCCGACACTGATTAAACGTCATGTTACTGGGTCTTCGACTGAGAGCAGATTCATTCCCAAGATGATTCAGGCCGAAGTCTGGCAAAGAGATCGGGGGACGTGCACCAAGTGTCAGGGCACCTATGCGCTGGAGTTTGATCACATTAAACCCTATGCGATGGGAGGAAAATCGACGGCAGAGAATCTGCGATTACTATGTCGCGCCTGCAATCAAAGACAGCGGGTGACTTACTTTCAAAATACTATATCCGACAAAAGTGCTTTTCAGTTAAAAAGACCGTCCGGGTAGACTAAAATAACTGGATATTTATCCCAACAAGGAAGTTCCATGAAAGCCGTCTATCTCGTTGATGGAAAGCGCACGCCAAGTGTGAAGTCAGGTGCAGATCTAAAAGAAATTGCGGCCCCTTATCTGGGTCACTATCTCATTCGCCACCTGGTGGATAAATATGGAATTCCTTCGGATGCAGTTGATGAAGTGATTGTGGGTTGTACTGGAAATCCTCCGAAATATCCCAATGTCGGACGAGTGATGGCACTTGAGGCCGGACTTCATAAGAAGACATCTGGTTATTCTGTTCACAGAAACTGTGCCTCGGGGATGGAAGCTCTCTCACAGGCATATCTGAAAATTGCTCTGGGTAGAGACAATATTATTTTTGCCGGCGGTGTGGAGAATATGTCTCAGATGCCGCTTCTTTATAACAAAGAGATGACGGACTTTTTTATCAACATGATGAAAGCGAAATCTCCGGTGCAGAAATTGGGAACACTCTCAACTTTTCGTCCGAATTACCTTACGCCTGTGATTGCGATTGAGCAGGGTCTTACGGATCCTTTCTGTGGAAGAAATATGGGTCAGACTGCGGAAACTCTCGCGCGTGAGCTGGGAATTTCCCGACTTCAACAGGATGAGTTTGCAGATCGTTCTCACCGTCTCGCGATTTCTGCCACGAAGGAAGGAAAGTACAGAGATGAAATTCTTCCTATCATGGCAGGAGCGAAACTCGATAAGATGATTGCAGACGATATCGGGCCTCGCGCAGATTCGTCAGTGGAAAAACTTGGGAAGCTTAAGCCGTATTTTGAAAAAGAAACGGGAACTGTGACTGTTGGTAATGCCTGTCCGATTACCGATGGTGGTTCGATGTGGTTACTCGCTTCAGAAGAAGCAGTGAAAAAATATAAGCTCGAGCCAATGGCAAGATTAGTGGATTTCCATTTCCACGGTCTGGAGCCAGAAAGAATGGGATTGGGACCGGTTCTCGCAACTCATGGAGTGCTGAAGCGTTCAGGACTTAAGATGGATCAGATGGATCTTGTAGAATTGAACGAAGCTTTTGCCGCCCAGGTTCTGGGATGCGTAAAAGTGATGGGTGATAAGAATCTCTCTTCAAGATGGGGAGTGGATGAAGTCATCGGCGAAATTCCTCTCGAGAAATTGAATGTGAATGGCGGGGGAATTGCTCTTGGTCACCCGGTTGGTTCAACTGGTTCACGGCTGGTGGTCACACTTGCTCACGAGCTCAGACGCCGTCGTAAGAAGTACGGGCTTGCCACTCTTTGTATCGGCGGTGGTCAGGGCGGAGCTGTTATTATTGAAAATTTGAAGGTGTAGTATGCAGAACATTACTTATGAAGAAAAAGATGGGCTTATCTGGATTGGATTCGGGAAGAACGAAAAAAAATCCATGACGACTTTCACCCGCGAGACTCTCGAGGATATGAAAGAAGCAGTCAAAAAAGTTGAAACCAATAAAACGGCGAAGGGATTGATTTTCTTCTCACACAAGCCGGGAGTTTTTCTCGCTGGTGTAGATGTGACAGTGATCAATTCACTGAAGACGGAAGCTGAAGCACTTCGGGCTCTCGATGAAGCCCATTCAATATTCAATGCTATTGATGATCTTAAGATGCCGACAGTGGCCCTCGTTGATGGTGTTTGTCTGGGTGGTGGATTAGAGCTCGCACTCTCGTGTAAAAAGATTTTTGTTTCGGATAATCCGAAGACTGCACTGGGACTTCCGGAAGTCATGCTGGGAGTTCTCCCGGGCTTTGGCGGAACATATCGCCTGCCCAAAAAAGTCGGGTTGCCGACGGCACTTGATATGATTCTTACCGGAAGACAGATTAAAGGTAAGAATGCTTTCAAGATGGGGCTTGCGGACGCGATTCTTCCTACGGAGAGAATGATGGAGCTCGTTCCCGTTTATCTTCTCCAGAAAAAAACTGGTAAGAAGAAAACGATGACTGAGGAAATCCAGGCGCAGGCCATGAGTAATTTCCTTGCTCGGAAAATTATTTTCCAAAAGGCGAGAGAGAAAGTTCTTGAGACCTCGAAAGGATTTTATCCGGCACCACTTAAGATTCTGGAAGTTCTCGAATACGGAGCGGGCAGAAACCGCGCTGATCATCTTTCAAAGGAAGCTGAAGCATTTGCTGAGCTTTCACAATCCATTCAGTCGAAGAATCTTCAGCATATTTTCTTTCTGACGGATAATTCCAAAAAGCTCGATAACAAGGACAAGCTTCCATCTATTGAGCGTGGTGCTGTTTTAGGTGCAGGTGTCATGGGTGGTGGTATTGCGTGGTTATTTGCCCAGAATAATCAGTCACCGATCATGAAAGATATTACGCCGGCAGCTCTTGAGCTGGGGCTTAAGCAAGCTTCGACAAATTTTTCGGGAGCTTTGAAAAAACGCAAAATGACGCCGGATGAATTCCAGAGAAAGATGCGCTCTATTGAGCCCACAATGAATTTTGAGAGTTTCAAGTCAGTTGGTCTCGTGGTGGAAGCAGTTGTTGAAAATATGGATGTAAAGAAGAAGGTCTTTTCGGAACTTGAAGGTTACGTCAGGAAAGATACTATCCTCACTTCCAATACATCTTCGCTTTCACTCGAAGAAATGAGTAAGGCACTTGTGGATTCCTCTCGCTTTGCCGGACTTCACTTCTTTAATCCGGTTAATAAAATGCCTCTCGTGGAAATCATTACGCACGAGAAGGCTTCTAAAGAAACGATCGATACTCTTTATAAGTGGGTCCTCGATGTGAAGAAGACTCCGATCGTTGTAAAAGATGGTCCGGGATTTCTGGTGAACAGAATTCTTGGTGCCTACCTCAATGAAGCTTCTTATCTTCTCGAAGAGGGAGTTTCGATGGAGGCAATTGACGATGCCGCACTTAATTTCGGAATGCCGATGGGGCCTTTCAGGCTTATTGATGAAATCGGAATTGATGTCGGAATGAAAGTTGGAAAGATCTTGAATGATGGCCTGGGGCCAAGACTTAAGCCAAATGATCTCACGTCAAAACTTTATGAGGCGAAACTTCTCGGTAAGAAAAATAGCAAGGGCTTTTACCTTTATGATGAGAAAGGAAAAGTTACCGGAAAGAATCCTGAAGTGCAGAAAATGCTTTCAGGTAAGAAAGTGAGAATGGATGAAATGGTCATTCAGATGAGACTCTTTCTTCCGATGGTAAATGAAGCTGCTTATATTTTTGCTGACCGTATTGTGGATAAGGCCGCAACGGTTGATATCGGAATGATCTACGGAACGGGCTTTCCTCCTTTCAAGGGTGGGCTACTTCGTTGGGCAGATCAGGATGGGCTTGAAAATCTTGCCGGAAGAATCAGAAATTTCGCTAAAGAGGTGAGTGCAGAACGTTTTGCGATTGCACCGTTTCTTGAAATGATGATTGCCGATAAGAAAAAGTTCTACGACTTATAATGAACAGTGCCCCTTTCTTTCGCTATTTTGTGAGCTTTATCTTCCGGGCGAAAACCCGGCAGAAGCTCCTTTTTATCGCAGTGACGGGGCTATTTCTTTCAGCGTTTTCTCTCATGGTAATCCAGGGAATCATGGGTGGTCTTCAGCATGGTTTGATTTCCAGATCAAAGTCCATCAATGGGCATTATCTCTTACGTTTTCCGGGAACCAGTTCCGAATCAATAAGTGAAATAAAGGAAGTCCTTCGTAAGGAAGGAATTCCTTTTTACTCTGAGCTGGAAACAGAAGTAATGCTTAGACGCAAGAACTTCGTGGCCCCTGCCAAAATCCATGGCGTAGATCAGTCTGATGAATTGCCGCTTTTTCTGAAAGATAAAGATTTTTCAGGATTAGTCCTCGGGAGTGATCTCGCTGGAAAATTAAAAACTCAGTTCATGGATGATATTGAAGTCATCGCTCCCGGAGTTACCGATTCCATCATGGGCGAAGTGCCGAGATATGTTTCGGATAGTGTTTCGGATTATATCTATACAGAAATTTCTGAAGTAGATGACCTTGAGATGTTTTCACGTCTGAGTTTTGTTCAGAATCTTCTACGAGATAGAAGTATTAACCAGATCAGGATCTTTGGTGAATTAACACCTGCGATTGTGGAAAGACTGGTAATTGCGGCCCCACATCAGTCGAGGCTAATGACCTGGGCCGACTTAAATCAGGCATTGGTGTGGTCACTCAATCTTGAAACTAAGGTCATGCTCTTTCTTTTCATCTCGATGAGCCTTCTTGTGGCGATTGCAATTACTTCAGGACTCATGATTTTTTACTCAAAAATCCGGCGCGATCTGATGAGCTTCTGGATTCTGGGGATGGGCCAGAAAAAGCTCATGGCCCTGTCTTTTAAATTCACCTTAATACTATCCGGCCTTACGGTCGTCGTAGGCGGCATTTTTGGCTCTATCGCCCTGACGATACTTGAGAGGTTTGGTCACGACCTAATGCCGGACATTTTCGTTGAAAGAAGTTTACCCGTTCAATTGAATTTCAACAGCATAGTTATCTCACTCTTAATTCCATTCGGGATTTCGCTCATCTTTAGCTGGTTTTCGTTCGCTCACTTCCGGAAGGAAAATCAGTCATTTGTAAATATCGTCCGTTCGCTTAGCTAAATCGCTTCTTCGAAAACTAATCTCACGATAAAATATAGTCGACCCTCAGGATGAGGAACCAACGGAAGTAATCCATGTCGCAAATGAATGTCACAAGCCTTTTTCCCCAGTCTTTTTTGAAGGATAGTTCACTTCATCATCAATTGGGTGAAGAGTTTCCTTTATGTGAAAATGGTGTGATGGTTTTTCACTGGGCCGATTTTCATGAGACATGTGATTCAGTAATTTCTACGCTCGAAAATGAGCCGGAATTAATGGCAGATTTTCGGCGCAGAGAAGCGGGAATTGGTCAGCTCACTTCCATCCCGGTCTGGATCAAAACACGCGAAAAAGTTCATCAGACAAATATGCATGAGCTTTATGAGAAGCACATTTTCAACCGCACAGGACTTCTTGGCGGAATCGATTCATTCGGACCGATTGAGATTTCATTCATCTCAGGAACCGGTCCATTTAAGTCCATGGCGATTTCTGAATGCTTCAATAAAACTATTTATCGCGATTTCATTCTGATTAATATTATCCACGGGAAACTTCCACGTCGTGATTTCCGTGTCCGTGTGAAGTCAAAAGTTCTCTTTGAGTATGGTGATGAATTCACCCGCGCTCAATTGGTGAACCTTGACCAGCTCACGACGACTGGACTTCTCTTTTCAGTTGATTCAGATCTTTTCCATAAAGAGATGGCCTCTACTCAGAAGTTTCGTATTATTTTTGATACATCATCCCTGTCCGGCGCTTTGGGGAAAAACCTCGATGAGCTTAAGGCGCATTTCAAGCAGTTTGCTTTCAATCTCATGTATTCATCAAATAAGTCGGATTCGGTTTATTGTCAGATGAGTGATATGTCAGTTCAGTCGAGCTTTGATTTCTTTAAGAACAAGAAGGTTTATCTCTTCGTGCCTTATTCAAAGCTTCAATGTGAGAAGAATACTCACGTGCAGAATATTCAGGAATTCATGAGCTACACGAAGGAACTCGTGCGGGATCACTACAAGAGTCCCTACAAAACTAAATCAGCCTGATTTTTTCGCATAATCCACCAGATACGCAGCACTCTTATCGAGATTCTTTCGGCGCTTATCATAGCGCTCGGTAGTCGTGATATTTGAGTGGCCTGCAAATGTAGCAACGTCACGAATGGCGGCACGGCTCGTGTCGAGCAGATGCGAAATTACAGTGGCACGGCAGGAGTGGGGAGAAACTGATTTGTTGATTCCGAGAGAGCGGGCGTATTTTTCAATAACCCGATAAATAGTTGAGCCATCCATCGGGCGATCATTCTTGAATTTAGTTTCGGTTTGTAGAAGATAATCTTCCGGCCCGAGGTTGATCCCAGTATCTTTCAGGCTCGCAATATAGAGATTAATTTCTTCCCACACAGTCTCGTTCAGAGGCACGAGTCTTACTTTGTCACCCTTTCCATGAATCCGGAGCGTCCAGTGACCGCGGTCATCGACGATCTGATGCATTTTCATATTAGTGAGCTCTGAGCGACGAAGACCCAGATGAAAGAGCATAACCATGACCAGGCGATGAGTACGGCCCTTGTGAGTGGCAGGGTCGGGAGCATTTATCATGCGTAGAACTTCCTCGTCATCAAAAGCAACAGTAGGTGATTCTGTCTGAACTTTCGGAAGTTTCACGGTATCGAGTGGATTGTGATCAATGAGTTTTGCGGCAATCGCCCATTTCATGAATGAGCGGATGCAGACCAGGCGGCGATTGATTGTCGCCGAAGCAAGACCTTTCTCCATGAGATGATCGCGGTAGAGCTGAAAATGATAGGACTGAATTTCGGCCGGATGAGAAACCTGAACATCTCCGGAACGAAGGAAATCAAAGAAGAACTTCAGGTCCTTGATATAGGCAGTCTTAGTGTCTTCAGAGAGAAACTGAACGAGAAATTCGCGGATGAAATCCGAGATATCGGTTTTCTTGAGACTTGCTTCCTGGAATTTCCGGGCAAGATCGAGATTCACGGTAGGGGCAAGTTCTTTCGAATTCTTTGAGGCCATGCTTTATTGTAGCAGAAGGCGATCCATGATCAAGTCGGGACTACATCGGTGGCCCGAGATGGAAATATTCTGAATAGTTTCTGAAAGGGGGCGACCTTGAGTAAATCTCAGGTGAAGAACATGATCGAGATGTCGGGAGATCCACTGAAATTTGTTTTTTTCCTGCGCAAGAAGAATTGGATTGATACTCGCCGGTGGAGTTTGAGTCCGGTCCGGGAATGGAAAATCCTCACCGATCCACAAAAGATTTGCTCTCTGAGTTTCAGGAACAAATTCTTTGATGTCATCAATGATGATCACGTCAGCTAAATCCGGATTGATCTTAGTGAGATCTTTTTTAAAGCGATCGCGGATTCGGGCCGGGACAACGAGACCGGTAGGAGTAAGGGACGAGCGTCCGAGAACTCTACCCTGAGAGAGATCCCACAAGGATGATCCGTCATTTAAACGGATTTTTTTTAAGAGCGCTTCGTTCCTGGCTTCCTGGCCACCACTGAAAAAAGAAACTCTCACGCGGGGATCTTTTTTAAGTTTCTCCATGAGCTCACGAACACCTTCAAAGACCCGGTAGCGTTCATTCTGATAACCAATATTCACTATGCCCCTATGAGGGTCTGCCGGATCAGCGAGAAGATCACCACCCGGGCCATCCTTAACCATCGCCACAATCGTGAGGTCGATATCAAAAACGACATCCACAGGAACACCCGCGATGGCATGAAAGCTGAATAAGAAAAGTAGTAAAAACTTCATCGGCTTCTCATCGGAAGAATGGCCAAAAGACTATAGCGCTCGGGTATCTATAAATACTGGATAGATCGTACTTGTTTGAGGAATACTAGATGTATGACTATCACTTATCTTCTCTTCACCCTTGGCGGGCTGATTATCGGCTTTTGCATTTCAGTCGTTCTTCATCAGAAGCACCTGACTGCCCTTAGTGTTCTTCAGGAAAGAGAAAAGATGAATGCTGAGAATGCCGAGCGACTGGAACTCCGTCTAAAAGATCTGACTCAGCAAATTTTTACCGAAAAAACCCGCACCTTCCGCGAGGATTCCCTGAAAGGAATGGAGCTCATGCTTAGTCCTTTCCGCGAAAAGATGAGCGACTTCTCAAGAAAAGTTGAAGAGATGCATCTCACGGATACGAAAGACCGTTTGAAACTTCATTCAGAAATTTCCCGCATTGTTGAAGCTTCAGCGAAGATGAGTCAGGAAACAGAGAATCTGACTCGCGCTTTGAAAGGCGATGTAAAACTTCAGGGTAACTGGGGAGAGATGATTCTCGAGAAGATCCTTGAAAGTTCAGGTCTCCGCTCGGGCGAAGAATTTATCCTTCAGGGCAAAGAGATGAAGCTCAAGGATGAAGAAGGTAAGCATCAGATGCCGGATGTGATTATTAATCTTCCGGATAATAAGCATCTCATTGTCGATTCGAAAGTCAGCCTTGTAGCTTACGAGAGATATATCAATAATCAGGGCGAAGAGAATCTCTCAGCGTTCCTTGCATCGATTTATGCTCACATTAAGGGACTTTCTTCGAAACGCTATCAACATCTCGAAAAAATTATGACTCCCGATTATGTCATGCTTTTTGTTCCGCTTGAGGGTGCTTTCATGCTGGCCATGCAGAAAGATAAAGAACTCTTTACTCATGCCTGGGAAAACAACATTGTTCTCGTGAGTCCTTCTACACTACTTGCGACTTTAAGGACTGTTGCTTCTCTCTGGAAGCAGGAAAAGCAAACGAAAAACGCAATTGAAATAGCCCGACAGGCGGGAGCTCTTTACGACAAGTTTGTCGGTGTGGCCGATGATATCGACAGCATTCGCGGGCAACTCCGGCGTGTGGATGATTCTTTTGATAGTCTCAAAGGGAAGATGATTACCGGGAAAGGTAGTGTCGCCAGTCGCATGGAAAATCTCCGCGATCTTGGTGCGAGGACAACTAAACAACTGCAGGTAGAAACCGAGTGAAAGTTCTTTCAACAGAGAGGCTTCATCTCCGGTGGCTTGAACACCATGACAGTGATTTTATCATTGAGCTTCTTAATGACCGTTCGTTTATAGAAAATATTGCTGACCGCGGAGTCAGGACAACGGAAGATGCCATCAAGTACATTGATAAACTTCGCGGAAGTTATCAGAAAGTTGGTTACGGCTTCTTTCTTGTTTCAGATCACGCAGAAAAGAAACTTGGAATTTGCGGCATTATTAAACGCAATGAGCTTCAGGATCCTGATGTGGGCTTTGCTTTCCTTCCGACATTCTGTGGGAAAGGTTTTGCCTATGAGTCTGCGAATGCTGTGATGAAGAAGGGAAGTGAGGAATGGCAAATGAAGCGGATCTCTGCCATTGTTTCTCCCCATAATATGAGATCCATCGGTCTTCTGAAAAAACTCGGGCTCGCTCATGAAAGTCGCATAAGACTCAAGCCGGAAGAAGATGAAGTAGAACTTTATCTCTGGGAGAAAGTTTCATGATCAATAGATACCAGGCGCTTTTTCTGCAAAATGCCATCGCTATCCAGATCTATAATCTTGAAGGCAAGACGGTTGAAGTCAATGATGCCTGGGAAAAGCTCTTCGCTTCAAAAAAGTCAGAGCTTGAGAATTATAATGTCCTGGAAGATCCCCAGGTAAAAGCAACAGGAGTTTACGATTGCTTCATGCGCGCTTTCGCGGGAGAAGTAGTTCATGTGCCGCCAAGCTATTATGATCCAACTAAGTCCGGGAAGATCGGGCGCCCACGGTGGCTTGAGGCAATTTTGTCACCAGTCAGAGATAATGAAGATAAAGTGATTGAAGTCGCTGTCATCTTTAATGACATTACTGATCTCAGAAGCTCTCAGGATCAGTTGAAGACCATTCTTCAACATGTCCCTGAAGGGCTTTTGGTTCAGGATGCAAATCATAAAGTGATCATCGCCAATGATACAGCCGCCAGAATGGCAGGGCTCAATTCCGCTGATGACTGGACTTCGAAAGATGCCGTTATCGAATTTCATGAATATCTCACCGAAGATGATCAGCCTTATCCCGTTGAAGAACTTCCCTCCCGGAGAGTCCTGAGAGGGGATGTCGATTTCCTGGAAACCATCATCAAATTCCGGAATAAGAAAACCGGTGAGGTCAGAACCTCTGCTGTAAGTACGAGGGCGATTCATGATGAAAATGGAAAGCCTTATCAATCTGTGAGTATTTTCCGCGATATCACTGAGAAAATTAGAATTGATACACAGCTAAGAGAAGCACTTGATTCTCAGAATCTCTTCTTTTCGGTAGCCTCTCATGAGCTCAGGACTCCACTAACGGCGCTGAAGCTTAATACCCAGTTGATGTATATGACTTATCCTAATATCTCTATGGAAGGGATCGCTAAAGTAGATCGTCAGGTAGGGAAGATTACCCGGCTGGTGAATGAAATGCTTGATATGTCCCGGATTGCGAGAGGGGCACTCGAACTCAATTTAAAAGAAACAAATTTTTCCATTTTGACCAGTGAGGTTCTGTATGGGATGACCGAGCAGCTGAAGGTTGCTTCGATTACTCTCACGACAGATATTTCAGAGAATGTGACAGGCATCTGGGATCCTGACCGACTAGAACAAGTGGTTGAGAATCTCGTTACAAATGCCATCCGGTACGCTCCCAACCGTCCTTTGTTTGTGAAGTTGTCGATACTTCAGGAAAAAGCAGTCCTGGAAGTATGTGATCAGGGGCCGGGAATTTCATCTGAGGATATTGATAAAATTTTTAACCGTTACGCGCGCTCGCGTTCATTCGGTGAGAGAAGTGGATTGGGACTCGGACTTTATATTGTGAAGGAAATAATAACTCTTCATGGAGGCAGTGTGTCTGTATCAAATCTTAACACTGGCGGTGCTAGGTTTCTGGTTGAACTCCCGCTACGATTATAGGATGTTGAAAAAAACTCTTTTCTTATTTCTGATTTTTACTTCTTCCTCCGCTTACGCAATTGAGTTTAAAATTCTGAGCTGGAACACGTACATGCTTCCGAGTCCAATAAAGAAGAGTCTTCAGAAGACCAGGATCGCTACCATTCCTCAAAAGCTGAAAGAAACTGATTTTGATCTTCTTTTCATGCAGGAAGCTTTTATTAAAAGTTTCCGGACGAATGTTAGAAAGGCCCTTAAAGCAACTCACTCCCATACTTACTATCTAAGAAGTCCTACCTTCCCATTGCCGATTTTTGGTTCTGGTCTCCTTGTTATCAGTAAATATCCGGTGAAAATTCTGGATCATGTGTATTTTAAGACCTGCACGAGTGCAGATTGTTTTGCGGCCAAGGGGGCCGCTCTGATTGAAATAACTCTTCCCACTGGGGATAAAATTCAGGTGAGTAATACTCATATGCAGGCCACTCAAGGTGCCGGCAACATCCGCATGAAGCAGCTTGGTCAGATTCATCGAATGCTGCTTCGTCATCGCCAGCCTGATGTTCCGCAATTTCTGATCGGGGACTTGAATATTGATCCCGCAGAACCAGAATTTATGATGGGACTCGAGCTTTTGGGAATGGATTACACCAGACTTACCGGTCCGATTCTCTGGACCAGTGGCAGGCAGAATCCTTGTTATAAGGTTGGTCCTCGCCATGAATGGGTGGATCATATGTGGTTTAATAATTATCCGCTAATCACCAGTACAGAGATGCGGGTGAAGGACTTCAGCTTCCAGCGAAATGGAAATGCTTGTCCACTATCAGATCACCATGCAGTTGAAGCTTCATTTCGTTTTTAGTCAGCAACATGTGGTGACGAAGTGGTTCCATGATCAAAGCCAGGGCCTATATCATCTGAATGACCAGTTCGATTCAATTCTTCTTGTTCTTCCTGCATCTGAATCTCTTTGTCCTCGTACTTTTTGTCGGAAGCACATCCAATGGCAAAGAATGTAAGCAAAAATAATGGGAGAATTTTCATATCTACCTCCTGAAAGGTTCATCCCTGATTTTATTCTTTAAGACACCATTGAAAATTTAAGTTCTACTTGAGAATATGATTTCTATGCTAACTAAATCAGTTTTTCTGCTTCTCCCGATCCTTTCACTTTCCTGCAGCACTATGAGGTTACAGGTGAAGGCACCTTATAAAAGTGCTCAGGGAAGTGGCACGATGATATATGAGAGAAGTTATGATGTCGGTGGGGGAATGCCCTTTTGGTGTGCTCTTACGGCCATAATTTATGGAGGTGCCTGTTGGGCATATGTCATCATGCCATTCGTTCCTCAGGAAGAAAGACTGGTAAAAGACGCTACTGAAGTCATGAATGACAAGCTCGGTTCCACTGATACCGTTCTAGAAAACCCTGAAGTCAAACGGCTTTCATGGACCAGTGCTGAGCCTTATATTCAGATTGAGCCCTGATACAGTTTGGCATCCAGGACTGCCTGATGAAATTCATACCATGAAGTCCATTTCCTGATCTCAGCATCCGTCACATCAAGCTCTCTCAGGTTCATGACAAAGAGATCCGATCCTCCCATCCTGAATCTTTCCTCTTCCGCCCTGACCATGATCCGGGTTTTCTCAGCTTCAAGAGAAGTTGTAGTGAAGCGCTGTTTTGAGATTTCAATTATTGAAAGAGTATTTTCATAGTTAAGCTTAAGTTCTCTTTCAACATAAAGAATTCGTTTCTCCAATGCTCTTAGTTTGTAGGACTGCTCAACAGTTTTTCCCCGGGCCTTGCGATTTTCGAGTGGAAAATCAAATCTCACTCCTACCTGAAGGCGGTCAGGGTCATATGGCACATTACCGGAAAGCTCCCTGGCACCTAAAACATCTACTGCCAGCCCTGGGAGTTTCCTCTGATCAAAAAGTTTTTCAACTATCTTTCCTTTTTCTTTTTCGATCGCGAGGATCCTGAGCGGTGGCAGATTATCCGTCATGAGAACTGGTGGAAATGCTGGAGAGTTAATAGTATTTGGTTCTTTTTCAGATACAGTCCTGAGCGAGGAAAGATTATCCGTGTAAAGATTCAGTTCAGCTTCGATCCTTTTCAGTTTGATTTCTGATTTCTGGATTTCCGCCCGTCTTTTCTCCATCGATCGCTCGTTATCAGTGAGTTTGACTTTTTCGATATCCCCGCGTTGAAACTTTTTGATCAACATTCCTTCACGCTTTAGTGCGAGTTCCAGTACTTCATTATTAATCCGAAGGATCCTGCTCTCAGAGATCCACTTGAAATAAAGTGAAAGTGCCTTATGCACATACATATTTTGCTTGAGACGAACTTCCTCAGATGCCTGTTCCTTCTCCAGTCTCGCAATTGAAAGATTAGTTCTTCCTTCATCGGTTGCCGAATCCCGCAGAATTGGCACAGAGATCCCGGCGAAAATTTCACCCGCCGCAGACGTATCGTATTTCCCGTCGTACTGGGGAAAAAGCCCGCTTCCCTGACGATGTCCCGCCAGAAGACTTACACCCCGAATTCCTGTGTCCCGTTCAATGGTTGTTTCGAAATATTGGTTATCGTATTTGTCTTCAATCCTGTTCCGTGACTTGAATTTTAATTTGTGATCAAAGGCACCTTCAGCACTCATTTCTCCCGCTTCTGCAGCATCTTTTTTAAATCGTGCCTCTTCAATAAGAGGAAAATTCTGGATCACTGTTTGCCTCAGTTCATCCGGGGTAAGTGCGAGTGAATAAACCGGAATCAGCACCAGGATAAGGAGAAGCTTCATTTCTTTCCTCCGGTTCCTGACTGAAGCTCGAGAAGTTCAGTGGCATATGGTTCAGCAAGAGCGGGGAAGTTATTAAGCTTGCGCCAGAATTCTCTCAGGATAAATGAATCAGATAAGCGGATGTATCCTTTGGCATGGAGTCCGAGTCTCAGAACGGAATCAGATGGCCACTTTCCCTGGGGGACAAGAAGCACGCGGAATTTTCCACCGGAAGAGCTCGCCTGATCAACCAGATGAACTCTGGCGGGAAAAGTATTGATCGCAACTGATGGCCAGCCGGGAATCTGAAGTGAAGGCCATCCTTCAAATTGAATTCTTGCCGTCTGTCCGACCTGAATCATAGGCGAGTCATTCCCATCTACCCAAATCTCAACAGCGGGTGACTCAACATCCGGTGAAAAAATGGCAACGGGTGTTCCTTTATTTATTAGCTGACCCAATTCACCCGGAAGAAGTCTCACGATCCAGCCATTTCTCGGTGCTCTTATCGTCTGGCTACTTTGCTGCATATGTTGGGACTCAGATTTTGTTAAAGTCACCTGAGACTTCGCCACTTCCATTTCAAGCTTTGAATACTCAATTTTCGCTTTCTCATATTCCTTCCGTGCCGAAAGACCATCCTGAAAAAGCTTCAGCTGACGGTTCAGATTTATCCTTGCGGTGTCTCTCATCAGGATTGCGGAATTAAGCCCAGCTCTTGCAGCATCTTTCTCCTGTCCATATCTCTGAAGGAGCTGGGGATCGTTATCGGAAATTTCCGCGATAAGATCGCCTTTTTTCAAAAACTGGCCCTCTTTCACGTGCCAGGTGGCCACAAAGCCGTTTACCGGAGTAGTTAATTTTTGAAGTCTTTCGTTGGGATCAATTGATGTGACGACTCCGCTTCCAGTGGTAAAAGCTATCCATGGGAGAAAAAAGCAAAGCAGGATTATTAAGCCGATAATTCCTATCGCGCGTGATCTGTCCGGGAAAAAAGGTAGCTCAGGTTTCAGGAAGTCTTCAAGTTTCATGAATGACCTCCTAATGCTTTCTCGAGTTTGATCTTACTTGTCTCCAGGTCGTAGAGGGATTCCATCGTCTTCGGAAGTTTTGTGACGGAAACCATGATCCCGGAAAGAATTATCTCTGCAGCAACCAGTTGCCCGACTGATAACTCAGACCTTTCAATAAACCAGATCCCCGCACCCAAAAGAAAAAGCTGGGAAAGAACAAATGCGATTCCCACAATAGCTGTTGAGCGTTTGATAAACGTAAAGTGATGATCTCGGGCCTTCATGAAGTGAACGAGATCCTCATCATGAATTTCATGGGCCATCAATTTCATATCCACCAGGCGATATTTCTCATCCGATTCCAGGACTGAGGATGCCACTGCTGCATTCCAGAAACTGAAAATCAACCACAATGCGGCCAATGATATAAGTGGCAGGATAATGAATGCCGGGTGGAGACTGATAATCACGAAAAAACCAAAGAGAAAAGAAAGTCCCAGCTCAACGAGATGGCTCCATGAAATACTGAAGCTCTTCATCACGTTCTGGATCTCAAGCATATAATGAGACTTCATTTCGTTAACATTGCCAGACCAGAGGCGCGCCTCTTTGACGAATATCTCGCGCTGGATGAATTCAAGAATTACTACCTGAGAAAACCTCAATATCTGGGAGAAAGTCAGGACGACGAGAAGGATAATCATGAAAATTATCGTATTCGCCATCAGCGATGATAGTGCCAGGCTGTTGACCAGATACTGAGTGGCAAGTGGAATAATCAGTGTCGATAGACCATAGAGAATGGAAAGAAGAATATACTTTCTTGAAAAGGGTGAACGTATACCCGTGTCTCGAAACCGTTGACTCAGAATCACCATACCCTCCCGGGACTGCGTTCTGGTCTTGCTGCTTATTCTCTGAACCGGGGTGGGATCACCCGTATTGACGATTCAGGGAACTCTTTCGAGTGAGCTACTCCCCATGTACGCTATTCTAGTGTAAGCCAGCATTACGGTAAAAGATATAATTACTATACCTTCTATTGCTTTTTACGATATGCTGTTTTTATCGGAGTATCCTGAATGAACTGGTTAAATTATCATCATCTTTATTATTTTCACCGCATAGTCGAATGCGGATCTATTTCTAAAGCTGCAGTAGAGCTGAGGCTTGGGCAACCGACTATATCATCCCAGCTTAAAGAGCTGGAAGGGCGACTGGGAATCCTTTTTGAGCGGAAATCAAAAAGCCTTATTCTCACTGAGCGCGGAAAGATCGTTTATAAGTATGCTAAAGAAATCTTTTCGCGCGGTGATGAGCTTCTTGGGGTTCTGGAAAGAGGTGAACTCGCTCCTCAGCGTGAGCTCATACTTGGGGCCCAGGAAGGAGTTCCTAAAACAATTATCTCAGAAACAATTTTAAGGCTGCATAAGAAAACCAAAACTAAGGTACGAGTTATTGAAGGGGATGCTCCTCTTCTTCTGAATCTTATGCTGGATGGGAAAGTGGATATGGTCGTTTTTGATCATGAGCTCACTCACACCTCAGGTACAGTGACTTTTCTTTCAGTTGGTAATGAGAGGGTCTCTTTCTGGGGAACAAAAGAGTACGAGCATCTGGCCAAGGGCTATCCTCACTCCCTGAATAATCAGCCTGTCGTTCTTTCTACGACTGGTCACCCGCTCAGACAGAGTGTGGAAAATTTCTTCCAGGAACATAATCTTCATCTCAATGTCGTCGTTGAAGCTCCGGATACTGCGCTCATAAAAGAACTCGGGCGAGCAGGAATAGGTATTGTTGCTTTAGGAGACAGGACCGTAAAGGCATGGACTAAAGAAGGAACACTGAAGAAAATAGGGAATGTCCCTTATACCCAGAAATATCTCCTGGGACTTCCCAAGAGACTCCTGAAGGATCCAATTGCAGAAGTGATTCTTAAAGAGTTTAGAATCGTCTGAGCTCAGATTGAACAGTCTGTTTATTTTTTATAGCAACTTTCTGATTCTCAGTTTCAGGTGCTCTGTATGAAGCGCAAGAAACCATGAAGCCCAACATCAGTATTCCAATGAACGTGTACATAAATTTCTCCAGTGAGAGTTAAGTAATTAAGTCTCACTATAGCAAATGTAATACTTTTGAAAAGACGATAAAAGTACACTGATATATTGTTTTTTAGAATGTCACTGAACTTTGAAAGTATAAGTGCTGTCTTTGTCGAATTTTACTTTCGCCCGGCCGGCAAAGCCGTCGATGTCATTTCCGTAAATTTCAAAATCTTCAGGCAGACTGTCGGGAGATTGATTGAAATCGTAACCAAGCTCTGAACCAATCAGAAGACCTACATTGTAATGAGTAAGTAATCCTGGTTTCTGTGGAAAGATTGATTCGAGGTTCCTGCCATAAGAACGGATTATCACCGGAACTTCGAATGCATCGGTATCGAGAAAGCCATGACCCCAGCGGCCTTTTTTACCAACTGATTCGCCATGATCGGAAACATAGACAACCAGCACGCGCTCTTTACTGCGGGATAGGAACTGATCAAGTTCCCTCCAGAAGCGATCAAATTCCAGCATGGAATTTTCATAGTGATGGCTGCGGTCATCGTTTGGATATGCCTGGAATTTTTCTGATTCCTTGGAATAGCGATACTGCCAGGGTGAGTGAGAACCTCTCTGGTGAAGTACCAGAAAATTTTTCCCGCCGGATTTGAATACTTCTTCCAGGCCGCTCAGGAGTTTTAAATCGCTGGCCGCTTCTTCATTCTCAAATTCCGGATCAACATCTTCGAGAGAACGGAATGAATCAAGCGAACTGTGACAGATATAGGGTGCGATGTAACGGAGCTGCTGACGTGATTGAGTGGACCAGAAATGTGTTTTGAAACCGTTGTCACGAGCGAGCTTCAGGAGACAATGTTTCCCCTGCGCAGCTTTCCGGCTACCGGCCTTTCCAAATCCCAGATTCATAAAGAAGGCGACACTGATATCGGTTGAAACACCGGCCGACAAACCGATGGTTGAGAAAAAATCAGGCCTGCCTTTCAGCGATAGAAGGTATGGAGTTGTTTCTTTGGGATAACCAAAAAGAGACATCATATGAGGCGTGTGACTCTCTCCAAGGATGACAATGACCTTATCCCAATTGGCGACCGACTTTCCACTGAACTCTAAGTCGGTGGATGAATTCCGGCTTTCCTCAGCTGCACTCGTGAGCTTGTGCGGAAGAATCTTACCAGTGAAGTATGAGAGAGAAAGATAAACGTTAAAACCACCGAGGTGCTCAACCGAAGGCTGACGTCCCCAACTGTTTCCGGTGACAAAAGTCCTGGCAGGATTGTAGAGAAAATAAACGACAAAGAGCCAGCCGAAGTAGGGTACCAGTTTCTTCGGTTCAATTTTTTTCAGCAAAAGAATTCCGGCAACAACTGGTAACAGTGTCAGGAGGAAAGGAATAATCAGGTGAACTGGTTCGCCCAAAAGCGTTCCATTAATCTCACCGATCTCAGCGAAGAGAAGCCAGATTTCAAACGGCAGAATCTGCGTTCCGAAATAAGAAAGATGCGACATCTGGAAAAAGTTCAGTACCAGAATGAAATTGAGAAAGATCAGCCTGAGCGATTTTTCCCTGATGAAAGTGGCCGCAATAAAAAACAAAAGAAAACCGAACGACTTCCCGACTGATAAGAATTCAACCGGACTACCTTTCAGAAAAAAGAATATATATTGCTGAGCAAGTGTCAGGCATAAAAAAGCCGCACCCAGGAAAACATGGTTCCGAAGTTCTTTAAAATCAAATCTCATGCTCAAACTTTAACAATACTATTGCTCTCAGGGAAGCGAGATGGCGAGAGATGTGACAAGGAAACCATCCAGTCGGTTTTTACCCTGTTTTCTTTCGGGAAATATCTCATCATGGGAATAAAAACCCCGGAGCTCTGTTCTCCAAAGGACTTTCGCAGGTAATTTCTGATCGAAATTCACTGAAGTTGATGAAACCCGGAAACCTGAGGGAGTTAGTGTCTGCACATTTGACTGATGAGGATCCTGATAGTGCTCCAGCCTCAGCGCCATACTTTGTGTCTCACTCAGGACTCTTCTGGCAGTTCCTGAAATCGCCCAGAAAATATCGATGCCATTATTTTCTCGCTGGGCCTGGTGTCCGATATCAAAGGCGCCGATTAAGTTATCCGAACGGAAGATGAAATTGTGATAACCGCGAAAACGGGGGCGAAAAAAAACGACTTCTTCATCACCGAAGAAATTATTGTAGGTGAAGTTTTTTGAGTGATTGTATTGAAGGCCCACTGACTTCGCTTTGTTGTCTTCGCGCATATTCTGCCAGCCATTCATCAGATGAAATTGAAGTTTTTCATGAGTAAGCCGTATGCCGGTAGCGTAGTAGGGAACATAATCCAGATTAAGAGATCGGGAGTAGGTCCAGTTATCACGCGAAATCCAGGATTCTGCCCCGATATGGCCCAGATAAATGCCACCATCGATCCAGGTTTCCTCACCCAACTTATATCCGACAAAACTTTCCTGGATATATCGGAGATCACTATTTTCAGCGAGAGTGTTAGCTTCAACGGAGTTTCCTCCTTGAACAACAAACCTTCCCCGCCATCTTTCTTCCTGAAATCTGAGGCCTGCAAAGGCCAGATTAATACTAGGCTCATTGTGGCGTTCCGGCTGGGTGGTAAAAAGCCTTTGGTTGTTACGTGGCCGGTTAAAGTCATAGGCCATGTAGGTATCAAGAAACCCCTCCCACTCAACATTAGCTTCGAGGGGTAAGCTCATGAAAATCATTAGAATTATTGGGTAAAATCTCAAAATCCCATCCCGGTGGACAAACTTTCCGTACTTATTCCATTTACCTCGTTTTCCGGAAGATTGCTATAATCTTAGGCATGAAACACTTCATCGCAATTGTAGCATTTTCTTTTACTTTATCCGCAGAGGCCGTCATGTCGGATGCGGTTGGTTCGTATAACGAAGGAACACTTCAGGACGCTGAATGCTTGCAGGAAACCGGAGAGGGTTACATGCAGCTTTACCGCGACATGGAGAGAATTTGGGGAACCTCAGAAATGATCACCATGATCGAGGCCACTGGTCGCGATATGAATAGTCGCTATCCCGGTCGCGACAGACTTCAAGTGGAAGACATCAGTGCCAAGCATGGGGGAGATATTTCCGGGCATGCTTCGCATGAAAATGGTCTTGATGTTGATATCCAATTCTACAAGCTCGATGGTCGCGAACACGTGTCGAACGGCCGGGGCGCTTACAGACAATTTGCTCCTTCGATGGTGAACCAGGATGGATCTCTTTCTGATAATTTCGATGTGGAAAGAAACTGGGAACTCATGAAGTCACTCTTTAAAAATGGGCATGTGGCCAAGATTTTCATCGATGATAAGATCAAACAGGCGTTGTGCCGATATGCCAGCTCAAAAAATGAGCTCAGAGAATATGCGACTGTTCTGAGAAACTTGAAACATGAAGAAAACCACGCGGATCACCTGCATGTTCGATTGCAGTGTCCGGCAGGGCAACGCGGTTGCCAGGGTCAGCACCCAGTAACTTCCGGACCAACAGGATGTAGATTATGAAAATGTTAATAGTTTCGATTCTTCTTTCATCGATGGCCTTCGCTTCTGAGAAAGAAGGCGTGAGTAACTGTGATGGTTACAGACAGCGTGCCGACAAGATCCAGAAGGAAATCTCAAAGATTTCTCTTGAACTGGCCGAGTCTCACTCGGGCCCGGAAGAAGCCTATTCATCACCTGAAACCCATGCAAATAATTGTGAAGACGAGGGTGGTAGCAATCACTCGGCACTTATTTCCCGTCGCGATAAGCTGAACAAAGAGCTGGAAGACGTTCGCAAGGAAATTAAGAGCGCTTGTCCCCGTGTTTATCCCGAATAGCGTTAATCCCATTATTTAGATTATGTTAAATTCACATGGGTAAATTACTCCGTATGATCGCGCCCGGAGTTTTGATCTAGAATAGTGTGAGGAGATCTAAATCTCCTTCGTACAGGGAGGTACGTTTGTTCCGTCAGGCAATTTGCGCGATTACTATTACATTTTCAGTTTCCGCAGCAGCAGCTCCCCAGGACAAACTCCTTGGACGCTTCTTCAGAAAAATTCCCGTCTCTGAAGCTCTCGCCACTTTTGGAGTGGCCCGCGACCGCGAGCTGAAATCAGACTCAATCAATGTTCTCGTCTGGAATATCAAGAAGACTCAGGAATCTCCCTGGAAGACTGAGTTCAGTGAGTATTCAAAGGGCAAGGATCTTTTCCTTATCCAGGAAGCCTACGACAGTGACAGGTTCCTCGATGTGATTAAAAGCTATGAAGGCTATCGTTGGGACATGGGAAAGAGTTTTACCTACACCCGTCATCAAAATCACGCTACGGGCACAATGGTTGGTTCTACTGCCGAGCCTGAAGAAGTCATCGTGACTCATACTACTGATCATGAACCGGTAACAAATACTCCGAAGTCCCTTACTTACGCAAAATACGGACTTGAAGGTACAGACAAATCACTTCTGGTGATCTCTGTTCACGCAATTAACTTCCGTGAGTTCGGCCCGTTTAAGAGAAATATGCTTCAGGCAAAAGCAGAAATTGATAAGCACGACGGACCAGTTCTGTTCGCCGGGGATTTCAATACGCACCATAAAATCAGAACGAACTATCTCATGAGTCTCATGAAAGACCTGAAGTTCACGACCATTAATTTCATCAATGGCCACCAGAGAATGAGGTTCAAAGTCACTGGAAGTATCCTCGATCACGGATTTGTGAGAGGTCTGACAGTGAAATCAGCTGAGGTTCTTGGGAAAGCTAAGGGCAGTGATCACAAGCCGATGGTTCTTGAGCTAGCACTCGAAAACTAATCTTCGCCGGCCAGTTCATTTTTAATCATGATACTTCCGCGGCCATAGGTGAGGAGTCTTTCTTCCTCACCAGTCACACGGTAATTTTTCTGGACAAACTGGATGATTTCCCGGTGCTCATTGTATCCGTCCTGAGATGAGATCTTCGCAAGATACTTATGTATGGTAGACTGCCTCTTTCTGACCGGGGCATCGCCTTTCAGGGCCCCTGAATAAGAAGAAACAATTCTCACTTCATTATCTTTCCAGCAGACAAAAAGATACGCGCGACTCGAAGGAAGGGCTGAACAGTACTTCCCGAAAACTGGATGCCAGGTAGAGAGACTATCAGTCAGAGTGAATTTCTTAATCATTGTTTCCTGAACCGCTGGATTCTGAGAGTTCACCAGGAACTTTGTTTCCCAATAAAATCTTTGTCCCTTACAGGAACTCAGGAGAAGCGTCAGCATGAGGAGAAAAGATGTCCTAAGCATGGACGTAATTTAACATGAGACCCGGATTTATGCGATCAGAGTCTCAGATGACGCAGGAGAATCTGTCTGTTATCCTATATCTATGAAAAATATTATGTTTCTTTGCACGGGTAATTCGTGTCGATCTCAGATGGCGGAAGGTTTCTGTCGTAAATACTGGGGCCATGGTTTTAATGTCTATTCGGCCGGCACAAAAAAACACGGTATGAATGAGCGTGCGATAAAAGTCATGAAAGAATCGGGTGTGGATATTTCTTCTCACTACTCAAAGACCACTGACGAACTTCCGCAGATAAATTTTGATTACGTAATCACAGTCTGCGATGCTGCCAAAGAAAACTGTCCATACTTTCCAGGTGGAAAAGTAATTCATGTCGGCTTTCAGGATCCGCCAGCACTTACTAAAGATATGAAAAGCGAAGATGAAATTATGGCGGTCTATAGGAGAGTCAGAGATGAGATTGAAAGATCTATCAAAAATCTGCCTTCAATTTTAAATGGGTAAGAATGAATAAAAAGTTTGTAGCTGAGTTCTTAGGTACTGCCTTTCTGGTCATGATCGTTATCGGATCAGGAATCATGGCGCAGAATCTATTTCAGGGTCACGCAGGCCTCTCACTCCTGGCAAATTCCATCGCGACCGGAGCAGGTTTATTTGTCCTCATCCAAACTCTGGGTCCGATCTCGGGATCTCACATGAATCCCGTAGTTAGTTTCATAGAATGCTTGTGGGGCAGGCTCACTAAGAAAGAAGCATTGATTTATATACTGGCGCAAATGTCTGGTGCATACCTTGGTATTGTTGCGACTCATCTCATGTTTAATTTACCGGTGTTTCAGATATCTCTGGTTGAGCGTTCAGGGAACCATCTTTTGTTTTCCGAATTGATAGCGACATTCGGTCTTATCTCAGTCATTGCCCTTTCAGGAAAGAAGCATGTTGAGTTCGCTCCTCTAAGTGTTGCTGCCTACATCACTTCAGCCTATTGGTTTACTTCCTCTACATCTTTTGCAAATCCTGCAGTGACATTGGCGCGGGTTTTTACCAATACTTTTGGCGGGATGGCGCCTGCTCACTATTTTCCCTTTATCCTTATGCAATTTATTGGGGCCATCCTTTCATGGTTTCTCTTAAGAAAGAAAATTTATTAAGGTTTTCTTAGTCCATTGTCCTTTGAAACTTAACACATTCTAAAGTTCTTACATCGCTGTAATTTTTCGGGTTCTCAGAAGTCGTGTATTATATTAAAATTCCGAAAAATATCCCAGGGATAATAAGTGAAAGAAAATTGTAAGAATGTTTTAGTCATTGATGATGATCCTGCCATTCGTCAATCGATACAAGATGTTCTTGAAATCAATGGCTACACTGTCTACACCGCTAAAGATGGGCTGGATGGAATCAAGTCACTTACCACAATGGCAACACTTCCTTGTCTCATTCTGCTGGATCTCATGATGCCGGGGATGAATGGCTGGGGCTTTCTTGATTTTCAGAGAAATAATCCGCAATACTCTTCGGTTCCGGTTGTGATCTGTTCTGCATACGAAAACAGTGCAAAGTCTGTCAGCAACACAGGCACGGTCTTAATTAAACCAGTTCAACTCAAAACACTCATCGGTGCTGTTAAAGCGTTCTGCGCGTGAACATCGTACGTCCGGAAGTAAAAATTCTTATCGTAGATGACCGCCCGGAGAATCTGCTTGCACTCCAGGCCATATTCAGGAATTCCGGATTCACTCTTATTGAGGCCCTCTCTGGCAGAGAGGCTTATGAGCATTCGAAGCTGAATGACTTCGCATGCATTCTGATGGACGTCCAGATGCCAATCCAGGATGGATTTGAAACTGCCCGCGCCCTGAGACGGCTTGAGAACACTGAAACTACTCCCATCATTTTCATCACTGCCATTCACCGCTCAGAAGCCTATGAAGAAAAGGGTTATATTGCAGGTGCAGTTGATTATCTCTTTAAACCAATCAATACCGACATTCTCATCGCTAAGGTAAATATCTTTGTTGATCTCTATCTCAAGACTGATCAGATCAAGCAGCAGAATAAGTTTCTTGAAGTGGCCCTCGCTAAATCAAAAGAGAACGAAGAATTAAAGGCACTCCTGAAAGCACGAGATGCATTTCTCTCCATGGCCAGTCACGAACTCAAGACTCCTATTACTCCACTCACTCTACAGATGCAGACTTTCATCGAACTTTTTGAGAGCGATAGACATACTACTATAGATAAAGAACGCCTTCTCCGTATGCTACATACTTCACAGGCGCAGATTGAGCGTTTGTCGCGCTTGATTTTTGAACTGGTGGATGTCACGAGGCTTGCTTCCAGCAAACTGGAATTGGTTCTTGCTGAAACAGAACTCAACTCTTGTGTCAGAAAAGTTCTGGATGATTTTGAACCTGAAATCAGAAAGAGCGGATCAATCATTACCTTCCGGGAAAACGATGTCGTTAAAGGCAACTGGGACGGTTTCCGGATTGAGCAGATTATTATCAATCTCCTCACGAATGCGCTTAAGTACGGCCTGAAAAAACCTATCGTCATTACTGTTTCTAAGTCTGAAAAGGCAGTTCTTGAAGTTTCGGATGAAGGCATGGGCATCGCCTTAGAAGATCATGAAAGAGTTTTCGAGCGCTATGAAAGAGCAGTCTCAGATTCTAATTACAGTGGGCTGGGGTTAGGGCTTTATATCGCCAAAGAGATTGTGTCCCTTCATCATGGCAAGATATCTGTGAAGAGTGCTGTTGGATCTGGTTCGGTTTTTAGGGTTGAGCTACCGGCTCTCTGAAAATGAATGTCTCATTTTTCCGGATAGCAAGCTCAACTGTAGAGATGAGTAAATCAAGTGAAAGCGGTTTCTGGATCCGTGAATATATCCATTCTTTTTTTACATCGGCCCCATATGCCGTGCACACGATGATGGGAACCCGGGCAAAGCGGTCAGCATAAGACGTTCTGACGATTTCAATAAAAGTTTCCCCATTCATAACCGGCATGCGCAGATCCGTGACGATGCAATCCGGTACATATGAAGTGGAGGGATCAGTGAGATGCGCGAGACCCTCTCTGCCGTTTTCAGCAGATTTAACTTCATACCCATCTAGTTCCAGCGCCATCGTGTAGATTTCGCGAAGGGATGAATCGTCTTCGATGAGGAGAATTTTTTTATTCATTGACCCATAATTTAATTAACTATTAACGATATGGAACCTGCAAAACTCTTACAAAGCTTAAGGCATCTTGAGTTTGTTAAGATTGAATTTACAGGCAGTTGATATCCGGCAGTGTGATTTGCAACCGATCCAAATATTATGTCATAATGTTTTTTATGAGCAGGACGCTTGTGCCGAAAAAAAACAAAGTTCTTATAATCGAAGATGATCACGATATCCGGGTGTGCTTCAGAGACATCCTTGAATCCTGTAACTTCGACATTTATTCAGCAACCAATGGCAGAGATGCTTTCACTCTTCTCAACACAATTGATGATCTTCCGGATCTTATTATTTCAGATCTCTCGATGCCGATCATGGATGGAAATGAATTTGTTCAGGCGAAGAATAAAGTAGAGAAGTTAAAAAACATTCCCGTACTCATCGTATCAGCGCATGTTGGAAAAGTTTCGGTAAGTGATGTCGCAGTTATGTCGAAGCCTGTGGATATGAACACTTTTGTGAACAAGGTCTATGAGTACGTTCCCCGGGAATACTTCGGATAATTACTGCGGAAGAATGACCAGAATATCATCCACAAGCGCTTTATAAGAAGCGTGATCAAATCCCGGGCCCTTCACCTCATATTCAACGTAAGTAACACCTGAATCAAATTTCGACATCTCAATGTCATCAAACATTCTGCTAGTGTCACGTCCGGCATAATTGATCCAGGAATTGACCGACTTCAGGATTATTTTATCAGCACCCCAGGCAACATTGTAGTCATGGCCATACAGATTGAAAAAATGTCCCCCGGTTCTTTCCCAGACATTATTCTCATTTAATTTGTACCAGCCGACCATCATCACTACACCAACCTGGTTAGCGAGATAATATCTGAGCACCTCCGGAGTCACAGCGGTCTGACTTCCATCTTTCGAGTGCGCACCAATCATATATGCCCAGGGAGTATACCCCGAACTGACGATGTAAGTTCTCATGCACTCAAGCGCCGACTGATAAAAGGTTCCGTTCTCTCTATGTGTTCCGCAAAGATCGAAAAAATAGCGGATCTGATCGCGATAAGTATCGGCAGTTCCATCATTATCCAAATCAGGAACTGAGGCGAGGTTCGGATAAGCAGGTGTGTGCGCAAATTTAAGAAAGTTCGTGAGGTGAGTGAGTGCATTCGGAGCGCACAGCTGACTGCCATTTGTGCCGAAGAGATCTGTCAGAGTTGCCGCCTCACTATAGAGGTCCAGACCTGGCTGAAAATTAATGCTTTCATCGAAGGTTTGAAAGCTCTTCTGAACGCTATATTGGCCTTCCAGGGAAGAGTTCCAAAATTGCGGAGAAGCTGCAGCAGAAAGCGACAAAAACAGAGCAACGAAGAATGTGATTTTCATAGGCGGATAATTATCCACGATGAAAGATTTTGTCTACATAAGACAGCAAGTAATCTAAGATACTGGCTCCATGTTGATCATAACTTTCCTCTCACTACTTTTGACTGCTCCACTTCTAGCTGGCCTGGAGCAAATACGTTCCAATAAGCCCTTATACGAATGGGGTGTGGCAGCTGGGGCGGGATATGTTCCGGATTATCCGGCCTCCGATCAGGGACGACTTCGCTATATCGGCTTTCCTCAAATCCGCTATCGGGGTATGAGATTTCGTTCGGACGAAGAGGACAATCTCAAGGCCCGATTCCTCCTTCATCCCTATTACGGAATTGATTTCAGCGCATCTGGTGCGTTTTCAACCAATTCCGATAAAAACGATGCCCGAAAGGGAATGGAAGACCTGGATTGGCTGGGTGAGATCGGTCCGCGGTTTTATTTATTCCTAGTGAAGACAGATAGACTTTGGGTGAGATTATTTTTTCCGCTGCGAATGGGGTTCTCAACTGATTTCACGAGTACCACTTATCAAGGTTTGGTTTTTCCGCCGTCAGCGAACGTCAGATATTATTTTGATGATTCAAAATTCAACTCACTCATTCTAAGTCTCACACGTTCTTATACGACTCATCAGATCCAGGAATATTATTTCCAGGTAGATCAAAAAGATGCGACCTCAGAGAGACCGGAATACGATGCCAAATCGGGATACATGGGATCTTCAGCAAGCCTTGTGTACATTTACGAGAAAGAGAATCTGGGTCTTTTTGGCGGGATCTCAGTAACTAGTTATAAAGGAGCAGCTAACGCAGGATCGCCGCTTCATACGGCGGATTATACAACTGCTGCATTTTTTGGCGTGAGCTATCTATTTTATCAGTCCGAGGCCAGAGGCTATCAGTAATGTTCTTTGCGATGTTCATTCTTGTTTCTCTCCTGGGGTATGCCTATATCGGTCTTCGTCTTCTTACGAAGCGTTGGCATTGGGGAGTTTTATTTGTTCCTTTTTCCTTCCTCTTCGCCTTTCCATCTTTTCGAGGAAATGAATTAATCGCGAATCTTGCTTTTCTAGCAATGGGTTTTGTTTCTTATCTCTTTTTACTGGTTGTTCTTCAGGATATTTTTTTAAAACTCTTCAAAATTAAGAAAGTGGGACCTCTGCCAATCACCATCGTGGCAATTCTTGCTGTCGTAGTGGGAACCTTCAAGGCCATCAATGGAATTGAAACTGTCCATGTGAAAGTTCCTGTAAAAAATTTATCTCCAGAACTGGTTGGACTAAAAATCGTTCATATCAGTGATCTTCACATTGGTCCCACGATTGGAAAGAATTTTGTCGAGAAGGTTGTTCATCGTGTGAATGCATTAAAACCTGATCTGGTTGCCTTTACCGGAGATATCGGTGACGCCCGGGTTGAGGATCATCATGAAGACGCTGCTCCACTGAAAAACTTGAATTCTACCTATGGAAGTTATTATGTTCCGGGCAATCACGAAGTCTATTGGGACATGAATGCGTGGGTTGAAAAATTCTCTTCACTCGGCATGAAAGTTCTGGTGAACCGGGGAGAGACATTTACCCGCAACGGAAAGATGGTTCTGGTCGCAGGTGTGCCTGATCCGAGATCCGGAATTATTTGGGAAACAGTGAAACCACTTCGTGAGTTCAAAGAGAGCTCCCTCACCATTCTTCTTTCTCATCGTTCGGAAATTGCCGAAGGAATTGCCGGTGATGATTATGATCTCATCCTTGCCGGCCACACTCATGGTGGACAATTCTTTCCTTGGACTCTGATCGCTATGCTTGATCATAAATATTATGTGGGGCTCTATAAATTGAAGAAGGGACACATCTATGTGAACCCGGGGACCGGAAGCTGGGGACCACTTTTGAGATTAGGAACTACTCCTGAAATCACTCTGCTTGAGTTGGTGAAAGAAATTTAAAACTGATACTGAGCACCCACTCCAACACTATCCTCGGTAAACATCAATCCCGCTGACCATGCCCATTGTCTCTGATACATTAGTGATACTTCAAATTCAGAAGGCTGCTTCTGTCGAAATGTAAATTCAGCATCAGTATAGATGTACCTTGCCCATTGAAAGCGTTTCTCAAGATTCAGTCTGAGTCTCCCTTTCTGATCAATAATTGTGTGAGTTTCAACCAGCATAGGTAGTAAATAGCCGAATCCCGCGACTGCGGCACTTTCGCCTTCAACCATAGTTCCACCAGCAATAAGATGCGTGTTTCTGCTCAACCAGCGCTTATAAAATATGTCACCTTCGGTCTTCCATTCGAAATCATTTCTTGTCTCAAGTCTAAGTTCGAGTTCATCCCATGTCTTCAATAGGAAAAATTCAGCTTGCAGGTGATTTGTCGCGGCTTCTAGCAATCCTCTGTAATACATATGATCATGAAGATGTGGATCATGCTTCTGATGCTTTTGAATTTCAGGTCTCGGTGTGAAAGAAGAATAGGACACTACTCGCGCCATGCCCGTCTTCATGTGATAAAGATTATGACAGTGAAGCATCCACTCACCGGGTTCATCAGCAGAGAATTCAATTGTTCTGGTCGTATGAGGTGCCATGTCCACGGTGTGCTTTAAAGGGGATCTCTCCCCGAACTTATTTATCACTCTGAAAAAGTGGCCATGTAGGTGCATCGGATGATGCATCATCGTTTTGTTCACAAAAGTGAATCTAACAACATCACCTTTATTGATTTTTAAATTCCTGTCCTGATGAATTGCCTTTCCATTGATGAGCCAGATGTATCTCTCCATATCGCCATCAAGATTGAGAGTAACATCATACCGGGGTCTATCTTTCGGAAATGCAGTCTCCGAATTTGCTTCGAGATCATCCACGGTCAGAAGATTTACAAGCGGAGTCGTGGGCTTATCATGATTCATTTTCGAGTGATCCATAGAGCCCATGTCCATTTTCGAATGATCCATTGAACCCATGTCCATCTTTGAATGATCCATAGAACCCATGTCCATTGAAGCGTACAAATCAGGGAATGGTTTTACAGGGGAGTGAACTTTTTCGCCCATTCCAATCCAAGCACTCGCACTTCCTGTTCCGTCCTGAGCTGAAACCTTGAATTCGTAGTTCTTGTGATCTGGAACTTCAAAGAGAATGTCATAAGTCTCCGCCATCCCGATCAGGATCTCTTTTGCCGTGGTAGGCTTGAAATCCACACCATCGGCAGAAACGACTTTCATCGGGATATTGCCAAGATTTAAATAAAAGTAAGAGGACGCGGCTGCATTGATGACCCTTATCCTTATCTTCTCTTCGGGGTGAGCGACTAAAGCTTGATGGTCTTTCTTTCCATTGATCAAAAAGGCATCGTAGCCAACATCAGAGAGATCCATTCCTCCCATGCGGGTCCACTCGTTATAAAGGAAATTTTTTAAGGATCCTTGCTTGATGGCCCCGGCCCAGGACCGCATGGTATCTTTTTTGAAGGTATAGTAATCACCATCTTTTCTAAGATTCGCCAGAACCTGGTTTGGGTTCTCGTCAATCCAGTCGCTCAGGACAAGAACCAGCTCCTTGTCGTACTGAATCTTCTTTTCTTTTGGATGAATGATGAAAGCACCATAGATACCTTTCTGCTCCTGAACACCTGTATGAGAGTGATACCAGTAAGTACCACTTTGACGTAAAGGAAACTCAAAGATGAATGATTCACCGGAATGGATAGGGGGAGTATTGACATAAGCAACTCCATCCATAAAAGGATCGAGTAGTAGTCCGTGCCAGTGAATAGAGATTTCTTCACCCGGAACATTATTTGTCACTTTAATCCGGGCAATATCGCCTTCGGTAAATTCAAGAACTGGCGCAGGAATCTGCTTATTGATTAATAAAGCAAAATCGATTTTCTTTTTACCAGAAACGTTTATCGACTCTTTGGTAGCAACAAGCTCGTATTCAACAATCTTTGCTTGAGCAATCAGGGGCATAGCTGTGAGTAATAACGTAATCAAGAGCTGCTTCATACTTCCTCTATACCGCGATCTATTCTACAAGGGCACTACACCTTGTCCAAGACGTATGTCAGATTCCGGATGTGACACTTTTCAGATTATTACAAAACCTAAGCCCAAGCGTTAGCTCAGTGTACTATTGTGATCTGACCCGATGTTGTTGCTCCACCATGGACACCACACTGGAAGCGGAAAGTTCCCATCTTGTTAGTTGTCAGCATCATGGTCGCGGTTTTACCGGCATCGGCCATAAGTTCGATTCCAAGATCTTTTGCAGTCATGAGGAACATCTGATTTGGTGACGCTTTTAAAGTTATTTTAGTAGGTTTACCCATCACGATTTTTAGCTTCATCGGAGTACATTTCCCGTCAGCTCCGCCTTCAACGATTAATCCCTGATCAGAACCGGGAACGAGAAGCATTCTTACAGAAGGATTTAGCTTTTCCCCTAGATCATAAGCTGTCTGGCCGAGGATGTTTTTCTTGGTGAGATCGACTTCAGCTTTTACTAGTGCGATCACTGCTTTTTCGTTTCTATTTAAAGCTGCTCTCATCACGGGCGTCATACCCTGTGGATCCTGGATATTCAGATCAGCACTATCTTTTGCCAGTGCAGGAATAAGATCGGACTTTCCGAGCTTCACAACTTTGTGAGCAATCGTTTCACCTGACTTGTCTGCGAGATGAGTAAGCGCACCTTCTCCAAGGAGAAGCTTGAAAATATAATTTCCTCTCCAGCTTCTGAAAGAATCATTCGGGGCGGTATCGGTTGATCTACAGTCGAGGCTATCGACTCCAATAGAAATCATTAGTGGGGTACAGCCAAACTCGTTCACTATGTTGACATCAGCACCACAGGCAAGTGCCTGCTCAGCTTTGTCCATATCAACCGAATAAACTGCGTTCATTAAAGCTTCATTGTAAGCAGAATCTTCGTCTTCAGTGCATACATTGGAAACAGCAGGGGTTTCTGTCAAAGTACATTTCAAATCATGCTTTTCAGAGAGTGGCTTCGTTACTCTGTCGGTACGATCAAGAAAAGATCCTTTCTCAAGAGCAAGCTTAGCGCGCGGATACATATTCTCAGCATTCATTTTACCAAGAGTGAGGCGAATGAGGTCAGTGCCGTTATCGCGTGAAGAGTTAACGAAGACCAGATTATTACCTAAGGTCATTGCGTAGACAGTGCCGAATTCATCACGCAGATCTTTTCTTTTAATGGTGATGTAATGAGTATCTGGTCTGCCAACTGGTGTGAATGAAAGTGGAGTTGCCGTGACCGTTGTATGAGCATCCGCTGAGGAACAACTGATTTGACTTTGAGCAAAAGCACTCAAAGACATACAGAGGGAAAGCAGAATAATTGATGTTCTCACAGGGTTTCCTTGGGCTTACGGGTTCAGGCTCTTTTTAGGCCGAATCCCAGGAAGAAGCAAGCCTGCCGGTGGTGCGGAGGCAATGTAAGAATTCATTCTTAAATTACTGTGTAAAAGTTTCATTATGGCACCACTATTTTTATAGGCATGTCACAACAAGATCTTCTCAACCGTTATACAAGCCTGAGATACTGATTCAGAATAGATCGATATATATTAGCCAAAGGATATCTATGAAAGGTCTGCTTTTGACTCTCGTTGGGATGTTATTTTTAAACGTAGGATTTGCTCAGCATGATGGGCATGCGCTGACACATGCGAAGCTTTCGCATGAGGCTTCTCACAGAATTGGGAAATTAGTCGATACTGGCAAACTTGATGAAATGTTCGTCACTCATATGTCTTCACTTGAAGTCACTCCACTTGATCATACAGATCACAATGGCCCGGCTTTCAAGATTGCTGCAGCTGCTGGAACCGGCGCAAACAAAGTTGAGCTTTTATTTAACATGAGCGGGAAATATCTTTCTAATAAAATTGTTGGTCGCGGAGATGCTGAAGTTTCACCTTGGACGTCTACTCCTGGTTCTCAAATTATTGAATCAGCACTGCACTACACGATGGAAACACCCGGCATGGATAGCTTCACGAAAGATCTCAAAAAAGTCTCTCTTTCGCAGAAGACCAGCGAGAGTGGAGTGGTTCAGGCTTTGGTAAAACTTTCATCTTCATCGACAGCTAAGATTCTTGAAATCGATCTTGATGTGAGTGGTAAGGTTCTTGGCCATTCTATTGTTGAGTAATACAAAAATGAGAAACATCCTTCTACTCCTGTTGATTGTGAGTTGTGGCAAAATGTCCGCGCTCACTTTCGACGTTGGGAATGATGAGATCAAAGTCTCTGAGGCATTAATCAGATCAATTTCTTATCAAGAAGTGAATGAAAAAGTATTCCAGCCCAAATGTATTGGATGCCATGGTTCTTCTGGTGGAGTGAACCTGGAGTCTTACAAATCAGCGTCATCTCATCTTGAGGGAATCAAGAACAGTACCGTTGTCAGAAGAACGATGCCTCGATCTCCCGTGAAAGCTTTAACAAAAAATGAGCTTGAGCTGGTTGCGGCATGGGTAGCGGCAGGTGGTCCGGATTCGCCACTTGATAGTCCAACTTCAGGTGGAACTAGTGGGGGAGGGCCGGTACTCGAACCCACTTACGACTCTATTAAAAAGCAGATTATCGATCGCAAATGTCTCTCTTGTCATACCGCCGGCGGATCTGCACACAGAATGCCTTTTAACACTCGAGAAGAACTTCTGGATGATACTTACGAAGTAGTCATACCAAATAATCCTGATGAGAGCGGCATGCTGATCGTTTTAAAACCAGATGCAAGAAAGCCTATGCCTCCCAAGGATTCCGGGTTCAGTGCAGTTACTGAAAGCGAGAAAGCCGTAATTAGAGAATGGATCCTGAAAGGCGCCCCATAAGATTAATGGTTTGCTCAGTGTCAGAAGAGCTTAGATTTTCCTACTATCCCTCAGGAATCTATCCTCTAGAATAGTATATAGAGGTCATTCATGAAAATCTTTTTTGTTATTCTCATTTCTCTTCTTTCTTTCAGCATTTTTGCAGAAACAGTGACAATTGGATGCGCAACCAAGTGTGATGTGTTTTTCCGATTGGCCTTAAATAAAGTCGGAAAATTAAATGGCATCACTGTGAAGATGGTTGATGTGTCAGCCGCTGGACCAGTGGTTGAGTGGAAGAAGTATGACGGAATCATCTTTCCTGGTGGTGCCGATATCAATCCCTCTTACTACCTCTCGGAAGTTGAGCCTGAACTTAGAGAACATACGCGTTCGCTTGATCATCTTGTGAAGTATTCAAAAGAGGGAAAGAGAAGAGACCCAATTGAATTTAAAATGATGAAGGAATATTTCTCTCGTCCAGAACTGAGCGAGCTTCCTGTTTTGGGAGTTTGTCGGGGGATGCAGATGCTGGCCGTCTCACAGGGAATTCCTCTGTACGTGGATATTAAAACAGAGCTGGGAATTCGCAATCGAAGGTATTTGTATGACAGGATTAATCTGGAGCCTGGTCAAACGCTGATGAATGATCTTTTCTCGTCCTCGTTTAAGGGATTTGAAAGGCATCATCAGGGTATTCGGGTTTCATATTTCAAAGAGCATCAGAGTCGCTGGTCCAATTTAAAAATCACATCCTATTCAAATAGCGGCACCATTGCTGAAAGTCTGGAGTTTGCAGACAGACCGGTTTTTGGAGTTCAGTTTCATCCTGAAAATGACTTTGGTTTTGAGAGGAATCGCATCTTCGGTTGGTTAATCGGAAAGGCGCGGGATAGAAGTAAAAATAAACAAGCTCCTGATTAACAGTTCATGCTCATTTCGCGAACCTTGTTCTTATTCTCCGTCACTGCCATTGCTGAAATTGTTGGATGCTATTGTGTGTATGCCTGGTTGCGACTTGGTAAGAGCATTTACCTGCTCTTTCCAGCAGTACTAAGTTTGGCCATCTTTGCATGGCTTCTGACATTACACCCAACACAAGCAGGCAGAGTTTATGCCGCATATGGCGGAGTATATGTGTTTACTTCGGTAATCTGGCTCTGGCTGGTTGAGAAACAAAATCCAGATTTGTATGATATTTCGGGGGTAGCGATAACTCTTGTTGGCATGAGCATCATTGCGTTTGGTCCGCATAAGAATTAGGCTAGCTGTATCCTTAAAGCGTTGAGCTAAAAAGAAAATTGCCGTTATACTAATTGGTTGTTATATTTTAACGAGATGGGAAAAATTCTGGCCTCAATTTTTATCGGCCTTTGCATTTTCTTGGGGAACATCTCAAGTCAGGCGAAATCATATAAGATTATTGAACATATCTCTTCAGAGCATTCCACGCCTCACCACCATAAGCATCATCATCACAAACATCAAAAGTCAGAGAAGAAGTCATCAAAGTCGCACGATCACCAGCATACTGCTGAATTGTCGCTCGTCACAATTCACCTCGCTTTACATGCTTGTTCTGGCTTCAATTATCCTGTTCAAATTAGCTTCCAGTCTGTGTCAGGGTTTTACTCTTTGGATGTTTTAAACCAGCTCTCATTTTCCCCACCAGTTTTCCGCCCTCCCATCTCCTAAGCACGTACCCACTTAAATTGTTTCATTATTTTTTCAAGGCATAGACATGCTCAATTCGATCATACGGTTCTCGTTGAACAACCGTTTAGTAGTCATCATTGTTTCAGTGGCCCTTCTTATTTATGGTGGCTGGATAACGGCAAATTTACCTGTGGATGTATTTCCGGACCTCAATAGGCCCGTTGTCACAGTTATTACTGAGTCCCATGGACTAGCACCTGAGGAAGTGGAAACACTGGTTACATTGCCTATTGAAACATCTCTCAATGGCACACCTGGAGTGACTCGAATCAGATCTAGTAGTGGTATTGGAATCTCCATTATCTATGTCGAATTTGATTGGGGGACAGAGATCTTCCGAAACAGACAGCTAGTAGCTGAACGTTTGCAATTGGCTAAGGATCGACTTCCTGAAGGATTAAGTCCGGTTATGGGGCCAGTGAGTTCCATCATGGGAGAAATTCAATTTGTTGGACTAGTAAGTCCGGATGACTCCGTTAATCCAATGGAGCTGAGATCTACTGCGGATTGGTTGGTAAGACCTAGGCTCATGACTCTTCCCGGAATCAGTCAGGTTGTCGTAATGGGAGGAGAGCTTAAACAATATCAAATTCTCGTTTCCAGTGAAAAGCTTCAGGCAAAACTCATTTCGCTTGAAGATTTAAAGCACGCTCTCTCAGAGATCAGTGAAAATTCCACCGGTGGTTTTATCGATATTGGTGAAAAAGAATTTCTGATTCGTCCCCTTGCCCGCGTGGAGAGCATTGAGGACATTGAAAACTCTGCCATCGGAATGCATTTGGGAAGACCTGTCTTCGTGAAAGACATTGCTGAAGTAAAACGAGGTCCGAAATTCAAGCGCGGTGAAGGAAGTATCAACGGTAAACATTCCGTCATCATGACCATCCAGAAGCAGCCGGGTGCCTCAACCATTGATCTCACAAATCAAATCGACGTCATGTTAAATGACCTGAAAAAAACACTTCCTAAAGGGATTGAGATCCAAAGTGATTTATTCAAACAATCCCGCTTCATTGAGGCTTCAATCGGAAACGTCGAAGAAGCTTTGAGAGATGGTGCCATCATGGTGGCAATTATTTTGTTCCTGTTTCTTCTCAATATAAGAACCACTGCCATCACTTTGATATCCATTCCACTTTCCTTAGTGATGACCTTTATCATTTTCAAGATTTTTGGACTTTCCATTAACACCATGACCCTCGGAGGTCTGGCGATTGCCATTGGTGAACTGGTGGATGATGCCATTGTGGACGTAGAAAATGTCTTCCGACGACTTAAGGAAAATAGAAGTGCAGTAAATCCGAAAAATGCCCTGGTCGTCATATATGAGGCTTCTTCTGAAGTGCGGAACTCCATTGTTTTCTCGACCATCATCGTTGTTCTTGTGTTCATTCCTTTATTTGCCTTAAGTGGAATTGAAGGAAAGCTATTTGCACCTCTGGGCATGGCCTATATCATTTCTCTTCTGGCCTCACTAGTTGTTTCACTCACAGTTACTCCGGTTCTCTGTTACTACTTTATTTCAAGATCTAAAGTGCTTGAGCATAAAGAGGATGGACCGCTGGTTAAACGCTTAAAAGTCTGGGATGAAAAACTCCTGCTTCGGACGATTCATCATCCGAATAGGGTAATGATCTTTTGCGGGATTCTTCTTCTCGGCTCTCTGGCATTACTTCCATTTATGGGAAGAAACTTTCTTCCTGAGTTTAATGAGGGTACCGCAACAATCGGAGTGGCAGCGTCTCCTGGAATTTCCCTCAAAGCTTCTGATGAATTAGGAACCAGAATTGAGAAAGCAATTCTTTTAGTACCCGAGGCCAAATCCACTATCAGAAGAACCGGTCGGGCCGAATTAGATGAACACGCCGAAGGGGTTCATTGGAGCGAGATCGACGTAGATTTTAAGGAAGATGGACGAGAAAGATCAGTCGTTCTTCAGGACATTCGTAAAAAGATAGAAGCTGTCGGTGATGTCTACGTGAATATCGGACAGCCCATCAGTCACCGTCTTGATCATCTCCTCTCAGGTGTAAGGGCCCAGATGGCCATCAAGATCTTCGGATCTGACCTGACTGAACTTCGCCGCCTTGGAATTCAGGTGGAGAAAACTCTGAAAGGCATTGAAGGTGTCGTGGATTTACAGCTTGAGCCAATTGTTCTCATTCCTCAATTAAAAATTCTGGTGGATCGGGAGGAAACAGGACGCTACGGGATTGGACCCGGAGGTCTTGCACGTGATCTTGAAATGGCACTCAATGGTGAAGTTGTTGCCCAGATGATCGAACAACAACGTCTGTTTGATATTTTTATGAGGCTGGATAATGGCTCAAGGGAAAATCCAGATGCTATCAATAATACAATTCTCAGGACGAGACCCAATGGAGACAAAATTCGCGTCTCTGATGTGGCCCAAGTTTACGAGGGGACCGGCCCCAATATGGTTAACAGGGAAAATCTCCAGAGACGAATTGTGGTTTCAGCAAATTCTCATGGAAGGGATCTGGGTAGTCTTATCAAAGAAATCCAGCAGAGGATAAATGCTGATGTGAAGCTACCTGAGGGCTATTTTATAGAATACGGGGGACAATTTGAAAGTCAGGAAAAGGCTTCGAGGCTGATCTTCTTCCTTGGACTCCTTTCGCTCTTAGGCGTCTTCTTTGTTCTCTATGTTCATTTTAAATCAGTGGCACTGACTCTTCAGATTATGCTTAACGTACCTTTAGCTCTCATCGGGAGTATTATTGCTATCTGGCTCACCGAAAGGGAACTGTCAGTTGCGACTATGATTGCTTTCATTACTCTTTGTGGGATCGCCACCCGGAACGGGATCATGATGATCAGTCACTATATTCATCTGATGAAAGAAGAAGGCGAAACATTCTCTGAGCACATGGTAATCCGGGGATCTCTGGAAAGGCTCGTTCCGGTATTAATGACTGCTCTCTCGGCAATTCTGGCCCTCACACCACTCTTATTTGCTAAGGGAGAACCAGGAAAAGAAATCCTTTACCCGGTTGCAGTTGTGATTATCGGCGGCTTAATTTCTTCGACACTTCTCGACATCTTCGTAACTCCGGCGGTTTTCTTTAAATATGGCAAACGATCTATGGACAAACTTTTAAACTCATCGAGTGATGAAAATTTTAAACTAGGAGATGATAAATGAAAACATGGCTTATCCTTTTACTTACTGTCGGACTTAATGCCTCTGCTCATGATGAAGGCCACGGCCCTAAGATCACAGATGCCGCGAAACAAGGTGGAATAGTTGCCCCTGTGGTTCTTGCAAAAGACGCTGGACTCGGAACCAAAGCACCGATGCAACATAAAGCCGAAATCGTACGGTCTCAAGACGGAACTGTACGTGTGTATTTTTATGATCAGAAAATGACAACTTTGAAAGCAGGTGCTCTAGGACCGAAAGCAAGCGGAGTACTCATTTCTGGAAAGAAAGGAAAGATGACTCAGCAGAAATTTGATCTTCAATGGAAAGATGATCACTACGAAGGCATGGCACCGAAGCCAACACGCAAACCGTATAATATTGACGTGAAAGTCAATGAAGGTACGAATGAACTTTTAGTGGCATTTGATAACTTAGACTAATACAAAATCGACCGGGATAATCTATGAAATCTTTAATTTGCTTTTTACTTCTTAATTCAATTATTGCAAGCGCGGCTATTGATGATGGAGTTCTTTCTCAGAAGGTGATGACGGACAATCTTTCTGTACAGGGACAGAACCAGTCAGTAGAAAGCGAGAAAGCTAAAAAAGGTTATCTCGGTCGATCTTTCCTTCCTTCAGTCATTTTAGAATTCGGACAGGAACGTTTTCAGACTGGACGTTATAAAGAATACGGAAATCCTTATGGCATGTTAGAGGCCAGGATAAATCTTTTTAGGGGTGGAAGGGACAGCATAGAGTCTGAGATCCGGAATCTTGGGGCGAGGATCGCTGAATACAATCGCACTGCAGCTGTCAGGGATCAGTTAAATAAAGTTCGCAAGCTCCAGTGGCAGATTACCTATAACAATGGACTCGTGAAGTTGCTCGAAGAAGAGCAGAAACAGAATACTAAAATCCGTGCACAGGCCGAAAGACGGGCCAGAAGTGGAGTTGCTTCTAAGTCTGATACTCTTGAGTTCATTATTTATAATTCAGAGCTTGAAGAAGGAATCGAAAGCCTTAATCATGAAAACAAAATCCTGAAAATTGGTCTTTTGCCACTTCTGGGGCTGACTTCTGAGGATGAATTACAATTCCAGGACGATCTTCTTCACGAGCACGACGACGCCTTGATTGCGAAGAGCTTTGAAGGGAAATCACATCCCCAGGTCACAAGTCTCAATGCTGAATATGAAGCCTATCAGCTGCAAAAGAAATCCAATAAACTTTGGTGGACTCCTTCACTTGATGTCTATGGTGGTTACTATATGTATACCTTAAGAGATAGAGATTACCTCGCCCAGTCGGCCAGAGATGATACTGTTATTGGCGCCAGGATTACGTTTGAAATCTTTGATGGATTACGCTTTCAAAACCTGGCGACTTCGAACCACTATCAGGCAGAAGCAAAACGACTCCAAGGGAAGCATGCAGAGAAACAAACTTATGCTCAATACCTGATGCTCAAAGAAGATTTACTTCACACTCATGAGGTTATGCACTATGTGGAAGATCGTATTATAAAAAGTAAAGATTATCTCCGGATTACCCTCGATGAATATGACCGCGGGGTAAAGAATTCACTCGATGCTCTTACAGCAATGCAGAGATATTATCGTTACGAGAAGCAATTTCTGGAAAAGAAGAGAGAGTATCAGACTATAAAATCAGACATGCTGGCACTAAGAGGTGAATGATGGCCTATTTTCTATTTAAAACAATTATTACAGCACTTGTCATCGCCTCAGTTACCGAACTCAGTAAACGCTTCACGTTTCTGGCATCGCTACTTGCTGCGATTCCACTTACGTCGCTATTAATTTTCATATGGATATACGTCGAGCAGAAAGACACAGCGAAAATTGCAAACATGTCCACAGAGGTTTTCTACCTCGTACTTCCTTCACTGGTGTTTTTTCTCATCCTGCCTTTTCTATTGAATAGGGGAATGTCTTTTATTCCGGCCTTCACAATCGACGTTATTCTTACCTTTCTCATCTATCTAGGGTATGTGAAGGTCTTAAGAACCATACGGCCTGATATGAATCTATAATGCTAAGCCTCAAGAAATATTAAGCTTTGCCTGAAAATCACACTTGAGGCTATAATGAATGGACCATGAAGATTTTCTTCCTCTTATTCACCTTACTCTTTTCCGCTAGTGTCTTAGCGGACTGTTGTAATTTTGAGATTGAGTCAACTGTCGAACAGTGTTCCTCGATTGATCATGATCAGAATGATGGCTGCGGTGATGAGACTCAGCATACCGAAGCACAACATTGTCATTGCTCACCGATAAATCATTTTCAGATCATTCCTTTCAATAAAATTCTGATGACTGCTCCCCGTTCCTTTCAGACTGAAACAATTCCTGTCTCTGATTCATCACTTATTTCAAATTACGAATCCCGCATCTTTCATCCTCCGATAGCCTAATTCAATATTGCATTTTTTTTAAAGTTCAACCTACATCAATAGGTTTTTATGCATTGGAAATTATTTCTGATGATTGCCATGATTGTGCAATCCTCTCTCTCCCTGGCACAAAGCTGTCCTGAACCTATGAAATTAGATGATATTCTCAGTTGCTTGAAGACGAATCATTATCTCGTGCAGCTAAAAGATTTCGAGGTTCAGAATTCCTCGAACCTCGAAAAGTCGATGGGGCAAAGGCCAAATCCTGTTCTTGATGTCCAGACCGTTCATTCAGGGAATGCCAGACAGACTCAAATCATCTTGGCGCAGGAACTCGATTTAGGTGGAAAGTTATCGGCGTTGAGAGAGCAAGGGAAAATCGTTCACAGTGTGAATAAGGTGCAGAAATCTATTACTCAGGAGGAGATCGTTGAGAGTGTCCTCATGAATATTCACCATCTGATTCATCTTAATGAAACCCTCAAAGTGAACAATGAAGTCTTTAGTAGTCTCGATGCAGTAATCAAGGCCCTCAGGAGAAGACCAGTTTTGAATCCAGAGCAGGAAGCCTCCGTCCTGAACTTCGATTTGCAACGTGCCGAAGTTCGAAACCTTATTGCGCTTCTGGAAGATGAAGAAGAAGAAGTTCTTCTTTTTTTCTACTTTAATGGTGGCTATAGAAAAGAACAAGTCCTCAGGGTAATGGAAGACCATTACCATCCAATTGAATTAGTAGATTCTCCGGACACATCTTCGCTAAACCTTGAGCGTCTTGGACTCGAAACCAAACTCGCCAGGGAAGAATGGGAACTTCAAAAGGCAAATGCCTGGAATGGTATATCCGTTGGCCCCATGTTCATGGATGATAAGCTCGGGGATTTCAGTGAAAAACTTTACGGGGTAGCCTTTACCATGCCGATTCCTCTCTGGCAGGTTAATGGAGCAAACAAGGCCCGCGCTCAGGTCACTTTTAACAATACTCAGAAACAATTTGATCTTTTTCGGAAAAAAGAATCCATTGAGAGGGATGTTCTCACGGGACGTATCTCAAAATTAAAAGACAGCCTTTCCAGGCTTCCCAAGACGTCCGAGCTGACAGCGTCTCATAAACGAGTAGAGAGGCTTTATTCTCAGGGATTAATTTCATCCACCATCTTTCTCGATTCACATCGTATCTGGCGTGATGTCTCAGCATCAAAGCTTGAGCTTGAAGAAAAAATTCTGCGTCTGACTATTGAGTACTATCGCCTGGTCGGAAAACTCAATGAGGTTCATCTATGAAAAGAATATTTATCTTTTCTCTATTTTTGTTTGCTCATGTTTCCCAAGCTGTTCCTGCCGGAACAAAAGGGAAAGATGGTCACTTCAAAGTAAGTGAAAAATCCTTGTATCACCTTGGAGTAAAGTTTTCTTTGCTCACGGGATCCGCACCCTGGACAATATCAAAATCAGCATTGGTGAGAATTAAACTCACTCAAGGTGTCTATCGTCGTTATGAAGGCGAACTGACTTACGTGATCGTAAAAGTCGTCCAGGATAAAAACGAAAAAGTGACCATCCATTCGGAAGATCTGGAAGCTGGTGATGAAGTTGCAATCTCAGGTGCTAAATATCTCAGGATGGCAGAAACAGATCTTAATTCTGAAACCGTTGATAACTGCGCTCATTAAGGAATCCAATGTTACGAAATTTAATTAACTATTGCTTGAAGCATCCATTGCAGATCCTGTTTATGACGGGACTTCTCGTGATGGCGGGTTTATATGCCTTCAAAAATCTGCCTATAGATGCTGTTCCCGACATTACCAATGTTCAGGTTCAGGTAAACACCAAGGTCGAAGGATTCGGTCCTGAAGAAGTTGAGCGTTTAGTGACACTTCCAATTGAGATGTCACTTAATGGTGTTCCGGGAGTTGATCAAGTCAGATCAATTACCAGATTTGCGCTTTCGCAGGTTACAGTTTCGTTCGAGGAAGGGACAAATATTTATCTGGCCCGGCAGCTCGTCTCGGAAAGACTTCAGTCTCTCAAATCTGAACTTCCTGCCAATGCCATTCCGATTCTTTCACCAGTAACCACTGGTCTTGGTGAGGTTTATCATTACGTAATTGATTTCAAGAAGAAAGCTTTGGGTGAAGAAAGAACCAGACAGCTTTCGGAACTGAGGGCCCTTCAAGAATGGTTTCTGAAACCAAGACTCATGACTGTCAAAGGTGTAGCCGAAGTAAATACGATTGGGGGTTTTGAGAAGCAGTATCTTATCCAACCTGATCCGAAAAAACTTGCTCAGTATGGACTGGATTTAGAAGATATTTCAGTGGCAGTTTCAAAGGCCAACAGGAATGAGGGTGGTAGTTACATCGAGCAAACCGGAGATCAATTTCTAATCACTGCCAAAGGGATGTTCGAGGATATCAGTGACATAGGAAGGGTACCGGTCAGAACACTGGAAAATCTTCAAGTTTTAAGAGTAAAAGACATTGCTGAAGTCAATGTGGGTGTTGCAAAGCGAACAGGTGCCGCACTCCTAAACTCAGAAGAAGTAGTTCTTGGTACAGTTCTCATGCTCACAGGTGCAAATTCAAGGGAAGTCTCATTTAAAGTTCATGAAAAAATTTTAGATGTATCAAGATCTCTTTCGAATGAGCTTGAGATTAAGACTATCTACAATAGGTCTGATTTGGTGGATGATACGATCGCCACGGTGAGAGAAAATATTGTCTACGGAGCAGTTCTCGTTATCATTGTTTTACTTCTCTTGGTGGGAAATGCCAGAGCTGCGCTAATTTCCGCGATCGTGATCCCTCTTTCGTTACTTATCAGCTTCATTGCAATGAGATATCTCGGCATCAGTGGAAATCTGATGAGTCTGGGGGCCCTTGATTTCGGAGTTATCACCGATGGGGCAGTCATTGTACTGGATAACTGCTTACGGCTTCTCTCAGATAGAAAGAAGAATCTTGGAAGGTCTTTATCCACTGAAGAGAAAAGAGAAACCATTCTTGAAGCGACCCTGCAAATCAGGAAGTCAGCTGGCTTTGGTGAAATCATCGTCGCTCTGAGCTTCCTTCCCATTTTCGCCTTCGTTGGGGTCGAGGGGAAGATGTTCATTCCTATGGCCTCGACTTTTATTATTGCGATTCTAGGATCACTGATTCTTTCCTTCACTTTCGTGCCGGCCATGGCGATGCTCCTGATTGGAAAGAATACGACCGATAATGAACCTTGGTTAATGAAGAAGCTTCATCAATTTTATCTCCCGGCACTGGAAAAAGCTCTTTCATTCAGTAAAGTGATCATCTTCTTATTGATAGCATTCTTAGGGATTGGTGGCTTCTTAGCTTATCAGCTTGGCGGCGAATTTTTGCCTAAGCTTGATGAGGGATCTATTGCGATCCAGTTCATCAGACCTGTCTCAAGTGGGATTACTCATTCCGTAAGTCTGGATGCAAAATCGATGGATGTGATTTTGAAAACTCCTGAGGTTTTGCATGTCTTCTCCCGGATCGGCACTGCAGACATTGCACTTGATCCGATGGGGCCGAATATTTCAGATTCCTATATTATGCTTAAGCCTGGATACAAACGGGCCAAAGATGAAATCATCAAGGAAATTGTAAATAACCTGGATGAGCTGGTTCCGGGACAGAGAATTCTGGTGAGTCAGCCAATTCAATTACGCTTCAATGAACTTCTTGAAGGAACCAGGGCGGATGTTTCGCTCAAGGTTTTCGGCGATGATATTACCAAGACCTCGGAAACAGCAGAAAAGATTGAAACCGTTCTTAAAACCATCCCTGGTGCCGGTGATGTTGAAGTAGAGATTAAGGGCAAGCAATCTGTACTTGAGATCACACCTGATAAGGCACGTCTGGAAGCTTACGGTATCTCGCAGGCAGAACTATTGGAGTCAGTAGGTGTCGGCCTTGGGGGCCTCGAAGTTGGTAAGTTCTACGAAGGTCAGCGTAAGTTTGATATTGTTATCCGCCTGAAGGATGAAATCAGAGAAGATTTAACTGAAATAGCTAAACTTCCTGTGTCCGTAGCAGGAAACAAAACCATCCCCTTGGATGAGATAGCAAATATTCGCTTCAAGGATAGCTTCAGTTCTTTCTCTCGTGAGCACGCTAAAAGAAGAGTTGCGGTTCTCATTAATCCCAGGGGACGAAGCACAGAAGATTTCGTTGAACTCGCGAAAGAAAAAATTCAGAAAGAGATTCAACTTCCGGAAGGTGTCTACCTGGAATGGGGTGGCAATTTTAAGAACCTTCAGGAGGCCAAGGAGCGACTTTTTATCTTGGGGCCTCTGACATTGCTTCTCATTCTTTTTATGATTCACTCTGCTTTTGGAAAAGTATGGCAGACAGCGCTGGTGGCATTTACCGTTCCTTTAGCGATTGTAGGCGGAGTGATTTCTCTCACTATAACTGGAGAACCGTTTACACTCTCAGCGGGCGTAGGCTTCATCGCTCTTTGCGGGATCTGCGTCTTAAATGGTGTTGTTCTTGTGAACTACTTTAACGATCTTCAGGAGCAAGGAATTCGTGGAAAGGAAGCCATTATAAAGGGAGCTGGTTTACGCCTAAGACCTGTTCTTATGACGGCAATGACTGATGTTCTTGGATTTATCCCGATGGCACTCTCACATAGTACCGGTGCGGAAGTTCAAAAACCAGTTGCAGTTGTCATCATTGGTGGTGTTCTTGCATCTACGCTTTTAACTCTGATTGTCTTACCAACTTTGTACTTTATGATTGAAAATAAACTAACTAAAAAGGGAATCGCATGAAGTTTCTTTTATCTGCATTAGTTCTTCTGAGCCTTTCATCATTTGCTCAAACTGAACCTACTAAGCCTAAAACTGAAGGTGCTGTGGAGACCATGGTGAAAAAAGTTAAGCATGAGCGAAAAAAGAAAGTAGAGATGTGCCATGAGTGTGGAAAACCAGAAGCACAATGTGACTGTAAAGGTGAAGAGCACAGAAAGAGCGAGTAGTATGAATCTGAAACTTAGGCACTACGAAGAAGTTCTCGTTGTACTTGAGACTGAGCATATTAATTCTCAGTCAAGAGCATGGCCTCATACTTATGTTCATTGGAAAATATTGCTTTTAGCTTTCGAGTTTAGAAACTGGCATGAAGTCTTAGGTCAGATTCCAAGACTTTTTCTGGCGGCTCCTGGATCGCTTCTAGGTAGAGCGCCAAGAGGTAATGTCGGAACTACTAAGATGGGGATCTTTGAAGAAAGAAGAGCACAAGATGAATAGGTCAGTGTTTCACATAAGTAAAATGGATTGCCCTTCACAGGAGCGAATCATCCGCATGAGGCTTGATTTGCCGAAATTATGATGGAGAGATAGGAATATCTTTATTATTGCAACTGGTTTTCGATAAACTCAGGTTTCGAGTCCTTGTCTTCATAATAGAAAGATTTTTCAGCTTCATTCATCTTCATGGGGAGTTTAAGTTTTTGCCAGGCCGTCATGCCACCCAGGAGATTGGTCACATCTTTATAACCTTTCTTAAGAAGGACACTGGTAGCAACACTCGCTCGGTGACCCACACTACATGTCACTACGATGGGTTTAGTTATTGAATGGTTATCTATGAGTTCTCCTAAACTACCGACGAAACAATGGATCGCCCCGGGAATATGTCCTTCATCTTCAAACTCAGAAACTTCTCTGACATCTATTACCTGATATTGATCGAGTTTCTCTTTAAGCTCTGACGGTGTAGTGGATTGCGCCATTCCAACCGGAAGACCTTCATTACGCCATTTCTCAAAGTTACCAGTGATGGCCCCTGCAACTTGATCCATACCAATTCTTGTGAAATATAGAAATGCTTTCTCAATGTCTTGAGGACGTTCTACTACGAGATAAATCTTTGTGTCTTTTTCGGCAACGTATCCGCCGAAGACAGGAAGACCTTCTAACCAAATTGAATACGATCCCGGAATGTGTCCACCGGCGAAGGCTTCTGGAAGTCTTGTATCGATGATGATCCCTTTTTTGCTTTCTTCAGCGAATTCTTTTGGTTTTAAAATTCGCACTGAGTGATAGCTTTCATTTAAGGCTTTACCGCCATTGAGATTGAGTTCTTCCATCAAGGTAAAGTACGGAGGTCGAGGAATTCTTTCATGAAGCTTGGATTGAATAAATTCATCTCGCGAAAGAGTGAAAGCAGGATTGTATTGAGTTTCAAATCCAAGAGTAGATTCGTCGTATTCTGCAATATTACTTCCACAAACAGATCCTGAACCATGAGCGGGGTATAACAAGGTTTGAGGACCTAAAGGCAGAATTTTAGAATGAATGACATCATATAAGATTCCGCCGTTCTCTGCCGTTTTGTCTTTGTCGGGAAGATCTGTGCGGCCAGCTTCGCCAATGAAGAGAGCATCACCAGTAAAGACGGCCCAGCAATCTTTCTGATCTTTTAGATAGAAGGCGTAAGACATGCTCTCTGGTGTATGTCCCGGAGTATGGAGTGCCTTGATAGTAAAATCTTCTATTTTATAAATTTCACCATCCTTCAATTTGATATCACAAAACGCGAAGAGTTTATGATCACCACCGATAATTTTTGCACCTACTGTATCTTTGAAAGCTGAGGATCCCAGAATGAAGTCTTCCTGACGGTGGGTTTCCAGTACATATTTAATCGCAATGCCATTCTTGGATGCGAGCTCAAGATATTCTTCTATATCTCTCCGAGGATCTATCAATATCCCAACAGAGTTAGAAGCAATCAAATATGCATTATGTGCGAGACCTGGAGTTTTAATGCGCTGAAAGAACATATTCACCTCACTGTTTGTTGAAACTATTTTCTAATAGGTTAACGGATTGGTCATGACCTGATCAGGAGCCATGTCTAAATGTGAGCATAATAATGGCAGAGCATATTAATTCTTAACTTTGAGTAGGTAGTTTAAATTTAGTAAAACTTCACAGTGACAGGAGGAAGGATGAACGAATTAATTGGCGGTCAATGGTCTCCGTACATTGCAGGAATTGGAATAGGACTTCTTACAATCTTGACGTTTAAATTCTCTGATAAACCGGTCGGAGCTTCCTCTGCTTATGCTTCAATCGCTGGTATCCTCGGAAAGGTCACGGCACCAATCCACACCATGAAGCTGAAATATTTCAAAGAAAACCCACCAGGTCTTAATTGGGAATTAGTCTTCGTCTTGTCAGCTGTTATTGGTTCTTTCATCTCAGCATGGTCAGGGGGAGAGTTTGTTCCTCGGATAGTTCCTGAGCTCTGGGAAAATAAATTTGGCGAAGACTCTAAGGCATCGTACTGGATCTCAGGCCTCGTCGGAGGAATTCTTATGGCCTTCGGTGCACGGCTCGCAGGAGGTTGTACCAGTGGGCACGGAATAAGTGGCACTTCTCAATTGAGTGTTGCTTCCTGGGTGACTCTGATAAGTCTTTTCCTTAGCGGTGTTCTATTCGTTCGGCTGATTTTTTAAGGAGCCTCTGATGAAAAAAGCGGTTTTATTTGGAATGATTTTCGGGTTCCTTCTTCAAAAAGCTGGTGTTGCTAAGTACCACGTGCTCATCGGACAGCTGACATTGGATGATTTCACTGTGTTAAAAGTCATGCTTTCGGCGATCATCACGGCCATGATTGGACTTCGGATTCTCTCGAAATCGAATCAGGTTAAACCCCATATTAAACCTTTTCAGCCGCTCGCCAACATTGGTGGGGGCGTGATCTTCGGAGCTGGATTTGCTCTGGCGGGTTTTTGTCCTGGAACAGGTGCCGCGGCTCTGGGGCAAGGGGATTTTGAAACAATATTCTACATCGCTGGCATGATAATAGGATCCTACATATACGCTGAAAGCTCGGAGTATTTAGATGGCCATATAAAATCGTGGAAAGATAAAGGAAAAATAACTCTTCTTCAGTTCATTCGAACCAAGAAAGAGTCATTCTAGTTTCCTGCTTAAAGTGCTTAAAGTGCTTAAAGTGCTTTAGGAATTTCTACAGCGTCAGCATTCCCGGGGAGACTCCACATCTTCTGGAGAAGCCCATACTGAGACCAAACCTTATTAGGTAGATCAATCGCTCTCACACGTCCTTCACGTTTCATATTCAATGGCGAATGTTTCCGGATGTAGGCCTTGAGAGCTGAGTGTGCCGTACCTTCAACGAATTTTGTGTTCTTAACGTCTTTCACCCGGCAGATTGTTTCAAGGGGTTCGCCTTCGCGGTCACACCCTCCAATAAAATATTCTTTTTTCAAATCTAAAGGAGCTCCAGCGACGAACACTTCCTTGATTCTTGAACCAGGAGAAGCGCCGGCCTCAAAGATCACTTTGACCCCTGATGGTCTGGGTCCCCAGCCTCCCGAAAGTTTATTCGGATGCTTTGAGAAAACCATTTCCATTTCAGCTTCAAGATAATCCCATAATTGTTTCCCAGTGATAGTTCCCACTTTTAATTTCGCATCTAAAGGTAAAACATTCCACAACTCACCTTCAGTGATTGGCCCAGCAGCTATAGGGGGCGAAAAGCGGAAGCCGTTCGTGAAGGCCATATCTGCTTTCGTCATCTCTCGGGCAGCGTCGGCAACCATATTGTCCATATTACTTTCTAATACGTCATAGCGGAGTAGAGGAGTCTTCGTGTGACCAATGACTTTATTTAAGCGGCTCGCAAATGGTCGCTTCTCTTTTTCAATGATCCTTCTGACGTTTTCATCTTCTTTGAATTTATCCTCAAAGATTGATACGAAATCGTACTCAGCACTGAGAACTTTACCATCCTGCACTTTTAGATCGACGACACCAAGAAAGGATCCTAGCGAGCCGGGCTCAACGATGAGAGTTTTTCCCACCCAAAGCGGACGGTAGACTCTTTCATGCGTATGATTACTCAGGATCACGTCGATCTCTGGGATTTCTTTTGCTAACTGAACCATGGGTGTAAGGCCATTATGATCGATGAGAACGACCAGATCAGGACTTTCTATACTTTTTAGTTTTTGAATATACTCCCTGAGGCCTTGAGACTTTGTTGAATCCAGACCTCTGACTTGTGCCGGCGGTTGTCTGACCGTGGTAGTGATGTCGGTCTGTCCTACGAAGGCAACTTTTGTTCCATTCTGACTCAGGATAACTGAGGGAGGGAATAAATCTTTTCCAGATATTTTGTCTTGGAAATTGTAAGCAATAACTTTGTAGTTAACTCTCTTCATGAGACTGCGAAAAATATGCGGCCCATAAACAACCTCCCAGTTTCCCGGAATTCCTACATCTAATTCAAGTGCATTGAGCGGGGCAAGGATCGCTTCTCCCTGGGTCCACGCCGCAAGTGCCGATCCCTGAAACGTGTCTCCACCATCAACGGAAAAGACTGCTCCGGGAGCTGAATTCCTGAATTGGTCCAGGGCGGTCTTAATTCTAGCAAATCCTCCCATTCGTTGAAGTCGCTCTGGATCCTCTGGAAGAAACTCCCAGTGTGTGTCTAACTGTGCGTGCATGTCGCCCAGATGAAGGAGTCTGATGCTTTTAATTTCCTGTTTAGCATTCAATTCAGATTTCACCTGGGAACAACTCATGAGAGTGAATGTGAGTGCAGTACTTATGATGGCTAAATTCTTCATTGTAAACCTTTGGTTAAAGAAATTGTTCCGCTTTCCAGATTCCTATGAAGCTTAATCCGCTGCTCAGGCTGAAAATTTTCTTATCTTCTATAAATAGGGTCGTAGGGGTTGTGTTGACATTAAGTGCTTGTGAGAGGCCTCTGTCTTCGATGAACGTAAAGGGGAAAGACTCTTCCTTGAGAAACGAGCGAATCTTATCAGTGGACTCGAAAGGATTGATGGCCACGATAGAACCTGCTGGTATAGCACCTTTGTCTACAGAATTTGAAAGTCGTTTCATTTCTAACTTGCAGGGGGCACACCATGTTGCCCAAAAAATTGCAATTGAACGCTGTTGTGGAGGGAAGACCAGCTTTTTATTTGTACTGCCAGCTTCGATGATCTGGTACTCCTGAACTTCAATCCTTTCACCCTCTTTGGCAAAGTTATTAGAGATTCTTGGATAGACCGATATAACCAGATAAATAACTCCGACGAAGTATAAAAGATTTTTCAAACTAAAAATCTTTTTCATTGGCAAAAGATCCTTTGCATTGATTTGAGAAGTTTCAACACATCCGGGTTAGTGATGGAATAAAAGGAGTAGTTTTTTTCCCTTCTAAGACCAAGAAGACCTTCTGATTGCATGCGCTTTAAGAACTGGGAGGTTTGACTCTGTGATAGTCCCACAGCTTCGTGGATCTCAGTCACTTGCTTCTCTCCATCACTGAGAAAGCAGAGGATGAGAAGCCTTTGGGGGTGCGAGAAGTGCTTCAGTAACGAAGAGACTTCTTCGCATTTTTCATGCATCGCCTTCATATCCATAAAATATTCCTTATAAGGCTTTGATTATCACAATTGTTAAAGAGGTCAGGGTCGCAAACGAAAATACAAGTTTCCTTAGTTTCAGGACTTGCGTAGGAGAGAAAGCTCTCAGGATAAACTTGAGCGTAACAAAAGCTACCAGAGCTCCAGCTCCGAGGTACAGGACTTCTGAAAGTTTAATCAGTTCCAGCACTCTCTCACCCTGAAAAAATAAAGCGCTCAACGAAATAAACATAATTGAAGCAAGGCTTGTGGGAAGTGCTTCTTCGTAGCTCATTGCAAACACCCGAAGAAGAAAAGGAATGAGCAATACTCCTCCGCCAAGGCCCGTTAGGGTCGTAATCAAACCGAGGAAAAGTCCGACTAAGAGGATGATTGAAAAATTTATTTTTTTTAGTTTATTTCCATCTGACTTAGGCGAACGCCAGACGCTCGAAATACTGAAAATACCGATCATTACTAATAAGATGGCGATGAAGGATTCTGGCATTTTTGTTTTCAAGGGCAGGGTCAGGTAATTTGATACTGTCCCAGAGACAGTAAGCCCCAGAGCGATTTTCCATTTCACTTCCCTCATTCGACTGAAGAGGTTAACACTTGTTCCAAAAAAGACAGTTATTAGAGAAAGGGCAGTTGCCTCTTTAAGAGTGGAATTAAGTAATAACTGAAACAGAGGAATGGCAATGATTGCGCCACCAGCTCCGGTTATTCCCATTATAAGTCCAACAATTAGCCCAATGAATGGATAGATCACTTCGCTGCCTTGACATTAGTTGAAAGTAATAATATTATAAAATTATAATACTGTCAAGCGAGGTAAATAATGTGGAATGCAGTAATAGGTGGTTCCCTGATTGGTCTGGCAGCAAGCATCATGCTTTTATTTAGCGGTAAAGTAACCGGTATCAGCGGCATTGTGGGCGGAGTAATCGATCCACAAAAGACAGATAAAAAGTGGAGGTTACTTTTTATTGGAGGATTGTTGGCCGGCGGAGTTATCCTCAGAATATTTTTCCCTTCACAAGTGTTCAGCATAGAAACACACCTAAATCAGGCCGATTATATTATCGCTGGTTTGCTGGTTGGCTTCGGAACTCTCCTGGGGAATGGTTGCACCTCTGGTCATGGTGTTTGTGGTATCTCTCGTCTTTCGCCGCGATCAATATTTTCGACGGTCTTATTTATCGTATCAGGTGTTATTAGTGTCTTGCTTTTTAAATTCATACGAGGCGAATTATGAATCTTTTTATAATTTTTATTTCAGGTCTTTTATTTTCTCTCGGGCTAGGTATTTCTGGCATGACTCAGCCTCATATAGTCAGAGGTTTTCTTGATGTTTTTGGTAATTGGGATCCCAGGCTAATGGGCGTTATGGTTGGTGCCATTGCAATTCATGCACTGGCGTATCGAATCATCTTGAGAAGAAATTCTCCTGTGCTTGGAGCTAATTTTCAGATACCCACAAAGAAAGGCATCGATCGAAGATTGGTTTTTGGCGCAATCATCTTTGGACTTGGCTGGGGGTGGGCAGGTATATGTCCCGGACCGGGGCTGGTAGCATTGTTATCAGGGGACATGCGTTTTATAATTTTTATTGGCTCACTTCTCGTTGGCATGTTGGCATTCCAATTCGTTGATAGAAGATTTCTGTCTATGAGGTAATTATGATATTTCATCAGTTGTTTGAAAAAGAAACTTCCTCCTATACCTATTTACTAGGTGATGGTGAATCGAAAGAGGCCATTCTTATCGATCCAGTGGTCGAGATGGTTGAACGCGACCTGCAGCTCATCAATGAGCTGGGTCTTAGTCTCAAATACATTCTCGATACTCATGTCCATGCGGATCACATTACTGGATCTGGTGAGATTCGAAAGAAAACGGGTGCTAAAGTTGGAGTGAGTTCTGCCTATGACATGTCCTGTCCGGATCTTCACATAGAAGACGGTCAGGAAATTAGCTTCGGACGATATACTATCAAGGCAATTCATACTCCCGGTCATACCAGCGGTTGTTTGTCTTATCAGATTGGAAACAAAGTTTTCACCGGTGATGCACTACTTGTCAGGGGCTGTGGGCGTACTGATTTCCAGGAAGGTTCCTCTGAAAAACTTTTTTCCAGCGTCCGCGAAAAAATCTTTGCTCTTCCGGATGATACGATTGTGTATCCGGCGCACGACTATAAGGGTTTTACTCAAACTAGTGTGGAATTGGAGAAGAGACTTAATCCGCGATTGAATCTTAAAAAGACGAAAGAAGAATTCATCGACATCATGGCCAATTTGAAACTGACCTATCCAAAGAAAATTCAGGAAGCCGTTCCGGCAAATCTTCAGTGCGGATTACCGCTCAAATCTAAAATTTTCAACTCTGGTTTTGTGGATGGTGTACCGACTTTTACTCCGGAAGATCTTCAGACCAAATTGGGTCACATCAAAGTGATCGACGTAAGAGGAGCCGATGAATTTAACAATGAGCTTGGGCACATTCCCAGCGCAGAGCTTGCGACACTTGGGGCAGATCTCGATCAAAAACTTCATTCAGAAAGACGAGATCAGGAAGTCGTATTTGTATGCCGGTCTGGTAAACGTTCAGGAGAAGCTACGAAGCTTGCCCTCACCAAAGGATTCGAAAAAGTTTATAGCTTGCAGGGAGGAATGCTGAGGTGGAATGAGCTCAGGTTTCCGATTGAAAGGGACATGGGCGGATCTTAAGGCTAAAAAGATTTAATGAGGAGGCTTATGGATCATAAGTATTGGGATAAAGTCTATTCGGGAAAATCAGAGAATGAAGTTAGCTGGTTTCAAGAGAATCCCGCAAAATCTCTAGGTTTAATAGATGAACTAAACCTTTCTAAGAATGCGGCAATAATAGACATTGGTGGAGGAGATTCTAGATTAGTCGATCACCTTTTATTACAAGGCTATTCCAACATCTCTGTTCTGGATATTTCAGAGGTTTCTCTGGTTAAACTTAAAGATCGACTTGGAGATGTAGATAACAAGGTCAAATACATCTCATCTGATGTAGTAGCCTTCAAACCATTGTCACAATTTGACCTTTGGCATGACAGGGCGACATTTCATTTTCTGACTAATCTGGAACAAATTAGTGAGTATCTTGAATTAGTAAATAAGGCCTTAGGTCCAGGCGGCAATCTTATAATCAGTACTTTTTCTAAAGATGGTCCTGAGAAGTGTTCTGGCCTTCCTATAAATCAATACTCCGAGCAAGAACTGAAGAGTCTTTTTGGGAAATACTTCATCAATACTAAATGCTTTGAGGACATACATGTTACTCCATGGGGATCATCTCAAAGTTTCGTCTACTGTGGATTTAAGAAAAAATAATAGTAACGATAGGTATGCTCGGAAAGAAAACTTCTTTGAGTGGCCAGCATGGGCCTACGCTGGAAGAACCCATTGGGGTGGATCTAACTTATCCAATTCAATGGCGAGAGTCGAAGGTTGATCTTAGCGAGCTGGCAAAACTACTCAAAGAAGGCTGGACGACACGTAAATTAGCTATGCGCTTCAAGCGCAAGATATCCACCATTAGGGGGTATGATCAAGATATTCAAAGACTTAAAATGCAATATTGATTTTATGCCACTATGTGGTATAAAGGTATAATGATAGTTGGATTTGGAAATAGAGTTGCAAGAGAAGTTTGGGAGAAAAATCAGTCTAAAGGACTTCCTCGAGAACTTTGGATTAGGGCAAAAGCCTTATTAACTATCATGCACAGTACTTCGACGATTGAAGACTTAAAAATTAAAGGTCAACCTCCCAATATTCGTCTTCACAAACTACAAGGTGACCGTAAAGAAGAATGGAGCGTCACGATACAGATCCCCTGGGCAATTACATTTAAATTTAAAAATGGTGAGTTTTCAGAAGTTAAGATTGAAAACTATCACAAAGGATAGCGTATGATTAAAAACCCAAAACCTCTTCATCCTGGTGTCGTCCTTGCTGAAGTCTATATGAAAGAGATGGGTCTTACTCAGACAGCTCTGGCCGAACTCTGTGGATGCTCTCATCGGAAGGTTAATGAAATCGTTAATCAGAAGAGAGCTATTTCACCTGAGTTTGCGATTGAACTGGAAGAGGCACTCGGGACAACAGCTGAAATGTGGGTGAGAATGCAAGCGGAGTACGATCTCTGGATGGCAAGAAGTAAGGCCGCTTAATGTTGCTTCCTTTTTTCTTGATTCTCAGCCTTTTCACTTCAACTGTATGGGCCGTTGAATGCCAATGGTGGCAGACGCAAGTTGATGGTTCCACGATACCTAGTCATCCTCGCCAAGGATATCCAGTCAAACAACATCCGAGAAGTGAACATTGCCGTGAGAGATGGAAGGGAGCTGACCATCACATTAAGTTATTTAAGAACAATCCGCTTCCCGGGTGGGACCCTAAGGAGCAATTCAGGATTTGGAAACGAGAAGAAATGAAGACCATTCTTCAAATAATTTCAATTTTACCAGAATGGGCAGGGATAGAAACTCATCAGCTTTATCGAGCAATAAAGTCAATCCAAGGAAATAATCCTGCAACTCATGAGTCAACGACACGCTCCATTGTTTTGTATGATCAATTCTTTAACGAAAAAAGAAAAGATGCGATCCTGGTACATGAGGCATCTCACTACATTTATGATCGGCTGAGTCCAAACGACATTGGTGAATTTTTCGATTTAGCGGGGTGGAGTGTGAGAGTCGATCCTTCTGGCAAGGTCTATGAAATCTCTCCTACATCACTAGTAAAACCAGATTCAGCTCTTGGTAAGGACGAAGACTTTTCTAATCATGTGGAAGAGTTTTTTGAAAATCCATCTTCTTATCAAAAGCGGTATCCAAAACTATACGATTTCTTCAAATCAAGGTTTGCCAGATGAAAATCTTCTACTTTAGCTTATTTCTCCTAATTGGTTGCGCTTCCTCAAAGGCTCCCCTCGCAAAATATCAATACATGGATGACCTATGGAAAAAGCGCGCGACTCGCGAAGAGATTATTAAACAGTTCGGCCAACCGAATGAACTCGTTGAGAACGGTATAACCTATAGAGAGTCACCAAATCGCATAACAAGTGCGCATTTTTTCAATAAAGATAATACGCTTAAAAGCCAACTCGCATTTGTCACTGCCAATGAGTTAAAGGAACTAAAGGATAAATTTCCCTGTTCGTGGGAGAAGTGGACAGAAATCCAGCAACGATCCCACTATCTTCGAACTATCGAATTAGGAAAATGCTCGGCAAAGAACATTAATTATCGTGAGTGGGATTCAATGAAGCTCTACGAGGTTCGCTGGGAAAATTAATTGGCCAGCATGGGCCTACGCTGGAAGAACCCGTTGGTGTGGATCTAAGTTATCCAATTCAGTGGCGCGAGTCGAAGGTTGATCTTAGCGAGCTGGCAAAACTCCGTGAAGAAGGCTGGTCGACGGAACAATTAGCAAGCAGGTTCAATAAAAGCCTTGTAACAATAAGGGGATATTACTGTGACATTAGGAAATTGAACGCCTGATTTGTAAACAATCTGGGTATAATTGTTATCATTTTCAGAGGGATAACGTCTGAAGTTGAGTTATACTTAAAGATATGTTATATTAAAGTATATATAGGGTGGTCCCTTGGCTTTAGTAAAAAATACGGAACACTGTAAGAAGAGATTTAAAGAGGATTTTAAGAAAGGCCTTTTTTCTGAGGATGATGGTCGTGTTCTTAGGGCCTGGACACGTGAAATGGAAGAATTCGGTCCTGAACACATAGTTAATAGTCCACAATGGCGTGATCATGCCCTTGAAAGAGAATGGGAAGGCTATAGAGCATCATCATTCAGCGTTAAAGGAAGGATTATTTATCGGATTATTAATGATGATGAAATAGAAATTTGTGAAGTAGAAAGAGTCAGCCCTGACCATGATTATAAAATAAGTGGAGGCGAGGATGAAAAGAAAGCCAAAAAATAGTATTAAGAATGATTTTTCATCAATGTTGGACGAATTTTTTCCCGAAAAAATGACCCCCGGGGAAGTGATAAAGGCTAAAAGAAAGAATTACGGTATCACGTTGGACGAAGTCCAAAAGATTACTGGAATACCCCAAAGTAATCTTTCTTTGTATGAAAATGATAAAAAGCCCATTGGTCTCCTGCAGGCCACCAAGATCGGACTGGCCATTGGTCTGCATCCCATTACGATCCTTTTTCCGAATGGTATTGAGGATGATAAGCGTTTCAAGGGCATTGCCGAAAGGTCAAAGAAACTTTTAGAGAAGAAGATTCCGTTCGACAAGGCGATCTAGTGAAGTTTCACTTTCTCTATCTTGTAACGATCCTTTTTTGCATAGATTTCGCTCATGCTTTGGACTGCCCACAGGGGTACTATCCAGTTAAATCTCATTTAAGAAATGCCTATCAAAAGAAGGGTGGGGTTCCGGTCTCATCATCAATTGTAAAAGAACAATGTCGTCCTTATCGAGTATTGAAAACACTCACTCCAATATTCTTTTCTACCATCCCTGCCAATTGGCCGATCCAAAGTGAAAAGTTTAAGCCATTTTCAAAAGATGAAAAATTAAAGATTCACGTCATTTTGAAGATGTTGCCTAAAAAGTTGACCCATGTTGGTGATATAAAATTTTATAGAGCGATATCTGATTTGAATTCGCCGAACCCTTCTGTAAGCAGCAGCGAAGATAAAATTATCACTATATATGACAGTATTCGTAATCATGATTTAAAAAGAGTCATTGCTCATGAACTTGCCCATCTTTACTGGGATACTTTAAGTGAGGCTGAGCAAGCTGATTATCATATGGCTGCGAAGTGGAAAGTTGATAGGAAACTAAATGTTCATATCGTACAAAGAGCTAGATTTGCGATTTCTGATAGTATCGTTGGACCTGCTGAGGACTTTGCAAATAACGTTGAGTTGTTTCTCTTTGAAGATAAATCGCTTTCCAATGAACCAGAAATTCTAAAGTGCGTTGAAAGGATGATTAAATGAGAACCTTTTTATTACTTATTTTATGTTTATCTTGTACACACGTAGCTACAAACAATACTCAGCTTAGTGAAGACCCTTGGCAAATAATGGAGAATTTTCTCAAGAAATCATTAAGTGTGGATCAAATCGTTGAGTATTTGGGCGAGCCGAACGAGATTGTTGAAGCTAAAGATGGAACTCCCACTTGGATTTATTATGATTCAAAGACCAGACGCCAAAGTTGGGCCATTGGCCTTTCAAAAGCAAACGATCAGATCAGCGGTATGTCTTATATGCCAGGTAGCTCTGGTACAAAATTATTTGTGACTGATTTGGAAGTTAGATGGAAGAACCGTGCATGTACTCATGATGAGAAAACTATACTAAATGCTGGACATAATTATTCAAAACAAAAATTTATGGTGTGTGACAGCGGAAGAATTCGCACAAAGTATAATCGATTTGATGAGGTCGAAGGGGTAAGTGTAGAGTGATGGTTCTTCTAACTTCGATATTGGCCACCCCACCCGGACTTGAACCAGGATCAGAGACTTAGGAAGTCCCCGTTTTATCCAGTTAAACTATGGGGTGAAGGCTTAGTTTAAGCTCTAATCAATCCTTTCGTAAAATAACGCAGAGCTTCGCCGGCGCAGAAACTTCATTAAGACTTCATTTACATTCAGCCCTGCATTCTCTACAAACATTCCAACAACACTAACTCTCTCAAGGGATATCCATGAAAGCGCTTCTAGCAACCCTGATGCTTATGAGCTTTTCTTCATTCGCTACTGAAATCATCAAAGTCTCTGATGGTTCAGTTGCTAAATGCGAAAGCAATGTAGATGTTTACCGTTACCGAGCTGAAATGATCTATCGTCCACTTGATTTCAAAGTTGTTAATGGAAACGCGAAAGTAAAAATCGAATTCTACAAGTGTATCCAGGAAAATGGTGAGTTCAAATTTGTTCTGGATAAAGACATCGAAAACAGAACTGTCGTCATCGAGCCAGGACCATTCTCACGTGAAACAACGACGATTCGTATTCAGAGAGAAAAATTCTCTGTCGTTGCTTATCGCTCAGATGATACTCGCATGCTTTCTAAGAATGAACTCATCAGTAACGGCAATCACACATACTCAGCGACTCTTCCACTTAATCTGGCTGATCTTCAGGTGAACAGAAGTGGGCAGAGATATTTTGAGATGACGGTTTCTTTCAAGATGACGATGTTTGATGCTGCTACAAACAGACCTATTGATTCCCGGATCGATTTCCTGGGAACATATAGAATGGTAATTAAATAATTAATTGGAGATAAAAATGAAACTTTCATCACTTGTAGTTCTTCTTGCTCTTTCTACATCAGCAATGGCGACAGAGTTTTACGCTACTATGGACCGTACTGATTGCAAGATCATAAACGGAACTGTTACCCGCACAACAACTTTCGGAAAAGAAGTCACAGGAAGTTTTACTGAATCAAAGAAAGTAACAATGGAAGGTCTCGCACCATTCATTGAAAAAGCATTAGTTGTTTCTTCTCAGACCCCATCTGCTGACCGTGAATTTGCTTATTCCATGAAGTACGAAGGGAAGACATATACCTTGAATACTGAAGATTCGACTGAGAGCATGACTCTCGTAAGAATGATTTCTAAAATTTGCCGCTAAATTGAAAAGGCCCCGTACCACGTGGTGGCCAAGGGGCCTTTTTTTGATCTATTTTTTAACCTGAATATTTTTGAGTCCTGAGAACGCATTGTTCTTAAACTGCGGCCCCGACGCCATCTGTGGACGAGATTCTTCTCTTCTTGGTCCGCTGCCCTTTCTGGGAGCACCGGCACCAGTCCCAGTTACACCTTCAGTCTGGGAGTCAGACTTGCATGAAAGGGAAATGCGTCTCCGGTCCATATCAATTCCCAGAACACGAACTTTGAGTTCCTGTCCGACTTTGAGAACATCCATGGCATTTTCAACGAAACGATCACTCATTTCTGAGATGTGAAGAAGTCCATTTTCTTTGATACCGATATCAACGAAAGCACCGAACATGGTGATGTTGGTGACCTGTCCCTGATACCACTGGCCGATTTTAATATCCTTGAGATCCGAAATTCCTTTCGTGAACTCAACTGATTTAAATGCTGTCCGTGGATCCTGAGAAGGGGCCTTGAGACACTTCACGATATCAGTGAGAGTCATCTCTCCCATCTCATCTTTTAGTTTCTTGTCTGTGCCGAGTTCATTCTGAAGTGACTCTTCAGTCAGAAGATCTTTAAGGGTCTTATTTTTTGTCGTTACCCACGCTTCAAGAGTCGGGTAGCGCTCAGGGTGAATGAATGTTCCATCAAGCGGATGAGCGGCATTGTAAATTCGAAGGAATCCGGCCGACTGCTCGAAAACTTTCTGCGTGAAACGGGAAACTTTTAAAAGCTCCTGACGGGATTTAAATCCGCCTTTATCATCACGGTACTTCACTACGTTTTGAGCGACCGATGGTCCAATGCCCGAAACAAATGAGAGCAGGGGAGCAGAGGCCGTATTGAGATCAACTCCTACGAAGTTCACGCAGGATTCAACCACAGCTTCAAGATTGTTTTTCAACTGAACCTGGTTCACATCGTGCTGGTACTGACCAACTCCAATGGATTTTGGATCAATCTTTACGAGCTCTGCAAGCGGATCCTGGAATCTGCGGGCAATTGAGATCGCTCCACGAACAGTAACGTCTTTATCTGGAAATTCTGCGCGGGCGATATCTGATGCTGAATAGATAGATGCCCCTGATTCAGAAATCATCGTAGCTTTCACTTTTCCGTCTTTCACCTGAGCAATATGACTTTCCACGAACTCGAGAGTCTCGCGGCCATAAGTACCGTTTCCGATGGCAATATATTCAATGTTAAACATATCGATCATCTTCGTGAGGATCTGGGCAGAACCGACCTTGTCGAGCCTTGGCTCATGCGGATAGATCACGTGATCACCCATGAACTTACCGGTGTTATCTACGATTACAACCTTGCAACCAGTACGAATTCCCGGGTCAATTCCAAGAACGGCCTTCGATCCCAAATATGGCTGGAGAAGAAGATTCTTGAGGTTAATTCCGAAAACAGAAATCGCCGCAGTGTCTGCAATCTTTTTCAATTCGTTCTTCACCTCCAGATCAAGTGAGGGCTGGATGTAGTTGGTATAAGATTTTTCAGCGCATTTCTTCAGAAGGTCGATGTTTGCAAGCTTGTCCTTCTTTGGAAAGAATTCCTGCTCAATCATGTTGATCCCGATTTCAGGAACGATCTCTGAGTCTACTTTGAGAATCTTGAGATTCATCCCACGTCTCATCGCCATGTAACGGTGAGAAGATCTTGGATCCTTGATTTTTGCGAGTGGTTCGGAGAATTCAAAGAAGTCTTTAAACTTCGAAGCATCCTCAACCTTTTCGCCGTCTTTACGGAGAGAAGCTTTCATCACACCAGAGTCCCAGAAGGCCTGGCGGATTTTTTCTTTAAGTTCCAGCTTGTGAGAGAAAGTTTCAATGAGGATATCGCAGGCGCCATTGATCGCGTCCTGGATATCTTTTACTTTGCCGGCAGTCGGCTTAACAAACTTCTCTTCGATCTCTAGAGTAAGCGTTTTAATGTCTTTGTCGCCCGACATGATCATGAATGACAGTGGTTCAAGCCCATTGTCTTTTGCGATCATTGCTTTGGTTTTCTTCTTCGACTTAAACGGAGCGTAGATATCTTCGAGTTGGTTTAAGTTAAGGGCGACCTTGATCTGGCGCTCGAGCTCTGGAGTGAGCATCTCCATTTTCTTGATGGCATCGAGGATAAACTCACGACGCTTCTCAGTTTCGACATACTCGTTGTATGACTCCTGGATATCGCGAATCTGAACTTCGTCGAGATTGCCGGTCACTTCTTTGCGGTATCGGGCAATGAAGGGGATGGTACATTCTTCTTCAAAGAGAAGTTTTGCCGTAGCTAGAACTTTTGAGGCCGTAATTCCTAGTTTTTGGGTGGAAAAGACAACAGCTTTAGGATCGAGAGTTTGGGCGGCCATGCGTGGCTTTCTCCTCTGAGATTTAGTGAAATTAGGTAGGTAATCAGGGTAACGACCGAGGGTAGAAATTGGCAACCATTTGTGGGAAAATGTCGGAAGATTTAAACAATAAGGATTGAAATTGACGACTATTGCCATCATTGGGGGAGGAATTGCGGCCAGAAGTCTTCTCTATGTGATGGCGAAGAAAAAATTCCAACAGAAAATCCTTGTCTTCTATTCCGATAGTTTTGCTTTTCCCTGCTCAATTCACTCCACCGCAATCGTAGCGGCCAGGGGAGTTTCCACTGGGCTTTCGCCACTTGGGGATAATCTCCATGAGGGATTTCTTCGATTCGCCCGTCATGTCGAAGAAGATTCTCCGGCCGGAGTTATAAAAATCCCTCAATACACAGGTGCACTCACAAAACTCGATGCTTTCAGGAAAAGATATCCTGAGGGAGAGAACAAAAAATCACTGGGACCATTTTCATTTTCCGAGGAAACGTATTTCGCGGAAGAAAGTGCTTATCTCATTCGTCCCCGCGAATACATGGACTGGCTTTTGGAAGATGCATCGAAGTCACTCAAACTCGAGATCATCCCGTCATTTGTGACCGGGGTTTCTGCGAATATTATCCGCACTCAGGAAGGAAAAGAATTTTCTGCTGACAGGATTATTTTTACTGCGGGTGTTCAGAATCATTTGTGGTCGGGCATTTTTCCGGAAGATAAAAAATCAAAATCCGTTCAGGGGAGTTATTTCGAATTTCAAAATGCTGATTTAGGCAATGATTCACTGTCTTTGACCCTCGAAGGAGACAATCTCATTTACGATGCTGAGAAAAAAACATTACTCATTGGATCGACGACAAAAGAATCTACTCTGGAATTAGCTCCGGAAAATGAGCTTCTGGAGATTTATCGAAATCTCTCTTTAAGGGCGGGAGTGAATCTTCCACCCTTTGAAAAAGCTGTCATTCGGGTTGGGCTCAGAGAAAAGGCTTCTAAACGCGAAGCTTATCATCTTCATCATGATCGCTATTCGATGTTGGGTGGGTTGTATAAGAACGGTTATCGCCTGAGTTTACTCATGGCAGAGAAACTTCTTAGTTCATCCGCGCAGTAGAATTAAAAATATCCCACCATGATTTTTCATCCCAGGCGCGTGCTGCTTTGTAAAAAGAAGACTGGCAGCTGTCGTCGGTTTTTCTTCTCAAAATATCGAGCTCAGTTTTCGTGACAGGAAGTCTTGGACGTTCTGGGTTTTCAAGTGACACTTTCATTCCGCGAGTGATCATAGTCATAAGTGAAGAAACAACTCGCTCATTTTGAGATTTGAGATTCCGGCAGGTATGAGAAGGTACATGTATGAATCCAAAGTTCAGATCTTCTTCGGTGAGTGCCGTCTGATAGGCGAGATTGTTACACACAAAACTCCCCGCACTGTTTGAAATAACGATCTGTGATCGCTGCTCAGTAGTCAGTGAGCAGTACATCTCCGGCAGGGGATAGGTAAATCCGATGGCAGGAGCAGCACCCGGAACTATCGGAGTTCCCCTTCTTTCAATTCCGGCATTATCCGGACCTTTCGTGCGATCAAGATTTCTGCCCATGAGTTCAATCTTTAGATCACATCCGGTTTCACCCAGTGCAATTACCATGACCGGTTTTTCGGGAAGAGAGTTCACGCAGTCTTTCAGTTCCTGGAATGAGACATCAAATTTTGTCTGAACTTCACAGGTCTTCACATCAAAAGAAAGATCCATTTGCTTAAATCTTTCCTCAAGCATCCGGCCAATTACCCGTGAGTTGTTTTCGGGAGATTTTCCAAAAGGATCGAAGTAGCTCACCAGTACGGTCGGCTTTGCCCAAGCAAGGGAGAAAAGGAAAAAAGAAGCAATGAAGAGATTCATAGGACTTATCTCCCAAAATCGACCCCCTTCTTCAAGCGACCCGGTATAAATTTCCCTGCCTGAATTGCTCTCAACCGTTCCGTAAATCATCCGAAAAGTCTCTTACAAGACTTAACCAAGGATGGTTTATGAATAAATGGATTTTTTGTCTGGGCCTCGTTCTCTCATTTTCACTTTCTTATGAAACCCATGAGGAAGAGAGTGTAACGAGCTTCAATGTACCCGTAAAATCCTTCCAGCTTCATGAACAGGGTTATGTTCACCCTGATAGCGTTGCTACCGGCCGTCTGACGGTTGTTTCGATGTCAGTAGTAGGTTTTGAAGGCGAAAGGGCCGAGAAGATGGAAACAGCTCTTCGTGCTCTCGAAGAAGTGGTGAACTCCGAGGAGTTCAAGGAAAGAGTCATTAATTTCAAGAATAAGAAGGGTGAGCGCTCATTTGCTTCCAATAAAGGTCTCACGAACGAACAGATCTATGCTCAGTTCATGGAAGGCCGCGAGACTCTTCAGCAAAATACTCCGAATGAAATGAATTTTTTTCTGAAGCTATATAACAAACCGTGGTCCAAAGTAATTGGTTACACCAGCCAGAATACAAACGTGATCAATATCAACCTGAAGTATTTCAAAGGTAACTCGATCAATAATGTTGCTGCTAACCTTGCTCACGAATGGCTTCACAAGATCGGATTTGGTCACAAATCAGCTGCTGAACACGACTCAGCTCCGTATGCGATCGGATACATCGTAGGACAATTAGTAAAGGCCCGTCTTTCGACAGGCCTCTATTAAAAATTGTTATTCTCTCGACATCTCAATTAGTTTATCAACAACCTGAATCAATGGCTGTGGTTTCGGATAACGGAACTCACACGGAACTTTCTTCGTAGGTTCAGGGTTGCTCTTATCGGTCGCGAGCACGGTACAGGTCGGAGAAACTCCCCAGAACTTAGCTGATTCTTCGTAGCTATAAGCGTGAGCAACCTTAGCAGCTTCTTTCCAGTCAGAAGGAGGAAGTGCCATGTTGTCTTCCCAACGACCAATTCCCGGAACTGGCTGGAAGAATTTTTTCCAGTCGCGTGGAGCAAGCCAGAAATAGTCCGGCTGGTTTGTTGATGATTTGAAAAGTTTCGCGCCACCTTTCTTCGATACGCGCCATTGACCACCGATGACTTTTCCTGAAGCAGAGATCTCAAGGTCATAGTTAAACTTGTAATCAACAACCTTGTCGTCAGCAGGAGAGTTTGTTTCTTTTTTCTTCGGAAGTTCCCAGTCGATATACTTGATGTTCATAGCAACACCAACGATATAGGCAGTGTCCGGGTTACGGTTTTCCTTGTACGGATCTTTATCAGCGTAATCACGAACATGAATCATAGTTTCATTGAGCGTTCCTTCTTTCCCTGTTTTCGGATTGAAGTACTCGAGCTCGTATCCACCAACTGGCTGGTTAGCAATAGCGTATTTCGGGTTGTGATCGAGAACTATCGGACGACCTTCGATACCCATAACGTTTACGATAGAAACGTGGAACACACCCGGGTGAACGTCAGCACAACGAGGAAGAAGCTCTTTGTCGTTCAGGTCGATCTTCGTGTCGATGTAGCGGCCATGCTTATCCTTATCCGGATTTTTCGAATTACAACGGTTCCCTTCGAGGAGAACGTTGTCCTGGATATTTGAGTTCGCCCACATGAGAGATGCGATTGCCTTGATGTCATTCGGGAAAACTGCCATCTGCTTTCCGTTAGGAAGTCTGATGAAGATTGTTTTTTCCGGACGTGGAGTGTATCCAGCGCCGAGTGCCCATCCGTGACAGATTCCTTCCCAGATCGCCATGAATTTTGAAGCATCAGGAATACGATAGCCATCAGGAAGGTCAATCTTAGTGAGGAACTCCCACTTCTTACCTTTCCCCCAACGCTCTACAAAGTTCCATGTTCTGTGAGTAAGATCGAAGCTTGTGTCACCAAGGATAAGGTCATATTTTTCTGAAGGAGCAAGTTTCGCGAGTTCTTTTTCATCGAGTTCATAGATTCTTGGATAAACAGTTTCTTTTCTCTTCTTCCAGTCCTTGTAGTTTTCCTGCCAGAGAAGGTTATCGAGAAGTGTAGTGATGAAAATTGTCTGATCTTTTTTCTGATAAGTGTTTGCTACACCACCACCAATGAGTGGCCAGAAAGATCCGCCCCAGGGCTGAACGCGGGTGTTTGCGCGATTGAGTCCGCGTCTTTCCATCTCACGAATGTCTGAGAGGTAATTTTTATTTTCAGTGAGACGCTCAAGTCTTGTTCTCATTTCATCAGTTGAGAACGGCTTGTATGGATAAATTGTTTTAACTGGTTCTTTGATTGATGATTCACCATCACGACAATCAGATTCAGTAGGATCACAATCATTCTCACGCATTTGCGCAAAAGCTGTTGTGCTAAGAACAGAAAGCATCAAGGTTAAACCAAGGTACTTCTTCATGGAGGCTCCTCATTCAGGTAAAAAAAGAATTACCTCTTTTTATCAAATGCAGAGCGTTAAGGGGTGTGAATTCCACCGGTTAGGTAAAGTTTACACTCTCGAGAAATCAAAGGTTTACCTGAGAATCCGGGCCTGGAGGAGGGGGGCGTCTACCTGAACCTTCAAAGGTTTCATGGGATGACCCAATTTAGAGATAACGGTGAAAAGAAGAGCAGTGACAGTGAGGAAAACTAGCTTCATGCAGGACCTCCGTGGGGTAGTGAAAGTACTCACTCCCAGGGAGATCGTCACCTGAAGCTCAGATCAATTTTTTAGAATCTCATGGCGAGCTCGGCGCCCACAGCTGTTGTGTCCCGACGGAACTTAACCAGTGCCTGAGTGAAGACACCAATGTTGGTGATCTTAAATCTGTTCGGGTAGTAAGAAATAGTTGTTCTCACCCGGTGAGGAAGGTTGTTATTGAACTCACGTGAGTTGGCCTGAACACCACGCTGATCCCAGTCGAGAATAAGCATGTTACCCCAGTTCCATTTGTCATTGATCCGGTAGTTTGCGTAAGGGCTTACCGTGATGATCTGAGTCTGGAGCTGAGTCGGTGTACAGTCGAGCGGATTACAGCCTGGAATCGCTTTCTGCTCATTTTCATAGAACATACGATAAAGCTGACCGGTGACACCACCTGACCACTTAGACGTAGGTGAGCTCTTAAATGAAAGGTTTTCCGTAAGAACCAGACCGAATTTCATCTCGTCATTTTTAGAGATTTCAGATGTCGGAGCTTCATACGAGAAAGTTGAATGAAGGTTAGCGACTTTTAGATCCAGAGATGGAAGGTACAAATGCGCTCTGGCATTGAAGAAAATACTTTTTCCATCGTTAGTCACTGTTCCGTTAGCTCCGCGGTTTTCAACTTCGTCAGTATATCCATTGGACATAGCGAGTGAAGCACCAACACCCCAGTTTGGAGAGATGTCAAAACGAAGAAGAGCAGATTGGAATGACTGAAGGGGAGCGCGGCCGGTATTCGGATTGTCGACACCTTCCTGGAATACGTTATAGGTTTCACTGGATGGGCCACCAAGAGTCGGGCCCAGGAACATGTGATAGTAAGAAAGCGAAGTTTTCTGAAGGAGCATTGATCCGAAAGTTTTCTTCGGTGTCTTCGTGGTAATGACGTTATTACCCTGGAGAGTATTCTGAGAGTTTGCGTTGGCACCAGATGATTGTGCTTTCGCCATCTGAATCGTCAGAAGCATCAGGATCCCGGCCAGGACCAGGATGAGGATCTGTGAAGAAGCGCCGGAGAGTTTATCTTTCATAGCTGATTCCCTGCTGTTTTCTGGTTCCCGGCCATGTTAGTACCATCGAGCTTCTCGCGATCCGTGAGGAACTCTTTCAGATTATTGATCACTACCATTCTCTGTTCAGACTCGATGTCTTTACCGAGACGATGCATGATTTCTTCTCTGATACCAACATATTCAAGAGTCAGGTTGTGATAAAGAGTCTCGTACAACATACTCGTACGCGACCGGGCCATCATCTCGTCAGGAGAGAATAACTGTCCAGTTGTGTCGCGTTTAATGAGAAGTGCCAGCTCTTCGCGTTTAGCAGAGAACATACTTTGTAGAACCCAGACGGTATTACGAACCGACCAGATATACATATTGAGACCCATATTCGCGGCTTCTTCGGCCTTAGAATTCTGAAGGAAAAGAATTTCCCACTGACGCTTCATGTACGAACGGAACTCTTTTGTGTTGTAAGTATCTTTCTGCTTAAAGAGGTCAGAGTTCGCCTGAAGATTTTTAAGAACTGAGTGGTTCTCCTTACGATTCTTCGTATAGAAGTCCGCAAGTTTTTCGATTTTCTCAAAGCCAGCAGGCTTCTTGAAATCCTTATAGCGCCAGCTGAGGGTCTGGGTCATTTCCTGAAGGAAAACAAACGAGCGACCAACATAATAGTCACTTCTCTTCTGTTCCTTATCTTCATCGAGCATTACGTATTTCTGATCAAGGATAAAGCGAGCAAGGCGATCCCAGAGATAGAGCTCCAGCTGCTGAGTACGATTCACTTCATTGAAGAGATACTGCTTCATTTTCGCTGAGAGATTCGGATTCTCATCGCGAAGCTTGAAGATAAGATTGTTGTATCGTTCAAGCTCTTCCCAAGTCGATTCAACCTGCATCGGGAAGTTATACTGAGTCTCGAGCTGCTCAAGGCGACCCATACGTGAGGCATATTCAATATTTTCTTCGAAACCAATCTGCATCTGCTTCATGGCACTCATACGATCACTCCAGGTCTGCCCATTAACGGCATCCACATCAGTAGAGAGGACCATATTGAGGATCGAAGGCTTATTAGCACCTGAATAAGGACCGGTTGTGACCGGTGAAGGATAGATTATATTGGCGAGCATAATGTCGTTAGCTGCCGGCGCTGCTGATTTCTCAGAGACAGTCTGGGTAACAACAGGTTCTTTCTTCGAAGCAGCGACAGCTTCTTTAGAGCCGGACACTTCTTCGATAACAGTTTCACCTTTCGAATCTACTATGCGCGAGATTTCAGTGCTGGCGTCGAGGAAGGCTGAACGCACTTTCCCTACTGCCTGCATAGCATGCGGGTTCATCGGCATAGTGATGAAGTAATATGTGAAAGGCCCGTAGACAGCGAGAGCAACTGAGTAGCCGAGATTGTTTTTAACTGTCTGGAAGAACCAGATGATCTTTCCGATCGTATAGCGGTGAAGAATTCCAAGTCCGTTGTTCGCTGGACGTGCGATCACACGGGCGAGAAAGTTTCCTGTTTTTTTCTTCGCAATCGAAGCACTCACGACTGGAGAGTTCAGGCGATGAGCGCGGACTTTCGTATCGACGATAACTTTAAGAGTTTCACGGTGTTTTTTGAAAACAAGCTGGCGCTCTTCCCAGGTAAGAACAGGATCCATCTCCGCTTTCAGAATACGATTGAAGATATTTGTAACGGCGGGATCATCACCTTTCTCACGTACTGAGAGACGGATGATTTTTGAAGCATAAAGTGTACGGAGGTAGCGCTCTACCGAATGAACCATCTCCGTATTGGAATTGGCCTCGGCTGCTTTCTTATATTCCATCGAGAGGAAGTTATAGAAGTGATTCAAAATCGGGCAGGTGAGATCCATGGCATAGAAATCTACGATCGAAACATTTAATGACTCAGAATTTGAACTAAAAGACAGCACGCCCTGCGCACTAAAATAATCAAACCGCTGAAGTGCTTCTGTCTCACTCTGATAAGTGCGCTTGAGAACGAAACCAGTTCCTCCAAGGATCATCCCCAGTGAAAGTGAAGCACTTAATGCACCCTCGTGATATTCGTAACCCGAATATCCCGCTACATTGGTAAACGTTTTGATTTCACCATCAATGGAGTTGAGCCGCTTTCCGCCATCCTGGAGAACTGTCTCTAAAAAAGAGAACAATCCGGAAACATCGGCCGTTAAAAAATCAAGTCTCATATAGTCCCTGCAACTTACTGTTGCTGTTACTGTTACTGCTGCTGCTGCTGTTGAGTCTGATTATACGAGTTACCCAAAGAGATCGTTGAAAGGATCGGACGAAGTGTAATCGTTCTCTCCAGATCAAGTTTTCTCGAGAAGGAAACACCGTAGAACTGGTGGTTACCGATTGCGGTAAGGGCCTCATAATCAGGATGAGCTTTTTTAATTGCTCTCAGAATTTTAGGTCCATAAACCTTCAGTTGCTTATCGTTTGCACTCGGGAGTGCTGAGCGGACTTCATCCCATCCGATCTCAAGACCCAGTTCTCTTGCAAACGAAATATTCTTCGCGTTTTCAAGAGCAGGAATTACTTCCTGGAGTGCTTTAACTTTTACCTGATTCGAGTTCGGCATCATATAGCCGAAAAGCGATCCGTATTTGTTGAGAACTTTTTCGTACGCCTCGCGGTCCTTGTTGATTCCAGTACGAACTTCAGTGACGAGGTTCGAGTAGAAGAACGGAATAATCCGGTCAGCAAGTCCGTAAAGCGGCTGGCGTTCAACAGAGATATCAACTGACAGGCCTTCGAGAGATGCTGCAGAAATTCCGAGGAAGTTTCCGTAGAAGTTCAGGAAGTATGCCTGGGCAATTGCCCCGTCTGAAAGCGCTTTCGCTTCCATCTTAGTTGTTTCTTCAATCTGGTGGAAGTGGATTACTTCGTGACCAGCAGTATAGATCTGAGTCAGAGGATCAAGTTCCTTTCTTACCCAGATGAAGATATCTGAATCAGAGAAGAGACCGTGAGATTTTCTCTTCTTAGCAAAACACTCACCGGCATGGTCCTGCGCCGAAAGATGGTGCTCGAGGATCTTCCGTGAAGAAAGAATCGAGATCTTATTCGGTGTCAGTTCCTTCGAGAAGATTTCAGGGAGAGTACAACCCTGCTTCTTTGCGAACATTTCAAGATTGTATTTTGCATAAGGCATCGCTGGCATGAGTTCAATCAACTCTTCTACCGAAACTTTCTTCGATTGCATGATTTCATTCATGCGGGCAAGGAAAGGGAAGGCAGCAAAATGAGCTTCACGTTTTTTCGAGAGGAATGTCGCACGCTTTCCAGCGTCCATTCTCTTCGATTCAGTTTCAATTTTAAGCCAGGCCTCGCGGGCCTCTTTAATATGGGCCGGAATATAATCTGATTCAATCAGGAGTTCGCCGGTAGCGAATTCATTCTGAGAAGCAGTCAGGAAGTTTTCCGTCTTCAGAAGACTTGTCTCACCAAGACCAAAAGTCTCGAACTTGAGTTCAGGATGAGCAGTATCCATGTTGAAAAGCTTAGCGAACTCAATTGCTTTCTCAGAATTCTGCATGCGCTCGCGGACGATAGTCATGAAAGAGTCCATGAGTTTTATCAGATTTGCAGCAGCTTTTCCTGTGATGACCTCTCTCGGGAATTTAGCATCAATCGAAGACTTGAGAATCTTCAGGACGATCTGGTATTCCTTAGCGAGTACTTTGTTCGTTCCGGACTTCTCATCACAAAGGACTTTTAATTCTTTCAGGATTTTGAGGTCATGCTTCTGGTTATCAGAAGTATAGTTTTGATAAATAATGTCCATATCAAGAACCAGGAGCTCGTCCATCTTCTCGCGGAATCCGCGTGGAAGCTTGTTACGTGATTCAAGCTTCTGAAGGGAAGTTACGAGATTGATCTGGTTAATATTCACTTTCTCATAGTAAGCCGCGATAGCGCGCGAAGCTTGTTTTGACTCGAGAAGGTCAATAATCTTATAAACCGGTTCAATTGCCCGTGGGTTCATGAATGAAAGGACTTCACGGCACTGAGTTTTAAGGGAAAGTGCGAGACCGAGAAGGATGAATGAATCACCGGTACCGTTACGGAGGTGATTGATAATTTCTGTCGAAAGACGTGAAACCTGGATCAATTGAGCAGCAACAAACATTGGAAGATGAGTCTGCATAGGGACTGGTGCTTTCGATTTGATAAAATCAACCGCAGTTACTGAATCCGGAGTTCCGACATCATCAACCACAACGAAAGGAGCGTATCCGCCGCCTTTTGAAGTATTCACGATAGAACTCATTGGTCCGCGTTCTTCCGGAGCGTATCTGACGAGAGCATTGTGAGTCATCTTAGGAAGGGCCTTCGCTCCTCCGCCGTAGAATACCCAAAGACGGATATCAGCAGCGAGGTTCGCAAAACGTGTGCCTTGTTTATCTTTCATCGCAACCGGGATACGGGCGATTTTCACAAGCTTCTGGTAAGCAAATTGAGAAGGAGATTTTGTGATCATTTTGATCACATCTTTCTTCGCCTGCTCACTCATTGTTTTCATGATGTAGATTCCCGTTCCTCCTGAGAGGTTCGGTGCTTTCACTACCCATTCTTCAGGGTTGGCCTCAATGATTGCCACAGATTCTTTCTTCGGAGGAAGAGTTTCCGGAGGACAAATCTTCGGGCCTCTCATATCGAGACCAAGTTCCTTGATCTTAGAAGAAAAGAATTTCGGAGCATATGTAGTGAGAGCAGCAAGAATAATCTTGTTATCAAGAATCCGGTTAAGTCCACCCATGTAGATACGACGGTTAAGGATCGCATCGAGAAGACCTGGAACAGCGTAATCACTCTGTAATGGAATTGGTTTTCCATTTACGTCGAGAACGTATGGAGCTTCGCCGTCTTTTCCGAGTTTCAGTGAATCGCGGAGATAAATCGGCTCATTAGTATCCGCATCGCGGAGGATGATGCCTTTATCCATATCAAAGAGGGCAGAGTCAGCATTAATACGTGAGTAAATTGCCGTTACGATCGGGTTAGAACCATTGATCGTGCGAAGACGGATGTATCCTTTCTCGTCCTGGAAAAGCTGGACGGGATCTGCGTACACGAGTCCAGAGTAAGCCGCGAGATTGTGAATCTCAGGAGCGGCACCGTTCATTCCTCCCGGAGGAAGAATAACCTGGATTCCGTCTTTAAGGCCGGTCCAGTCTTCACCGAGAGTTTTGTATGTATCGGCGAGAACTGAGAAGTGATCGTTAGGCATAATCCGGCCCATAGAATCAAGAACCTCAGGGTTCTGTTCGTAGTGACCTTCGAGAACGTTCATATTGTTCGAAGCACCTGATGGAGCTCCGGCGTTCAATTCAAGAATACGGAAAGGTAGAGCAGCTGGAAGCTTGTCAGTTTTCTTCGACTTGAGAATTTCTTCAAAGTTTCTTGCCTGCTCAAGATAATCCTCGATCAGAACCAGATCGAGACCGACGTTATCGAAGAAAGGGTATTTCTTCATGTTCGGGTGATGAAGCTGCGTGAAATAGTTCGGCGACGTAATTATAGCGTCGATAAAGATTTCTCTGATTTCTTCCGGAAGTGATTTTACAAATGCAGAATCTTTAACGGATTTTGCGCCATAGATATCCTGGATCACACAACGAAGTGAAACCATGAGCACTTGTGCTGCTTTTTCAATCGTGTTGAATACGGATTTCTGGAGCGGAACGATGGTAGTCGTACATGGCACTGTAAAGATTTTGTAATTTCCGTTAGCATCCGACTTTTGAAAAGTAAGATCGCGCTTACGGATAAATTTCGTAAGATTCTGAGATTCCTTAAGGTGTACGGCAACTTCTCTTCCGAGAAGGTTCTTCACCAGAGATTTTGAGTGCATGTACGGAGCACGTTTTCTCTTTGACGAGAAAATGTAGTTGGCCACATCCACTTTCGCCGTTCCAATAAACCCAAGGTTCGGGTTATATGGTTCGAGTTTTTTTGATCCCCGTTTCACTTTGATCACAACAACCTCACAGAAATTAACTAACGTTTTGAAGTGGAGTTTAGCGTAAAGGGGTGATGCTCTGCGTTACGAACGCGGTTTACTGTAAAAACTACACAAGCTGTCGACTTCCCTTACACCTCGAACCCGGGCGACTAATTGCAAATGGCGGGACATATTGGGATAAACGGGAATTTCGGTACTTAAGTGACGTAGTCTGTCTATTATGTGACTATTTGACTAGTTTCTGGGCATTTTGGGACATTCCAACTTCCGGGAATTAAAGGCTTTTTTGTTGAGTGAAAGCTATCAGAAACTTACTTCCTTTAGGGATCTTGGGCCAGAACTCAACTTGCGCACCGTGTAGCTCCGCGATGCTTTGAACAATCGAGAGACCAATCCCTGTTCCGGGTAGGGTGATTCCTTCGCCCCTTTGAAATCGGCTTTGAACTATTTTTTCCCAATCATTGAGTGACATTCCCGGCCCCTCATCTGAGACCGAAACTTCAATCCGGGTGTTGTTCTTTTCTACGTCGATCATCACAGTGGTTTCCGGGGGAGAATATTTCAAGGCATTCTCGAGAAGATTTTCAAACATCGCATCGAGAAGCTGGCGATCACCATTCACCATCAAAGAATCCTCTTTCAGGCTTTCTCCGATGTTAAATCTGATACTGATTTTCTTCTCCCGGGCAATACCTGAGAGTCTTGAGGTCGTGTTGAGGAGTACCTCATCGACTCGTACAGGTCTCATCACAAAATTCTCATGTCCGGCCTCAACTCTTGAAATGAGAAGTAGCTTTTTCACGAGATCAATGAGGCGTTCTAGTTCTTCTCTGAGAGACTTGCGGAACTTTGCCTCGTCCTCGGGACTTCTTGCCCGCGATTCAAGAAGATCCAGCTCACCTTTTATTATTGAGAGAGGGGTATTGAGCTGATGAGAGGCATTCGCTACAAAATTTTCCTGAGCTCGAAAGGATTTCTGGAGGCGACCAAGTAGACTGTTGAAAGTTTTCGAAAGCTCCGAGACTTCATCTTCAGTGTCACCTTCCGGCACTCGTTGCGAGAGATTTTCAGCGGCAATCATGCGGGCAGTGGATGTCAGGACCTTAATGGGATTCAAGGCATTTCCCGCTATGAGAAACGAGGCAATACTCGAAAAGAGAATAAGAAAGGGAATCGTCAGGAGATTCATCAGAACAAGGTTGTTTTCCTGCTGGATCAAAAGCTCCGATGGAGTCGCAACCTGGAGAATCTGAACCCTCCCCAGAGAATTCGTCATTTTGATGTTTACCGCTCGATACATGACACCTTCATGCATGAGTGAGAGAAATCTGTGAGTGTAGTCAGGGCTTTCCGGAAGATCAGAGCGATAAGGAACACTGAGACCTTTTGGATTGTCGGGACTTCCTCCCACAATTTTTCCATCAATCGAGCGAAGAAAATAAACTGTCGTACCTATCGCAAAAGGAAACTGCTTTTTACTCTCGTAGTCGGTGACTTTGAGCCTTGAAAGATATCCGGGTGTGAGTTCATTACTTCTTGAAATATCGATCCCGATATTCAGGAGGGCAGAATCAAAGTCTTTCCGGAGGAGATCCAGATATTGAGAAGAAAGAATGAAAGCGAATACGCAGATGAAAAAACCGAACAGTGATGAATAAACCAGAGTCAGGCGAAACCGGAGTCCTTTAATGAATTTCCTGTTCATTCAGTCTTCTGAAGTACGTAGCCCTGACCCACAACCGTTTTAAGAATCTTCCGTGGGAATGGATTATCGATCTTCTTTCGAAGATGATTAATATAAACATCAATCACATTAGAATCAGGGTCAAATTCCGTGCCCCATACCTGTCGGGCAATGGCGTTCCGGTCGACAACTTTATCCAGATGGCGCATCAAGAATTCAAGGAGTGAAAACTCCTTTGTTGTAAGCTCAATTCTGATCCCATCGCGACTGACACTTCTTGAAAGAAGATCAACAACGAGACTTCCATTCTTGAGAGTGGATTTCTGATCACCTTTCCGCCTTCCCAGCGCCCTGATACGTGCCAGGAGCTCATCCAGTTCGAATGGTTTTGAGAGATAATCATCAGCACCGGCATCGAGGCCCGTGATTTTGTCATTAGTTGTAGAGAGAGCTGTCAGCATGAGAATGAATCCGGACCAACCACCACCTTTGATTTCTCTGGCGAATTCGATTCCATTTGTCCCTGGTAACATCACATCCAGGACGATGAGATCAAACTTGTGCGTGCGGAAGAGAATTCTAGCTGCTTCGGGAGACTCGGCCGCTTCTACTAAATAGCCTGCGCCAGCCAGGCCTTCTTTGACGAGTGCGAGAACTTTTTTTTCATCTTCAACGATCAGGATGTTTTGCATAAGTGTCCTTCAGTCACGCAAATCTTAACGCTCGCCCAATTTAGGGACAAGTTAAAATGCGTTCATTCGGGACGTTAGTCGTTTCCTGAAAGGGGAAAAAGATGGTAGCGACGGGCAGAGTTGAACTGCCGACCCCAGCGTTATGAATGCTGTGCTCTCACCAACTGAGCTACGTCGCCCCAATAGAAAAGTGATGACATACTAAATGTTTACCGGCAATGATGTCAACAGCAATTGCTTGTATTTAGAAGAGTTTGCCCCATGAAAAAACTAAATTCCACCGCCTACAAGACACTATTTCTAAAGCAAGTTGGAAAATTCATTGATGTCATCACCACTCCCCGGGAACTCGAAGGTCCCCACGCAGTAGCAGTTTCAGGCGGCCGCGATTCGATGACCTTGTTATGGATCCTGAATCACTTACATAAAGAAAGAAAAATGGGTCCTATCCGGGCCGTATTTGTCCATCATCATACCCGCCCAGGTCAGGATGATGATCAGTTGCTAGTGGAAGAATTTTGTCGGAAAGAGAATATTCCCTTTTCCGTCTCCCACGCACGGGACCTGCATCTGACAAAGGGTAATTTTGAAGAGAGAGCGAGAAATATTCGTCGAGCGCTTCTCGCTAACGGATTGAGTCAAGGAGAGCTTCTCTGGCAGGGACATCATCTGAATGATTCCTACGAATGGGCCATCATGCAGAGAAACCGGACTTCGCATCTTATCTCCACCCTGGGAATTCCCGTCCGCAATGGCCAGATAGTACGACCTTTTCTGAGTGTATCCAGAAAGCAGATTGAGAGACTCTCAGAATTCGAGAACATTCCTTTCCGTGAAGACCCAACGAACACCAATTTGCAATTTGACCGGAATTATCTCCGTCACAAAGTGGTAAAGAATATAGCCCGACGTTTTCCGAAATATCTCAAGCATTATGTGAATATCTCCAATCAGGCAGCGATGAATCTGGGTAAGAGTATCATCTCCCGAAAATCCCTGATTGATGTTTACGCCTATGAAGATGGCGCTGTTCTCATCGGATTGAAATATGATCTCGTCCAGATTCAGGAACTCATGCATGAATACTCGAATGCAGATCGGGGAGAACTGGTGGGTCCCATCGGAAAGATGCTCGATGCGATCAGAAACAGCAAAAAGGGTCCTTTTCAATTCAGTGGGGGGCTAGAGGCCTATCACACACACACACTGCTTATGATCTACCAGAAGGGTATGAAGAACAGCGATGAGTCGTATGCAAGGGTTTTGAATTCTCTTTCTGTTGAAACTTTAGCAAGTCTTGCCACCTACAGTCGTGAAGAACTGGAAAACTCCTTCCGTCACTTTCTAAAACATCGTCACGCTATGTGTGACATGCCTGGCCTCATTCTTGTTCTGGAGCAAGGTAATATCTGCAAGACACTGAATTGTTCAGTCTTCGATGCACGCTTTCCCGAAGTGTCACGCGTCTGTCAGGAGAAAGGCTTGAGATTTACTACTTATACCAAGTGTCTGGAGCGCTGGCAGACGCGCCGTCAAAACCTGCCTGAAAAACTCCGGCTCCTTCCACTCTTTAGTCTTTCAAATCTCTTTTCTTCCCAACAATAGAGGCCTCCTCTATAATCGAGAGAGCCCTTTTCGGCTAAAATTGCAGAGAGAAAAAAAGGTTTATCATGAGAAAACAACAGAAAACGTTACTCCTTTGGATCGTTGTGATTCTGATCATGGCCTTCGTGATGAAGGTTCTTGAGCAGAAAACGGTCAGTGCTAAAAATATCAAATTCTCCCAGTTCATTACGGCGGTGGAAGCAGGCCACGTTCGTGAAGTAACTTTCCAGGGTGAGAATCTTATCCAGGGTAAATTCAAAGAAGGTTACGAAAACGGAACATACTTTGAAACAACTGGTGCTACAGGGGACGAAACTTTCAAAATCCTCCGCGGCGCTGGCATCACTCCTGATTACAAGCGCGAAGAGAAGCAAGGCTTTCTCGCCACATTGTTAATTAACTGGCTTCCGATGATTCTTCTTTTCCTCTTTTTCTTCTTCTTCCTTCGTCAGCTTCAGGCCGGCGGTGGTAAGGCGATGAGCTTCGGAAAATCCAAAGCGAAAATGCTCACGGAAAATGACAAGAAAGTTTTTTTCAACGACGTCGCTGGTGTTGAAGAAGCAAAAGAAGAGCTCGTTGAAATCGTCGATTTCTTAAAGGACCCGAAGAAGTACACGACCCTTGGCGGAAAAATTCCTAAGGGATGTCTTCTCGTAGGTCCTCCGGGAACTGGTAAGACTCTTCTTGCCCGCGCTGTTGCCGGTGAAGCAGGAGTTCCATTCTTCTCAATCTCTGGTTCTGACTTTGTGGAAATGTTCGTTGGTGTGGGTGCATCCCGCGTTCGCGATCTTTTCGAGCAAGGTAAAAAACACGCTCCATGTATCATCTTCATCGATGAGATCGATGCCGTCGGTCGCCACAGAGGTGCCGGTATGGGCGGAGGACATGATGAGCGCGAGCAGACACTTAACCAGCTCCTCGTTGAGATGGATGGTTTCGAAGGTAATGATGGCGTAATTATCATGGCCGCAACGAACAGAATCGACGTTCTCGATCCGGCACTCCTTCGTCCGGGACGTTTTGATCGTCGCGTGACCGTGGGCCGTCCGGATGTTCGTGGTCGTCACCAGATTCTTAAAGTACATACACGCAAAACTCCACTTGCTGGAAATATTGATCTGGAAATTATCGCGAAAGGTACTCCAGGTTTCACCGGTGCTGATCTCGCTAACCTGGTAAACGAAGCGGCCCTTCTTGCTGCTCGTGACGGGAAGAAAGCTCTCGATATGACTGACTTTGAAAATGCCAAAGATAAAGTCATGATGGGTGTTGCCCGCAAGTCGATGATTATTTCCGAGAAAGAGAAGAAGCTCACGGCCTATCATGAGGCAGGCCACACTATTGTCGGGATGAATCTTCCTTTAACAGATCCTATTCATAAAGTTTCGATCATCCCACGCGGCCAGGCCCTTGGTGTGACGATGACTCTTCCAAATGAAGACATGCTCAACCTCTCCAAGGAGAAGGGCGAGAATTTTATTTCATTCCTCATGGGTGGACGAGTTGCTGAAGAAATCGTTTACGGTGAAATGACCAATGGTGCTTCTAACGATATTGAGCGCGCGACAGATATTGCCCGCAATATGGTTTGTAACTGGGGTATGTCGGATAAACTCGGACCTATCAACTACACAAAACAGAATCAGGGCATGATGTACGGCGGAGAAACCGTTACATTCTCGGATGAAACTTCACGCAAGATCGATACTGAGATCGCTCACTTTGTTCAGAAGAACTACGACATCGCGAAGACAATCCTTCAGAAACATATCGACGCCCTTCACCGTGTGGCAGAAGCTCTCGTGCTCTGGGAAACTCTCGATGCTGAACAGATCAAGGATATCGTGGCCGGTAAGGACATCGGTAAGCCTGAGATGACTAAGAAGCCAACTGACGTTCCACCTGCCGGAACCGCTTCAGCACCTGTTACAGGTGGCGGTATCTTCGGTGCTAAACCAACTCCAGCTTAATCTACGCAGAATGGGGGTGATGAATATCACCCCCGATTCTTTTTCCGATGGGGGAGAGTACGATCTCTCCCGATTATCGTTAAGTGCAGATGCGTGGGACGTGGGTGCTGAATCCACTGCTCCCATGAATCTTTCTATTTCGGCCGATGAAGAATGGGGAAGGCTTGAACCGCATCTCCCGGCGCTTTTAAAAATCCCGCTGCTTTCTCTTGATACATACCATCCCGAAACCATTTTCCGTATGGCCGGACTTCGTAACAATCTCATCTGGAATGATGTCTCTGGAAAATTTGATAAATCAGTGGAAGAGTTTCTTTCGCTCGATTCTTCGTTTCAGTATGTTCTTTGCCATAATCTGGCCCCTTCACGGGACCTCACTGGAAGGCATATGGATTATGCGACCGGGACGAGTCTTGAAACTCTCACGGCTTTTTTTCTTAAGTATAAGCATCCGCGTGTGATCTTTGATCCCTGTCTCGGGTTTTCTAAAACCTATGAAGAAAACTGGATGATTCTCGAGAATATGGGTGAGCTCTCTAGGAGAGTGGGTCACAAGCGGTGGCTGATTGGATTTTCGAGGAAATCGTTTCTCAGAAAAAAGTTCGGACTCGAACTTTCTCAAAGAGATGAGCTTGATCAGAAGCATGTGGAAGTTCTGAGTGAAGTGCTGGCAGAGATGAGCGGGGAAGTGTGGGTGAGAACTCACCGCCCGGAACTCCTGTGAAAAGGTTCCCGCATACCTGTGGCACAGGTATGCGGGAACCTTTTTAACAACAAGTATGCTGGAACCTATTTTAGACATATAATGAAGGCATGAAGCTCCTGGGTGTCACTCTCGAAACCACACACTTTGAAGACTATCTTTCGTTTTTAACGGAAGTTCTCGAACTCGAACTCGCGCATCTCGATGACAATTCCATGCATCTCGAGCTTCAGGGAAATTTTCTCGAAATCAGAAAATCTGATATTGCTCCACAACATAAAAACCTTCTCATCCGATTTGCTCTCGATCCGGATGAATATAAATCTCTTGTTAATAAGATTTCGTTTTTCGCTTACAGAAAGGGCGAAAGTGTCTTTCAAGTAGAGACGCTCGATGCAAAAAGCTGTCGACTCATTGATCCAGATGGCCGCGCGTGGTGCTTCTCACACATCCCAACATTCTCCCGGACAAATACTGTAGTGAATCTGTAAGAATCTTTTAGTTTACTAATATTATCAATTTCTATTGAATCTCATGGTTGAGGTCACTCCAAAATTTTGGAAAAGGAATTCCCATCATGAAAAATCTCATTTTCGTCTCTGCTCTTTGCCTCTCGGCCCAGGTTTTCGCCACTGCCCCAAGCATTGATGTGATCTATGGAGAAGACAACCGTAAGGACGTTTTTGAGAGCACAGACTCTGCATTGGTCGAGCTTTCTAAGTCGACAGCAGCGATGATCGCCAATACAAAAATCACTGTTGCTTCAGGTGTTGCCACTATCAAAGGTGAGACTCTTGAATCTCGTGGAATCTGCGCTGAAGAGCGTTTCGCTTCTCAGATGACAGCTGCAAACTGTTCAGGCTTCCTTGTTTCAGAAAATGTTCTCGTGACTGCAGGACACTGCATTAAGACTGAAGCTGATTGTGCTTCAAACAAATGGGTATTCGACTACAAGATGGATTCTGACAAACAGGATTCAATGAAAGTTGAATCGACTGAAGTTTATTCTTGTTCGCGTATCATCGCTCGTTCACTTGATCAATTCTCAAAAGACGATTTCGCAGTGATTCAACTTGATCGCAAAGTTACAAATCGCCGTCCACTCGCTTTCCGTAAATCTGGAAAAGTGCCTGTTGGAGACAGCGTTGTTGTTATCGGCCATCCATCAGGTCTTCCAACGAAGATTGCTGACGGAGCTAAGGTTCGTTCTCACTCTGGGAAGTTCTTCGTAGCTAACCTCGATACTTACGGCGGGAACTCTGGTTCAGCTGTTTTCAACCACAAAACTGGTGAAGTTGAAGGGATCCTCGTTCGCGGCGAAAATGACTATGTTCAGTCAGAACGCGGCTGCATGGTTTCTAACAAGTGTGCTGTTGACGCCTGCCGTGGTGAAGATGTGACTTTCATTACAAACATCAAAGCGCTTCAGAACCTCTAAGATGTAATTTTCAAACACCTTCTTACAGACCCCTCGAAAGAGGGGTTTTTTTTTGACGTCCGGTTAACAGAAGCGGGACAATTTCACCAATAAACGATCCTTATGGATAAGGAGCCTCTATGAAATGGATTTCACTCGCTGTACTCGCATGTGCTTTTTCTGCGAACGCAGCAACAATCGCAGTTATCGACTCCGGGCTTGATTACAAGCACGAGATGATCACACCAAACCTCTGGACCAATGCTAACGAAGTTTTCGACCGTCGTGACAACGATGGTAACGGCTACCAGGACGATGTCCATGGCTGGAACTTTGCTGAACAGAATGGCCAGATCATTGACTACAGTTATCTCGGAACATTCTCTCCTGATTGCTCGAAGTTTTTCGACATCCAGGGGAAGCGTTTTCTTGGTCAGGCAACTGAAGAAGAAATCGCCTGGATGAAAGCTAAAGTTCAGGACGCTAAGTTCATCAAAGAGATGGGCAAGTTCGGTAACTTCGTTCACGGAACTCACGTTGCCGGGATCACTATTCGCGGCACTAAGAATCAGGCGATGGGAATTAAACTCATCCCGACTGAAATCAAGCCATTCTTTGACCGCCTTCGTGGTGCAAAGTCTGCCAATATTGATCGTTGGGAGATTCTCGGAAATATGTTCGATCAGCTCGCTCAGGCGCAGATGGGTCAGCTTTCTGAAATCGCACGCCTGGCTGACTTCCATAAAGCAGACATTGCTAACGGCTCATTCGGAACTGGATTCAAGAATGTAAAGATCATCACTGATGGTGCTTTCAAGATCCTCTTCTTCAAGAAGCCAACTGCTGAAGAATCAGATAAAGCAGCTCGTCTCTTTATTAATACTCTCGTAAAACACGGACAAACATTTGTTGGTGCAGCTCCGAAAACACTTTTTGTTTTCGCTGCCGGTAACGATGGTATGAGTAATGACATTTACGGAACATCACCTGCGAACATTAAAGCAGATAACGTGATCACTGTGGGTGCTACTTATAAAAATGAATTCTGGGCACCATTTTCTAACTTCGGAACTAAGATGGTAGATATTGCTGCTCCGGGGATGCTCGTTAATTCAGCAATTCCAGGTGCAGGAAATTACCTCAAAGTTTCAGGAACTTCTCAAGCTTCGCCATATGTGGCCGCTGTTGCTGGTGTAGTTAAAGATGCTAACCCGACACTTTCTCCAGGTGCGATCAGAAAAATCCTCATGGGCACAGTCGACATGAAGGCCTTCCTCACTGAGAAAGTTGCTGCTGGTGGTATCGTTAACCCTGAGCGCGCAAGAACTGCGGGCGAACTCACTAAATCAATGAAGCTTGAAGAGGCGATCAGCCGCGCACGCTCAATGGTTCGTGATGTGGTTCAGGAACGTTCAGATGTTGATAAGAGTGTCGTAATCCCTATGGAAATGACTTCTTCATTCAGATAATTTACTCACGTTGACCTTTCGAAGAAGGACACCTCCGGGTGTCCTTTTTTTTTACGCAAGGCTTCGACGGCGCCGGCGAAGCCTTGCGTTAGCGACAAAATTCCATAGTTTGGACCATTTTCTCATTAACAAATTCCAGAATAGAAAATACACTTGTCGGATATTGGTATTCAGTATTTTCCAAGGAGCTTTGCTTGAAATGGATTTTAAATCTGTCTTTGGTCCTTTCGGTCCTGATAGCGGTCGGTTGTAACAAGGGCGGCGATACAATCGTTGTCGGTAACTTCGGATCTCTCACTGGTACTGAAGCTACGTTCGGCGTTTCTACCCGCGACGGTATTATTCTTGCCATGGAAGAATGGAATAAGAATGGTGGCGTTCTCGGAAAACAGATCGAGCTGAAAGCATACGATAACCAAGGTAAGCCTGAAGAAGCTCGTCTCTCAGTAGAAAAACTCATCAACGTGGATAATGTTGTTGCTGTTCTCGGTGAGGTTGCTTCAACAAGATCACTTGCTGGTGCTCCGGTTGCTCAGCAGAACAAAGTTCCCATGATCTCTCCATCATCAACGAATCCGATGGTGACACAGAAAGGTGATTACATCTTCCGTGTTTGCTTCATCGACCCGTTCCAGGGTGAAGTTATTGCGAAATTCGCTTACAACACTCTTGGCCTCAGAAAAGCTGCGATCTTCCGCGATTCAAAATCTGATTACTCAATGGGACTTTCGAAATTCTTTGAAAACAAATTCAAAGCTCTCGGCGGAACTATTGTTGGTGATGAGAAATATGCTTCAGGTGACTCAGATTTCAAAGCTCAGCTCACTAACCTTAAGTCACGTCAGCCGGAATTCCTCTATGTTCCAGGTTACTACACAGAAGTAGGACTGATTGCACGTCAGGCACGCGAACTCGGTGTAAAAGTTCCACTCATGGGTGGAGACGGTTGGGATTCTGCAGTACTTAAAGAAATCGGTGGCGAAGCTGTTGAAGGCAACTACTTCTCAAACCACTACACAGTTGAAGATCCACGTCCTGAAGTTCAGAACTTCATCAAGAACTATCAGGCGCGTTTCGGAACTGTTCCTGATTCACTCGCTGCTCTTGCATATGACTCTGCTAATGTTCTTTTTGATTCAATCAAGCGCGCCGGATCTGTTGAAGGTCCAAAGCTTCGTGATGCGATTGCAGCTACGAAAGGCTTCAATGGTGTAACGGGAATTATCACTCTGAATGAAAACCGCGATGCTGTGAAATCAGCAGTGGTTCTCCAGGTGAAAGACGGCAAGTTCAAGTTTGTAGAAACAATCAATCCATAAGAGGCGAGACGCTTGAACGATTTTATCCAGCACACGATTAATGGACTTGCCCTCGGGAGTATTTATGCTCTCGTGGCCCTGGGTTACACCATGGTCTTCGGGGTCCTTCAGCTGATTAACTTTGCCCACGGGGAAATCTTTATGATGGGGGCCTTCTCGGGCCTCTACTTCGCAAGATACGCTCTCCCGGCAGGAACCGAACCTTCGATTGGTGTCACACTCATGGTGTTAGTTGCGGCCATGTTAGGATCTGCCGTTCTCGGAGTGATTATTGAGAAGTTTGCTTATCGTCCGCTTCGAAAAGCTCCCAGGATCAACATCCTTATTACAGCGATCGGTGTGAGCTTACTTCTTCAGTACGGTGGTCAGCTTATTTTCGGTGCTTCTCCCCAGTTTTTTCCGACAATCCTTCCGCGCCAGAATGTCGACCTCGGCGGGGATATTTTTCTTGATACCAATCAGATCACGATCTTTCTTCTGAGCTTTGTTCTCATGGTGATTCTTCAGTATCTGGTCTTCAAGACTCAGTTCGGCCGCTCAATGCGTGCGATCTCGCACTCACTTGAAACTGCCAACGTTATCGGAATCAATGTGAACAAGGTGATTTTCATCACATTCATTATTGGTTCTGCTCTTGCTGGTGCAGCTGGAGTTCTTTACGGTGTTGCTTATCCGAAGATCGATCCACTTCTGGGCCTTCTCCCGGGACTGAAAGCGTTCATCGCTGCAGTTCTTGGTGGTATCGGAAATATTACTGGTGCTGTGATTGGTGCCGTTCTTCTGGGTCTTTCTGAAACATATGTCGCTGGTTACATCAGTTCCACTTATCGTGATGCTCTCGCGTTTGTGATCCTGATTCTCGTTCTTCTCCTGAGACCAGGCGGGCTTTTAGGCTCGAAGAAGATTGAGAAGGTTTAGTATGAAGATGATGAACAAAACACTTCTGATCATTCTTGTTTTTCTGGTTGCGGCCCTCGCGCTGAATTTTGTGATGGGGGGATTTGCCTTTGACATGAGTCTTCTCATGTACGCAAAACCAACTCGCTGGCAGGGACTCATCTCTCCTTATTACTACGCAGTTCTGGTTATTCTCGGAATTAATATTGTTCTTTCTGTATCACTCGCACTCCTCAATGGATTTACCGGTCTCTTCACGATGGGACATGCGGGATTCATGGCGATCGGTGCTTATACTTCAGCGTCGATTGTGATGTTCCTTCTTCCGACAGCACCATTTTATGTTCAGATGCTTGTGGGCTCACTCTCTGCGGGCCTGATTGCTGCCATCATCGGTTTTTTGATCGGGGTCTCGTCACTACGTCTTAACGGTGACTATCTCGGGATGGTAACTCTCGGGTTCTCAGAAATTATCCGCATTGTTCTTCTGAATATCGATGCCGTTGGTGGAGCACGCGGAATGACTGACATTCCTCAGTACTCAAACCTTGGTTCGGTCATGCTACTTGCTGTGATCGTTGTTCTCGTGATCAAGCGCATTCGTGACGGCCGCCTTGGGCGCGCGATGCTGGCGATAAAAGAAAACGAAATGGCCGCAAACATGATGGGGATTAATCCTCTCGCGATCAAAGTGAAAGCATTCGTGATCTCAAGCTTCATCGCTGGTATTGCCGGTTCATTCTTTGCTCACTCGGAAGGATATCTCTCAACACAGACCTTCACTTTCGTGAAGAGCTTTGAAGTCATAGCCATGAACGTGATCGGTGGACTCGGATCTTTATCTGGTGCGATTCTTGGAGCAGGAATTCTCACTGTTCTGCCTGAGGCGCTTCGTAAAGTTCAGGACATCACCGGAATTGATCTCCGGATGATAATTTACGCGTTAACGATGATTCTTATCATGATCCTTCGTCCGCAGGGACTTATGGGGAACAGGGAGTGGAAGTGGCTTTCCTCGAAATAGATAATATGAGTCTCGAGTTCGGTGGTGTGAAAGCATGCCAGAACGTCACGATGAAACTCGAGCCAGGAATTTTATACGGTCTGATCGGTCCCAATGGTGCCGGTAAGTCGACCATCTTCAATGTCCTCACCGGAATCTATCCTCCCACTCGTGGAGATGTGAAGCTTTCGGGAGAGAGTCTTGTCGGCAAAAAGCCTTTTGAAATTGCCCAGAAGGGTATTGGAAGAACTTTTCAGAACATCCGTCTGTTTAAGGACCTCACGGTACTTGAAAACGTGATGTCTGCTTTCTATTCTTCATCTCACTCATCAATTGTAGATATGGTTTTTGAAACCAAAAAATTCCACATTGAGGAAGATGAAGTCCGGAAAAAATCCATGGATCTTCTGAAAGTCATGGGAATTGAAGATCTCGCCGAGGTGCCGGCCGGTGGTCTTCCGTACGGGAAACAGAGAAAGCTCGAGATTGCCCGCGCTCTTGGTCTTAATCCGAAACTTCTTCTCCTGGATGAGCCGGCCGCAGGGCTGAACCCAACTGAGACACGCGAGCTTACTGATCTCATCAGAAAAATTCAGAAAGACAGAAACATAACGGTTCTTCTCATCGAGCACGATATGGGGCTAGTGATGAAGATTTGTGAAAAAATTTATGTACTCGTGCAGGGGCAACTCGTGTGCGAAGGAACAGCGGATATTGTTCAGAATGATAAACGCGTGATCGAAGCTTATCTTGGAGTGGATGAATAATGGATACTCTCGTTGTTGAAGGACTCCAGGTTAATTACGGTAATGTTCTGGCGCTTAAAGGTGTTTCCTTTAAAGTTCCCAAGGGCCAGATCGTTTCTCTCATCGGTGCCAATGGTGCCGGTAAAACCACAACTTTGAAGGCAGTCTCCGGGGCAATTGCTTCGAAAGGAACTGTCGTATTCAATGGTCATCCAACTACCGGACTTGAATCATTCAAGCTCGTGGGTAAGGGTCTCATTCACGCACCGGAAGGCCGCGGAATTTTTCCAAATCTCACAGTCATGGAAAACCTCCAGCTTGGAATCGTTGGGCGTCACTCAGCAAAAGTAAATTTCAATAAGAACCTCGAAGAGGGCTTCAAGCTTTTCCCACGCCTCAAAGAGCGCGTAGGTCAGATGGCAGGAACTCTTTCGGGTGGTGAGCAGCAGATGCTTGCTATTGCGCGCGCACTTATCGGTGAGCCGGAACTTCTTCTTCTGGATGAGCCATCACTGGGACTCGCTCCACAGGTGGTAAAACTTATTTTCGATATCATCGTCCGGATCAATAAAGAACAGAACGTAACGGTTCTCTTGGTTGAACAAAACGCAAAACAAGCGCTTAAGATTTCTCATTATGCGTATGTGCTTGAGACCGGGAAAATTTCCCTTGAAGGGAAAGGCTCTGATCTTCTCAACAACGAAGAAGTCAAAAAGATCTACCTAGGTGAGCATTAAACTGCTGCTCTGGCGCGTGATCTCTTAAACCAGAAAAATACCGGAACACCCAAAAGAATGAGCCCGAGTCCAATTGCTGTGGATTTAGGATTGGTAATGATGGTGTTGATGAGAAGAAGAATAGCAATCACCACAAAAATCGCCGGAAGGACTGGATAGCCCAGGGCCTTGTACTCACGGGGCACATCTGGTCTTTTCTTTCTCAGGCGGAACACTGCTGCTGTGACCATGGCGTAGAAAATCCACGATGCAAAGACTACATAATCCGTGAGCTGATCAAAACTTCCGGAAAGTGCCAGCACCATCGAAACTCCTGCCTGAACAACGATGGAAATTACCGGGACATGACTTTTTTCACTCACATTTGCGAGCTGTTTGAAAAAGAGTCCGTCCTTTGCCATGGCATAAGGAACGCGCGCATTCGTGAGAATTGAGCCGTTGAGAGCTCCCAGTGAGGAGAAAACAAATGCGGATGAAAGAATCACCACACCCTGACTTCCAAGGAAACTCATCGCGGCCTTTGTTCCAACCGGGAGAGCGTCAGGAAAACTGGAAGAATTCGATGTGAGAACTTCCACAATCGGAAGCGCGTAGAAGAACGCGAGGTTCACTACGACATAAAGTGCAAGAATGATCAGAATGCCGAAGATAAGAGATAGGGGGACATTTTTTTTCGGATCCTTGATTTCACCAGCGACCATCGAAAGATTGTTCCATCCATCATAGGCCCAGAGAGCTCCGAGAAGGGCAGAGCCAAAGGCAGACCAGCCGGCAAATCCGGAGTAATTGGGAGCTTCAGTTGTCACGTTGAGAAATGTTCCCGCCTCACCGAAAAAAAGAATTCCGCCGGCAATGATGATGAGAGTGAGAATTTTAATAGCTGTCATAATTGAGTTTAAGCGACCACCGAAGGCGACACTTAAACAGTTGAGTGCAGAGAAAAATACAATGGCGAGAAGGGCCGCACCGGTTCTTCCGCCCACCATGCTCAAATCCATCATCCCGCTCATGAAAGTCATCGCACCAACGGCGTAAGCGGCAATTGAACCCGGAGAAGCAATCCAGAAGCGCATCCATCCATAGAGAAAGGCGGTGAGATCGTCCCAACCTTCGCGCAAATAAACGTATTCACCACCAGCTTCGGGCATCATGCTACCGAGCTCAGCGTAAGCGAGTGCTCCGGTCATGGAAAGGAGACCACCCACAATCCATGCGGCCATGACCCAATAAGGAGAGCCCAGGAGCTGAGTCATGGTTCCGGTTTTCAGAAAAATTCCGGTACCAATGATTGTTCCGATCACGATTGCAAGAGCATCCGTGAGGTTGAGCCCCCGGAGAAGAGTAGTGTGTTTATTCATTGGAAAAGCGTACTGAAATACCCGTGGATTGAGAACTTAAAGTTCCACGATGGATCCTACTTCAACCACTCTTTCTTTCGGAAGGTGATAAAAGGCAGCTGCTGTCTGAGCGTTTCTCGACATCACAGCAAAAAGTCTTTCTCTCCAGAGCGCCATTCCCCCGTTACCGGCGGTAGCAATAAGATGCTCGCGCCCAAGGAAGAATGTAGCATTCTCTGTAGTCAGAGAGGTGTGTCCGTCGAGCTGGATATTATGAAGCTGCTCAGAGACGTTCTGCAGATCCATGAATCCAAAAGTAATCATCAGGCGATAAATCTGCGGACCGATCGTCTGAAGCCGAACCCTGTTAGCTTTTGGCACATGCGGAATATCCAGAGTGTTTACTGAAAGGAAAACCACATGCTCGTGGAGTGACTGGAAGTGATGAAAATTCTGGATAACTGTCGCTGGAGCATACTTGGTATGACCTGACATATAGACTGCAACACCCGGCACCCGGTAGGCATGCTGATCCCAGACTTTCTCCAGAAATTTCTCGAGCGGCATGACGAGTGAAATCATCCGTTCGGAAAGAATCTTTCTACCTCTGTTCCAGGTGGTGAAGATAATAAAGAGTAGGGCACCCACCAAAAGAGGGAACCATCCACCTGCCACAATCTTCAGGAGATTTGCTCCCCAGAAAGCGAGCTCGATAATGAGGAAGAACCCACAGAGAAGTCCTGCGAATATTGGATTCCAGTTCCAGGCGTGAACGGAAAAATAATAAAAAAGTAGAGTTGTAATTACCATCGTCGTTGTAACGGCAATTCCGTATGCAGCGGCGAGATTACTGGATGTCTGGAACATGACAACGAGAGCGATACACGCAATCATGAGAATGAAGTTTACGGTCTTTACATAAACCTGACCCTGCTCATGCTCAGATGTGTGATCGATCGTCATCCTTGGGACATACTGCAGCTGAACTGCCTGCATGGTGAGAGAAAACACTCCGGTAATGAGTGCCTGTGAGGCAATGATGGTTGCAGCTGTCGCAAGTATCACGAGCGGGATAAGGGCCCAGTTGGGTGCCAGTAGAAACAGCGGAGATTTAATCGCTTCAGGTTCATGAAGAAGAAGGGCACCTTGACCGAAATATTGGAGCGTCAGGCAGGGAAGTGCGATCACGTACCAGGCCTGACGGATTGGTTTTTTTCCAAAATGTCCCAGATCTGAATAGAGCGCTTCGCCACCAGTTACTACGAGGAAAACTGAACCCATGACAACAAAGGCTTTGTAACCATTAAGCACAAAAAAATTGTAAGCATGATAAGGATTCATCGACCAGAGAACTTCCGGAGATTTCAGGATGTAGGGAATTCCGAGGCCTCCCAAGACGAGAAACCATATTAGAGTTACAGGACCGAAGACTTTACCAACCACTTCTGTTCCATGCTTTTGAATCGAGAAAATCCCAATGAGAATGGCTATCGTTATAGGAATAATAAATGGATCGAGCTTATGAGTAATGAGCCCGATACCCTCAACAGCAGATAAAACTGAAATTGCCGGCGTGATCATTCCATCACCGTAGAGAAGTGCCGTTCCAAATATTCCGAGGAGCGTGAGAATCTGGATTGTCCTAGGTTTGCTTTTGGCAAACGGCATGAGGAGAGCAGTCAGTGCAAGAATTCCACCTTCGCCCTGATTATCGGCCTTGAGAACAAATGCGAGATACTTAATTGTTACGATGATAATGAGAGACCAGAAAATCAGAGAAAGAATTCCCAGGATATTGGGAGCAATCACTGCGAGACCATGCGTGTGATGGAATGATTCTTTCAGGGCATAGAGTGGTGAAGTTCCGATATCACCGTAAACTACGCCGAGGGCAGAAAGGGCGGCTGCGTATCCGAGCTTGGACTTGTCTTGTCTCATCCGATTCTTATATCAAATGGGCTAATAAAGAAGAATGGATTTTCTTTGATCCTGCCACTCGGCCTGGCCTTTTTTCATGATCGCCTGGTATTCCTCTTCACTGCCACGCTTCTCAACCCAAAGGCGCAGTTCATCCGTGCCATTAATGAGGTCAACGGGCACCTTATGGAATTCATACTCATAAGGAGGCTCTTTCCATTTAAAGTCCTTGCCCAGTTCCGCATACATTTCGCGTAGAAGATATTGACATAATCTCCACGGCTCAAAGGTTTTACGGTCTGTGACATGGATCTGGTAACCACCGGTAGGTATCCCGGCGTGTTTCTGGAAAGTCGGAAGGAAAACGAGGGGGCGAAGTTTAAAGCCTTTAAGATTTGCTTTATCCAGAACTGGCATCAGTTTTTCATGAAAGCCAAATGATTCAATCTTCGGATGACCAAGAATTTCAAGTGCTCGGGTTGTTCCGCGTCCTTCTGAAATATTTGTTCCTTCGTAGAGAACTGTTCCCACAAATGTATAAGCAGCATCAATCGTCGGAAGATTTGGCGAAGGGATGACCCATGGAAGATTGGTATCTTCATAGCTCATTTCTCTTTTCCAGCCTTCCATCTTGATCACAGTGACTTTTGAATTCTTTGCATCAGTATGCCAATACTTCCGGTGCATCTCTGCCACTTCACCCATCGTGAGAGCGTGACGAACCGGCATCGGATGGCGACCGACAAACGAAGCGTATTTTGGATCGAGGATGTTTCCTTCTAGAGTCACGCCATCAATTGGATTCGGACGATCGAGGATTACGACTTCAATCCCTTTTTTCGTACAGGCCTCTACCGCCAGAGTCATGGTGTAAATGTAAGTGTAAATTCTTGTTCCGACATCCTGAAGATCAACGAAGAGATGATCGATCCCTTCGAGCATTTCGTCAGTCGGAATGCGGGTTTCTGAATAGAGTGAGTAAACCGGAAGTTTGAAATACGGATGAATATAGTGTTTTGATTCAACCATATTATCCTGAACGTCAGTCACGAATCCGTGCTGAGGGCCGAAAATCTTTTTGAGACGTGATCCGAACACGCGTTGAAGGGCAAGAAGTCCGTGCTCAAGATCTTTTGTTACTGAGGCGGAGTGACAGAGATAACCAATATTGCCTTTGAATTTATCCTGGATAGATTTATCAGAGAGTAAACGATCAAGACCTGACAGAACGGTTGCCATAAAACTCCTTAAAGCGTGAATAGGAAGATTTTAATGGGGAACCCTAATCTTGTCATGGGGGAACTAAATTCGTCGGATTTTTTGACGTACTCTCCGCAGAAGCTGGACTCCCGGCGATCCATTCCAGGTGATTGCAGAAACTTTTTCATCAAAAAAAGGTTTGATCACTTTGACTTCAGGGAAATTTGAAAGGATGCACTCAGGAAGAATGCCCATAAATTCATCTGACTCTGAAAGAAACTTAGCAGCTACAAAAAAATCATCGATGATAATCGTCTCATCAAATTCGAGTCCTTCAAGCCTTTTTGCCAGATCAAACATTTGAGAACTTCGGATGAGCTTCGGGGTTTTCTTACCAAGTCTCGAACAAAGAACAAGTCGGGTCGTAAAAAGCGGCGCCGAAATAATTCCTGGAAATTTAGGAGATCTGGGCGAGAGAATGAAATCAAGCTCTCTGCTTTTTAATAGTTCAAAGAGTTCCAGAGAGCTTGCGAGCTTAAAATTCGGAGTAAGTTTCAACTCACTCAGGAGAGAAAAAAAACTTTCACCAAAAAAGCCAAAACCAATTGCCGGAGAAAATCCGATACGAATAATAGATTTTTCCTTCGTCCTCACAGAATCTTCGAAGGCGGACGAAGCACTCACTAAGGCCCGAAAAAGCTCTGAACCCTTGGTCGTTGGCCGAACTCCGGTCTGATGACGGACGAGAAGTGGGCCACCATGTAAGGTTTCCAGTTTTGACAAAGATTTGGACAGGTTTCCCAGATCACGTCCGAGCTTACGTGCAGCGGCTGAAATACTGCCGAGTTCCACGGTCAACATGAAGTTCTGATAGTCCGGATTAAGCCATGGAAGGTAGTCTTTCATACTTGTAATAAGAACAAGTGTACCTTGTAATTATGACCATCTCACCCGGGCAAATATTGTCCCTATAGTACCGGTATGCAAACAACTAAACCTCGTGTCCTTATCGTCGATGACGACTACCAAATGAGCTTGTATCTCATGCTGGCATTGGAGCATGAAGGGTTCGAATGTGTAACGGCCAGTAATGGTGTGGAAGCGCTGAAACTCCTGGAAGAGCTGGATCCCTGCGAAATGCCTCAGTTGGCAATTGTAGACATTCGCATGCCCGTCATGGACGGAATAACATTTATCAGTGAAACGGAAAAAAGAAAACTTTCTCCGGAGATGGAAATTATTCTTTCAACCGGAGAACTTGCTCCGCCGATCGTTACTTTTTATGGCAAAAGTTGTTTGATTTTTTCCAAACCGTTCGATACAGACAAATTGATCAGATTTATTTCTCTTCGTATTAATCTTCCCAGAAATTCGGAGCAGGTTACTCTTTCTTAGAGCGAAGAATATATCCCATACCTTTACGGCATTCGATACCTTCAGTTTTTCCATCAAATTTCTTACGAATATGGAACATGTGAGTGTCAATATTGTTCACGTCGATGTGAACATCTTTCCAGAGCAAGTCTTTCAATTCGTACTTTGAAAACATCTGATCCTGATTTTCCAGGAAGTGCTTAACAATATCGTATTGCTTAGGAGTCAAAGTAATAAGCTTATCCTGGATTCTGACTTCTCTGGATTCGGGATTCAGTTGAATATCACGACATCTAAGCCCGACATTGAGCTTGAGAGTTTCCAGTCGCGCTTTGAGACGGGTAATAATTTCAAGTGGCGGCATGGTCTTGGTAAAATAATCAACTCCACCAGTGCTAAGCCCCTTACCAATCATTTCCGCAGCAGTGTTACAAGAAAGGAAAAATACCGGGAGCTCAGGACGGAGAGACTTAATCTGATCGAAAATTTGAAATCCATCAGTTCCCTCGAAGTGAATGTCGAGAAGAACTGCGTCGGGTATCGACGAACGAAGAGCAGTCATTGCTTCTTCAGGTTTATGGAAAGTCGTGACCTCGAAATCGCTATCGAGATTCATTTTCATTATTTTTACGTAATCGGGCTCATCATCGATGAGAACTATTTTTGATTTCGTTTTTGTCGTCATAATAAGCATTGTATCACCTGTAAACAGTAGGTTGGAGCATGATTTTCTTTAAAAACCCTTTACGTTATTTTAGCAGGTGTAAGAGGCATTTCGTTATAAAAAGAACTTCAGTTCTCATCAGAAATCATAAACTTTAAAATCTACACAAAAACTGCACATTAAAAAGATTGGTTTTTCTGTCATATTTTTGGCTGACCCGATAAAATCAATCATGACTAAAATCATTCTTATTCTTTCCCTCATTGTAGGGTGTTCTTCTGTTTCCAAAAAACCCGAAAAGTATTCAGCTTTTCAGGAAATTCGTGAGGAGTTTCTGGGCTACTGGATAGGCGAGATGCCTACGAGTGATGGGAAATTTATGAAGTGGCTCGTTGAACGGCGTCTGGATGGGACATTCACTCTCACCCATGTCATCAAGAAATCTCCGCAGGATCCAGTAAAATTTGACCCTGAGAAGGCCATCTTCGAGCTCGGCACCTGGGGCGTCTCAGGGAATATTTATTTTACTGCTACCCGGCAGTACTTTGAAAAAGGTAAGGTTGCGAACTTTGATGGTAGTGTGAAAGGCCTCTATGATGCCTTTAAAATAATTTTCTTTGACGGGAAAACCTTCACCTACCAGAGCATTGAAACCGGTGAGGTATTTACAGTCAAAAAAGTTCCAAAAGGTGCCCCCGTAGAGCTCTGAATAGTCCGTCATAATTTTGGCAGGATTGTAGAAGCTTTTCCCTGAGTGATACGATGGATTCACACACACAGGGAGGGGAGATGAAACAATACCACGAGCTCATGCAAAGAGTGCTGAAGGATGGTACGCGGAAAGAAGACCGCACCGGCACCGGAACTCTTTCTGTTTTCGGTCATCAGATGAGATTCAATCTCGCTGAAGGCTTTCCCCTCGTTACTACTAAAAAGTGTCACATGAAGTCCATCGTTCACGAACTTCTCTGGTTCCTGAAAGGGGACTCCAATATCCAGTATCTGAAAGACAATGGTGTTTCGATCTGGAATGAGTGGGCCGATGAGAACGGAAATCTTGGACCGGTCTACGGCGTTCAGTGGAGAAGCTGGAAAACTCATGATGGAAAAACGATTGATCAGATTTCAAACCTCATCAACATGATCAAAAAAAATCCTGATTCCCGTCGTCTCATCGTTTCAGCATGGAATGTTTCCGATGTTGATAAGATGGCACTTCCCCCATGTCACACAATGTTTCAGTTCTATGTCGCCGACGGAAAACTTTCCTGCCAGCTCTACCAGAGATCTGCGGATATCTTTCTCGGAGTTCCGTTCAATATCGGAAGCTACGCTCTTCTCACAATGATGGTGGCGCAGGTTTGTAATCTTGGTCTGGGTGACTTTGTTCACACCTTCGGAGACGCACATCTTTATCTCAATCATATTGAGCAGACTCAGCTTCAGCTTTCTCGTGAGCCATTTCCTCTTCCGACTTTAAAGATTAATCCTGATGTAAAAGATATTTTCGGATTTAAGTTCGAAGACTTTGAACTTCAGAATTACCAGGCACATCCACACATTAAAGCACCAGTGGCGGTTTAACATGAGAGTATCTTTTATCGTCGCTAAGTCTGAGAACAATGTTATCGGAATCAACAACAAACTTCCTTGGCATCTGAAAGATGATCTTCAAAATTTTAAGAAGATCACCATGGGCCATCATATCCTGATGGGCAGAAAAACTTTCGAATCTATCGGAAAGGCACTTCCGGGAAGAATGAGTCTCGTGATCTCGAGTGAACCAAAGCCAGCGAGTGATCAGGTGCTGTGGTTTCCGAACATCTGGCGTGCGATCAAGCATGCTGAGAGAGCGGGTGAGACGGAGTTGTTTATTATTGGTGGCGAGAAAGTTTTTAAATCCTCACTTTCTATTGCGGACCGGATCTATCTCACAGAAGTGAAAGGTGATGTTAAGGGAGATACATATTTTCCGGGACTCTCACTGAAAAACTGGAAACTGGTGAGTGAATCCGCCTTCAGCAAGAACACAGACAATGATCACGACTTCGTTGTTCAGGTTTTAGATCGCCGCTGATTAACTATCCGTATCCGACTGAAACATTTTCACTCGGAAACTTGTTAGCTTATGTAATCACGCTTTTTCCGTGAAAAAGTATTTCTATCATTTTTGTTGCGGTTGTCTTGAAGTCATCGAACCTTCAAAATCATAAATGACTTGGAGGTTCTAGGATGGAACGAAAAAGCCTGACGTCAATGGAAGCGAGTTCATCCTCCTCCCGCTAAAACAGGACAAGTTAAAGGGCCGCGAAAGCGGCCCTTTTTTTATGATCAGGAAGCAAGCCTAGCTTGCGGGATCGGTATGTCGTCGGGAGGCACGAGCCGTAGACGACGCTCACAGCTCCGTGAATTGTTTATTCTACAATTTCTTCTTCAATTACTTCAGGCTCAGTCACTTCCGGTTCTGTAACCTCAGGTTGAACTTCTGTTTCCGTGACGATAACTGGCTTCGGATCATCAATGAGATCATTCAGTTTCGCCATCGTTCCTTCAAAAGCAGGAGCGGGATTAATGGTCCAGAGATAATCAGGACGTTCATTTGATTTCCACTCACCACCAATCACAGTGCCTTCGCGGTCAAGATGCAGCCAGTACTGATAAAGCTGAGTTGTCTCAAGCTGGTTACCTGTACCGATAACTGGTGACCATGTCTGGTTCAAAGCTTCATCGATAAATGTCACTGTTGTTTTCATGCGAACTACAGAATGCGTACCTGGTGTTACTTTATCATGAAGAAGAGCTTCGCCACGATATTCAGATTCATAGGCAACAACCGGATGGTTCCACACATCACGTGAGCGATCGAGATCCATCATGAAACCTTGTTTCTTCACACCAATTGTATTGGCGAGAGCAAGGTGGAAAGTCGCGGCAGTTACGTCTTCAATGCATCCACGTCTTTGACAAGGCTTACCTACAACAGCAGTTGCAACAGGAGCTTGATGATATGAGTAGTAGTAAACGAGAAGACCTTTAATGTCTTCTGAACCAAATGGAATTGAAACTCCATCCGGGTTAACAAGAGTTTTCGGCTGCGGTTCCACATGACGGAAAGAGGCAACTGCCCATCCGTTAATCATGCTGTCCCAGATTTCTGCATCCTGATTAGCAGCGAGCTGGGAAACTTCTTTTCTCATCGGATAGTCATATGTGCCCATGAGAAGATCGAATTTTTCAGCTGGAGCGAGTTGTGCAATTTTTTCTTCCGGCATCAGGCGGAGTTCATCAAGAGTAGGGGAGCGGTGATTAAAGCCGACACGGATGGGAGCATTCCAGCGACGATTGATACTTCCTTTCTTTGAAGACCAGTAGTCACCCGACCAAAAATGTTTCTGATTGCGAGCATCTCCCCTCATAGGAAGACTGACAATATCCCTGCTGTCGTCTTTTGAGAAAAGCTCATAGGCAGCGGGCTGGATTACCGGTTCAGACACTGGTGGCTTTCTTTTGGCCACGTCTGGTGCCTTAGAACATGCGCCGAGTAGTATGAGGCCTGAGAGAAAATATGAAGTCCTTGTCACGATGTCCTCCTGTCTGGTTTGTGCCGAGCGAGCGTCAATTTAGGAGTGACATAGGGCATTTAGCAAACCCCACAAAAACAATTAGGGATTTCTTTAGAGTGTAAGTTGGTGGGAGATTCTTCACTTTTCTTTAAGATGTAAGAAGGTCTCTGCGTTAGTTAAAATAGTTTCAGGGTCATGGAAGAAGGGAAAGGGTTAGACCCAATCTTGGATGAAGTGATTCTCAGAGAACGCCCGCGGGCACAAACTTGCGGGCGTTTCCAGTTTAGGGCGCTATATAACGTAAGAGCATGTCTCGCCACGAATCAAAATCTGTCTGCCATGCTCATGGCCCTTGGGATAAATCATAACATTTTCCGGCAACTCATTAAGAGGAACTTCACCCTTTGGTGATGCTTCTCCCACTACCGGAACAAACTTACATCGCATGCGACTAACTTCTTCGAAGTGATCCTTTCTTTTTTCAAGACAAAGGAGGAGGTCATCGGCACCAGTCTTGAGAACAAAGAGAAGTTTTCCGCCTTCTTTTATTTTTTCAAAAAACGCCAGCGGAAGATCATATGCTCCGGCGGTAAAGACTCCACGATCGAAAGGTTCTTCTTGCTGAATAAGCTCTGCTGCATCTCCGGATATAATCCGCAGTTGCGGAATATCGAGATCCTTCAAAAGATCTTTTGCTAGTGCCGCGAGCTCCGGGATGATTTCGTAACTTACAACTTCTCCGGATTTTCCGCAAAGACATGCAAGCATGGCCGCATTCCATCCGGAGCCAGTACCTAGCTCAAAAATTCTCATTCCTTCCTGAACATCAAGTAGCTCCAGCATGTGAAGAACAAGTGATGGCTGTGAGATGGTTGAAATATGTCCGTCCTCATCCCAGAGAAGGAGAGTGGCATCTGAATAAATCAAGGGAAGGTAATTGAAGACAGTTTCCTTGTCGACCTGGATCCAGTGATCGTAATCAATAGAAAATCTACGGATAAAATAATGGCGGGGAGTTTTTCGATAAGCTTCTTCCACTCGAGAAGAGATTTTCACCCACGCCTTTCTTCTGATTAGCTCGAGTAATTTTTCCTGTTCAATGGAAGGCTTCGGCAGCACGGGCATCACCTTTTCCTAAAAAAAAGGCCTCCTTTCCCACGTGGTGGCCAGGAGGCCCCTGGCCGACTACATAAAAGACTTCAGAGTCTTGATATGCATCTCTTGCTTAGGAAGCATTTCGTTTTTGATCTGAGCTTTCAGATTCATATCGATAGAATCATCTTCGAGAGCTTCTTTATACTCACGAATACCGTGCTCTTCACCAGTCTGAAGTGCTTTAAGAGCAGCTTCGTTACCAAAGAGTTTTGCACCTTTAGTCCAGGCAGAAGCAAATCCACCCCAGGCACCAGCTGATTCAGTATCTTCAAGAAGATCTGGTTTACCAGCAACATACTTAGAAAGACGATCTACAGCAGTCTGGTGATCCGCTCTGATGGCCTGAAGACGAGTTTTCTCATTGCCAGTTTTAAGGTCGGCAAGAGCAGTGTCATAAGCCTTAACTGCTGCCATTTCACCACGAATGAGGTCATCCATTTGAGTGGCCTCTGTGTTAGTTGGCTTCGCCGTTTTAGTTTCAGCAGAAAAAGCATTCATGCTGAGGACAAGTGATAAAAAAACTAAGAATTTCATAGCAATTCCTTTTGTTAAAGCATTCGTTGACGGGATTCAATCATTCTTAAGGTGGAGAGGTCATGGCACACAGGTCTTACACTGCGCTTTTAACTCTGTGAGTTTCTGATTTTTGCCAAGGGTAATAGTCAGGAACTTTTTGCCCCTCGGAAGATTAAGCTGAAGTAACTCATTCTCCCGGGGGATAATAACGAAAAATATCTGAACACCTTTTATCAGGGGATAATAATGAAATTTTCGGTCCTTTTAGTCTCAGCGGTACTAGTCTCATGTGCCCATCAGGCGCCTCATCATTCAGAGCGTTTTCCTGCTTCCAATCCAGTGACGACAGCAATGTTCTCACCATGGGAAGGAGTTCAGGCATTCGATAAAATGTACAAGGCCATCTCTTCAGCTAAACACGACGCTAAGATCACCGTCTACAGCTGGAGTGACAGTGGATTTGATAAAGCTATCGAAGATGCAGTTAAGAATGGGGTGAACGTGAAAGTTGTTCTTCATCCGGATCTCGCTAAAGAGCCTAATACCCAAACAAGAGTTACTAAGCTTGAAACTCTTCAGGCCAAAGGTAAGGCATCATTTAAAATTGCTCCCAGAAATATGCATGAGAAGTTCGCGCTGATTGACGGCGAATATCTCGTGAATTCTTCTGCCAATATGTCTAATGGTGCAAAAACTAAGTACTCTGAAAATTTCGTTTTCACTAATGGCCCGGATCATCTTCTTGCCAGTTTTGAGAATGAATTCGCAGTTCTCTGGAACTCAAGTAAGGACATGCTCACGCATCCGAAAGATGTTGTTGAAGACCGTCTTCCATATGATGGCAAAAATCACCAGATATCTGGAAAAGATGTACTTCTCTATTCAAGCTCGATGAATTTTACCTATGTTGATAATGCTGCTGCAGCTTCTCAAGAAGGTAAATTCGTGAAGCTCGTTCAGAAAGGTCCGAGTGGAATGTATACTGTACGTAATGCGATTATCGCGGCCATTAATGGTGCAACGAAATCCATTCATTGCAGCTTCAATCACTTCAACATGCTTGAGATCTCTCAAGCACTCGTGGAAGCGTCTAAGCGCGGTGTTGATGTGAAACTCACTGTTGATAACCAGGAATTTCGCGAGCGTTGGCATCCGGATGGAATTGAAATGACTCCCTATTTCTATGAGAACTGGAAGAAGCTTCCAGGAAACTCTAATAAGACAGCTCCTGTTCGTGTGAAGTTCTACAGTCATTCTCCGAACCCAGCTAAGTGGTATCTCAATCACCATAAGTTCTTCCTGGTTGATGCCGGAACTTCGAACGCAGTTCTTTTCACAGGATCACATAATCTTTCAGAAACAGCTGAGCATAAGCAGTTCGATAATATGATTGCTTTCAAGGGTTCAAACTACTCTTCGCTTCAGAAGTCATTCATGACTGAGTTCGAAACTCTCTGGAGCCTCGAGCGTTCAGGGGACAAGCCGAAGAAAGATGTCGTGGATTTCTATACGACTGTGACGAATGGCTCACTGCCAATTCACTCAACAAAGCCAATCTCACTTACTTTCGAAGAGATCATTGATCTTCGTCAGAATGTTCGCGCTCTGGCACCAGATTTCCTGAGACAAATGAATCGTAAGACGAGTTCATGTCAGGGATATGATATTGGTAAGAAAGCTCTTTGGGGCTGTCAGTAATTCAAAGAATCATTATTTTTTGCAGAGGGGACAATATTATGTTCCCTTCTGCGTCTTCTTACACTTCTGACAAATCTTCTGATTACATTTACGGGTAGGGCGGAACTTCGCGCACGCACTGATTCATTGGCAATGATTCCGAAAACAGCTCGGTACCATCAAAAATGAACTTTAGAGAGCACTCAAGGGTATCACTACATATTTATCTTCCCAAATTTGCTAGAAGGATATTCTAAGACAATTGAGGGTATGGCTTTTAGGCCATATAAAAGTATGGCATAATATGTTAGAGAAAGTTGGGACTGTCCTTGAAAATGAAAACTGGAAAATAAAGGTCTTCGCTCCTCCTAAAGAACATGGTCCAGCACGTGTGCATGTTTTATCAAAAGGAGAGAGGGCGGAGGTTAAGATTTCGCTCGTGACTCTTGAAGTGATTGGGTCTACTCAATTCTCCAGGAGAGCAGTTAAAGGCATAATTAAATTTATCCATGAGAACTATAAATATCTCTGGAAATGTTGGGAGGAACTCCATGGGAAAAATGAAAGAACCAAATCTAAAGCGATCTTTAAAAAAAGTAGATAGTTTGCCTGACAAACTCTTTGGCAAGATTGATGTCGATTTATCAACTTTACCTTGTTTGAAGAAAATCTCGAGAGAGAAAATTACGGCAAATTTTGATTCAGATGTTCTAGAAGCAATCAGAGATCTGGCCGGTAAACACCATGTTTCTTATACTTCTTTAATGAATGATGTACTTCGCAAGGTTTTTGTTGAAGAGAAAAAAGTAAGTTGAATCAAATTCTTTGGTGGATTGAAGTTCCAACAGAATTTGCTGGAACCTTCTTAAATTTAATTACTACTTTGGTGTTCCCAGCGCCTCATACTGCGACTGGGAAATTTGATCTATAGAAACTCTGCAACTATGAATTGGCTTGCCATCTGAGCCCAATCCAACCGATCCACTCCTTGCTGAATAGTAGACCTCAAACTTTTGTCCAGTTGTTCTTCGTCTGATTGTGATGACGGTCTTGGATAACGAGATAGTCGGGAAACTTTCAAGCTTGGCATAGATATCAACGAAGAGACCTGAAGTGAGAACTTGAAAACTCGCTCCGTAGTTTGCTGTTGTTTGCGCAATGACCGCTCTGGAAACCTGATACTGACAGGTCGGATCGATCGAATGTTTGATGGGAGCGTGTTCTGCGAAGGCATTTGAGAAAGAGAGCGTTAGAAAAATTGCGATGGGAAATTTCATATATCCACCTTTGGTTGGTGTGATAATATTTTCTTAAATTCTTAGTATCACCTAAATCATTTCCAAAGCTATTTCTGACAAAGAGGACAATAATATGTTCCCCGCTGCGCCAGAATAATTTTCTTCACTTTCGTCTTCTTACACATCTGACAAATCTTCTGATAGAAAACGACCAGGTGGTGAACACCTTCGCCGCGTTCACCGGTTGAGTCACGATATCCACCTTGAAATGTTGTTCCACCTGACGCGAGAGCTGGTTCAATCACATCTTTGATGGCCTTCAACATTTTCGGCAATTCAGCTTTCTTCACGTCCTTGCATTTTCTTGTTGGGCGGATCTTTGCACGAGCACAGATCTCGTTAGCGATGTAATTTCCTGATCCCGCAAAGAGTTTCTGGTCGAGGAGATGAACTTTGAGAGCGCGGTTGGGATAACGCTTAATTGCCTCAGTGAGATAGTTGAGATCAAGTTTAGGATCGGCGAGGTCCATTCCAAGCTCGGAAAGTTTACGCGAGGCTTCGACGGCGGAGTAAAAGTACATGTGACCAAAGCGGCGGGGATCATCGTAGGCGAGCGTGTGGGTTTTACTTTTGAGTGTCAGGTGAGTGTGCTTACCGGATTTGATTTCTTCTCCCACTAGCCATGTGCCGGTCATACCAAGATGAGAAAGCATGTGGGATCCATCATCGAAGATAAAATCAAGCATTTTGCCCTTGCGTTTGATCTCAGTGATGGTCAGCCCGATTTCGGGTAGTTTGGTATGGAGAATATTTTGCTTAAGACCTGGAGTCGAAGAGAGAGACTCTATTTTGAAGGGAAGATAGTGGGAGAGTTGCAGACGTATTGTTTCGACTTCGGGTAGTTCGGGCATGGCTTTCTAAGCTCTGGTTATTGTTAATAAAAAAACTGTAAATTTCTCAGGGGCGAGGCGAGGGGCGACCTAAGGGCGAGTAATAGATTACTTGGAGCGAGTGAACTTCGCAATGCTTAAGACATTGTCGGTTGTTTCACTCGGGATTTCAGACTTCGTTTCGCGTTTGATATATTCCATGATCTTAATGGACGTTTCTTTCTGGAATTCGGAATCTAACTTCGAGTAGTGATCCGCCAGTTTGAAGTCTTTGTGACCTGTCATGGCAATAACCGCATCAAGGCCTCCACCAA
>JBKJPL010000047.1:0-22256 GCA_046595005.1 Bacteriovoracaceae bacterium | reverse complement strand
CCAGTGGATTCCGAAAGAGAAAGAGGCGGGAGATCAGGTTCCTGATGCGCATGATCCAAACAAACGTCACGCGCCGATTATGTTCACCACCGACGTAGCTCTCAAAGTTGATCCGAGTTACAAGGCGATTTCTGAGCGCTTCCTCGCTGATCCGAAAGAATTTCAAAAAGCTTTTGCGAAAGCGTGGTTCAAACTCACTCACCGGGACATGGGCCCACGTGTCCGTTACCTCGGTAAAGAAGTTCCGAAAGAAGAACTCATTTGGCAGGATCCGATTCCACGTGTGAATCATAGTCTCATCGGAAATTCTGACGTCGCTTCTCTCAAAAAAGAAATCCTGAAATCTAAACTTACGATCCCTGAACTCGTACGTACGGCCTGGGCTTCAGCGGCATCCTACCGTGGAACAGATCTTCGCGGAGGAGCTAACGGAGCTCGCCTGAGACTTGCTCCTCAGAAAGACTGGGCCGTAAACGACCCAGCGGAAACAGCGAAAGTGATCGGCGAACTTCAGAAAATTCAGAAGAAGTTTAAACCGAAAGTTTCACTCGCCGACATGATCGTACTGGCCGGAACGGCCGCCGTCGAAGAGGCCGCCAAGAAAAATGGCACGCCGATTAAGGTCGCGTTTACTCCAGGCCGCATGGACGCCACTCAGGAACAAACGGACGTCAATTCGTTTTCATTCTTAGAGCTCCACGCCGATGCGTTCAGAAATTTTTACGCCGAAGGAAATTCTCTTTCGCCGACTGAAATGTTGGTAGATCGGGCGAACATGTTGACCCTTACGGTGCCGGAGATGACTGTGCTTCTCGGAGGACTGCGTGTTCTCGATGCCAATGCTTCGCATACTCAGCATGGTGTTCTGACGAAAAGACCGGGAGTCCTTAGCAATGATTTCTTCGTGAACCTTCTCGACATGTCGACGAAGTGGGAAAAATCTGCGGCGGGTTACGGCCTCTACGATGGTCTTGATCGCGTGTCAGGAGAAAAACGCTGGACAGCGACTCCGGTGGATCTCATCTTCGGTTCGCACTCCGAACTGCGCGCCCTTTCTGAGGTCTACGCCGCAGCCGACGGAAAAGAAAAGTTCTTGAATGATTTTGCTCTTGCTTGGGCGAAGGTCATGACTCTCGATCGCTTCGACTTAAAAAAATAATTCTCTTCACCGGCCCCTTTCGGGGCCGGTTCTCTTTTTTACTTCGTCTTCAGGGCAGCTTTGACGTCATCAAGAGAAGCACGCTTAGTATAGTCTGCGTCGGCGAAGACGTAGAGGACCCGGCGATCGGATCCGATCACAAACGTTGCGGGCATCGGTAAAACATTGTCACCATTTCCCTGGCTCTCTAAGAGATCAAGACCAAGACTTTTATATTCTTTTGCGACTTCAGGCTCAACCGTGAAAGTGAGATTGAGTTTTTTTGCCAGAGCATTTCCAGGGTCGGAGATCATCGGGAAATCGAGATTGTTCTTACTCTTAGTTTTTCGTACTTCCGAATCTTTCTCTGGCGAGATCGCCACCAGCGTAGCCCCACTGGACTTGAGATCCTTCAGAGCAGTGTTGATGTCTTTGAGTTGTTTCACACAATATGGACACCAGCCTCCGCGGTAGAACGTCACCACCAAAGAACCGGACTTTACATATTCTGAGACGAGCTTTCCGTTCAAAGAAAGATCAGGAAACTGCTCTCCTTTTTGCGGAACTTTTTTTTCTATTCCCGAATTTTTTAGCCTTTGAGTCGCCCCGCTAAATAGGTCCTTTCGCTCCTCCTGAGTGAGAGCTCCGTGAGCGCTAAGAGAGAAGACTATCCATAAGCAGATTGGGAGAAGTTTCATAGAATCCTTTGATGAGTTCCTAAAAGATTAAGATGTTACTGCGAAGTTGCATAGACGCATGAACCTAAAAATCCCTCTAACTGATTCTAATTATTGACAGGAAGTTGCCGATCATCGAAACTTATATTTCCCAATCTGATTCAATTTGGAGACGTGCCCGAGTGGTCCAAGGGAACGGTTTGCAAAACCGTAAAGCCGGCGGTTCAAATCCGCCCGTCTCCTCCACCGTCAAATAAAAGAAGCCTCTGTTGATTAAGTTCGGCAGGGGCTTTTTTGTTTTTTCAGCTCACCAGAAAATTAAAATCCGAGAAAAGCTGCTCTTACGCTGAGGAATTTATGTTCAATCGCTTTCAACCCGTTCTATTTTCGAACTTTAAAAGAAATGTTTATGAGAGAAATAAACTTAGCGAAGATTAAAAAATGATTCATGTGCTCCGCGGACAAAAGTGATGGTGGATTCTGATCTTGCAGAGCTTTGTGGAGTTGAGACTAAGCGCATCTTCTTAAGGGAAAAACTATCTGGAGAGTTCTCGGTCTCCAGATAGTTTTTTTCAGGGGGTTAGTATGGGTAAGCTTATCGCTGAAGTTTTGGAATGAAATAGTAGCATCTCGCTTTCATTCCGTAGTTGTTTGCAAGTTCCTCTACAAGATATTCATCCGATACTTTCAATTTTGAAGTCAGTACCTCAGCGCCCTCACTTGCAACGAGTGTAATACCATCGTTCTCAAAGATTGCAGTGAAGAACTTAAGATCAGGAAGTGTCTTCAATACCTGGATCATCGACATTCCATCAAAGTGGGATGGCTTTTCGGATCTAGACCAAAATGTGGCAGCCTCAAAAAATGTTTGACTATTTCCTAATGGACCAACGTCTGCGTTCTGGGCTTTACGGAATATGTAGCCAGCGTTTGTCGGAAAAGATGGAGCATCTTCTGTGAAGCATCTTCCAGACCAAGCGACATTTGAGATCCTGTTCAAAGTTGGAAGGGATCCTTGGGCGAAGAGTTGACCCAAAGTTTCGTAATGACTCTGGTTATGAATTAGCTCGGTCGATGCAAGCCGAGCTTCCATCGTGTTGGCTTGAGCAAAAGTTGCTTGCAGAGCAACGCATGCTACAAAAGATAAAATTTTTTTCAAATGATGCTGTACCTGAATCATTGCAATCTCCGTGTTGTGAGCTTTTAACTCTGTTGGGTTCCGCCGATTATAGCTGATGGACAGATCCGAAATGGATGGGGAAAGTGAAAGTGTTGTCCGGTAACGAAAACGGGTAAAAGGTAAGCGGATTATGTGGATTTTTACAGCTGATGATAGCAAGCGCCCTGTTCTATGTCGCTAATTGCGCTTCAAAGAATGCATCTTAGGGCTTGTCTCTCGCTTTCTAGAGCTGTCGCAAAGTGGGCTTGTTTGGGCTTGGTAGCGCTTCAAAGGCTTTAAAATTAAGGATTCTGATCGAATCCTCCACATCGAACTGGAGCCTCTGCGGGTAAAACCGCAGAGGCTTTTTTGTTTCTGGAACTAAAAGCCAAGAAGATCAATTCAAGCTGTGATCAGAAAGCATTAAAAATAAATCAGGCTCCGATCTCACCCGATAAATTCTAGATAAAGAAGAAAAGCTAAAACTACTGGAAGTCAGCGCTAGTTTCTGGGTTGTGTAAAAGAAATGAGGAAGATAATGGTCGAATCGGGCAGCTGGTTGAGTTGATTCCAAATATCGATCTTTTACAGATTAGAAAGCTAAGCTTTCGGATTCATAATTTTCATTGCGACAGCAATGGGTCCTAAGCCTGTTAGGACAAATATAAGGCATCCATAGAGCCCCCAGGAACAATTGGACAAACGAGTGTAAACAGCAGTAGTAACAAAGAAGAAGCAACAGATCGCCTGAAAATTGGAGCTCGTAATGAAACTTAAATTCGCCTTATTGGTAATGCTGATAATCTCTTCAATTGCTTATAGCGAGATCAATGATTATGGAATGGAAAATATCCGTGGAGTAGTGTTGATAGATGGGAAGCTTCATAACGTTTCAACAACAATTCCAGATAAACAGGGTCATCTGAAAATCATATACGATGGTGTTACTTATGCATCAACCGGTGGTGATAACCATAAGATAATGTCTGACACTGTCGACAAGAATGGTCTTCGAACGAATATTTATATTAGTAAGTTATATACAGGTTTTCCAGTCAACTTCAATTGGGCGAGAGGATTTGTTAAAGCGTCTGATAAATCAAATTGCAATGAAAACTCAGAATTAGTCCTCATTATATCTCAACAACCAGAAGGCGAATCTAATTGGAATGTGGGTAATTGCTTCCAAAACTTGAACTCAATGGAATAAGCGTACAATCTGAACCCGTCTGTAAATTTAAAATCTCAGACGGGTTTTCTGATATATTAGAACTACTTTTCGAAACTATTACCTTCCTTTGCCTGACAATTACCTGGGCTAGCTGAAAAGAAGGTCTGAGAAAAGTCGGACATGAAATTAAAAGGATTTGTGGTTTTTCAAGCTTTGACATTCAGATGCCTTCGCATCTTGTGCTTATTTGTGATTAGTGAGGCTTTTAGTTATCGGTTTGGATGGATTTTGATAGAATTCTTCAAATAAATAGCCCCAGCGAAAGCCGGGGCTTTTTATTTCAAGACATGGCCAAAGAGTTAATTTATAAAGTTCATTTCAAAGTTTTTATGTCTCTTCTTTCTGGTCTCGTTTTCTGCTATTGCAGCCGAGATCCCATTAAGTAAGTTGATTCCCAAATATGCCGATTCAACTTCAAGCTTCATAAAAATTGATGGCCTGAGTTTTCATGTAAAAGATGAAGGTCATGGGTCCACTATTGTTTTGTTACACGGGATTCTGGCATCTCTGCATACATGGGACGGATGGCTTCCAGCTCTTTCGAAAAAATACCGTGTAGTAAGAATTGATCTTCCCGGACATGGTCTCACTGGACCTGACCCAAAGGGTGAATATTCAATTGATCGGATGACGAAATTAATTGAGAAACTTTACGACAAACTCGAAATTAAAGAAGCTCATTTGATCGGAAATTCTTTGGGGGGCTGGATTGCCTGGGAATTTGCAGTTCGTAATCCCAAACGGGTCTCTAAGCTTGTGTTGATTGATTCCGCGGGCTTTAATACTGACGAAGTTCCATTGATCGTGAGTTTTTCAAAACTCCCACTTGCTCCCTATTTCTTGACGGGGAACGCGCCACGATTCGCTGTGAAATATCTGGTGGGAAGCGTTTATGGGAATCCAGATTTAATTACCGAGGATACTGTTACTCGTTACAGTGAACTTTTTCTGAGAGAAGGAAATGGGAAAGGATTTTTTGATTCAGTCAGAGCTCCCGTAGAAAATAATTCGGTCTCGTTAAAAAAACTGAAAATGCCGGTACTTATTATGTGGGGAGAAAAAGACAGTTGGATCTCTCCTGAATATGCACGCTCATTCCACTCAGCAATCACTCAATCACGACTCATTACTTTTCCATTATTAGGCCATGTGCCCATGGAAGAATCTCCTCTTGAGACTCTGAAACCGACGCTATTATTTTTAAAGTAAGCTGTAGTTTGGAGCTTAAGATGCTAAGCTTTGATGATGACTATATACAACTTTCTCCTTTTCATTCTTCTGCTCTCTTGCGCTTCTCATCAGAATGAGGTGAAGACCCATAAACGTGTTTCTGAAAACCTCGTCATTGTTACGATTGATGGTTTGAGATGGCAGGAACTCTTCAGTGGAATGGATCAGAAGCTTCTCCAGGACAAGATATATACAAAGGCTCCTGATGATCTCATCAAGAGATATCAAGACCAGAGTAAGGAAATCGAAAGGGAGAAACTGTTTCCGTTTTTCTGGAAAACATTGTCGAAGGAAGGTCAGATCTACGGCAATCGCGACAAAGGTAGTTTTGTCGATACCACGAATCCGTATCTACTTTCGTATCCTGGATATAATGAACTGTTTACGGGATATCCGGACCCGAAGATTATCAAGAATGATGAAGTAGATAATCCTAATGAGAACGTTTTTGAGTTTCTGAATAATCAGCCTTCTTACCGGAGAAAAGTTGCAGTTTTTGCGACCTGGCCTTTGTTTCGTCACATTCTCAACTCAAAACGCAGTGGTATTCTTGTGAACACGAGTGGAGACGAATTTTCTTTTCCCGGCGAAAAGTTTAAGCTGCTTAATGATCTCCAGGAGCTCAGCCCACGTCCCATAGGATATCGGCCAGATATCTTCACGTACGCGGCAGCCCGTGAATACCTCAAAGATTATCGTCCAAAGGTGCTTTATATTGCCTTAGATGAACCTGATGATATGGCCCACATTGGGCTCTATGATCAGTACATTAAAAGCGCTGTTGCTGCTGATGCGATGATTGCAGATCTGTGGCGAACCCTTCAATCCATTCCAGAGTACAAAGGGAAGACGACTCTTGTGGTGACATGTGATCATGGGCGGGGAGACAGGGGGAAAGCTTCCTGGATGCATCATGGAAATTTTAAACAATTTCCTCTCTATCATATTCCTGAGTCCAATCAAATCTGGATGGCCTTCCTTGGTCCCGGGATTCCGGCAAGGGGAGAAGTTTCAGGTGGAGAAAAAATTTATCAGGCACAGATGGCTTCAACTCTGGCCAGAATCCTTGGATATGAATTTCGTCCCGTTCAGGGAATCAAAGATTCAATTGAAGAAGTGTTTCAGCCTGCAAAATGATTGAGATCGCAATTTGCGATCTCAAATTCAAATTGTTTATTTAAGCCAGCTTCACATTCACAGCATTCAATCCTTTTTTTCCTTCCTGCACTTCCTTCAGGATAATGATCACCTGTTCTGCTTTGATGCCCGCTTCCTCAAGGATGACCTGAAGCTCTGTTGGAAGTTCGAGTTGAATTGAGAGTCTAGCAGCATCTTCAACATAAGGATCGTCTCTAAAGCGCTTTGTATCGTTGAAAAACTTAACTGTGCCGTTCTTCATTTTGAGCATTGGCCATTGATTGGTTGAACCATCTGCAGACCTCAGAAGTCCAATCGTTGAAAGCGGGCCCACTTCGTAAGAGGATTTTCTCTTGCCTAATTCGCCCCTGTCTAATTGTAATGACATCTCTTTGGCCAGTAATCTCGAATCATCCTTGTCATCACAGTCACCACCACCTTTGGGGGTCGCAATTTCAAGTATGACTGTGGGTGCCTTAGGGTCTCCCGTTTCATAAACCGCATAACACCAGGTTCCTGGATTGAGAGAAATCACCTGCTGCTTAATATTCGCTGCGAATACTGAAGAAGTGAAGGCCAGGGTTAAAATCAGTGCGAGTTTCATTATGGGCTCCTTAAGTGATGATGAAAGGAGAAATGCATTTCAGGGGCCAAAGTTATTTATGTGGAATGGACTTAAAAGCGAGAAGAGTACGGGATTCAGCATATGTCATCAGCATCTGTCCAAAAAACATACAATTGGCCGCTAAACAGAAAGTGAACGTTTTACAGGTTTTGGAAGAATTAAGCTCCTGAAAAAGTGATCGGAGTATGAGTGATACTCCCAATTTAAGTTAGGCATGAGTCTTTTACTGGCGCTGATTTTATCTTTTTGTGTTCTCGTGGGAACTACTCCAAAAGCCGATGCAGTCGTCGGCCTCATCATCAAACATAAAACTGCAAGAGTCGTTGGTGGAGTCATGACTGTAGGCGGAGTTGCAACTTTTTTTGGAAGCATGCTCGCTTCGTCAGTTGTAAGTGCCTCTGTATCAATTGCCGTCATGATGGTGAGTGTTCCGGTGGCAGCTCTTGGGCTTGTGGTCCTGGATGAAAAGAATGCTAACCTTAGCTTCTCAGTGCTTGCTGAGGAAGATGTCTCAATGCTCGGAGCAACCGCTCAGGAGCTGAATGTTTACAACTCTCAGGTTGATGAGCTGAATGCAGTGACAGATGAGATTGAGTCGATAGTGACAGATAAAACAAGCACAGAAGAAATCAACCGCCTGTGGCAGGAGTACAAGGATACGCTCTCACCAGAGACTCTTAAAGTGGCCGGTCTCGTGGCTAAAAAAGTTTTAGAAAACTTTTGAATTCAAATCCAAAAATTTACACGGATTTAGGTCTTTGGGGTGACGTAATTTTTACCGGGTTTAGTTTTTAGAAGCCCGATCCTTGGTAGTATCCCGCCCGTGAAACTATTACTTTTCGTTCTTATGGCCGGTGCCGTTTCAGCACATGCTCTTGAGACGGACAACTACCTTTCCTGGGGCCTCGATCTTCCGGACACTTCGGAAGAGCTCAACCATCTGATCAAAAATCAGATCGAGGATGTCCTGGCAAAGACTTCTCCGAAGCAAGATCTTAGCTGCGAGCAGATTACATTCAGAATCGCGGGACGTTTCAAAACCACACCCCGTAGAAAACTTTTTGAAGACTTTAGCGAAAAATATCTCTCAGATAAGATGTTTCCTTCGAATCCTTACTATTTGAGAGAAAGTATTTATCGGAATACTTCACGAATCTATCTGAGCAGATCAGGGCTTTCCCCTAATCTTCACGCTAACGGCATCTACTTCGGTGTCGATAAACTTAGTCACTTTGGATCAACTGGACGCCGGTATCTAAAAGAGTATCTGAAAAATTTGAAGAAAGGATATTCTGCTGAGGAAGCTGAAAAATCAGCTATACGCCTTGGTCTTTACAATGAAGCGCGGATACTGGGACTTTGGCCAAGTGGAGTTTTCAGTTACGGAGATATGGAAGCAAATTATCAGGGATTTCGTTTTTATAAAAAACTTTGTCTAAACGAAGAAGACTCATATCTGAAGAAAGTGGATGGTAGCTGGAAGCTCGCTAAAGTTCCGGACATCAAAACCTATGTGAATCCTTATTGGGATGAGACTTATAATCAGTCCTTTCTTGGCAGGGGCATGTGGATTGTTTCATCCAGAGTAATCAGTGATGAGTATTGCCCTCTTAAGAATACTGAACATGTTCAGAATCGGATTAAGCTCTATCGTGAGATGAATCATACGAGTTCTTCATTGACCTATATCAAGGAACTTCAGAGCAGCAGATACTATCAAGCTCCTGTTCCTTCAGAGACGCAATCTATCGACAAGCTGTGTGATACTGGCCTGCGGTTGTAATCTGAAAACATAACCTGCAGCATGATGACGATTTAATCGTATAAATTCATCATTGAGCTAAGGTTATTATGAAAATCACAACTCTCTTCCTCCTCTTTATTCTCCCTCTTCAATCAGTATTCGCTGATTATAAATTCCTTCTTCGCGATAAGCGTTATCCCGAACGTCCTTTCACAGTGAACCTTTCTTCTTTCAATACGGAAGGGATAGCGAGCTTTGAAAGCTATCTGATGAAGGGGCGTGTGGTTGTAGATGCCGAAGGCAATCCTGAGATCGGGATTATTAATGGGGATCTCATCACAGCTCAGCGATCAGCTAAGCACGCCTGGGATTTCACTATGAATGGAGAGACATTGGGCTTCGCTGATTTTACGACTGAAGTCTGTGATGGACAATTCCTGGATATCGAAAACGATCCTGATTACTGGTTCAATACTGTGGGAAATTTCTGTCCCTGGAGTACTCGTGGTCTAACTGATGAAATCAGAAAAGACGGAAAAGTAATCTTCAAACGCTAAAGCACTCTCAGACAGCCTGTTTTCTGTTTATTCCAGCAAGGTGCACATTTCTTCCATGCACTCTTTTGAACATTATCCACAGTAATCTTCCGTGCAGACTCACCTGAAACTGTTTCTGCTGCTTCCCAGGTGGCTTCCCAAATGCGCTGACATGTTTTCATATCGATTAAGGCATCCCAATTCGTTCCGTTTTCACGATGGATCTCATAGCGGGCGATATCCAAACCCGGAACTTTGGTGATCTTTTCCACGAAACCGGAAGCTTTCACTACACATTCTTTTTTCGTTTTAGTGTTTATGATTTTGTTCGGGATATCACCCATCCAGAAAATATAATCTCCGGCCTTGCCTTCTTGATATGAATACTGTGGAAGACTCTTTCCATTAAGATTCAGATCTTTTTTGACTGTATTGAAATCTATATACTCAAACTCATTGCAGGCCTTAAGAAACTTAGAAGGCAAGAGTGTTTTTCCGAGAAGCTTTTCATCAGCCTTCGATTTTTTAAGATGTGATTCAGCGATAGCTCCATCCATTGTCTTCCTCAGTTTTTCAGAGGTGTAAAGCTTCAGGGCCTTGGCAAAAGGAAGACGAGCGAGACGATCGTAATGAAGATCTGTAGGAGTATTCCCTTCTTTCCAATCACAAGAACTCAATGCCCAGAGGATTTGTTTCCCGGACTCCTGACATGCTTGTGGTACTAAGAGCTTTTCAAAGGTGTCAGTAAATTTATCGCAGGTCGACTGATCCCATTTTTCCGAGCAAGCAAACGAGAGATCATTAAGCTCGTCACATGATGAATGGCGCTGACATAATTCTGCTGCGTGAAGGAAACTTGTAAGTGTAATGAGAGTAGAGAAAAGAAGAACGTACATCGCCGGCCTTTGAATGGATTTTTTCAATTGTTCCTTCCAAAGACCGGATTGGCAATATTAGTGCGAGCTTTTTATCTGCAGTCTTCCTGACTTCTGGCCGGCATTTGCTGGGTTACTGAGTGCTGGAATGTGAAACCGCGGATCTTTCCAACAATAGTTTCAGTGAGTGATACCTGACAGACATTTCCGTCAAAATAGACACCCTTATCTAAAGTCACATCGAATTCAACTTGTTCAATAGCAGGATTGCCCTGAAGGACTGCTTCCGGATCCACAGTCTCGTAAGTCGCCATACAAGGACCACCGGCACGGGGATTTCTGTGATTGAGAAAAGTGATATCCGCCAGTTCAGGAATAATCACCTTGAGGATATAACTGTCTCCATATCCGGCATTCGACATGAGTAGTCTGGTGGTCGAGATATCCACCGGCAATGTTACTTTCTTTTTATGGAGAGTAACCGCCGATACTGAAAGGGAAGAGATCAGAGAGGCAATAAGCAGGAACGTTTTCATACTTTCTCCTGGAAAGGTTTTGTCTTCCCAAATGTTTTCCCATCTCTCGGGTATATGAACAACCTATGCTGGTCTATATGTTGAATAGGTATTAGCCTATGAAGGATGAATCTTAATGACGAAGCTCAGGAATATCTTTGTCCTTTTGCTTTTTCAAAACTTCGTGACCTTTTTCTTTAACAGTCTCCTGCATTTCTTTATGATCCTGAGGATTAAGGATATCAAAACCTGGGAGGTCTTTTGCCTCATCACTTTGAGAAAGCTTTACCGCTTCAACGAGGGCTTCGGGGAAGCCCTGCTTCCCGTGCTTATGGAGTAGGGCCTTTGACCTGAAAAAGTTGGCCCACTGAAATTCCGCGAAATTCTTTTCACTGTTCTCAAATGCCCCGGCCTTACGGACAAACCACGCTATACTCCGGTAAGGGTCGTCAGCGAGGCCGCGAATGTCATGGGGCAAGTAGAATGGCTCGCGGGGTCCTTCTCCAAATTGGCAGTATGGATAAGTGTTACGTGAACTGAACATCCATTTCCAGAATTCTTCATAACTTAAATCTTCATCCTCATTAAAATCCTTGATGATTTGGATCCGGACTTTCTTGATTCCAAGCTGATAACAGACATTGAGATAGTGATGCTTGTCGACAATATAAAGTTCGCGGTCAAGTCCGCGAACCACAGGCACGACATTCGATCTCACGTACTTCTTTAATTTTTTCTTACTATAATGCGAGACCTCTTTGATCTTTTCATCCACCTCGAGCATTCCGACAGCAAACTGTGTTGGCCTTAGGTTCAGAACTTTGCATTTCATGGGAAACTCCTTTGGCAATGTTCTTGCAAACTTCTAACCATTACATTCGGTCATATTGACCTGCTGAGCAAGGAGGATCCATTGAAAAATATTCTGGATTTGATTAAGGAAGATCACGATGAAGCTTCGAAGATGATCAAGCGTCTTGAGAAAATGGTTGAGAAGCCATCTAAGGCAACATGGAGTCTTACTAAGGAGCTGGTCGAGGAAGTTCTTCTACACGCTAAGACTGAAGAGAAAGTTCTTTATAATACAATGAAAGAGAAGAACGAATCATTCCGTGACCTCACACTTGAAGGTGTTATTGAACACAAGCTTCTTGAAAGTACTTTGATGCGTCTTCTGAAAGTGCGGCCAGGAACGGACGGAAACTACAAGGCCGCACTGAGTGTAGTTAAAGAGCTTCTCGAGCATCACGGAAAAGAAGAAGAAGAAAAAGAATGGTTCCCGAAAATTCGCAAGGCCTATGAATCTTCTGAGCTTCAGGAGATGGGTCGCGAGTTCGAAACTCTGAAAGAAGAGATCAGACCTAAAATCAGGATGAAACTGAGTGGCCCGACACTGAAGAGTGCTCACACTCTTTCGGGGTCAAGGCAGACTCTGCATTAGTCGATAAGGTGGCAGTGGACATGGATGTCTTTTGCCGCCTTTTTTTAATCTCTTCTTCGGTAGAGATCCGATGTCATCTTCTGGCAGCCCGGTGATAGCTTCGAAAAAACCTCGTGAAGACATGACCTGAATGCCCGCAGATTTTCTCCGGGATCTTCACAACCGCTCTTCGCCAGTTCATCAAAGCACGCACGATTACGGCCTATTTCTGCAGCAGACGTTTTCCTATCATCTTCAGCAGTATGCTCGATAGTTGCGTTGGCATTCACCAGGTAAAACATAAATGAACAGATTAAAATAGCTCGCATAAAATCCTCCTAAAGAAATTTGGCACCAATCGTCCGGATCATGTAACCAATGGCGTAGGGAACGGAATATGGCCTTCGCGATGTTGATGAAGAATCATGACTGTATCCAAGTTTATGGAGCCACTCATGAAACAAATTCGCTGCAACTGAGTTCGCTGAATAGGTATCGAAGAATTTGGTGTTCACATTGATGTGAGTGATCGAGCCACTGGTCCAACCAACCGTAGAACTATTCTCGTAGTAAAGTATTACTCCGACATCCATCGTATTGTTCTTTGCCGGTGTCAGTCTCTCAGCTGCATCCAGAATATGCTGGTAGATTTCAGCATTGGTTAAGCCGTTGTTCTGAACATAGGTTTTCATTCCGCCATACGTATGATTGAGCACCGCTGTCCGGAATGCTTCTGTTGCAACGACCTTTTTAACGATCGCAACTGCCTGGTTGTATTTCATCTCATCAGTAGTATCGAAACCGCTGAGATAAGAGACATTCGTCATGTAACTCAGGGCCAGCGCCGGAACATTTGAAACCGGTTCGGGAACTGTAGGGGGAGTGTCAGTGACTGGATCAGTGTCTTTGTCGTCTGTTCCCGGATCAACTGTGACCGGTGCAGTTGCAGTAGATTCTTCAGAAGAACCACCACCCGACTTGCCACATGAGACAGTCATGAACGAAATGAGCAATATCATCGCTAATATTTTTTTCATGGATTAAATATTGTCACAGAGCATTTTCGTTATGAAGATGGGTAAGATTTCCCTAACAGTTTTAGTAATTACCTGTAATCAGTACGTGTTTTTGGAATTATCTGTTTCCACAATTTTTCTATATTTCGTGGCGTGAATCTTTACCTGAAATAAAGATGATTACACGTGTTGCTTTCCCTATTATCCGGCGCGGAAGGGGAGTTTATGGAAAAGTTCTTTCTCGAAGGTTTTACTTTGCAGGCGAGTCTCATTTTCGCACTGGGAGCTCAGAACTTATTTGTCCTGGAATCAGGGCTCAAAAAAAATAATCCATTCACCGTATCGCTCGTTTGCTTTCTCTGCGACCTGACTCTGATTCTTCTCGGTGTCGCCGGAGCAGCATCAATATTCAATTTACTTCCATCACTTAAGATCTTTATCGGAATCGTGGGTGTTGGTTTTCTTTTCTTCTATGGATTACAGAAAATTTCAGAGACGACTGATGTACCTACTAATATTTCGGAGAGAGGAACTTTCAACATCAAAAGAAGTGCGATGCTGGCCCTGACTTTCTCAGTGCTGAATCCGCATGCCTACCTGGATGCGTTTGTTCTCATTGGCGGCTACTCTTCCAAATATGCAGATATTGATCACAGGCTCATGTTGGGACTAGGTGCCGCCGTTTATTCAGGAATTTGGTTTGTTCTCCTTTCATCTTTCTCCGGCTTTATGAAACCCTTTCTGACAAACCAGAAGCGAATGAAAATGGTAAGTAGCGCGGCCGGATGCGTTCTGCTTGTCCTCTCCGGAAAGCTTGCAATAGACGTTTTTGCCTGGATTCCTACTGGAAGCCTTTATCCATGGCCTCCCCAGGGTCTCACTCTGTTTTCTTCCATTCTTTTCTGATTTCTCTTATACTATTTCCATAGGAGACATCTATGGACGACAGTAAATTCAACCTCTGGCGCGCGACCTTTTCTTTCTGTTTTGTGGATGGTTTTCTGTCTCCAGAAGAGTCAGCGTACATAGCTGAGAAATTGAAAATTGCTCCCTTCACGGATGATCAGAGAAAGACTCTCATGACTGATCTTAAATCTCCCCCGGACATAGAAAAGCTTTTTCCCTTGATCACAAAGCCTGCTGATCGTGGATTTCTCATTAATCACATCAGATTACTGGCAAAAATTGATAATCTGACTGATGTTGAAAAAACTAAGATCAAGGCCCTTGAGACGAAGGTTTTCTCACGGGTGGATCTTAGCAAATTGGAAAATGATACTGCTGCCGACGAATATTCTTCGTATCACGGTGATGAGGCTTTCGAGGTCCTTAATAAGAATCTCTATTCAGAGAGAGTCATCAAGAACCTCATGCACAGATTCGATAAGCTTAGGCAGGGCGACTAAGTCTTTTATTGCCCTGAGTCATCAGGAAATTTTACCTGGTTTCCCTTTTCAGTTTGCTTTCCCATTAATGTGTTTGGTACACCAAACCACATATGAAATTCGTTCTTTTCACAGGCTTTTTGCTGATCGCTCAACTGAGTTTTGCTCAGTCGACTTCTTCGTCTTCTTTGACTTCTGTGGACGGTAGCTGGCGGAAATATACTGAAAATCTCGGCATGACCTACATGTCGTTTTTCGAGGGCCCGGGAATTCTCACTGACGATCAGTCATTCACACCCAATGCTTTGGGCCTTCCCGCTGATGATGGTCTACTTCTCAACAACAATGTCTCATTCAAGTACAAATATAAGGGCGAGCGAGCGATCGATTTCCAGATGCGCTTTTTCTATGTCTTTAATAACGGTACTGATTCAGAAGACTTTGAGGCCTTCCGTTGGCAATCACCACGGATTGGAATCTCAGATACATTCTGGAAAACAGAAAACTCAAAATTCTCGGGTGCTATCAACACTGATCTCCCATATTTTCTGCCTGAACCTATTGGTGGCGGATATATCGCAGAAAAAAGAACCACACTCGCGACACCCGGATTTTTTGCTAAGTATGTTTACGCTCCAGTGACATCGCGCTGGTCAGTGTTCTCCCTCGTTCAACCGCGCTTTTATATCTACGAAGATCGTCACGTGGCCGAAAAACAACTTGCTCGCGCAGGCTTTCCGATTCCTGAGCTTAAAAACGAGTTCCTGCTCAACTTTTCTCCATCAGTGAATTATGCCTTCAATGACAAGTTCGGGACACGTCTTGGAACAGAACTTATCTACAAAAAGCTGGTGATCTCGGATTGGAATCCATTCAATGGCACCAGCCGTTCTGCGGATCCGAAAACAAAAGCGTGGAGGCTTCAGCCCATGCCGATCCAGCTGGGATTCACTTATTCATTCAGTAAAATGTTCGAAGTTTCCACATACGTTCAGGGTCATCCGATCGCTTCTCAGCGAATCAACAAGGATGGCGAGGTAGCAAGGTTTGAAAAAACTGTTTCTGCCGGTGCCTGGATCAATGGAACACTTTTTTAAAAGGGGATAGTTGTGAAAATGTTGTCAGTTCTTCTTGTTCTCGTTCCTTTTCTTGTGAACGCGGAAACAATTGATGAGCGTCTTCGTGGGTACATCACGAAGTTCAATCTGAAGCCACTCGACGCCCTTCCTTCGAGGAACAAGGCCCTATTTGATCTCGGCCACGAGCTTTTTGAGACAAATCTTATCTCAGGTAATAACAATATCAGCTGCCGCGACTGTCACCATCCTGCTGCCATGACAATGGACGCTCTTCCTCTGGGAATCGGAGAAGGTGCAGAAGGAATCAATACAGCTACAACCAGACGCACTCAGAAGAATGGTCGCATCCTCGCAAGAAATACTCCGGCACTCTTCAATATGAACGGCATTGAATCTATGTTCTGGGACGGCCGTGTTGCTTACAACAAAGAAACTAAAACTTTCTCGACACCTGTTCCACTTAAGCCTGAAGTCGCTGCTGCTATGACAAGTGCTCTTGCTGCTCAGGCAATTTTCCCGATGGTTGATCATTCGGAAATGCTCGGACAGCCTGGCTCAAATCCACTTTCAAATGCACGTGACGAATACGAAGCGTGGGATCTTATCGTGCAGAAGACTCTCGCAAATCCAGAGTTCAAGGCAATGTTTGATAAAGTTTTCCCGAACCAGGAAATCAATATCGGTCACTTCGGTGAGGCGATTGCTGAGTTTCAGCGCCATGCTTTTGCTTTTAACCAGACTCCCTATGATGATTATCTTCGCGGAAATAATAATGCCCTCACCGAGATCCAGAAGATCGGTATGGACGTGTTCATGAACAAAGGAAAATGTTCTGAATGTCACCAGGGTCAGCATCTCTCGAATTTTGAATTCCACAACATTGGTGTCGCTCAGATCGGTCCAGGTAAGAAAAACGGGGATGACCTTGGTCGCGCTGAAGTGACTGGTCAGGATGAAGATCTCTATGCTTTCCGCACTCCACCTCTTCGTAACGTTGGAGTAACAGCTCCTTATATGCATGATGGTGCTTTCAAGACACTCGGGCAGGTAGTTGAACACTACGACATGATCATTCCAAGCCTTACGGAGTATTCACTCGTGAATAACTGGAAGAACTACGTAGAAACGATTGCTGATCACAATCACGACACCGATCTTGATCGTATTAATCATCTTTCTAAGAAACTCACAGTTCATCTTCGTTTTGAAGAAGAAGAAGAGAAAGCTCTCTCTGAGTTCCTTGCTACCGCTCTTACCGATAAGCGCTTCCTGGCCGCAGAGATCGGTGGCGACTATCAGTCATACTTCCGTTACCAGCTGAAAGAGTCCGGATACGATAAACTTTCTGCGATGTTCAGTGGCGAGAAGCATGAAGAAGTATTCTATTATTTTGATCTTCTCTTTGAAGGTGGCTTCGGACTTCGTGGTCTTTCAACTCCGATCCGTCTGATTGTAGTGAAGAGGCCAGAAGGTGCTGAGCTCATTTATCGTCAGCAGGTTTATAAGACTGCTGCGGCTGCTGATGGAAAAGTTCTTGAAACAAACTTCAACCGCTTTGAATACAGAAACGTAGATGCATCAGTATTCGCTCCGATGGAAGAAGCATATCTTGATATGTTTAACCGCATTTACACTTATAACAATGGAACTGAGACCGGCGACATCCCGGCGGCCGAGCTTCCGGTTATCAAGTCTGATCTCGATATCATGAACTCTCAGCTCCACAAGATCGGTTTTAATGGCGAAGACATGATCTCCGACATTATGAATATGCCGAAAGAAGAGCTCTACTATGTTCCTACTTCGTACAATACGAAGTCAGTGAACCTCTTTAACCTTCAGGTTAATGGGAAAACTATAAAAGCGAATCTTCAGCGTTCAATTATCCGCACAGAAACAGGCTCTCAGGTTGTGACTTATGCTATTGAGCTTGAGACTGGGAAAATCCTGAAGAAAGATCTTCCGGCATTCTCAGCTGAACTCATGAAAGCACTTCCTGGTCTTGAGGCATCTGACGTGGGTGGTGGATCTCCGAGTCCTTCAAACCTTACCCTGAAAGTGCTGAACCAGGTTCTCTAAATGAAATGGAGAAAGTGGCACGCCTACTTCGGAATGATTGCTTTCTTACCCCTGTTTGCGACTGCAGTAACAGGGGTTCTCCTCCAGCTTAGAAGCAAGATCGAATGGATTCAGCCAAAACCCGTTCCGGTAAAACTGGAAGTGGGACGTTCCTTTATACCGATGGATGAAATCCTCAAACGCTATCCTGATGGCGAAGTTGAAGCTTTTATTTATCGTCCAGGAAAGAGTGGCTATGTTCTTCGCCTGAAAGACGGGAATGAAGTTCAGATTCATCCGCAAACCGGTGTCACAGAGAAAAGTGCACCCAGATTCTCAACGACACTCATTCATATTCATGAAGGCAGCTGGATGGGTCAGTTTGGAACATTATTCGTCCATCTTTCTGCAGGTCTTATCCTGGTTTTCCTCCTGGTTTCCGGAGTCATGATTTTCCCTTGGAGAAAACGGAAACGCGCATGAAAGATTTTCGCTTCGGTATTGAAGCCGAATACATGCTCGCAAGTCTAAAAGACATGCGTCCTCTTTGGTATAAGGATGTGACCTTCAAAGAACTGGATGAGCTCTTCGAAACAATTTCACTCGAAGGAATTCCGAGTCTCGCCGGTCTGGCGGCTGAACCACCCCACAAAAAACTCATGCCCTTTATTGTTGAAGGTTATGGAGTTCCGGATGAGAATTTTGTTAATCAAGATGCTCTACCGAAGGGAATTGAGATCCGCACTCCGGTTTGCGATTCTATTGAGCAGCTCTTTGAAGTGTTTGAGCTATTGTATCAGCGGGTGAAAACGGCCTTAGCTACGAAGGACATGGTTCCGGTTGCTATCTCCCATCATCCGATTGAAACCAAGTTCACTGGACCTCAGAACAAGCGGAGACACGATTTCTGGATATGGGCGATGGAAGTCATGACGACTTATGGTCCGGATGTGAATGTGAGTTTCCCCAAAGACATCACCGAGACACTTTTCTCTGACATTGATGATCTCAACGCAAAAGTTAACTATTATTCTCCGGCCCTCGCTGCCATTTCTCTCGCGTCTCCTTTTTATAACGGGAAACCATGGGAGATTAAGGGCAAAAGAGGGAAGTCTTACCGGACTTTCAAAAGAAGTGTCGTTGCTCCCGCTATAGAACTTCATGCCGATGAAAATTTCCGGATTGAGTTCAAAGTTTTCGAGATGACGACCAAGTCCTGCGAGTTCCGGAATTATTTCCTTCTCGTTCTGGCCCTTTTTCTCGATGAATCTCTTAAGGGAAGATCCTCCAATCAGGAAAGGATCTACGACCTTGGTTCTGTAGCTCGTTTTGGGCTGGAAGCTGAAGGAATGAAAGCTCGCCTGGATGAAATCCTAAAGAATGCTCCTGAAGTTCTCACTCGTCACGGCTTTGATCCTTCTCCGCTCAGAATATTAAACCTCACCACTACTACTTCAGACAAAATGCTCAAACTCTTCGATGACGGCAAAACAATTGCTGAAATCATGCGCGAATTCTCTGTGCATGAGCGTCTTGATGGCGAGAGAATCTGAAGAATGAATTACACTCACGTTTTGATTCCATTTCTTCTTGTTGTTGTCTGCGCACTCATTTCCTGGAAAAAGGGACATGGGCAGGAAAAAGATCTTCTTATCAGTTCATTCCGGGCCGTGATTCAACTGACTGTCCTGGGTTATGCTCTCACCTGGATTTTTGCTCATAACACTCTCATCATTTGCCTGGCTGTCGCAGCGTTCATGACCATGAGTTCTGCGATTCACTCGCGTTCACGTGTTAAATGTCGCTACAAAGGGCTCCTGCTCGATAATCTCTTTGCGACTGTTCTTTCTATCTGGCCCATGGCCATCGTCGGAACTTTCATGATGGGATCCTCTCCCTGGTGGTCGGTGGAAACTTTTCTTCCCTTCATCGGAATTCTCCTGGGCAATTCAGTGAACGGGATTTCCATGGGAATTGATCATTTCACTCACGGAATTCAGGAAAAGAGAGAAGAGGTGCTCGAATGGCTCGCCATGGGTGCTTCAAAGAATGAAGCGACAATTGATATCTTCAGACGCTCAGTCCGGATGGCGCTGACACCTATTATGAATTCGATGGTGACCATGGGAATCGTTTCCATTCCGGGTGCCATGACAGGGCAGATACTCGGAGGAAGTTCTCCCATGGAAGCATCGATTACCCAAATGATAATTGTCCTCCTTATCTGTACGGCTGTTTATACCGGTGTCGTGACGGGCCTCGTTCTCGCTCGTAAAAGGCTTTTCAATCATCGGGGGCAGCCATGCTTCTAGTGAAAGACCTTGAGCTCTTGAATGGTAAGAAGGTGAACCTCGAACTTATTAAAGGTCAGGGTTACGTTCTTCAAGGACCGAATGGCAGTGGCAAATCTGTTCTTTTGAGAACGCTTGCCGGTCTTTATCCCGCGAAATACTCGAGCTTCAGTTTTCTTGGAAAAAATATCGAAGAGTATCCGGCAGAGGAAATGCGAAGCAGGATTCTCTATTCAAGCAGCAATACCAGTCTCTCGGGAGAAATGAAATCAGAAGAGTTCCTCGCAGTACCTTTTAAGTTAGGTGTTTACAGAGGACACCAGTCACCAATTGATTTCACAGATTATCTTCGTAAATGGCACCTGAAAGGGATGCCTCTGGCAATATTATCGAGCGGACAGAAGCAGTTACTCGTCATCATGCGCGCTCTGAGCTTAAAGGCGGAGCTTCTGCTTCTGGATGAGCCTACGTCTCACATAGATTCCGAGAGAACGCCGGAAATTGAAGAGATGCTTAAGCTCTGGTTGAATGGAGATCGGTCATATCTGGTGGTTTCTCACTCGAATGAGCAGGCAGCAAGGCTGGGATTGAGAATTGATTTTAAGGCTATTTCGGAGTGATCTCGAGCGCCTTCTTTGTAGAAAGCTCCGATCTCGATTCTGCGTCTGCATTCACTGTGAACGTCCCAGTAGCATTCACAAATTCAATTTCATCCTGATTATTGAACTTGATCGAAGTTAGTCCTGAGAAGGACTCTGACTGCATGACTTTGAGGGGAGAAACGTTTCCGATGAACTCAAGGTCCTGGATCATAAGCTCGGTCTTTGCGTTTCTTGTCTGTACGATAAAGAGGCGTTTATAAACCGGATCAATAAAAAGTTTCTGGACGGAGATGAGCGCGGGGGATTCGCCGGCAAGAAGCTCACGATTAACGAGATTTCCACTACCATCATAGCTTTCAATATAAATCATTGGGCCCAGACCGAAGGCCTTCCATTTATTATCCGAACTTGTTGCAGATACGGCCGATGAATCAGCTTTTATGAGTGCCACACATTCCGGAAGAGGCTGAACCGGTGTCTTGTTATGTCCAACCAAAGCTGAATCGCTAAGACAGTCCTGAACCGTCACCTCACCAAAAGCGCTGAAAGAAATGAAGGCCAGGATATAAATAAGTGCTTTCATATTATTTTGTTCCTTGGACAGCAATCGCACCTGAAGAAGCACCACTTGCGTGCGTAGCACTCAGGGTCTCAGTTTTCAGTCCGGATCCTCCCGCACCACCGTTTGTCCAGGTCAGATTGAATGAACAGAATGCGTTCACTGCCAGGGCCGTGCATGATGTAACAGATGCGCCGATTCTTGGGGTATTCCCCGGATCAGTAATAGTGACCGCACCACTGGCCAGATTGCCATCGTTTCTCACTCTTACAGCGTATGTGGTGTTGACGCCGGGAGTACCAAAGTCATAAGAGTTGATGATAGTACCAGCGTTATCAGTCCAGACAAGGACAGCTCCATTCACGTTTAAAGTGAAAGCAGTTGTTTTATTTGCCAGACCACCATCTGTAGCTGTGATCGTGATTGTTACAGTACCAGCTTTTTCAGAAGTCGGAGTTATCGTCGCGGTACAGTTCGGAGCGGATCCGGCCCATACCACAGATGCATTTGCGACGATCGCTGTGTTACTTGAAGACATTGAAAGACGAGCGGAAGAACAAACAGCACCATCAACATCATTGAATGTGAAAGCAATGGCACTGGTAGCAGTGTTCACAGTAGTATTTTGAGTAGCGATTGCCCCGAGTGAAGCAGCATCATCAACCGGAGTAATGGTAAGAGCAGCATTTCTTGAAGTCGACTGAGCTGATCCAGCTGAAACAGTCCACTGGAAGCTCGCAGCTCCATTATAGTTAGCAGGAGATCCAGTTACACCGACAGTACAAATCCCTGAAGAACAAGCGCATGCCTGAGTAACTGTAACGTTAGTAGGTAAAGTAACCGCACAGGTTGTGGCCAGGTCTCCACCAACAGGCGTGTTGGTAAGTGTGATCACACTCTGAACATCTTCATTGAATGCAGCTGGAGTGATGTTCGCTGTAGTCGGAGCATCGTTAACACCAGTTATTGTTAAGCTAAC
>JBKJPL010000017.1:0-3294 GCA_046595005.1 Bacteriovoracaceae bacterium | reverse complement strand
TTAAGTGAAAAAGAGATAGAATTTAAAGTAATCAACGGAAAAACCTTTCTGCGTTTTCCATTACAAAAAGGCGAGCAATTGTTTGGCTTTGGATTAAACTTCCAAACCGTTCATCAGCGTGGTAAGATTCTCGAGCTGCATGTAGATCATTACGGAGGTAAAGACAATGGACGCACGCATGCTCCAACGCCGTTCTACGTGTCGTCTAACGGATATGGGGTATTCGTCAATTCTGCCCGATATATCAAGGTTTGGGCAGGTTCGGGAGTGAGGAAGGATAGTCCTGACTTTCCGGAGCCGAAAGATCGCAACACAGACAAAACATGGGCGTCGCGGCCATATTCAGATGCGGTAGAAATGCTCGTTCCGGCCCAAGGAGTTGAAGTATACATTTTTGGTGGCCCTAAACCGCTCGATGTTGTGAAACGTTATAACTTGCTGAACGGGGGTGGATATCTTCCGCCTCGCTGGGGCCTTGGATTCACGCAGCGCGTAAAAACCCGGTTCACGGCACAAGAAGTAGAGGATGAGGTTAAGGCCTTTGAGGAAAAAGGTTACCCCCTCGATTTTGTGGGATTAGAACCCGGCTGGCAGAGTAAAGCTTATCCTGGATCATTTTCGTGGGATAAAGGTCGTTTTCCAGAGCCTGCTGCTTTCGTGAAAAACATGCTGAACCGAGGTGTCCGGCTAAATTTGTGGATGAACCCTTATGTCTCTCCTGATGCTCCCTTTTACCAAGCCATTCGTCCTTTAACCAGCTCTCATACAGTCTGGCTCGGCGCTGTTCCCGATTTTACAATGCCTGAAGCCAGGAACTTATTCTTCGGACAGCTGCAAAAGGATCAGGTAGACATTGGCGTAAGCGGCTATAAAATTGACGAGGTGGACGGGTACGATCATTACCTGTGGCCGGACGTAGCCACTTTTCCTTCCGGGATCAGTGCGGAGCAAATGCGTCAGACTTACGGTCTTCTAGCCATGCGTTACAGTGCAGAAATGTTTAAAAGACGGAATCAGCGCACTTTCGGATTGGTGCGTGCATCAAACGGTGGAGGAACATCTTTTCCTTATGTGATTTACAATGATTACTATAACCACGAAGATTTTATCACAGCGCTGATTAACAGTAGCTTTGCCGGAGTGTTATGGACACCTGAAGTGCGTGCCTCGAAAACGGGCGAAGAGTGGCTCAGGCGATTCCAGTCGAATGTTTTTTCTCCAATGGCGATGATTAACGCCTGGTCCAGCGGTACAAAGCCCTGGACTTATCCGGAGGTTGAAAGCCAGGTGAAAGAGTTTGCGCTGCTGAGAATGAGAATGATGCCCTATTGGTATACCGAGTTCGCCAAATATCATTTTGAAGGAATTCCACCCTTCCGGGCGATGAATCTCGAAGATGGATTTAATCAGGAAGCGAAAACAGAGGGGCTTACTAATATTAATTTGGAGGAAAATCCTTACGCCGAGGCAGCCTCTAAAGAAATCAAAGATCAGTATATGGCAGGCGAATACTTATTGGTAGCTCCAATGTTTACTGGCCAAACATCACGTAAAGTGATACTGCCTAAAGGTAAATGGTACGATTTTTATACCGGAGAATTCGCCGGAGAAGGGCAGGTGATAACCGTTTCTCCGGGATTGGATAAAATCCCTGTTTACGTAAAAGACGGAGGAATTTTACCCTTAATGCCTGCGATGCTTCATGCTCCAAAAAAAGGTGAGAAGGTAGATATAGAGATACGTCATTACGGTGAAATAGGAAGTGCCTATAAGCTGTACGATGATGACGGCGAAACGTTCAATTTCGAGAAGGGGGAGTTTACCTGGCGGGATATCAAGGTAATTCAGCAGAAAAACGGCCAGAAGAAGGGCTCAATTTCTGCGGCTACAACGGGTAAGCCGAATACCATAGGTAAAGTGAGCTTCACTTTTATGACCAAATAAATGAAACTGCTATTTATCTGCGTATTTCTTGTCGCGACTTCTCTTTGCCCGGCTGCGGGTGGCGAAAAGCTAATGGCCAAAAAATATAAGAAGCAAACTGAGAAAGTTCTGCGGAGCCAGATTCTCGAAGAAGCAAATTGGGCCCTGGCTCAAATACCGGTGACCGTAACAGCTCAAAGCTCTTTACGCAGCGCTGGCACCAGGCACGATTTTTTCTCAGAAGGAGATTATTGGTGGCCCGATGCAAAGAACCCGTCTGGTCCTTACGTTCAAAGGGATGGCATGACGAATCCGGAAAACTTTTTGGCCCATCGTCTCGCCATGATTCGGTTTAGCAAAATTATTGGTGCTTTAGCATCTGCCTATAAAATAACGGGCGACGAGAAATATGTGAAGCATGCCTTAGTACATCTTAGAGCCTGGTTTGTAGATAAGGGCACCCTCATGAATCCGCACCTTTTGTACGCTCAAGCTATTCAGGGCAGGTTTACCGGGCGTGGAATTGGCATCATCGATACCATCCACCTAATTGAAGTAGCGCAGGGACTTATGGTTATGGAGAAGTCGGAAGCTATAGACGAAGTTTCATTGAATCACATAAAAAAATGGTTCGCCGAGTATCTCACCTGGCTTACAACCCACCCGTATGGTAAGGACGAGATGAACGCTGAAAACAACCATGGCACGTGCTGGGTAATGCAAGTCGCCTCGTTTGCAAAGCTTACTCAGAATCCGAAATTATTGAACTTTTGCCGCGACCGTTATAAGAACGTACTTTTGCCAAATCAAATGGCAGTTGATGGAAGTTTCCCACGCGAAATAAAACGGACTAAACCTTATGGTTATTCCTTATTTAATCTCGATGCTATGGCGATGGTTTGCCTTATCCTTTCGGATGAAGAGAATGACTTATGGTCGTTTCAATTAGCCGATGGACGCTCGATTAAGAAAGGTACCGAGTTTCTTCATCTTTATGTTGCCAGCAAGGCGAAATGGCCTTTTCCAAAGGATGTAATGTATTGGGAGAACTGGCCTGTGGCACATCCCTTTCTGGTGTTTGGAGCCGCACGATACAGAAACAAACGTTGGTTCGACACCTGGGAGCGTTTAGAGCATAATCCGCAGGTGGAAGAAGTCGTACGTAATCTGCCTGTGCGGCATCCCCTTATTTGGTTTAACTAATTGCTTGAGGGATGGTGAACGTTTTTGTGCAAATTTTGTGCACATAAAGAAGCCCCACTTGATTAAGTGAGGCTAATCGCTTGATTGTCAAGCTCCCGAGACTGGGCTCGAACCAGTGACCCTCTGATTAACAGTCAGATGCTCTAACCAGCTGAGCTACTCGGGAAT
>JBKJPL010000046.1:0-5207 GCA_046595005.1 Bacteriovoracaceae bacterium | reverse complement strand
AAATCCTGAACCAGGAGAAGACTTCCATCTTCCTCTTTGAGAATTCCTTCAGGGCGCTTGAGGTCTGAGAAACCAGGAAAGCTTACACGTGAAAGAGAGTCAGTAGCGTTCATAGAATAGAGACCGAAGCTCGTATCTTCATCATTACTCGAACCGGCCAGGATAAGAAGCGAGTTCTTATCTGTGCTGAGATCACGAATGCCATTACCTTTGAGATCAACTGCCTTCCATCCTGAAACAACAGGACTGCTTCTCTTCATATCGACAATAAGAATGATCGCCTTACCAGCATTCGTAAGCGGTGAGCGTAGACCCAGATAAAGCGTGCCAGAGATGTAAGCAACACCTTCGACATTCAGACCACCCTCTTTCGGTGGAGCACTGGCGGCAACTTTTACATTTACAGAATCACTTGCTTCTTTAGAGAGAAAATCCAGAACTTCATCACGGAGAGACCATTCTTTCTCGACCACGATTTTGCCGGCATTATAAGAGAACAAAAGGATTTTTTCGCGGGCCTCTTTACGCTCGCCTTTTTTGGAAAGGCCAAGAGAAGTCAGGCCAAAAAAAGAATGAGAATTGACCGCGGTGAGAGCTTCCATGTCATCCCATTTTCCACCATAGACTTTGGTCTTAACAAGTTTGCCCACTTCATCCGTAATCCAGAGGGAGCTCTTCTCTTCATCTCCGGCAATAACCAGATTATTTCCTACCCGACAAAGGGCCGATGCTTCGGAGATAAACTCTGATGCCTGTGAGTAATGAGTCGAAAGGATTAAGACAAAAACCAGCTTTAGAACGTTCATGAGAACTATTCTGGCCAGTGAGTTTATGAATGTCGTGTGGAAATTGTGTTAAGTAAGCGGATGTAATATTTAGGAGATTTTCTTCTTATCTTTGTCAGCGTCATGAAAAATGACCTTGAGCTGAAGTTCGAACTTCTTCTCTACTTTAAGAATGAGACCAAGTGCATGGACTTTTGACTTTGGAAATTCAATGAGTCCTGCTTCAATTTTTGCGATTTCTTTACTGGTGGAACCCAGCGCCTTAGCGAACTGATCCTGAGTGATTTTGAGAGAATTGCGGGTTGATACAAGCCATTTACCGAATTCTTTTTTAGTCATCGTCTTCTCCTGGGGGGTGCCTATCCCTATCGGGAAATTTGAGCTTTTCTTTAGTGATCTCTGACTTTAAGAAGTTGGGCGGCGACACTTAATGCAATTTCGGCGGGAGCATTTCTTCCGAAGTCCTCGCCCATTGGACAATGAAGTTCATTTACCCGTTCTGGAGAAATGCCCTTTTCAAGAAGGTCTTTTTCGATGCGGTTTCTTTTTGCCACACTTCCGATCACACCGACAAAAGGAAATTTTCTTTCTGAGAGAGCTCTTAAAAGGACGGGAACATCAGAAGCATGTCCCATCGTCATACTGGCGATATAAGTATTGATAGAAAGTGTATCCACCACAGATGCAAGATCAGATGTGCATACTTTTTTGAGGCGCTTTGATTCAGGAAGTTTAGCGAGCCACTCTTCCCGCTGATCGGCCACGGTTAAGTGACAATCAAGCCGAAGAAGAACTCGCACGAGTTCCTGGGAAATATGACCGGCCCCAAAGACTGCGATCTCCCAGCGGTCCTGCGGACGGTGAATCTCAAAGAACATGGTGACTTCCCCACCACAGGTCATTCCGATATCTTTCTGGAGATTCCAGGTGTGACTTTGATTTTCGACATGCTCTTTGGAGTCGAGAAATTCTACGGCGAGCTTCAGGCAATGCGCCTCGATCTTTCCGCCACCCACAGTGCCAAAAAGAATTTCGCCAGCTTTTCCCACGATCATGCGACATCCGGTTTCATTTGGTGCGCTTCCTCGGAATCCCGTCTGAGTTACAACCACCATCGGTGTATTGCTTTCAGACAAGCGGAGGAATGCTTCACAAAATAATCCGAAATTTTTTTCCATTATCTGATTCTCTCAAGTTCCATCAGGATTTCTTCCTGAGTGGCCGGAGACTTGATGGTGATGGGTTTCCCCTGCGAGCGATAAGTCAGAGCGTTCTTGATAGCTGTCCAGACCGAAATACCAAGAAGAAGTGGCGGCTCGCCCACTGCTTTTGATCCGTAAACGTTTACTTTGTTATCAGGATTCTCAATGAAATCTACATTGAAGATTCTCGGAATATCCTGCACGTTCGGAATCTTGTAGGTCGTCGGACTATGAGAAACAAGATTTCTCTTCTGATCGTAATAAAGATTTTCAGTTGTAACCCAACCCATACCCTGGATGAATGCACCAATGACCTGCCCGCGATCAATTCCAGGATTAATCATGCGCCCGAGATCCATAAGGATATCAGTACGGGTGACTTTCATCTCACCCGTGTATTCATCGATAGAAACTTCGGAAACGGCCATGCCCTGCGTGTAGTAATTAAAAGCTTTACCCTGAACAGTTCCTTTATCAAAACCCAGCTGTGGAGTTTTGTAGAAGTGATAAGCACCGAGTGAAATCCGGTTGAAGTATGCTTTATTTATCAGGTCTTTCAGGGGAATTTCTTTGCCCGTAGAAGCCTGACGAACATTGCTATTTTCAAAAATAATATCTGAGTCGAGCTCACCTTTCATGATCTCATATTCTTTGATGGAATCAGCTGGTTCACCCGCGAAAACCTTTTTAGCAAGTTCCGTGAGACGACCCTTGATGATTTCTGCAGCCCCCTTGGCGGCCGCTCCATTGATATCCGCTCCCGAAGAAGCAGCAGTCGGAGACGTGTTGTGGTTTTTTTCGGTTGAGGTCGGCATCACCTGAATAAGCTTCGGGGCTACACCGAAGACCTGGGAAACAATCTGCTGAATCTTGGTGTTTACTCCCTGGCCCATTTCAGTTGCACCAGTAGAAACCTGAAGTGTTCCATCGAGATGCAGGTTAACGAGGGCATTTCCCTGATTGAGAAATCTTGCAGTGAAAGCGATTCCGAATTTCGTCGCAGTGACAGAAAGTCCGCGAATGGTACCTGTGCGCTTTTTATTGTGCTCGTCGATTTCTTTCCGCCGAGCCTCGTAATTGGCGCCATCCATGAGTTTCTTCATCACATCCGGAAGCATGTTATTGTCGAAGATCTGACCGTAAGGAGTTTTCTGATTGTTACCCTGATACAGATTAACAGCACGAATCTCGCGCGAATCTTTCTTCAGCTTGAACGCAATATCTTCCATGATGGATTCCATCGCCATAGTTCCCTGAGGGCCACCGAATCCGCGGAAAGCAGTATTAGAATGATTATTCGTCTTAAAACACACGCCTTCGATGTGACAGTTCTCAAGGAAGTAGGCCGAGTCCATGTGGAACATTGCCCGCTCTAAAATGGATGACGAAAGATCTGAGTAAGCTCCTCCATCTGACATGAGAAGAACTTTAAGCGCCGTAATTTTTCCAGAGTCATCAAACGCAACTTTGTATTCAGCTTCGAATGGATGACGTTTCCCGGTAATCTTCATGTCATCGTCTTTAGTAAGGATGAGACGGGCCGCTCGCTTGGTTTTATGTGCGACAAGGGCAGCATAGGCAGCAATTGGTGCGCCCTGGGATTCTTTACCGCCAAATCCTCCGCCCATTCTTTTCACGACACAAACCACGTGATGAAGTGGAAGCCCCAAAGCTTCAGCGACTACACGCTGAGTTTCAGAAGGATGCTGGCTCGATGAATGAACTTCAATCTGCCCGCCCTCAAGCGGATAGGCCACAGATGCCTGCGACTCCATATAGAAATGTTCTTGTCCGCCACAAGCGAAGTGCCCGTCGATAACATACTTTGATGTTTTGAAAGCTGCTTCGACATTTCCCTGAGCGAAGGCCTTGGGAGCTTTATAAAGAATGCTCTCGGCCTTCCGTGCTTCAGTGATGGTGAAAATACCCGGCTCTTCTTTTACTTCGAGCTTCACTAACTTTTTAATCTCTTCGACTGATTCACGTCGGGTACTTGCAATAATCGCAACTGGTTCAGCCATGTAACCAATCTTCGGATTAGAAAGAAATGGCTGATCGTGGATGATTGCTCCCCACTTCTGATGAACAAAATCTTTCCACGTATAAACAGCGACACAATCCGGATGTTTTAAGGCTTCAGATGAATCAATCTTGAGAACTTCGCCGCAAGCAATGGGTGAAAGAACAAGTCCAACATGGAGCTCACCCCTATGTTCCGGGCGATCATCGATAAAAACACTTTCGCCGGTGACGTGACTGATCCCGGAATCGTGTATGATATCCTTCCCTACGCTCATATTGAAATCTCCTGAAAGGAGATATTATGTTCTTTCATCACTTCATCGCAGAACTTCAGCATGAGGTTATGACAAAGAGTCAGTCTGAAATCAGTACTTCCGCGGACATCTGAAAGTGGCTTAATGGAATTTTTCACTTCAGTTGCCAGACGCTTAAAGAGGGCCTGGTTGAAATACTGACCGATTGCTTTTGCTTCAATCTGATTCATACGGAGAACTGTCGGCCCCACTCCGCCAAGTGCCAGTGAGAATTCTTCCAGCACATTGTTGTTCAGGCGATATCTCGCAGCGAAAGTAACAGTAGAGATATCGAGATCTTTACGCGAAGAAATTTTATAGAGCTTATATTCATGCTTTGTTTTTGGAAGACGAATTTCGGTGACGAGCTCATCCGCGCGCATATCGAGTTCCTTGTACCCGCCCTTGATGAAAGTATTTACATTCACCACGCGCTCACCAGAAACACTTCTTAAAACAATTTCTGCTTCGGCGACACGAAGGAATGGAATGGTATCAGCTATGGGAGAAGCATTGATGAGATTACCCACCAGCGATCCCGAATTTTTAATCTGCGGAGAAGCAAAGATGTGAAGATTATTTGAGAAATCCGGAAACACCTTCACAGTTTTTCTTTCCAGTTCATCGAGCGAGGCCCTTGCACCAACTACAATATGAGAAGAAGTTTCCTTCACTTCATAAAGCGAAGAAATATTATTCAGCGACATTACATCATTAAGTTTCAGGCGGCCTTTATTATAAACCACACCGATATCAGTTGCTCCGCCAGCGAGTTTTATTTTCTCATTTTTCGCTGCAAGTGCATCATCGATCGTGGCAGGAAGGAAGATGGATTTATTCCCATGAACAATCCGGACACTTCCCTTAACAGCGGCGAGTTCTTTTTCAATTAAAGTATCATTATA
>JBKJPL010000018.1:0-44482 GCA_046595005.1 Bacteriovoracaceae bacterium | reverse complement strand
GCCACAGCAGTTTCGAGTAAAGCAACGAGCAGAATGGCGAATATTACGAATTTCATATGGTCTCCTTTTGTGTCTTACTCATAAGACGAATCGATTCCTGGCTTTTTCCACCTATCGAAGTTGTGGATTTTCCGTCTTCCAGCGCTCAATCGCCTGGGCAAGACGTTTGACCGAATCTTTCCAGGCACTGGAGCTCATTGTTTGGTTGGCGCCAAAGCGAGTAGGAGATTCGGGGGACATGAGACCGGATGATGTTGTTACCCAGATGTAGGGAGTCGTTGGATCTCCAGAGGGAATATCGCGAAAGGGAAGTTGGTCTACAGCCGGAAGAACTTTGTCCGTCTCACGGACGTAGATCCAGCCAAGACAATAAGCAGCGTCTTTTCTGGAATTGGAATCTTTCTTGATTCCGGCGCAAATATGCCCGTCATCTTTTGAATAGAGGCTTTGGGCTTCTTCACCCAATTTTAAGGGAGAAGTACTGCATGCTGTGACGAGGACCATGATTGATAAGGTTAAAAATTTCATAGATTCTCCTTGTTGATTCTTCTTGCTCCCGCAAAACGGGATGACCAGAATTTTGAAAATTTAAAATCTGTTATTTGAACACCTTGTTCCATCTTCGAGCTGTGGATCATCTTTCCGTCGCCGATATAAAGAGCGACATGATCAATCTGATCGTTGTCTTCAGTTTTGAAGAACAAAAGATCATTGGGTTTGAGATCTTTCAGGTCTACTGGATCTACGTCAGAGTGAAGAAACTGCTCACCAGATGTTCTTGGAAGATGTATCTCGAATTCCGCAAACACTTTTTTGATGAAAGCTGAACAATCGATTCCCTCAGATGAATTCCCTCCATACACGTAAGGAGTTCCGATGAAACCTTTCGCGTATGTGATGATATCCAGGTTCTCCGGAACGGTTGCGCTAACTTCTTCTTCTGAAATTACTCTGGGTGAAAATACATTTTCATTTCCCAAGATAACCTCGATACAAGGAGCGTATTGTGGGCATTCCGCGAAGGCTGAGGTCGAGAGTAGTAAAAGGATGAACCATTTCATTACTTCCTCCTTGCTTCTTCTTTGAGGAAGGCCATGGCTTCCGGCGAGAGGCAGCTCTTATCTACTGTTTCAGAGAGCTCTCTGATCTTTTGCTTAAGTGCTTCCGCCTTCTGCTTCTCCGTCAGATTTTTTTCGTGAAGAGTATCGAGATAGAGATAAGTCGCCCCACCCATAAGGGTTGCACCGATGTATTCGCCGGTTTCATCTGGTAGTAAATCAAGAATCAAATCGATCATATGGAACCTCCTGATATTCCTAAGACGAAACGAGTTTGATTTCTTTCCCCGGAAAATTAAGAGGCTTCAGTTCGTCCTATGAACATGAAGACCTACACGTTCATTTTGTTGAATTTCATTTCTTCCTTGGCCGGCGCCCAGGTTTTTACGGGAACTGGATTTTCACCCTTAATAGAAAACGATGTTTCTATTTCAAGGATGCTCGCTACATTTGATGCGATCGGCGACGCTTTGATGAAGTCGTCAGTTTCGCTTCAATCCGAAACGCAGATTGAAGATTCATTAATGAGCTCACAGACCCTAGGGCTAAAAATGAATTTAAATATCAATATTAAACATAGGAAATGCGCAAGAGATGGTGAAGTCATGAGATGCGAGGTTGAGGTACAGACAAATGAGACTCATTCTTATGTAAGAAGAAAGCCCTCTGGAAAAATTGTTCAATGTAATTCGCAAGAGATGCTGTCTCATTGTTTTGCAATCCGTAGCCATATCAAAACTCAGAATGGAATATTCATCATCACCCGACTTGAGATCGATGAAAAAGTGAGATGGAGAAACGTAGTTATAAAGTCTCAGGGGAAGGTATACAGGGGAGTCGGCGCTGATAATGAGAGTTCTCTCCGCTCGGCCATTACCCAAATTCGAAAAGATCCCGTAACCGAAAATTTGCATGCTCATCTTCAGGATTACGGAGAAGTCATAGCTTCGAAGAGGAACCTGAAGGAGGAGCATCGAATGTACCTGAGTCTACTCGGCGGATATACGTCCTGTGAGGGACAGGTGTGCTGGCTACTGTTGCCTAAGTTATTAATTTAGGAATGAATTTCTCATTTGTATTAAGAAAAATCCGATACTTCCGTAGGTTTTATTATTTGGAGACCTCGTGGAAATAGCAATTTTTATCATTGTCTTGATCGTAGGATTATTGGTCCTTGGAATGGTTATTGCGATCTTTCAGGCAATTTTCGAAGGCTTCAAGGCCCTCTTTGAAGGGATCTTTGAAATATTTAAGGGGAGCTGTCAAATAGCGGAAGAGACATTCAGGTTGTGTCGTAAGCATCACTTAAAATTAATTCACTGGGGCCTTTCTTCGATAGCATGCCTTCTGGTCGTTGGAACACTTGGTTCAATTTATGGTGGTAAGGTTTCCAATCCTATAGAATCTAAAAGAGATATCGCTTCTGCTTCTGGAAGTACCGAACAAGTCACTAGCGAGTACTGTAAGGATGTAAAAGAAACATTAGAAAATTACATCAATTATCAAAATTTGAAATCCGCCCATGGCATGCAGGGGTTTTGGGATCTGAAGCTTGAACAAGCCCATGGCGATGAAAACATCTATACAGGTGAGCTGCTTCAGAAATATAAAATTCAGTTTGAACAATTTAATGTTTATGAGTCTGAAGTGCAGTGGGATTCTCTTTCTCTGACGGAAGAAGACTACGGCTGCAAAGCTTTATTTTCACAAAGACTGAAAACTCAAAAGACTGACGGTTCGATAAATGAATTAAAGCTCGCCTCCTCGTATAAGTTCAACACGAGCAATAAAATATTCTCGATTATTGATCATGAAAAAGAATCATCACAGAAAGAAGAAGTAGTTCAAGAAGAAGTGACAAAAGCTATTCCCGCTAAAGTTATTGATGCCCCGGAAATAAAAATTGCACCTGTCAAAGCTGCGCCAGGAGTTAAAGGAATCGCCAAAATTAAAACTGAGGCCGAGGTATGGGTTGATCCAGCTGAAGTCCAACCAAGTAGAGACATAGCTGCTAAGCAGCCAGAGGTTCTGGTGGAAAGTCATCTGAGCATGAAGTTTGAGAAATCAACAGAAGATTGCATAGGAAAGCGAGAGATTCTCGAGAAGTTTTTTTGGCACATCAACAGTAATTCAATAAATGGTCTTAGCGGTTATCTATCATTTCACCTGGAAGAAGCCTTCGCTCATTCACGTATCATGAAAGCAGATTTTCTCTCGGCTTTCTATGACTCCGTAATAAAAAAAGAACTCTACGAAGAGGAAGTTTACTGGGACACCCTTGTTCTGGAAGAAACTCATTATGGCTGTCAAGCCAGTTTCCACCATAGGCTTGTCGTCAAAGAAGCAGGTGAAGCGGAATCCAGAGCTATAAATTTGCAGTCAGTATTTAAATTCGATAAAAATTCACTCATCTTTTATTTTAAGGATGACAGAAAATGAATAGTTTAAAGAAGCAGTCACTGACAGAAATTGATCCTCAATACGTAGATTATCTGCCTGTGGTGGAAAACAATTCAACTAGGCAGACTCAAGTTGACGTTCCGATGGAAATTCCGGTCGATGAGACTAACTGGTCTAAGATCTTATTCTCCGATCTTGGTTCGCTCGCCTTAAAAGGCGGGATCGTTTACGTCTCCGGCGGATTTTATCTTTTAAAATATACAAAAACATTCGCTGCCATTGCCGTTGATCTTCGAAATGGTAACTTCGCATCCATCTTCAAACGCACGTTCAAGAACGTAAGCTATGCTCCAAAAATAAAAATGATTCAGAAGCTCATTGCATCCGGTAAAGATGAGCAAGCACTTTCTTTACTGGATGAAATCTTGGTTGATCTCGAGAGCATTGATGATTTTGAGATGCGTTCCACTCTCAATGTCCTCAGGGCGAAACTGCATTTCAAGTGTGGCCGCTTTCTTGTGTCTGCAATCTATTATATGGAAGCTGCAACTCTTACTTCATGCCAGAAACTTCATAAGATCGGGGAAGGTAAGGAGCAGGCGCTCGTTAATAAAACGGGAATGCTATACCTGATTTCACTTCAGTCTCTTGCGTTTTATCTTAAACGGCATGAAATGAACGATGATTTTGTTTACTGGATGAAGGACCTTTCTAAGAGAGCGACGACACTGCTTGAGATGGAAGCGAAATACCGTGAGGTAGATTGCTATCATTTCACGAAAGGTGGTGAAATTTTAATGGGGCCGGTAAGTCTTCCTTACCCGACAATCTTTAAAGATGGTAAATCGGCTGGATTGAACAGGAAGCTCGCAATTGAAGTTGAAAAGGTTAAATGTCTCATTGAAAAAAGAGACATGATCCGGGATCTGTCATCTTACTTGAGCAATAAAAAATATCTGGAAGATGACGCTGATTTTCTGATAGAAGTGGCTGAGCAAATATCAGTCTCAACAGCAATTTTTCCCGAGCTGACAGACGGATTTTTTGATCACGTACAGAAGGTCCTGGGAAGTTCAGCTGAGTACAGTGATTCTGTTTCTCACATCGATGTGCTTAAAATTCAGTTGCGTTCAAAATTCGATAAGGTGAAAGAAGAGGATGTACTTCTTCTTTTCAGGCTTTTGGATAAAGAATCTAAGAAAGAAGATTCGTTCCTTCAGCTGATGGCATTAGCGGATAAACTAACCACCCATTTGGTCCCTGAGAGTAGAAAAGATTTTGCATCACTCGTACTTGAGAAAAACTATGCTTTTTTGTCGCCTGCTCAAAAAGATTGTTATGAGAAAATCAGCGGCCGGGAAGCTGAAGTTAAAGATCCAGAGATCAACTGTCTTTACCCCTCAAACATAATCCAGTTCCGTGAAAATCTGGCCAAACTCCCTGTCAAAGATCACGCCATTATTTATAAGGGGCAGATTCAAGTCTTCACTCATGAGATGTTCATAGAATTGGTCATTAAGAAAACGAAAACTAATTTCCCTGATGCTAATTTTAAAGATTTGGGTCATTACCTTGTTCGCAACAAGCAGGTCCTCAAATATGAGGCCGATAGCTTGATCAATCTTACCCGAAACCTCATGAGTGAGCTGCATCTTGAGGACTCTCTCAAAAGTGTCCCGGCCAGAATCAAGCACCAGCGTGCGAGGATCGGAGTTTTCGGTTTGACCAAAGTAGGTAAAAGTACCTTCCTTAATACATTGATTGGCCGTGAGATTCTAAGATCTGACCGCGGAGTTGCGACAAATATTCAGACTGTGATTAAGAAAGGTATTAGTGACCTTGCTGTCGTTACTTTTCGTGATCAGAAAACGCTCGATATACCACTCGAAAGAATCGGTGAGTTTACATCTGAGCAAGGTAATCCCCAAAATAAACTTAATGTGCTTTCTGTGGAAGCGACGGTAAAATGTCAGCTTCCTGATGGCATCGAAGTTCTCGACATACCGGGATTTGGTGTGAATGAGAAAAACTTCCATCTGCATTCAGATGTTATTGAGGCATGTTTAGGTCTCGTTGACGGAGTCTTCCTGATAACAACTCCCAATGATGGGCTTAAATCATTTGAAATGGATTTTATCCAGAAGGCAACTCAGGTAAAGAAGCTTCCATTTGTACTCATCGCTAACAAGATGGATGAGCTGGATGAGGATGAAGTCGAAGACCTCAAGCTTGGCCTGAAAGAAAAACTCGAGAAGAACGGCATTCAGACCAATTCGTTTCCCACATTTTATACCAGCTCACAGCTTGGACTTTCATTTATTGAAGGCATGAACTCCGGTCGTTTCTTCGGGCTAGAAAAAGATCAAGCTCAGGAAGAGTCCGGTTTATCTAAGGTAAGAGAGTCTTTGAAGCAGATCGGAGACAAAATCCTTTCCCTCAAAGAGGAATCAGTTATTTCCTATCTCGTGTCCGAAACTTCGAAACACAAGACCGAGATGGTGAATCTTATGAACGACACGGAGCTTTCACAGAAAAGCTCAGCCGAAGATGTCCAAAAAAATGTTCTGGGCCTTCAGCAGCAGCTGCATGAGCTGGAAATTCTCCTTAAAACGGAATTTCAAAAATATCAGGTATCGCTCGGTCATCTCGAAGGTCTGGACATAGAGGGAATGGTATCTCGGTTGCTCGGAAGGATAGACGTCATGGCACTTTCAAATGAGCAGGAGGATTTCTTAAAAATCAAACCTGCCTGTCGCACGATTTTTGATGAGGAAACTTCTAGTCTCCTGAAAGTCATGGGTGAGCCCCTGGAAAGAGCAAGTGATAGGATTCGCAAGCTCACCCGTAAGACATCAGTCGAAGTTCAGGAAGAAAGTGTAGCTGCACTTGAAGACGTCCAGAATATGGAAGCCGGCAGTGGATCTGAGCAACTCGGATACATCCTCGACAAATTATTCCACGAGCAGATTGCGCTTTCCAGTCATTGTAAAAAGATTTTGTTATCGATGAAAAGTAATGAGTTCCGTTACCGGAAATCACTTTTGGGACAGCGGCAGAAGCAATCTGAGGAAATTCTCTCCCATCTTCAGAACCGTATCAAGAACCTGGAAGACTCCCGGAACTTTACTGATACCGAGTTTCAGGACAAGAAAGCTTACTACATGGAACAGATCAGTATCTCTGAAAAATATCTCAATGAAATTCATAGTTATAAGAAGGACTCCTGATGAAATTAGATCAAAAGTTTTTTCATTCACTCAAGAATATCCTCTCCTCCATGGGAAAAGAGCATTATCAGGAGATCGTTGATCGTGAGATGAAATCCTACATGGCACCCGAAATTCGCATCGGGATGTGGGGCCAGTTCTCCTGCGGAAAATCGAGCTTCATTAACGCTCTCATTGGGAGAAAACTTCTTCCGGTGAATATTTTGGAACTCACCTCCATGGTCACTGAAGTCGTTTATGGGGAAAAGGATCAAATTATTCTGAATCCCGAAAGTGATAACCTGGCATTTGACTATTCAGAAGAGATGGCCGCTATTGCGATGGCGGGGATTAAGAGCTGGGATGAACTTAAGCCAAGTATGCGAACAAATCTTGATGAACAAAGATTTGCTTCATGTCTTACATTGTTCAAGAAGCTTGAATCACCCCTCGAGAAAGTAAAACTCAGTACTCCTGCATCGATTCTGAAGAACGGTCTCGTGTTCGTGGATCTGCCTGGTCTCAGCGGTACAGCGGATCACTCGAAGCTCACATCAGGGAGAATCAACGAGTGTCAGATGGTGCTTTATCTGAACGCTCCTAGTAGACCCATTGATTCTCACGATTGGGAAATCATAAAAAAACTAAGATCTGAAGGACGTGATCGCGTCGTCTTCGGCGTCCGGACAAAGTCTGATGACCTCTTCAAGATTCATTATGCTGAGAGCGGCACAGAGATGAAGGATGAAGATCGCTATAAGCTCTTCCTCAACGAATTTAAAAAAGAAATAAAAGATATCTCATTTGATGATTACTTCCTCGTGAGTCCACTTGCTTTCAGCGCTATTTCTGATGCTGGTGGAGATTACCAACTGGCGACAAAAACGCTGAAGGAAGAACATAAGAACAAGTTTCGATTTTTGCATGATGATTCAAAAATCGAGATTATTTCCGGTTTTCAGTATTTCAGCAATCATTTTGAGAAGAGTATTGAATCCAAGCGAGACGAGGCGAAAATACGGAAAGTGAAATCTACCATCTTCGCCCTTCTGGGAAGGATTTCGCAGGAAATCCATGAAGAATGGAATGTCATGTCCAGCAGTAAGCGCATGGACGAAAGTGAAAGAAAAGTTGCAAAAGAAGAGCTTGAAAGAATCAAGGCCAAGTTTCAACCCCTGCGCAATATTCGTGGACGCTATGATGACCTGATTGATTTTCAGCTGCGGGGTGTGGTCGGAGACATATGTTTTGAAAGTATGAAGAGAGCTGTTCAGGCAGCAAATCCAAACAGTAATTATGCAAGTCCCGAGCATGTGATTGAGTTCATCACCGGCCGCTTTCAGGATGAACTCCGTATCTCACTCGATACTAAGCAATTTGGGGATCGGATTCAGGCGATTGGTTCAAGTGCCCTTAGTGAATATCGTGACAATCTCGTGCTAATTGAGGATCTGCTCAATGAATTTGACCAGGAACTCCTGAAAGAAAGTCAGGATGGCCTTTCGCTGGAAAAGATTAATTTAGACAAGTTTGACTTACGAGTGGATCGAGAGATGGCGGCTGCTACAGCCCCGGCCTATCTCGGAAGTGTCGCTGGGGGACTTCTCGGCGGCATGATCATCGACAGTTCGATGAGCTTTGTCATGGAATCTGTCATGGGTGCTTTTGCTGGTTTCGGTGTAGGGACGATCATGGTGGGAGCATTCAGGGGAATCTTGAATGGTCGTGGTGCCATCAATGGAATCCTTGATGGGATTGGTGATTTCTTCCATGGGCTTGGTGCTCTTTTTGGAGTTCAGTCGTCGAAGGCTACGCTACTCTGCAAAACACTTCAGACTCCAAAAGGTCAGACTGATCTTGCAAGAAGTTTGAGCGGTCAGGTGACAAGTTCTATTCATATGGCTCTCAAGCGTGTTTTGGTTGAGAAAGTAACAACTACGCTTGAAAAGCAGAATACACTTACTCTTATGTGGAATCGTTTTGAATCTGCTGAAAAAAAACTTCAGACGCTGTACTCGAACAAGGACAAAGACCTTAAGCAAAGAGAAAAGGAATTAAAAGAGCTTCTTGAAATGGAAGCTTCTTATACTTCACTCTTGAATGAGTACGGACTCGGCGAAACAAAAATCAAAAAGGCTGCATAATGAGTCTCAAAGTTTATGAATTAGCAAAAGATTTGAAAATTGATGCTATTGAGTTGGTCCAGACTTTAAAGTCATTAGGATTTGAAGTTCGAAACCATATGGCGTCACTATCCAGTGAAGATGTGATCAAGATCAAGTCACATTTTTTCTTTAGAGGAGCACCTAAAACTCCCATCGAAGAAAGTAAGATTCAACAAATTCCTTCTGCTGATTTCAAAATTGTGTTTGTCATGGGTTTCAACGCTAAAATTGATACCCTCGAGAATACTCTTGCCGCTGATTTTTTATGCAGTAAAGTTTCCCTTGAAGCTAAAGTGACTGATTCGTCAGACCAGGTATTTTACTTTGTCTCGAGCTATAGGAACCTTCTGACTTCATATGAGAAAGACTTCCTGGCAAAGCACCCTTTTGTGACGAATATCATTGCCTGTGATCCGGACTTTGATGAATACGAAGATGTGGCCGTGGACTTTGCGAAAAAATATCCTGATTTTAAACTTACTACTTACGATGAGAGGGCTTTCTCTAAGTCTGCTGGGAGTACGTATACGAAAGATCAAATCGACTTCATCCACTCATCTGTAGAGGCGCTGACCTCATCAGTTAGAGCTAAAGCAATGTCTTTCCTTTATAATGGTTCAGTCAGTCTGGTTACCAAAGTCGCTGCAGATGTGGGAAGAGACCAAGCTAGAAATGTTGGAACACATTTAGGAACTGCGGCGGGACCGTCATTCGATCTTGTGCAGAATTTGAAGATATATAAATCAGGGTTTTCATTATCGGAGGAAGAGGCAGCCGGAGTCAGAATTCGGAATTCTTTCGAAGTTCAGACTAGCCAGATGATCGCAAAGTTTAAGTGCGCTTCGATATTTCTATTTTGTGTTTGCGTGGGACTCGACTATTTAACGAACAGTCATTCATTATCATTCACTGAATACGCTTCAATATATTCCTGGCACCTTTATGCTTACGTTTCATGTCTCATCGCACTTAATCTTTCGTTATCGATCGGAATGTGGGTTCTGAAATCCGCGCTCGTAAATATGAGCCAGAGAGATGTGACTTCTCTCGCTTATTATCAAAAGTTCTTAAAGCATGACAGCGATAATATTGATCAGTTTGAAAAGATAAGAGATGAGCTTCGACTACGGAAAGCGGACTTTAATCGTGAATGTCTTGATTTTCCCGAGACGATAAATTTTACCTGTCTCATAGAGTCAAAAACGACCACGACCATCAAGGACTTTAAGAAAAAAGCTGCTTAATTGGATAAACACGAACTCGATAAAAAATTCATCAACAAGGTCCTCGACAAGGGCGGGGTAGAACGTGACGTTTTCGTGAAACGCTATCATTCCTATATCTGGGCGATCATAAACAAGAAGGCTGGCGCAGATCAATTCCCAGAATTTATAAAACAAGACATTTACCAATACGTTTTTATAAAAATCTTTGAAGAGGATGGCAGGGTACTCAGACAATATGTGGAAGAATACTCTATCCCGTTCCAGAATTTTCTGTCTATCTTTGTCGGTTCCCGCATTCTTGATTACATAAGGAAGGACGTTAAAGAATCTGAGAGAGAAGTGGTTCTTGTGAATGAAGAAGGTGAAAATCAAGCCTATGAAACCGCGGAATCAGAGTCTTCTACGCCTGAGGAAGTACTTGAAAGCATTGAGTTTAGTTCATTTTTAAAGCATTATGAAAATAGCCTCCCGGAAAAAGAGCAGGCCGTCTTTCGTCTGATGATTGAGGGAGTGGCCAGTGGAGAAATCGCAGAAGAGCTGAACTGTGATATCAAGATCGTTTATAAATTAGTTTTCAAGATAAAACAGGATCTCAAAAAGAAAGTTTTGAAGGATGTCGCATGAATCTTCAGGAAATGAAGTCGGCCATTGAAGGGCTAAAGAAAATGGGACTTAAAAAAGAGCGTCTCCGCTCTGATCTCGAAAAGCAGGTGAAGCTCTTCCCTGATAATGGTGACCTATATATCAAGCTGGGTCTTTATTATCTTTCTATTGAAGATAAAAAAGAAGCTTTGAAGAACTTGAAAAAAGCGACTTTGCTTAAACCATCCAATGAACATCTCTGGTTTATCCAGGGATATGTTTACGAGACATCGAAATTGTATAATCAAGCCTTGCAGGCATATTACTATTCTTATCGCCTGGGCTCTCTCGGTGCTCGGGACAAGCTGATCACATTCTGTAATTCACCATGGGCCAAAGCTCTCACTGGCGACCAGAAGAAAATTGTCGACCAATTTAAAGAGAGCGTTTGCTGATGAAATTTCTGGAAGACATTCTCGAATATTTTGATGAGGAAGCCGTGGACGAGGGTCTTGATACCGATCTCGGTGAAGGTGAGCTCAGTTTTCTCGATCATGATCTTGCCTCCGATTCTGAGGCAATAGAAAAAATTCAGAAAGCTTATGGTCTGGATGCCGAAGGTGCTGAAGAATTTCTCGAGATCACCCAAAGTATCCAGCATTCAATTGGTGATGAGTTAGCAGACATTGAAACACTTCATAATATTGATGATTATGTTCAGACCTTCAATGCTGAACCAGAACGACTTGTTGGACTGGTTAATAATGTTAAAGGAATTTACGGCGAACATCAGGTAATAGAGGCCCTTAAAGAGCAGTATCCAGAGAATTACACAATACTTCGGGACTACGCGACGAATGCCAAAGACGTTGATTTGAAAGTCTTTGATGATTCGGGAAATCTCGTCGATAAGATTCAGGTCAAGGTCACAAATGATCCAGACTACATTCTGAATACTCGAAGCAATCTTCCGGATGATATCAAAATCATAACTACTGACGAGGTGATCGAAGATATCATTTCCCGAACAGGTGAATTGCCTGAAGGTGTTGAAAGTATAGGTCTCAGCTGCGACGAGATCACAGCTGATGTGACTCGATCAATAAACATTCTTAATCAGACTGAGCCTGAATTTAATCTCCTCATTCATGATCCTGTGATCTCTGAACAGCTCTCATACGGAGCTATTAATCCTTTTGAAGAAGAAAAGCTTTTCGGGGGTGCGATGAGACCTGATCAACGCTTTAATTCTCCACAGCGCTGGGTTTACATGGGTCAGACTGATGTCATAGACATCTCTGGTACTGAAGAATTTGATGTTAAATGGTCCCCAGAGCAGTTTGTCGGAGTGGGAGATCCTCTTGCTGAGGCTGAATTTTTCAAGCCTCAGGAAACGTCTGTAAGCTGTGCCGTAGCCACTCAAAGAAATATCATCGAGTCACTTACCGGAGAAGCGCTGGAAGAACAGGAATTGATCAAGTTTGCGTCTGAAAAAGGCTTTTTTAATGTTGAGGCAGGAACTACTTCTCAACATCTCTCGGCCATCCTGAAAGATAAAGGCTTTGATTGCACTGATTATACTTCAGGGACAATATCTATGATTGAAGATGCCCTCAGTGATGGTGACAAGGTGATGATCGGAGTAGATGGCAGCGAATTATCCAACCCACTAAGGTCACTGATCACTAACTCTATAGTCGAGCAACCAGACATGCTTCACTGTCTACAAGTCACAGGTATCGATTATAGCGATCCTTCCGACATCAAGGTTATCCTTTCAGATCCAGGGGATATTGACGGGGCAATGAAGGCTGTCACCCTTGATGATTTCAAAGCTGCCTGGGCTGACTCAGACAATAGACTTACACTGATCTCTAAAAAGGCTTAAGTTGCCGTTTTCTAGGGCAGGAAAAAGCCCAATCCATTTCGTCTAATGAATATCCTTAAACGGAGGTGTTCATTGGAAAATTTAACAAGTCATTTCTTCTCCCTGACGTGCTCATTTGCTTTGCCTCTTTATTTCATCCTGAGATTTTGGGAATGAAAAATACAGAGTTAGAAAAGTTCATGGAAGAAATAGCTGTAAAGCTTAATTATATTGTTGATAGCGAAGAAGAGTTTTCGAACCTCCAGGGAATTATGGTCCAGATAGATAAGGATTGGCTTCCCTGCAGTAGCGAAAGCAGGATGCTTATGCATCCATTATCCGTAATTGATTTCAATCTCAGGGAAACAGAACTCATCAACACGATTTCAATGTCTGTAAAGGTAGAGCCTTTCACGGTTAATGAGATTTTTTCTTTCCTTTCTTTTAAAGATTCACTTTATTCAATATGTAAAAAAATTCTTGAGATACGATCAAGTCGGGAGATGTCTTCTTTAAAATTGATATCTTCCCATGAGGAAACTAATTTCCAGCACTATGCTCGTGAATTTCTTAAATGCAGCGAGATACAAAAAACTCATCCAGGTATTTTCGAGGGTGATCTTCTTCACTATCAGCAGATCTACTTAGTATTGAGTCTCGACTATTTTAACGTCGACCTTAATTTTTTACGTGAAATTAAGAACATTCTTTGTCTACCAATGTGCTCGACTCTTTCTGCTGGAGATATAGAAGTCCTTCAAAATCTAAAGATGAAGCTCCTTAGCCATTTAAAAGATTGTTTGAATGATGAGATGGATCTCAGGATTTTTAACCAGGAGCTTAATGAGTTCGCAATATATGGCTTGGGAATGAACAGCATATATTCTCTCGAACTTAAACAAAGGATTATGAGTTTCCTCTGTGAATGCGCCTTCTTATCTCTCATGGAGCAAACCAGGAAAAAAGCTAAAGATGTTTCGTCAGATGTACCAAAGAGGAACATCTATGGATAAAACAAAATGGCCACAATATATGAAGGATCAATATAACAGCGTAATCCGTAGACGTAAGCGGATTGCAGCAGTAGCGGATGAGATTCATTGTCCGAAACTTCACGAAAAAGAAATCAGCGAAGAAACGGTGTTCGGATTTCTTGCTTATGGCTGTAAATTCCATCATGTCATCAATAAGATCTTCCAGAAGTATATTTCAGAGAATCACGGAAGCACTCTTCAGGTTTCGAATGTCTATTTGTACTTTACCCGGAAGATCTTCCCAGGATATTACTCTGATAGGGAAAGAATGGTGGCGATGCTTAATCGTTATAAACAAAATGAAAACTTCGAAGATTTTCTATCCTGGACTGATTATTTTTCATCATCCAGATACGGTCAATACATTCATCTGATGATTGGAGTTTTCATCCTCGACATTTATCTCCAGAATTTAAAAAACTTCCAACGTCTGAATCTCGCCATCATACATCTGGAAAAGGCCCAGAAGTCGTTTAAGCTGGAGGGATCTAAATTAGCCTTTAATACTCTTTTGGCATTTTGTTATTACCTTCGCGAGGACTTTGATAGCTCTGTGAGACTTCTAAATGTTAATGAGGAGAAGAGATTTCATCAGGATTTTGTTGAACTCATTAGAAAGGCTGCATAGATTGAGTTACTTAAGCTCGATCTGGCAGTCTAAGTTACGACAATTCTGAATCGTGACCGGACTCAGCCACACATTCCGCAGCTCTTATATTGGCTGACCAACATCTTTTATTCCATGAAAGAGTGCCCATTGCTTCCCACGATCCTCGAAGAACGCTGCTCGTCCCGCCCCCCAGGTCATGCTCACTTTTTTTTTCTACACCTTTACCAAAGTCTTTCAGGTCTTTCTTATCGGCTGTGAGATAGGGCGTATAAGTCACTTTCTCGTAAAACATGTATCCATCAATAAAGTGCTGACCATATGTATGGCCAAGCCATGTAGGTGATTCAGGAAGTGGACCAGAGAGGGGAAGTTTTTCACGAACCCAGAATGCATTCACATTTTTGAATGCATAAACCCGACGACTCCAGCCATCATGATCTTCGTGAGCGTGAATCCGGTTTCCACGCAGCGACATCACTCCACCGTAAAGAATTCCGTTTTCAATTGTTGGATCCCAGATGTCTTCGCCGAACTTTTCCCAAAATGGTGATCCATCTGGATGCTTGAGCTTGAGAGTAGAAACAATTGCGGGGTTGGCACTTAGAAGATCGTCAATGTTTTTCCAGGTGAGAATATCCACCGGTCGTGAAGACTTCGACTTTATCTGAAGAAATCCGGGGAGTGCTGAGATCGCCGAAATCGAGACCTTTTGGAAGCGGACCATATCCAGGAGGGGAACGACGGCCCCAAGTGGTAATGAAAGGAAAGTTAGTAATAAAAGCAGACTCCGCATGGAAGATTTTTAACATTTGCAGAGCGAGTTGGAAACAGGCTCCCGAAAGGGAGCCTGAAATTAATTTTATCTTGTGAACGCCCTCACTGAAACGAATGTGCGAAAGAATTCTGCCATCTCCGGACTTCTTCTTTCCATCATCCGCCTTCCGCCTGCATGATAGATCGCGAATAGCTCAGCGAATGTTTCATCGTCATTACTTTCACAATAAGCGCCGCAGGTTTCGTAAAGAAGCTGTCGCGCCTCAGGATTTCTCCCAATAAGATCCTTCCACTTTTGAGACTTAGTTAAGCCTTGCGAACGATAAAGCGAATTAAGTGCATGCGCATGTTCATGAAGAAACAGATTTGCTGATCCATTGTAGTCCAGACGATTCACAACAATTCGAGTGGGCTGGCGGGCCGAAGGATTTCCTCCCGCTCCCGGAACATCATGCCATGATCTCCCATCAAAGGTTGTTGAGCCACGGAACGTTGGATCTGCCGTTACACCCCTTCCTTCAATGAGAGTGATTTTTGCACCCTTGGCCAGCATCTCGTTCATTAGGGGAGCTGGGAACAATCGAATCTCCTGGCTGAACTCCCACACAAGCTGCGGACTCATGTTTTCCGGGATCAGCTTGATTTTATATCTCTGTACGAACTCTTCCAGTTCTCCCGCAAAAGCTTGCGAGAGAAATAGGGTCATGATGATTAGGAGTTTCATATATTACTCCTCCCCGTCATCACATACCTGAGCATAGCTGCTGCCGTAACATTGTCTTTGTGGTTGAGGTTGTCTTCTTTCAGTCCGTGGCTGAGGCTGTCTAGATTCCGGCTGTCTCAGTTCCGGCTGTCTTGTTTCAGGCTGTCTTGGTTCAGGCTGTCTCGGTTCCGGCTGTCTTCTTTCTTGTTCGCCAAGTTGTTCCAGGCGACATGTTACCTGAACAGATTCAGCAGTGAGCTCGATTGTTGGAAGTGAAAGGGCAGTGATGGTCCCTGCACCAGATCCAGTACATGGAGCTGAGACTGCGAAACTTCCTTTCGCGGTACTTGTTGCCGTGAGCTTACATTCCTCAGCTCCGTCATCATAATTGAGCTCGTTCGACTCGAAGATTACTTTTGGAAAGTTGTTTCCGCGAGCACCAGCTGCGATGTTTACTTTTCCTTTATAGATTCCTGCTTTGTGACCATCGTCGAGAAGTGTGATGTCCTGAGTTCCGATCTTTCCTTCGCAGATGAAGAGCTGGGTAGCTGCTTGAGCAGTGAGTGCGAGAGTAAAAGGCAAAACGAGTAGAAGCTTTTTCATGAGTCCTCCTTTGGACGTTGAAACCTGCCATAGAAGTAACATGGATAAGGAGGAGGGGATGAAAGGGTGAACTAATTGTGTGGACTCTTACCGTCCACAGAGGTTGTCAGTCTAACTTCGTGACAGGAAAGAAGGACATTTGGAATTGGTAGACTTCATTTGATTCAGGAGAGCTTTGTAAATAGTCACTTAGCTCGAGGCGGATACGGCGAAGGCGCTCCTTAAATTCAGGAAGACGCTTCTTATCGATAGAAACGAGGAGTGAGCCGTGTTCGCGAGAGTCCATGGGAATGGTTTCGAGGGCAGTAATACTTCTTTCAAGAATTTCTTTCTGCATGGCCCGGCGTATGGCCGAAGTGTCTCCCCCAGCACTCGACCAGGAATTATTCGGCTTCAGGATCTCGTAAACACCATTATCAAAGCTAATGAATCCCATTCTGATAAGGGTATTGAGAATGTCCTCTGAGTTCTTACGGTCCAGATCGAGCTTTTTTTCGAGATGAGCGAAGATCTTATCGGTGTTTTCGATGCGTAGGTATTCGATCACGGCGAAGTAGCGCCAGTTGCCCAGGACTTCGAAGACGTCTTCAGGAATGATTTGATGTGAGAGTGGTTCGTGACTACCAATTGAGAGGACAGCTTCAATTTCTTTTTTTGAGGCCCCAAGCTTTTTGAGACAGTGAAGTCTCGTCTCATGAGAGAGATGTTTTTTTCCCGAGAAGACTTTGCTGAGTGATGATGGATCGAGCTCGAGCTTCATAGCATAGGCCCGTAATGAGAAACGCGGGTTCTTCAATTGGAGCTGAGTGAATTTACCCCGGAGATACGCGATGAACGGATCTCCAGAAATCTCGGTTGCTTTCATCTTTTTAAGCGTGAACAGTTGATTAACCCAAGAGCACAACATTTAGGAATGAGTGCCTCGCGGGATAAATAATGAGTTTCGCCGTCGGCTTCAATGAATAAGAGATCATCCTCGTAACCTGTTCTGTTTTCCAGGGCAAGCTGCATACACCCCTTTCTTTCCACCATCGAAATGTTGAGGATTGGCCCGTTCCCTTCCTGACCCATAATAGAAGGTCCGGGATCTTCCTGAGACGCAAAAGCGTGCATTGAAAGGAGAAGAGAAAAGGCTAAAAACATTTTCATAAAGAATCCTGTGATTGGTTAGTGATGTTGTGGATGCAATTCCGTGACCAATAAGGGCGCCTTAACTTTTGAATGTTTAGCTCCCAGGGACTGCCTAAGATTTAGACAGTTCGACCAAGATTATTCCATTTCTAATCCCAATCGCAGCTGACTCCGCCTTTCTCGCAAACGATGCATCTTTGTCCGGAGACATACCTCAATCCGCAATCGTTATCGATCGACTCTTCTGCATCTGCGGCCTCGGAAAGCTTTCCGCACGAAGTGATATCTATAAACAATAGAACCATCAGAAATGCTCCTATGAACTTCATATGTCCTCCAAGTCACCGTTAAATTTAATCTCAGAAAGAATCTTCCCTATGTCTTCTGTACTGCCAGCATTCTCGTGAATCTTTTTGGCGATGTAGTTAACAAGCTCGGGAGACTTGCCGGTAAAGAGCTCGAAACGGCCGTCATCGTGAATGCGAAATGAGCACTCACTATCGATACCGATCTCTTTTTGAATGAGCTCTTCAAGCGCCTTGAACGCTTTGAATGGATTAGTGCCTTCCACCAGGATGGCCAAGGAGGAGAGTTCAACTACCCAGTGGTTGTTGGGCTTGCGATAGGTGCCTTTGATTTGGATCTTCATGATCCATATATAGAGAATCAGCGTCTCAGAATGTGGGACATCTTTTTATGTCTCGCGTAAGCAGGGATTTCTTTCAATGCCTTAGGCATTTTGAATCCAGATCATCAATTGCTCCATGTATGTGTGGTCACGTATTGACATTGTATATACAGGTGTGGTTTTATGATTTACGAATGGGACAACGAGAAAAATCTATCCAATTTTAAGAAGCATGGGATTAGTTTCGAAGACGCGATTCCAATCTTTAGTGATGAAATCTATGAAGACCGTTACATAAAGTTTGGATTTGCCTTTCACAAAGGCGTTTTAGTCGTTGTTTATTCAGAAAAAGATAACTGTATAAGAATCATTTCTGCCCGAAGGGCTACAAAAACAGAAGAGAAACAATATGCGCAAGGAATACGACCTCACAAAATTTAAGAGAGTGGATCCCAGCAAAGTGGATCATGATCCTAAGGTCATGATCTCAATCCGGTTGGATCTAAAGGATCTGACTCTTTTACGGGAAGAAGCTGATCGTATGGGAATCCCATATCAAACACTCATCGGAAGTATCATTCATCGATTCGTAATCGGTGAGCTGATCGACAAAAAAGAAGCTAAGAAGATAGTGGGCTGATTTTTAATTGATTATTAATTTCCACATGCCCTAGCTCACGGATACAGAGCTCAATTTCCTTGATCATTTCTTCTTTCGGAACTGTTCCAGTAAGCACAATCCAGTTCTGAGGCGTGACACTCACTTTGATATTCGAATCATCAACTGCCATATTGCGATCTAATGCTTCGACCACAATCATTTTCAGATCATCGCTGATGTGTGTATCGCCTCGGCTGGATTCGATATTGTAGCTGCTGTTGTGGATTGCTTCGGTAGTTTCAGGAATGCCGGTGATGGAAGATTTTAAATCGCTCATTCAGACCTCCGTGTCTGATTTCATTCTTGGGAAATTTTGATGGCAGGTAAAGAAACAGGAAGTTAAACCGTACCAGGAAGCTATAATTACGCGAAATTTCAGACTTATTGAAAACAGCTACTTAGTCCAATGGAAGGTGATGTATGGTTATGGAAAATTATAATTCGTTATGATAAAGTGCCGATAGGAGATGTATGGAAGTTATTTTCACAGAATGGGGATTTCAGTCGTACTTAGATAAGAAGGCCAACGGTGTCTTCAGCGATACAGAATAATAAGTCAACCCTTCGGCCAGACGCTGAACTCCTAAAAACTGACGATCCCTTTGACCCTAATCATCCTCGTTTTAGTAATTCCAAATTCTGGGGACCTGCTGAGAACATGGGGAAGATCACTCCTCACGGCTTCAAGATGAAATGGCACAATTTCGGAAATGGTAATGTGCAATTTAGACTTTGTATTGTCATCGCTGAAACCGAAATCGAAAGTAAAAAACAAAAACGTGCTTTTATTTGTACTGCCTACATTAAAGACGACAAAACAGAAAAGAGAGAGATGGCGAAGTTGATGATCCACGTTTCGCGGATCTTCAGAGGTAACTTTCACTATCGGGGTTCATTATGAGTATTTTTAAAACGACTCCAGTACAAAAAGTAAGACTCTATGACATCGCTTCTAAGATGGGCAAAGAGGGGCTCGATCCTCGCTTTATCACTTCCGCCGTTGAGTTCGCTAATATCTATGAAGGCGCTTACCTTCTGTGTGAGCTCTGGTTTGATGAAGAAGAGAAAGAAGAGAAGGATCGCATAATTGCCGATATCCAGCACGAGATCGAGGATTGGAAAGACATGCCGGCATCTCCACTCCAAAAACCGTACATCTCTTACGATGATCTCGAGAAAATTGGAAAAGATGTGCGTGCATTTAAAGATATTTTAAAAGCTAAGATTGATAAATGGGGTGGAGTCTCGAAGCTTGCGAAAGCGACAGGAATTCCTCAACCTTCACTGAGTAAAATGTTGAACACAAATTCAATGCCTCGAAGAACGACTCTTTATAAGATTGCGAATGCCATGAATATTTCGGAGAGTGAAATTGTCACAGACTGGTTGATGTAAAAAAGGCCCCTTTCACACGTGGTGTCCAGGGGCCCTTTGAATTAATCAACTTTACATGCACCTAAGTAATCAGCGTGTTTTCGATGCGCCTTAAGCGCCGGGCAGGCCACAATAATGGCGTGCTCACCTTTTGATGTCTGGTGACAAATTTTTACCTTCTTAGACTTTTGACTCTTGCCTTCGACACTATAATTTTTGATGTAGAAATACTTATCATCGAGATTCTCGCACTTGTTTGCGTAAGCTTCGTCGATAGTAGGTTCTTCTTCAACAACTGGTGGTGCAGGTGGATTAGGATCCGAATTATCTGGTGGATCTAAGATAACAACCTCGGGGCCTGTTTCAGGGTTTGCGATACAGGCCGCAAAGACCGGTTCAACCGACTCGACATCTTCAAGAGCAACCTGACATCCTGAGATGGCTTCGCAACTTGAAATATCAGTTCCAGCTGCGCAGGCGGCGTCGGCTCCTTCGATAGCGATACTCGTCCCGTAATATTCTTCTTTGTTACAGGCCGTGATTAGCATTAAAGCTAAGAACGTCACCATTAAGGCGCGCGATTTCATAATATCTCCATAAAGGCGGTAGTTCTCGGTTCTGCGGATCAAGCTACGTACAACTGGAAGAACGTCCAACAGCAGAGACGAGAGAAACAATTAATCAGAGTTTAAGGGACATATGTGGAATGACTGTGGAGAAACAGGGTGATCCTCTGAATTTCAGGAGTTAAGTCCTAGGGAGAGCGGGAATGGTAGCAAAAAAAGGGGGCACTGGCCGTGCCCCATCTATTTAAAAGTCCCGGGCGTAAGCGGTATTCACTTGGCGCATATTAAATTCGGCATGTTCGACTCTGGATTCTTCCAGCTCAATTAAATGTAGTGGCTGCCAGTAATACATGCTCACAGGGTAGACATAGCAATCGTTAGTGTCCTGATTGTTCTCGTAAGCTGAGTACTTCGAAATCACCGGACAGTGTTTTTTCGTTTTAATGAATTTGTCTGTCCACAGCTTGGTAGTGGATGGACCTTTCAGCCACTCCTTATCCAGAATTCTCTCCTGAATTTTACCGTCAACATTCACATGAACCATTGGTGTTACATGAAACCACCACTTGGATCCATGTTTTCTTATGTAACTCTTGGTGAAGAAGAGGAACATCTTCGTGGATTTTACTCCGTGATTCTTCCAGGCTTCATAGGCACGAACGTGAGCAATGTTGTAGCACTGAATATTAAACTGGAAGGGACTCGGGCTTCTCATGGTTTTCAGAAGTTTTTGAACAGCTTCATCTGATTCCATAACTGTAGGCTCGTAGCTCGAGAGCATTGGCTCCATAGAATCGGAAACTGAGAAGTGTGCTTTCTCAATTGTTGGCGCTTGAGAAGGATTAACAAAAGTCACGCGGCCATCAGACCATTTCACAATGAAGTCTTCTTCGGGGCGATCGCCTGGAATGACTTCAACGATGGTCGCAGCGAATGCTGGTGAAAGATTGAGGACCAGAAGTAGAAAGCCCAGGATGATTTTCATTTATATTCCCTCTATGGAATGAAGTTTAATTGCTGGGCTTTGTAACTCATCAAAATGGCTTAAACCATAGGGGGTAAAGGAAATTGATATTGATTTTAGGTTAATGGTGTAATCTTAATGGGTATGCAGAGTAAGGAAATCTCGCCTTTCACAACAGATCACATGGACGAAGTATTTACTCGTCTGAAAAAAGATTACGTGCAGGAGCTTCTTTCGCGCGCAACTGTGGAAGGGGATATAGTTTTAGATATTCCCGGCTACCGGCAGGTGAAAAGTTATACCTGTGGATTCGTGAGTGGCTTCATGGTGCTCGAACATTTTGGAATCAAAACGCCTTCAGATAAATTCTATAAACAATGCCGTCCTCATCAGGAGTGGGGAATCTCAACCCGGAAGCTCGCCGATGCTCTCAGGAAAAACAAAATCAAAGTTGTGATCAGGCAGAAGCTGACGTTCGATGAAATTGCGGACGCGATCACAGAGGGAAAACCCATCATCACTTCGGTAAAACGCAGAAGCGATATCCAGCATTGGATTGTGATTTACGGTGTAAACAGACGCACGAAAGAAATTTTCGTGGCTGGTGATAAGTTCTGGTTCACACCGGATGCTACGAGATACAAGTGGGACCCATATCGCAAAAATATTGCGACATGGGCCCACTATCTGATTTGTCAGGTCCATTGAATTTTTAAATCATTATCGATTTCAGTAACACCCAATTCACGCACGCATTCCACCGCGCGCTCCATGGATCTTGAATCCGGAACGGTTCCGGAAAGTTCGACGAGATTATTCTCTTTGATATTTACCCGGATGCTGGTGGCATCCACATCTTCGTCCTGGCGAAGGACATCGAGAATTCTCTCCTTGAGATCGATGTCGGTGTCGCCTTTCATGTTCTGATCTTTCTCACCGTAATTTATGTGTTCGCGCGGAAGAGTTCCTTTTTCCTCGCCACCATAATTACTGTCACTCATCCATGATCGGGTCATTAGGACCTCCTTGGGTGGGACATTCTTGAGATTTCTGAGAGATAGGTAAAGTGACGTTAGGCCGGACGGGGGCACTATTGTCTGATAGAATTGATTCAATGGATAAATGCATTGTCATCGACTTTGAAACTACTGGCCTTTCACCGGGTCAGGATCGCGCAATTGAAGTAGCGGCCGTTCTCATTGAGAAAGGAAAAGTGCGTGATCGTTTTCAAACACTCATGAATCCAGGGAAAAGAGTCAGCTCATTTATTGAAGGCTACACCGGGATCTCAAACGAGATGCTGAAAGATGCTCCGAAAAATGAGAAAGCAATTCGTGAGCTTCTTTCGTTTGTAGGAAAGACTCCGTTGGTTGCTCACAACGCTTCTTTTGATAAACGCTTTCTTGCGTACGAAGCAGAGAAAGCGGGGAAACCTTTTGATGTTCAGATGGCGTGCTCGCTACTTGTTTCGCGGAGAATTTACGAAGAAGCTCCGAACTTTAAACTGAAGACATTAGTAGAGCTGCATAAACTAAAAGTGGCCGGGGATTTTCACAGAGCTTTGGCGGATGCGGAAATGACGGCGTACTTGTGGCTTAAGATGAAAGAAGATATCGGCGTGAAATATAATATGAAGGACGTTACCTTCGATTTCATGCACACCTTCGGCAAAACTCCGAAAGCTAAACTCCATACCCTTGCTTTGACGCAATAGAATCCTTCATACTTTAAGTAATTAAAGTTCACTGGAGGAACTATGTTCAAGACCCTCATCTTGGGTGCGCTCTTTATTTCGGGCACTGCACTCGCCACCCACTTAGAAAAAGTCTGCGAATCAGCAGTACGCGATACTCCCATCTGGGAAGATGCACTCATCGCTCACAGATCAAACGGACAGTTTGTCATTGAAACCCATGGCGGAACGATCATCGCTGAATCAGCAACTCAAATTAGAGGTGTGATTCAGGATGGGCTCTCGATCTGGGCACTCACGATGAGAGAACTCGTTGAGCTCAATGCTGCTGGCGATGTTATGAATACATATTCAATCGAAGAAACGGGAAATCCGGCATGGGCCGCACTTTCAATGGCAATCGTCGGAAGAAAGTTAATTATCTCCCGCGGCGCTGGAGGACTTCTGGGTTTTGATCTTGAGAAGAGAGTTGTTTCGTGGACTAACTGGATGCCGGGAGACAATGAAGGTTACCCGTCAGGGCTTGCGGTTGATGGTGAGAAAGTTTATGCAGCTGTGGCCACTAGCCAGGAAGCAGGTTTCACTGGAATCATTACTGTGAATCCTATGAATGGAGAAATCACTAAGCGCTCGTCGTATGATGTTGCACGCTGGGGAGTTCTTGATACGGATGTGAAGGCGCGCATGCATGGTGATTCACTCGTTCTCAATAATGGCGGATGGATTCATGTGATCAAGCGTGAGCAGATTGAATCAGACAAAGCGATTCGTCCTCGTTGGGCCGCACATGTGATTCCACAAGATGGTCCGGTGAATGCACATTATATGATGATCAAAGGCGACTTCGTGATTCATGGTGGTCAGGTAATGGGATGCGGTCTTTTCACTGCACAAGAGAATGGAAATTACGTTCGTAAGAGCAAACTGTTTCACGTAAAACTCCCGTGAAATTTCTTTAGAATTCTTTAAATGCTCCTTTCTGAAACTGCTAAGTAAAATGGCAGTTTCAGGGAGACGGCGCATGAAAACACCTATCGAAAAGTCTGATTCACTCACAAAAGCACTTAATGGTTCGAAGACCTTCGACGAGGCCAATTACTATCAGAGTAAGCAGGTGGAGATGGGTGGAGAAAATGCCATCGGTGATGAAGACGATGAAGATGAATTTGATGATGATGACGAAGTTGAAGATAACGAATTCTACGGGGATGACGACTGATCCTCAGCTAAATATCCATAATCACATATCTCAATACCGGTAAACCTTCCACGGTAAGCATTTTTGGGAAGCCGTTTAGGCAGAGCTTCTGTAAGTTCTTGCGATTCCAAAAGCTTTAACCTCACAAGGAAGGTTTTCCGTGCGTTTGATTTTTTCAACTCTCGCTCTCGCGATTAGTTTTTCAGCGTTTGCAGCGATTAATATTTCTGAAGTTAATAACAAGATAAATGCTAACGGTTCTAAGTGGACTGCCAGGAGTAATTGGGTAAGTGAACTTTCAGCTGATTCTCAAAAACGCATGATGGGAAACCGTGATGTGATCGTGAATACTCTCGATTATTCACAGGCGTATTCCAAGTCGATGACTTACGAGTCTGTCGACTGGAGAAACATGAATGGCGTGAACTGGCTGGGCGATGTCATGAACCAGGGTAATTGCGGTTCGTGCGTGGCCTTCTCAACAGTTGCTACTCTCGAAGCTCAGACAGCGATTTCCATGAAAGCTCCATGGCTTCGCCCGATGTATTCACCTCAGGCACTCTTTGCTTGCGGCGGTGGTAAGTGTGATCAGGGATGGTTCACCGATAACGGTGCAGCTTTTGTGAAATCAAAAGGTGTGATCGATAATTCGTGTGCTCCATACACAATGGGCTCAGATGGAAAAGACGTTCAGTGTGCAAACTTTTGCGCTAACCAGACAGATAGAACTTATAAGAATGTTACTGGTACTTTTAAGCCATCAGGCGGATGGGGATCAAATTCTATCCAGGCCGTGAAAGATGCTCTCAAGAAAGGACCACTGGTCACTTCAATGACTGTGTATGAAGACTTCCTCGCTTACGGCGGTGGGATTTATAAGACGACGACAACTAAGACTTCCGGTGGTCACGCTGTATCTCTTGTTGGTTATAACGATGCTGAAAGATACTGGATCATCAGGAACTCGTGGTCAGATGCATGGGGAGAAAAAGGTTACGCGAGAATTTCATGGGATGATAAATCTGGAATTGGTGCCTCCACGATCGGTTTCCAGATCGATGTGACTTCGAATCCTATTGCTGTTCTTTCTCCGAAAGAAAATGATTACGTCTCAGGCGAAGTGAAAGTTTCAACTCAGTCTCTGCGCGCAGACAATGTTGAAGTGAAGCTCATGAAAAACGGTGCTGTGATTGAAACTCTTCAGTCGCGTCACGTGAATCAACTGAAATCGGAAACATCATTCAATAGTGCCAATCTTGCTGACGGCAGATATGAGCTCATGGCAACTTCTGCAAAAGATGCTTCGAAGTCTGTTATCCGCGGCTTTGCGGTCGTGAACTCTGTTCCTTCGATGTCGATTTCTATGCAGCCAATCAGCATGGACATCTCTCAGCCGGTAAAAGGCCGTCATGAGTATAATGTGACGGTTTCTTCATCTCCAATCATGATGCAGAAAATTGATTTTGTGGTGACTGATCTTGCAGGGAAAATGATTACGAAGCGTACGACCGATGTTGTCCTTAAGAATATGAAATTAGGTTTCCGAACGAATAGCATTCCCAATGGTCAGTACTACTTCTTTTTCAGGGGCCATATGCCTGCTGCAGGCCGCGTTTATACGACTGAGTCTTCCAAAATCAAGGTGACTGTAGCAAACTAAGAAGAAATCCCAAGGAAGAAAACATGAAACTCTTAGCTCTAATTATTGCTCTCACAACTTTCAATGCTTTTGCCGCTGTTGAGCTCACGATCGTGACCAACAAAGGGAATATCGATATCAGCCTCGATGATGTGAAGGCACCAATCTCTACCGCGAACTTTGTTCGTTATGTGGAAGAGTGTTTTTACGACGGACTTATTTTTCACAGAGTGGTGAAGGGTTTTGTTGTTCAGACCGGCGGTCACTATACAGATATGTCTATGAAGCCAACGCATGAGCCGATTGTGAATGAAGCTAAGAATGGTCTTTCAAATGAGATCGGAACTCTGGGCATGGCGAGAACGAATGAATGGAACTCAGCAACGTCTCAGTTCTATATCAATACTTCAGCAAACTATAAGCTTGATGGTCAGTATGCTGTTTTCGGAAAAGTAACTTCCGGAATGGAAGTCGTTCGCGAGATCGAGAAGAGCCCGGTGAGAACAATGGGTGTGTACCGTGACGTTCCGACTGAGCCGATTATCATTCAGACGATCATTAAGAAATAACTTTCCGGAAGGTGAGATTAATCCGGGGACCCATCACGCGCTTCGATGGGTTTATGCGGTGATGCCAGTACTCCTGCATCTCACCTTTCATGATCACGAGCGATCCCGAAGCTAATTCAAGTGTGATCGGTTTAAGACTCTTATCCTTCCTGTGCTTCACTGAAAATTTCCTCACCTCACCAAAAGTCACTGAGGCAATCACGGGATTAACTCCGAGCGATTTCTCGTCGTCACTATGCCATGACATGTGATCAACACCTGAGCGGTAGAGATTGAGGAGGACACTATTGAATTCACCACCTGAAGCCTCCTCGGCCTTCTCCTTAATCATGAGAAGCTCTTCCGTCCAGGGGAGGGGAAGGTTGATGATGCCGGAGTATTTATATTCCACCTCGCCGTACCAGGCGGTCATGCGTGGAACCGGAAATTCCTTTCCGTAGATTTTGAATAAGGGTCTTTCCCACTGAATGGTTTTGGTGAGTGTTTCGAGGAGCGACTGTGACTCATTCGGATCAAAGAGATCTGTGCGGTAGATCATGATACCGTCTTTCGGGAGATAATTTATTTCAGTATTTGAAGGCCCACGCAATGGCATTCTCCGTTTTCACATTGGAGAGATTATGCATGAGATAGAACCCTTTATTACCGAGATTGGCAAAGAGATTAAGACCTGTGAGTGAGGGGTAACGCCTGACCAGGAATGTCGATAATTCATTCTCAGCTTCACAGCTCATCTCTTCTCTCATCGGAATATAGGATGCGCTGAATACATCCTGCATGACTGAAAGACTTGAATGCCAGATCAGTTGGCGGTTACAGGTCGCGTACGCAATTCGCAGGGCCTTCCTTTCGGCATACGTCAGCTCGTTTAAGCTGTTGATGGAAACGAGAAGATCGGTCCGGTAGGAATCAATCTGTTCTAGAATATCCACTACCGGAACATAATCAAGATGGAGTCTTACCCCCATCTTCTCTGCCAGTCTCACATGCATCGGTTGAAAGATTTTCCATCTGGAGACCGGATCAATGATCTTCACATGGATTTCTTTACTCTGATGCCTGAGACTTTGCATGAGGACTGGCAGCTCAAAACAACATCCGCCTCCAAGGATGGTAATATTTCCTATTTTCTGTTTAATGGGACCTTTCTGAAGAACTGACCATGTCTCATAAGCGGATTTGATGCCGTATCGAAACGCATAGGCTATGCAGGCGGCGTGAGTCTCGTAATTCTGCGAGTGCCGGGAAAATTCCTCGAAGAGTCGCTTTTCGTCGACTTTATGGATAGAGGCGATATTCATCGTCGCTTCCAGTAGATCAAGGGCCAGGGTTTCGAATTCTTCCTGAGACAAGTAAGCTCCCTTTTGTGAGTAGGCAGAGTTTAGTGGCAAGGTGACATTGGACTCAAATGCGGACTTAAGTTATTGATCGCTCAAGCGGCAGAAACCTCCAAATGGGTGCCAATCGGGTGAAAGTGAGAACAATCCATGGCAAGATAGAGAAATGAGATATCTCTTAATCATTCTGATCGCCATGTCGGCTTTCGCTGCAGAAGACGAGGCCGCAAAGTTCGTCGAAACGTCGAAGGCAAGACGAGAGGCATGGAAAGTTTTCCGGGAAAAGGTGAGCATGGGAAACCTATGCGAACCAAGGAACTATCGCTGCTTTAATGATGCTGCTATGAAAATCCCGGGGATTCATCCGGAAGATCTCATCGCTTCCAGAAGTTTTCTCGAACCCTACTACCTGCGCTCAATTAAGGACGACACTTTACCGTGTGGTGAATCCTGCCAGCATAATCTCCGGGCGAGTAACATACGACTCTTTCTTGCTCTTTTCCTTGGTTACAAGGCTGGTCATGAAGAAATCTACAACTTCAGTGATTCCACTACTGTAAGAGCAACCCTGGTGCGGGCCTATATGGACCTCAGTGCTTTTAAGAATATGAAAAAGCACATGGAATATGTGAAGAGTGAGTACGCGAAGCTTGATATCTCCAAGGTTACGAACCAGGTTTTAAAAAGCAAAGACTGGTATGAAAATGCTATTGCCACTGTCGAGAGCGGGAAGCTCTTCTCGCATTCTATTCTTTGTCATCTTCATCCTGGAAGTCTTGTCTATGATGATATTGCGAAAGGAAAGTCGAAGGTCGATGCAAAGTATAGTGGCTGGTTGAAAGAATTCGAAGAGACTGGACGAATGGCTTGCGTCGATTCAACACCAATTGAATATCGAGGAATGGATTTATCGACCCGGAAGTATTACGAGCAGCAGACCGTGAATAAGATTAATGCAATAAACTGCAAGCATGGTGACTATGCATGCGTGCGAAAGGAATTTCGAAATATTACTGTTCACTACGCCGATGACTTAGAAAGGATTATAAAATTTTTATTTGCGTTTTATCAAAAAAGTACACCGGCGGTGTGTGATGAAACCTGCAAGGCGCAGAATCTTCTTCGGGCCACTCAGACTTTAATTACCTTTCTCGGACAGTATGATCGTCAGAAACTAGCATCAACAATGGACTGGAAGAAGTATCCCGAGGAAAAATACAAAACACTCACGGAAGATGTTATGATGTTGGGATCGCTTGAAGGTCCATTCACTTTTATTCTGGAAACTCTTGCTAATCTTGATTCGGCGAAAATTAAAGATGAGGGACTCAGAAGCGAGCTCAAATCGATTTCTAAAGATGTGTCTGATTTTGCTTCGGGGAAAATGCTCAAGGATTCTGTCATCTGTACGATGGAACCCTGGACTGCGGCCTATGACAAATACATGACTCCGTATAAAAAACCTAAGCGGAATAAAGAATTCGAAAAAGGTTTTCTCCATTTTAAAGAGAAAGTTTGTAAGTAATTTCATCCTGTTCAATGACTGTGCCTCTCTTCGTTATCACACCAATAAATTCAGGCGCCACAAAGAATTATCGTAGCAATTTCAACTAAGTAGCTAAGACACTTCACTTTGCTGATTTTCCGGTTTTCGAGAAATCAGAACGGTAACATTCCTCAACTTGAACGAATGATTACTAACAGTGAGATTCAAAATGAGTTTGGATTATCGGAAATTGAAAGCGAAGAACGAGGAAGAAGGTTCCTTCTGGACCTCGTACTCCGATCTCTTCATGGTCTTATCTGTCGTTTTCCTCCTCCTTTATGTTGTTGCCTCTCTTCGATCCGGAACTTCGAGTGTCCAGTCGCAGATTGAGAACCAGAAAGTAAAGAGCGAGAACCAGGATCTGAAGAAACAAATTCAGGCATACAATGCGCTTAAGGATGACTATCTGGAGAAAGAGGCTTCAGTGGATGAGGCCCGCATGTATGAAGAGTTGATGGGCAAACTCTCTCTGCTTCAAGACGAAGCAAAAGAGGAAAAGCGTAATCTTGAGGCGCAGGCAGCCGAGAATGAGTCGAAGGCCCGCGCCCTCAATCAGTACCAGCAGATGGTGAGAAACATCGTGAACACCAATCTGCTTTCAAATAAGAAGATCAAATTCAGAAACGAGGTCATCAAGGAAAAGAACGAAGACCTCTCGGAGAAAAAACAGATCATTGCTGAGAACGAACAGAAGATCAATGAACAGGATCGTCTGATCAGGGAAAAGCAGCAGATCTTAGAACAACGTAAACAGGAAGTTGCTCGCCTTCAGGATGAAGTGCAGGAGAAGACAGAAAGTCTTAATCAAACGCAGGCGAAAATTCAAAACCTGAACTCTAATCTTACGGACAAGATTAAAGAGCTTCGTGAGACTGCCCAGAAGGCAAACACTTCACAGGCAGTGCTCAATCGCCAGATTGCGGTCATGAAACTCGACAACGCTAAGAAGATTTCACAGCTCCAGAATGCCACCGAAGGCATGAAGGAAGAGCTGGCACAGGCTCAGGCAGAGCATGAGGCCAAGATGGCCCAGATGAAGTCGGACTTCAACAACAAGATGAACGCAGAAAGAGCGGCTCTTGAAACCCAGCTGGGCCAGGAGAAAGCAACAGCGGCCGAGAAAGCGCAGGCCTTGGCTCTGTTTAAAAACAAGATGGCCGGAGAAAAAGCTCAACTGGATGGGGAGCTCGCAAAACTCAAGGATGAAGTTGGTAAGGCGAAGGGAGAAGCTGAAAATGCGAATAACAAACTTGCTGATGCCAAGAATGAACATGGACGTTATCTCGCTGCCATCGACAAGCTCCAGAAAGACAAAGATGGTCTTTCGGGAGACCTGAAACGCGCAGAAGAAGTCATGAACGCAAAAAAGAAACTCGCAAAAAAAATTGCTGATCAGCTAGCTAAGAACGGAATCAAGGCAGGAGTTGATGGGAAAAACGGAGACGTGACCATCCAGTTCGGAGAGTACTTCGATACAGGACGTGCGGATCTGAAGCCCAATATGAAACAGATTCTTCAGAAGTTTGTTCCGACATATTCCAAAGCACTTCTCGAGGACGAGAAGATTGCCAGGGAAATTTCCTCAGTCGAAATCGTTGGATTCTCTTCACCAACATATAAAGGGAAATACGTTGACCCTCAAAGCTTAAGTGATTCAGATAAGATTGCGGTCGCGTACAACCTGGATCTTTCATTTAATCGTGCCAAATCGATCTTCACTTATATGTTCAACAAGAATGAGATGACTTACCAGCACCAGAAAGACCTTCTGCCGCTCGTAAAAGTGACCGGTCGCTCATTCCTCGCTGAAGAAGTGAAGGGACGGGATATTGCTTCCGGACTTTCTCATAAAGAATATTGTCAAAAATATAGCTGCGATAAATCTCAGAAAGTGATCATTCGCTTCAACTTAAAGGACTAAGGGGAATTGTATGGGCCAGGACTTTGTACAGGCAATTGTAGATGGTGTTGTGGTCTTTGCGACCGACCTTCTCATGCCGGCGATGGCGATATTTTTTGTTCTCGCAGCGGGTTTGAGATTTCTCATCTATTACACCGTCAAGCGCGAGGACTGGTTCTCAAAAGAATTCAGTAAGCGTGTGAAGAAATTCATGAATGCACGTGAAGAAAAAGCGGAGCAATCATTTTATGTGATCAGCAAGAGACTTCTGGAGATTACATACTATGAAGTCTTTGAGATTCGCTCAATTCTTAAGCGTAGAAACCCAGATGCCATTATGACTGTGACCGACAGAGTGTTCCTGGTTCAGCAGGGTTCGGCACGGATGGTGAATGATATTCTAAATCAGGTGAAGTATCTCAAGTGGGGCGAAAGACCTAAGTTCCTGGAGATCTCTAATACAGTCCTGAGAAACAATCCCTGCTTCAATAAAGTCTTCGGGATCATTCCGGTAGCTGTCTTTAATGACTTCCTGAATTCAGTTCCAGGTTTATTCATCGTAGGTGGTATTTTCGGTACCTTCCTCGGGATTATGAAGGCCCTTCCGGAACTTGGCGGGATGAATCTCTCAGATGTAGAAGGTTCTAAGATCATCATGGACAACTTCCTTCTGAAGATCTCTTTCTCAATGTCGACATCCATTATCGGTATTATCCTCTCGGTATCGATGGGTCTCGTGAATACATTCTTCAGCTGCGAGAAAGTCTATATCAGTACAGTGGAAAGACTCGAAAACGAATTTGATATTCTCTGGAATATGTCATCGAGTAACAAACTCCCGGAAGAACTTACTACTTTTGAATCTGAGCGCGATCCGATTGAAGCACTCTCGGAAGATCTCATTGCTAAAGAGCTTAGTGTAGAAATCGGATTTGTCCAGATCGTCAGACCTATCAGTCGCTGGTGGGGAAAAATGGGCAAAGCTCCTGTTGAAGCGAAGATCGAACCTAAAGAAAAAGAAGCAGCTTAAGCTCATCCCGGGAGGGGCGCGTGTCTTCACTGATAATTAAAGTTTCCCGCGATGGCCAGAGTCAGGAGTATCTCTTTAGTGGAGTGGGACCCATTCTCGTTGGCTCCGGAGAAAAGTGTGACCTTTACCTTCCGGATGTGGAAGGCAAGCTCCTGGAGGTAAAGATCTCAGGTGGAAATATCTTTATCAAGGATCTCGGAAGCGATCACCAGATGTTTCTCAATTCGCTGATCCTTCCACACCGGGAAGAAGTCAGATATCGCGAAGGTGAGGCGATCACGATCGAGAACTCGCGCTATCAGATATCAATAAATCAAGCCCAGAAAAATCACGAAGATCCTCCGCCGTTTTTTGAAATGGAATTCAAAGAGCGTCTGGAAAAGATGAACTTCAGGATAAAAGAGAAAGAGACCGAATTGAAGTCTCTGACTTATGCAGAAGGGAAGAAGAGACACGACCTGGATGAGTTGCTCAAATCTTTCCAGAAAGAATCCCAACACAAAGGAAAGCTTTCTGCTGAGGTTGAGGGCTTGCGTTCCCAGAAAGATCAGATTGGGCACGAGCTACGGTCAAATCACCAGAAGTTTCAGGATGAAGAAGGAAAAGTCCGGGATCTTCGGGACTATGTCAAACGCCTGGAAAATGATGAGCGACTGCTGAAAGAAAATATTGTGTCCCAGAATCTCGTTCTGAGAACACTTCGGGATGAGCGTGATGCCCGCTCAACCGAAGTTGAAAGTCAGCGCACTAAGCTTGCTGAACTCGAACTTGAGGCCAGAAAGCGTGAAGAAGAGCTTCTGGAGCTGGCCCGTGAATTTGAAGACCAGGAAAAAGAAATTTCGGAAGAAACTCAAAGAGTGGAATCGATTCTGGTAAGAAATCAGAACGCAGTAAAGGAAACTGGCCGCATCCGCGAGCACATGGCGCAGGTCCTGAAAGAGAAAACCCTTCTTGATCATGAGGTCCAGGGGCTTCAGGAAGAAATCACCTTTCTTGAGAATCAACGGAAAGAATCCCAGGTGAAGCTATCCGAGACGAAGGCCAATATTTCGTCTCTGGATACTGAAAAAAATAAACTCGTTGAAAATATAGAACGACATAAGGACCAGGAGTCAAATCTCAAGAATCTCAATGCCGAGCTCAGAATCGAAATGATGAAGGCAGAGGAGAAACTCTCTTCCAAGAAGGGGCAGCTTAATAAGGTTGAGTACGATGCCCAGGATGCTCACCGGAAGCTATCCACCCTCAATTTTGAAGTCGAGCGCACGGACATGCGCTTAAAACAGCTTAGTTCTGAAGAGAAGAATATTGATTTCAAGATCAAGGGGATTCAGCAGGAACTGGATATTCTGAATAAGAAAAGCCAGGAAGAAAGAAGAGTGCTGGCCGAAGGCCATGCCAAGGAGAAGGAAAATCTTGATCATGAGCTCCTTGAAATCAGATCCGCAATTGAAGATGGGATAAAGATTGTCGGCCAGAAAGACGCCGAAAAAGTGAGACTGGTGTCTCTTCTGGAAGAAGTGAGTGCCAAGTACCGCTCACTCCAGAAAGAGAAATCCATTCTCGATTCACAGGTCTCTGAGCTTAGTGTTCAGAAGCATGTTCTTCAGGATGAGCTCAAAGTCCTGAATGATGATCTGATTCGTCTCAATCACGACAAAGACCGTGCTCAACATGAGCATGCATCACTTTCTATCAAACTCCTTGATACCGAAACCGAGATCAAAGAGAAAATGGAAGAAGCAAAACTTGAAATGGAAAACTTCAAGCATCAGGAAAGAAGTCGCATCCAAGCCGAGAAAAACGTAACACTGTCAGAAGTCGAATCCTTTAAACAGAAATCACTCGCTGAAATAGAGGGTGAATACCGGAGAAAAGAAGAAAAGCTTCATATTGTAAAAGTTGACGTTCATGCGGAAGCGGAAAAAATTCTGCGCGAGGCACGTAATCAGGAAGCGGGTATCATCCGGGAAGCTTCCAATCGCCTCTCATCTGCGACTGAAACCGCAGAACTAAGAGAGTGTCAGGCGCATAAGAGAGTGAAGGAAGCTCAGGATTACCTTAAAAATAAGGAAAAAGAAGCTGAGCTAATTCTTAATAAGGCGAGAATCGACAGCCGCGAGTTAATCAGAAAAACGGAGATTGATCTCCAGGCCGAGCTTAATACCGGGAAGAAGAAAGTGAAAGGCTTTCTCACCATGAAGCGTGAAAAGGGCGAAGCGTTTGTCGAGAAACTCAAGCATGAGCATGAATCCCATCTTAAGAAGATCGAAGCCTCTGCCCAGGTGAAGCTCGAAGATCTGAAACGCAGGGAACTTAAGAAAGTATCAAAAATAAGGGAAGAAGAGCTGGGTAAGTTCGAACTTCAGAAGCAACTAATGCTGAAGAACCTGGAAGATCAAAAACTGCGTGCATTGGGTGAGATTACAAATCTCAGGGCGCAGCAGGAAGAAGAGCTTGAGAAGAAAAAGAAATTCATGCTCGAGCACATCAATGAATCTAAATACCGTCATCAGAAAAATAATGAAGATCAGATTAAGAGTGAAAAAGAAGCATTTGAACGTACCAAACGTGATCGAGTGGCCAATGCCACACATGCGATCATGAACATGCTGTCCGGAGACGTGGAGATGGTGAAACAAGAAGACCAGCTCTGGCGAAAACGGATCAGCGATACACTGGAGGCTGCTATCAACGGAGTTTCTCTCGAGAAACACAATCAGAGAAACAGCGAGCAGATTCTTGATATGAACCCAGAACACAAAAAGAAAATTCTCCCGGTCATGCGAAAATTCACCCTGCGCTTTGCAGTTCCCGCCGCGGTTGCAACCGTAGTGATGGCCGATGTGGGGAACTTCAGAACGATGATGATTGATGAGGTCGCTGGAATTCTGAGAATGCAGGAATCATCTTCGCAGATCTATGCGGATAAGCAGAAAACGGAATGGAGAGAGAAGAATACTTTCAGCCCAGTCACGACTGTCGGTTACAAAGATAACTATACCGATAACATTATTTATACGACTGACTTTGATAATGTGTACGCTCAGGAAGAATTTCAGAATGAATGGATTCTTAAAGTGCATGATTTTATCGTGAAGGATCTTGAGCTCTCGGAAGATATTGCAATCAGCTTTATCTCTTCCGAAAGTACTGTCATCAATGAACTGGTGGCACTCCGTAAGGATCTCCATCCGAAGATAATTGATCAGGGAATAAAGAAAATGCGTGACCATGAGGCAGCACAGCTAACATGGCTCAGTGAGAAGATTCCGGATCCGTCTAAGCGCGACAAATTCTCAAGCTTCCGTAGAGAGTATTTTGATAAGTACTACACAGAGAAGTATCTCCCAGGGCGCAGTATGGCAGGTCAGCCTTAGGCGTAATGCTCCCCGAGAGTTTCCTATGATACGAATCCTCCACCTAAACAGGTGGGGGCCCCATGAAATTTCTAGCTGCACTTTTACTTCTTCTCTCGACTTCAGCATTTGCCGGAGTGAAGGAGATTTATCTTCCGCTTCTTGAGTGCGGTAAGCATGAGTTTCAGGACGTCACTGTTACATTTGATGATAGTGGTTCAACCCGCAGAGACCTCACCGTATCAAAACTGTGTGAGAAGCTGGCGCTTAAACTTTTAAGAAAAGATCACGTTGCAGAAATCTCGCGCTTTATTGCTGATGAGATGGCGCCTAAGCGTCTTGATCGCTTCATGCCGAGAGCAAATGACTTTTTCCGTATGGTGCTCTTTAAGGGTGATATTGTTAAGAAGAAGGATTTTGACTTCACGACAGATTCTCTGGAACAGATTTTAAAGCGCCTGGAAGATAAGGTGAGTCTCAAAGTGGGAACATTTGTTCCGAATCAAAACCAGATGGTGACTGTTGCCTATCACAAAGGTGGAAAAGCATACTTCAATAAACACAAGCTCGAGAGAAAGACGTGCTCGATGATCAACACTCTCGTTCACGAATACATGCATTTTGTGGGGTATTCTCACGGAGACAATTCTCCGGTGGGGAAAGAAAACTCTGTGCCCTATTATTTTGGTAACAGGGCACAGGAATTATGTGAGGCTGGGGTAATCTAGTTCATTCTTTTTGCGAGATCGCGGACCAGGTATCCGATCGCATAGGGAACTGAATACTTTCTGGTCGGAGTTGAAGCTGAAGCGTGCTTGAAGCCCAGCTTGTGAAGCCACTCGTGAACCATGTTAGTCGTCACTTTGTATGGCTTGTTAGCATTGAGAAACTTTTCATTCATCCACACACGAAGCTCTGACGGATAAGTATACCCAACAGTATTATTGGCCGCGCGATACACTTCAAGTGAAAGATCCATTTGATTATCTATTCCAGGAGAGAGCATCTCGGAACCTTCAACGATCTTCTTATAGATCTGAGCGTTCGAAAGACCATCGTTATCATTAAAGGCTTTTCTGCCATTAAACTTATGATTCAGGATTCTATTTTTAAAAGCTGCCGAACCGACTACTCTTTTAATGAGATGAGAAGCGGCCTGGATCTTATCTTCCTGACTTGCTGTAAATTGATTGTCGAGTTTCACGTTTACGTCAAAGTTGAGTGCAGCTGATGGAACAACACCAGATTCAATTTCTTCCAGAGAAAGAGAATCTCCGCCTGAGCTACTACTACCGCCGCCGGACTTGCCGCATGCAGCGAGAAACAAAAATACAAACATAAGTGAAAGCGTTCTAAACATTTAAACCTCTTCGGTTTGATTGAGGCCATTACTACTTCAGCAATGAACCTTTAGTTAAACTCAAGATGAGCACCCATAATCCTAATCCTGCTGCTCATCGACAACGGGAATTTTGGGACAGCTCTTCATGACAGGAATTGTTCACTCAATGAATTTGGGGAACATAACCTCAATCTGACATAGATCACTCTGGTTAACGGCGATTAAATGCTTGAGATTGTATTGACCAAATTGATGCCCGAGTGGAGCAGTCGTGCATAATTTACCCCAAGAAAATCATGCAAATTGCCGATGAGAAGGTGAGGAATAGGGAAATGAGCTACGACCAATACTTAGTCACCACATTTATGAATGCAGGATCGAAGATCCTTCCGGTCGTTGTTTCACTCGTTGTGGGATATTTGGTCTTCGTCAAACTTCCTTTTTGGTTCTTTCGTCAGACCTTGAAGGATGTTCGTAAGATGCATCCTGAAGAAGATAATCTTCCGAAGTTTCCGGAAGAAGCGAAGGTCATGCGACTCGAAGATAAAATTCGTCGGGATGCTGAGGAACTAAAAAAAGAACAGAAGAAAAAAGAGCAACCAAAACAAGACAAGAAGAAAGAAGAACCAAAACGCGAACCACCCAAGAGACCTGCTGCTGAAGCCGGCCCTTCACCAGAATCAATCTTTGAACTTATTCCAGGTCAGAAGCTTTCAACAACTGAACTCAAGTCCCGCTATCATGAGCTTCTGAAGCAGAGTCATCCGGACAGAGTGGCCAGCATGGGGCCTGAATTCAGGAAGCTTGCTGAGAAAAAGACCAAAGAATTGAATGATGCTTACGCGAAGCTCAAAAACAAAGCCTCTTAGACCTCTCCAAAAACTTCCATTAACGCAGGCAAATAGATAAACTCAACCTCACAATCAGTGAGGTATTTGATGAAGCTTCTCGAAGGGAAAAAAGCACTTATTCTCGGTCTTGCAAATGACCGCTCCATTGCATGGGGTATTACCAAGGCATTCAAAGAGCAGGGAGCTTCGATTGCTCTCTCATATATGAATGATGCTATTAAAAAAAGAGTTGAACCTCTGGCGGCCGAGATCGGTGCCGACTTTGTCTTTGAAATGGATGTCACGAATGATGCTCACTATCCGGCGATGAGAAAAACCGTCGAAGAAAAATGGGGCAAGTTCGATATCATCGTTCACTCTCTTGCCTTCGCAGACAAAGAAGATCTGTCGCGCGAGTTCATGCACACATCGAGAAAAGGTTTTGCGATGGCGTGTGATATCTCTGCGTTCTCACTTGTTGGAATCACTGATTCACTCCAGTCACTCATGAATGATAATGGTTCTATTATCAGCATGACTTATTACGGATCTCAGAAAGTAATCAAAAACTATAATGTCATGGGTGTTGCAAAGGCTGCTCTCGAAGCATCTACTCGTTACCTCGCTTATGACCTGGGCCCACGCGGAATCAAAGTAAATTGTATTTCTGCCGGTCCAATAAAAACTCTCGCTGCTTCTGGTATTTCTGGATTCAGAACTCTTCTTTCTCAGGTTGAAGAAATTTCTCCGATGAAGAAGAACGTGACTCCGGAAGATTGCGGAGGCGCAGCTGTCTATCTCGCTTCATCTTTATCCGGTGGAGTGACGGGCCAGATTCTTTACGTCGATTCAGGTCTCAATATCCTTGGCGGATTCTGATGTCATATGTCTTCGGGCAGTTCACAGAAGAGCACCTGAAGAAAATGGAAGAGGGGATTCACCTCTTCAATGAACAGAAGTACTGGGAGTGCCACGAATCTCTGGAAGAGATCTGGCTCGAAGACAGAACGGACAACGCCCGCTATATCTACTGGGCGGTCATTCAAGTGGCTGCCGCCTGCATTCATTATCGCGATGGAAAAATAATTGGTGCTTCAGGCATGATCACAAAGGCGAAAGAAAAATTTCGAAAAGCGCGCGAGCTCCATGTCCTCACTCCCGTTGTGGACAAGCTCAAATGGAGTGAGCTCGAAACGATGGTCTTGAAAGTGCCTGAGGGAACCAGCTCAAAGCTCGAAGACTTTAAAGACCTATTCGATTTCCGATTTTGAGTGCCTACTCTTTGAGGAGGCGGTTGAGAGAGGGTGCCAAGCTTTGTTGCCTGCTAAAACCCGCTAAGTACCTGTTAGTTTTATGAAATCCGGATGGCGATTATGATCTGGGTATATGAAAAACATCATCTTCACATTCTTCGCAGTTCTCTTCTCCTTCTCAGCAGTGGCCAGCTCTCCGAAGCTCGCTTACAACAAGTCCCAGGGCTACACGGGTCTAAAGAAGTCTCTTCTTTATCAGGCCTTGGGATCTCGCAAAGTTTATCGTCGTCTTGCTTAATCACATTCGATAGAATTTCCGTATATACACGGAGGTTCTATGCAGCTTAGTTACTGGTGCCCAGTTGAGGCACATGACAAACGTCTTTCCACATCCCTGCTTATTGTAAGAGTTGTTTTCGGAGTCGCTATGGCGATTCACGGATGGCCTAAATTTCAAAACATGACGACATGGATGGGCCCGGATGCTCCGGTTCCTGCAATCCTCATTGCTCTTGCTGCTATCGCTGAATTCTTAGGTGGTATCGCAATCGCTCTCGGCGCTCTCACATCGATTGCTTCATTCGGAATGACGTGTACGATGATTGTTGCTGCTGCTTTTCATATCAGTAAGGGCGATCCATGGATCAGTGCTGGCGGAGCTGCCTGGGAAATGGCGGGAATTTACCTCGCTCTCTCAATCATGTTCTTACTCGTTGGACCTGGCCGTTTTTCAGTAGACGCCCTTATCATGAAAAATTTTCGTAGGAACTGATGAAAACCTTCGGACAGGCGCTCAGACTTATCACCCGTGATCCGGTGAACCTCTTCCTGGCAGTGGTTCCGACTGCCATGGCCCTTTTTCTTTATTTGTTTCTGGTGGCATGGATTTTCCGTCGCGCAGATTATTTAAGTGTCATGCTGATGGATTATCTTCCTTCTAAGGATGCTGCCGGTATTCTCGGTATCATCCTCACGGGAATTCTTATCCTGTTTGTTTTTCTTCTCATGAGCTGGACCTTTGTGATCGTGGTGGGGCTCATTGCTTCGCCATTTAATTCCATGCTGAGCTCACGTATTGAAACGATGCTCGCGGGAAAACCAGTAACAGAAGACAGAAAGAAGACTCTTTCTGCGATGGCCCTGGGGATAGGTGTGACCTTTAAAAACGAGATCAAAAAGCTGGTCTTTATCGCTCTGGTGGCAGCATTTGCCTTTGTCCTCAATCTCTTTCCGATTTTCTATCCGGTGGGGATCTTCCTGGTTTCAATCCTCTTTGCTATTCAATTTATTGATTATTCTTGGGCGAGACATGATCTTCGGGCGCATCAGTGTATGGGAGATGTTTTCCGAAACATAATTCCTTATAGCCTCTCAGGTTTCCTCTTCCTCTTATTGGTTACTATCCCGATAATAAATGCATTCGTACCCGCTCTCGCAACCAGCTACTTTACGGTGTTATGGCTAAAGAGACAGAAGAAAATTCCGGCATAGATGAAATCAAAGTCATTGCAATCAAACTACCTTTCGACCTCCAGGAAAGGCTTCTCACGTTTCCTTTTCTTCACGCCATCCACGCTAAATATCCTTTGGCAGAACTAAATATTATTACGCCAAAGAAAGATATCGAGGTTCTGAACCTTCTTCCTTTTAAGGCCTTCTACCATGAGTTCGATGAAGACGAGTTGAATAACGTTTTCGATGTTCACCGTTATTGTGTGCACGCGAAAATCTTTAACGTTGATCTTTTTGTCTCGCTTACAAATTCATTTTCGGATGCTTCTATTGGTCTCAGCCTCCGTGCAAAGAGACGCCTGGGTTTTTCGGATAACTGGAAAACACTTGTCCTGAATGAAAAAACTTCCAGACCTGTTGGTCATCACATCTGTGAAGATTTTTTTGAGCTCTATAAGACGCATTTGAATGCCAATGTAGACATGAAGCTCAAGGTCATGTCCCGTGAGCTTCCCTCAGTTGTTCCGGAATGGGATACGCTTCCCTATATTGCCATCAATCTCTCTCCCTTAAAGGATGCACTGATTGATGAGGAATGGGCGAAACTCGTTCATGAATTTGAAGGGCAGAGGATTGTATTCTTCTCGTCAGATGATCGCGAGCGTGTGAATCCAATCATTGATCAATTTATAGCAAGACTCCCGAAGACCAATACCTATTCGTATTTCCTGCAGAAAGACTGGATTGAGCTTGGAAAAATGCTGGCGTTTGCGAGAGGGGTTATTACTTATGAAGGACCCCTGGCCTCTGTCTCAGCTTATGTGGGAGCGAAGACTCTTATTCTTTATGATCGCCGCGATCCACAGAGAGAAGGTCCTTTCTACTTCCTCGCTGATATTGCTCTTCTTACAAGCAAAGACTCAACGGTAACGATTCAAACTGAGCCGGCGCTTCTGAAAGGTCGCACGATATTTGATATGCATGCCATTCATGCGAAGGCCGATCAGTTTTTTAAACTCACTTAATCTATTGAAAGCTCGCAAGAATCTGGTTAAGCGAAGCGAGTTTATCCTGAGCAAGTTTTGCTTTCTCTAGAACTTCGGCCCGAATTGCTTCCGGCGCATTCGCCATGAAGTTCTCGTTATTGAGCTTACCTTCGACCTTCGCATAATCGGCCTTGGTCTTCTCAATATCTTTATTGATTCTGTTCACCTGTTCGCTGATATCGATAATTCCCTCGAGTGGAACAAAGATTTCAGCAAAGCTAGTTGCGAGCGACGCCGACTTCTTCGGACGGGCCTGAGCTTTGTCACGAATAGTTCCGGATTTTACATTCGCGAGATCTTTTAAGAACCGGCGTGAATCATAAGCAAATTTGGCGAATTGCTTATCATCCGTAAAGATCCGGACATCAATCTCATCTTTCGGCTTCATATTGACTGAAGAGCGGACATTCCTGATACCAGTTGTGACTTCAATGAACTTATTCATCATTTCATTAACTTCAACATTTTCAAGATTCTTGTCGTACTCAACATATGGCTGAACAACCAGAAGCTGTTTCCCATCAGAGATGTGAGACCAGATTTCTTCCGTGATAAACGGTGTAATCGGGTGAAGGAGAGTTACGATCTTTCTGAAGCAGAACTTAAGCATCGTCGCACGAATGACTTTCTCGCGCTCATTAGTGCCATAGAGAACGTTTTTAGACAGCTCGATATACCACGAGCAGAACTTGTCATACACGAATGCATAGATTGCGGCACTGGCATCATCGAAGCGGTAAACATCCATAGCTTCATTCATGACTTTTGCCACGTCATTGAGTTCAGCGAGAATCCATTTGTCATGAAGATGCCACTCGGATTTAACCGGTAGCTCATCTTGTGCCTTATCAAGGAAGGGAGAAACAAAGCGGAACGCATTCCAGAGCTTGTTTACGAAGTTCCGGTAACCCTCAATTCTTTCCGGATCAAGATTGAGATCGCGGTTGTAACCAGAACCTGCTGCGAGAGTGAATCTCATGGCATCAGCGCCATACTGTTTCACCATATCGAGTGGATCAATTCCGTTACCGAGAGACTTACTCATTTTCCGTCCCTGCTTATCGCGGACGATGGCGTGGATGTAAGTGTGATTGAAAGGAACTTTACCAGTCGCTTTCATTCCCATCATCATCATGCGGGCAACCCAGAAGAAAATAATATCAAAGCCGGTGATGAGGCATTCATTTGGATAGAACTTATCAAATCCTTTTTCCTTCATCGCTTTCTCATCCGGCCAGCCGAGAGTGGAAAGTGGCCAGAGCCCTGAAGAGAACCAGGTGTCGAGAACGTCAGGATCCTGGAAGAAATCTTTCCCCTTACATTCTACGCATTCAGAGGGATCATTTTCCGCCGCCCACTTGGCATCACAGCTCTTGCAATAATAAACCGGAATCTGGTGTCCCCACCACAGCTGGCGCGAGATACACCAGTCTTTCGGGTTCTTGAGCCATGAGAAGTATGTATTCTCCCAGCCTTTCGGGAAGAAGGTCATGTCACCTTCTTCAACTGCCTTCACAGCATCTTCCGCCATCTGAGTAGTATTTAAGAACCACTGCTTAGAAACCATTGGTTCTACGATTTCATCGGAGCGCTGGCCATGGCCCACTGAATTCATGTGTTCTTTTTTCTCGACCAGTAGATCGAGTTCAACAAGAATTCTTTCAACTTCAGCTCTCGCATCTTTTGGTTTCATTCCTTCAATCTCGGGAGCATTTTTATTAAACGTTCCGTCCTTATTGAGGATATTTATAATGGGAAGGTCATTACGCTTACCGATTTCAAAGTCATTAAAGTCATGGCCCGGAGTTACCTTGAGGCAACCGGTCCCTTTTTCAATATCAACGTGCTCATCGCCAATGATCGGTACTTCACGATTACTGATGGGAATAATCGCAGTTTTTCCGATGAGGTCCTTGAAACGTTCATCATTAGGGTTCACAGCAACAGCTGTATCTCCGAACATGGTTTCCGGACGGGTGGTGGCAACGATGAGAGTGACGTTCGGATCTTCTTTTACTCTGTATTTGACGTGATAGAAGAAGCCTTTTACGTCTTTGTGTTCCACTTCAGCATCTGAGATCGCTGACTGAAGAACCGGATCCCAGTTTACGAGTCGGTCTGACTGATAAATAAGCCCTTCATTGAAGAGCATGACGAAGAATTTTTTAACCGCCATGTTCGGAATATCATCAAGAGTGAAAGTGGAGTAGTCCCAGTCACATGAAACACCCATCTTCTTCTGCTGATTCACGATCTCGCTACCGTATTGTTCTTTCCAGTGCCAAACGCGCTTTAAAAATTCTTCACGACCCAGGTCATGGCGATTTTTCTTTTCATCTTTCCAGATAAGTTTTTCAACTACGGCCTGAGTAGAAATACCAGCGTGGTCAGTTCCCGGGATCCATAGTGTTTCAAAGCCCTTCATTCTTTTGTAGCGAACAAGAGTATCCTGAGTCGTCGCATCGAGTGCGTGGCCCATGTGTAATTTGCCGGTAACATTGGGAGGTGGCATGAGAACCGTGAAAGTCTTGCCCTGTTTACCAGGACGAGGCTTAAAGCTTTTGTTCTTCATCCATACTTCGTACCACTTATCCTGGGCGCCTTCGGCATCAAAAGTCTTAGGGAGATTATTTTCAATATCCATTATTCCATTCCTAGTTTCTTATAAAATTCATCGAGCGTTAAATTCTCTTCAGTACGAAGAGCGACATCTTTCACTCGCACACTCTGGTTTTT
>JBKJPL010000031.1:0-2866 GCA_046595005.1 Bacteriovoracaceae bacterium | reverse complement strand
TTTCCTTATCCTTCGAAGTCGGATTGGGATCCGATGACCGAATACAAGAGTTCATCGGGCCTCGTTCTGGGAACTGCGAAGAAAGCTCAGATCCGGGTTTATGGTGTTTCAAGAAAGATCATCGCAGAGAAGGAATTCTTTGGAGGCGATCTCACGAATCGTGACAAAGACTTCGATACCTACACTTGCACCTATACCAACATCCACGAATTCCTGGGGCAGCTGTTTGTGTATGCGCAGGATATCGAGATTGTGGATGATGAAGATCTGCAGAAGGCGTTTGTTGAGAAGGCGCAGGCTGGGATTCTGAGGAATCATATCAAGATGGTTGGAAATGGCTGATATCTCAAGAAAGTGCCAGCACACTTATGGTCGATTGATCTTTTTTATGGATGGAGTAGAATAGAAAAACTGGTGGGGATCAATGAAGTTTGCGAGGCTTCCCCCCACCAGAAACCTTCCCCAAATTCTTGGGGTGTTTTCTGGTCGAGATATCACAAAGCTTCCCACACAATGTAATAAGAACTACAAATTCCATGAATCGTTTCACAATGCAAAGATCTCAAGAAAGTGCCCACTCACTTTTGGCCGATTGATCTTTTTTATGGATGGAGTAAAATAGAAAAACTGGTGGGGGTTATTGAAGTTTGCGACGCTTTCCTCCACCAGATATCACAAAGCTTCCCTCACAACTTAATAAGAATTTCAATTCCCAACAATCGTTTCACAAAGCAAAGAATCTAAATTGGTTCTTTTGAAGTAACTAATCTTAGCTCGTTTTATAATCTCCTGAAGAACATCTTCCTCAGGCAAATCGACCAGTAAGAATCCGAACAATTCATATTTATCCATACGCATCTTTGTGTTCGATCACATCAGGCTCAGGTTCTCTTCCAGAAATTAAACGAACTTGTTGACCAGCTCCTCCCCAAAGTCCCTTCTCCACTTTGAAGGTATTATTCAAAATGCTTTCTTCAAGGGCCAATATCTCTGGATGCATGAGATCTCCTGGTTGGTTGATGTCTTAGTTTAAGCAGCATCAGTTATTTTAATGCTTACCGAAACTAGACAATAATAGCGGCCACTTGCGATCGAAGAGTCTGGCATCCAGACTGAAATTACATACAAGAAACAAATAATTACGTAATTTAGTAAATTTCGTGTGTAGAATATGGATGGGTACAGACGACCTTCAGGCTTATGAAAGGGATTGTATTTAATGGATGCCAGGTAACAACAAGGTCGATATGCGAAACTCACTTAGTAATAAAGAAATGATCTCTTTGATTCAAGAAGCTAAGAAAAAAGCGAAAAAGGGTCTGTTGGCTACCGTCTATGATAAATCACAGTTATCTACCGAAGAGAAATTCAAAGTTTTCCTCTGTCGCTTATTTGTGCAGCATTTAAATGAGCACCAAATGAAACCGAAGGAACTGCATGAGCAAACGGGGATTGAACAAAGTCGCATTAGCGAGATTATCCATTATAAGATTTCGAAATTTACGATTGATAAGCTTTTGTCTTGGCTGAATATACTTGCTCAGCATTCTCCGAAAATTAGAGAGCATCTTCTTTTTCTGGAAGAAGCGATGAGTATGCCTGTGTTGTCAGTTAAAAAAACGCGAAAACTGACAAGTGATATACGCAAAGTTCATTCAGCTCAGATTTGAGCTGAATGAAAACATGCATGATTCCGGGTGTTTACCTACACGGCTCAAATCTGAGCCGTGTAGAAGCAGAATTTGTTTAGTGTTTCATAATTCAAAAATCTGCAGTGATTCTAGCCTCCAAAATCGATCTTCCATTCCTTCAAATGTATGTCCGATGATCATCATTATCTAAGGACGAACTATGACTAATAATTTTCGAATTGAAGTTCCTTTTGAATCAAGACCACCTCGACTGAAGGATTTGGTTAATCAATATGTCATGGGAGATGTTTGGATACGAGACTCACCATTCGGACCAGTGACGGACTCCATCGTCATTGCTGAACGTTTCAGTTTACAACATAAAAATGTCCTTAGAGCGATAACGAAATGTAAAAGCGAGCTGAGCGTTTATCAAAACTATTATCTAGATGAAAATCTTATAGAAAGCGTTCATGAATCAGGACCAGAAGGTAGAGAAAGGAAGCATCGCAAAGTTGATATCACAGAATTTGGTCTCGCACTTTTGCTTCTCTATATCAACACTCCCAAGGCCCGTCAGATATCTGCTGAAATCTTGTATCGATTTTTTGTGCTTAAAACATATGTGAAGGGATTAAATGAAAACCAGATCGGTGCGATCATCGGTTTTTACAGAAAGCAGATGGGCTAACTAGGCTGCTCGTTTGAGACTCATAGTTTCTACCTGGAAAACATCATCCGGATCATATTCAAAGAGCTGAAATGCCTTCGCCCTGAGATACCAAGAGAAACAAGGAAACTCATCCGCCATCGCATCTGCAACAGGATGAATCGCAACTAATCCCGCACTCATCGTAAAGTGACTTCCATTTTTCACAGCATGAAGTGTTTCGCGTTTATCTGGATGCGGAAATTTTCCTGAATACAAATGATGAACTGACCAACCACTATCATCGGTGCGACTTGGTCGCTCTCCACCAGCAAAGAGATAAGACGAGAGTGCTGGACCATTAGCTCGGTTGTAAGGAGGAATGCCGGCCTTCTTCATTTTGTGGCTGAGGTTCTTGGGCCACTGATGGTGTTTCTGTTCCCGATTGCAGCCTGGCCACAGAAGGATCGATTCTACCGGAAACTTCACCCACGCATCTAAATCGGAAATGATAAGAAGAAGAGCAGCTTCGCTTGCAGGGGAGTTGAGAAGGGCCACCTCAGACCGGAACCATTCATCGAGATTC
>JBKJPL010000056.1:0-13654 GCA_046595005.1 Bacteriovoracaceae bacterium | reverse complement strand
TGAAATCAGAACTCCGCTGGTATCGATGACGAAGAAAGAAACAATGGAGCTGGGGCTCAAGCTTGGTTGTATTGAATATCTTCTTGAGAACACCATCACTTGTTATGAAGGTATTCCTCTTGAGGGCTGCGGAAAATGTCCTGCGTGTAAGCTCAGAAATGAGGGATTAAAAATTTTCTCGCTTGAGCATCCCGAAGTGAAGTTCTCTTACAAAAATAAGATTCTTAGCCTTCTTTCAAATCAATGAGCGACTTCCAGGTATCGAGTGTGAGCTTTCTGAGTTCTGCTCCACTTTCTTTTGTGGCAGATTCATCAGCGAGATAATCTTCGAGATCCAGAACATTATCTTCGAGCTCTTCAACGACCTCAGAAGTGTCATCATCAGACGAAGCACCAGAAACAGCGTATCCAGTCAGGAAGTAATCAAGCTTACTCAGAGAGTCCTGGAGAAATAATTTAAGATCTGGCTGGTCTTGAACGAGCTTCTTCATTTCAGCAGGCACACTTGCCTTCACCTGATCATAAAGTGCCTTCATATCTTTTTCCCACGGCTTGTAATCATCGACTTCCGCTTCCATGAGAACCTCTTCCATTGCCGTCTTAAAAGGAACCGGCTTATCGGCCATGAAAGTTCCTAAATAAAAGGCCTTAATCTGGCCCTCAGTAATGTTCGTATCAGTTGTAGAAAGAAGGGTTTGGAGACTCATATTTTTACCTGGTTATGCGGTTAATTAAGTAAATATTACTCTGATCAGCGATTTTTTTACATCAAGAAAGGGTGATAAGGCATATTGGGCCGCATGAAAAATACTGCGACCATCCTCAACCTTGTATTCCTGGGAACGAAATTAGGGCTTTTCTGCTATTTCTTCCAGGACGTCATAAACCTTATTTTTTAAACGGATCTTCGATCTTCTCGCCATTCTGGAGTCTCCAGATCTTCACTGCCCGGATAAAGACATTATAGGCCGCCAAAGCGGAAACGACGAAACCATGGGTCCCATCCAGGATCCCCAGGCGCCAAAAATAATGACGGAGAAAACGTCCGAAAGGCCGGAAAACGATGTAAGGGAGACCAATCGTTCTGCCCTGTTTCTGGAACTTCTCAAAACGATCCATGGCACCCCAGGTAGTGTAGCGATCGGCCTTCTTGAGATAGGAAGTCACATCTTTGTAAGTGTAATGGATGAGTTTCTCGCGCAAAACCGAGATCCCGCCCGTCGTTTCAATTTCTGCGTGCACATGCTTATTCTGATAACGACATTCACCTTTTTTGAAGAGACGAATCACTTTATCCGACTGCCACCCTGAATAATTGATTCTTTTCCCCATGAAATTGTTCCGGCGGAAAATCCAGAAGGCAGAAAACTTTGTACCCGTTCTGATAATATCTTTTATTTCGAGTACCAGTTCCGGAGTTGGTCTTTCGTCGGCATCAAGAAGAAAAATCCATGGGTGACTGGCCTGGGGAATGGTCCAGTTTTTCTGGGCAGCAGAGTGCTCATACTCATGCTGAAGAAGCTTGACCCTTGAAAAAGATTTAACGATCTCCAAAGTTTTATCAGTCGAGAAAGAATCGACCACAATAATCTCGTCACACCAGAGCACGGACTCGATTGCTGCACGAATGTGGACTTCTTCATTGAAGGTGGGGATAATCGCAGATATCTTTTCCATAGGTAAAACAACTTTAACTTATGAATGACGCCTCGTCTAAAAATATTCTCATTATCCAGACCGCTTTCATTGGCGACACGATCCTCGCAAGCCATTTTGCCCGGGCGGTCAAAGACCAATTCCCTGATTCGAAGATCCATTTCTTTCTCCGGAAGGGCAATGAATCGGTGATTCAGGGCCTGTCTAGCATTGAGAAAGTTTGGGTGTGGGACAAGGCAGGCGGGAAGACCAGAAATCTCATGCGTCTCATTGGTGAGTTGAGAAAGATCAAATTCGATTATGTCTTCAATCTGCACCGCCATTTTAATTCCGGGCTTGTGAGTTCGCTCATGCATGCCGATTACAAAGTTGGTTTCAAACAGAATCCAATGGCGATGTTTTATACCCATAAGGCCAATCATCTTATTCCTCATCATCCCATTGAGAATGAGAAAGTTTACTGGCATGAAGTAGAGAGAAATCTTCAGCTCATAAAACTTGTTGTTTCTGATTATGAGATCAAATCGGGAAGACCTGAGTTGCCACTTCTTCTGAAGCACTTTGAGAAAATAGCGAAATACAAAACGGAGGAATATTTTGTCGTGGCCCCAGCTTCTGTCTGGTACACCAAGGCGTGGAGTGAGATAAAATATCGCGAGCTAACTGGTGAGCTAGTGAAAAGAGGCAAAGTTATTTTTATCGGGGCCCCTTCTGATAAGGAGCTTTGTGATCGCATAAGACACGGCTTTGAGAAAACAGAGAATCTCTGCGGTGACCTCAGCCTCCTGGATTCTGCGGCCCTCATGAAAGATGCGAAGCGGGTGTTTGTGAATGATTCAGCACCACTGCATCTCGCAAGCTGCGTGAACGCTAAAACCACTGCTATTTTCTGCTCTACTGTTCCGGCATTCGGTTATACACCATTGGCTACTGATGCAGTGGTAGTCGATGTGGGAGATTCACTTTCATGTCGTCCCTGTGGGCTTCATGGATATAAAGCCTGTCCATTGGGGCATTTTAAATGTTCGCTGGATATTGAAGTGGATAAAGTCTTACAGAGCATCAAGAGCAACTAAGCGGCGGGATTTCTCCCGCCACTCAGAGCTTATTTCTTTACCGTGGTAATATTGAATAAAACGGTGATTTAGCAGGAGACCTACGAGATTCGGTTCCCCCTTTCTTTGCCTTCGCTTCTTTCTTCGCAAGTTTTTTTACTTCTTTTTTAACTACTTTTTCCATAACAATTCCTTGGTTGAGTTTACGTGCCGTGAAGTGATTATCGGTTGCAACAGTAATTGCAATGACAAAAAAAGGGTAAAAATATTCCATTACGAAACAAAACCGTTGGTTAAGAAGACTCTCAAAAGTTTGAAGGAGGTTGACCTCACTGTGAGTAAAATCAGGTGATTGGTATGTAAACTGGGCCCATAAGAGATAAAACGCTGCCAAATTTTCTGGTGGTGTTAGAGCGGCTACGGCCCTTGATTCTATGATGACGACTGTGGGAGATTGTTCTTATGAAAATTTTTATCCTTCTCGTTCTGGCTTCATTTTCCGCGATAGCTGCATCTGTAAAGCTGAGCTTTTCTCAAACTATGGGTAAGCAGGGGAAAATTTATTTCGCAATTTTTGATTCAACGGCACAGTTTCCGAAAGGAACACCGGTTGAAACCGGAAGTGTTACTGTAACCGGAGAAAGAGAAATTGAAGCCGAAGTTGATCTGCCAGCTGGCGAGTATGCCATTTCAGTATTCCTCGACGAAAACAATAATGGGAAGCTCGATCAGAATGCCCTCGGGATCCCACGTGAGCGCTTTGGTTTCTCAAACAATCCACGCATTCTCACAGGAGCACCCTCGTACAGAGATTGCGCCATCCGCGTTCTCGATCAGGAAAATGATTTCCCTATTCGCCTGATTAAGCTTTTTTAAGATAAGAAATTAGTTCGTCTGCCGTTCCTCGTTTTAGAAGAAGCGGCCCCTGGCGGGAAATATCTCTCATATAGATAGGATCATAATAATCGTTGAGCAGGGAGCGGATCCAGCCTTCATGATTGGCTAGCTCTTCAGATTTCGAAAAAGCTACTTTCATCTCACCCCGAATCTTTTCATGATTCACTCCTCCGAGACTCTTTTTAATTTTATCAAGCGAAGTGAGAAAAAAATCTTCGCCAGTGCCTTTTACATAGGATTCAAAAATATTCTGAATTCTCTTCTCGAGCGGAACTTCCAAAACCAACATTTGAGATTGTCTCATGTGATGAAATAATCGGCGCGGTATCGCAATTCTACCCAGAGTAATACTTTCATCTTCAACAATGATTCTCTTTCCGTGAAGTTTCATCATCTCGAGAGCGAGATTATTCTCGAAAGTAATCTGAGTTGGCTGTGGGCCAAGATTTCCGAAAGCGGAACCGCGGTGATTTGCGAGTAGCTCAATATCAATATGCTCAAAAAGTTTAATGAAATCAGTTTTTCTGGAACCAGTCGGGCCACCGATGCGGATGAGATCCGGCAGGGGAGCATCGTCCAACCATGATAAAAAATAGCGACGAAGACACTTGTATCCGCCCTCAATGGGTTTTTTTCCAAGATCAATCCACTGACAGGCTATTTGCGATCGAAGTCCACCGCGAAAACAGAAAACTTCTGTCTCAGGCTTTTTCCGGATGGCTTCACGCCAAAGTTCAATCCGCTCTTCTTTACTTTTCCCACTGACAAGTTCATGTCCCAGCTTAATAGCAGCTTCCTGTCCGTGCTCCTTGTAGCAGGTTCCAACTTTCACTCGTTCCTCATCATTCATGATGGGCAGGTTGATGGAATTCGGAATAGAGCCTTCCAGAAATTCCCCCGGAGATCTTACGTCGATCAGGGAAGTTTTATTCAGAAAGAGTTTTTGGAGTTCTGGATCATTCCATGATGACATGGACGTCCTGTTTTTCTTTTACGGTTCCAATGATCGAAGTTCCCGGAAACTTCGTCGTGAGTCTCACTATTATATCCTGAGCGAAAGCGGGGGATACGGAGAGTAGAAGACCACCACTCGTTTGCGGATCAAACGCGACTTGTTTTTCGAGATCTGAGATTCCCGCAGACCATTTCATGGCCGAACGAGTGTATTCTTCATTACTTTTATGCGCCTTCGTGAGCCAGCCTTTCTCCAGTGAACTCATCGTTCCTTTGAAGAGGGGAAGGCTTTTGAATTCAATCACGAGTGTTTTATCCGAGGCTTTAGCGAGCTGGTAACCGTGACCGGCAAGACCAAATCCAGTGATATCAGTCCCGGCATGGATTGATGAAATTTCTTCAAGGGTCAGAAGATCGATAACATTATTCAGTCGCTTCATCGATGAGATTGCTTCCTGTGCAAGCTCCAGCTCAACTTCCTGGCGCTTGATTCCCGCACAGATAGTTCCTGTACCGAGAGGCTTGGTGAGTATAAGAACATCTCCCACTTTTGCACCAGCATTGGTCCAGACAGATTCGTTTTCCACAATACCCGTAACAGAAAGACCGAATTTCAAAGTATCATCATCAATACTGTGGCCACCAACAAGAGATGCGCCGGCCTCAGCAATGACTGAACATGCCCCCTGGAGAACTTGCTGGATGGTAGATGGTTCCATCGTCGCAAGCGGAGCCGCGAGAATTGCCATGCATGTTTTGGGTTTTCCACCCATGGCATACACATCACTAAGTGAATTAGCGGCAGCAACAGCACCAAAATCGTACGGATCATCTACGATGGGTGTAAAAAAATCGAGAGTCTGAACCAGCGAATGAGTATCACTGATCTTATAAATAGCAGCATCATCGAATCCCGCGCCATCAACTGTCACACCTTCAATCTTTGGTGGAAAGTTAACACCTGAGAGAATCTCTCTCAGGATCATGGCAGGAACCTTGGCGGCGCATCCGCCTTTCTTAACAGTCTGAGTGAGCTTCATTTTATTTCCTGATCAGGCGACCGATAACACCCTCATCAGTAGAGAACCAGAGATTTCCATCCGGTCCGGTTCTGACGTTACGGAATCTCCAGTCGAGATCCTTGATAAGTTCTTCTTGCTTCACAACTTTTCTCCCATTCATCACGAGGCGGCGAATGTGCTGTCCACTGAGACTGGCGAGAAAGATATTGTCCTTCCATCCGGGAAAAGTTGAGCCCGTATAAAAAGTCATGGCAGATGGAGAGATAGAAGGAACCCAGTAAGTAATCGGCTGCTCTGTTCCGGCCTTCGTACCATCGGCTATTTTAGGTCCGTGATATTCGCGGCCATAAGTTGCTACCGGCCAGCCATAATTTTTCTTTCTTTCAATCACGTTAATCTCATCGCCACCACGAGGACCCATCTCTGCTTCCCAGATTTCATCGGTGCCGGGTTTAAAGACCAGACCCTGGGGACTGCGGAGACCATAGGCCCAGATTTCGGCTTTCGCTCCCGGAGCTCCTTCAAAAGGATTATCCTTAGGAATACTTCCGTCTTCATTAATTCGGAGAAGTTTCCCCTGGTGATAATCAATCTCCTGCGCTTTTTCCTGCTGGCCTCTATCTCCTACTGAGAAAAAGATATGCCCTTTTCCGTCAAACAATATTCTTGATCCGTAATGGTGATCATGGGAGTTCGGTTTCCAGGCGGTGAAAAGCTTTTTCACATTAACAAGTGAATCACCCTTAACTTCCGCTTTTGCGAGAGCTGTGGTTGATTTCTCTCCAGCAGTTGGTTCAGAGTACGTAAAGTATATTGATCCATTTGTAGGATGAACTCTCACATCAAGAAGTCCACCCTGACCCGAAGCATGAACTGCTGGAACATTTTTCAGCATTGTAGTTGATTTGGTTTTGGAGTCAAAGATTCCCATCTTTCCACCGCGTTCAGTGAAAATCATTCTGCCATCAGAAAAGAAATCAAATCCCCAGATGACTTCTTCGCGCGAGACAATTTTCTCAACTTCGAATTTCATGTTCTCTGATTGATAGGGTTTTGCATGAGCACAAGAAGAAATAAGAATAAGAAAAATAAGTTTCATATAACCTCAGATGATTTTAACAAATTGATTTTTTGGCATTCTGATTCGCGGGCCATAGACACCCTTCTTAGCGCGCTTGCCGGCACTGATCACCATGACAACTTCATCCCCACGCTTGAGATTCAAGATTTTCTTCACGCGGGAAGAATCGAAACCTTCCATGGGACAAGAATCGTAACCGAAAGCAGAAAATCCCATCATGATATTCTGACAGGCAAGAGATGTGCTTTTCACTGCCCATACTCTCATATCAGCAATTGAAGCGGGTTCACGGGGAATCGGACGGGTTAATCCAACAAGAGTAAGGCCGATTTTTTTGATTTTACCAACTATGCCGAAAGGCCCCTGCGTGTAGGCCAGGGGAACAATTTTTCCATAATAGTCTTTAGCGGCTTGAGGAACATCAGGAGTGTCGTTCAGCTGCTGAAGCATCTGCTGACTGACTGGCTTCCAGTTTTTTCTTTTTGCTACGGCCACGATGAGTTCCTGCGCAGTTCTCGCGGCAGGCTGAGAAAGAAGAGCTTCCACGAGCTTTGCTTTCTTCTCTGGATCTTTAACCCAGTAGAATTCCCATGGCTGAAGGTTCGAAGAATTGGCAGCGAGAAGGCCCCAATCGAGAACTTTATCTACCACTTCGGAAGGGATCTTCTCATCGGTATAAAAGCGGACAGAACGGCGATTCTGAATAATTTTATCAAACTCAATGGCCGAAACTTCGAGCAGAGTTTCCTCGTGCTTGTATCCCGCCATATCATCAATCAGTTTTGTAAAATCTGCCATACGACTCCTAACTTAAGAGATGTTGGAAATCATCCATGGAAAGTTTTCCACTGAAGTAGTCGTCATCATCTTCTGCCATGAGATCACGGAAAAGTTCGCGCTTACTGTTCTGAAGAACAAGAACTTTCTCTTCAACCGATTCTTTGATGATCGGACGATAAACAGTGAGTTTGTTTTCCTGACCAATACGATGGGCCCGGTCAATCGCCTGTCTTTCAACGGCGGGGTTCCACCACGGATCCATAAGGAAAATATAACTGGCGGCGGTAAGGTTTAATCCGAATCCCCCGGCCTTGAGTGAGATGAGGAAGATTTGAGCATCTCCATTCTGGAAGAGTTCAACTTGTTCGCCACGTTTCTTGATCGTCTGAGACCCATCAATACGCGCATACTTCCATCCGGCAACACGGATCTTATTCTCAATGAGATCGAGATAAGTCGTGAACTGCGAGAAGATAAGGGTCTTGTGACCTTCTTCCACCAGCGTTTCAAGATTTTCCATGAGGAAATCAACTTTCGTCGAATGAAGTGCAGGATGTTTCTGCCAAAGACAAAGTTGGCGAAGCTCAAGAAGTGACTTGAGGACTTCTCCATATCTCTTCGCTCCAGGAGCGATAATATTAGAACGGATGGCATTGAGTTTCTGTTTGTAGAACTCTCTTTCTTCTTCTGCAAAATCGAGAAACACGACATTTTCGATTTTTTCGGGAAGCTCTTTCAGAACCTGGTCTTTCGTACGTCTCAGAATAAATGGCTTAACTGTCCTGCGGGCAAGAAGGCGATTTTTATTTTTAGAAGTAGATCTTACGAGTCCCAGATCTCCCCAGACACCTGGAACGCAAAGATCCATGATGTTGTAGAACTCTGAAAGATCGTTTTCCACCGGTGTACCGGTAAGACAAATTCTAAACTTCGCTTTTAGCTGTCTGGCGGCATTCGCTCCAAGAGAGCGGATGTTCTTCAGATGCTGAACTTCATCGAAAATCAGGATGTCGAATTCTTCTTCACCAAGAGTGGAGAATGATTCTTTTTTCATGAGTCCGTAAGACGTCAGGATTACCTGTGCGTCTGTCTTATACTCGCGATCATCACCGTAATAGATGGAGTAGGTGAGATCAGAAAACTTCTCAAGCTCGTTTCGCCAGTTATAGAGAATTGATACCGGACAGATAATGAGAACCTTCTTCAGCTTCGTCTTCAAAGTCTGAAGCAGCATGATTGTCTGAAGAGTCTTACCAAGACCCATATCATCGGCGAGACACGCGCCAAATTTATGCTCATATAAAAATCGCAGCCAGTTATATCCTTGCACCTGATAAGGTCGTGCAATTTCCGCATAACGTTCATGCACCTCATACTGAGGCATATCTTTCATCGTCATGATTTTATCGCAAAACTGTTCTTCTTCAGTTGTGAGAGCACCTTCAATCCCGAGTCTCTTTAATTCAAAGAGCTCGAAAATTCGTGAGCGCTGAAGGAAAAGGCCAAAGCGGGAAGTTCCCTTGCCGCCTTCTTTCTTCTCTCCTTCAAATTTCGTATACCGCTTCATGAAGCGGAGAAGATCCTTCTGCTCATCAGAAAGTAGAACTAATCCCTGGTTCGAAAGAAGGAAGTTATCTGTCACTTCGGCGTTCTTGATGACTTCAAGATCAGCATCGCTTACGACGAGATCAAGCTGGAACCAGTCGAGCTTATCGCGATTTCTTTCAAAGCGAATCGAACTCTTCCATGTCCGGACTTGCTGCTGGTCATAGAATATCGGAATCTGCATCGGAAGGAGCGCGGTATAGAAAGGTGCGACTCCATCGAGAAGATTATTCTTGGGAATCTGAAAAATGATCTTACGATCATCCTTAATGTAAAATGATGTCTTAAAGCCAATTTCCCCGAAACTATCGAGGAATGCGAGGAAAACTTTCTTAAAGATCTTAGTCTTCAGGATAAATATTTTCTTGAAAGTCGGATCAAAGAACGGAAGCTCGTCTTCTCTCATGACGAGGGTAATCCATTCCGTCATGATATGTTTCCGCGAATTACTGTGGAGATACTTCTTATGAAGAACGGTTTCGCTGTTAAAATCCTCAATCAGGGTTTTGAAAAAGAGGAGAGCATCGTTTCTGGTACGGAAACTTGATGAATAACCCTGGTCACTGACAAAGAGAAGAAATGGCGAAGGCATCGGAACTAATTTCTGATCGATAGTAAATAGTTCGAGCTCGAGATTGAGGAAACTCTTTCGGGGTGAAGGATTAATGGAAAAACGATATTCCATGTCTTCCACCGGGAAGTTATCCCAGAACTCGCCTTCAACCAGAAGATCGATCAATCCGCTTTTCTTGAGTGGCAGGAAGAGACGGATAAAATCCTGAATATCTCCCACGACATCAGTGAGCTTGAGACGTGAAACAAGTTCGCGCATCTCACCCGGAAGATCGAGAGCATCTCCGGTGCGCCAGTTGAAAAGATACATAAGATCAAACATCGAAACTTCTTTTACTTCTTCCTGTTCACCTTTCCAGCTGAACACATAAGTAAATTTACCTTCGATATAGAGAGAGTTTTTGTATTCTTCAAGGATGGTGGCCGGAACGAGATTCACGATAAGCTTGCCGCTCCATTTAGTCGGAGCAGGGAAGGTCACAACTTTTCTATTCAACAGTGTGTACTGAAGTGAGCTGAAAGTTGAATTCATCCGCGCACCAGTCATCTTAGGAGCATCTTTTACCAGCGTTCCGTAACGTTCAACATGAACGCCTTCCTGATTAAGAAGTGAAAGCGGAATCGCGACACCATTAGTGGTGCCCTGTTTTTCCTGAAGGTCACTGAACTTCAGGAGAAGACTTGCGGTATGGTGACAAGGTTTTTCAGCACTCCAGAGATTACACGAACATTGAGTCGTGAATTTATCTTCTGATTTTTTGTAGCTGACCTTAGCTTCGTAATTGGTGTTGTTTTCAGCAATGATTCCCGAAACGATAAAATATGTTTCAAGCGAGCCCTTCATGAAGGAAAGAGAAACGCGTCCCTGATCCATCATCCGGCGGGCCAGGAAAACGATTTCCTGGGCATAGACTTTTTGAAGAATGTCATCGGCGGTCTTCGTATATTCCATCGAGCTCTTGGGTGAAGATTTAAAGGAGTAGTATAGGGGAAAAACCCCCCATTGGCCGTTTTTACTTTCTTATTTTGTCTCGTGGACTCGATGCAGAAAAATAGAATTCGAGTTTCAAAGTACTGACTCAGCTCACGCAGCTTCTGACCGTGCTATCTACGACATTATCTATCTCCCGAACGCGGGAACTACGTATGGAATCTCTGAAATTGGGTTTCTCGACTGAGAGATCAAGGGCACAAACGGTAACGGTGACATCGATGTTTCAGGATGAATTGATCGACCTACCAGTTTTAATCTTTATCAAAGGGTCGCCTTCGCGGCCCTTCCTTTTGCCCCTACGTCACATGATTGTTGATACTTCCGCTGAATAATTTACAATATAGTTCTAATAATTTTTCTCCGGAGTCTTATGAAAAAGCTAATCACTATCGCCTTGCTCGCGACAACAACATCAGTAGCTTTCGCTGCTGACAGAGCTATCTACGACATCATGTATCTTCCTAATGCAGGTACTTCTTATGGATTCACTGATCTGAATCTCGAAAGCCGCGAGATTGAAGCTGATAGCGGTGACGATGAGATTGATGGAATGAGACTTTCTCAGACTATCGGACACTCTTTCACTGATCGCTTTACACTTAATGCGAATTTTAACTTATACGATGGTGAACGTGATCCTGAGAACGGAAGCTCTACTGATGAAGATGGCTTGTCTGATCTTGGTGTGAATGCCCGTTTCCGCATGATGGATGAAACTATTCAACTCGATGTCATTGGTGGTGTACAGTTAGCTATCGAAGACTCAGAAATCGAAAGCAATGGTGATGTAGATAATAGATTCACTTCTGGTGGTAATCAGATGAATGTTGGTCTTCAGGTTGGAGAAAAAGCCGGCGATCTCCAGTGGGCAGTTCTTGGTCGCTTCATTCATGCGTTCGAAAGATCTCTCGATACTTCTGGGGGAGATATTGATCTCGAGCCAAGAGATGCAGTTCAGGTGCGCGCTGATCTCCTCAATAAACTCGCTGAAAAGTCACTCCTCAGATCTCACTTCACTGTTGACCTCATTGAGGAAACTGAATTAGAAAATGGAAATAATTTCCAGGGTTCTCAGACTAACTACGAACTCGGAACTGAGTATCAGCACATCGTCTCTCAAGACCTTCTTGCAAAAGTTGGTATTGATTATCGTATGAGCAACTATGAATCAGCTGATGTTGATTCAGACACTGCATGGATTCTTCATGTTGGTGCTAACTACCAGTTCTAATTGAAACTCGATTCTACTAGGGCCGCTCAAGCGGGCCTTTTTTTTAGGAGCAATATGAAAAAGTTTTTCACAATCGCTCTCATTGCTGCGACATCAGCTGCATTTGCTTCTGAAAGAGCTATTTACGATATTCAGTATCTTCCTGCTGCTGGAACGACCTATGGATTCACTGAAATGAATCATGAAAGCCGCTCAATTGAAGCGAATAGGGGTGATCTTGATATCGATGGATTGAGAATTTCTCAGACTATTGGTCACTCTTTTACAGATCGGCTTACCGTAAATGCAAACGTAAATTACTTTGAAGGTGAACGTGACCCCAAGGGTGGAACTAAGACTGATGAAGACGGCTTATCTGATCTGGGCGTGAATGCTCGCTTACGAATGATTGATGAAGCTATCCGCTTTGATATCCTGGGCGGTATTCAGTATGAGATAAGTGAATCCAGAGTCGAATCCGGTGGTGATGTTGATAACAGATATCTTTCAGGAGGCGACAAGGCCAACATTGGTGTTCAAGTTGGTGAAGCGAACGAGAAAATGCAATGGGCAGTACTTGGCCGCTACATTCACAATTTCAAGAGAGATATCGACTTCCCGGCCGGTGACTTGAAAATTGAAGCAAACAGAGCAGTTCAAACTCGTGCTGATCTTCTGAATAAGATTGCTGAAAAGTCTTTAATCAGATCTCACCTCACCATCGATTTTATCGAGCGGACTGAGGATACTAACGGAAGCTCCTTTCAGGGTGCTCAAACGAACTTTGAATTAGGTGCCGAGTATCAGCATCTCTTTTCTCAGGATCTTTTGGGTAGGGTCGGTGTTGACTATCGCATGAGTAAGTATGAATCAGCAGATTTGGATTTAGACAATACATGGATCTTCCATGTAGCTGCTAACTACCAGTTCTAATTCTGCTATAAGTTAAACAACTGGGGCCGCGAAAGTGACCCCAGTTGTTATTAAAGTCCCAGTTTTGCCATTTCCGCCTTCTCAAAATGAGAATCTTCACCCGGATAGCGAAGAGTCTTATCATCCGCTTTTTTAGCTAATAGCCAGACAATACTTTCTCCATGTGGAACTACTTCGGGAATCTGATCATAGAGCGGATCATTGAAAGCATCTTTTGCTGAAATTATCTTCCAGCCTTTGTCTTTATACATCTGAATGAGATCATCCAGGAAAAGTGCATTAAGAAGATTGTGATGAATCAGCACGGTGTGCTTCAGTGGTTTCTTCCAGTGCTTCTTTCCCAGCTCATCATAGTAAACAGTTCGCTCCCACATATGCTTGAGATAGTAATCCCGATAGAGTTTGATATCCGCTTTGGGATTCTTCTTAATCGCTTCTTCAAGTTTCTGAGACACGTACCAGTCGGAAGCATCAATCGTTACATATCCATTCCGGTAGCCAAGCTTCTTTAGATAAGACTGAATATCGTCTCTCTGTTTAGCTGTCTTCCCGCCTTTGAGATGCGGAAAGCGGAAAAGGGGAGAAAACGCTGGTGAATTTTTGATCATCTCATGACACTTCTTCACATCAGCAGAAAAAGCTTCAAACCCTTTCTCATCGTAAAACCAGTGTGAGTAAGTGTGATTGGCGATTGTGTGGCCAGCCTTCTCCCAAAAAGGAATGCGTGCCTTTGATTCAGGAATCTCAAGATACTGACAACTAAGAAAAAGTGCTGCTTGAACATTATGCTTTTTTAAAGCAGCGAGCACTTGCTCATCTCGCTCCGTGCGATTAAGCATTGGTCCGGTACGAAGTTGAAAATCATCAATTGTAATAGCAACTTCGCCTGCAATT
>JBKJPL010000041.1:0-8541 GCA_046595005.1 Bacteriovoracaceae bacterium | reverse complement strand
CCGCAACCATTTTCATAATCGAGCTAAGCTCGTTGAATATAAAGGACCTTTCGGGGTCCTTTTTTTATTGGTTCGAAGCGAATTCAACTGAAATTTCGGCTGTGGCGTGAATTTGGCGTGGTTTGACGATTTTCCGGATATTTGCCAATTGCTAGTTACTGCGAATTTTCTCTGCCAAGTCCATCTTGAAATTGCCTAATTAATGTCATCTGCTTTAGATATATTTTCAATCGGAGGCGATAGATAGGTAGACGAAATTTTAACTGCAAAGATCCCATCACTGAGTCCAGACCCAGATCTGACCAATGAGGAATCTCTCTTATAATTTTTTTTTGCTTAAGGTAATCATGTCGTCGAAGTATCTCTTCTAGAAATCTTGCAACACTTCTATGGTACACCACTTGTACAGAAGAACTATAAGTCGGCAGACCAATGAGGTTGTGAGCAATTTGGGAAAACGAAGGAATACTTCTTTCATTTAGATACTTATGATCAGAAGATTTTGTGATGGATCCTGGCCTAAAACGATATCTATAAAATGCAAACGGAAAATAGGCACATCGTTCTGCTTTAGCAAAGCAGAGAGCGGTGTACTCCTCATCCTCGTGAATTACCCCTTCAGTAAAATGGATCGAATTTCCTAATAGAAAGCTTCTTCTAAAGATTCGTAAAGGAACAGAAGGCGAAAATTCCTTATTATGGTCCATGATTTGAAAATATTCAGGACCCGTCAGGATCTTTGTATTTTTTAAGACCTTATCTTCCTTCATTACTTGAAGAGAGCCATCTTCAAAGTAAATCATTCCCTTGCCAGAGCAAATATCGAGATCATTGTCTTTGGCTTCTTTCCACAAAATTAAGAAATCGCGCGGAATTATAAAATCATCACTGTCATAAAAGTAAATGTATTTGCCAGTGGCGACTTCAAATCCAGTATTTCGAGCAGCAGCGAGACCTGTATTCTCCTGATCAATAATAAGAAAAGCCAATGATGACTTCGATAGAAAATCTATTGCAAACGAAATCGAATTATCCCGCGATCCATCATTAACAATAATAATTTCGAAGTTCAGATCGCTCAAGGCAGTAAGAGGAGACAGGCAATCAATGATATATTTTTCAACATTATATACTGGAATTATGATCGATAAATCCATTGGAGCTTTTCCTTGATGTTACGAAGAAGCACATCTGAATTTATAGATATAATGTTTGATAACTATTTCATACAAACTTTTGTTCTTTCCAGAAAATAACGTTTACAAGTGAGTTACTGGCTTTGTAATTGTAAACACTTTGTGTATAATGTTTGAAAACGAAATGAATTCATGATAATGGCAAACAGATATTTCTTATCTTTGCCCAAAATATTGTGCCATCAGATAAAGTCCTAGAAAGAAAACGAACATCCCGCTACTGAATGAAAGCCACGCCAGAACAGCTGATTTCGATTTGAGATATTGTTCTTCAAAAGTATCGGCAATATGAAGTGGTACATCATTATTTCCTGAAACTACTCCATAGAATCTGCATTGGTTTTCACCGGTTTGCAAAAGCTTCAGAGTATTACTCATTTCACCTTCACTCATCTGTAATACTCTTTCGAAACCCTGAATAAGCTCTTCACGATTAACTGAGCCATCTTTATTCTTGTCGAAAAATCTTTTCCTGAAACTTTCGCTTAGGAGGAGTTTGTTACATCTTTCGCGAAAATCCTCTAATTTGGGATCGAGATTTACGAATCTGATTTTATCTTCAGGATTAAAAACACCATGAATAAGTACTGGTGATCCGAGGAGGATTTTCTTCTCTTTAATTCGGAAGCTACTACCCAGGCTGAAACCAAAAACTTTTGGCGTATTAAAGATATTTTCGCCACCGTAAAACGCATTGAATGCCATCTGCTGAGTGCTTTGCATCCGGTGGGGCTCGTATGTACGTTCTTTGTGTACATCTATGAAGTGATCTGCAGAAGGCTTAATAGTTACAAATCCGCTTTGGTCAAAAGCCAGAAATGGCCTGTTGGAAGTATATCTCCATACTTCTTTCCAGCTCTTGTTCTTACCTGATCCTGAATATTCTTCCAGAATGAGCTCCAGCAAAATGCAGCTCTTTCCTTCAATACACTTTTCCACTTTATCTATTGGCCAGGCCACAGCTTCAAGTTCCACCTGACCAGCACTGGCGGCAGAGATGAGCTGTTTGGCGGAATCTTTCACGCGATTGATGCGCTTAATACTGCTCCAGCCACCGTATGAGATTACTGCGCCTCCGGCGGTAAGTGCCAGTAGTCCGCGAAAGTCGTCTGATGAATCAGACATTTATTTTCAAGCTCGGTCTGGCTTTCTCAGCTTCAGTGATCTGGAACAGATGCTTTTCAGAGTAACCAAGGCGGCTCGCGATCAGTGATGAAGGGAACTGCTCAATGCGAGTATTATAAGTTGTGACTGCTTCGTTATAATGTTCACGACGGTGAGCAAGACTTTCTTCGAGTTCTGAAATGCGACCCTGAAGCTGCATGAAGTTTTGATTCGATTTGAGTTCCGGATAATTTTCTCCGAGCGCAAAAATTGCAGGCATTGCCGAAGAAAGCATTTTATTTGCGGCCATCTTCTCGTCTTCATTCCGGGCCTGTCCATACTGCCTTCTGGCTTCGGTAATGGTCGTGATGATATTTTTCTCATGCTGAACAAACTGATTAATCACTTCAATCAGCTGAGGAACTTCATCAAAACGTTGCTTGAGAATGACATCGATATTAGCCCAAGCTTTAGCCACTTGCTGCTTAAGAGCGACGAGTGAGTTATTGATAGAGATGTAAAAAATGAACGCAGTGATCACTATGACGATCAGGACAATGAATTCCATAGGGCCTCCAGTATATTGATTATTATAGGCGAGGCTGATTTTCTTTCAATGCTTCTTGAGCAAATACACCAACTATTTTGTTTAATTTGGCCCTTTTTGCGCTCATGACCAATCATTGAACCGGGTTAAGCTTTCCGGATGGATTTCGAAGCTTTTCTCCACCATCAAATACTCTTTCCCCTTGTGATCATTCTCTCAACATTCATCTCTGAAGATCCCACTACCATTGGAGTGGGTGCCTTGATCGGTAGCGGGAAAATTTCTTTTATCCGTGGATTTGCTCCTCTCATGACAGGCATTATCCTGGGTGACCTTGGGTTGTATGGAGTGGGAAGACTTATTGCTAAGGGTTGGAAAAAGTCCGCCAACATCCCCTTAAATCCTGGACTCATGACCCTGCTCATTGCCCGTTTTGTCCCCGGAATGAGAAGCATGACTTTTACCGCTGCGGGTGTAAAAAGTTTTTCTTTCAAGAAATATGCACTTCTTCTGATTCCGGCCTCGGTGGTGTGGACCCTGTTCCTCCTGCTCGCAACAAAGGAAGTAATGTCGGTACTGACTTACTTTCCGAAATGGGTTTCAATTTCTTTTGGTGCAGCTTTATTTCTTTTCTTTCACTTTCTGGACAAGAAACTGAAGAAGAAATATCTCACTACGGAAATTCAGGAATAACTATCTGCAGATTTCTTCAGGAGATTGAGTTTCTTTTACAGATGGCAGAAGTCCTGCCGTGATGAGTGCTTTGATATATCTGTGAGAGTAACTTTCAGAAGACTTTTTATAATACTGAATTCTTGCCTGAACGGCAGTTGAGCGTGAATCTTCGCAGAATCTTCTGATTTCTTTCCGGACCTTCATCCAGTTTGCTGGGAGACGGTAAGATAGTTCGAAAGTTTCATCCCAATATCCACTGACAAAATCCCTGATGTCAGGGGTATTTTTAAGTTCCCAATTACCACCATCATTTTGCTGAAGGTACGGTTCTTTTCCTTCGCAGAAATTACGGTAGAAAAGAAAACCCTGATAATTGGATTCCAGATCGGCGTAGCTGAAAACACCGCTGGCCCAATAACCATGGAGTGTTTTTTCGTCCCTAATGCCCCAATGGATGGCGGACCTGATTGCTTCTTCTTCGCTTTTTCCAAATGCTTTCTCTTTCAGGAAGGTCTTGAAATAGATCATGCCAGTTGAAGCTAAATGGCTCAGTTTATCTGTTCCGAAATAGAATCCATTGACCTGTATGTTCGGAGCTAATCCGAACCAGGGAATATAAAAAAGATATGGCTCGCGATAAATACTTCCATGAACGTAATTCATATTCTCAGGATACATTTCCTGCGAAGTGAGTCTTTTAAAAAGCCAGTTTTCAACCGGATTGTCATGAACGAGGTATGAGGCAAAATCTTTTGCTATCAGTTTTGTCATTTGCACACATGATTTTTCTGCGTGCTGGGGAATATTCTGAAGTGCCAATTCAATATTTTCGCTGAAAAAATGATTGATGTGCGACGAAGAGTCTTTGAGTTCTTGGCCCCAGACAATGTAATTGTCTGTTTCCAGGGCCACTGCCGTCATAGGGAGCATCAATGCAAGAAGCAGTATCTTCATGCAAAAAGCTTATCTATTAAGTTTTGATCTGCCTATGTGCAAAGCTTAAATTTTATGCCCCCCCCCGGCTTGAAGCTTTACGGAAGATGATGCCTGGAAGTATAATTTCCCTATGAAAAAGACGATCCTCTCCGGCAGCACAGTCACAGGCGATCTCACCCTTGGTAATTATATTGGTGCGATCAACAACTGGACGAAGCTTTCAGAAGACTATGATTGCTTTTATTTTCTGGCCGATCTACACGCGCTGACCGTTCAGCAGGATCCGAAAGTTCTCAAAGAAAGAACATATTCATTTCTCGCTCAATATCTTTCACTCGGACTTGATCCTGAAAAAAACACCATTTTTGTTCAATCTCACGTTCCTGAGCACGCCGAACTTGCGTGGATTCTTACTTGTCTTACTCCTATGGGTTACTTGAACCGAATGACCCAGTTTAAGGAGAAGGCCGAAAAGCACACAAAAAATATCAATGCTGGTCTCTTCACTTATCCTGTTCTCATGGCGGCCGATATTCTTCTCTATCAGACAGACATGGTACCGGTCGGAGAAGATCAACGTCAGCATCTTGAGCTCTGCCGTGACATAGTAGGATTTTGGCAGAACCGCTATGGCGAAGGTGTTTTCAAAATGCCTGATGCTTATATTTCGAAGATGGGAGCGAGAATTATGTCGCTTCAGGATCCAGACAGAAAAATGTCGAAGTCGGATGAAAACGAAAAGAATTATGTTCGTGTGATCGATGAACCAAAGCAAATTGAGAAGAAAATAAAATCTGCGACGACTGATTCGGGTACTGATATTAAGTTCGATGCTGAAAACAAGGCAGGGCTTTCGAATCTCATGACGATCTATTCTGTTTTATCAGGAAAATCGATTGCAGAAATTGAAACGCTTTTCGAAGGTAAAATGTACGGCCACCTGAAAGTGGATCTCGCAAATCTCACAGTTCAGACACTGACTCCTGCGAGAGAAAAATATCTCGAACTCATGAAGAATAAAGATTATCTGGATCAGGTGATGAAGAAGGGTGCCGACAAGGCCCGGGTTCGCGCTGCTGCCACTCTAAAATCAGTTTATGAAACTACAGGGCTTGTGCCTCGTCGTTAACGGCGGAGGCGATTAATCTCGAAAACATATTCTTCTGCGAGCTTCAGGATTTTTTTCCAGTCTTCATTGTGAACTGCATCTTTCGGTGTCAGCTGGCTTCCAGCACCGACGCAGAAAGTTCCTTCTTTAAAATAATCACTGATGTCACTCAGACCAATTCCACCGGAGGCCATGACTTTTAGCTTCGGGAAAGGGCCTTTAAGATTTTTGAGATACGATACTCCACCAACAACTGATACAGGGAAGATTTTAATGACTTCACATCCGAGAGAGGTCGCTTGCATGATCTCAGAAGGAGTCATGACTCCTGGAATGAAGGGAATACTATTATTGCGGGCAAAAACAACTGCACCTTCATTGAGTCCGGGAGAAACCAGAAATCTGGCACCCGCTTCCATCGCTTTTTTTGCAGAGGTCTGATCTAACACTGTTCCTGCACCTATTATGAGATCTTTATCAGATGATAGGCGCTTGATGACTTTGAGAGCAGATTCACTCATCAAAGTAACTTCGAGAACTTTTAATCCGCCTTCTGCGAGAGTTTTTGCGAGAGCATAAAGCTTCTCTTCATCCGTTTCACGGAGGACGGGAATGACATATTGTTCGTGAAGCTTTTCCATGATCATCTGGAAATCCCCTTGTATCCCTGACTCAGAATACCTTCGATTTCTGCTGGTCTTAGTAGTGCCATGTCGCCTTTGATTCCATATTTCATGGCACCGGCAAGTGCACCCCATTCAGCGGCCTTCGCAATATTCTTATCCGCTATCCATGAAGCTAGAAAGCCTGAAGCCATTGAGTCACCAATGCCAATTCGATCTACCAGATGGACTCTGTGGTGAAGTGACGAAAACGTTTCGGACTTCGTTACAACTTTTATCCCGTAGCTAGTTTCATCAGCATTTCTTTCTGTCAGAATGAGAAGCTCCACCGGATACTGATCAAAGATATTACTGATCTTGAAATCTTTTCCAAAGAAGAGCTCGATATCTGAAAGAGAGCAAAATAGTATATTGATAAATGGGAGAAGTGCCTTCTGGCGCTTTACTGATTCTTCAACTGTCCAAAGATGCTTCCGGTAATTGAAATCATAGCTCACGGGAATTTTTTTCGCGCGGGCAGTTTCCATTGCTTTCTTCACTTCGTTCGTCATCGTCTCAGAAAGTCCCGCAGTAACCCCGGAAGTATGAAAAAGGTTGCTACCATCAAGAATCCTTTTCCAGTCAAAAGGAAAGGATGTCTGATCAGCTAACGAACTGGCGAATCTTCCCAGAACGACATCAGGACGCGGAGATGCGCCTGATTCCATGAGATACCAACCAGGTCTCCCATTGGCGATCGTCGGTACATTTGAAATATCAACTCCCAGGGCCTCAATACGTTCGCGCATGAGTTCGCCTGTGCGTCCACCTGGTAAACATGAAACCCATTCCGTTTTTACGCCAAGACTCCGAAGATTAGCAGCGATATTAAGTTCTGTTCCTCCGAGATGGAAGTCCATTTTGTCCGCCTGAGGAAAGCGTTCACCGCGCTCAGTGGATAGACGAAAGAGAGCTTCTCCGAAGGTCAGGACTTTCATTTGATCACCAGTTATACATCGAACCATCTTCCAGGCGGTTTACCGGGAGGAAGGCGCGTTTGTATGGATATTTCGCTGCTAGTTTTTCATCGATATCAATTCCATGTCCCGGCTCTTCACCCGGATTCATATACCCATTCTTAAATTTATAAGTGTGTGGGAAGACCGCATCGGTTTCCGGAGTGTGTCGCATGTATTCCTGAATTCCAAAATTTGGAATCGAGATATCAAATGCGAGAGCGCAACCCATACTGACTGGAGAAAGATCAGTCGCTCCATGACATCCTGTTCTCACGTTATAGAGATCAGCCAGAGATGCAATTCTTCTTAAGTGCGTGATCCCACCAGCGTGAACAACGGTTGCGCGGATATAATCAATCAATTGTTCCTGAATGAGCACGCGGCAGTCATGAATCGAGTTGAATACTTCACCAACAGCAATGGGAGTAGTCGTATGCTGACGAAGAAGGCGGAAGCTTTCCGGATTATCTGCAACAACAGCATCTTCTAACCAGAAGAGGCGATAAGGCTCAAGACTTTTTCCAAGACGGGCAGCTTCAATTGGAGTCAGGCGATGATGAACGTCATGAAGAAGGTGGGGGATCATGCCGACTTTTTCACGAGCTCTTTCAAACAGTTTTGGAATTGAATCCAGATATTTTTCTGTGGACCACACGTTCTCAGACGGAAGATCTGCATCTGCCGGCTCATAATACATTTTGTCGCCTGAAACTCCGTATGTGGATTTTAATCCCGGAACTCCAGTCTGGAGACGAATCGCTTTGTAACCAAGGCCGATATATTTTTCGAGTTCTCCTAGAGTTTCTTCAATTGTTGATCCGTTGGCGTGACCATAGACCATCACACCTTCGCGACATCTTCCTCCGAGAAGCTGATAAAGCGGAAGTTTCGCAACTTTTGCTTTGATATCCCAGAGGGCCATATCAACTGCAGCAATTGCAGTCATAGTTACCGGACCACGTCTCCAGTAAGCTCCGCGATACAAATATTGCCAGATATCTTCAATCTGATGAGCATCCCGTCCAATGAGACACGGAATTACGTGGTCTTGGAGATAAGAAACCACAGAAAGTTCGCGGCCGTTCAGGGTAGCATCCCCGATTCCATAGACGCCTTCATCTGTAATGAGTTTCAGAGTAACGAAATTTCTTCCCGGGCATGTGACAATGACCTTGCCCTCAATGATCTTCATGGCAAATCCCTTTAATAGATAAGTGACAAAAACTGATCAGTCGTGGTGAAATTCTAGCACCGTAAAGTTAAGGCATGCAATGACGAACGCCACTCTTCTCCACCCTGATCGACTGTTTCCTTCTGACGCAAAGACACGTGATGTCGCGCGAGAGCTTTACGC
>JBKJPL010000042.1:0-16644 GCA_046595005.1 Bacteriovoracaceae bacterium | reverse complement strand
AAGCTGATTGATTGACGAGTTGAAATTTCCTGCAGACGAACCGGGTTTCCATTTGAGTGGAAAGTCAGGTCCAGCATAGCACGGACGGCGTAACGCCCTTTAGATGTAAGTCTCATTTGTCTTCCTCCATAAATCCAAGTTGGTAATCTTTTAATCGGGTTCCGAAACCATCCTTGTCACCCGAAAGATTTTCACTCTGAAATGCCGCTCACTGCAATCCAGACTAAATATCTCCTAAATAGTATGGCAGTTTCTTTTTTCTCACGTCAACTTTTAAATATTCGCGTTCATTTTATTTTCGGAGACTGTTCAGGTAGGTGTTGAAAATGTTTTGAATTTCAATGGTTTAGGTAAGATTCTGGACGCCTGGTAGCACTCTGTCTCTGGGCAATTATTTCCGACAAAATCAGTTAATCGTCGTGTAAGGAAGATAGAGAAAAGTTGCGAGAAGGGCCCTCAATCGATTGATCATTTCCGGTATTGATGTTGATCTCGAGAACGTATGAATTCCAATTCTCAGGTAATTCACGAATCACTCTTCTGATAAATTTCATCCCCCACTCTACAAAGAAATATTGTTTTTCTTCGAGGTAAATAGGGAGCTCGAGTTGAAGTATCTCTTCATTTTTTTCCAGTCGATAAAAGTCGGCGTGGAGAATATTTTTAGTTTCAGAAAGAATGGAATAAGTCGGACTAAGGGCCTCCTTGTCTCCGACAAACAATTGGACGAAAGTCGTTTTACCCGCACCGAGAGCACCTTCGAGAATAATCATCGAAGGAGCTTTGGTCAGATCCCTCATCTCGTAAACGATATATGGAAGATCAGATTTATAAACTTTCTTCCACTCCCGGATGAGTTTTTTATTCATGAGAGTCTTTCAGGAACTCATTGTATTTCACGAATGCTTCCGGGAAAGATTCGATGAGGCTCGTTGCTGTCATCGGACGAACTCCGAGTTTTTCAGCTGCTGCCTGACCTGCCCAGGTATGGATCATGACTCCCATGAGAATGGTCTTGTTCATATTTTCATAGAGATTATAAAGATTATCTCTCTTCTTCAGATTTGCTTCCTGACCGATGAGTCCACCCAGAATTCCCGCGAGAACATCACCCACTCCACCAGTGGCCATGCCATCATTCGGCGAGAAATTGAAATAAGTCTTACCATTTGGAAAACCCAGATACGTACAAGGACCTTTCAGGATCACCGTACAATTTATTCTTTCTATGACTTCTTTTAAGTGGATGTAAGGAGCTTTTCTCACTTCCTCAAGCGAAATTCCGGCAAAGCGCGCGAACTCACCAAAATGCGGAGTAAGTATTGTAGGTGCGTTCCTCAGACGGATGACCTCAGCATCGTCCTTAAGATTCATGACATTGATGGCATCAGCATCGATTACTACAGGTCCTGAGAAGTTATTGAGAATCTCTAGAACAAGCATGCGGGCACGATTTGAGCGCGCAAGCCCCGGGCCGATTACAATAGAATCGTATTTTTCGAGATCTTTAATGAGCCTTGCCCATTTAGTCTGATCATTTGGCACATAACCGGTCATGATTTCCGGAATGAGTCGGCTGATAAATTCCTGATACTGAGGTTCCCAGGTCACAGCGGTAACGAGACCCGCTCCGACTTTGAGAGCGGCCGATGATGACATTACTAGTGCACCAGTGAGTCCGTGTGAACCACCGATAACCAGAGTGTGTCCGAATAATTTTTTATCGCCGAACTTATTTCGCTCGCGTGGAAGCTCATCTCGGATATTTTCATTGATCAGAAACTTGTCACCGCCCTCATTGACGAGAGCTTCAGGAAGACCGGTGTCGATGATTTCAATTTCTCCAACGAGGCGCGGTCCTTCGGCCTGGTAGTATCCGAGTTTTGGAAAGCCCACAGCAAGAGTTAAATCAGCTTCAATCGCATTACCCATGATCGTGCCGGAATTACCTTCAACACCTGTGGGGATATCAAGAGAGATCGTGTAGGCTTTTTCCTTATTGATGAAGTCAATGACGTCATAGTGAAAATTTGAGAGCGGGAGACGCACACCTGTGCCGAAGATAGCGTCGACGATGATTTTCGGAGAGCTGTACTGCTGAAAATACGCCACAAGTGGATCGAGTTCATCAATCGCAGTTGTGCGCACGCCATATGCCTTCGCAATTTTCAGCTGCTCTTTAACTTCGTTGGAAGCGTCTTTCTCATCAAAAAGAAGAAAGGCACGCGGCTCCAGACCCATACTGGCCAGATGTCTGGCGATTCCCAGACCGGTACCGCCATTATTTCCTTTTCCGATCAGGAAGATAACTTCACCCAAGGTGATTTCATCACCAAGCTTATTGATAATGGCACGTGCTCCGAGGAGGGCCACGTTTTCTATAATCAGCTTTTCCGGAAAATGGAATTTCGTCTGCGCCATTTTCTCAAGTTCTTTCATTTCCTGCTGGGTAACAATCTTCATCTCTCAAGCCTTTAAAGGATATTTTTTAATAAGGGTAAGCATTTCTTTAATCACATGACCAAGGCCCAGGAATACACTCTCTGAGATAATCCAGTGACCGATATTGTACTCTTCGAACAAACCTTCTGAGAGAAGTCGCTCAAGAGATTCAAACGTCAGTCCATGGCCCGCGTGATAACCCCAGCCGGCTTTTTTTATCAAACTTGCTCCGTCACGGTAGCTCTTGAGGTGCTGCGAGAGATCTTTCTGCGCGAGAAAATCCTTGGCGTATTCTCCGGTGTGGATTTCTACGGCATGGGCCTTCATGGTCAGACATTTCTTCAGAACTTCTGTATCTGCTTCGACAAAGAGAGAAATTTTCGTAGATGGAGAAGCTTTCAGGATTTTCTCGCAAGCGGATTTTACTCGCTCGTAATTCTTCTGGTCGATAATATCAAGCCCACCTTCGGTGGTTCTTTCTTCGCGCTTTTCCGGCACAAGACAGACCCATTCGGGTCGTTCACGCATAGCGATTTCCACGATCTCGTCGTGACAACCAAGTTCAAGATTCATTGGCATGCCGATTTTCTTACACATGTCATGAACTGCAGGAACATCACGATCCTGGATATGCCTTCGGTCTTCACGGAGATGAATGGTAATCTGATGAGCACCTGTCGCGAGAGCTACGTCAGCTGCGCGAACGACGTCCGGGTAAATTTCCCCACGCTGCTGTCTGAGTGTGGCCACGTGATCAATATTCACTCCAAGACGGGCGTATTTCATATTAACCCAACGCCTTTGTGACAACTCCGGCAAGCTCAGAACAAAGATCATTGACCAGTTTAAGATCTTTTCCTTCCACCATCACACGGGCAAGTGGCTCCGTTCCGGAATATCTGAGAAGAGTCCGCCCCTCAGTGCCGAGTTTCTGGTTGGCACTTTCAAGAGCTTTGCGGATCTCAGGAACTTCATCAAATGGAACGCGCTTTGACACGTGGACATTCTCCATCTTCTGAGGAAAAAGTTCAAAGTCCTTAGTGAGTTCTGATAGGTCACGATCATAGAACTTGATACTCTCAATAACTTTGAGCGCAGCTAAGATCCCATCACCGGTAGTTGAATATTTTTTGAAGACAAGGTGTCCCGAGGGCTCTCCCCCGAAAAGTGCTCCACTCTGTCTCATGTGTTCCACGATGTAACGGTCCCCCACCTGAGTGCGGACAAATTTAAGTCCGTTCTTATTCAGGTAAGACTCGATTCCAAAGTTACTCATGACAGTTCCTACAACCTCTTTAGTAGGGCCAATTTCCTGATTATCGAGAAGAAACTTTCCACAAAGACCAATGAGCTTATCTCCGTGAATGACTTCACCATTTCGGTCGACGATCGTAAGTCGATCGCCATCACCATCAAGGCAGACGCCGACATCCGCGCGGAATTTTTTAACATTCTCCGCACAGAGTTGCGGATGAAGAGCACCGCAGTTCTTATTGATGTTAGTTCCATTCGGGGTATTTCCGAGAGCAATGACTTCTGCACCAAGTTCTTCAAAAACCATCGGAGCAAGCTTGTAAGCGGCACCATTGGCACCATCGACAACAATCCGAAGTCCTTCAAGAGAATATTGCGGAGAAAGAGCTGCTTTAGTATGAACAATATAACGGCCGATGACTTCATCGAGGCGCTTGGCATTTCCTAGCTGGTCGCCGGTTTTTATCGGTATCATCGAGGGATCAAGAACCATCTTTTCAAGTTCGAGTTCAATTTCGTCCGGAAGTTTGTGGCCCGTGCGATCAAAAATTTTAATTCCATTATCTTCGTAAGAATTGTGAGAAGCAGAAATCATCACTCCTGCATCAGCACGCATACTCTGAGTCACGAACGCCACACCTGGTGTTGGTAATGGACCGGTGAGAATCGCACGTCCACCTTGTGAACATACGCCTGCAGAGAACGCTTGCTCAAGCATGTAGCAGGAAAGTCGCGTGTCCTTTCCGATAATGATCAATGGTTTCCTGGAAAAATTTTTTTGAAAGTAACTAGTAACTGCTCGACCTAGAACAAACGCCACTTCACCGGTCATGGGAAAGGTGTTTGCTTTTGCACGGATACCGTCGGTTCCAAAGAGTTTACGAACGGACATTTAGGCCCACTTTTGTGAATGAAAATACCTTCTAAATATACCAGTTTATTGAATATTCACAATAATGGTCTTAGGCGAGATCTCGAGAAGATGAATGCTGGGCGGAAGAATGACCCTGAGAGGAACTTCCACTTTTCCCTTAGCATCGGCCGGAATGTCGGCCCAAACCTGGACAGTGGATGATATATTTGATCGGTTTTTCATGACCTTCTCGGGCACGAGGAGTTTGACACTGGCCCTCTTCACCTGAGAAGTAATCACTTTGGAGTGTGTCAGAATCTTGATCGGAAGATTCTTCAGCTCAAAATTAGCACTCGCGGCCTTGAGCTGATAAAAAAGTTTGATGTCGTGGCCCGTCGTAAGCGTCAGACGGTCATCCGGTATAGTGAGTTCCACCGCCAGCTCTTCCGAACCGACGAGAGTCTCAAGTTCAATAGGTCTCGTTGAGATGTGCGTAAGTTTTGAAATCAGTGATCGGGGTCCATAGACCTCAACTTCTTCGGGCGTCAGAATCACATTCGTCAATGCCACTTTTTCCGGAAGATTTCCTACAAACTGAGGCTTCACCGGAAGAATCCGGCTGGCCTTACGTTCAAGACGGATCGCAATCTTTCTCGGAAGAACACGCTCCACTACCATACCAAAAGGGAGATTTAACTGAGTGGGATTAATATCCACAGAAAAATTGAGCTGTCTTTTTACAGAACCACGTGAGGCACGGTTAAGGTCAATCACGAGCCGATCTTCTCTATCAGCAACTGTTCTCACGAATGCCCTTGGCCCTTCGATCATAAATGTTACTTCGGTTGCAGGACGCTCAGAAAACATCATGTCACTCGGTAGAACATATTCAAGTGTGACGGTCTTCTCAAATTTTACTTTTTCTGAGTTCAGAACATAAACCCAGAGGAAAATCGAAAGGAAAACAGAAATAAATTTCAGGGAATGTTTTTTAACTGTGTCCTTCATTCTCATGCGGTTGCCTTAGGCGTGAGATCTGGAGCTCCAGCTTTATCAATTTCAAGAAGGAATTTGCGAAGATGCTTTCTCAGCTCTTCTTCATTTTCCATGTAATGGAAGACGCCACCGTAACAGATATTAATCCGGCCGGTTTCTTCTGAAACTGTGACCACTACTGCATCAGAGACTTCAGTAATACCAAGTGCTGCTCTATGACGGGTTCCATAGTGACGGTCAATCTCGACGTTTTTTGAGAGAGGCAGGAAACAACCAGCGGCCTGAATGACACTGTTATATATAATAATAGCACCATCATGAAGCGGAGACTTTGTCTGAAAAATAGAATAAATAATATCTGAATGAATTCTCGAATCGAGTCTGGTTCCCGAGGAAGAATAGTTCAGGAGTCCGTGATTTTTTTCAAACACAATAAGTGCTCCGGTTCTCTCTCTTGAAAGCGCCGAACAGGCAGCAACAACTTCTTCAATGTGCTGATCAAATTTATTTCTCCCACCACGTCCGACAATTCTCGTGGAAGAAATAGAAACGAGAGCACTGCGGATCTGATCCTGAAAAAGAACAATGAGAATAATGAAAAGATAATCGAAAAAGTTCTGAAGAATCCACGAGAGTGAATAAAGTTCGTAGAACTGACTCATCCACCAGACAACTGCGAGGGCCACGATACCAAAAAGCATCTGGTAAGCGCGCGTTCCCTGAACAATCAGAAGGAAGCGATAAATGATAAGCCCAACCGCGATCAGGTCGAGTAAATCAATAAACCGGAAATTGGTGAGGAGAATCCCCAACTGCTGCATCTTACCTCAAATGTATAATGAACAGTTCGGATATCTATTCGGGAATATTAGGGGAACATACAAAAAAGGGCCCCTTTCGGGGCCCTTTTTTATTGGTCATGAAGGGACCATCATTAAAACGTTATGCAACTTTCTTTTCTTCGACCGGCTTGATGTCGGTCTTCGGATTCTTCAGCTCCTCAACGATCTCATCTGACATGAGCATTTTCTTACGGAGGGCCTCACGGGAAATACCCATGCTGGTTGCTGCTTTCGACTTATTACCCTTGTGACGTTTGATCTCTGCGAGAATCATTTCGCGTTCAACAAGAGCTACCCGATCTTTCAGAGGAATCTGGTAATCATCTGCGTGCGGAATATTTTCCAGCATACAGTTAGAAGTCTTAGTAACATCGATAATCGGAGTGGCCTTCGAGCCAAGATCCGAGATCACATGTGCTTTAGGATTGTAGAGAACCGCTTTCTCAACAGCATGTTCAAGCTCGGCAACGTTGCCCGGCCATGAATAGCTGAAAAGTTGAGCCTTCACTTCTTCAGTGAAATCTTTCAGAAGAAGACCCTGCTTGCGGCATTCTTTCTTGATGTTCGCGTGAAGAAGATCCTCGATATCAAGCGGACGCTTTCTTAGAGGATCAATATGAACTTCTGAAGTGCTGATGTAGCTCAGAAGATCAGGGTTAAACGAACCTTCGTCTTCAACGAGGGCCTTGAGGTTTTTAGAAGAAGTAAAGATACAACGGAAATCGAGTGAAATCTGTGAACCTTCAATCCGTCTTTCTTTCATCACATTCATTAGTCGGGCCTGAATCTTGAGAGACATGAAGCTGATTTCGTCGAACACGATAGTTCCGCCAATACACTCTTCAAGTTTTGCCTTCTGCCCTTCGCCACCGAAAATTTCTTTTGAAAGCGAGTCTTCGTCAACTCCTTTACAGTTAACAGTGATGAACGGAGCAAGTCCGCGCTTTCCTTCATTGTGAACAATGCGGGCGAAAAGTTTTTTACCAACACCAGTTTCACCGGCAACAAGAAGTGGAGAATCGATATCCTTAAGGCGAACGATCGATTTTCTCAGCTCAGATGTCTGCGGTGAGCGACCAACCCAGGCATGCTCTCGATCGTATGGTGTAGAGAATCTGCGGATGAGTGATCTCTCCGACAGTGGATTGTAATGGTGGAACACTGAAGAAAGAATGAGGGCAAGAACCTTCATTGTTTTTTCATCTTCAGCTGTGAAGCGGTCTTCATTTCTCTTGTTCAGAACCTCGATAACACCAATGATTTTATCTTCTCGGTTTGAAATCGGGCTGCAGATAATAGAACGTGTATCAAAACCAGTAACCTTATCCATGTCTTCAGAGAAGCGGACTTTATCATTTTCTGTGTCGATATTAAGTGAAACACCCGTCGTGAATACAGAACCGGCAATCCCCTTTCTGTAATCAAACTTCAGGAGCTCTTTATCGATTCCGAGAGCAGCGACTGCTTCGAGTTCATTTGTCTCTGTATTGATGAGGAAAATAGAAGCACGCTGAGCATTCAGGATGCGGACAATTTCTTCGAGCATAGACTCAACGAATTTTTCCTTGTTCCCGAACTGAGTAATATCTTTAAAGAGGGAGAGAAGAAGCGAGAACATCTCGAATCCTTCTTTCTCTGAAGAGTAATGCTGTGTAAGTGCTAGCTGGATGAGACTATCTTTCAGACGTTCAGGAGGAAGACTCTGAATATACTGCTCAATAAAGCGCTTCATATTGCCATTATCTTCGGCATCAATTTCAGCACCATAGTTCATGGCAGCTTCGTCACCTGAAGTTGTGTCTTTAAATACACGAACGATTGAAGCACCAAAGTCAAAGCGAAGACGCTTAAACTGTAGTGAGCAGCGGAGTACAGTCCCAACGGCGAGTGGGAATGTCGTGTTAAATCCGAACCCTGTCATACTCACGTCACACAGTTTGGTCCTATCAATACATGAAAACTTTCCGAATTCGTTTTCATACTCAACTATGAACATTACATCGTCGCGGCTCTCTACAGGAACGCGAAACGACTGATAATATTTAAATTCGGAGAAGCTGGTCAGCATGTGAAACTCCTTAAAGGTGCACTATTCTGCACTCTTATCGGTCGAAGCGGCCTGAACTTTAGCTTTAATGGCAACAAAACTTGGCAGATGTTTCAGAAACTTAGGACCGGAAAAGCGAGAGAACCTTTCGGAGTATGTTCTGACCGGTGATTTGTTCGAGCTGCTGGGTCCCCGGAACAGGGTTCACTTCAAGGATTAGATGCTGGCCGTTTACTTCAAAGAGATCAATCGCCCCGTAGCTGGCGTCGGTCAGATGCCGGATCTCATCACCCAGCTCAGAAAGTGCTGTTGGGATAGGAATCAATTTTGCTTTCCCGCCCTGGGAAAAATTAGCAGCAATCGCCCCACTTCTTTCAAGCAGAAACTCTTCTTCGCCACAGAAGAAAAGCCGGAGCTCACGGGCGTTTTCCAGATATGGCTGAATGATCCAGCTGCGATCAGTGGTTTCACTCTCCCACTTCAAAAACTCTTCCTGATTCATAACCCGGATTCCCCATCCACCCTGACCACGAATGGGTTTGATAAGAATTTTCTCCGGCAGGAAATCACCGCGACTATCAAGTGTGCGCCAGGGTATGAGATGAAATCCTTTCCTCTCAAGGAATTTGAATTGATGGCCTTTATCTCTCAGAAGTTCATGAGTCGCGATTGGATTAATAATGTTCCTTGCAGCACTTTTCTTTAACAAATCCAGATCGCGGTCATCGCCGTAAACTCCCGGAGTCCGGATGAGGAAATTTTCAGTCACGGGTAATTCGCCCGATTCCCATGGATTCCATTGGAACACGTCCCCGACTTCTTCCGTCAACCTTCTCATGAAGTAGGTTTCCCGGTTCCGGGCCACCACGCAAAGCTTATTCATAAAGACAGCTCCATCATTTCTTCCTAAAATATACGACATGCTGAAGTTTAAATCTGCTCTCATCTGTGCCTTTATTACTATTTCTGCGTGTGCGCAGAATGGGCCCGCGAAACTATCTGCTGAAGCTCCTGAACCCGTCACCGTAACCACGGAGTTTGCGGATTCGGCGGCTTCTGCCGTAAGTGCAGCACAAATTGTACTTACTGAGCCCGTCAGAAAATTGTGTGACAGCATCAAAAAGAAATTTGATGAATATAAATGGGGTGATCCTCAATGTGACCAGTATAACTGGAACCATGTGAGAAACTCCGATGTCGGAACTGCCCTTATCTGGACAGTGTTCGGTGATGACCAGTCTGAAGCTGCGGTTGCCAACGCAACGATCGTTCTTTGCGGAGTTCATGGCGATGAAATCACCCCCGTAAAATTTTGCTGGGATCTTATTAGAGAACTCAAGGCCAGTAACAACTATAAAGATAAAGTTGTTATCATAGCTCCACTCGTTGCTCCTGATTCTTTTCTTAAATCCAAACCTACCCGAACAAACGCTCGGGGTGTTGATGTAAACAGAAACTTTCCTACCGGTGACTGGCTGAAAGAAGCACACCGTAAGTGGAAGAGTGCTTACCGTAGTGATAAGAGAAAGTTTCCGGGTAAGAAAGCAGCGTCTGAGCAGGAAACAATTTTTCAGATGAATCTCATTCTTCGCTACAAGCCAAATAAAATTGTTTCAGTTCACGCGCCTCTTACACTTCTTGATTATGATGGTCCGTCACTGACCAATGAATCAGGAAAACCTGCGAAGGCACTTCTTGATGGGATGAGCGAGAAGTCGGCAAATTACAAAGTTCAGAACTATCCGGTTTTCCCGGGTAGTCTCGGGAACTGGGCAGGGTCAGAAAAAAGCATTCCCACTTATACATTGGAACTTCCGAATTCCAATCCTGCTGAGACAGACAAGTTTTGGGGAATGTTTAAAGATGCTGTGATCCTCGCGATTGATCACCCGATGAAATAAATCTTTAATGCAGGATCACCCAAGGGGATATTAAAACCTCTTAGGGCGATTTGCCTTAAGAGGTTAATGATTTGCTGAAAGGTTTTTAAGCTGTTTTGTGCTCCGGTGCCGGAATCGCTTTCGTCACAAGAATTGGAATGATCATCAGCACCGCACCGATTAGATAAGCGTAGATCGACCCGAACTTCCAGTACATGATCGATGCATAGATAGGTCCGATCACGCGGCCTAAAGCACTGAGTGAACGGAAAATACCAAGGCTTTGTCCCTGCATATGTTTCGGGGAATAGAACGTGAGAAGTGTTGTCTGACACGGAATGATCATCGCTGATCCAATCGACAGGAAGAAAAGACCCGCATAAAGCATCCAGTCTGATTGGGCGTAGGCCAGAAGTATCAGACCAGGAATGATCGCAATCAGTCCCTGAATCGTCATTTTCTTTTCTCCCACCTGATGGGCCTTTCGTCTGACATACCCACCCTGAACCATTCCGATCATGAAACCAATGAAGATGAACATGTAGGCGTTCTGCATAGAAGTGTAGCCAAGGCGTTCAACGGCAAGGAATGTGAGTGTGAACTCCATTCCCGAAAAAGCTGTGATGAAAAAGAAATGAGAGAGATTGGTGAGGTTCACTGCACGAATCGGTAACGGCTTCATGAGAACAAACGGATTCATTGTCCGTACGAGATGCTTTTGGCCGCCTTTCTTCAAAGTCTCAGGGAAAGTCTTCCAGATCGTGAAGAAGTTAATGAACGCAAGGATTGCAGCGAGGGCCGCTGGTGTTGAGAAAGGATTGATTCCATACGCCGCCCAATCCGGATTGAGTGCAATCGGATTATACATGGAGAGAATTCCTCCCATGGCAGGTCCGATCACAAAGCCGAGAGCGAAGGCAATTCCGATCGAGGCCATTCCCTTGGAGCGGTTTTTCTCATCGGTGATATCACTGACTACTGCTGAAGCAATAGAAAGGTTCCCGGACATGAATCCACCGATAATTCTCGCAAGTACGAGAGTTGTGAATGAACCGGAAAAAATCCACATGACATAACTGATAAAAAGTCCGCAAACAGAAATCATAAGAACCGGACGACGTCCGATCCGGTCAGAAATCCCGCCCCAGATGGGAGCAGCAACAAATTGAAGAAGTGAATAGAGGGCGCCGAGGAGTCCACCAAAGAGAACGATGGAGCTCATGGTACTTGTTCCGTCCGATGTAGCGCCCTGTATACTGGTGATGAGATTCATCATCCCTTTCAGGATGAAGTTATCCGCGTCCACTTCCAGATAATATTTCGCCATCGCCGGGAACATCGGGAAGATGATCGAGAAGCCCACGAGATCGAGGAACATAGTAAGGAACATAAGCTTTAAGATGCGCTTAGTTTCCTGAGGTAATTTTGAAGGAGCTTCTTTTTCTTGTTCTTTCAGCACGGCCTGATACCTCTCTTCAATGTGGACTTCATAAAATAATTTTTCACGCTCGGCATGAGTGCCATTGGCGTATGTATTGATAAATTTCGAATAATCACTCACCCACTGCGGATCAATGTTTACGCATGGAACCGATATGAGAGTTCCACCGGCCTCTTTCACTTCATGGCCCAGCTCGTTTCCGATTTCATCCGTTGTCTCGAGACAGTCCACAACAAAGCTCGGGCAATAGATCGCGATTTTCTTTTTCCCGCTCTCTACTTTCTTCAGGACACTCTTGTCGGTATAAGGCCCAAGCCAGACTTCGCCCCCGAATCTTGACTGGAAGGTCATTGAAACGGGAATATCGAGATCCAGCTGGTGCTTCAATAATTCAAATGTTTCAAGGCAATGAAGAAGATAAATATCTTTCTTCTCGAGCACTCTCCGGAGAGGAATGCCGTGAAAGGAAATCACGAGTTCGTCGACATCCTTATGCTGAGAAAGTGTCTCGCGAATTTTCCGGACACCATTATCAATGAAGGCTTTTGAACGATGATAGGAATTTACGATCGTAATCGAAGGAATGTTCACGCGATTTTTCAATTCACCGCCGATGGCATCGATCACTGAACCGATAGTACTCTCCGAGTACTGAGGAAACTGAGGAAGAACGAGAACATTCTGCGCCCGCTCACCGACTGGTTCTTTTTCCCAGCTATCCAGGACATCTTTCAGTCGCGGATGCGAAAGAAGAAAAACATGATTAAGCTCAAGGTTCGGGTCGAGATGGGGCCGAACAGCATGAGCAAATTTCTCAGTATTCAAAACGAGAGGAAATCCGTCTTTTTCTTCAATCCGGCCATAGGCCGCGGCTGACTTCTTAGGACGGAAAGGCAGGATAAAAAGGTTCAGAATTATCTTCCAGAGGAAGGGATTGATATCAATCACCCTTGGGTCCCCAAGGAATTCCCTGAGGTAAGAGCGGACATCGCTGACTTTGGTGCTCTTGGGAGAACCCAATTGAGCAAGAATAACCTTGGTTTTTTGACCCATATCATTGTATTTGTCATACACAACGCTAAATGACTAGAATTTAAGCTTAAACAAGGACCAGACGATGGCCAAAAAAACTAAGATATCAGGTCGCGCGGACAAGGAACTCGGATCAGTAAGCCTTTTAGGCAATTCTCAAACCGATTACCCTTCCACTTACTCTCCGGGTGTACTCGAAAAGTTTCCTAACAAGAACCCAGGCTCTGATGCCTGGACATCCTTCATCTGCACTGAGTTCACATCTCTTTGTCCGAAAACTGGTCAGCCGGATTTCGCAAAGATCTTCGTAAACTATATTGCTGATAAAGAAATGGTAGAATCAAAGTCGCTCAAGATTTATCTCTTCAGCTTCAGAAACCATGGCGACTTTCATGAAGACTGCGTTCAGAAAATTTGTGACGACCTCGCTAAACTCATGAAGCCGAAATACATCGAAGTTATGGGTGACTTCACTCCCCGGGGTGGGATTGCCATCTTTCCGTATGCCTCAAAAAGTAACGGCTCAAAAGAATTTGAAGAGCTTAGGAAGTCCCGGATGGCCAATTATGCCCCCGGGAAGTACGGAATGGCATTGGACAGGCTTTACTAGTAAAATAGGTTAGAACTTTCAAAGGAAGTATATGATGGGTCTAGGAATGAGTGAGCTCTTAATTGTGTTAGCAATTGTTGTTCTTTTCTTCGGTGGAAAGAAACTCCCGCAGCTCGGCAGCTCCCTTGGCGAATCTATCAAGAACTTCAAGAAGGGTATGAACGAGAAAGACGACAATAACGACAAAGACAAAAAAGTCTAAGACAACTTTTCTACTACCCTGACCACTACTGGCTCGTTTTCATTCACGATCTCAATCTCCTCAAAAATTTTCAGCACCACTGTCTCGTAAGGGACAGTTTTGCCTTTTATGCTGAGAAGCTGGGTGATGTAACGGGCAGCGCGATCAATAAGCTTATTATTCGAAGGTCTCACCCATGTCATAACATTCCCTTCATAGCGTCCGAGAAGACCCATGATGAGTGTTGAGTGAGCATTGAGAAGCATTTTCACCATGAGGTGGTTAAAGAGTGGCTCTTCTCCCCACTCAAAAACAGCTTCTTCCTTCATGCATTTAAATAGAACTTTTCCATCATCATAGGTAACGAAAAAATCTTCTGTCGGAATATGAAGCTTCCGGTTCTTCCATCCCTGAGCTGAAATATCAAAACCGAGAACCTTCTCGAGATTGATCCTGCCATCAAGCTCTTTCCATTCTACTGGTCTTGGTTTTCTCCAGAGGAGCTCAGACCAGGCATGTCCTGAATTCTGACCTTCTTGAATGAAGAGATACGAAAGTGCGTGATCATTTGAAGAATCAAGACGATTTTCAAAACCACGAAGGGAGAATGTCGGCGAACGTTCCGTTGTATCGGTCAGAATCGAAACTCCCAGATAAGGATCGGTCACGTAGTTGAGATATTTTTTATCTTTGTAGAGTTTCGCTTCAAGAGTTGTAAACGGTGCCATCGCCTCATAATGAGTGAGTGTCAGGCGGTGAAGAAAGTCTTGGTAGAAGTCATTGAATTTTTCCTGACTCTCGTGACGGTATAAAAGGCCAACACCAATCCCGAGCATAAGAACGGTCGAAGACTGCATACGCGTTGAACCCGAAATTGCCATCGGCCCTACGGTAAGATTGATTTTTTTGATCTTACTATTCTCGATAACTTCACGGGAGCGGTGAATCGGCATCAATACTTCATCTGGGTTACAATACAGGAAATAGGGAGCGCGCGAAGAAACTGCGGCGGCCTTATTACAGGCGCCAATAACGAAAGGAGTTTCTCCACCTTCAGTACTTGCGAGAAGTAAATCATGGGGACCAAATCCCAGTTCCATGAGCTGACGTTCGCCGTACTCAGTTTTATCTTCAAAACTTTCGACTGATTTGATGAGAGCAAAATCTCCACCGGCCATGAATGATACGACTTGATTAGATTGTCCGAATTCCTGGCGGAAAAGTGTCTCGAGAACTAAAGAAAGTCTTCCAGTGGCGCCACAGCCGCACATGAAAATCTTATGACCATTTTTAAGAGTCTCTTCAATTATTCGGGCCAGCTCCCAAAGGAGACTTCCCTTACCTTCCATCGCTTTCAGGGCCTTCTTATCAACTTCACCAAGAAGGGCGTGCGCCTTTGCGACATTTTCATTTACCAGCTGAGAAAGTTTCTGAGTGTCCGGATGAAAGCTCTCCGTGACGAGATGGCCCAGCTGAAACTGGGGAGCAATCTTAAGAAATTCCTGAGTCTTTGTCCGGGGGTCCATATACACCTTATTTCAATTCGTTAACATTATGGCACCCGACGGGAGAAATGAAAACGGGCCTCCCACACAAAAAAAGGCAATTTTCTGTTTCTTATCCAGCCTAATGTGCCGATAAAATAAACTATGACCCGAGTTCGAAAATCCGTCCTTGCCATCATGCTCACCCTATCTTTCCCGCAACCGGGGATTACAGATCGCGAATTGGACCAAGCAACCGCTGACTGTATCCAGGAAACAGGTCAACAGGAACACTTGAATTTTTTCACCTGGTCGGCAAAGCAAATTCTGGATGCCCTTGCCCAGAGCGAGCTTCTGAAAGAAAAAGAATGGAAGACGGTTGAATTAAATCCCCAGCTGGCACTTCATATTAAACAAGCCGCCGACCATGGCCTTGAAATATCACAAAGTGTTTGTCCCTTTGACCGAAATAGCACGTCTTATAACACCTACGAAGTTGACGATGAAGCCGATGCCGTCAGACATTTCGTAATGAGTTCATATCTCGCGTGGAGAGTGGGACCACAAGTTGCCCGGACCTACATGGCAGCTCACGAGGATGGACTTTTCAAGAACGACAATATGATGGACTACTACAACAACAATCTGGGGTTTGAATTTGGCGAAGGCTTCCGTCGCAGACTACAAAACCAATCTTTATCTTTGGTGTTGAATCCTTTGCCGACTTTCATGACAGAAATAAAAAGCGAGATACAAAGAAAGTTCACTCTACCCCGGGGTAATAAACAGGATTTCCTGGTTCTGAAATCCGGTCCTTCAACATGCGCCCGCAGGAAGTATCCAAACTTCTGAGCTAAGGCTAGCTGTCAGACTCAGAGTAACCATACATACCAGCAACCATTGTGATTTGCATTTTAAGAGTGAAGAGTTTCTTTTCACGCTCTTTAACATTTGTGATCTTCTTGATAGCTGGAATGTTAACATCCACTTCTTCTCTTAAATCATCAAGAATACGCTCATCAGCTAAAGCAGCTTTAACTAAAACTTTTTGAAGGTTAGAAAGATCTTTCGGCTGCTCAGACATGTCTGCAGCTAAACCAGAATCAACGACAAGTTGTTTTACAAGTTTGGCGACATTTTGTTTTTGTTCAAACCGACCGATTCCTGGACCATCAACAGGTCCAGTTTGCGGCATACGAGGAGCGCGATATTGTGCAGCAGCTATTTGAGATACTAAAAGAGTGATTAGAACGATGAGGAATTTCATACCAATTCTCCTGAATGAATATATGACTTCTTGTAGCTGAGTGATGTTGGCGCTACAAGCAGGGATGTAATTCTTACAAAGAACCTATTCTCAAGCGATCCTGAATCACTCAACATCTAGGCAAACTGAAAGGTATGTGAGCTCAGATGGCCGTATGGAAAAGAAAAGATTAGTTAAAATTATGCGTTTTTCGAGTGGAGGACATAAAAAAAGGGAGCCCCTGCTTGGCTCCCTTCTTTTCGGCATCTTGCCTTTGAGAGTGACATCCTGTCACATCTTACAATCATTATACCCAATCTTTTTTTCGGACAAAGA
>JBKJPL010000010.1:0-118162 GCA_046595005.1 Bacteriovoracaceae bacterium | reverse complement strand
TTACCAACATAAATTTTCTTACCCATAAAACCTCCTAAGGCCAGGGACGCCAAAGAGGAACAGGAAGACTTTTCCGGGACTCTGCTTTAGCCAGTGATTCGCAAAAGGGTATAACACCGTGAAATAGGAAATGCCCACTAAATATTTTCATAAGGTCTAATATACTGGAATATCATCCATAATAACCCCAGGTCGGATTAAATCGGCCCTCAGATGGCGAAGAATCCCCTCTTTGAGTGCCAGATACTCCATCGGATCATGCGCCGAGAAAACAGTGACCTCATCGGAATGCGTTTCCACGAGATGTCTCAGGCGATCCTGATTAGCTAGTCTCTGCTTACGGTCAACTTCCATCATCTTCTGATATGCGCGAAGTCCCGGTGTACAGTGATATTCTTTATCCATTTCTCCGCGGAAAAAATAAGCATCACCTGCGTGGAGTAGCCATCCCTGATCTGAGTGAATAGCAACTCCGGCGTGTCCCCAGGTATGACCAACAAGTGGAACTAATAGAATTTCCGGTGGAAGACCTTTGAGATCTCTTACGGATTCAAATCCAAACCAATTCTCACCTTGCTGACTGTAAACATTCCAATTTAATTCATGCGTGAGTTGAGGCGGACAATAGCGGGCCTTAGCTATCGGAGTGTCCCGGTGAAGAGTGGCATCTCGTTCGGCTTTCATCACATGGACTTCCGCCTGTGGGAAATCATCGATTCCACCAGCGTGATCAAAATCAAGATGAGTAAGAATAATGTGTCTTACGTCTCGTGGATCAAATCCCATGGCGATGATTTGTTCGTAGGCAGTTTCTTCAGGACGAAACTTGGGACGAAGAAGAACATTTCTGAAAAGAGAGTTTATTCGTTTAGGGTGTTTCACATCATTCAAACCCATTCCGGAGTCCACCAGGACTAAACCAGAATTAGTTTCAATGAGTAAACAATGACAGATGATTTTCGCTTCTCCTATTCCGGGAGTGATACCATCCATGAAGTGACCGCCCATCGGACAGCAAGTAGCGCAATTTAAGTGATGAATTCTCATAGGGAACTCCTTCTTTCGGGAAACTATCAGCTGTCGCCGTCTCTCTGTGAAGGGAGAGTCCGTCAAAAATAATTTACAGCCGCGTCCGGCATGCTAGAATTCCGGCATGCATTTTACTTCTGCGCCACTGATCACCTGGACCGAAAAAGGTCTTTATTGCGAAGCGGGTGGCTTCTACATTGATCCGCACAGAGCAGTGGACATTGCTGTCATCACACATGCGCACAGCGATCACGCAAGAAAAGGAAGTAAGCTCTACATCACTGAGAAAACCGGTGTGGAACTTCTCAGAACAAGACTCGGTAAAAATATTCAGGTCCAATGTTTTTCTTATCGTGAGTCATTCACTCTCGGTGAAGTGAAAGTCAGTTTTCATTCTGCCGGCCACATTCTGGGATCTTCTCAGGTGCGCGTGCAGAGAGGGAGTGAAGTCTGGGTTGCCTCAGGGGATTACAAGCGCGATCGCGATCCAAGTTGCGAGCCGTTTGAAGTTGTTCAATGTGATGCCTTCATTACCGAAGCGACTTTCGGAACACCAAAATACATCTGGAAAAAAGATCAGCCTCATGGCGAGATGATCTATGAATGGTGGAAAGAAAATTCTCTAAAGGGAATTAACTCTATCGTATTTGGGTATTCACTGGGGAAGGCGCAGAGAATTCTGGCTGAACTCGCTCCTTTTCCGATTGATCACATTATTGTTCATCCCACGATCGTTGCTCTTACGGAATGCTATCGTAACGAAGGCAGAGTACTTGCGAAAACAAAGTCACTGAAAGAGCGCATTTCAGAAAAATCAAAACTTGTGTCCGAGCTTATCCTTGCTCCTCCTTCCATCTTCACTGAAGAATGGAAGGAATTTCTCGGCCCTTATAAAACCGCATTTGCGTCCGGCTGGATGCAGACTGGTGGTTGGGGAAGAGGAAGTTACGACAAGGGGTTTGTTATGTCTGATCACGCTGACTGGAATGATCTCAATCTTACGATTCAGGAAACCCAGGCGAAAAAAGTTTTCGTCCAGCACCGTAATGGCGCACTCGTGAGGCATCTCCGCTCTCAGGGCATTGATGCTCATCCGGTGGAAATTTTAAAACCGCTCATTGACCGTATTCCCAGCGGCACGAATTTCCAGCTCATATGAAAAAAATATCCATGGGTGTTCAGGAATTTGCATTACCCTCGCCGCTAACGGGGAGTATTGAAGCTAATTCCGGAATGGGACCGAATAGTCTCCAGAAAGGAATTGAGCTTCACCTCCAGATCCAGGCGCAAAGAAAGCGCGAGTATCCAGACTATGTTCCGGAAGTACGGATATCGCACGAGTTTCATTTTGAGGATTTTTCTTTTGAGATTGAAGGACGAATGGACGGAATGATCCCGGGTGATGAACCGTGGATCGAAGAAATCAAATCCAGCTTCAATGTGCATGAACTCCGGAAGATGATCCAGGAAAGATGGGACAATCATCCTTATATTCTCCAACTTCAAACATACGGATACATGCATTGGGTGCAGACGGGAGAAGAACCGAAGCTTTCTCTTCATCTTGTTTCTTCCCGGAATGGTGAAAGCTACGACTGGGAAGTAAACTTCAATCCTGCGGCCTATGAGAAGTGGATGAATCGCAGGATGAAAGAACTGGTGGAAGATGCCCGCCGTGCTGAAAAGAGAACTCTTCGCCGGAAATTAATGGCGGAAACTTTTCCTTTCCCATTTGAAAAACCACGTGGAGGACAGGAAGAGTTGATTGCCGCAATTGAAGAAGGACTTCAGGAAAAAAGTCCCATGATGATCCAGGCGCCAACGGGTCTCGGGAAAACTGTCGGTGTTCTCTATCCAGCTTTAAAAGAAGCAATGTCGCGCGGTCAGAAAGTTATCTACGTCACACCGAAAAACAGCCAGCAAGTTGTGGCCGAAGAAGCAATTGAGAAATTTCAGGAAAAAGGCTGTCAGGTAAAATCACTTACTCTCACAGCGAAATCCAAGCTCTGCATGAAAGCAGAGCCCCTGTGTAATCCTGATTATTGTGAATACGCCAAAGATTATTACGATAAAGTTTTCAAGCACGATCTCAAAGCCCAGCTTCAGAAGAAGAAAAAGATCTCTGCGCGTGTGATGAAAAACATGGCCGAGAAATATCAGGTCTGTCCTTTCGAGCTTCAGCTTGAAGCAATCGATGAGATGGATACTGTTATTTGTGATTACAATTATGTTTTTGCGAGCAGAAGTGCCTTAGGGAGACTTCCTCATATTCGATTTGAAGAAGAGGGAAAGCCCAATCTTGTGATCGATGAGGCCCATAATCTTCCGGCGCGGGCGATGGGATATTATTCACCTGTTCTCTCCGGCCTTGCTCTCGATAAAATGAGAAAAGAAATTCAGGATTTACCGAAAAAGATTGCGCGCGAAGGAGAGGAGCTTCTTGATTCTGCGATGGCCCTTCTCATGGATCTTGCTCCTGGAGGCAAGAAGAAAGAAAAAATTGATCCTGATATTGAGCCATTTCTTGAGCTCAGAGAAACACTGCGGGGATATCTCTCGCGATATCTCGACTCTGATATAGAAATTAAGCCGCGTGATATTGTCCTGCGATTAGTTTTCTACTGGTCAGAGTTCACTGATATCCTGGAGCAGATTCACGGCGAAGATCATCCGGAGTTTTTTATCAGCTGGTGGCCGGAAGGTCACACGGCCGGAGCCATTAAGATCACCTGTTGTGATGCCTCAAAGCTCATTCAGCCCCGGTATGAGAATTATGAAAATGTAGTCGCATTCTCAGCGACCTTAAAACCATTTGATTATTATGCCCGGCTTTCGGGTCTCGCGCGGAAAGATCTTCTTACAGCTGAGTTCAAATCTCCTTTTGATCACAAGAAAAGAAAGATTCTTATCATTCCCCAGATCTCAACCAAATATGCTCAGCGGGAAGCGAGTGCGGGTAAAATTGCAGAGACTATCCAGCGCGTGACAACCGTCAGACAGGGAAATTATCTCGCCTTGTTCCCGAGTTTCGAATTCATGGAAAGAACGGTCAAAGAACTGATTGTTCCCGTTGGTACAAGACTTATTGTTCAACCCCGCTTCATGAAGAATGATGATGTTCAGAGTGTTCTCGATATTCTTCGTGGGGGAGCTATCCCTACAATTGTGTTTGCTGTTCAGGGTGGGCATTTCTCTGAGGGTGTGGATTACCCCGGTAACATGCTCATTGGCGCATTCGTTGTTGGACCGCCTTTACCAAGTTTTGAGTATGATCGTGAGCAGATGCGTGAGTTCTACGAGAAGAATTATAAAAAAGGTTTTGATTACGCTTACACTTATCCAGCGATGGCACGTGCAGTTCAGTCAGCAGGAAGAGTGATCAGATCTGAGAAAGATAAGGGAGTGATCATTCTCATGGACGATCGCTTCCTTGAAAAAAGCTACAGTCAGTCTATGCCACAGGATTGGTTTGTAGATTCGCCACGCGAGCTTGTATCGGGAAGTATTATTAAAGATCTGAGTGATTTCTGGTTAGATTAGTTTTTTGACATTATCGAGAAGCTCATCGAGATCGAATGGTTTCTTCATGTACAAATCCCATTTATAAACAGCTTGCTCATAAGTGGCATTGGTACCGGCGCTCATAAGAATGCATGGGATGTGCCGGATTTCGGGATCGGACTTCATTTCAAGGAGGATTTCAGGACCAGTCTTAAGCGGCATCATCACGTCCAGGATAAGAAGATCCGGACGGGAACTTTTCAAAAGACCAATTGCTTTCAGGGGATCAGAACAACGGGAAACTTTATAACCGTCGATCTCCAGGACGGCCTCAACGCTATCAAGAATATCGATCTCATCATCTACAACCAGGACAGTCTTCATGTATTTATTTTCCTTCCTCTAGTTCTAATGAACCCTCGTTGCACAGTCAACGCTTCAAGTGATATTCTTTGCATTATGAAAGTTGGAGTTGTTGAAGGATTTTTTGGACCTGCATGGCCCCCTGGGTCTAGAGAAGTTTATGCTGACTTTCTCAGGCTATCTGGAGGCGATTTCTACATCTACGCGCCAAAACAGGACCAGCATCTGCGCAAGGCGTGGCGGGAAGATTGGGACATAGCCTATCTCGGTTTCTTAAGAAATCTTTCGCAATTATTTAGACTTAATAATGTGAGATTTGGTGTTGCTCTTAGTCCATTCGGTCTGGGTAAATCACTTTCCCCAGAAGATAAAAATCATTTATTGAATAAGTTAAATCTTCTCACGGATGTCGGAATTGATATTCTGGGTGTGTTTTTTGATGACATGCCTTCGCATGAAAATCTGGCTGAAGTTCAGGCCGAAGTTATTTCAGTTGTCCGCGATCAGTACAAGGGGAAGATCGTTTTTTGTCCCTCTTACTATACCTTCGATCCTATTCTCGAAAAAGTCTTCGGAAAGATGCCTGCGAATTATCTGGAAGATATCGCAAGATTGATTCCAGAAGAAATCTCAATGGCGTGGACTGGTCCGAAAGTTATTTCACCTGAGATTCCACGTGAACATATCGTGGGTGTGAAAGCACTTTTGAAAAGAGCGCCATTCATGTGGGAAAATCTCTTTGCAAATGATGGCCCAAAGAACTGCAAGTTCCTGAAGCTGAGACCATTCGACGGAAGAAACGACAAGTTGAGTGATGTCACCGAGGCCTGGGGCTTTAATATGATGAATCAGCCGGAACTTTCAAAGATTACGTTTCTTGCGTCGATCAAAGTTCTTCGCGATCATCTCTTACCCGAATCTGCGTTTGAGGAAAGTTTGAACGAACTATGTGGCCCTGAATTCTCCAAATTCATCCGCACTAACAGAAAAAATTTTCTTGAGAAGGGGATAGATGTTCTTACTAAAGAACAGAAAGATGTTCTTCTGAAAGAGCTGGGCCACTTCCAGGATTCTGGTGCGCGTGAGATCGAGGCCTGGCTGAAAGGCGATTATATCGTCGGCAATGAGTGCCTGACTGATTAAGCCCGGAACGATTTACCCCTGAAGGTCCTTTAATCGGGCCTCCATCAATACCCATAGCACAGTTACCGAAACGATTCCTGAATGACTATTTCAAGGAACGTGACGAATGATTAAAACTCTTATCATTGGGATGATGCTTTATTCCCAATTCTCACTTGCTCAAAATGTGCAGGTTAAAATCGAGGATTTCAGCTTCAACTATAGTGATCCCAAGGGCTCAGGCGAAGCAACTCTCTTCCAGCATAATCAGAAGGCCCTGGAAGGAGTCCGGGTGGAAGTGGAAAAGATCGGTGAAGCCATGAACTTTAAAGTCTCAGGCTCTGAAGAACACGAGTTCACGCTCGAGAAAGCACCTGATGTCGTGATGAAAGCAAATACGATGACGGTCGATGATCTCGATTTAACTTATGAAGACCGCCTTAGCTTTTCCCTTCTCGAAGGTGAGTTTATTGGTGAAGATGAACTTCATCTGAAAAATTTCACACTGAACTGTAATAAGGATCTCTCTCAAGCTGCTGCTGATAATCAGCTGATCTTTGGATGTCTTCAAAAGATGAGTGTTAAGTCTCAGAGCTTTTCCCAGTCTGCAGTGGAAGAAGGAATCGTTTCAGCTTTTACCAAGGCACTTTCTTCAGTCTCAGGTTCACGCGGAGATCTTTCGATTAAGTCCCTCGATTTCAATATCACCAACGGAAAATACGAGCTGGGTGCGGATGTGAAGGCCCAGATGTCTGGCCGGGCGAAGTCCAAAGGACAGATGTCGTATGATCCGAATTCAGGCATCATGACAATCAAGATTTCCGAGGTAAAATTCGGGCTTTTGAGTGTTACCGGACTCGTTTTTGATGAGCTCAGGAAGAATGAAAACGACCGCCTGAAGGTTAAAGAGCCAAACGTCTATTATAAGCTGAAATAGCACCGTGAATTTATAACAGTCACTATTGACTGAAATGTCCTCTCGGGGGATTAATCACTCCCATGAAGGCGTTACTTTTCCTTATCCTTTTTCCGGCACTTTCTTTTGCTTCCGACATGAAGATTTTCTCCATGAATCTTCACTGTGGACTTGATGACTGGAAGGCCAGAATGGATACTGTGGTGGAAGAAATCCTGCGTAACGATCCCGACATTATAGGTCTCCAGGAAGTCTGTTTTAACTCTGAGATGAACATGGCAGCCTATATCCGCTCCGAGCTCGATAAAGGCGGATATAAAGTCCTTACGTTCGAAACCTATGATACTCACCGAAGCTTTATTAAATATCAGGAACAGCTTCTGATGATCTCTAAGCATAAGAGTGATGAGGCCGTGACCGGTGAGCTTCCAGGTGTGAGCGTTCTCAGAAATGGTTATGTCGCCATTCGCCTGGGTCAATTCTGGTTTCTGACAAGTCACCTGCATTTTGCTTTGCCTATGATCCGTAAGTCTCAATACAAATTCATTAATCAGAAATTTGGAAAAACCAAGACGATCATATTTGGGGATCTCAACAGTAATCCTAACGATGGGGAGACGAATCTCCTTAAGTTTTCAGGCTGGGAATCATTTTTTGATGGACCAACTTATCCATCTTCAAATCCAGATAAGACATTCGATGGTTTCTGGATGACTAAAAGCTTTCACAATGAGGTGCTTTCGACTGCAATCGGAAGACATTTTGAAAATTCGCGCAATCAACCCAGCGATCATCTGGGAATCTCTCTTCAGATTTTATTCCGATAATTTTTTTTCCGCCCACTCGAGAACTTTCTTCAGGCGAGGCACAAGACGTTCACTCGCCTCTTGATGTGTGAGCCAGCGATATTCATGATGCTCGAGAATTCCTGTTACCGGATTAGGTAGCAGGCGAATTTCCTCGTTTCCTTCAACATATCCCAGATAATATCTCGCAACCTTTCCGTGACTGTAGGGTTCGGTTTCAATGAACAGTTCTGATGATGGGATCTTTATGGATTTTAATCCCGTTTCTTCAGTGAACTCTCTTCTTGCTGCAGCGAGGGGAGTTTCACCCTCGTCTTTCATTCCCTTAGGAAAATCCCAGTTTTTGTAGCAACGTAGAAGAAGATATTCCCATGCTTGATGATTTTTTCTGACGGGAATAACACCACAGGAGAGCTTCATAAAGTGAGGCGCTTTCTCGCTGATTGATATTCTTTTTCCAGGCGGTCAATCAGAACACTTACCGGAAGAATGTCATCAATATTGGATACTCCATGGCCCGCAGACCAGATGTTCTTCCACGCCTTGGCTTCATCATTAAGTGAAAGTTCTCCGTGACCCACATCCTGAACGCCTGCTTTCTCCAGACTCTGTTTCATGAAGTTCGCCGGGATCCCGGATACAGCAGAAGTGTAAATGATATCTGTCGCTTCAGCTTTCAGAATCATTTCTTTATATTCTGGCTGAGCATTGCTCTCTTCAGTCGTTATGAATCGGGTGCCCATGTAGGCCAGATCTGCACCCATCGCCTGTGCGGCCAGAATATCGTCACCACGACTGATTGAACCTGCGAGGAGAATAGTCTTACTGAAGAATTTACGAACCTGACCAACCAGAGAAAACGGATTGATAATTCCGGCATGCCCGCCGGCACCTCCGGCAACGAGAATGAGGCCATCGACACCAGCTTCAGCAGCTTTCTTTGCGTGACGTAGTGTAGTCACATCATGGAAAACAATTCCACCATAAGCGTGAACTCTTTCAACCAGTTCGGGAACTGCGCCCAGAGAAGTGATGATCAGCGGAACTTTTTCATCGATACAAACTTTCAGGTCTTCTTCAAGTCGGGGATTGGTTTTATGAACAATCAGATTCACTCCGAAAGGAGCGGCGCCAGGATATTTAATCAGTTCGGATTTTATCTTTTTAACCCATGCACTAAACCCTTCAGTTGTTCGCTGGTTTAGTGCGGGGAATGTTCCTACAACACCATTCTTGCAGGTCTCTGTAACGAGCTGTTCTCCTGAGACCAGAAACATGGGAGCAGCAACAACAGGAAGACGCAGATTCTTGAAAAGATCGTTCATTGAAAAACGTTAAATGGTAGGGAAAGTTAAGTCAAATCAAGGCCCGGCTTATGAGCAGCCGGACCTTGGAATGAATTAGCGATGATATGTAACGCTCTTACGTCCGATAACCGCACGGTAGACAGCAAGAAGAAGAACCGCACCAATAACCGATGCTACGAATCCTGCTGGCTCGTTTGCTTCGTAATAGCCCATTGATGAACCGATGAAGTTCGCAAGGAACGCACCCGCAACACCCAAAAGCATAGTGATGATCATTCCCCCTGGATCTTTACCAGGCATGAGGAATTTTGCAATCGCACCAATAATAAGACCAACTACTAATGTCCAGATCATATGAGCTCCTTTTGTAATACCCACAGAAGCGTTAAAGACTTCTCGAGAGTAAATTTGCAAATGGTGGACCATTATTTTGTGTGGTGAACTGTCCTGAAATCGAATGATAAAGGGTCAAAAAGGGATGGAGAGCCAATTTTTCAAGCCACGTTGCTTGACCAGAATAAGTCTGTAACCGTGCAATAAACTAGTAAATCTCTCTCAAGTACTGACGCGAAAAAGTGATGCCGAATAATATGGGTTCAAGACCGAATCGAAACTCCTCGAAGGATATAAAAATGAATTCAAAAATGTTTGCACTTCTTATCTCACTTCCTTTTTCACTCGCAGCTTTTGCCGGGAATGGTGCTCCATCAGGCGCTCACTATAATTTAAATCTCATCGGTGTTCCAAAGAACAAGTCCGCGACTATGACTGGAAACCAGGGCCATAGAATTTTCATGCCACTTGATGGGACAGCTAGAATCGGGCTCGCGCAAGGACCCGAGTTTCTGGTTGTCGATGCAAACGGTACTGATAGAGATGGAGCAAAATTTCAGCTTCCAAATCCTGATCCAGAAAATGACGGTGTTACTGCATACTCGGTATATGCCCGCGCTCTAGGTAAGCCAGGCGGATCGGCTTCGATGACAACTTGTGCGATTGATCCCGTGACAATGGAAGAAGTTTGCTCGCTTCAAAGTATGGTTGTCGTAAGAAGCAAAGGTGGCTCTAAGTTTGAAAACGTATCTGGTGATTTACTATATATTTATGCTGATTTAGATGGTGACGGTACAGCTGAAAGATTGCCTCTCTTTGATGATCGCCTTCAAGATTACTTCTGGAGTTATGACAACAGAGGTCTCAAAATTCTGCAACTTCGATTCTATCAAATCTCGACTGACGTGAATTAAATCTGTCCCAGGCATCATCAAAGTCATAAGAAAAGGCTCCGGGGGGAGCCTTTTCTTATTTGTTTTCATCTTCGTTTGTATCATCCGGAATTTCGGGTGGACTCTCAGCTGGTGCTTCTTCCGGAACGGATGTTGGAAGTTCTTCTGTCGGAGTTTGTGGCTCAGCTTCAGAAGCAATAGATCTTTCGAACTTATCCATCTGAGTGGGAATGGCCTCAGCACCTTCATCAGGAATTTCATAACCCACAGATTCGGGCGTCTCCATATCCTGAGAGTCATCAAACCTCTCCACACTTTCACCAGGAATATCGAGTGCATTGTAGTTGATGGTGTCGGTAGGAATGTTTTTATACTCAGTTTTAGTCAGGACTTTCACCTCGCCAGGAAGGCGAATCGCACTATCGGCATTGAGATAGATGGTCAGTGCACTTCCAGTAACCGCACCAATGATGAATGTGAGAGCGAGAGTTTTCTTCAAGAGTGACCCCTGATCACCCTCATCGGAATACCCGACTAAAAGCTTAAGATTCAATAGTTTTGGGAGGTGATTTCAGGTGGTTAAATCAGAAGCTAGAAAGGATACGTCAGTGATATGGGGCTTAAGTACCATTGGCCAAACTTGTCCCCGCGAACATAAGTAGAAGTATGCATAATAGACGGTGTCCAGTATCTGAAAAGCCTCACTGCCGCAATAAACTGGGTCCGATGATTTCGTAGATCATAGAACTCGCTTCGCATTTGTTTTACGAAACTATATTTTACACTTGCTCCGAAGCTTTCAGACTTCCTCCATACCAAAGACACTTCCTGGGCGTCCTCACGGAAGATTTTTGAATTCATTATTTGATAAGAGCCCATGAGATTTAATTGATCATTTACGGGTACGATGACCGAAGCAGCAACCGAAGTAGTGAGAAAATTGGTGTCCTGCTTTTTACCGTATCTGTTCTCTTCATTCTTTGATCCAACAAAACTGTGAATGTTCCTGTGATAGTCTGCGAAAGCGTGGTCTCCAAAATCATTATATCCAAGACCCCCATCAAGTTTCAGAGCTATCCATGAAACTTTTTCACTCATGAGAGTTACAGATTGATTGAGCATGACCTCGGCCCATTCTGCGTAGATTCCTAATGGAGCAGGAAGTTCTTCTTCTCCAAATCTGGTTTTTAGGATCGGCTGAACGAAACGACCTTTATAGCTGAAAGAAGTTGAGTACCGATCCTTCCAGATACCTGTCATGTTCAAGCTGGAAGTTTGGGTCATTAACTTATCAGTTCTTCCGAGAAAATCGTTTGATTCATGCCATCTGAGTCCTGTCACGGAAAGCTGGTTCTGCTCACTATCCCCGGGGAGGGTGTAAGGATTTACTTTTATAAGCTCTCTCAGAACCGTACCGGCCTCTGAAGAAAGTGCCGTGAAGATAAGTATAAGTAGAATAAATCTCATTTTGCTAGAGTCCTATAAGTCACTCAAGTAGTGAAATGAATTAGCCCGTTACGCAAAGCGTCAGAGAGGCACTGGAAAAACATTATTCCATCCATGAGTTAATTGCTAAATTCTTTCTAAATTTAACGAGGTCGTACCTTTGAACTTAGAAATTAATTCTGAAGCGATAGCTTTGAATCCTCTTCTCTTTCGTGTTGAAGCAGAGGAAAAAAGTCCTGAAGCTGAATTGAAGGCGCTCACTTTTTACCAACAAGAACTCAAAAGATTGCTACCAGAAGAAGTGTTCGAAAGAACACCAAGCCGTGCCCTGTTTTTCTTATGCTTTCTGGCCCTGAATTTTTCGTTAATTTCCTTCGTCGTGATTTCAGATCCAGCCTGGTACCTGAAGCTTTTGGCGGCGTTCGCAATTGGCCAGTTCAATGCGAGTTTGGGTTTTTTTGCGCATGAAACTTTGCACGGTTCAATTTTCAAAAGTAGATTTCTCCAGAATTTAATCGGCACTATCGGTCTGGCCCCATTTCTGGTTTCGGTTACCTATTGGCGCTTTTGGCACAATACCCTTCACCATGGGAACACTCAGTTAATTTACAAAGACCCGGATGCTTTTCCTACTCTCTCAGTTTATAAACGCAGCAAGTTCATGCGCTTTGTTTTTAATCTTTCTCCGGGTTCGAAAACTTTTTTCAGTTACTTCTATTTCTTTTACTGGTTTTCATTCCAGTCAGTTTTGAATCAGTCTTCCATGCGTTTTAAAAACAAGATGTGGGATAAAATGGATCATAAGAAAGTAACGAGAGAGTTTATTCCTCTTTGCATCTTAGCCGTTGGTTATCTCTACTTTGTCGGTATTGAGAATTTCCTGTGGCTGGTTCTTATTCCACTTTGTGTTCAGAATTATACGATCCTGAGCTATATATCCACCAATCACAATATTTCACCGCTTACCAAGGTGAACGATCCTTTGGAAAACTCATTGACCGTCACTACGAATCGCTTTCAGGATTTTATTCACCTGAACTTCGGTTATCATGTGGAACATCACTTGTTTCCACGTGTTTCTTGCCGACACGCAAAGACGATTCATAAGCTACTCAAAGAAAAGTACCCTACGAAATATAAGCATATGCCTAAGTGGAAAGCGTTAGTGATGCTTTATCAGACTCCGAGAATCTATAAGTCTTCCACTGAATTGATTCATCCCAAGACACTGAAAAGTTTTAAGACCATTTAACTAGTCGCTATCGGATTGCATTCCCTTGATCGTCTGACGGATGCCTTCCTTCCAGCTAAATTTCGGTTTCCAGCCAAGACTCTGGAGAATTTCGATATTGGCCTTCATCTCAGGTAACTCCGCTGGATTATTTGCGATCGATCCGAAATCAAGATGAGATGAGGAATTCAATTCAATTTTTATGAATTCTACAATGTCCTTAAGAATGATTCCATCACCGGTTCCCACGTCGATGCTAGTTTGGGGAATTTCGTCCCTCGCATCAATCACTGTCATAGCAGCTGAGACCATGTCAGAAATATGGATTATATCCCGCTTATGTAAGGACTTTGTTAATGGAATATTCGGTATGTTGGCAGACATCGATTTAATCATGTGAACTACAAAATTTAGGTCACTAGCTTTGCTCCCGTAAAAATTATGAATTTTTAAATTAGTGACCCTTACTCCGCTTGTGGTTAAGGCTGCAAGTTTTCTCTCAAGGATAATTTTGGTATTTGAGTAGATTGAATAATTTTCCGGAAGCGCCGTTGAGAAATTGATAATACCGTGGGCATCGGTTTGCTCGATGAGGGAGAAGGGAAGATCAACATTTATCTTCATGATTTCTTCGGTTGAAGATCCAGTCCTTCCATAATCCACTATCAGATTGAGAACTAAGTCTTGCGTACCCAACTCAGTAGGACTTTTTACGATAGCAACCTGTGGGAACCTTGAATTTATTTTTTCCGCGGCTTCCCTGCTTCTTACCCAGCAGGAAATGGAGTGCTCCTTCGCCAGAAGCGCCGGAATTAATCGCATTCCAAGGTAACTGCTACCTCCCAGAATAAGTATCTTCAGAGAAAAAATCGCAGTTTGATCAACGTGACAAAGTAAGTGAATGCAAATTTCAAAAGGTCTCTCTTTGTTTTACCGAACATTCTTTTCTTGAAGGTAAATGGAATTTCAATGAACCTGAAATCAGGATTTTGCTTCTGCATTTTAAATAATATTTCTTCTATAATATCGAAGTTGTTGCATTTTAAATCTAGCGCCCTGAGGGCTTCACCGGGATAGAGCTTAAAGCTGTTTGAAACATCTTTGCATTTTATACCCAAAATCCATCGATAACCTAAGTTCACGAGGTAACTTAGCAAGATGAGTATTTTGGGATTCTCGGTATATCCGCCACTAACATATCGCGATGCCAGGCAAATTTCGTACATCGATGATTTACTGTAAAGGTCAGCTATAACATGGGGAGGGTGAGAACCATCCGCATCCATGAAAAGAATTTTTTTTGCGGTAGTATTTCGTATTCCTGTCCGCACAGCGTTTCCATAGGTGTTTTTCCCCTCTCGGTTTAAATAGGTGACATTCATCTCAAGACAAACCATACGGGTTCCATCCATAGGGGCATTGGTATCAACTACAATTATCTCATGGTCTATACCTGCGCAGCATTCTTTAATCCTCGGTAAGAGTAACCTCAGATTCTCCTCTTCCAGAAAGGCCGGCAAAATGACTGCAAGTTCTTTTTTCAAGTGGTCCCCAGACGACTGAGTGTATACTTTTCTTAATAAGTTTAACCGACAGGTTCAAAAAGATGAAAGTTTTAATCACCGGCGGCTGCGGCTTCCTGGGATCAAATCTCGCCTCGGAAGCTCTTAAGAGAGGATACGAGGTCACGATTATTGATAGCATGATCCGCCTAGGAGCAAGTGACAACTTTTCATGGCTGAAAGCTCAGGGGAAATTCACGTTTCACCAGTTGGACATGAAGGATGATGAGAAGGTTCATAAAATTGTTGAAGACACGAAACCTGATGTGATTTTTCATACTGCAGGTCAGGTCTCGATGCTGGCGTCAGTGAACAATCCCAGAAAAGATTTTGAGGCAAATGCTATCGGAACTTTCAATCTTCTGGAAGCTGTTCGCTTATCCTCGCCCGGGAGCCATCTTTTTTATTCATCAACTAATAAGGTCTACGGGGATCTTGAACAGTTTGAGTACGTTCAGGTTAATGACCGGTATGTTTGCAAAGAGTTGCCAAATGGATTTGATGAGACTCTTCCAGTGGACCTGAAGACCCCATATGGATGCTCTAAAGGGGCCGCCGATCTCTACGTTCTCGATTATGCCAAGACCTTTGGTTTAAAAACTACTGTCTTCAGGCATTCCTCTATCTACGGGGGAAGGCAGTTTGCTACTGCTGACCAGGGCTGGATAGGTTGGTTTGTAGGCCTTGCTATTCAAGCAAAATACAAACAAGGCCAAAATAATTTCTCCATTCAAGGCAACGGGCTTCAAGTACGGGACATTTTATTTGCGACAGATTTAACTAATTGTTATTTTGAAGCCGCTAAATTTCCTGCAAAGTCGACGGGACAAGCGTTCAATATCGGAGGAGGCATAAAAAATAGTCTTTCTCTTTTAGAGCTGTTCAAGCTTTTGGAAACATTGCTTGATATAAAAATCAATATTATCAAGGCACCGCCTCGCGAGAGTGATCAGAAAGTTTTTGTGGCAGATTTCACTAAAGCGACGAGATTGTTTCATTGGAAACCAATCGTGGAACCGGTGGAAGGTCTGAAGAGTATGATTGACTGGGAAAAACAATGTCTCGGAATCTGAAGTATTATCTTCCCCTCATTTGTTCGATACCTTTCATCCTGACTGCAATCTGGCGTGTGATTGAGTATGTTCCTATAAATTACGATGGAAGTTATTTTATCTTTACCAATCTCTTTGAAAATAGATTGGCCAATAATGATGATTACAGTCGATGGCTAGGGCATCTTGCTTTTGAAAGTTTCAATCTTCTTTATCTCAGTTTCTCGGCACATCCGACTCTGGAAAATTCTGTTTATTTTTACTCGGCCGGAGTGATCTTCTACCCCTTAGCCATCATCATCAGCTGCTGGTGGATTTTACCAGAAGACAAAAAAGCCTACTTCTATTATCCGCTCATTAGTTATAGTACGTGCACCATCACCACAATGTTCTTCGCAGTCAACGAGATGAACCTTGCGCATGCTCTTATGTGGCCTTTAGGGTGTTTACTATTAAGGGATCAGGACAAAGTACCTTATCTGGCTATATTGATAACGATCCTAATGGCCTTTAGTTATCCAGTACTCATCCCCATGACTCCGGTTCTGGCCATTTTTGTATTCCGCCAGAAGAAGTGGTCACGAATATGGGCAATGGCAATACTCGCAATGCTTACAACTATGACTGCGACATTGGCATTTCATCATCATAAACTGATGCCTGAAACCATGGGCACCTTCATTCCAGGCATCTACGAGATGTTTGATTTGTTCCATTCCAGGTCAGCTGCCATTTTATGTCTTTCACTGATAGCCTCATTATTTTTCACAGGGAAATCCAGATTCTTAATCTGTCTGTGCGGCTTTCTCATCGCGATTTTTATTTTCATGAGCAATCAGCATACTTTTTTCAATTTTCTTCATTTCTTTGGCAGGGTTCATGCGGTCATGTTGGCGGTTTTGTTGTTCGGAGCAATGATCGTTTTACAGCGGAAGCCAGATTTCTTTCAGGCGAGTACATTCATCCTGCTTGCAACGTTTGTTACATGGTTTTACATGAAAGACTGGAAGGAAACGAGAACAGAGTTCCTTATGGCACAAAAAGAGTATTCAGGGATTGTGAAGCACAATACTTTCACGAGTAAGACATCAAAATATCAGCGGGGTGCTGTTCAATGGACATCAGAAATGCTTTCTGTCGTGCTTCAGGTGATGGAAAAGGAACCAGTGCGAGTTATCGTAAACAAAGACCCCAGAACTGACTTCCCTGAATCCTACTTCGGAAATTTGGGTGAATACGAGTTCAAGCGACGTTTGAAAGAGAAAGGCGTGGAGTTTACTTTCTAATTTGAGTGACTACCACTTAATGGCCAACAAGCTTGCACTTGCGACTAAAACCCATAACACCACTCCGTGAAGCAATGTTTTTAGCCCCACTTTTTGTAATGTTCCCAAAGTCAAACCACTACCGATTAAAAACAAAGTAGCGACGAGTGTGCGTTTGGCGATCCACTCGATCTGATGCCCCATGGGCTGTAAACTTTCGATAACTGTAACCAATCCAGACATGACTATGAAACCACCAATAAACCAAGGGTACTGCCGGGAAAGCGGCTTTTGATCTGATGTCTGTGTTTCTTTAACAAAAAATTTCGCAAAAAAAATTGAGACAGGAATAATCCACAGGGCACGCACCAATTTTACAGTTGTGCCTATTTCTAATGCACGCTCACCATATTGCATCGTAGCTCCAACCACGGAACTCGTATCGTGAATTGCCAGGGCTCCCCACAGGCCAAATTGCTCCTGAGTCAGTCCAAAAAAATGACCCAATTGAGGAAAAATAAAAAGTGCAATAGCGTTCAAGATAAAGACCACACCCAAGGACACTGAAATGGAATCATCTTTAGCGCGAATAACTGAAGAAACTGCGGCAATGGCGCTACCTCCACAAATAGCGGTTCCTACATTAATTAAGGCCGACATTTCTCTAGAGGTCTTAAATAATTTTCCCACCCAGTATCCAATGAAAAGAGTCGCGGAGAGTGAGACTAGTGTAAATGCAATACCATCCAGTCCTGCTTTCAAAACCATAAATAGATTGACACCGGCACCTAAACCCACAATCGACCAGGCGAGCATGGGTTTTGTGATACGCCGAGTTTTTTCTAAGTAGGGATTTCCTACACCTAAAGCGAGAAATACTCCCAGGAACAAAGCACTACCAGAACTCAAAATTGGAAACAAAGAAAGAAGGAAGCCGACCGGGGTCAGAATTTGACCCCAGCTTTTGCGTGAAGAAATATCAAAAATCACATTCGACCCTTAAGCATTCCCTTCCAGTACATAGTAGGAAGCATCACTTTTTTCAAAATCCACATGCTTCTTCTCTCTTTGGTCATATCCATGGGAAACGACGGCATGAGTTTTCCATCATAGCCGAATTCTGCCAGGATGACCTTGCCAACCCCGGTGATGAGGGGACAAGAAGAATAGCCATCATATTTTGCGCTTGGGACTTCACCCGCCATCATAGCTAAAATATTTTGCGTAACAACTGGAGCTTGCTTTCGAATGGCGGCCCCGGTTTTAGAATTCGGTACCCCGGTTACGTCTCCGATTCCGAAAATATTCTTGTGATCCTGGTGTTGCAAAGTGAACTGATCTACCTTGAGCCAACCAGCTTGCGGTCCTTCGGTGAAGGCCAGCTTTGAATCGCGGATATAATCATGGGCGCTCATCTGAGGGACGACATGCAAGAGATCATACGTAATGCTGACTTGTTCAGTACTAGTTGCAGTGGTCTTCTCAAAAATGGCTAAACGTTCTGCAGGCCTTACTTCAATCAGTTTATGCGAAAATTTAAGATCGATTTTTTTACGCTCGGCTACTTTAGTTAAGGCAGAAGCGAATGCAGGAATACCAAAGATGACTTTTCCCGCAACGCCGAAGATGACATTAGATTTATTTCTCACACCATTCTTTGTAAAAATCTCTTCGGCCAGGTACATGATCTTCTGAGGAGCTCCGGCACATTTTATAGGAACCGGAGGCATGGTGAAAATAGCGTTCCCACCTTTAAATGATTGGATCATCTCATTGGTTATTTCAGCGTTTTCATAGTCATAAATGCTGCAAACGCCGTTCTTACCGACTTGACCTTCGATACCTTTGATCTTTGCCCAGTCTAATTTCAGGCCGGTAGCAATCAACAAATAATCAAAGGAAATTTCTTTTCCTGAGGAGCAAATGACTTTCTTCGCTTCAGTATTTACAGTTTGTACCTGGTCTTTAATCCAGGTGACTCCCTTTGGTATGACCGTCTCCATGTCTCTTTGAGTCGTTTCTTTTTTTACTACACCGGCACCAACCAATGTCCATAGCGGCTGATAATAATGAAACTTTGCCGGCTCTATGACAGCAATGTCATCGACCCTAATCTTCTTTTTCAACCGGGCAGCAACAGAAATGCCACCTGATCCGGCACCCAGGATTAAAACTTTAAAATGACTTACTGACATGTACGCTCCTCATTTAATTCGTCCAAATTTTAAATTAGCAGGAACGGCTACATCTAATTTCTTGGGTTTCGGTAGGTTTAGATTTTCCATAATCTGGATAAAATCTTCTAATTTACGGTTTTGATTTAATCTTACGTTATGACGTTTTTCAGTACCAATAGTGGAAGACGTGAATCCCTTATAGTCATGAGCGGGATAAACTAAAGTGTCTTCCGGAAGAGTGAAAAGTTTCTGTTTAACATTCTCAAAAAGTTTCTGGGCCGATCCTTCCTGAAAATCAGTACGTCCATTGGCCCGGATCAAAAGAGTATCTCCGGTAAAAACTCTATCTTCCATCAGATAGCACACACAGCTATTCGTATGCCCGGGAGTGGCAAGAGCACGTATCTCATGAGATCCAAAACGAAGGACATCGCCCTCTTTTAAAGCTCTGAAAGGACCTTCCACTTGAGCATCCTGACTCAAAGTAATCTCGGCTCCAGTAACATCTGCAATCTTTCCAGCACTTGTTATGTGATCAGCGTGTACATGAGTCTCAAGAATATAGAGAAGCTTTAAATCCAATTCATGAATGAGCTGCAAATCACGATTCACAGTTTCTAATACCGGATCGATGATCACTGCTTCCCGGGTTTTTGAGTCCGCGATTAAATAGGTATAGGTGGAACTTCCACTTTCAAAGAGCTGCTGAAATAAGAGGTTTTCCATAGGCTCTAGTAGAATTGAAATTGAGACAAGATTCAAATTAATTTAAAGAAGTAATGGCAGGTGAAATAAAAAAAGCCCAGTGGGTTAAACTGGGTTTTAGTATCTTTCACTTCTTGCGAAGATCATGACTGAATTTAAAAAGTGGGGTGGCGTTTGACAGTGGAGACAAACGTAGCACTATGCCTATTTTGCCACATCATTTTCCGGTCTATGCTCTGGTAATTATTCTGATTTGTTCAAATGTCATTCCATAAATGACAAATCCATAAAAATTGAAAAACCACGGAACTAAAGTGGAACTTTTATATTATTTGACTGCCGTGGCGACAAGCATTTCACACGGGCCAGCGAAGCCCTTAGAGCCGTTTTCGAACTTACTTAGCTCGTTGTGGATTTCCTGCCATGTATCCTCTTTTTCATCTGGTGAAAGGCTAACCATCATTTGATGAAGAGCTCCGAAGGATTCTTTCTCAAATCGGACGCACTCCTTGGCTGAAGGCAGGATCACCGGAGATGGAATAGAGCGAGTTTGAATTTGACGGAAACCAGCCTTGGCAAATACTTCTTCGATGACTCCCGGATTTCCAAGACTGAAGGGGCCTGGTTGACCTGGCAATGGGGGAGGTAGTTTGGCACGTCTACGAATGATGGAAACGGGAATGGAAAAGAATTTATTATTCTCTGGTGTGGAATAAACCACAGCTCCAATCTTCCCACCTTCTTTCAAGGCTTGCTTCATTCCTTGAAGGGCTTTTTGCTGATCGGGGAAGTAGATTAGACCTACTCTTGAAATGACTGCATCGAAACTTCCAGCTGGTACATCAAGATTTTCACCATCCATTGTCTTAACATCGATATTATTAAACCCTGCCTTCTTAGCTTCCATGGATGCAAAATCTAAGATCTTCGGTGAGATATCGGTCGCAAGAATCCTCCCTGAGGGACCCACTCTCTTTGCTGCAGCTAAGGATTGCTCTCCTGCACCAGCAGCTACATCCAGAACATGGTGTCCATTTTTAAGTTCCATCATATCGAACATGACCTCTGTAGAAGGTCCGAGCCATTTATTGAGAAGGAATCCCCATCGATCCCAAGCTTCAGCAGCTTCGTCCCACTGCTTTCGAGTCGTCTCTTTAAATCGGACTGGGTCAAATTGCGATGTTTGAATTGTCATGGATTATCCTGTTAACAGAGGTCTAACCAAAATCAAAAATCTTTGGACTTTATTGCATCAATCTTTGCATCAAACGAAATGAAAAGCACACATTCTTCGTTGCCTACGCATTTCGCTTTATGTGGGGCTTTCGCTGGACCATAGAGATAAGTCCCAGTGATAGCTGTGACGGGATCTTGACCTTCATAGTGGATTTTCATTTCGCCGTTCACAAGTGTCATATGCTCAGGCGATGTATGTGTATGAGAGGGGATTTGATAATTGGCGGGTATTTTGAGGAATATATCTGCTTGAGGTTTTGTCGGGTCCCCTTGCAAAACGGAAATTTCACAACCTTTAGGGAAGAGCTCCGGGCATGGGCCCCACTTCAAAGATGGATCCTTATGGGTTTTTGCAATGGCAATTTCTTTCGTTGCGTAAGCAGCGCTAAAAGCTAAAGAAAGGGTGGCGATAATAAATAAAAACTTGATCATGAGAGCCTCCTGAAAAAAGAATTATCTTGCGCCACTAATTCGATGTAAATGCTATCTGGGTCGAATATCGATCACGTTTTCTTTTGGAGAAATATGAGTTTGAGAAATGAAGGAGGTGTGTTTCAGGTTGTCGCCAAATCGAATTGTAATTGTCTCGAAAATAAAAAAAGCCCAGTGGGTTAAACTGGGCTTTAGTATCTTTCACTTCTTGCGAAGATCATGACTGAATTTAAAAAGTGGGGTGAGCGACGGGGATCGAACCCGCGACACCCAGAATCACAATCTGGTGCTCTACCAATTGAACTACGCCCACCACTTACGAGATAGCTAATCTAAAGGGCTTAAAAGCCTAAGTCAATGGTTTCTCTGGCTTTTTGATAAACTCGGGATTGATTTTTTTTCAAAGCGACGGATAATTAAGTTATGAAAATCCTTATTATAATTCTCATTCTTACTTCTCTAAGTGCCCATGCTTCTGTGGTTGGGGTATCCACCCATCCCCTTAGCGAGGATACTCGGGTCTTGTCAGTGGCAATGACGGGTTACATGAGTCAAAGAAACGAGATGGGTGGGGGAGTCCTATATACTCAGGGATTTAACGGAAATCTTCTTGATGTCAGTTTGGCCGGTGCACAGGATTCCAGAAACATGCTCATCGGAGCTGGGATGGATTTCGAAGTTTTGAAAGAAGAAATTCAGAGTCCAAGAGTTTCGATTAAGCCACATGTTCAACAACTGCGGTTTGAAAACATGGCCTCAACTTTAATTGGAGTTGCACCATCAATCCGGAAAGGATTTTCAGCAGTGGGACAGGAATTTTTTCCTTATCTTTCTCTTCCTAATGGAATCAAAATCGACAGCAAAGAACAGGAACTTAATTTTTATTCTTCACTTACTTTTGGTGCGAGTATCGCAATTCCTGAGAGCCAGGAACGACTGGTCCTGTCTCTTGAAGCCAATAAAAATCTCGGTGCCTCTGCAGACTATGTGGGTGCCCTTGTTTCCTGGATCTGGAACTAGCATGATTTTTTTCTCAGATTTTGACGGCACACTTACAAAAGAGGGGAGAGAGCTCACCCGTGAATTCTTCGATATCCTTGATCATGTAAAAAAACATAATCAGGAACTTGTAATCGTTTCCGGAAGATCGCTCTCGTGGGGACATTTCTTTCTGACCCATTTTCCTCTCAAGGCCTGCATCATGGAAGGTGGCGGAGTTATCTGTTATCTCGATGAGCGCGGTGAGATCGTTGAAGAGCCACTCGTGAGCACTGTTGAGCTCGAGCGCCTGAAGACATTTACCACTCAATTAAAGCACCACTATCCCCATGTTCCTCTCTCTGCAGATAGTTTTGGAAGACTCACCGATCGGGCCATTGAATTCCACCTGATGGATGAAGCATGGGTAGACCAGGTAATGGGGTTCATGCGGAAAGAGAATATAAATTTCTCAAAATCAAATGTGCACATCAATTTCTGGTGCGGGAATATTTCAAAATATCTAGGGGTAAAACATTTCATTGAAAAATACCGTCCCCATTTGATGCAAACTGATTGCTGGTTCTTCGGAGATGCTCCAAATGATGAAAGCATGTTTGAGCTTTTCCATAACTCAGTCGGCGTCAGCAACATCAAGCACTGTCTTCACAAGCTGACCCATAAACCAAGAATTATTCTTGAGGGTGAAGAAAACTCGGGCCCTGATGGTGTGTTAAATTATATTCGGCAACTTAAAAAATAAGCTCAACCTGCAGTCGCAAGTTTTTTGCAAAGTTCCCAGAAACCGGACATTTCGGGAAATGTTGAGATAAAATCAGTTTCTCTTCTTTGATCGTGCTGAGAAAAGAAATGATAAAAATTCTTCCGAGCTGTGATCAACTCTGATTCAGGCATAGGACTTTTCATCCATTCCAGAATCCTTTCCATTTTAATGACCTCGCCCAAAAGGATCTCGCCATCATCAATCCGCCCTTTCATGTATTCAATGTGATTTTCCATGATCTGGTGGTAGTCCGAGGTAAGTATGCGGGCCGTCTGCCAAACAGGACCCTGTAGGTGGGGGATGTCCAATAAGATGGTCCTCTTTCCATAACGTTTTCGTAAGCTGATTACCCAATCAATAAAACGCCGGAACCCGGTCACGCTGAGGTTATTAAAAGTGCACATAAAGGCGACAGATGATCCTGGATTTTCGTCCAGGTATTTGCAGAGGTTTTTTTCAAAAGTCTCAAATTTCATACCATGGCGGATGTATTCTGCCTGATCGCCATAAGTATCCACACTGGTATGAAGGATAAAAGCGCGGACTTTCTTCTCATTGAGCATGGGCTTCAGTAACTTTAAGAAACGGTTGAATTGTTTTTCGGGAGCACCGAGATTGGAGTTAATGGAAAGCTCCAGATTAGGGGCAGGATTGGCATTAATCCATTCCATCACTTTGAAAGTCTGAGCACTTAATAAAGGCTCTCCTCCAGTAATGCGAAAAAACATCAGATCCTTAACTAGATCAGGCCACCATTTCCAGAAAGCCTCAACATAGGGATTCACTTCCTCATCAATAGGAAGAAGCCCTTCTTGTTCAAACCACGGGAGATATTGGTGTTGCTGATTATCGGCCATTTTATATCCACCAAGTTTCCGAACCTCTTCCATCCATGAGGTACTAACGTGGGGAGAGCAGTAGCTGCACTTAAAGTTGCAGGCACTCGAGAAGCTCACCTCCACATAGGTGGGATTAACATTCTCATCGCCAGTGCTTTTACTCATCTGATCGAAGAATGGAAGGGTCCAGCTGTCTACCGCTCGCATATGGCGATCACTGGTCTGTTCTCCCGGTAAATCTTCAATGCTCCAGCAGATACCGCATTCGGAAGGACGTTCGCCCTTGAGCATTTTCTTCCGCTGTTCTTTCTTGTAATTGGTATTGTGGAGAGCCGAAGGGTTCGCCTTAATTTCTTCCAAGGGTATCTTGTGCGTCGGTGGGAGATAGCAAGAATGAGTCTGGCCTGTCATGAGGTGAATTGTTACGTGCATCCACTTGGCCATGCAGAAACATGGAGAAACGGAATCGAGTTTCTTTTTCATCTCGTCCAGCTTATCAATTTCGCCAAACATGATCTTCAGTCCTTTCTTACTGTCCTAAGCCGCTAATGATAGAGCGGACCATTGATTGTCTCTCGGGACGAATTTTGCTCGTGTACAATCTTTTAAGCTCAGCTTTTTCGTCTGAGCTCAAGCCTTGCAGCGATAGTTGTTCTCTTCCGATGACTTCCTGGATGATGGGCTCCAAATTATGCTGATCACAGAAATCAAAAAACTCAGGAAGCTCAAACCAATTATCACGTTGCACGCAGAACGAAGCGAAGAGAGCGAAGTTTTTACCTCGGGATGCACGATTGTTCCGGAATTCGATGAAACCTTTCACTGTCTCCATTACTTTTTTCAAATCACCTTTGAGTCTCACCTTTGCGTAAGTCTCAGGCCGGACTGCATCGAGGCTCATGTGAATATGACGTAGCTCAAGCTTCTCAAGCGTGGCCAGAAGCTGGGGAGAGAGGCGGTAGTGGCAGTTGGTGATGAAGCCCCAGGTGCAAGTCGCATTAACCTTGACTACCTCATCGATGAACCGAAACGTATCTTTCTGAATGAATGGCTCGCCCCCGAGCATGTCGACTTCTTTTAAAAAAGGAAAGATTTTTTCGGGGCCGATCTGCCAGAAATCACTTTTGTCATACATGCCGTTGGGCTGAGACCACACGTCACACATCACACACTCGAGATTGCATTTGCCGTTAAGCCGAAGGTCCAGTCGTTGAGGCATCCGGGTTTGAATTTCTGAGAAATCGATCAGGTGATTGAGATGCTGATAGTTTTTCTGGCACTGAAACGTAGAAATTGGCGTCTGACAGATTTTTACCTCGCCCGTCAGAAACTCTCTTCTCCAGCGGCGCATGACCTCGCCGTTCCAGATTTCTTCAATGGTACTTCGGTGGACATCTCCAACTTTGTATTCACCTGAGTAACAGCAAGCAGACACATCCCCGAGAGGATTGAGCTGGAGTTGCAGGAACGGGATCGGACAAAAGGTTCCAAGAAGAAGCTGCTTTTTTACCGGCGTTGGTATTTCCTTCTCTTCGGAGTCTTTCATGCTTCTTCCTTCAGCAGCGAATAATCGGGATGTACTTTCTTAATTCCTATATCTGTTCCGCAGTTACACCGCGGCTGCTGGCAGATAACCGGACCACTAGCGAAATTAATATTTTTGGCATTCATGTTCCCGATGATTTTACCCATGTTACAACTAGCAACACGGATTTCGCCAACCGGGGTGATAAAGATGGCATCGTTAATCCAGCACTTCCACCCCCGGAAATCATTCATGCCTTCCGAAACCAGGCGATTGGAGTTGTGATTACTTACAGTCCCATCCTGGTAGTGTTCATTGCAATAAGAAGGAAGTGGTATTTCTGGACGCTGGAGCTTGGGCAACTTCTGCTGTTGGTCCAGGGTATGAGTCTTTAAGAATTCTCGCTTCCACTGTTCATGGTAATAGTGCATGTCCGAATGGGGAGACATGGCCTCAAAGAGGGCCGCATATTCGATCACATAGTTGTCCAGTTTCTGTTTGAGTAGAAGCGAGAAATCAACTACCTCTTGAAAGCGCGCATCGTGCATGAGCAGCCGGCAGACCAGATAATCAAGTTTATCCTGGAGAAAAAGCATGTTGCTGAGATAATTCTTCTGATCGCAAAACTCCACATGAAAGCTCGCAACGACATCATTGAATAGTAAGTAGTTTTTCTCCCACCAGGCCAGAGGCCGGCTGAGATTCGTGTTGATGGCGACCAGCGCGCCGGGTATCTCACTGCGGATATACTCCAGGATTGGAATAAGCGGAGGCCAGATAGAAGGCTCGCCACCGGAGAAGAAGAAGCGAAACGATTCGTAATCATTCTGTTTAAAGTGCGAAACCATCTTGCGGAGATTTTCAATGTAGAGGTCGGTGCTAAGATTTTTATGATTGGCGCCGAAGTTACCCGGATTACAGTAAGAACATTTGTAATTACAAACATCATTCACTTGCCAGGTAATGCTTGCAAACTTACCTTTAGCGGGCAAGATGGCCATAAGATCGTTGCTGCTCATTTTGCGGTCCTGGTTACTGGATGGAGCCATTGTAACATAGGTTAAATTCGATACCCAAATCCAGGTCGATAGCTTACTTCAGGTAATCCCAGAGTGGCCTAAGCTCAGGATAAACATCAAAGAGATTCTCATTCCTTTGCTTATCCACTTTATGAACCCGGTCAAAGAAGTCAGGTATCAGATGAGTGTCATCACTGCCCATCATGAAAGTGATGAGCGATTGATATCCTGCCTCTACTTTCGACGTGTCGATGTTGCGGGCACGAGCAAAAACCTGGATTCGCTTGAGATAATCTTCCCACTTTTCCTTAACTTCAAGTTTCATCACTTGCGGCAGAATACGGACACTCATATAACTTTCATGGGTCAGGACATTGAGCCGGATATTCCCGGCCGGCAGTAAGCCTTTTTCAATCCATTCGAGATGAAATTCGGGAAAATGAAACACATTAAAAGCACTGATGGTAGGAGTGATCTCAAAATATGTGTCAGGACACTCCCGGATCATCATCTCACGATTCCTGACAATGACGGGCCATATGGTTCCCTTTCTCAGATACTCCGCGCGGGGACCTGAATCATCTAAACTCGCCGAGACGCTGACGTGTTTAAATTTCTTCCAATAATCAAGAATCCGGGACTGTTTATGCTGGAGTAGAGCAAAGTTCGTTGTGTAATTCATGTGGACATCGAAGCGCCCAAGTTTTTCCCAGTAATCGAGAATCTGATATTGCTCATCACTAATCAGTGGTTCTCCACCTGCGAAGTAAACATGTTCGACATCTACGAGCAGGGGCTCAAGCTCTTTCCAGAGTTTATACGCGGGTCCAATTTGAATGACTTTAGCAGCATCGTACCCCGGGTAAATTGCTTTTTGATCTTCATACCATGAACTACTTAACTGGGGACCGCAGGAGTGGCAGCGGAGATTACAGAGATTGCTGAATCTGATGTCCAGATAGTTCATGTGGACTTCTGGCAGGCCCCCGTCGGTCGCAGTCGTTTCTACTCTGGACCAATGCTTAGAAAAGAGATCTATGGAAGTTTTGCGCAAAGTAATGGTGGTATTATCATTTTCTTCCAGAAGGTAGCAGCGCTTGCAGCCATCGGACGGACGATCATTGAGCATATTAAGACGAAGGTCCCGCATGGGCCCACTATTCCAGAGGTCTAAAAGCGATGTTTCTGCATTGTACTTGCCGAGTGGCAGATCCGTTCCCCAAATACAACAAGGAAAGGCCTGTCCGTCGGGCCACAAGTGCATGTGCACCCAAGGCATCATACAAAAGTGCTTCGAGGAAATTAATTTATCTTTGTTCATTCAGGCTGTATTAAATATCACCTTCGCACTGTTTTCAACATAATCATTTTACCTAACACTTTTCCCAGAGGAGTTTAAGCTCCGGATAGACTTTGAAAAGCTTTTCTTCGCGAATCTTGTCCACCTGATTAACCCGTTTGAAAAACTCTGGTAGGAGGTGAGAATCATCTGCCCCCATCATGAAATTAATCAGAGATGCGTAGCCAGTTTCTACTTTCCAGGTGTTGATATTCCGATCCGGATGCCAGGCATATGTCTGGATCTTTTTCAGATAAGTTTCATACTTTTCCTTAAGCATGAGTTTCATCTCCAGAGGGAGTATCCGGACGCTCATGTAATTCTGATGGGTCAGAATATTCAGGCGGAGATTACCGGCCGGCAGTAAGCCTTGCTCAATCCATTCATAATGGAATTCAGGAAAATGGAAGACATTATAGGCGCTGATAGTTGGGGAGATTTCAAAATAAATGTCAGGACATTCCTGGATCATCATCTGGCGATTCTTGACGATGGTGGGCCAATAGGTTCCCTTTCTCAGATACTCTGCCCGGGGACCCGAATCATCCAGGCTGGCGGAAACGCTCACATGCTTAAATTTCTTCCAGTAATCGAGAATCTTCGCGTTCTTGTGCTGGAGAAGAGCGAAGTTAGTGGTGTAATTAATGTACACATCAAAGTGACCGTTTTTTTCCCAAAAATCCAAAACCCGATATTGCTCATCGCTGATTAAAGGCTCACCACCTGCGAAGTAAGCATTCTGAACTCCTAAAAGAAGCGGCTCAAGTTCCTGCCAGAGCTTCTCACCCGGACTTATCTGAATAACCTTCGATTCAGAATGATCTGGGTATATGGCTTTTTGATCCTCATACCACGAGCTACTTAAGCTCGGGCCACAGGTCTGGCAGCGAAGATTACACAGATTGCTGAATCGGATGTCGAGGTAATCCATCCTGATTTCTGGCAGGTTTCCATCAATCGCAGTCTTCTCCACTAAATCAAAATTTTTAGAATAACACTCTAAAGATGTTTTCCGCAACGTGACCGATTGACTGTCACTCTCTTCGAGTGTGTAACAGCGCTTGCAGCCTTCCGATGGGAGATCATTCAGCATGTTGAGCCGGAGCTCCTGCATGCGCTCGCTATTCCAGAGATCCAGGAGGGAAGTTTCTGCACTATAAGTTCCGAGCGGAAGGTCCGTATCCCAGATACAGCATGGGAAAGTTTTGCCATCCGGCCAGAGGTGCATATGCACCCAAGGCATCATGCAAAAATGCTTGGAGGAAAGTAATTTCTCTTTGTTCATTTGAAATGAATTATATCCTCGTTCTCACAGATGCCAACATAATGATTGATAGAAACCGACAGAATCAGTAATTCAAACGGAACACTAAGCTATCATTTTAGAAATTGAAGAATTTTTTGCTCCATCAGCTTCTCCACTTCCTGGAAACGCAATCCCAGATGACTTGAAATCCAATTTGTCAGGTCCTTCGGCAGGGGAGCTATGAAGTGAGTAGGCTTTTCTTTATAAAGTATCTTAAGAGCAGCGGCATGAAGCGCCTGGCGGGGAATCTGCATTTTCTCATGATCCTCATCAGTGGCATCATTATCTTTAAAGCGTATGAATACACTCGAATCACCGTTATAAAGCTTATCTCCCAGAAGTGGGTAGCCATGCGTGGCCGCATGAACACGAATCTGGTGTTGGCGTCCGGTGAGGGGAAAAGCAAGGGCCAGAACGTATCCATCTTTTTCAAGGATGCTTTCGAAATGCGTTTCAGATTCTTTTCCTTCTTCTGAATCCTCAGGAGTGGCAAACATAATTGATTCTGGAATTGCTCCTTCCTTTCTTCCCAGTCTCTCTTTGGCAGTAAAAGGAAATGGAGTCGCGTTTTCTTTTTTATGAGCAATAAAGAAGTAACACTTCCTGACTTTGTCTTCCTCAAAAAGTATTGATACCTGCTGAGCAGTCGGAGGATTTTTTGCCAGGAGAAGTACGCCCGAAGTTTCCCGATCCAGGCGGTGAATAGAATGAATGGTCTTTTTATGGATCGTCTCAAAGAAGACAGTCGCGCAGTAGAAGAGATTCTTTCCAGCGGGGTGAGTGATCATGTAGGGCGGTTTATTCACGGCCAGCAGCCCGTTGTCTTCAAAAATGACAGTGGGTTTTTCAGTCTTGGGAATGACTTCGCCGTACCAGAATTCTTCTTCAATCATCCCGTCGTTATGAGTTGTGATGGTGATTCTTTCGCCAGCATGAACTTTCACACTCGCTTTGTGCGGAGATTTTCTACCGCCAATTTCAACTTCACCTTTTTCAATTTTCTTTTTAAGAAATTCCCGCGAGAGAGTAGGCATGCATTTCATTACGAATTGGTCGAGTCTCCACCCATCCTGTTCATCTTGAACAGAATGGGAGATGACGTATTTTTCAGTGGTGAAGGATTTCTTTATGTCACTCATCTCTGAGTGTCATATCTCATTTTCAGTAGATATTGAAGCGAGGAAATCGCTCCGTTCTCCGAATAATGGTATTTATCCTGGAGAGCGTTGATGACCTGGGTAATCTGCTCGCGGACCTCGGTTGAAATATTGTGATTCACGTTTTCTTTCTTCTCGGACAGATGAAGAACCAGATTTTTACCGATCTTATCAATAATCTTCTTCTGCTCTTTCCGGAAAGATTCCTGGAGAAGATGAACAATATCCACAAAGACGTCGCTGTAGACGATTGCCTTCCCACGATTATCAAGCGCATAAGCGCCCAGACGGGCAATGAGGCTTGACCGGAACTTTTCCGGAATCTCATTCATATGAATATTAGTTTCAAACTCATTGATAAAATATGAATCAGGCTGTTCAAATTTTCCGGTAACGTTGTTCTTAACTTTCTCACCCTTGATGACGGCATTGATCGAAAGAATATATTTCGAAATATAGTCTTCGTATGATCTGTCATCCACAAGACCGAGAGATTCGCGGACTTCTGTATCTATAAGATCCAGGCACCATGTCTCAATGAGATCAACAAACTTACGGGAGTTGTGATACTCGTTCTGGTGGGAAATATTAAGGAAGTCGTACTCAGATTTTTTCTCCTGAAGCTCTTTCAGATATTCCAGTACTTCGACGAAAGTTACCGTTCTATGTGCGTAGGCAAGATCATAAATAATCTGCTTTACTTCACGTGGAGAAATTCCGAATTTACCTTCATACATTGAGTCGTTATCAAACTCATTCAGGACTTCATCCACACCCATCTTCAAAATCTGACGGGATTCGGAATCAAAAGTATCCGGTGTTTGATTGTCAGCATACAGAAAACTTTTCTCAAGTGGAGAGAGTGCTTCACTGATTTTACCGATCTTCTCGTCGCGATAGTTCTTTGCTACCGGTGCACGCATTCTGGTCATAACGGACCAGAGACAAAGCGCACTCAGAGAGTGAGGTTCAAATGATGCCTCTTCTTTCAGCTTAGTGATCTGCTCATAATAGATCTTCTCTTCTTCCCGGAAGTTCATCAGATAAGGAACGCGAAGGAAATTGAATCTACCCTTGAATGAATTAAAATCAGGATGCTGTTTGAAGGCCGCAAAGTGAATTTCGTTGGAAGATCCGATAAAGAAAATATCCAGTTCTGTCAGAATACCCTGGAGATTGATGGTTTTAGATTCCATAGTCATCAGGAGATATTTAAACGTATCCAGTGGACGCTTTAGAAGATCAGAGAATTCGAGGATCCCGCGGTTTGCGAGTACAACTTCACCTGATAACTGAAAGAGATTAAGTGACTGAAGACTTGGCGGAAGACTCGCGAGACGACGGTCCATAGTAATCTGTTGCAACTGAGCATCGACGTGAAGCTGAGGTTCAATGGTAGTTGCGCCAATAGAGTAGCGGCGATTGATATTCAGTCTTTCAACACGAATATGCTTATATACATCATGGTAATTACCTTTGTAGCTCTTTAAAAGGGCATCAAAGATCATCCGGTTTCTCTGTGAAAGATCACCATTGTAAAGGTATGACTTCCGGATTGTTTCCATTCGCGCAGGCTCTTTTCTGAAAGCATCTTCGATGAGCTTCTGACGGGTCTTCAGAGGGATAAGGAGAAGTGGGTGATCCTTCAGCTCAGAAGTAATAATGGCACTGATATCCTTGTCTTCGAGAAAAGCATAAGAATTGAGGTTTTTATCCGAAACAGCGCCGCCCAGGCCAAGAGAACCTTTAACAAACTGATCGATAGGGAAGATCCAGCTGAATGAGAAAAGCGAACCCTCATCGGTGCAGGAGTAGTCTTCAGCGGACAACATGATTTTTTTAATGAGACTCGATTTAGACGAGCCATTCGGACCAACGAGAAGAATAAACTTGTTATTGAAGCCTTCTTCCATGAAGTTCTGAAGAAACTGGTAAATTCTCTTCTGGGTTTTGATTTGCCCATGCACCGGAGGAGCATCGGCATGTTCACGAGTAAATAGCGCGAAACTGCCATTTGGATTCTGGCCGAAATGATCGAACATATCCCTGAGATAGATATTAGTTGGCCGCACTTCTTTGGCGGCATTTTTCTCGAAGAGATTCATGTAATCATCGAACGCCAGCACATTGTTGTAGCGTCCCTCTTCCTTATTTACTTCTTCGATCCATTTCATATAACCTGATCCTGTGAATAGGGCTTCTCGTACTTCTATTATACCAAAGATCATCATCTTCTTGGGGACCCTCAGTGTTGTAGGGATTATTTTGCTCTTCTTCTGGCGAAGCGATGATGCATCTCCTGTGAGAGCGAAGCCTGACACTGATGATAGGCTTTTCCTGGAGATTGTAAGGGCCGCTGAACCTCAGATTCAGAAGATCTGGGCCGATGGTTCATCACTCATGAAAGGTCCTGCTCACTGCAAAGAGGAAATTGTCTTCGAAAAGCGGGTTGGAAGATCCTATTTCAACTGCCAGCCTCATTTCTGGCAATGTTTTTGGCAGGGTGGGATATCCGGTCAGGTCCCTTCGATTAAGCTCGAGCTCTTCGGTCAGACATATCACCTTAAGGCGAATGCTGCTTTTCCGGCCATCCCGGCATATTCAAATTTCCCCCGATTCTATGAAATGATGAAGCTGTCCGGTTCAGGTTTAAATCTTCATTACGCTTATCAGGTGGAAATCTCGGTTAGTGAGCTACCTGGATTCACTCAGAAAATTCTTCTGACGGATAGCTGTCGGGATACATACCTTCCTGAAAGAATTTATGGATATGGAAAAAGACCTTCTTCGGGAGAGGGTTTTATCTGGGACAATTTTGGAAGAAGAATATTTATTGATCGCTTCTATGTCACAAATCAAATGGTGAACGAGTTCAGGATTTTAAACGGAGAAAATTCAAAGATTGTCCCTGACAGGCTTAAGTGGCCGCTTCCCGCTGAGCTTCCCCTCGAAGATCAGAAGAAATACTGTTCATATTTGGGAAAGCGTCTTCTCACGGCTGAACTTTTTGACGCCGCTTCGATGACACCCTCAGATTTTAAAAATACCCGACCTGCAAAAGTAGTGCGCTCACAGACTCCATGGCAGAGGGATATTTCTAAATCCTTTTTAGGGGTCGCCCGAATTAATCCAGATTATCAGCTCACTCCCCTCGACTGCCAGTTGGCCCAGGTCGAAGGCTGCAAAGAAAAATATTTCACCACCGATTCTGCCAGCTGGATGGGTATGAATTTTCCGATGGGTTTCTTTCCGGAGTCACTCGAGAATACGATTGATCCTCAATTGAATCTAAAAGTCTCCTCACGTTTTTATCCGCCCGCTTCAGAAAAGCATGAGCTGGGATTACGGTCTGGCTGGAATGGGAAAAATTTTGAGAAACCTGTCGCATTTCGCTGCTATGAAGAGACTACTTTATGATTATTTTTATTTTCATCCTCTCTGCTTTGACTTTTGCTGATTCTCCCGGAAGATGGGAGTTCGCCACCTCAATTGTTGAAAGACATGAATTCTACACGAATGGGGAAGTCGTCACCAAACCGGTTAATTCATGGCAATCTCTTTTTGCTGTTTCCTATCTCGATTCTTCACTTCGCAACCTGAAAGATTGTCTTTTTTATCGCGTACCAGGAGATGAGCCGGGAAAAATAAAAATCAAGACTGTTACTGGCGAGAAGGATTGTAATTCAGAGATTCTTTCTCCCGGTGACTCCGAGATAGAGAATATCTCTAATCTCAGATTCATGACATCTGACAATTCTGCGAGTGTAGATTTTCTAAGAGAAACTAAGAATGAATCCTGGAAAATTTTTTCTGCAAAGGAATGGCAAAAACCAGAACCTAAGCCTCTTATGTCCTCAGCTGAATTTAAATCTTCCCGAATGATCTATCTTGCGCCGGCCAAAGAAAGTGCCATTCGCTTATCGCCTCTGAAAGATGGAGTTGTCTGTCATGACATGAATCTGGATTGCGAGGAAATCTCCCGATCGAAATGTGATCAATGTGAGAATGGATGGACGGAAATACCTAATGGATGTGTGAATGGTCCAAAGATGTGTGGTGCAGCTGGCTGCGGTTACAAAGATCTTCCGGCATGTAGAAGAGGAATGATTTGGCAGAGAAAGGAAGTCGACTCCGATTGCCGGATGGACTCCAGTTTCGCCTGGTGTGCAAAAGGTCTATCGATTAACTGTGATGGTGATAAGGCCTACTGCCGGTGACTTGCTGAAATGATAGTGACTTCATCAGTATCGATGGAACCTTTCCATGATTCCTGCGGGAGAGAAACAATATTACCCGACACGATATATTTTCTTAACTCTGTTCTGGATTGCAAAGTCTCGAGATCAGTCAGAATTCTGTAAGTCTTATCATGTGCAAGCGGGGATCCGGAAATGTTAAGGTCAAGAGAGTCGTCTTTCCGATAAAACGGTGACGGTGTCCACAGGTGAGATTCTTCTTCATTATAATTCTGTTCAAGCCAGCTGCTGAGTTCCTTTCCGGAAACTTCCAGAAGAACAAAATGCGTACTTCCATTGGTTCCTGGGTTGAACATAAGATCAGCGGAGAATTTTTTTAAAAGATCACTTTCTTCATTAAACCCTACAGAAACATCATCAAAGAAACGTGAGAACTTTTTTCTTATTTCCTCATCAGCTTCCACTTGAACGCCCAGAAATTTCGCTGGCACACGTTCTTTGTGATTGATCGAGGGATCTTCAATATAACAATCGTTTGTTTCCTTGAAGAACTCTCTGCAAACCATTACCGGCTGATGAATCAAGGTTTTCTCGGGAAGAAGCTTGTTGGTTTTTTCCTCCACATTAAGTTCTACATAAGAAAAACTTTTACCGGAACCAAAGCCGGAAAGAACTGCGATACCATTGATGCGATTAGCGACTTTTTTATGATTTCGACCGGCAATAACCACATCGACGAGTCTCGCGGGAAGGCGTTCAAGATATGTTCCAAGTGGACTCTTGAGATTGCAGATTCCTTCTTTCTCAGGTTCAAAATTAACTTTAGTCGGAGGAAGCTTCGAAGTTTCAGCTATGTCATCTCCGCAATCCAGACCCTGATGAGTGAGGACGACAACAATGTGAGCTCCAAGAGAGCGCAACCGTCGTGCCTGATGAAGCGTTGATTGGAGCATGCTTTCAACATAAAGGCCGATCCGACTGTCGACGGGAGTGAGAGTAGAGATATCATCCGGGATCAGGCCAATGATCCCGATTTTTACGCCATTTATTTCTTTCAGGTTAAACTGTTCAGTTCCTTTCCACTCTACGCCACGGGCGGTTTTTAGTTCATAAAGATTACTCGTAAGTAACGGTACTTTTGAATCTTCAGCAAACTTTTTTACAGGATTAATTCCTTTCATGGATCGTGAGCTAAGATCCGTCAGACCTGCAGTGATAGCTTCATACTTCATTGAATAATAAAAATCCTGTGCAAATTTATAGTCTTCAGGATCTGAAGGAAGAATGTCACCCGAATCAACCAGGATGACAGAAGAATATTTCTCTCTCAGGATTTTTAAATAAGTTGCGAGAAAATCAACTCCACCAACTTCAATATGAAGGCGATCCTTATTGTGATTATCTTTGATCTTGAGGGCCTGTGACCCAAAGCCGCCACCAATATCGTTAGTCGCAGCGATTACAATTTTCTTGGTCCCTTTCTCAGCAGCAAACTTTGACTCTTCCGGCTCGCTGTATAGCTCTTCATGGCCATTTTGAGTCTGGTTAGCGAGCTCATTTTTTTTGAATGAGCATGAAGAAACCAGGATGAGAAGAGATAGGGCTAGTGAAAGTTTCATTGTATGTTCATTATAGAAGGTTTTTAAATTCCGGGTGAATTTCCGTGCCAGATTTTTATCCGTCCTCGGGACTCAGCTAATTTGCAAATCAAAAAGAATGTATCTTAATTAATTTTTGATAAGCACTTTTTAGGGCAGCAGCACAGATTTCATACTCTTTCTGCCCATGAGAATAGCTCAGACTGATGCGAATCACACCTCTTCCTAAATCGTCCCGAATTCCCATGGCCTTGAGGACCTGGGAAGTTTCCGGCTGATTATCCGTGCAAGCAGCTGATGTTGTGACGAAAATATCCTGAGACTCAAGCTCAATCTGAACTGCTTGCCCGTGAATACCCGGATAACCGATAAGTGTTGTTCCCGGAAGGCGATTAGCACCACTGCCAATAACTACCGCTTTAGGGAAAGTGTGAATGATATCTTTTTCAAAATTCAGACGAGCTTCATTCAGCGCTTTTAGATTTGGTTTCTTCTCTTTAAAGTCAGACATTGCAATCGCAAGTGTCTCAATACCAAGATAGTGCTGAGTTCCGCCCCTTAAACCTTTTTCCTGAGTACTTCCGAAAATCAAGGGACGAATTAACGTAGGGTCTTTTGCGACAATAAATCCGGTACCAGATATGGCACCAAGTTTATGGCCGGAACAGACGGCAAAATCCATCCCGCTTTCTTCAAAGTGAAATTCGGCTTTCCCGATAAGTTGTGTGGTGTCTGAGAAAAAACAAACATCGTGTTCGCGGCAGATCGAGCTGATCTCGCGGAATGGTTCAATCACTCCGGTTTCGTTCTGCGAAGCCATGATAGTCACCATGGCAACATTGCCTTTGTTTTTATCAAGGAGCTCGCGCAGATGTTTCAAGCTCACGACACCATCAGAGTCGATATCAGTCATGAAAATCTGGAACTTCTTATTTTCCTTGTACCAGGAAAGCGCCTTACTGACGGCTGGATGTTCAAGGGGTGAAGTAATGACAACTTTTTTATCCGTAAAATCCAGAATTGAATGAATGATAGTGGAAACACTTTCAGACGCGCCGGAAGTAAAAATGATCTGATCCGGATAAGCTCCCACTGTTTCAGCAATGACCGACCTGCATTTTTCCATCCCACCCTGAAGCTTTTGCCCCATGGAGTGGATGGCATTGGGATTGGCGAAGAGATCTGAATCAATCCGCTTATGCAGGTATTCCTTCACAGCAGGAAGAAGGGGAGCAGAACCATTGTAATCGGCGTACAGCATATTTCCTTATGAGATTGCGAGCATCTGATCAAGAGCCTTCAAGGCGAATTTCTTGGTCGTCTCATCAACACTGATAATATTAATTGGTTCACCACGCTCGATAGCACGGTAGCTTTCCAGAAGCCAGCGAGGGCGAACCCGATACATCGTGGTACACAAGCACTGGTAGGGAGAAAGAGATTTGATATCCAGCTCCGGGTAACGATCAGCAAGACGATTCACGAGATTGATCTCGGTTCCTACCGCAAATTTTGCTCCAGGCTTAGCGGCCTTGATTTGATTGATGATATAGGAAGTGGATCCGGCAAGATCAGCGGCCTGAACGACATCGAAGCTGCATTCAGGATGAACGATCACGACTCTTTCTGGATCATTTTTCCTGAGATCATCAATCTGAGATTTATTGAAGCCCTGATGAACGGAACAGAATCCGTACCACAGAATTACTTTTGCTTTCTGAATCTGCTCGGAAGTCAAACCACCATGCTGGCGTCTCGGATCGTAGACAACCATCTCACCCAGTTTGATACCGAGTTTAAAACAGGTATTTCTGCCGAGATGCTGATCCGGGAAGAACAAAAGTTTCTCTCCCTGATTAAGGCCCCAGGTAATGACTTTTTCTGCATTCGATGAAGTACAGATTGATCCGCCATTTTCACCGACAAAACTTTTGAGCGCGGCAGTGCAGTTAATGTAAGTGATCGGGACAATCTTTTCTGAGGTACAAGAGGTCATCCATTTCCAGGCAACATCGATCTCGCGACGATTGGCCATGTCTGCCATGGAACATCCGGCACGAAGATCTGGAAGAATGACTTTTACTTCGGGACGCGTAAGCATGTCTGCAGTCTCTGCCATGAAGTGAACTCCACAGAACAAGACGTATTCAGCATCTTTCACTTCCGCTGCTTTTCTCGCGAGCTCGAGAGAATCACCAGTGATATCAGCAAAGGCAATAACGTCGTCCTGCTGATAATGGTGCCCGAGTACGACCACACGCTTACCCAGACGCTTCTTGATAGCGTGAAGCTCTACCAGAACCTTCTCATCAGAAAGTTCAGCTTCCGGAATCTCTGGAAGGTGTTCCTTAGATTTTAGATCTTCATAAATATCAATCATGTCTTGTCACACTTCACGAGGATCTTAATTTCCTCAGTGGTTGTTCCGTTATAACCAGGAACTTCATTTATTTTTGTTTCAACGGGTTTGAACTGTCCTGCACATTCAGACGCAGCTTTCTCATAACATTTCCCAAGCTGAGAACAGTTAATAAGTTTGTGAGGAGTTCCATCAGGGCCAGTGACATTCTTAGCAGATGCACAGCTTGCGAGAATAATGAGAAAGAAAAAATTATTTCTCTTCACACTTCACCAGCAGCTGTATTTCGGAGCTTGTAATATTCTCAACGCCAGAAGTATTAGTAGAAGAATTTACAATTTTGTATTCTCCACAAAGCTCATTTGCTTTTTGATAACAATCCTCAACTTCATTACATGTTATGAGTTTGTGTTTTGTACCATCCGGACCGACAATCGTTTTTTGTGATGTATGAGAGCATCCTGCAATTAACAAAATCAGAAAAAAATTCTTCACAATAAACCTCATTGAAATTTGTGTCTGAAAGTTAACTCCATTCACGAAAACTGGCCAGTTTTGCGTAACGCGTCGGGCCAACTAACACTTATTTGGCCACGCAGCAAAAATACTTTTGATTTTAGTAAGATGGCCCTTTGACGGACTGTTTCCGATAACCCTACACTTTTATTAATAGGACCATTTAAAGGACCACTCTTTTCAACGGAGAAAGGCATGAAGATTATCACCATTGGTAACAACAAAGGTGGCGTGGGTAAGACCATGCAATGCTATCAGCTCGTCTGTCACCTCGCGAACCTCGGTCACCGGGTTCTTGCAGTAGATCTCGATTCTCAAGCAAATTTGTCTTCTACTCTCGGTGTAAACATCCAGAGAACACTCATTCCAGAGTGGCTCATTGGTGATGTGAAAGTAGATGAAGTGATCTCGGAAGTTTCCGGAGACTATGACTTCTATGACAACATCAAGCTCATCGCTTCTTCCCGCCACATGGCGAACCTCGCAAAGCTTCTCATTCTTTCTGAATCTGAAGTAAGAAAGACTGCGGGTCGCAAAGAGCGCCTCATGAAAATTCGCCTGAAAGAAATCGAAAAAGATTTCGATTATGTTGTCATCGACACTCCTCCGATGCTCGGAGATGAGTTGATCATGTCACTTGTTGCATCCGATCTGATCCTGATCCCAACTCAGGCACAGGATTACTCAATCGATGGACTTGAAGAACTCATGGATACTTTTGAGATCATCAAGGAAACTGAAAATCCTAAGCTGGAATTCAACATCATCCCAAGCATGGTCAACCCACGCCGGAAGATTGAACGTCAGCGTCTCGAAGAACTTGGACAATCTTTCAGCGTTACTCCGATGATCCGCAATCTGGTTGATATGCAGGAATCGGTAGCAATGAAGAAACCCGTGTTCATGTTTAAGAACAATTCCAAGGGCAAGCAGGATTACCTGAAGCTCTGGGATTCACTCGGTTTAAATTAATTTTTCAATAGACGTTTAAGGAGAGTGGCCATGGCCAAGGATTTTTCCCCACGTGTATCTAAACGCGAACGCAAAGTTACTGACATTACTTCAGGAATCGATGAACGAATCCTGCGTGCGAATGATCAGAAGCTCTTAAGAGGAGCACAACTTGCAAATATCCAGCTCGCCGACATAGAAGTCCGCGATCAGGTTAGAACAAAGTTCAACGATGAATCTCTCCGTGAACTCGGCGAGAACATCAAGGTAAACGGTCTCATTCAGCCACTCGTACTTCACAGAGATGGAAACAAATTTGTTCTCATCTGCGGTGAAAGACGTTTCCGCGCGATGACGATTATTGAGATGAGAGAAGCTCCTTGTTTCATCCTTGAGAACAAGACGAAAGAAGAACTGATGGCAATCCAGTTCTCTGAGAATCAAGCTAGAGAAGACTTGCATTACATTGATCAAGCTGATTCAATTTACGGATATCAGAAATTGACTGGAACATCTGAAAGAAAGATCACCGCTGCACTGGGTATCTCGAAATCAGAAGTTCACCGCTGCCTTATGATCGCCAAGCTCCCTCGTGAGCTTAAGGAAGCAGCAAAAACGTTTAATACTGAGAAGTACGTGCTTCTGGAGTGGGACGAGCTTCCGAAGAACGAATTCAAGGATGAAATCAAGAGTCGTATTCTCGCTGGTGATATCACTAAGCGGGTACAGCTCAAGAGAGTAATTTCGCAGCTCCAGATTGTGAAGCCGAAGAAGAAGAGAGACGATTCTGTCGAGAAACTCATGAAGGTTCTCAAGACACAGATGAAGGATCCAGCTATGAAGGCACGCGCTAAAGAGATGATGAAAGAACTTGTGGGTGAACGGATTCACTAAAAACTAAAAAGGCCCCTTACGGGGCCTTTTTTTTAATTCAAAGAAAATCACATGATAAATCTAAGAAAAATGAAACCTTCTGATGCAACCGGAGTGGCAACGATTCAAGTCGAGTGCTGGCGCAAATCCTATGCCGGCATCATTCCAGATAAATATCTCGCTTCTCTTGATGTAAATACGAAAGCAAAAACGTGGGAAAGCGGTCTTTCTCTCAACCCCGATGTTATCCGCATCGTCGCACTTGAAAAGAATGTTCCTTTGGGATTTGTAGCTGGACTGGAAAATCGTTCATCTGCTTTTTATCCGGAAATCGCTTCAGAGGCATGGTCAATTTACGTTCATCCGGATCACTGGAAGAAAGGTATTGGAAAAATGCTTCTTCTCGCATTTATCGAAGAGATGAAAAGCTTGAAACACAAAACGATGATCGTCTGGGCGCTGGAAGAAAATCTACCTGCAAGAGCATTTTATGAAGCGATGGGGGGAGTGCTGCAGAATCAAAATCAGACTCAAACCTTTGGCGGCAAGAGTCTGACTGAAGTGGCATATCTATTTAAGTTATAAAATTACTGAACGATGAGAAGAGATCCTGGACTCACATTTACGGTGAGTCTTTTCGGACCGTCATTATTTTCGATAACCACAGTTCCATTCGGCTGAATTCCTGCAACTGTGTAGTAGATTCTTCCCTTCATCACAACATTTCCGACACAAACTTTTACATTTCCTTCAGGAGAGCATCCCTTGGTTGCAGCAAGTGTAGATGAATTAACATCGAAGCTCATGATCTCAGGACGAGTAACAGTTTTTGTCACGAACTGACCATCGTATTCAATTCCGGCGACTGCCGAATATGTTGCAGAAGAAATCACAATTACTGATTCGTTAGCACAGATTCCAGCATGACATCCGCGAGTGATGGCCACGTATTGGCGGGCAACATCTTTAACAATATCGCGTTCCCGATCTCTACCTGTCATTGGCTTCAGATTATAAAAGTTCGGGGCTTCAATTGAGACAACCATGTGAGCCGAACCGTTAAAAATAACTGTTTCACCGGCTTCAATCGCACGAATAGCTTCGGAACCAGGAGATGGAGTTGTTGGAGTCGGATTTGGAGTCGGACGAGTTGGTTCACGCTCAGGATTTCGTGTTTGTCCGCGAATAGGATTTGTACTCCGGCAATATTCCCTTCCATAGTAATCATACTCACAAACTGTAGTATTTGTTGTCGTTGTCGTTGTAGGTGGAGTTCTCGGTACTCGCGTATAAGGTGATCCCGGATAACCGTAATAAACATCGTAATCCGGATTGCGGACGTAATCGATTATCGCATTTCCATTATCTTCAACCCTGTAGCATTGAGAATTTGAGGGAGCGTAATACCAGTTTTTCCAGTTGTAACAAGCTCGTGCGGCTTTCGCACAATCCGGATCATTTGCAGTCCGGATGCTCGTAATATGTTCTCCCTGGGGCCCGTACATTTCGAGCTTACAGGTTTGGGCATTTGCCACTGCTGAAAGAACTATTAGTCCTGCGAATACAAAAAGTTTCATAGCGTCTCCATTGATTTGAATCGCTTCTCCCATTAACGAGAGACCTTGGGAGGGTACTCTGAAGAAGTTACACAAACATTTGGATATCCTTCAGGTCCAGGGTCTTTGGCACCCCCCTTGCTCTTCTATAGGGAAAGGCGACCTAAAAACCGGATAAAAACACGGAATTTTGATGGGTTAGGGAGCCACAGGGGATAGGGTAAATGTATAGTTTTTGGACACATTCTCGAAAGTATATAATTCTTGGACAGTTCATTCTGATCCTCGGAACTGCGGTCGCTGAGACCCAGTCGGGACTTTCTACCCCTAATCTCGTTGTGAAAAAAGACCAAATTTCCCGGGGGCCCGCAAGCTATATCCCGGATGATGACGTTATCGTGAAGCCTGTTGATAACGAACTTTCGTTTTATCAGCAATATGTTGCTTCTGATCAAAGCGTCGATGTAGTGCAGTCACGCAACCAGCTCAAAATTTGGAATGATAACCAGCAATTCGCTGATCAGTACGGAATGGACTCAACTCTTGCTGGTTCAGCTTTCTTCGTTCCTACGCCGGATGAAAAATGGGAATACTTTAAGTCTCGCTATATGCGCTACCTTCGCCAGAAAGGTGAGCAGCCCATAAAAGATATGCCGAAAAACTTCTATAACGACTACCGTGCTTCAAACGATGTCGATACCATTGATGAAATGGAAGCTCGTTTCAAAGCTTCAAACAAGAAAAGTTCTGTAACAAAATCAGCTCTCCCAGCAGCCTTCCAGGAAAAACAAGTCAGCCTCTGGAAGAAAACCAAGTTCATTTTCCAGCCACGTCTCGATCAGGGTATCGTGATTGTTGGACTCAAAACTCCATGGGGCCGTGCCCGTGCATGGGTAGGTGTGAACGGGGAAACGGAAGTAAACGTTCAGCAAACTTATGACTCAATTGGTCTCCGCGTAATGTTCAACTATTTTGCCCACGACGGTCGTTATTTCACATCAGTCGACCAGCGCTTAATGGAAAATATTTATGCCCGTGTGACTAGCACTAAAGACCCGCGCCGCGTGGGACTGAATGGTGGCGACTATCAAGACGATTCGGCCATGCTGCTTTACGCAAAGTCGTTCTAATCGGCCTTTTCTGTAGCCGAAAAAAAGCCTCAGACTTATACTACTGCCACTAAATTTCCCTTCTTCAAACTGGAGTAGCCATGAGTCTCTTTGAGAGCCCATTTTTCCAAGATGCGTACTCGCAACTTGAAAGCGCCGGACAAACCATGAAGATGGATCCGAACGTTCTTGAACGTCTCAAGTATCCTAAGCGTGCATTACAGGTTTCGGTTCCGGTTCGTCTCGATGACGGTACTGTGAAAGTGTTTGAAGGCTATCGCGTTCAACACAATATGACTCTCGGCCCGGGTAAGGGCGGGGTACGTTTTCATCCACACGTTTCTTTGTCTGAAACAGCAGCTCTTGCGATGCTCATGACATTTAAATGTGCTCTCGTTGGTCTTCCACTTGGCGGCGCCAAGGGCGGGATCAAAGTTGATCCAGGTGATCTTTCACGCGCAGAACTTCAGGCGATGACCCGTCGTTATACGACAGAAATCGCAATGATGATCGGACCTGAAAAAGATATTCCTGCTCCGGATATCGGAACAGACGGGCAGACCATGGCATGGATGATGGATACTTATTCTCAGCTCGGCGGTTACGCTGTTCCTGGAGTTGTTACTGGTAAGCCAATCGCTATCGGTGGATCTCTCGGTCGCGCAGAATCGACTGGTAAAGGTGTCGTCTTCTGTATCAATTTTGCCTATGAAAAACTCAATAAGCAGATCGGATCAAATACAACTGTATCTATTCACGGTTTCGGTAAAGTCGGTATGCCAGCAGCTATGGATCTCTACGCTCAGGGTGCAAAGATCGTTGCAATCTCTGACGTTTCAGGTGGTATTTACAATAAGAACGGTCTCAACATTCCTCACTGTGTGGAGTGGGTGAAAAATAAAAACGTTCTCCGTGATCTTCCAGAGTGTGAGCATATTTCCAATGAAGAGCTCCTCGAGCTTGACGTGGATATTCTTATTCCGGCAGCGATCGATGGAGTAATCACTAAAGACAACGCTCACCGTGTGAAAGCGCGCATGATCGCTGAAGGCGCCAACGGACCTCTTACTCACGAAGCAATTGATATCGTCGTTGCACGTGGCTGTTATGTTCTTCCGGACATTCTTGCTAACGCCGGTGGTGTGATCGTGTCTTACTTCGAGTGGGTACAGGGTCTTCAAATGTTCTTCTGGGATCTCGATACAGTTAATAAAAAACTCCACGACATTATGAAACTCGCGTTTGATAAGGTCTGGAAGAATGCCGAGATTTACAATGTTAACCTTAAGCAGGCGGCATTCATCACTTCTCTCCAGCGCCTTGAAGGTGCAATGAGACTCCGTGGAATGTGGCCAGGTTAATAGTTACTTAGACTTCCAAAGCCCTCTATCTCAAAATCAGATAGAGGGCTTCCTCTTCTTCTATTTCCGATATATTCAAAATCATCCTATATTGGGCCCACACACACATGGAGACCAATATGAAATTCATTACACTTCTTTTTTTCTTTATCGCAGTAAACACTTATGCCGGAACTCAGTGCAGTCCTGAGATGCAAGCACTTCAGTTCAATGAGCGCGGATACACACACCTCAGAACTGCTGATGATCATTTTTCATGGACCAATAACGAAAAGAAGATGATCCACAAAGCAGTTACACTTCAGTCTGGTATGACTGATCTGACAGAAGAAGAGTCGCTTGAGTTCTTTGGTGATTTTGTAAGCTGCGAAACTGGCTCGAACGCCGGTGAGATTCAGTACTTCAAAGTTGGCAGAAAAATCATCGCTAAAGTCCACTACTGGCCAGGTGACAATGAATACGGCGCTTATGTTGAAGTAGTTGGTTCAAAAGTTCTTGTTCTTGCTGAAATCCATGACGGTGATATTAGCTGTTTTTAAATAAGACTTTCTTCGGGCCATGATTCAGTTAAAATGAATCATGGTCATACTTCTTTTCCTTATCTCATTTGCCTACGCCGGCGTTGTAAAAGACGACGTTTCTGCGATTGAAAAAGTATCCTTCACCTGGAAGTCAGTCTGTGCCAAATCTGTGGCCCATGAAACTCCACTCATTGAATATGTTTCTGGAAATGAGATCGATTGCATGGGCAAAAGAATCAGTGCTTCTGATTTTTGCGAGAAGGCACTCGCTCATGATCCTTACTATCTCAGGGGATTTGTGAATGAGGCCACCAAAGAAGTCATTTGCCACTCTGGTAAGAAAGTAATCTTCAAGTATCAGTGTGTCCGTCTCGCTGATAAGAGACTTTGTTCTCAGTCAGCGGAAGTCGCCTGTCGTGAAATGAAACAGAAGCTCGCGCGTCGCCTTGATATCGTTCATCAATCATTCACTAAAAATGAGAAGGGCATAAAAGAGTTAAACTGCTATTTTGAATCTCTCCCACTGAAGCCTGATGGAACTTTATAAAAAATTTCTGGCGAAAGATAAGAAGGCTGCACCTCTTCTGAAGAATGACATCGTTATTCCCGGGAAAACAATAAATGTAACGGAGAGTTTAGTCTGGTCCATCATGGGTCAGCAGCTCTCAATCCAGGTTGCGAAAGTTATGTTCGCGCGTTTTAAGGATTTGTATGGAGAAAAGTTTCCATCTGCCAAAGTCATTCGCAATACTTCCGTTGAAAAAATTCGCGCCATTGGAGTTTCCCAATCCAAGGCGAATTACATCCTTAACGTCGCCGAATTCATTGATACGAAAAAAATCACCGTTGCCAAGCTCGATAAACTTTCTGATGACGAGATCATTGATCTACTAACTGAGATCAAGGGTGTAGGCCGCTGGACTGTGGAAATGCTTCTTATTTTTGGATTAAAACGTGAGGACGTATTTGCAATTGATGATCTCGGTGTTCAGAAGGCGATGATTCATATCTTTAAGCTGCATGACCTGGATAAGAAGACGCTCAGGATCAAGATGGTAGAGCTCTCAAAGCGCTGGTCTCCCTATCGCTCCTACATCTGTCTTCATATGTGGCGCTTTACCGGCCTTAAACCGTAATAATTTTTCTTCCCCGCGTCTTTGTCACTTATCCTTCAGCTATTTCTCTGAATTTAATCTGGTCACGTATTTGCTCCATTCTCCAGCGGAGGAAAAATGGAAACTCAATTACAAACCTGCTTCTTCACTAAGAAAGGTCCCACACTCATCACTCTTTTTGGATATTCATCCAAGAGTATTCCGGGTCTTGAGATTAATGGTCTCGGGAAATACGGGAAAGCGATCAAGGAAAAGATCGTCTATATCTCTCGCACGAGGCAACTTCAGATTCCCCTGAAACGTTTTGTTCTCAACGTGGAACTTGCGGATGATCTGGGTGATCTTGAAACAAATTCCGTGAAGTGGCTCGAGTATCCACTATTACTTCACTATTGGTATCTGGCAGGACTTCTTCCGATCTCGAAGCTTGATAATTGTTTCGCTTCTGGATCGTTGACACCAAGTGGACTGGTGGAGGAGCCACCTTACCAGTCCATTTCTCAGCTTATTGAAAGTTTTGAATTGCATCTCATCAGTGGACTCATGCGGGAGTGTCCTCTGGGGATAATTGACGGCAAAGACCTGTTTCAGGGCATTTCTACTTTGAGCTTCAAAGAAGGTGAAGCCTCTTAAATGGAAAGAGTCTGGGCGAGGGCCTTGTATTCGATAAAATTATTATCGGCCTTCGTCACACATTCATTAAGCGGCGCCATGAGAACTTTTCCTGCTCTCACTACTGTGACACTTGGAAAGTTATCTGCCCGCAAGGCTTCGACTGCCATATTGCCCATCTGGGAAGCAATGAAGCGGTCATTAGACTCCGGAGATCCTCCGCGCTGGATGTGTCCGAGAATCACTACGTGAGTATCCATGTGATACATGTCTTTCAGGATATTCTGAATTTCGTAGCTTCTTCCCGCAACAGGACCTTCGGCCACGACGATGATTGAAGATTCCTTTCCACGGGCCATCCCGCGCTGGACATCATCGACGATTTTCTTGTGATCGACTTTCTCATGCGGAAGAAGAACGTTTTCAGCACCTGTACAAACGCCGACTTTGAGTGCGATGGCTGCTGAATTTCTTCCCATGACTTCAACCAGAAAGGTTCTCGCGTGTGAGTGAGCAGTGTCCCGGATTCTATCGACTGCTTCAATCGCAGTCTGAACAGCGGTATCAAAACCAATCGTGTATTCTGTTCCCGAGATATCATTATCAATTGTTCCGGGAATCCCTATGACTGGATACTGATGTTCATCCCACAGCGCCTTAGCACCATTAAATGATCCATCTCCACCAATCACTACCAGTGCTTCAATCCTTTGGGCGCGAAGGATATCGACAGCTTTCTTACGAAAAACCGGCTTCATGAATTCAGGGCTTCGCGAGGTTTGCAGGATTGTTCCTCCACGCTGAATAATATTACCCACTGATGAAAGATTCATCGCCATGAATTCTCCACGGAGAAGTCCTGCATATCCACGCTTGATTCCAGTCACCTGGATTCCGTGAAAGAGTGCAGTTCTCACCACCGCTCGAATCGCGCAATTCATTCCCGGAGAGTCGCCGCCAGAGCATAGTAGGCCAATGTGGGTGAAAGCCATGAGTTGTCCTTTAAACGAAAATCGATTGCCCGGTAAATTCCTGAGGCTTATTAATATTTAATATTTTGAGAACTGTGGGAGCAACATCTTTCAGGGCCATGATCTTATTATCCTGATTCACCATGATGTTCTGATCATACAGTTTTGGATGAACGACAACAAAAGGAACTTCAGCTTCAGAGTGCGAAGTATGTTCTCCGCCATCATCATAGGTCATCTGATCAGCGTTTCCGTGATCGGCAGTCAGAAGAATAGTTATATTTTCCTCAGCACAGACTTTCTGCAGGCGTCCTACACATCCATCAAGGAACTCAATTGCTTTCACCGTTGCTTCAAAGTTTCCTGAATGTCCCACCATATCCGCGTTTGCGAAGTTGACGAGATAGAAGCTGAACTTTTTATCCCTGAGAGCATTGATGAGCTTATCTGTTACTTCATTAGCACTCATCTCAGGCTTCATATCGTAAGTTGCAACATCCCTCGGAGACTGAACCAGACAACGCTCTTCACCCTCAAAAGGTTGTTCTTCTCCACCGTTAAAGAAGTAGGTCACGTGAGCATACTTTTCAGTTTCAGCGATCTTGAACTGATTCTTTCCGATCTTAGAGAGATATTCGGCCAGACCACCTCTGATTTTTTCTTTATCAAAGAGAAGTGGAAGTTCCGGACATTCCTCCTGCACATAAGGAGTCATACACAGGAAGTATCCAGGCCTGACCGGCACCGGGAATTCTTTGAACTTTTTGTCGTTCATTGTAAGTGTCATCTGCTTAGCGCGATCAGGACGGTAGTTAAAAAAGAATACCGCGTCTCCATCACGAATCGCACCTTCTTCTGAAAAGAGAACTGGTGTGATGAATTCGTCGTAGAGGCCTTTCTTATATTCTGCGAGAACATATTCTTCAGGCTTCAGGTGAGTCTTATCACCCTGGCCGATCATAACTTTGTAAGCTCTTTCAATTTTTTCCCAACGACGATCACGATCCATACCAATTGAGCGCCCTTGCATGCTCGCAAAAACAAAACCCGGATGCTGAAGAATGTCCTTCACATACATGACACCTTTATCTTTAGCGGTATCCCGTCCATCCATGAAAGCATGAAGAAAAATCCTGATGTCTGAATGCTCGCGAAGTAAGCGGATAATCTCTTTTAAGTGACTGATGTGAGCGTGAACTCCACCATCTGAAAGGAGACCCATGAGGTGAATACGTTTCGTTCCACTTTTAGCTTTCGCGATCAATTCCTTAAAGCGCGGAAGATCGCCCATACAATTTTTTGAAATACATTCGTTGATCCGGACCAGATCCTGCCTGACGGGTTTCCCGGCGCCAAGATTTAAGTGACCAACTTCAGAGTTGCCCGCAGTTCCTTTCGGAAGGCCAACAGCTTCTCCACCTGGCTGGATCGTAGTGAATGGATAATGAGAAAAGATCTCATCGAGGTGTGGCTTCTTTGCAGTACTGATTGCGTTCTTGTGTGTGGAATCCGGATTATGTCCGTAGCCATCGAGGATCAAGAGAAGAACTCGTGGCGAGAGGCCTTGAATAGAATGCATAAGTTTCCCCTATAGTGCGAGGGTGATAATTACTTTTCATTTTACTGAGAGTAGGAATAAAAAGCATCCTAATGAGGGGATGACTCACTCTGTTAAGCGAAGTTCAGAGCGTTAAATGTTGCCTTAGTTATGATACGGGTGGCCCATCCGGATGGTCTGCGCCCGATAAAGCTGCTCAACCAGAAGAATGCGGGCAAGCTTATGCGGGAAGGTAAGATCCGACAGGGAAATTCGTTCTTTTGCCGAATTCAGGACTTCTTCCGAAAATCCCTCAGCACCTGCAATGACTAAGATCGCTTTCGTTTGTTTCTCGATCAGGTCTTTAGTCCACTCAGCAAAATCCACCGAGTTTCTTTTCTTTCCCCATTCAGTCATCACGATAAGATGAGTTCCCCCGAGGTCTTTTACTTTCTTCATAATCGCTTCGCCCTCCGCCTGTTTATTTTCGGCGAAAGCTTTCAGCTCATGAATTTGAAGGGGAGGATTGTTGATTCGTTTGAGATAATCAGATTCGATCGACTCAAGGTGGGCATCTTTTAGTTTGCCCACCACGATTAAGTGAAGCTCTTTGGCCATCTCTTAGAAGTAACCTTTGAGATCGGCTTTTTCTTTCGATACTTCAGTTGGTTTACCGAAATAAAACTCTTCAGGAATTTTCACCTGAGGGCTTTTTGCGTAAACTAGATCAAGATCATACACATCACGTGAAGGCCCATTGAAAACGTGGATCATCACGTCGCCGGTATCAAGAAGAATCCAGTCGGCAGATTCGTATCCTTCATAAGAAAGAATTGTCGCGCCATTATCTTTCAGCTGATGAGAGATTTCATCAATCATCGCACGTGCCTGTGTAGCGTTCTGAGCAGTCGCCATAATAGCGTAGTCAGTAAGTGACCCAACCTTTCTCATATCGAAAATTTTGAGATTATCACCTTTATAGTTCGCGAGAATCCAGGCCGAGGCCATAGCGTGATTCAATGGAAACTCAAAAGACGAGTTTCCCATGACTTTTTTTACTTCACTCTGTACGTATTCGTTTAGTGCCATTTGCGGCCTTCCTTTCTTCTTCGATCACTTCTTTAGTTTTTAACATGAGTTGCTTTAAGACATCAATATTGCGGCCTGAGATCCCGGAGATCGGGAGCACGCGGCGATCAAGCTGCGTTTCCATATGTGAACGGAATTTCTCAATCTCATCTTCCGTCATGGCGTCGATCTTGGTGAGAACGACGATTTCTTTTTTATTGAGCAAATCGGGATTATATTTTTCAAGCTCAGTGCGGATAGTGGCATAGGCTTCAATCGCTTCAAATTCTTCAAGGAACATGGAGCAGTCAATGAGATGAACAAGTGCCGCCGTTCTTTCAATATGCTTCAGGAACTTGATCCCGAGGCCCTTGCCTTCTGCGGCCCCTTCAATGAGTCCCGGAATATCAGTAACCACAATTGATTTTTCACCCAACTGAACAACACCCAGGTTTGGTTCAAGTGTCGTGAATGCATAATCAGCGATTTTAGGACGCGCGGCGGAGATCGCACTGATGAGAGTGGATTTTCCTGCATTCGGAAGACCGATGAGAGCGATATCTGCGAGGAGTTTAATTTCAAGATGAATTGATACTGCAGTTCCCGGCTCGCCATTCTGAGCATAGTTCGGAGTTTGCTTAACGGATGTCTTGAAGGCTGAGTTCCCAAGGCCTCCACGTCCGCCTTCAGCAGCAATATAGCGCATGCCATGGGCAGTGATGTCGCAAAGGAGTGCACCGGTTTCTCTGTTTGTGATGAGTGTTCCCACCGGAACTTTTAGGATGAGATCGTTGCCTTCAGCTCCGGTCATATTGGATCCGGAACCATTCACACCTTCTTCTGCGCGGAAAGTTTTGAGACCTCTGAAGTGCATCAGGGTATTCATGCCTTCATCGCCTTCAAAGACGATGTCGCCACCCTTACCGCCCGTACCTCCGTCAGGACCTCCTAACGGCACATATTTCTCTCTTCTATATCCTACGAAGCCTTTGCCACCGTCTCCAGAGACAACTTCGATTTCAACTTCATCAATAAACTTCATAAAAACTCGATCCGGCCTCTCGGCCGTAATTCTACTCAAAAAAAAAGAGGAGCTATTGCTAGCTCCTCTCTATCTCAAAGATCTGTAAAGATCAATTAAGCTGGAATAATGGAAATGATCTTTGTGTCTCTGTTGTAGAAAGAGAACTTCACAGTTCCTGGAACCATTGCATAGATCGTGAAATCACGACCCATCTTAACATTAACGCCTGGGTGGAACTTAGTTCCTTTCTGACGAACGATAATCATTCCAGTTGAAACAACTTCGCCACCGAATTTCTTCACACCACGCATTTTTGGATTAGAGTCACGTCCGTTAGATGTACTACCACCCGATTTCTTATGTGCCATAAACTGTTATCTCCTAAACTTGATTCTTAATTAATTACTTCTTAGCTGCAGTTGCTGTTTTAGCTTTTGCTTCAGCCTTCATCACTCCGCCCTGACCATCATTGATTTCTGTGATGAGAAGACCAGTGTAACACTGGCGATGACCATTCTTACGACGTGATCCACCTGGCTTACGCTTGAGAACTAGGATCTTACGAGTGCGACCCTGTCTCATAACTTTAGCAGTAACTTTTGCACCACCGAGAGTTGGAGCACCGATAAGTGTTTTAGCTCCGCCGCCTACGAGAAGAACCTGATCGAAAGTAACAGTAGCACCTTCTTCAGCTTCAATTCTTTCAACGTCGATCAAATCGCCAGCACTTAACTTGTACTGATGACCTTTAATTTCCACAACTGTGTACATGAGAACTCCTAAGAGATACCACCTGCCGGGGAGGAACGAGTCCTGCTTTTTGCCCTAGGTGAGTTATTTTGAACTATTGTTTTTAGGACCTTTTGGCGCTAATGTCAAGGATAGGGCAACGCTTCAGACAAGACTGACCGCACTGGTGCTAGGCAGACGCCAAGGCCTATTAGTTCCAGAAATACTATCATAAACAAGGACTTATAAAGCACCTCGCTTTCCATTATGATTCTCGATCGATTTTTTTATTCAATTGATAATTATCTCCCCAGAAAATTGGCCGCCTGGCCTTATCAACTGGCATTAACCAATATTCAAATTCAGGCCATGGGTTTAACGGGTATTAAAGTCTGGGCACGAAACTCTTACAAGAAGGGTAATTTTACTTTTGGAGTGAGTGATCTCGACCTGACCATTTTAATTATGCCGGAAGCTGGTAGTGCGGATGTCTCACGAATTATTTCTACTCTCAAGTCTCAAAAAATAATTTATCCATTTTTGGGAGAAGCCAATTTCTATTACTTTGAGAAACTGAACATTTTTAAGTCTTCATTGAATCTTTATGAGAAGTCCCGTGACCCGGAGCTTGCAGGTTATCTTCAAACCGCTGAGAAAAAGAATATCAATGTTGAGAAGGCTGTCTTTTTACTTAGGATTCTTTATTCGGACAGGGTGAGAATAATTAATCGCCCGGGGATGAGACAAAAAAAGTGGCAGGAACATTTTAACCTGCTTCAACTGCCATCATCTCAAAAAATTCTTTTTCCGGATGTTCTGAAAGTCTTAAGTGACCTTTTATCAATGGACCTTCAATTGTTGAAAGAAACACTGGCCCCCTTGTGTCGAAAATCTTTGACTGAGCAAGAGGTGTTTGCGGCAAATATGCCGAGGTACTGGCGCTTCCTGTACCCTAACAAGCATTTGTGGTTTCATTTTGGTCCCGAAGATGAACTGGAGAAGCTGAGAGGAACTACTCTCGGTCAAGTTTGTTTGAAGCAAATTGAGTGGGAAGTCTGGGGAATAATGTCTCAGATTCCCTTACTCAAAAAAGATAAAGAGGCAGTAAGAAGACATTTGAAACGGCTGGTAGAAGTTAGCAATCAACTTTCAGATAATTCTGAGATCCCGATTCAGGTCGAGGAGTTACTTCGGCTCATTTAATGGTTCATAAAGAGATTCGCAGTATTTAATGAATGGCAGGTATTCCGGGATATAGTCTTCAAACTTAATGTTTTTCCTCGTCGAGAATTCTTTGAGGAATTTTACCAGTTCAATCCTGTTATTATTCCGGTGTTCGTTTTCTTCAAGGCCGCCTACCCAGTTTGAAATTCTCTCCAACTTGGAAATTTCTGTCTGATAGATAATCTCTTTTCCATCGGGTAAGAAAGATTTGTCCTTAAGATATCTGATATCGTTCTTAATGATCGGAAGAAAATCTTTAGTAAGTACATAGCAGGAAAGGAAGGTGGGTTCTTTCAGATAAGGCATATCGAGAGTGACCCTGGTATTTCCAGTTGAATCAAAGTATTTCGATTTCAGCTCAATGACTTCATCGAGGAATTTTCTGAAATTTAAAACTGAAAGGGCATTATACGCGCACATGAAAATAAGTTCGCAATCTTTGATCTCATTGAGGAATGTTCGTACGTTTCCCATGAACTCAGAATAATTAAGACCAAAGCGTAAAAACTCCGCATTCTTTCCATAAGTGTCGACACTGGTGAAGAGTTGGAATTCCTTAATAAGTTTGTTGCCTGTGATAAATTTAATTTCGGTTAAAAATTTGTCAAAGATTGGCTTCGGAACACCCAAATTACTATTAATTGCAACTGTCAGATGGGGCATGGGATGTGTCTTGAGGTAATCCAGGAACCTGAAAGTGTTACTATTCAGTAGAGGCTCACCACCGGTAATTCTAAAGACCTTCAGATCTTTAAGAAGTTCTGGCCACCAGTCCCAGAATGCGTCGACATAAGGTTCCCGCTCTTCTTTAGAAAATGGATAGAGACCTTCTGATTTGAGATTTTCTTCGGAGTAAACTTCCAAAGAAGAATACGGTCCATGCTTTCTTAACTCATTCATGATGGAAGAAGAGATCTGGGGAGCACAGTAAGCACACATGAAATTACATTCATTACCAAAGCTCACTTCAACATAGGAAGGATTTATGGATGCATCCCAGGGCAAATTCTCAACTTCTTCCATCCGGGGGATGGCCCATTTTTGCGCTGATTTTATTGACCGATCGCTGAAGTTCTCTTTATGAACGTCCTCGATGTTCCAGCAGTAATTGCATTCTTCAGGGCGAGTGCCTTCGAGCATTTCTTTTCGGACTTGCTTTTTCCGGGAAGTGTTATGCAAGGCAGATGTATCATTTTTTAGTTCTTCCAGAGGGACTCTATGAGTCTTGGGATGATGACATGAATGAGTCTGACCGTTCTGGAGATGAATAGTAACCTGAAGCCACTTTGCCAGACAAAAGCTCGGGGATTTTAAATTCAGCTTGTCTCTGACTTTTCTAATCCTGCTTAAGGGTATGTTAGGTGCTGACATCAGGCGCTGCCTTGAGCGAGAACCCTACAGTGATCCCAAAAAACTTTCATCGTAGGAAAGGTACTCAGGAAGTCGGTTCCTCGTCTTCTGTCATGCTCTTTAAAAAACATATAAAAGTTTTTTTGCGCAGAAATAAGCTCGTTTTCCGGCACAGGACTTTTCATCCACTCAAGAATTCGTTCCATCTTGTAAACTTCAGCTTGCTGAATGCCACCCCCGTCACTGATACGTGAGCTCATGTAAGCGACATGATCCTCCATTATATTGTAATAATCAGGTGTCAGAATTCGGGCCGCTTGCCATTTAGGACCCTCGAGATGGGGAATATCCAATAGGATCTGGCGGTGCCCGTTTTTATACCGCTTGCGCAAACTTATCACCCAATCAATGAATTGCCTGAAGCCTACGACACTCAAATTATTGAAGGTGCACATAAATGCAACATCACAGGTGGGATTTTCCTCAAGGTATCTGCAAAGGTTAGCTTCGAATGACTTAAAATTGAGTCCGTTTCGTATGTACTCCGCCTGAGCGCCATAAGTGTCGATGCTGGTGTGGAGAATGAATGAACGGATATTTTTTTTGGCCATCATAGGCTTTAAAAGTTCCAGGAATTTATTAAACTGCTTCTGCGGAATTCCAAGATTTGAATTGATTGAGAGTTGAAGCTCAGGAAGTGGATTTTCATTGATCCATTCCATGACCTTGAAAGTTTGTCGGCTCAACAGAGGTTCCCCTCCGGTAATCCGAAAGAACATGAGTTCTTTTATGAGTTCGGGCCACCATTTCCAAAAGGCATCGATATACGGATTATTTTCTTCATCAAGGGGAAGTAATCCATTTCTTTTATACCATTCCAGGTCCTGGTGAGTAGTATTATTCGCCATCGGATATGCGCCATGTTTTTGTATCTCTTCCTTCCAGGCAGTGCTGACGTGTAGAGAGCAATAGCTGCATTTGAAATTACAGGCGCTGGAAAAACTTACTTCAACGTAAGAGGGATTAACGTTTTCGTCTCCAGTTGACTTACTGATCTTATCGAAGAACGGCATGGTCCAGCTGTCTACGGCCCTCATGTGCCTGTCACTGACCTGATTCCCGGGTAAATCCTCGATCGCCCAGCAAATACTACATTCCTTAGGTCGAACTCCGTAGAGCATCTTTTTCCGCTGGAGTTTTTTATATTCAGTATTATGTAGAGCAGAAGGATTATTCTTTATTTCTTCAAGAGAAATCTTGTGAGTCGGTGGGAGATAACATGAATGAGTTTGCCCGGTCATGAGATGAATAGTCACATGCATCCACTTCGCCATACAGAAACATGGAGAAACCGAATCGCTCTTCGCTTTCATCTCTTCTAATTTGTCCATTTCACCAAACATCGTCTCTACCTTAGCTTTTACCGGTCTGTTACATACATAACCTATTCAGCGTATTTTAGCACGACGGGGCTGATTCCTTGAAGAAAACTCCCAAGTGAATCGCTCAAATTAATTAAGGCATCAGAAGAAAAAGCGAAATGCAATTCCAACGTCTCGAGTGACAAGATTGTAGAATAAACTCTCAGCCTCATCACCTCTGGCTACAGGAATAAATGCGAAGAGCTCTCCTTCTGAATTCTCCAGAAAGCTATAAGTCATGCGAACCAGTCCATAGGTGAAGCTCGACTTTATATCATTGATTACGGTGCCTGAAAGCTTCACAAGCGGATGAATATCGTACTGGTTAGCAACTGCTACGAAGTACTCGGAAGGTAGAAAGCGGTCATTGGAAAATGGACCAGAAGCGAAGCGATTAATTTTCTGATATCCGGATTCAAGTCGTACATGCCATTTCTGGGAGAACTGACGGTCAAAGCCGAGAAGAATATCCAAAAGATTGTTTGATTGAATGTTTGAGAGAAATTCCGTCTGATAAAGTCCCTGAAAAAAAAGAAGATTATCACCCCATTGGTAGCTTAGCTGGGTTCCAGCCTTGTTTCTGTCCTGATCCTGGCCCAGTACATACTCAGCTTCAAAGTTCCGGGTAAACTGTATTTCCCCATGCATCCACAGTGTGTGCTTGATCTCGCCATCATAGTTATCAAAGCGCTTGTCTCCGAGAATATAAAAATCAATTTTATGCGCATCTGATGCGAAGATACTTAAACCCATTCCATCATTCCCTTGCGCTACCTGAGAAATGCTGGTGAGTCCGGTAGGTTGATTAAAAGGATTAATGGGATTGAAGATCTCTCCCAGACCATAATTAATATACATCCTGCCTGCGGTGTATATGATCTTTTCATTTTGCCATTGATAGTAGAACTTGTTCAGAATGACTTCATCTCTGGTTTCGTCATTCTGTTGAACATGCTGGAGCTTAAAAAGGTCTCTGGCGACGAGTCTCTCTGGAAAGTTAAAAAAACTGGTGGCAGCATAATTGTTTTTATAAAGATCAGATCGGGAATGACGGACAAAGATATTGGAATCAATGGTCGACTGATCTGTTGTAATTTTCCCGGTGAGATTTCCGTAACCCAGGTAAAAGTCTTCTTCATTCCATCTTTGATTGAAATTATCCCTGGCTTCAGGATTGTTCCATGAATGCCGTCCCTGAATTTCTGCATTACCAGAGATCTCGCTCTTTATCTGAGCGAATGCCGGCATTGAGATCAAAAATATGAGAAGCGCAGTTTTCATTGTGCGAGAGTCTTCTGAGTAAAGTGTCCTGAAGGAAACTTCACATCGAAATCTATGTTTCGATATTGGAGAGTGGTTTCCTTGCTTTTGTCATCCAGAGGCTGCATCTTCCAGACCGTTGGCATTTTATGACCATTGAAAGTCTTCACTTCAGAGAAGGTGAGAACGCGCTTAAGATTATTTTCTTTATCATAATACCTGCTCTCGCGGGGAAGACAGTCCTTCTTACTGGAGAGAGTCACAATCTTTGGCCACATGACCTTGGAGTTTGACCTGGCCAGATTATTGATCACTTTAAGTTTTTCGCCATTTACTGATTCATCAGGGAGGAAAGCGTGAGTATAGTCACTGCTCATTGAGCTCGCTTTCAGGATATCATCATTAGTAAAATCAGATCCCATCCAGCTTGCAAGAAGCATAGAAGATGAAACTGCGACTTTTCTTTTGAGCTTAGGGAAGTAGTTCCACATATTGTTTTCAATACGCAGAGTTCTGATTCCTTTTTCCTTTGCTGGTGAAACAATTGTCGAAAGTGCTTCTTTCTTTCCATTTACATCAGATTCAATTTCAAGCGTGCGGCTCCAGTTCGGAGTCTTGATAGTCATGACTATTTCAGCTCGAGAACGATCTCCCCGCATCTGATCGTCGGAGTATTTCCACCATTCATCAGCATTATTGGCATTAACTCCAATAGCTGCGCAGAAAAAAAGTTCCTTCGGACGGAATTGTATCTTCATATATCACCATCAATGTTTTTTTGTTTCTATGATCTGGCCGTCTTTAATGTAGAGAACGGTTTTCACCTGGTCAATGAGCCTCTGGTCATGGGTAGAGAAGACAAAAGTGAGCTTAAAGTCCTGATTGAGTTTCTTAAAGAGCTCAATGATCTCCTGGGCAGTTTTCGAATCCAGATTGGCAGTCGGTTCATCAGCAAGAATCAGTTGTGGTCTGCTCACAATTGCCCTGGCGATCGAGACACGTTGCTGTTGCCCACCAGAAAGTTGCTTGGGAAAGCGATCACCCATACCCGTAAGGCCCACTTGTGAAAGTGCCCACTCGACTCGTTCACGAATTTCTTTTTGCGGGAAATTCTTAAGCTGAAGTGGAAACTCGATATTTTCATAGGCAGTTAAAACCGGAAGAAGCTGATAATCCTGAAAGATAAATCCCATATACTGGAGACGATGTTCTGTTCGCTCCTCAAGTGAGAAAGATGTAATGTCTTTCCCTGCATGACAAAGTCGTCCGCCAGTAGGAAGTATAAGACCCGCTATGAGATTTAGTACTGTGGTCTTACCGGATCCCGAAGGACCGACCAGGGCCATGAAATCTCCTTCAAGGATATTCAGGTTAATTCCCCTGGCACCAAATACCTTGTTTTCTTCTGACATCCGGTAAACTTTTTCGACATCAGATAATTCAAACTGCATTCTTGCTCCTCTTAATCACACGCACTAAAGGATAAATCATCGACAGTCCCAGGAAGAAGAACATCATAAGTGGAACCTGCCAGTAGTATTGAGCTACCGGATAAAATTTTACAAGTGGCTTGATCGTCATACCACCCATGATGATGGGGTTCCCACCGGTGAAAAGCTCAAGGTTAATTGGGTAGTAACTGAAAAAGGTCGTCGCGGCATGGCCGATCACGATACCTATCACCATCGCAATCATTCCCAGCATGGTAACTTCAAATAGAAGTGCCCAGGCAATCCATGAAGCTTTTGCTCCGAGTACGTTCAGTGAATCAAATTCTTTTTCACGCTCAAAAAAAGTAATAACCAGCGTATTTGCAAGTCCAAGACTAATGACGATGACAAGAATCACAGAAACGATCCAGGTGAAATTATCCACAAACCTTGTAGAGACTCCGATCTCCGGAAGAATATCCCGCCAGGTCCACACCCCGAGACCATCAACTGTAGGAACGTCTTCAGTATCCATGTCGAAATTCACAAGCTGATGATAATTTCTTTCATCCATCACCAAGAGTTCGCGGGCGCTCACGATCTGTGTAAAGGCCAGAGTGTCTTCGAGATCACCGCCGCCAAAGTCAAGAAAACCCACGACCTGATAAAGATCATTCGCAACCGATCCATCGAGTGCCTGTCCGATGATTGCGACTTCACTACCAAGTTTTACCTCGAGTTTTTCGGCCAGGCGTTTCCCGAGGATGACTTCTTTTTGTCCTTCAGCATTCAGAAAACGACCGCCCCTGAGAGCATCGCTGAGACGAGTGAGGCTAAGCTCTCTATTCACTTCGATACCGGTCATAAGTACGCCCAGGGTTTTCTTTTCTCCTGAGAAGTAAACTGGTGCAGTAACCCTGCGGACTGATTTCTCGAATAGTTTTTTATCCGGGACCATATCGTCAGACATGATCTTGTAGTTATTAAAGAGTCTCGAGTTCGGAACTTTATAGTAATCGGGATGAGTGACCTGATATCTTCCGGCATTTTGAGAAAGAAACTCTTTCATCACTTCCTTAGATCCGGAATTTGCAAAATTAAGATCCCAGATAATAAATCCCGTGGCGATGGAAAGTGAAGCGATCATGATCATCGTTCTTTTCGGCGCGCGCCAGAGATTCCGGTAACTGAATTTCAGGAGAAAGAGGAAAGATCTCATGCACTCTTCTCCAGCTTCTGAAGCGTTCTGTGAATTCCCCATGTATAGCTCAGAAGCATAACAAAGATGATGAAGCCGAAAGTAACTAAAATCTGACCGGGATAAAAGAGCGGATACACAACGCTATTAAGCTTGATCCCGGCTCGCTCAATATTGAGACCCTGTTGGCTATAACGGAAATCAACTCCGGTCTTCATCTGAATACTCAGAATGACAAAAAGGATAATACTGGAAGCAGCACCCGATAGAATAATCATCTGAATGACTTCAAAAAATCCTATTTTCCAGAAGCGCTTCTTAACGACACCAAGGATATTCATCATTCGCAATTCGCTCAGTCGTTCCTGCCATAACATCTGAATCGGAGTGAGAATTGTCATGGTGATAGTTAGTGCGATGATAATAAAGAAAAATCTCACCATACCGTCATTGAATTCAATCACCACAGACATTTCAGGATTCAAGTCTTTCCAGGTTTTCAATGCCATCTTATTATCAGAAAAAGCTGACTTCAGCTGATCCTTCCCGGCCAGGCCTTTAGTCATGAATGGCACGCGGTGAAATAAAATTCTTCCGGTATAATCATTGAGGAAAAGTTTTTGCAATGTTTTCTGGGTCACGTAAGCAAATCGTTTTTCAAATGAGGAGCTGCTGTAATTAAAAATACCCCTTACTATAACGATTTCTGAGCGGAGCTCTCCATTCACATCCTGGTAGTTCACCACCATCTGGTCCCCGGGGCGCCACTTGAAAATATCAGCAAGCTCTTTTCCAATGACGATTCCGTTCTCATCATCACTTCTCAGGAATTCACCTGAGATCATTGATGAAGAGACAGGGAGAAAGTTCCGGTGAAACGCAGGAACAATACCGAGGAGAGCTATGCCGGCATTCCCCTCCGGTGTGGAGACATTTGCATCAACAAAAAGCTCAGGAGAAAGTGACTTGATATTTTCTTTCTCAAATTTTAATCGGAGAGATTCCGTGAACTCCATCGGATGACCAGGATCAGTTGTGCGGGAAAATGCTTTTTCCTGGAGCTGGTAGAAACCTGTGTTGGTGTTAACAACTGCCTGCTCAATCTGTGCGTTCATTCCATCAAAGAACGCCAGAACCCAAACTGCAATAAACACGGCGAGGGACACAGAAAATCCAATAAAGAAGCTTCTCCCCCGATTACGGAGGATACTTCGGAAAGCGAATTTGAAAAGGTATCGGTTCTCATCATTCAGCATGAGAAGCTATTTTAACTTATAGATGGAGTCCTAGATAGGGACACAGATATTTAACAAAGTACCTGAGTAATAAGCTCTGATAATTCTTCAGGGGTATGGGCATGGGCAAGACGATGTAGAAGCCACGCTCGGCGCTCTTCTTCCAGATTGCGGTCAAGGATTTCACGCGAAAGCGCAACTCTGGTCTTCAGGAGATTTTTCTCCTGAAACATTGGGTGCGAATTGATGAATTCATTGAGGATCACTTCCATGCAATCTATTAAGCAAAGGCAGTGCCACCATCAGGGGGGCGGGTAATGCTTTTCACAGGGAAACTGGCTTGTTTTTGGACAGACTGTCTAAACTTTAGACACCACGTGGTGGCCAGTGATCCCTCTCTCAGGAAAATTCTCCGCTCACCGATGAGCCTTATAGAGAGAGGTCCTGCATGGAACAGCGTTGGAACTATTATCAATACCGGAAACTTCATCAATATCCCATCTTCGTAAGGGTTAATGCGGATGAAGTGAATTCTAAATTTCAACATCTCCTGGGTGAAATGGGTTTCGGCCTTCTGACTGAAATCGAAATAAAAAAAATCTCTCTTCAAAAAGCACACTCACGCATCCTGACAGTTCAAAGTGCCGGTCCTCGTATAGAAAAGCAGATTATAGGATCTGATCTTCTCGACAAATACGGACTGGAAAGTCTGTCTCTCATGAACGGACTTCCGGTTTACATATACCGAAAAGTCGGACTCCTTGCTATGCCGATGAGCCGAAACCTCTGGGATCTTGCAGTCAGTGGTGAACTTGCAAATACTGACCAGATGGTTGGACTCCGTGTAGTACTAGCACGCTTTCTTGCAACTGCTCTTTCTGACATGGGTGTTCTCTGCTACTGGGGAACTGTGAAAGATGGAGCGGTCCTTCTCATGAAGCAGGCCCAGTCATTCGGTGAATCAGTTCTTATTGATGTTGAAAGAAAAACCGTATTCTCCCAGGGCGGAGAAATGCGCATTGGTAATAATCTCAAGATTATCAGACGCGATGTCGAAATCCGCCATTCATCTCATATGTCTCGCGAAGATCTGATCAGCTATCTCTCGGTTAGTACTTGTCTCTTAAGTTTCACTGGTGTCACACCAGCGATGAAAAGAGCTATCTACTCACTCAGTGCAGGAGTGATGGCGAGCTACTCACTCCCGGAACAAGTTTATAATCCGTAGTTGTCACGATTCAGCATCTCCATTAATCTTTTAATATGGAACAGAGTTGGATTGATGCCGTTGTATTTTCGATTGGCCCTCTTCAGGTACGCTGGTATGGAGCGATGTATGTCATCGGCTTCATTCTTGGCGGGCTTCTGCTCAAATATCTCTCTAAGAAAAAAGTCTGGCCTCTTCCCCCTGACACTATTGATAAATATGTGACCTGGCTCATTCTGGGAATGTTCCTTGGAGCAAGGCTTGCTTACGTCTTTGTGTATAACTGGGAATATTATTCGGTGAACCTCGGAGATATTTTCTCTGTCTGGAAAGGCGGTCTCTCTTTCCACGGTGCTCTTGCAGGAATGTGTTTTGCCACCTGGCTTTTTGCCAAGAGACACAATGTGAATTTCTATCAGATCTCTGATTGCATGGCGATTGCCGGAACCCAGGGACTTTTCTGGGGAAGACTGGGAAATTTCATTAACGGCGAATTATACGGACGAGTAACTGACAGCTGGGTCGGTGTTGTTTTTCCGGGCGGAGGACCTTTCCCGAGACATGCTTCACAACTGTATGAAGGTGTTCTCGAAGGGATTGTTCTATCTATTGCCGTGTGGGTCGCTCATCGCAAGCAACAATATTACGGTCTCGCCGGAGCAATCTTTGTGGGCGGATACGGAGTGATGAGATTTATCGTTGAATTCTTCCGCGAGCCAGATCCGCAGCTTGGTTACTATTTTGGATTTCTTACGATGGGGCAGATACTCTGCTTGATCATGCTACCGGTAGCGTACCTGGTATATAAGCATTCCCAGAGTTACAAAATTCCCAATCCAGTTCATCAGGGCTGATTCTGTTTCTTCATTTGCTGTAGAATCGACGAAACTGGTGAGTTCACTGTTTCAACAGCATAAAAAATCGGAAAACATGTAATCGTGCAGGCGCCATCATAAATATGGCGCTGTTCTTTATTTTCCCACACGTAATGAGCATGCTCGCCCGTTTTCTTGTACGTCGTCTGTTTACCAATTCTGTTCACCAGCGACTGAAGGAAAACATCATGCAGAAAATAATGGGGAAGTCGCGCGTACATATCGAGGACTTTTCCTTCCTGAACCTGAATCAGCACCGGAAACTTATATCGGATGTGTGAAACAATAAATTTCATGGTCTGTGCACCACGGACATTTCTTTCGACTGAACCCTTCCCATATTTTTTTTGAATTGATTCCAGAGATGTTCCGGGAGCAAATTCCTGAAGAATATCGACGCTGAAATTATAATTTGGTGCTTCAACTTTTGCGTTTATTGGTTGATTGATAATGATGAGCCATGGCAAGATCAGAATGAGTTTAAGCATTTATCGATTATATCATTGAGAGACACACAGCCGTAGTCCCTCTTAGTCGATCGTTTCGCTCAGCCTTTTAAAAGACATTGCTTTGTGTTTTAGTAAAGGGACTTTGGTCCGATAAGAGACGACGGTCCAAGTGACTGATAGTGCAGACGGAATGAAGCCATAGGGACACATATTTTCCCGGTATGTGATATTCAATTGGTGTTTTATTCTGGAATTGATGGAGTACTGCTTACTTCAGGAAGATTAAGGAAGTTCAAGATGATCAAGCTGGCCCTTTTGCCACTCACAGTATTAGTTTTTGTTTCGGCGTGCTCACACCACAAATCACCCCGTCATAAAAAAGAATATAATCCTACTGTTGCTGAACAAGCTGAATACTATCGCGTTCAGGAGCAGCTGATTGAAGCTGATCTTCCAAATTGTAAGGGCTGTATTCACGGTTCTGCTCATGAGAAAACTTTCACTGCACCATTGATGACATATGAGATAGACGCAGCTGCTGCTCAAACGCTCGGTCTTCGTAATACTAAATTTGATATTCCTGTTACCTGGAACAAGCAAGTTGCTGGATGGGTGAAGTATTTCTCCGGACCACGCGGCCGTCAGCATTTCCTCAATTACACGCAGAGAGCAGGTCGATACGCTCCGGTTCTTTCTAAGATCATGGCAGACAATGGTCTTCCAAGAGATCTGATATATCTCGCGATGGCCGAATCAGGATTCACTAACAGCGCACGCTCTTGGGCGAAAGCTGTAGGCCCTTGGCAGTTCATGCCATATACCGGGAAAAAATTCGGTTTGAATATCGACTGGTATGTAGATGAACGCCGTGATCCGCTGAAAGCAACAATCGCTGCTGCTAATTATCTAAAGACTCTTCATAATCTTTTCGGATCATGGGAACTCGCTACGGCCGGTTACAATGCTGGTGAAGGTAAGATCGGTCGCGCTATCCGCATGTACCGTACAAATGATTTCTGGAAACTTACTAACGGTCGCTACTTGAAGCCTGAAACTAAGAACTATGTTCCTAAGATCATGGCCCTCGCAATCATTGGTAAGAACCTCGATGTTTTCGGATTCAATGAGATCAATTTCGAGAAAGCTCTCGATTATGAAGAAATCATGGTTAAGGGTAATGCCGATCTCTATGATGTTGCCGAAGTGCTCGATGTCGATTTCGAAGAGATCAAGCGCTACAATCCAGAGATCACTAAATGGCAGGTTCCACCTTACGTTGAGAATTATCCACTTCGCCTCCCTGTGGGAACACGTGAAGCATGGGATGAGTATAAAGAAAAAGATTCAGTCGTTTCTGATAACTACAAGACTTTTGCCACTAACGGTAAGCAGTCTCTCGATCAGATCGCGAAGAAATTCCGCGTTCCGATGGATATCATGACAACACTTAATCCGGATCTTCCTGAAAAGCGTACTCTTGAAAAGAGATCTATTATTTATCTTCCTTTCCGCGAAGATCACTCACTCCGCGCTAATATGTATGCAGACCTCTACGAGAAGCCTTCTAAGCGTGAAAAAAGAAAGCGTGGAACGAATCGCCTGATGGCTTCTGCCAGAGGTGGAAGACTGATCAAGAATCCATCTGTTTTCTATACTGTGAAAAAGGGTGATTCTCTCTGGCGCGTGGCCCAGAGAATGGGAGTTCCGATGAGTACCATCATCCGGACTAACCAACACATCATCAAACGTCGCTCAATCCTTCCTGGCGATAAATTAGCGATTCGATAAAATTACTCGAAAAATACCCGATTAAAACCACTCGTAAGAGTGGTTTTTTTATTTTAAGCTTTGAGCATGAGTTTCGGATTATTGAAGCATTTTAAGGATGCCCGCAAGGGAAACCAGGAAGTCACTCTTGCTCGTCACACTAAACATGTGATTGTCGGACACGATCTGGGTGCAGTACTGAAGCTCGTCGAAATCAAAAAGAATTATCCTGGCGAAGCTGTAAAGATCGTTACCAACCGTCCTCTGAATCGCCAAATCCTCATTGAAAATAATCAGTACGGTGTTTCTATTCTTCGCTCATCTGAAGCAGTGGAAGGTATTTATCGCAAGCATTTTGGTGCGCGCATTCTTCCGGAAGCAAAAGATCCTGTTTTCTATAAAGACGGCAAGTTTCATGAATTCGGCGCACGAGCTAAGCCCATGAACCTCCTTTCGGGTGAGGAATTTTTCTCAGTTAAAGGTTACCGTACTGAAGTCGCCAGCTACTTTGATGAATTATCGTGGGAAAACCTCGATGCATTAATCTCAGAAGCACTCGATATGAGAATTTTTGAATCTATCGAGAAGACTACGCCCAGTGATCTCGTTGAAAAACAGGAATGGACGCTGACATTCAAGGATTTCTCGAAAATTACCTGTGAAAATCTTTATGTCTCTCTTTCTCCAAAGAAATTCCTGAACTATCTCACTCATAAAGAAGCTCTGACTGCCGAGCTCATTGATGTTTGTTCTGCGGCCACTACCCGTGGTGCCATCAGTGTGACATGGCTCATGGATAAAGTGTTCAACAATGCGGACCAGACGCTCTTCATTCCACAGAGTATGACTCACGAATGGGGACACTTTATCGTTGAGTTTGAGAGCTTCAATCACAAAATGAATGAAGGCCTCTGCCACGTTCTTTTCCTGATCCATGAAGAAGATCCTCAGACTGAAGATCTCGCTTCAAAAATCCGTCTCATGAAGCGGGTTCTTGATCGCGTCTTTCCGGATCTTGAAAAACATATCAAGAAAGAGTTCATTCGCTTTGATGAAGAGATGTTTGTTGCAGACATCAAGGATCAGACTGCGGAACAGCTTACTTTTGATTATCCAACTCTGAAGTTTCTCGGACAATCCAGCCCTATGACTTCTTCCTATGCATCTCAAAAATATCTCGCCCGTACACTCTTACATTAATTACATATTCTCAAGGAGAGAACCCATGAAAGTGCTTATCGCCATCATTGCTATGGTCATGTCTACTGCCGTATTGGCACAGAAGCGTGTTGTTTCTGTCGATGCCTTCGATCTCGCTTACTCATCAGGTCTTAGCTTTAAGCACGACAATGGCAAAGGTCCGGATCGTGACAGATCTACTTTCCGTCTGAACCTTAACTACGCTCAGCTGGTTGAGCAGTATGTTGGGCTTATGTGGAAGGCACAGTTAAACTTCAACAGAGTTGATGAAGACTTTGGACGCGCGGATTCATTTGAATCTGCTTATGGTGTTGCTGGCGGATTCCTCTATAACTTCCAGGCAGAAGATATCAAAAATTCTGTATTGGCCGGTGCTACTATTGGTGTCGAGCGCATGACTGTTGAGTACGGTTCTTCAGATGACGAATCCGGATTTAACCTTTTTATGCAGCTTGAGGCCGGTAAACGCTTTGATCTTGGTTCATATTCAGTGGCCAACATCTCTTATGCCCCTACCGTTTCTGTGCTCTTTAAACGTTACGGTGGAGACATCCGGGATGAATATTTCAAGAGCGGAAATGAGATCAGATTCAACTTCCTTAAGTTCGACGTTCTCTTCTAGAAACTAAGATTTTTATCACTGAATTGAGGGCCGCTTTTGCGGCCCTTTTCTTTGTCACCGTCAAAAAATTGATGGTCGTAGGACCAGAGTTTTTTTTAAAAAAAATCTGCGTTGCTAAAAAGTCGTTTACAAAACAATTTAGTCCAGTGAGACTTTAGGTATCAATTTAGTTTTGTTTCCAACCATGAATGAAATGACCAACGTCATTTTCTAAAAAGGAGATTTCATGAAAAGACAACTTACAGTTGCTCTTGGACTCTTAGTCGTAGCTGCCCCTGCTTTCGCTACTAAAGCTCGCCTCGAAGCTCTTGGCGAAGATTCTTTCGGTTCTTACTATGTTAATGACAACCGCAACATCTTCCTCAACCCAGCTCGTATCAACGAGAACAAAGACTTCATCACTTACGAATTCGGTGATTCTGGATCAAGCATTAATGGTAATGCTGATTCATCTGCTAACCCACGCGCTGGTGGTGGTTTCGCTAAGTCTGTTGGCAATATGGTTTACGGACTTCACTTCGGTGATTCTTCTCCGTCAACTGGTGCTCTTCGCGCTCTTCCAAACGGTGTTTCAGGAACAGCTGCTCAACTTCAGGAACAGCAGCCATGGGATTTCTTCATCGGCGGCGACGCTGGCATGAAGTGGGGTGCTTCTTTTACTTATGAAAGCTTCGATGGTGGTTCAGCTGCTGCTGGTAACCGTCTTAACTCTCACGGCATGCGTGCTCGTGGTGGTGTTCTCATGGGTGACCTTGATCTCTTCGCACAAGTTTCTCTCGATAACGATGCCAATGACTATGCTGGTAACTCTGTTGAAGGCGACATGGGTCTCTTCATGGGTGCTGGTTATATGATGAACAACTACAAGCTCTTCGCTGATTACCGTATGATCGGTGCTGAGTACCGTGGTGCTGGTTCACAAGTTACAAAAGAAGATATCGATACTAGTATCCTTCGTTTAGGTGTTGCTCGTCAGGAGCGTCTGAATGACCGCGCTACTGTCTTCGCTAAACTCGTGGCAGCTCGTTCAACTGTTGACGATGATGGTGCTGGTTCTTTCGGTGCAGCTGGTGAAGCAACTTCAACGGCTCTTCCGTTCACACTTGGTCTTGAGTACGCAGCTACTTCTTGGCTCGATCTTCGTGCTTCAGTTATCTCTAACCTTTATTCTGACCAAGAGCTTGATCCTAAAGCTGGCGGGAAGACTTCTGGTAACGTAAATGCAACTGCAGTACGTGCTGGTGCTTCACTCAAGTTCGGTGAGTTCTCAATCGATGGTCTCATCGCTACAGATAACACTGGTGCAGGTACAGCTGGTTCTAATGATGGTGCTACAGATTCTGGCGGTACAATCCGTACAGACGCTCTCATGACTCGCGCTTCTATGATCTACCGTTTCTAATTCTTACGAATAAGAATTTTAAAGAGGGGCCGGCGAAAGCTGGCCCTTTTTTATTTCCCGGTAGCGAATTGCTACCACCCGCCTGTTTGATCTAACAAAATTCTTACTGACTCGAAGCGCAAGATTAAATCAACTTCATTCTTGTGCTAAATCTGAGTACAATTGTTCCAATACAAGGAGTCTCTTCAAATGAAAAAAGCTATCGCATTGGCAGCTGCTCTTATTGCCTCATCTGCCCAGGCAACTTCAGGACTTGATTTCGGCGATCTGAACTATTTCCTTAAGGCTGGTCAGTTCAACCTCACATCCAATGTCAGCGTAGTGAATGCTGAAGTAAGTGATGCAGGTTTCACACCACAAAGAAATTTTGAAACAAATGGTTATGTTATTGAAGACCGTCTCTCTTATGGTCTGGCCGAAAATCTGAACGCTTTCGTAGGCCTTGATTATGCTTTCCAGTATAAGACAGAACTTCCAGGTTCTTCTGATTCTGAAAATGGCGGACTTTCGAATCCATATTTCGGTGCAAACTACCGTCTTATGAATCAGAGTAATGCAGCTTTCAATCTCGATTTCGGAGCTATTGCCCGTATCAGTGTCATGGATGCTGAAACTGGTTTCAGCGGCGAAGATGGACAATACAATCGCGGTAATCACGCTCTCGAACTTAACTCTTCAATCGGTCGCAAGTGGAATGAGGCCAACGAATGGCGCTTAACTGCAGCTGTGATTCAGCAATTTGCCGGTGAAACCACTCAGATAAGCCCAGGTGTTGCAGATCAAGATTTTGATACAGACGCTTCAACTGATATGTCTTTAACAGCTGCTTACCAGTATCGCCCGGTTCAGGAATTCATGCTGACAGTTTCTGCTCAGGCATTGAGAGTTGGTGAAATCGAATCAGAGAACACCACAGCGAATACAGACTCTACTGAAGATGCTCACATGGATTTAAGATTTGGTTTTTCTGCGAAATATCTCATCACAGAGAATTTCATCGGAAGATTCAATTATGGGCAAGGTCGTCTTGCTGAATACGATATCGAAAGAAATAACGTGAAGTCTGAACTCAAAGATCGTCACGAGATGTTGTACGGTCTCGGAATCGACTGGCTCTTCTAAGAATTTTTATCCTGCCTGCCGGTCTTGCACTGGCAGGCCATTAATAGCTCCATCATATTTTCCTCGTCCCATTCGATCTGCTGATCTCGCATCAACTTTTCAATGTACTGAATTTTTTCTTCCAGTTCCGTAAGATGCTCGAGAAGTAGATTGCTGTTCATGATGATCATGAAACCCCCGCTGTTAACATAAGGATACTTTTGTTTGGCATATCAAACAAGAAGGATTTCTTTGTCAGGATAATCGTCTAAGTGCTCTTATTTCCTTTAACATTCGCCCTGCGCTGTTAGAATGAAAGTATCATTGAAGAAGGAAATTCATGGAACGCCGTCGCTTTGTACTCTCGTGGGGGAGAAAGATATTTTTTGGTCTGGGATGGCCCCTGCTTTGTCTTTTGGGACTTGTTTACCTGAAGAGTGGAGTCATTCCAAAAGACACGGCTTCGCTCTTTTATTATTTCCTCACTAACATTGGATTCTTCGGTCTCGTCACAACCATTATCTATTTTCTTTTATATGTTCCGTTCGCATTAATTTTTCCGACTTATTATTTTGTCCGCATGTGGTCTGCATTCCTTATCTTGCTGGCTTCTACAGCAGTAATGCTGGATGGGATGGTGTTCGGAGAGTTTCGATTTCATATCAATCAGCTGATCGTGGGTATTTTTACTTCGCAAGGTCCTGCTCAGATATTTAACGGTAGTGTTGCTCCTTATGTCGTTACGGCCGGAGTAATTGTATTTTTATTTTTTGTTCTCTGGATTCGCGGAGAGTGGCTCTGGAGAGTCATGCAGAGGAAATTCTCTAATCCGGTAAAGAACTGGTATTTTCCTTTCATCATCATCTGTCTCGGTATCTCTCACCTGATCTGGAATAACCACCGGACAAGTTTTTACGGAAACGAAATTACCCTCGGGACTCTTTTTCCCCTGAATTATCAGGAGATTTTTTATCCGAAGGTCCATTCCACATCTACGATGGGCAAAGCAAATCTTAATTACCCGAATAAAGAATTGAAGTGCACTTCAAAAACCTTCCCTCACGTCGTTTTCATTGTGATGGAAAGTTTTGGAACTAGTTCTATCAGTGAAATGGGAACTCCATTCGTTCGCCATCTTCAGCAGCATGGGATGAATTTCAATATGCATCTGAGTGGCGGCGGAACCCAGGAAGATAGTTTATTCCGTCTTATCTACGGTATTCCTGCTCTCTATCGTCCGGAAGCTCCGGACTCAGCGATGGTTGGAGAGTTTAAAAAAGCAGGATATGAAATCGTAGTTTTCGCAGACAAGAGTATTCACGGTTTCTCAGGCGCGCAATCTGACCTTGCAACATGGATTGATACAAGAAAAGTTTCAGAATCAATTCAGCCGGCTTTTCTATTTTTCAATCTCTCAGCATCGTCACCGGAAGAGATGGATTTAAAATTGAAGGACACGGTAAGCAGTCTCCAATCAGGAAAGCTTCTTACCGGAAGTACGATTATTTTAACTGGTACAAATTCATCTGAATGGGATCCGGTTCCTTTCACTCTGATTTTTCCGGATCGTGAGAAAGGTGAGTGGGCACACCGGACATCTCATTATGATGTGGCACCAACCCTGATGAAGAATATTCTGAATTGTAAGACTTCACCTAAGGCTTATTCGTACGGTAAAGAGCTTCGTGAGCCTCCTATCCGTGATTGGGAAATCTTCGGCAATGAGAAGAGCTTCCGGATCGTGGATTTTACCAACCACAATATTATTGAATCAGACTGGCAGGGTAGAATCATTTCTGGAGATCGCTCAAGAAGTGATCTGGTGCTTAAAGCTTCGAGAGAAATCTCACGCTTTTATCGCAGATAATTTCCTAAGCAGAACCAGGGTTTCGAAATGTGCGGTATGGGGAAACATATCAAAGAGCTGTGCCTTCACCACTTCATAGTGTGAAGAGAGCTCCTTCAGATCCTTCTTTAATGATTCCACAGAGCAGCTTGAATAGATGAGCCATTCGGCATTTGTATCTTTAAGTAGCTGCAAGCATTCGGCCAGCCCCCTTCTTGGTGGATTGACGAGGATGAGTTCCGGATTTTTCTCTTTGATTATCTCCCCTGATTTTCCGGCATCCAGAGAAATAAATCTTAAATGAGAGAGCCCAAGTTCTTCAGCCGTTTCGGTTGCCATCTGCACTGCTTCTGAATTGATTTCAACTCCAGTAGCAACTTTCACGAAGGGCGCGCAATGAAAACTGAATGCACCCTGGCCTGAGAATAGTTCGAGAAATCGTTCAATCTTCTTTTCCTTAACCCATGATGCAGCCGTTTCATAAAGCTTTGCGGCCACATGCTGATTCGTCTGAACGAAGGCCTGTGGACGAAGTTTCAGTTTTAGGTGTCCGAATGATTGGCGGATATAATTCTGAGGTCCGAGAGTAATTTCTTCATCACCTTCCAGGATGGCCTGATGCACTGGCTGGATATTCACAGAAACAGAAGTAATCTCCGGATGAGAAGAGAGGAGTGAAGGAAGATTCTTTCTTATCCGGTCGAGGCTTTCCTTTGAGCGCATCACAAATCTCACATAGGTCTCATCTCCATGAAAAAGAATGATTCCTTTCAGCTCACCTTTCTTTTCCGGCACGCTGTAAGGAACAAGCTTTGAAAGCTTTATAAAAGGAATGAGATCATGAAGTATTTTATTGATAACCGGATCGTGAACAGGACAATCGAGAATCTCTTTTTCCAATAGACCCAGAAGAGGAGCATCGTTAGTACCTGAGACAACGATCTTTGCTTTATTCCGAAAGCCTGATATCTGGGAATGAACCGTGGGCAAGAGTTGTGTATTTCCCAGAGCACTCTTAAGTACTTCTTCTTTGAGAAGAATCTGCTGACTGTAATCCGTCTCAAGGAGTGTGCAGGACCTGCAAATATTCTCTTTAAAGTACGCGCAAAAATCGGCCATAGGTTATAATTTAACCTGAGATTACCTTATATGAAAGTGCCTGAACGTAAGCAGCTTCTGATCTTCGCTTTCCTGAGTATCGTCCTTGTTCTGGCCGCTATTCCTATTACTATGTACTTCTCCCATGAGGGAGAAGAACTCCTGAAGGGATATCCCCATAGAAGTTGCGATAAAGATGATGCAAAAGTCATCATAATGGCGAAAAAGCCTTCCTCCTGGACGAATCTTTCCGGAATATCCCGCTATGCTCAGTCAGCGATTGTTCTCTCCGAGGACTGGAGTTTCTTTCAACACGAAGGTTTTGATCAGGAACAAATGAAAGTAGCTTTTGAAGAAGCTGCTAGTGGCGGCAGAGTGAGGGGAGCATCAACAATCACTCAGCAGATGGTGAAGAATGTCTGGTTAACAGAAGACCGGACTTTATGGCGAAAATTCCATGAACTGATTCTTGCCTACAAGGTCGATAAAGTTCTTTCGAAAAAAAGAATTTTGGAAATTTATCTCAATGTCATCGAGTTTGGTCCGCGAATTTATGGAATCACTAAAGCTTCCAGGCATTATTTCGGAAAGCATCCATCTGATCTTTCTCCACGGGAGTCAGCATTCCTGGCGATGCTTCTCCCAAGCCCAAAACGGTATTATGTTTCTTTCAGAAACAAGAGACTAACGAAGTTCTCGCGGGCAAGGATTAACGACATCCTGATCAAGATGAGAATGGGTAAGGCGATTACTCATGAACAGTATCAGGAAGAATTGTACGCACGATATTCCTGGGAATTAGATTAAAAATGTCGAAGGCATTCGTAGGCCACGGCGGTTGCGACATTAGATAAATTCAGTGAACGAATATGCTCAGAGTACATCGGTAAGCGGTAGGTCTGAGATAAATATTCATTCTCAACTTCATACGGCAGCCCACGTGTCTCTCCACCAAATATAAGATACACATCCTTTTTATAAGGAGCTTCGTAATGAAGTTTTTGGCCATTGTTCTCAAAGAAGATGAGTTTTTTACGATCAGGTTTTTCTCGCATGAGAAAATCTTCCCATGATTCGAATTCTCTTATCTGGACATGCTTCCAGTAATCAAGGCCTGCGCGACGAACTGCTTTTTCGTCGATTTCAAATCCATACGGTTTAATGAGAATGAGTTCCAGATTGAGGGCAACACAAGTGCGCCCGATACTCCCGGTGTTTCCGGGAATCTCGGGCGCAAAAAGTACGATTTTAAAATTACTTGGCATTCATCAGAAGGTGAGTGAGCGTCCTGACCAGAAGTCCTGAAGCACCATTCGCCGGGCAATACGGAAGGTGTGATTGAGAATCCACAACTCCGGCCACATCAAGGTGCGCCCACTTTACATCATTTTTTACGAACTCTTCAATGAAAGCAGCACCGATAGCTGTACCAGCTCTCATCGGAGTTCCGATGTTACGAAGGTCAGCGATCTTAGACTTAATATCCTGTCTCCACTCATTGATAATCGGAAGCTGCCACATGTATTCATCTTGGGCCTTTGCTGAACCCATGATTTCGTTGATCCATTTCTGGTCATTACCAAGAACTGCGCAAACCTGGTTTCCGAGAGCAACAAGACATGCACCTGTGAGAGTAGCAGCATCAATAATACAATGAGGGTTCTGGTCACAAGCATAATCCACGGCATCCGCGAGAATCAGTCTTCCTTCAGCATCAGTATTGAGAATCTCAACTGTCTTCCCGTTTCTCCCTGTGACGACAGCATCAGGGAAAGTCGCAAGAGAGTTAATGGCATTGTCTGTGATAGCAAGAATACAAGTAATCTTCACTGGTGCTTTTTCAAGAACAGCGGCACGGAAAGCTCCATAAACAGTAGCAGAGCCACCCATGTCGTACTTCATCCCGGCCATGCTTGTGCCCGGTTTGATACAATATCCACCAGTGTCGAAAGTGATTCCCTTACCAACGAGAGCAATGTGTTTAGTTTTTGAATTTACACGTGCTGGTTCATAAGTCAGGTGAACCAGGCGTGGTTCATATGCTGAGCCGGCGTTTACAGAAAGAAAAAGATTCATTCTTTCTTTTTGAATCTGAGCCTTGTTGAGAACTTTGATTTTTACACCTTTAAGATTCTTCTTCACATCAGCTTCAATCCGGCGGGCATATTCTTCAGAGTGAAGGACATTAGGAACTTCATTGATAAAATCTTTACAGACATTGATCGACGAAGCGATGTTCCTGACGGAAGAAAGGGCTTTTTCAATGCGCGCAGAATTTTTCTTTTCAACATGTGAAAGGAAGATCGTCTGCTCAAGTGGTTCAGATTTTTTAGATTTATAAGTGTCGAAAGTATAATCACTCATCATGATTGATTCAGTCATAAGGGCAGATGTGAGAACTTCATCTCTCACAGTATTAAAACCTGGAACATCGATAGCGATCGTCTGATATTTAGTCTTAGTGGCCTTGAAGATTTTTGCAGTTGTCTTACGAAGATCTTCTGCTGTAGATTTTCCACGCTCACCCAGGCCTACCACGAGAACAGTTTCGCCCATGGCGCCGCTGAAAGTAAGAGTATCGTCTTTACCGGCCTTGAAATTTTTAAGGGAGCGCAGAGATTGAAATTCTTCTTTGAGTGTTTTATCTGTCCAGTGATCAACCGAAACTGAAGTCTCAGCTTTTCCACCTTTTATCTTTGGTGCTGAAGATTTTTGATACGCTGAAAGAACTTTCAGATCTGAGGTCAGGAATTTATCGCCATTAAGGTCGATCGTAACTTGCATAGAGGCTCCTTTATATATCCGGCTATTTTGCCATTTCTTGATGGAAAGGTGAACCTCGTGTACCGTAGTTTTATATGAGATTACTGATTCAGAGATATCTTGCTGCGCAGTTCATTTTGCCACTTCTGGTGAGCACGATGTTCTTCATTAGCTTCCTTCTGACCTTCGAACTCTTCAAGATGACTGATCTTTTGGTGTCGCGTGATATTTCATTGTGGTTCACCCTGGGTCTTATTGGGAACATCACTCTAACCTTTGTCCCCCTTTCCATACCAATCGCAGTGTTTTTCTCAACTATTTTCTGCCTTAACCGTCTGTCGTCAGACTCTGAATATATTGCAATGAGGGCGGGTGGGCTGACCAAGGAAAGGATCATCATTCCCTTTCTGGTGATTGCTGCCATTTTAATGATCAGTATTTATCACGTTAACCAGACCCTGATTCCCGCATCTAACAAAGAATTCAAAAAGAAGATCACCTATCTCACATCCAGTGGTCTCCTCGCCGGAATTAAAGAAGGACAATTCTTTACCATGATTCCCAATGTCACTTTGTTTGCCAGCAGGGCGACGAAGTACGGCCGGAACTTAGAAGAAGTTTTTTTGCACCTGAAAGAAAAAGGTGGGCATGAGAGAGTCATCTTTTCTAAGCGAGGCGAACTGATTTTCGAAAAGAATCCGGATCAGATGTCAGATAAGCTGACCCTCACTCTGTATGACGGAAATATCATTGGTCGCGCCCAGAAAGATGAAGTCGAAAAAATTCTTTTTTCGAAATACTCTTTCCCGATCACTCAGGGACAGTTCGGCGATAAGTTTAGTCTTAAAGAAACTATGCTCTCCTCGAAAGATCTTTCAGATATTATTGATATGCCGCCCGCTGAAGCAAACAGGCTCTATCACTTCAATAAGAAGGATCTTTTCAATGCCCGTTATGAGTTCTGGAACAGAAAGAACGGAGCTCTCATTTGTCTTATTTTCTGCTTTCTTGGTTTCACACTAGGAATAAGTGGTAACCGGGGTAAGGGAAGGAACTCGGGTCTTATCGGGTTACTTTGTCTCATCATCTATTATGGAATTTTCTTTTCTCTGGTGAGTGTGGCAAAGAAGGAAATCATCCCGATCCCACTTGCAGTCTTCACTCCTGCAATCGTCCTGACCTGTGTGGCGATTTATTTCTATAGCAAGCTCGACTGGCAGTCATAAAAAAAGGCTCCTTACGGAGCCTTTTTATTATCTAATCTTGTTTTCTCTTAGCGAGCTCATCTTCTTCCATCTTCATCCGCTTCATATATTCTTCAGCAGTGTAGAGGATATCGTCTTTCGCCTTAGGGAAGAGAGGCATGAAATACTTCTCGTTATTCTCTTCAGGGAAGACCAGACTCTTAACTCCTGATTTAGTCGGCGTTTCAATCAGGTAGTTGTTATAGAAGATTCTCGTTACATTCACATTACCAAGGAAGAGGCGGATCTCATTACCCTGAATGAACAGATCGTTGCCTTTCGCAATGATTACACTTGCGATCGGATTGTTATCAATCTTGTAACTGATCCAGGTATTGCCATCAAGTGCGCGGATGTAAACGTTCTGGAGAGATGAATTTACAGATGACTGAATCTTCTCAGGAAGAATTTCTGGATTTTCATTTTCTGGCGCATCAGTCTTAACTGAAAAGAGTTTACCTTTGATCTTTACAAAATTTACCGGCGGAAAGTTACGTGGGAAATCAGGCAGTGGTTTCTCTTCGACTTTAACTTCTTCAACCGGCGCAGTTGCCGTCGGAGCAGTGGTCTGTGTTGCAGGATCAACCTTTGGCTCTTCTTTTTTCACAGGAGGATGAGTATTGACCAGAGCAGAGCTCGATTCAATCTTAGGACCCATGTCTTTGGTTTTCTGTTCAGTGACTTCGCTCTCCACAACCGAAGAGATAAGTTTATAACCACCAACGAAGGCCAGGATGATGGCAGCGAAAATTGCGATTGGTAGAATCGACTTTGTATTATCGATCAGGGAATCACTGTTCTCGATCACTTCGTGAGGAGTAGGCTGATGCGTTTCAGCTTCACGTGTCTTGGGTGTGACTTCACGACTTGCATAAGCTGAAACGGTAGAAGATGTGGGCATCGACTTCGTGTGATTGAGCGCCGGGAATGGCTTACCAAGGATATTGAGATAAGTGTACTCCATCTTATTGATGGCTTCATCCATTGGAAGACCAAGCACTTTCACATAACTGGTAACAAATCCCTTGATGTAAGCAGCACTAGGAAGATGCTCGTAATCATTTGCTTCCAGGCTTTTCAGGATATTGATACTGATTTTGGTTTTTTGCGAAAGCTTTTCCAGAGAATAATTCTTCTCTGTCCGCTTTAGCTTAAGGTAGTCACCAAGGAGTCCGAATTCTTTTCCTTCGTTTCCTGGTGTTCCTTTGTCCTGCTCCATCATGTTACATCCTTGTCTTAGAATTCAGGAGACTGAATCACCTTCCGTGGTGATCGGGCTTCAAGAGTCTTATAATTTTTTTCTAGTTCGTCGATTTCCATCATTTTGGATCTTGCTTTCACTGCATAGGCAGTTTTAGAAAAGCGGTTTTGAATCTCATCGAGCTTAATGCGAGCATCGTTGTACTTTCTAAGCTCAATCATCGCAAGTGCCTGCTGGTAATGAGCAGGTGCTGAATTGAGACAAGTTCCCATCGTTGCTTCACGGAAACTGCGGTATGCCTTATTAAATTGGCGACGTCCGTAATAGATACTTCCGAGCTTGTAGTGAGAAGGACAGAAATCTTCAGTTTCTTTAACCGAAGCTTTGAAATATATTTCGGCCTGGTCTGCATTGTTTTTCTTCTCGTATTCAAGAATACCAAGATTGTAATAAGTGCGCGCTTGCTTATCGTATGAAAGATCTTTCAACACTTCTTTGTAGATTGCTTCGGCTTCATTCAAACGACCTTCTTCAAGATAGATCGAAGCAATGTTTGTACGAGCATCAGAGTTTTCTGGATTCAATTCGAGTGTTCTCTTAAGGCATTTAAGAGCAAGAGTCAGATCACCTTTGAAGTAATAGGCCATCCCAAGGTTATTCATAATTTCAGCATTGTTCTTCTCATGCTCGTTGGCCTTGAGAAGATTATTTAAAGCTTCAGTGTAATCACGGGTCATGAGGGATTGAGTGCCGGCATTGAAATAGATCTGGGCTTTTTTGTCCATTTCTTTTGGCTTGCTGGCGCAAGACATGAGAGAGAACAAAACTGCGAACAGCAGAAGTCCCGAAATCTTCTTCACCATCTGAAATCCTCCGATAATTAGCTCTTACTTTCATTTTAAGTAAGGGAGGCTTCAAAGTAAAAAGAAAATGCTTATTTCCTCTCGAGAAAGATCAGGCTTTCAAAATGAAATGTAGAAGGGAAAAAGTCCAGCAGAAGGGCACCGGTCAAGTGATAGCCCGAAACTCGCTGGAGATCCCTGACAAGTGTATGCGGATCGCAGCTCACATAGGCCATCCGGGCAGGAGAAATTTCCTCCAACCATTTGTTGAGATCAATCAGGCCGGATCTGGGCGGATCAAGAATGAGAATGTCCGGAGAAAGATTCTTTTTTTTAAGCTCATTCATCACACGTGACAGCGCTTTCTCGTCATAAAGTGATTGCGAAAGAAACTCCGACCCTTTTGGTTCAGTATAAATGTCTACACATAACCTGCCGGAATTCGGGAGATTGTTTGTAATGTTTCCGTTTCCTGCGAAGAGATCTAAAACTTTCCTTGGTTCAGTTCCATACCAATCTGCAATTTCGATTCGAAGCTTTTCATTCATCTCCTGAAAGACCTGGGTGAAACCACCACTGGCATACTCGCGATTCCAGTTGAGATGAGTGGCACCATCTTTTTGGTAAATCTCAACATGACCTCTTTCAGGATTTTTAGGCGCAATTTTGAGCCAAAGCTCATCCGAATAGAGTTCTTTTAGCTTTTTTAGAACTTCATCTTCACCAATTAAACAGTTTGGAACCTGGATTATTTCAGATGATCGCGCATCGAGCATGCCTAGAGTTCGTTTTTTAGTATCGTAATGAAGCTGAATGCGATTGCGGTAACCAGTTCTTCTTGGTGCAGGAATGACTTTAATTTCCCGTAGGGGCAGATTTCGAAAGAGTTTCTCAAAGTTTTCTTTCTTTGAGATGAGTTCCTGTTCATATGAAGTGTGAAGATAGTGACATGAAGGACAACGATCAAAATGGATGCAGACCGGAGTGATTCTTTCCGGAGAAGTTTTAGTGAGATTTTTCAGACGGGCAAATGCCACACCTTTTTTCTCGGCTTGAATTTCTGCTTCACCTTCTTCGCCCGGAAGTGTTTTAGGGATAAAAGTGATTCTTTCACTGATCTTACTAACACCCTGGCCCAGACTGTCGATGGAAGAAATCATAAATGGAATAGGTCGATTTTGTCTCATGAACAATTCCTTGGGGTTTACGAAGGAAAGTCTTAAAATCTATGACATGAACTATGTCATAGGAAGACTTCCTCTTCTTCTAGAAATTGCCATCAACGGTTTTTTCGTTGTTATTTATACGTTCCAGAAATCTAAAAAATTTCCGGAGTTTCTGGCAAAGCTTCCAATGGAAGAGATCCTCTCTCTTTCTTTCTGGTTTGTTCCCCTCGTCCTGTTCATCACATTAGCATCAAATTTTCTTAAGAGCGAAGGGATAGAAGAATTTTTAAGGCGCTACGTTTTTTCTCTGATCATTTTTGTACCGATGATGATCACCTGGGGAGATCTGGAGTTCCTGTATTGGCTTTCAGCAGTTCATTTATTCTCCACGGTCATTTCAGTATATGAGAAAAAAGAAATCGAGAAAGTAGCTGAGCTGGGAGCTTCAAGTTTTCTCTTTCGCCTCAAACTTCAGCCCGCTCAGGTTGTTCTTCTATCATTTGCAGGATGGATTCTTCTGGGTGCCCTTATTCTGGTTCTTCCGGTTGCGGCAGCTCCCGGAAGAACGATCAATTTCATCGATGCTCTTTTCATGTCCACATCGGCGACATGCGTGACTGGACTGTCTTCAATTTCACTTCCTGATGAGTTCAGCATCTTTGGCCAGATTGTGATGCTGGTACTTGCTCAGGTGGGCGGGCTTGGAATCATGACTCTCTCAAGTTCCATGGCCGTCATCATGGGAAGAAATCTTCAGATGAGAGAACAGGTCATCATGCAGGACGTGCTGGATGCTTCAAGTTCCCAGGAGCTTCTCCAGCTCGTGGGTGACATCGTGAAATTTACTTTCGTGATTGAGTTTATCGGAGCTGTAATCCTGACAATTGGTTTTTACCAGGAAGGATTTGAGATCGGACAATCAATCTATTTCGGGTTCTATCATTCCATAATGGCATTTTGTAACGCCGGGTATGCTCTCTTTAATAACAATCTGGAAGACTTTAAATTTTCTCCGTTAATCAATATGACGATCGCTTTTCTCATTATCCTGGGTGGTATCGGATTCGCAGTTCTTAAAGATATCCTTGAGAATCTTAAAACAAGGCGATCCTTCCGCGCACTGTCCGTTCATACAAAAATTGTTCTTACTATTAACCTGGCCCTATTAGGTATTGGAACAATCTATCTCTTCTTTGGAGAGTTTCTCCATGCCTTCCAGGACATGTCGATGTGGCAGAAGCTCCAGGTTTCATTCTTTCAGTCTGTAACACCGAGAACTGCCGGCTTTAATACGGTCAATCTCAATACACTCCATCCTCACTGTCTATATATGATGATTCTCCTGATGTTTATCGGAGCTTCACCCGGCTCCACCGGTGGTGGTGTGAAGACGACGACATTTGCAGTTCTTCTTCAATCCGTCACTGCGACTCTTCGTGGTAAGTATGATGTGGAGTTTTTTGAAAGACGAATTCCGCAGGCCACTGTAGTGAAATCGATTGCGATTTTCATCGTATGTATAATGTTGGTGAGTGCCGGTGTTCTCATCATGATGCGAATTGAGCCTGATAAAAGCTTCCTCTCTATCTTTTTTGAAGTCACCAGTGCCTTCGGTACTGTAGGATTATCGCTCGGCATAACCCCTTTCCTTAGTTACCTTGGTAAGCTCGTCATCATTGGTATAATGTATTTAGGAAGAGTGGGTCCATTGACTCTTGTTCTCGCAGTAGGTTCAAAAGTTGTGCTTCCAAATAAAGTTGAATACCCGGAAGGGAAAGTACTCATAGGATAATTTATGATTGTTGCAGTTATTGGATTAGGAACATTCGGAGCAAAGACCGCCAGCAGACTTTTTGAAAAAGGTGCAGAGGTTCTTGCCATTGACTCAAACCCTGAGTTGGTGGACCGGATTAAAGATAAAGTCTCACACGCGATCTGTATCGACGTGACTCAGGAAAGATCACTTCGCGCAGTGAATATTTCTGAAGTTGATACAGCTGTTGTCGCAATCGGTGACAATATCGAGATGAGTATCATGGCAGTCGCGATGCTGAGAAAGCTTGGTGTGGGTCGGGTTGTTGCCCGTGCTACCAGTCAGCTTCATGAGCACGTTCTTCGCGAGATCGGTGCCTCTGAAATCATCAAAGTGGAAGAAGAGATGGGTGAGATTGTAGCAAGTAAGATTGCCGCTCCTCACGTTCTTCAGCGCTATAACTTTGCCGCCGGTTATTCCATTGTGGAAATTAAACTCGGTAAGTCGTTCGAGGGGAAAACTCTGGTTGAGTCTCAGATTCGTCAGAACTATTCACTGAACATTGTCGCTCTTCAAAAGAGAGTTCCGTACATCAGTGAAGAGGGTAAAGCTGCCCACCGGGTTGTGATCAACGATGCTCCACTTCCGATGGACGTTATCGAAGCAGACGACATTGTGGTGCTGGTAGGTTCCGAGAAAAATTTCGATCGGTTGTTCACCGATTTAGAGGAAGCATAGTATGAGAATGTCTCTCAAACGAAGAGTAACTTACAGTTTCATCACCGCGATGGCCGTCATCCTGATTATGGGATTCACGGTATTTTTCTTTCTGGATTCCCTCAATAACCAGATCTCGAATATCACAGTGAACTCAAATAAAATTTCCCTTCTCACGGACGAAGTGAGGATCTCTGCGGTTTCGATTCTTAAGATGCAGAAGAAGATCCTGATTCAAAAGCCGACTTCAGAAGATCTGAAGCGCCTGGAAAATCTTTGCGAAGGTTTCCAGTCCCAGCTTCAGAGACTTGATAGTTTTTATACGGAAGTTGAAGCGAAGAAACTAATTTCCCGCATGCAGGGTTATGTTGATTCATTGAAAACGATCGTAAGTAAATCATCACTCTTTTATCGTGATGGCGAAGGCCTTTCCACAATTGATGGTCTCACAGACAAAATCCTGGAAGCCTTCTCGGAGTTTCAGGACATCCAGTATTTCCAGAACGAGCAGCGTGATAAACAAGTGAAGGCGATCATCGGTGAGACCCGCCGGAACATGCTCATCACTCTCATTATCACATTCCTTGGGACGATCATTCTTTCTCTCGTGGTTCCGGGGAAAATTGCGATGCCGTTTAAGAAAATTAACGATGCCATTCGCGAACTTCAGGAAGTGAACTTCGACGTATCAATTTATTATGAGGGCGACGATGAGATCGGCGAGCTCGCGAAAGAATTGAACAAGATGATCAACAATATGAAGCGCTTCGAGCAGCTCAGGACGGATAGGATCTCAGTTGAGCATCGAAAATTTGATACGCTCGCAAACATGGTGAAGAAGAATGTCATGATCGCCAATGCCAAGGGCGAGCTCACGTACATGAACAACCCGATGTACGCTCTTTTAGAGATGCAGTCAGATGACGTTATCAATAAGAATATTACTGATACGCTGGTTCCGGATTCCATCATTGAGACCTTTGAAGTGGCGATCAAGCGCCGTTCAAAAATCGAAAATGCTGAGATCAGTATTCCTAAGAGAAAGCGCGTAATTGACCCGAATACCGGGGAATATATCTTCGAAGAGACCGAAGAGGCCTTCCACGGGTATGCGAACGTGATTCCTATCCGCGCAAAAGAAAGTAATTTGGACTATTACATGATGATTATTAGTAAAGAGGTCTTCGTTTAGTTTTCCGTTTGGTGTAAGCTTGACCCACTCCTGAACTCATATTGCCGCCAAGGGTCAAGCTTACATGGACACCAGTCTCATCCGCAATTTTTCAATTATCGCTCACATCGATCACGGGAAATCGACTCTCGCCGATCGTATTATTGAGATGACCAAATCAATTACTGATCGTGAGAAGACTGATCGACTCCTCGATAATATGGATCTCGAAAAAGAGCGCGGGATTACGATTAAGGCGCAAACCGTTTGCCTTCAATATAAAGCGAAAGACGGCATTACTTATTTTTTCAATCTCATCGATACTCCGGGCCACGTGGATTTTACTTACGAAGTTTCGCGTTCACTCGCTTCTTGCGAAGGCGCTCTTCTTATCGTAGATGCTTCACAGGGTATCGAAGCGCAGACTCTGGCTAACGTTTACATGGCCCTCGAAAATAATCTCGAAATCATTCCGGTCATCAATAAAATCGATCTTCCTCACGCCGATCCTGAAAAGGTGAAGAAGGAAATCGAAGACGTCATCGGTCTCGATGCTTCTGAAGCGCCACTAGTATCCGGAAAGTCTGGTATCGGTGTGGATATTCTCCTCGAAGAAATCGTTAAGAAGATTCCACCTCCGAAAGGCAAGCCCGATGCACCTCTGCAAGCTCTCATCTTCGACTCGTGGTTTGACCCGTATCGTGGAGTAGTGGTCCTCGCTCGTATCATGGAAGGGACTCTTAAGGTGAAAGATAAAATTCACTTTAAGTTCTCAGGCATGGATCACGAAATTTTGAAACTCGGGATTAACACTCCTTTCTACAAAGAAGTAAATGAACTCGGCGCTGGTGAAGTGGGCATGGTTGTCTGCGGGATTAAAACTGTTCGTGATGTGAAAGTTGGCGACACGGTTGTTCACTCTGACAAAAAAGACACGCCTTACCTGGCGGGTTACAAAGAGATCAAGCCGATGGTTTTCTGCGGAATCTTTCCCGTTGATTCGGAAGAATATGAAGTCTTAAAAGAAGCTCTCGAAAAACTCGCGTTGAACGATGCTTCGTTTACTTATGAGCCAGAAGTTTCCCAGGCCCTAGGTTTCGGTTTCCGTTGCGGATTCCTCGGTCTTCTCCATATGGATATTATCCAGACGAGACTTGAGCGTGAATTTAATCTTTCTCTTATCTCAACAGCTCCGTCATGCTCATATCATGTCGTGACACAAAATGGAGAGACGGTAATCGTCGATAACCCAGCCAAGCTTCCGGATCCGACTTTTATTGAACAGATCCTTGAGCCAACGGTAAAACTTTCGATTCACCTCCCTAATGAGTTTGTCGGAAAGATCATCAAGCTTTGCGAAGACCGTCGTGGTTCTCAGCAGGCGATTAACTACATTACGGAAGATCGCGTTCAGTTGATTTATATTCTTCCGCTTTCCGAAATGATGTTCGATTACTATGACCAGTTGAAGTCTCTCTCTAAGGGATATGCTTCGATGGATTACGATCTTCATGAATATCAGGAATCAGACATGGTGAAGCTTGATGTACTTCTGAATGGTGACAAGGTCGATGCATTATCGATGATCACGCACCGGAGTACCTCTGCGCAGAAAGGGAAGGATCTTACTTTCCGATTAATGAAGGTCATTGATCGCCAGCAATTTGATATAGCAATTCAGGCCGCTATCGGTTCCAAGATTGTAGCCCGTGAAACCATCAAGGCCCTTCGTAAGAACGTTCTCGCCAAGTGTTACGGTGGTGACGTTTCCCGTAAGCGTAAACTTCTTGAGAAACAGAAAGAAGGTAAGAAGCGTATGAAAATGGTCGGAAACGTAGAAATTCCACAAGAAGCTTTCTTGGCAGTTTTGAAGACCGAAGAGTAGAATACCGTATGCTTGAAGTAGTCCAAGAACACCTGGATAAGGTTCTGAATATTTACACGAAAGGTGATTTCTTCACCGATCTCAAAAACGCGAAAGATAAATATTTTTCTATCACGGGGAAACTCGATGAAGACAAAGAAGAATTTGAATCGCGTATGAACTGTTTCAATGACTGGTACATCTTTCAGTATCGTCATGATGATGGTTCAAAAGTTATTGAAGAATACATCCGTTCGTCTCAGCTTGAGGAAGAACTTTCTCAGGCGATGCTCAATGTGAATCATTCCCTTTTTGAGTTTAATAAAATCAGCTTTAGAAAACAGATCGTGCTGAATGACATTCTTCACGATGAAAAGATTACTCTCGCAAAAAGCCATCCGAACATCAGTCTCATGGAAGGCGACGTCTTCACTGGCAGAGTGATGAAATATAATGGCGAATACTATCTCCTGAGAGGAATCTGCACACTTCCGCGTGGAGTGACCTCGATTCTCAAGAAGCAGTCAAAGAAAGTACGCAAGGCCAATAGCTTCGAAGAAGAATTATGTTTCCTTCTTCAGCTTGAATCGCTGAAGACTAAGGCCATGCACTATTCACATATCGATCCCGCCAAGATCTTCATCTTCTAATTTAGTGGAATCCAGTAATAGCGCTTCAATGGCTTGCCGTCGGCAAGCTTTTTCGTTTCTTTGAGTACTCCGCCATTTTTCTCAATCGCTTTGATCGAACCAATGTTCGAGTCATCACAGGTGATTAACACTTCAATCAGTCCCAGGGATTTTGCGAATGGGATAACCTTTCTCAGCATCTCTGAGGCGACACCTTGATTCCTGAAGGGAATAGCGACGTCGTATCCGATATTGCCACCCGTGATTCGTAAGGATGGAGTGAGTTCATGGCGAACGCTGATACGTCCGGCAAATTGATCATCGATGATCGCCCAGAAAGTTGTTTCACCCGTGCGTGAATTGAGTTCATCTACGAAGGATTCAAATTTTTTCCCGAGCTCTATTGGATCGACATCGTCATACCACCAAAGCCTCTCACGCTTAAATCCAATGAGAGCATCCAGATAGCTATCTTTGTATTCAACTGATGGCGCCTGAAGGCTTAGTTTCATTTCTTGTTTTTGCGGGAAAGAAGATAGGGAAGAACTCCACAAAGATTTACGAGTAGGGTGACGACGAAATAGAGATTGAAAAGGGATGCACCGTTATTGATACCTGAGAATTCAAAAAGCTTCTGAAAAATAGCGTGGCCGACACCTAGACCTGAAGGAGCAATGGGAAGAGCAAGAGTCATGAGCCCCAATGGGATAAAGGCCAGTGCCTGAACGAAATCCATTTTCCCTTCAATAAATGGATAAATCAGTGACCAGAAAATAAGAACGCCCGAAAATTGTACTATAAGTGAAAGACAGAGTGCTTTTAACATCTGGTGCTTGATCAGAACCAGATCGTTCCAGAGATCACCGAACTTTTGCCAGATCTTCGGAAAAAATATCCTCTCACATGTTTTAAAAATTTTATGAACGAGCTGATCAAAGAAGACAAAGACAGCTATCCCAATCAGAACAAGTGCAGAGAGACCATAATTGAACATGAGAAGAGGCTTTGTAGCAGGAGCGTTCTCAATAATATGATCCTGGAAAATGACTGAGGTCATTCCTACAAGAAGAATTAGACCGCAGAGGCCCATTACCCGATCGATCAGTATGCTCGCGAAAACAAATTTCTTCGAGAATGTTTTATCATATTCCTGGACGTAGATAATTTTGATGAGATCACCAGTGACACTTCCCGGAAGTACGCTTGAAAAAAATTGTCCAATCCAGTTTGCTTTAACGAGACCCAATATCGGAATGTGAACGGTGTTTCTGGCATCGAGAATTCCACGCCACCGGATGGAAATAATCCATAGATTCGTCAGTGCCAGTGAAATTGCTGCCAGAACGCCCCATGGATTCTTCGTGAGCTCCGCCAGAAGTTTGAGATCGAGCTTTCCTGACTGAAGAAGCCAGTAAATCAGGCCGCAGGCGACGGAGATTTTTAAAAATGTGGAGAGAATGGTTTTCAGCATGTTTCAATGATCTTATAACTAGGCTTTAGGATGGTAAACGGAGGACCTATGAAAATAGCGGCAATTCAACTGCAATCGGTGCTGGATCCGGCAGTTAACATGAAAACAATCAGAAATTTCATGGATGAAGCGCGCGGCCAGCGTACCGAGGCCGTCTTTTTACCTGAAGTTTTTTATTCCATGTCAGATGGAACAAAACCCACTCCGTACCTGATTGATGGGCACAATGAGCATTACGAAGCGATCAGAAAACTCGCTTCTGATTATAAGATGTTTATCCTGGGTGGATCGGCAGCTACGAATGTGAACGGGAAAGTAATGAACCGTTCTTATAATTTTGATCCTGCCGGAAACGAAATTGCTCTCTACGATAAGATGAATCTTTTCTCATGCGATCTATCAAAGCACCCAAGTAACACCGTCATCAATGAAGGCCATGTTTACACTGCGGGTAGTACCGCAAAACTCGTGCAGGTGGGAGACTGGAAGCTTGGACTCTCGATATGTTTTGATCTTAGATTTCCTGAGCTCTTCCGCAGTTATTCAGCGAAAGGTGCAAATCTTCTTTCAATTTCATCAGCGTTTACTGTTCCGACAGGAAAAGCTCATTGGCACACACTCGTGCGTGCTCGTGCGATTGAAAATCAAAGTTATGTTGTGGCCTCGGCTCAATGGGGTAAGCACAACGATCGCATGACGACTTATGGTCATTCACTGATTGTTGATCCGTGGGGAGAAATCGTTGCGGACGCAGGAGAAGGTGAAGGGATTATTTATGCGGAACTTGATATGTCACGGGTTGAGCAGGTGAGAAACCGTCTCAATGTCATACGTGAGCCGAAAAACTACATGTAGGGATTCGTTCCGCTCTGGTGATCTGTGACATCAACAACTTCAGTGATGTCCGGAAAGTGTTGCTTAATCAGCTGCTCAATTCCACCTTTCAAAGTTGCCTTGGATGATGAACATCCCTGGCAACCACCATAGAACTTCACAAAAAGAATATTGTTATCAACATCAATGACTTCGACATTGCCGCCATGTTGAGCGAGCGCAGGTCGAATTTGAGTATCAAAAAGTTTTTCTATCTGGGTGATCATGAGGCGATTCTATCACATATTGGATAGGTTCGTGCTGTTGAAATCTCTGAGCAATGCCTGAACGTTTTTAGGCTGTTGCGAATGGAGAGTAAAAGGCTCTACCCATGTCAGGCTTTCAATCACACCATCAGCAGTGATCTTGTAGATAAGTCCCTGCTCAGGAGCACCGGCGAAAAACCAACTAGGTTTCTCGTCGTTGAGTGCTGGATCCATCTGTACGAGAGTGAGTTTTTTGAGTTCTGGATCAGTAACAGTTACTGGCTGGATGAATTTTACTTTCGCACTCGTCACAACATCATCGCGGAAAGTGATCGTGAGAACTGATGAGTTCGGAAGAATGTAGGTGAGGATATTTCTGTTTTCAGAAGTAGGAGCGCCGAAAGACTTCTTAACGGCTGAGAGTCCCATACCTAATTTCAGAGCAGACAAGTCGGACTTGTAAGAGATCTTAGATTGCGCAGTGAAGTAGGCACCGACAATCGTGCTCATAACCAGCGTTAAAATGCAGAGAAATCTCAACATCTATGATCCTTGGATTTGAATAGGGTTATTAAATCACTCAATTTCGGGTTTTGACACAGAAAATTTTTCACAGGCGATAAAATGTGTTTATGCCAGAACGTCCCAATGATGAGCTGAATTTTAAAATGATAGTCGTGAGTCATGTCGCAATTACTTCTTCTCACGTCTCCCCCAGCATCTGGAAAAACATTCTGGATTCATTCTTTAGCTGAAGTGGTGCCAGAAAAAATTCTCGTGATCTCCCCTTTGCGGGCACTCGCTGATGAATGCCGAAAAAATTGGAATGAAAAAATCAGTGTCATGACTCCCGAAGAGTGGCTCGTAAAAAAAACTGCTGCAGATATTGTTATCTTTGATGAGTTCCATCTTCTTTCATATTGGGGAAATACTTTCAGGCCGGTTCTGTGGGAGGTTTTTGTTTCGCTTAGTCTAGAAGCGAGGCTTGTAATCGGACTCACGGCCACACTCTCGAAAGTTATTCTCGAAGAAGCCCAACTGCTGACTTGTTACTTCGATGAAATCATCTGGGCCGATCATGGGAATCAAACTCTTAAGTGGAAACCACAAAGCTATGTCTGTGTGAGTAAGAATCTGATGACCAGAATTCTTTTTCATCATGACTTTCAGGGAACGGGACTTATTTTTTGTCAGTACCGGGAAGAAGTTCTGGCGTGGGAGAAGCGGCTCTCGAGCGCTGGATTCCGGACATGGTCATGTCTGGGGGGAGAAGCGTCCGAATTTGGAAAAAGAGTATCGAGTGAGGCGCCTCCGGATTTTATCGTGGCAACTACTGTACTTTCTCACGGGGTGAATTTACCGACGATTACGAGAGTCTGTCTCATGTATCCGGTGGGGAATATTGATTTCTGGATTCAGATGATTGCCAGAGGTGGAAGGCGTGGCGAAGTATTTGACGTGTTTGCCTTGGAACATCCGCATGGACTAAGATGGAGCAGAGGAAAAAATCTCATGAGGATTCTCATTCTCGAGCTGAGATTATTTATTTCCGTTCTCCTGAACCAGCTGGAACAATGCTTTTTGAAGGAATAGTAATTAATCGCGTTCCCTATAAGGAACGTGATCTCATCGTGAAGCTTCTTCTGAGAAATGGTCTTCTCGGAAGTTTCTATATTTATGGTGGCCAGGGCGGGGGGAAGCATCACAAGCCTTCAATCTTTGAGCCCGGCTCAATGATGAAAATCCAGGTCAGAGAAACCAAGACCAGAAGTATGGAGGGTGCGGAACTTCTCATCGCTCAGGAATCCACACGTCTCTGGGAACCTTCACACGTCAGATACAATATTCAGGCCTTCTATCTGATGTGTCTTTATTTTGAGCTCGTGATGAAGATCGCTCCTTCGCAGCAAGGAGAGGTTCAATCAGCAGGGCAGGATACTGAAGGAATTTTTTCGGTCGTGAGTAATGCTCTTTTTCATCTGGAAGCATCTCTCGTGAAAAATAATTTCGAAGCTCAGCAACAACTTATGCTTTTTATGGTGAAGCTTCTCTTCCACATGGGAATAATGCCGGACACTGATCACTGTGGTTACTGTCAGAGTAATCTTCTTGAAGCTTCAGGAGCATCATTTGTTCCTGCCGATGGACATTTTTCCTGTGATAAATGTTTTACAGGTGAGAATGAGATGGGCTTTCTGATGAGAGTGAAAAAAGGTTATCAGACACGCTTTCAGGATTATCCTGAACTTCTGGGAACGAATTTTCAGGAGTCAGATCGGTTGATTCAATACTTCTGCCATCAGTTTCATTTGAAGCCGATGGATCTCAAATCCTACCGCTTACTTTTTAAGTGATTGAGCAAAATCAAAAAGTGACTTAAAGTTCGGAAATTCCTTCGATTCATGACGGATAATTGCTGATTTTATCCCGGCATCTTTTCCTGATTCGGCATCAATAACTTTGTCACCAATCATCCACGAATCATCAGGAGAAATACTATGTTTTGCCATGAGGTCACGGATCATTTTTCCGGAAGGCTTACGGCATTCGCATTTATCATCCGGCGAATGCGGACAGATTCCAAAATCTTTGAACGGTGAAAGTTTCTGCTCACGAAGATCATTCTGAAGCTGGCGATGAATCACATAAACGGACTCGAGCGAAAAATATCCCCTGCCCACACCTGATTGATTGGTCACCACGAAAAGCTCATAGCCGAGGCTCTGAAGAAGACTCAGGGCCTTCAGCGTATCAGGAAAATATTCCATATCTTCCACTCTGGAGAGATAGTTCTTGTCCAGAATCAATGTTCCGTCTCTATCCAGGAATATGGCTTTCCGCGTTTTCATTTACGAAGCCTCCGTGAAAGCATAAGATTCATCCATGCTAAAAGTGCTTAGGTTAATGTTCCCATATCTCCGTCCTTTTTGGAAGGAAGCTGTGCTTGCATCCCTTCTGGCCCTCCCTTTGTCTGCAATTAAGGCGTATGAAGCATTTCTGGTGAAGGACGTTTTCGATAAAGGGTTCGCTCCAGGCTCGGATTTCTCGGTCGCCAGAAACCTGGCCCTGATTATCATCGGACTCGGGATTATCAACTACCCCCTGAGGTACTTTCACTACTACGGCCTGAGAATGATCGTGGATAAGTCTACGAGACTCATCCGTGCTAAAATCTATGGAAAGTTCCAGCATCTTCCGGCCGCTTACTTTTCCCAGCAAAAGCAGGGAAATCTCATTTCCACGATCATGAACGACACCCAGGTATTCTCTGAAGCTTTCAAGAACTCCCTTGAGGTTGTTCGCGAGCCTGTGACTGCAATTGCACTTTTAGGTGTTGCTTTCTATCATGACTGGCAACTGACTCTGATTATCTTCGCAGTCGCTCCACTTTTCATCGTCACTTTCCACTACACGGGTAAGAGAATCAGAAAGTATGTGAAGCTTGCTCAGGAAGATGTCGCTGAGATGACCCATATTTCAAGTGAAGCTCTCTCTGGTCAGAAAATCATCAAAGCCTTTGGTCTCAAGGACTACATCATTTCGCGTTTTGAAAGAACGCAGGAGAAGTTCATCGGCCACCGTACGAAATCAAACTCCGCTGAAGAGCATTCCCATCCTCTTGTAGAACTAATTGGATCTATTGCTTTTGCAGGCGTTCTGGTTTTTGCTCATCACCGGATTCAATCGGGTGCACTTACTACCGGTGGATTCATTTCGTTTGTTGCAGCACTGGCGATGTTCATGGATCCCGTCAGACGTTTTTCCAAGGCCAATGCCAAGATGAACCAGGCGCAGGCAGCTGCAGTCAGAATCTTCGGACTGCTTGATGTGGAAGAAGAAAAAGAAGAGAATCTCGCTGAGCTTAAAGAATTTAAATCTTCAATTGAGTTTAAAGACATTACTTTCTCGTATGGAGAAGGCGATATCCTGAAAAACTTCAGTCTCATCATCAAGAAGGGCGAAAAGATCGGTCTTGTGGGTCTCTCCGGTTCAGGAAAATCCACACTGGTAAGTCTTCTGCTCCGTTTATATAACGTTAAGTCCGGTGAGATTCTCATTGATGGCGTGAACGTAAATCAATATAGCCTCGCATCCGTGAGAAAAGTTTTTGCTCTTGTAAGTCAGGATGTCTTTCTCTTCAATGATTCTGTTCGCGAAAACCTCACCACTGGTGACGTGCATACCGATGAAGAGATCAGGCACGCGCTCGAAATTTCTTATGCCAACGAGTATGTGAAGGATCTTCCTCAAGGTCTTGAAACAATCATTGGTGATCGGGGAATGCGCCTTTCTGGTGGTCAGAGTCAGCGTCTGACAATCGCACGTGCATTTCTTAAGAATCGCGATGTTCTTCTTTTTGATGAAGCTACTTCCGCACTTGATAATGAATCAGAAAAAATCGTTCAGCGCGCCCTCGACAGAGTGGCCGGACATAAAACTGTAATCGCTGTTGCTCACAGGCTTTCTACGCTTAAAGACTTTAATCGAATTGTTGTCATGAAAGATGGTGTAAAAATTGAGGAAGGCTCACATGATGAGCTGATAGCGAAAAATGGTGAATATCGTAAGCTATATGAGCTTTCACAGCGGACATGAGAACTCTTTCCAGCTGGGGAATAGGCAACTGGATGGTTCTCGCTCTGGTTGAAACTTTATACATTATTTACTATCTAAAATTTAAGAGATCGAAAAAGATCGAAGATCCGATCATCGCTGTCCTGATCGGGATTCTTTTAATCTTTTCTCTCGCTATGATCTGCTATCTGTCTCTCTGACCGCGAGATCCATTCCCCAACCAGCAATTTTTACATTCCATTTTGAAGGAATGAGTCGCGGAAAGAATGCAAAAAGCTTATTGATCAAACCTGGAATGATTACTGTTTTTCCCCTTAATGCACCCTCAAGTCCTATGTGCGCAACTCTTTCTGACGACATGAGAGGATTAAATCCTTTCAGTGTCTGATTATTATTCACCAGAAACTCAGTCGCAGTTCCACCGGGACATAAGCACGATATCCGTACATTTGTGCCTTTCATTTCTTCACTCAGAATCTCGGAGAAAATTTTGACATAAGTTTTTGAGGGAGCGTAGACAGTGAAGCGGGGAGCGGGTTGAAATGCCGCAACTGAAGCAACGTTTAGTATCAGCGAAGGTTTTCCATGGGCCAGCATGTGCCGGGCAAAAAGATGAGTGCTCGTCGTGAGTGTTACCATATTCAGCTGCATGATTTTTTTATGATCATCCAGAGTTGCTTCCGTAAATTTTCTCCACGGACCAATACCGGCATTATTAATCAGCATATCCACGATTTTTCCGTCTTTCGTAGCTTCGCGGATAAGTGTTTCAGAAGCATCGGCCAGACAAAGATCAAGGGAAAGAATTTCAACTTCAATTCCATGTTGCGAGCGGAGTTGAGCTGCGAGGGATTCAAGCTGCTCTTTTCTCCTCGCAACCAGGAAGAGATTTGTCTTCCTGGCAGCCAGAAGACGGGCAAAATCTGCGCCGATTCCACCTGAGGCTCCGGTGATTACTGCGCGCTCAACTTTAATCATTTCTGTTCCATTTCTTCCAGAACTGCTGTCGCCATATCCGTCATCATTTGCTTAGCCTTCGTTTTCTCGAAAGATTTTCCTAAGTAAACTGTAGCATCTTCATTTTTCGCAACTAACTGCTTACTTTTTTCATTCTGAATCTCAACGGCTCCATCGCATACGCACAGATAGGTCGATTCATCTTTCTGCTCTACATAATACTTAGTTCCCCGAATTCCCATTGACGCAAATTTTGTTTTTACAGTTTGAGTGCCTTTACTATTTTTCCTGAAATGAGAGGCAAGGATTCCGCGGGTAAGACTGATTACGGTGTCTTGTTTATTCTTTGGAGCTTCGAGAATCATTTCCCCATCACGAAGAAAAATCCGGCTTCCGTTTTCGAACTGAATAACCACGAAGCTTTTTGCTCCTTTGGCCTCAATCTTTTGACCTTCCTTTACTAGGTTTCCGACTTTAAGAGGAGTACCATCCATGTAAACTTCACCTGAAAACTTTGTTATCTGCGCCGAATCTGCCCAGGCAATGCCAGATATCAGACAAAAGATGAGTGCCAACCGGAAAAAAATCATAAATAACTCCAATGTTTGAGTAACCATTGTATCCGAAAATTACTTCAACGCAGAGCTTCGACGGAGAAAAAACCTAACCTCTCTAAAGTTGTTAGTCTCAGGCTCAAATTGATTTAGTCACCCCTAGGTCCACATGATAAAATCACGTCGATTATTCAACATCAGGAGTGCATTGTGTCAGAAGTAAATCTGAAGTCCATGGCCGATCTGGTCGCCCATTCAAAACAGCGTGGATTTATTTTTCAAAGCTCGGAAGTTTATGGCGGGCTTGGATCATGCTGGGACATGGGCCCACTTGGAGTTGAATTAAAAAACAATATCAAGCAGACCTGGTGGAAGGCGATGACTTTCCGTGATGACATCGATGGAGTGGACGCTGCTATTCTCATGCACCCAACGGTGTGGAAGGCTTCCGGCCACGTTGATAACTTCAGCGATCCAATGGTCGATTGTAAAAGCTGTAAGGGACGTTTCCGCGCAGACAATATTGATCTCAAGGCCCCATGTCCAACTTGTAAGGCGAAAGATTCTTTCACTGAGATAAGAAACTTCAATCTCATGTTCTCAACTCAGATGGGTGCGGTAGAAGATTCTTCTGCCAAAGTTTATCTTCGTCCGGAAACAGCTCAGGGAATTTTCGTAAATTTCCCGAACGTGCAAACTACAATGAGAAGAAAACTTCCATTTGGTATTGCTCAGATCGGAAAAGCTTTCCGTAACGAAATCACTCCAGGAAACTTCATCTTCAGAACGCGCGAGTTCGAACAGATGGAAATGCAATATTTCATCAAGCCAGGAACTCAGGCCGAAGCGATGGAGCAGTGGAAACAGCTTCGTTGGCAGTGGCATCTTGATAATGGCCTTCGTCCAGAACGCCTGCGCTGGAAAAAGCATGAAGAGCTTGCTCACTATGCTGATGCCGCTTTTGATATTGAGTATGAGTTTGCTCACGGCTGGGGCGAGATGGAAGGAATTCACTCGCGCACTGACTTCGATCTGAAACAGCATGAGCAGTTCTCAGGAAAAAATCTTCACTACACCGACCAGATGGATGGAAATAAAAAATACATCCCATACGTTCTCGAAACATCGGTTGGATGTGATCGCTGTATGCTTGCAGTAATGAGTGATGCTTACCGCACGGAATTCCCGGGTGATCCTGAGAAGGAGCGCGTGGTAATGAGATTCAAGCCAAGTCTTGCTCCGATTAAAGCATCAATCATGCCACTGATGAAGAAACCAGAGCTCGAGCCGACTGCGCAGAAACTTCTTCGCGAACTCCAGAAAGATTACAAGTGCGAGTACGATACGTCTGGTTCAATTGGTAAGCGTTATCGTCGCCAGGATGAGATCGGAACTCCGGTTTGTATCACTGTCGATTACGACACAATTACCGATCATGCAGTGACTGTCCGTGACCGCGATACGATGGTTCAGGAGCGGGTAGCTTTGGATCAAGTTAAGTCTTATATTAAAGAAAAGTTTTCTCTCTAATTCGGAGACAGGAAGATTATGAAAAAATGGGTCTATAAGTTTTCAGCAGAACAGACTGACGGGAACAAAGACATGAAGGGACTTCTTGGCGGTAAAGGTGCAAACCTCGCTGAAATGTGTGCCATGAAACTTTCCGTTCCTCCGGGATTTACAGTTACGACTGAGGCCTGTCTCGATTTTTATAAAACGAATAAAGAAATCTCCAAAGAGATCAGAGAACAGATGATCGAGGCCTTGGGATGGGTCGAGAAACTCACGAATAAGAAATTTGGTGATCTCGAGAATCCGCTGCTGTTTTCAGTCCGCTCAGGTGCAAGAGCATCGATGCCGGGAATGATGGATACAGTCCTGAACCTGGGTCTTAACGATAAAACTGTTCTCGCTCTCGCAAAGAAAACAAACAATCCAAGATTTGCATGGGACTCGTACAGAAGATTCATCCAGATGTTCTCGAACGTAGTTCTGGGTGTGAATACATCACATCTTGAAAGTAACATGGAAGATCTTAAAGAAGCTCGCGGCGTTCATGAGGATACTGCGCTTACGGCCCAGGATCTTGAAGAACTCGTTAAGGTTTATAAATCTGTTCTTCTCGAAGATCATGGTGTGGTTTTCCCCCAGGATCCGATGGAGCAGCTGTGGCGCGCAGTCGGTTCCGTATTTGGTTCATGGAACAATAATCGCGCGATGAAATATCGCGAGATGAACAATATTCCTCATGATTGGGGAACGGCGGTAAATATTCAGTCCATGGTATTCGGAAACATGGGCGACACATGTGCCACAGGTGTTTGTTTCACGCGCGATCCATCAACTGGTGAAAAGAAATTCTTCGGTGAGTTTCTTGTGAATGCTCAAGGGGAAGATGTTGTTGCCGGAATACGAACTCCGCAACCGATTAACGATGCCTCGAAAATGGAATCCAATAAGCATCACAAGACTCTCGAGCAGGTTCTTCCGAAGGCATATGCTGATCTCGTTGAAGATTATAAAATGCTCGAGAAGCACTATAAAGACATGCAGGATATCGAGTTTACCATCGAGAACGAAAAGCTCTGGATCCTCCAGACCAGAAATGCCAAGAGAACTGTGAATGCTGCTCTTAAAGTTGCTGTTGATCTGGTGACCGAAGGCATGATCACTCAAAATGAGGCGATCCTTCGTATTCATCCGGAAGATCTGAACCAGCTTCTTCACCCAAGACTTGATCCTAAAGCGCAGAAGATTCTCATTGCTACCGGCCTTCCTGCTTCTCCGGGAGCTTCTTCAGGCCAGATGGTATTTACATCTCTGGCCGCTGAAGAATGGCAGAAGAATGGTAAGAAGGTAGTTCTCGTCCGTGCGGAAACTTCTCCGGAAGATATTGGCGGAATGGTTGCTTCAACCGGAATTCTCACTGCCCGCGGTGGGATGACTTCGCATGCAGCAGTGGTTGCCCGCGGAATGGGTAAACCATGCGTGGCCGGTTGTACTGCTCTCGTGATAAATGAAAAAGAAAGAACACTTACAGTTAAAGGTAAGGTTTATAAGGAAGGGGATTACATCACCTTCGACGGCGCTAATGGCGAAGTCTATGAAGGAATTGTTCCGACAATTGAAGCGAAGATCACAGCTGACTTTGCTGTATTCATGAAGTGGGCCGATGGAGTAAGACGTCTTAGAGTCAGAACTAATGCTGATACTCCGGAAGATGCAAAAACCGCTATTGAATTCGGTGCTGAAGGAATTGGTCTCTGCCGTACTGAACACATGTTCTTTGCACCAGAGAGAATTCTCGCTGTTCGTGAAATGATCTTTGCGGAAAATGAAAAAGACAGAAAGAAAGCTCTCGTTAAACTTCTTCCTTTCCAGAGAAGTGACTTTAGAGGAATTTTTAAGGAAATGAGCGGGATGCCGGTCAATATCCGTCTTCTTGATCCGCCTCTTCACGAGTTCCTCCCTCACTCTGAAAAAGACCAGCAGGAACTTTCTTCTTCACTCAATATTTCAGTGAAACAGGTGAAGGAAAGAAATGATGCCCTTCACGAGTTCAATCCGATGCTTGGTCACCGCGGTTGTCGTCTGGCGATTACATATCCTGAGATTTACCTCATGCAGGTAAGAGCGATTATCGAAGCAGCTGTTGAGTGCGATAAGGAAGGAATTAAAGTCCTTCCGGAAATTATGATCCCACTGACATCAGAGCTTCGAGAATATTCTTTGATCAAGAACGAATGCAAGGCCGAGATTGAAAAAGTCTTCAAAGAGAAAAACCATACCGTGAAATACAAGATGGGAACCATGCTTGAGCTTCCACGAGCGTGCATCATGGCTGGTGATATCGCGAAAGAAGCTGAGTTCTTCTCATTCGGAACAAATGATCTTACCCAAACTACTTTCGGTCTTTCACGCGATGATGCCGGTAAGTTTCTTCCGAGCTACACGCAGAAAGGAATTTATCCACGTGATCCATTCGTTTCTATCGATCAGGAAGGAGTGGGTTTCCTCATGAAACACGCCATCACTGAAGGAAAGAAAACCTCTCCCGGTATCCATAACGGAATCTGCGGAGAGCACGGTGGTGAGCCACAGTCTGTTGAGTTCTGTCACAAGATTGGACTCGATTATGTAAGCTGTTCTCCGTTCCGGGTTCCGATCGCTCGTCTTGCGGCCGCTCAGGCCGTTCTTCGCTAATGAATACGTTTTTATGGGCTTCCCTCTGGGGAGCCTTACTTCTCTTCTCCTCCTGTGCTGAAGCTCCTCTCCAGGATCCGGATAAGCATGAAGATGGATCCTACAAGACAAGTATCATCACCGGCCGCTTCGAGGGATTTCCTGATTATAAAGATTGGGTTGTTTACCTCACTGGTTTTAATTATAAATCGGTCGTCTCGCAGGTTGATCATAGTGGTAGCTTTTATATCAAGGCCGTGAATATTCCGGTTGGTTACTATCGACTCGTTTTTGGGAAGATGAAGTCAAAGAATCTCGGATCGACCAGAATTCGGGTAGAATCTCTTCGTACACACCTTGGTATCATCCAGGCGGGAAATTAGATGAAGGATCTTGTTCATATCGTGAAATCGCTTCTTCCGAACGAAGACTTTGATGGTCTGGGCGTGGGAGTGATCGATTTTGCGAAGAATACTTATGAAGCCTTTGAGGCCGAGAAATCTGCTGATGAGATTCTCTTCCGGGGCGAGCCGCGGATTTATTTTGATCTTGCCTCACTTACTAAACCACTGGCAAACTCCCTTTCATATTTTATTAAGCCCGAAGTCTTTGATGAAAAAATGCTTCTCTGTCTTTCTCATCGTGGAGGATTGCCTGCATGGGGACTTCTTCCAAAGAAAGGCTGGGAAGAACTCATCCGTTCCTACACTGTAAAAGAAAGTCCGACTCTCTATTCTGATTTCTCCGCGCTTCGGGTGATGCTTGATTTACAAACTAAGGGCCACGATCAGAAGGCCCTGTGTGAAAAGATCTGGGATAAAGAGACAGTTTACTGGCTGGATCTCCCCCCATGGTATCCCACTCTTCAGAATGGTTACGTGAAGGGAAAACCTAATTATCGTGAAGTTCATGATCCGAACGCCAGAAACGTAAGAGCATTCTGCTCTCACGCGGGACTCTTCTCTACTGTTGATGGCCTCTGCCGCACACTTATTAATTATGAGAAGCAGACGAAGATGCTGGATCTCGTGAAAAAAGATCTGAAAACGCATAAGCATCGATTTGCTTTCGGTTGGGATCGGGTGGAAGACCCGACCAATACTCTTGCCGGCAAAGGTGCAGGCGAATTCACCTTCGGCCACCTGGGATTTACCGGCCAGTCGATCTGGATCGATCCGGACCGTAAGCTCGGCCATGTGATACTTTCGAATGCTACTAAGCACGCCTGGTATAACAAACAGGGACTTAATGACATCCGGAGAGCACTGGGTGAGAAGATCTGGGAATTGAAATAATTTCAGACTTACTCGTCCAGATCCTTTTTTCGGTTACTATTTCCGCATGAAAACTTTTATTTTTGCGCTTTTACTAAGCTTCAATTCTTTTGCCTCTGTCATGGTCATTAGTGACCTCGACGACACGATCAAGATTACCGATGCAGGTGACCTGAGTAACGCCACCTGGAATGGTGTCTTTACTGAGAAGGTCTTCACCGGGATCCCGGAATTTCTCAAACACACACGCAAATATACAAACTCTCTTCACGTCGTGAGTGCGGGCCCAAAGCTCATCAAAACGAGAGTTCTTTCTCTTCTTAGAAAACATAAAATTCAACACGACGGGGTTTATCTCCGCTCTGTTCCCGGTAAAGAAGGAAAGCTTCATTTTAAAGTGAGAACCATTACAGAAATCATGAATAAACATCCAGGTGATGTCATTCTCATGGGTGATGATGTTGATCTTGATCCGGAAGTCTTTACGGAAGTGATCAAGACTCATTCTTCAAGAATTATTGGAATCTATGTTCATATGGTAAAGAACAGAAAGATTCCTCAGGCCTTCACTCAATACTGGACGAGTCTTGATCTTGCTCTTCAAGAGCACATGGCTGGACGTATGGATGATGAAAGCGTTTCCGGGGTAGCAAAACCCCTTCTTTCTGAGACCAGACTCTCGATGATTATCCCTAAATTTGCCAATTGCCCGACCAGCTCTGTGGTTTGGGAGTGGCAGCTCTCCACAATGTTCTCAGCTGAGGCGCTGGAACTTTCCCGCAAACTCAATGAGTTCTGCCTTCGTGGAAAGAAAATCTAACCTTTTTAATGTCTAAAGTTTGAACAGCCAAAGAGCTTTTTTCAATAGGGACCCTCTGGGTCCCTTCTTTATTTATACTGGCGTCAGGAGAATCTATGAATTACCTGAATGTCGCATTACTGCTAATGATTTCTTTCACCATTCCTGCACACCAGGCGGGAGAAAGAACGCCAGCTTCTGAAATTAAAAAGGGCCCGGTTGAGGAGCTGTTCAAGAAAGCTCTCGAAGCTCGTGAAAGAGGTGACTATCAGGGTGCCCTTGATCTTCTGTTTGAAGCTCAACAAATTGATCCTGCTAATCTCGACGTTGCTTTCTATACGGGTCTCACTCAATACAATCTCGGAAAATTTGAAGAGGCGATGCTTAAGCTTCGTGATGTTCTCATCAAAGCTCCCCTATATGTAGATGCTAAAATCATTCTTGGCCGCGTTCTTATAGCTCTCGGAAAACTTCCTGAATCTGAAAAACTTCTTCGTGAAGCGATTGCCCAGAGCCCGGATTATATGGATGGATATGATGCTCTGGCGTCGAACCTCCTTGCTCAGAAAAAAACCGAGGAAGCCATTTTCATTCTCGATCTGGGTCTTACAAAAAAGCCGGACGATGCCATTCTTCTCGTGAAAAAAGCCAAAATTTTATTCATCACAAAAGATTATAAAAAATCAGCTGCCGTTGCCCGCATCCTCACAGGGAATACTGACCTCTATGGAAGATACCAGGGACATGTTCTTCTTGGGAAAATTGCCTTTGAACAAAACCCTATGAAAATCGAGCTTGCTACTCCTGATCTTCAGGAAGCCATTGATCTTGAACCGATTGAAAGCGAAGCATATCTCGTTCTCTCTGATGTCTATATCTCCGTTTGGAAATTCAAAGAGGCCAGACAGGTTCTTGAAACGGCACTTGATGTCGTTAAACACCGCGAACAAATTGAAAAGAAACTCGCTGAACTTGCAGACATTGAAAAAGCGACGATGAAATTTTCAGTAAATGCTACTTTCTCTCAATGGAATTTTGAAGATGGTCGCGCTCCATGGAAAGAATTCTATCTCGATGCAGTCTGGAGAATTGATCCCTTCAAAACATTAGTCTTTGGCCTTGAACGTTACGGCCGCGGCGGAATCCATGATGAATCAGTTCGTATTGAATATGTTGAGAAAGTAAATAAATGGGTTTATCTCTATGCTTCGGGGAAGGTAACTATTGACCCTGACTTTAAAGAAAAAAACGCCTTTAAACTCGGCTCTAACTTCGTAACCAATCCTCTCGCTGTAGGATCTACTGTCTGGGTTGCTGAAGGTGAGACGAGACTTTACGATACCGGAAGAATCTATTTCCTTACGGCAGGAATTGATCAGTATTTCGGAGATTCAGTAGTCATTAATGCAAGAGTCTTCAAGGTTCTGACAGAAACTCAGGACTTCAATGTCTGGAGTGTGAAGTCGACATGGAGTCTCACCCCTAAGCTCGATATCTCTGCGAACTATGGAACAATGACTGAAGATGTGAATGGTCGACTTTCCCGCGGAACCTCTAAGGGTGTCAGTGGCCAGTATCGGATTAATGACCGTGTTGCTGTCACCGGGAATTATCAGAGAGTTGAGAATGATATGTACCGCGCGAATCAGGTAACAGTCGGTGTGAAAGTAGGACTGGGTCCGTCCCGTCCTGCGGCCCGCAGAGCTGCTCCGGCCAGGTCTTTCCAGGCGCCGGAACCTAAGAAGAAGAGATTTTTCTTCTTTTAAGTCTGGTGTTGAGTGAACCTCTCGGATTAATTTTTCATTCTCTTTGGTCACACAATCCTCATCTGGTCTGATAAAATAAACAGACCAGAAAAAGGATTTTCATGGACCTCAAAAACCTCATCTCGCAGGAAGACCTGATCGCATCCAGGCACAAGATTAAGAAAGTTTTCTTCTATCGCATCTGTGGTGCAGGCATGGGTCCTGCTGCAGTACTCGTGAAGCAGGCCGGATTCGACGTCGAAGGTGCTGACTCTGCCTTTTATCCTCCAATGAGTACCTTCCTTGAATCAACAGGAATTCCACTTCATAAACTAGAAGCAGTGACGCCTGAGTTTCTCCAGAAATACGATCTCATCGTTGTAGGTAACTCTGTTTCCGGAAAAGCTGAAGGCGCCCGGATGGTTGAAAAAACCGGAGTTCCCTTTACTTCATTCCCATCTGCCCTGGGCTCGCTAGTTCTCAAGGATAAAAACGTTGTTGGTATCTGCGGAACTCACGGAAAAACGACGACGACTTATTTTCTCACTCAGCTCCTTGAGAACCTTGGACAAAATCCGGGATATCTCGTGGGTGGAATCATCGAAGGCCGCGAACCCGCCAAACTTGGTGATAAATACTTTGTCATTGAGGGTGATGAGTACGACTCAGCTTACTTCCACAAGATTTCGAAGTTTCGTCTTTATGAGCTGAAAAACATGATTCTCACTTCGCTTGAATTTGATCATGCGGACATTTTCTCATCGGTTGAAAAGATTGAGGATGAATTCCGTGCCGTACTTCCCAATATGAAGTCGACACTGATTTTTAATGCTGAATATCCTTCGGCGATGAAACTCCATCGTGATTATTCAAATAATGACCGCCAGAAGTGGTACCTTTACGGAAAAGATTCGAAAACTGGTCCATTTGATGTGAAGACTCATGAAAATGGATCTGATTTTAAAGTGGAATGGAAAGGGGAGAAGATCCCTTTTTCTTCAAGTGTTGTCGGTGAACACAACGTGCTTAACCTCACGAGCTGTATCATTTATCTTCTCTCTGAAGGTTTTGAAACTTCCCGCATACAGAAAGCTGCGCGCGAAATCGGAATGGTTAAGCGCCGCCAGGAAGTCAGAGGCAAGTATAAGGGCATGACTGTCATTGATGATTTTGCCCATCATCCCCGCGCCATCACTGTCACCATGGATGCTATCCGTGCTCGTTTTCCTGGAAAAAAAGTAATAACGATTTTTGAACCAATTTCGGCAACTGCCAGAAGTTCAATCTTTCAGAATGAGTTTCGCGATTCTCTTGCGGCCTCAGATAAAGTCATCATTGCGAAGCCTGATCTTGCAACAACTGCACTTAATGGAAATGATCTTGACGGAGAAAAGCTCTCCAGAGAAATTTCTGCTAAGGGTTCACCCTCTGTTTGTGTGAAAGCACTTCCTGATCTTCGCCGGGTCATGGATGAGTACGCAGAAGATAATGCTGTTCTTCTTATTCTTAGTAACCGGACCTGTCTGGGTCTTTGGGAGTCTGATTTTGTCCAGGCGCTTAAGGCTTAGTAGCGCCCTATTGGGCGTGTCACTTTCTTTTGTTTCCTGTGCGCACCCTATTCCCTGGGAAGGGAACATAAATACGCATATGCGGACTTACATGACTTCTTTCGAGAAGTTCAGAAAGCATGTCTGCGTTCCGAAAGCTGAACAAAAATTTGAAGAGTTACTTCGGTCTTACCGCGGTCAGGGATATTGGATTCCCGAGCTGAAAGACGATGTGGATGTAGGATCGATCACGGCGATGCTTCCAGAGATCGAAAAAAAGATGAAGTGGATCCAGGATGAGAGAAAAAAACTCGAAAAATCCGAATATCCAAAACCAGCTGTCACAACTTCAATCAGAATCATTCTCAGGCGTCTGCTTCAGCTTAAGAAAAGCGAACTCCTGACTGATGAGAATGCAAAAACTCAGGCCAGAAAAGAATCATTGAAGCTTTTAACTTCACTTCAGCACGAATATTCGCGCCTCATGAAGAAGCTGTCCTTCTTCACAAACTATGCCTTCCCCGTCGATCACCTCAAAAATAGAAAAGTGTTCGATCAGTACAAGGAAAGTGAAGAAGATAGTTCTGTAAAAATTGCTAACTATACATTCCTCTATCGGAAAACAGTTGAAGACGGCGCCTGGGATAAAAAACACACCTCATCGGATATTTATCTCCGCACTACTCTTGACACTGTTGCTTTGGAATTGAAAGAGCACGATTTCTATCTGTCTGAAGACGCTCGCTACGATCTCGAGTTTGTTCTCTCAAAAATCGAGAGCGAACTGGGTAAAGGCAAGTCCCGCTCTGTTGAACGTCTGACTGAATGGGAAGAGCGGACTAACAAATTGTATTCTTTCTACAAGTCACTCACTGAACCTCAGAACCAGACTCAGATTGAAGTTGCGGGAGTAAAGACAACTCCTAACCGCGAGCTCATCAAGGAACATAACAAGGCTTCTGAAGAACTCAAAAAATATGTCTATACCAAGCAGGCCGAAGTTTACGATTACTGGCTTGGTCAGTCAGAGCTTACCCGAGCAGTATTTGTCCTTGAAACAATTCTCCTGAATGAAGTTGGGGGAGTTGACGGTGACGATGCTCTCGAGCGGATCGATGTCGCACGAGTTGTGATGAATCGTCTCGATAAGCCGAAGTATCTTAAAATCGGGAAAAAAGAATTTCTCTATCCTTACGTCACCAAAGAAGTTTCTGCGAGTCAGTTAAAAACTGAACGATGGCTGAATGCTCTCTTTAAGCAGGGAGAATTCTCTTTTACTTATTACTACATGTCCGGAGTTCCCAAGATCTTCTGCCCGGATATAGCACCCGGGGCGAAAAAACTTCGTAAACAGAATGTCGAAATTGCCCTCCGGGTACTCAAAGAAAAAGATAATCCGCTCCAGGCGACCCGTTATTTTTCACGCTCAAGTATGATCGGCAGAATACATATGGACTCGGTCTGGGATGATTATATTCCTTATCCAGAGAGACCAGGTCTTCTGGCAAAAGGTCAGGATGGGCTGAAGAAAGCTTTCGCGGCTGGCGATTATACTTATTTATATTCTTTCGAAGACCCGACTAAACAAAGATTTGAAGTAGTTCAGATCAATGGAGACATGTTCGCCATAGGAGAGGAAAAAGGTATAAAGCTCTTTTTCCACCACCGAAACCCACATTATTTCCGTTATTTCACTAAAACCGACTCGAAATAAATCCCATATTCTTTTTGAAAATCTGACGCGTCCAAGGTATAAAAACCCCCATTAGTTTATTATTTGTTTAGATCTAGGAGCAACACCATGTTGAAAGACTATATGTTTACATCGGAATCTGTGACGGAAGGACATCCGGATAAGATTGCTGACCAGATTTCTGATGCTGTCCTCGATGCCATGCTGACTCAGGATCCGAAGTCACGTGTAGCTTGTGAAACTCTTATCACTACTGGGCTTGTGGTTGTTGCAGGTGAAATCACAACTGGTGCTAACGTAAATATCAACGATGTTGTCCGAGCTACCATTAAGAAGATCGGCTACGACCATTCTGATAAGGGCTTTGACTGCAACACTTGCGGTGTCACAGTTGCTGTTGGAAAACAGTCTCAGGATATCGCCATGGGTGTGAACGAGGGCGAAGGTAAGTTCCTTGACCAGGGTGCCGGTGACCAGGGTCTTATGTTCGGATACGCGATCAATGAAACTGATACGTATATGCCACTCACAATTGATCTCTCACACAAGCTCGCTAAGAAACTCGCTGAAGTTCGCCACAATGGTATTTTAAAAGACCTTCGCGCTGACGGAAAAACTCAGGTCACAGCAGAATATCGTGACGGAAAACTTTCTCGTATTGATGCGATCGTGGTTTCTACTCAGCATGCTGAGAGCATGACTCAAAAAATGATTGAAGAAGGTGTAATGGAAGAGGTCATCAAGAAGACCGTTCCTTCTCACCTCATTGATAAAAACACGAAATATTTCATCAACCCAACCGGCCGCTTTGTTATCGGCGGTCCAATGGGGGATGCAGGTCTCACTGGTCGTAAAATTATCGTTGATACTTACGGCGGACACGGCGCTCACGGCGGCGGAGCTTTCTCTGGTAAAGATCCTTCGAAAGTAGATCGTTCAGCTGCGTATGCTGCCCGTCACATTGCTAAGAACGTTGTAGCTGCTGGTCTTGCTGACCGCGCTCTTGTTCAGGTTGCTTACGCAATCGGTGTAGCTCGTCCCATGTCTCTTCTTATCGATACTTTCGGCACAGCTAAAGTTGATGAGAAGAAGCTCACGAATGCTATTAACGAGCTCTTTGATATGCGTCCTAAGGCGATCATCCAGCGCCTCGACCTCCTTCGTCCTATGTACTCTGAAACTGCCGCTTACGGGCACTTCGGAAGAACCTCAGCAAATGGGTTCACATGGGAAAGACTGGATATGGTCGATAAATTGAAAGGTATGTTTTAAACTAAAAGGGCCCCGTAAGGGGCCCTTTTAGTTTAAGGAATAGAAATGGTTGAATTTTATTTCATTGTCCGACACACGCCCTGGTGGGCAGTTCCCCTCATCATCATGGGTGGAGAATTCGCGTATTTTTTCTGGTTAAAGAAGAAGAGAAAGACGGCTTACGTTTTCGTCATGATGGCACTCGTAGGTTTTCTGTTTATCAGTTTTTACATGTGGGCGGGTGGCCCAAATAAATCAGTGAAGATTTTAAAAAAGATGCATCGCGACTACCAGTAGATAATATTGTCTTACATTTGACACCCCCTGCTTAAGTCACTAATCTTGTTCATTTTTATTCTAGTCTAAAAATTGACACTCGTTCCGCGCACGTCGTAAATTGGATTCTTCCCGGAGGACCTAATGGATGATCTGACTTTCCTTCATCAAACTTTTGATGGGACGACTCAAGACTTACCGCCTGTCATCATCGTTGAAGATGATAAGCTTCTGGGTCTATCGATCCGCAAATACCTCGAGCAGACTCTCAAACTGAAAGTCGAGTTATTCGAAAGTTCAGAAGACTGCCTGATGAATTTCGCCAAGAACCATCCTAAGGATGTTCCTTTCTGTCTGGTGACTGATATCTCGCTCGAGCAGGGCTCTGATGGCCTTCTCCTGATTGATATCCTTAAGGACAAGGGATTTGAATTCGTCTCCATCGTGATGACGGGTTTTGCTTCCATTGAAACCGCGATTGCGGCCACCAAGAAAGGTGTTTTCCATTACCTCACAAAGCCATTCGATCTTGAGAATTTAAAAAAACTCGTCACTCTTGCACTTGAAACAAAACTCAAGGCCCAGCTTCCACGCGAACTTGCGATGGAAGGTGAAGGTGTATTCGCTGATGGTGGCAGAACTCGTTCTCCATCAAAACTCAGACTTGATCGTCCGACAGTTGAAGATCAGTTCGAAGGAATGATCGGCCGCTCACGCATTATGAAAGATGTGTTCGAGCGCATTTCACGTGTTGCTAAAACAGATTCTACAATTCTCATCACTGGTCCATCCGGAACAGGTAAAGAACTCGTCGCAAGTGCGATTCATCGCCTGTCTGCGCGTTCTACTAAAAATCGCATTTCAGTAAACTGTGGTGCGATTCCTTCTGAGCTTCTCGAAAGTGAGCTCTTTGGTCACGTGAGAGGTGCCTTTACTGGTGCGATCTCAACCCGGAAAGGTCGCTTTGAGCTCGCTCAGGGCGGGACAATTTTCCTTGATGAAATCGGCGATATGCCGACTCTACTTCAGGTAAAACTTCTTCGTGTCCTTCAGGAAAGAATTATCGAGCCAGTTGGTTCAAATGAATCTGTGACAATTGATTCACGCGTGATCGCAGCGACTCACCGTGATCTTGAAAAGTCTGTTACGGAAGGAAAATTCCGCGAAGATCTTTACTACCGCCTGAATGTGATTCCTATTCGTATGCCGGCGCTAAAAGAGCGTCGTGACGATATCCCGCTTCTTATTTCTCACTTCCTTGACCGGTTTGTTTCTGCCGACCGTTCAAACGAAATTACCTTTGCTCCGCTTACTATGGATCTTCTCATGGGCTATGACTGGCCGGGGAACGTTCGTGAGCTTGAAAACGTAATCGAGCGCCTGGTAATCCTTCGCGGAGGAAATGAAATCCTTCCTGAGGATCTTCCGGCGAAGATTTTCCGCTCGAATCCACTGGCCACTCACCAGTACAAAACTCTCTTTGAGCTTCCTGAACCGGGTGTGGATCTGAAGCAGATTCTCTCAGATATCGAAGACTCTCTCATTATGCAGGCGATGAACCGCACGAAAGGGAACAAGAATCAGGCATCGAAACTCCTGACTCTTAACCGGACGACGCTGATTGAGAAGATGAAAAAAAAGAACTTAGAGCTTTGACCATGTAAAAAAGGGCCTTTCGGGGCCCTTTTTTTGTTAAGGCTGTGTGGGCCTGTTAAGCTTCTGTCAGACTTCTCCCGGCATATTCCCAGACCCAAAATACCATCGTAAATCTCTCCACACACAACACATGGTCAATTAGACCTAAGGAGATTTTATGAAACAAATTCTTATCGTTCTCGCTCTGATTCTTTCTTCAGTAGCTTCTGCTGATTCAATCAAGCTTTTCGAAACACGCTATGACACATCAACTGACTATACTGCTGAGTTCCAGGTGAATAAGGAGCTTGGTCGCGCATGGGTGAACGTATCTGAGGCAGAATCTTGGGGTGACAACACCAGCTACACTGACAATCGTGTTAAAGTTGAAGGTCTTTCATATAACGCTGCTGACAAAACGATCGTTCTCGAGAGAGATGGCCAGCTTATCGTTTGTGCTGAAATCTATAACAGAAGATTTGTGATTGATGTTGGTGGCAGCATCCGTATGACAAAACGTTGTTCTTTCTCTCAGAAGAAAGTGACTGTTCAGGTTGATAATGGTTACGAAGTTTACAATGTCAAAATGCTCCAGGTTTTCCTTAACGTTGAATAATTTTAAGAATTGAAGAGGATTTTTCATGAAAAAGATATTGATTGCGATTGCCCTGTTTTCAGCTTTTTCTGCTCTGGCAGGAACTTCGACAAAGGTCTTTGAGATCCGTGATTCTCGCCACTCTGAGAGAGATGTCACAACATCTTTCCGTGTAAACTCAGAGCTTGGTCGCGCCTGGATCAATGTTGAAGTGACAGAAAATTTCTTTGATGATGTGAGATATGACAATCATCGCGTTCTGTTTAAGGGACTATCATTGAATGCTGAAGGGACAGCCATTGTCCTGGATCAGGATGGAGCGCTGACTGAATGCGCGACGATATCTCCGAAAGACGGAGTGTTTGGGCGCAAGCTTATCATTCGTCCGACTGGGAAATGTTCATTTACGCCGAAGTTCACAAAGATTGACGTGGATAATGGTTTTGAAGTGCGCAAAATTCGCATGCTCCAGATTTTCATGAACGTTGAGTAATCGTTTAGTAATAGGGGGACCTAGCGGTCCCCCTATTTTTTGGTGCCGTTTCGAACCACCGTTTTGTAAGAATCCACTCACAATCACTCCTTACTTACAGCCAGCCTCCGTGCCAAAAAGCACCTTTGACGTGATTCATCTACGTGAACTAAAACTAGAGTATGGAAAAGTTCAAGATGAACCCTGTGTTACTCACATGTTTTTTTATGCTCGCGCTATTGTTAATAGCTCTGAGATTTATTACCAAATAATTGGAGTCTAAAATGAAAGCTCTTTTCTTCTCATTGATCCTCGCCGCTTCAACTTCTTTTGCTGCAGAAATGGTTGTGATTGATGTGCCCGCTGGTCATTCGAAGGCCCATGACAGCCATTCAGTGAAATTTGTTATTGATCAGGAAACTGGTAACGGAAGCGCTGTTCTTTCGGTTGATCGAAAGCACGAGGATTGTTTTTATGATTCAGAAACCGGAAGAGATTGCACTTCATGGTATTCAAACCTTGTTTCTGCGAAAGAAGTCATTGTAGGAATTGATGTGGTAGATAAAAAGGTAACTTTTGAAGACCGTCTGGACTGTGGAAAAATGGGCGTATCGCGGATCTTCAAAGTTCCGACCTTCTTTATGACCGGCAATTGCACCCTAAGCTTCGAACGGGTGAAGACCAATGGTGAGAAACGCATCGTCGTGAAACTGCTTACAAAAGAGTAGTAGGGAGCCTCAGGGCCCTATTTTTATGCCCGCTGGCCTAGGCCAAAATTGATTTCCCTGTAAAAAATGCCTTTTCCTACTATAAACACGCTGGTTGCGGTAAATACCAGCTATCAAATTTCTAAATGGAGAAACTATGAAAAAACTATTTTTCGCTGTGTTGATTTCTGCTCAGGCACTTGCTGCCGAAGTTGTTGTTATGGATATCCCTGCACGTGATCTCAGAGGCGCTGACCGTGTAGAATCTAAGTTTCTTGTTAATGAAGAAATGGGAACTGTATCTGCGCGTATGGATGCTACTCAGACTATTACTCAGTGTATGGGTGGAATGGGCGGCGGTTATTATGGTCCAGGTGGATACTATGGCGGCGGTTACTACCGTCCAGGTCCTTATGGTCGTCCTTATGAAAACTGTATGACTACTGTTCGCAACATCATGACTATGACTGAAGAAGTTCCGGGCATGGTTGTTGAAAATAAAGTTGTAAGCCTTGATGGCGTAGTTTGCGGTAAGATGGGAATCTCTCGCATTCTTAAAGTTCCTACTCTTTATCTTAACGGAAGCTGCAAGCTTTCTGAGAAGATCGTAAGAGTGAACGGCGAGAAGAGACTCATCGTTAAAGTCACTACTAAGTAATTTTTGATTCTGATAAAAAGATAAGGGGCCTTTACGGGCCCCTTTTTTATTTCTCTCGTTTTTCTGAGTTCTTGATTGATTCGCGGATGAAGTATTTAATGACCTTGTTTCTCTGAGCTCCACCCAAGAGCCCGCGCAGTTCTTCATGAAGTGAATCATCGTATATCATCGAGTTCATCGTCCCCGGACCCTTCTCAATCCGTGACATGATCCTTTCCATTGATCCCATGCTTCGGTTCACACTTGTGACCATAGTTCCAATACGGGCCTCTTTCAGCTCTCTGGTGATGACTTCGAGATTAGCTGAAACCTTGTTGATGGACTCAGCAGTCGTGACGATAATCTTTCCGTTGTCCATGCTCGTGAGGATAGCATCGAGCTTTACCATCATGTTGTTTGTGACATCAGCAATGTTCTGGCCTTTCTTCATCATCTCATCAAAGCCCTGAGCGTTTTCCGATATAAGGACGTCTTTCTCCGGGTCAAAGTTGCCGGCCTCTTTTGAGCCACCTTTGATTTCAAGAAACTTATCACCCACAAGACCAGCATTGGAAATTGCAACAGTCGTATCCTTTCTGATCCACTTCATTTCTTTTTCAAGAACAGTGAAAAGTATTTCGACTTCTTCTTCATTGAAAATCTCGATTGATTGAACCGTACCAACGCGGATCCCTTTCAATTCAACATATGAACCAGGCTTAAGGTTTGATACGTTCGCAACCCGTGCTTTCACGGTTGCCTTCGGTGCAAAGATTGCACTTTCTTTACCGATACTCGCCACCATCACCATGAGTACCAGAGTGAGGAGACTGATGAAGGCTCCGACTTTTACGAGATTCTGTTTATCTTTCTTGCGCGTTCTCATAATTTCCTTAGATCCCTGTCAGAAAGCTCTGAACAAATGGATCATCACTATTTTCAAATTCTTTTATTGTTCCGTAAAAGCCGACTTTGCCTTGTTTCAGAATGACGACACGATCGCAGATTTTAAGTGCCGCGGGGATATCGTGGGTAACAAAAATACCTGAGAGACCTTTGGTTTTAAATTTTTTCATGACATCGATCACCATCTCGACATTAATCGGATCGAGACCGGCAGTTGGTTCATCATAGAGAAGAATATCCGGATGTAATGCCATTGAGCGGGCAAGACCCACACGCTTTTGCATACCACCAGAAAGATCACTAGGCATGAGATCGCGGGCATCTGCCATGTTTACGACTTCCAGAATCTCCATTACTTTTTTTTCAATTTCTGATTCTTTCAACCTGGTATGTTCGAATAGCGGGTAAGCGACATTTTCAAAAACAGAGATCGAATCAAAAAGGGCACCACTCTGGAAAGAATATGAAATTTTCGTTCTTACTTTGCAGAATTGCTTTTCAGACAACAGATCGATACGTGACCCGCGATAAATGATTTCCCCCTCATCAATGACATCGAGACCAATGAGTGAGCGGAGAAGAACGGATTTACCCGTTCCTGATGGACCTAAGAGTCCCAGTGTTTCGCCTTCTTTGAGCGCAAAGCTCACGCCCCGGTGAACTTCCTTCCCCTCAAAAGCCTTAAACACATTTTTTACTTCAAGAATTTCACTCATATTTATTCAAAGAGAAGGATCAATGCCTTACTCAGAAAAAAGTCAGATATTAAAATAATAATGGAAGTTCTCACTACCACCCACTGAGCAGCCTTTCCTACATCCTGAGTTCCCTCAGAAGTTTTGAAGCCGCGGTAACAGGCGAGGAGTGCAATGACGAGGGCGAAGAAAAAGCACTTCGCCATACTTCCGAAAACATCCACTATCGTGATGGTATTCAGAACCTTGTTGATATAAAAACCAGCAGGCATATTGAATTCGACCATGGCGATGATAAGACCGCCGAGGATTCCAACGAAGCTTGATAGTGTTGCCAGGAGTGGCAAAGAGATTACTGTGGCGAGAACTCTCGGCACGACTAGTACGCGAGTGGGTGAAGTTCCCAGAGCGCGAATGGCATCCACTTGCTGAGTGACTTGCATTGCCCCGATTTCTGCCGACATTCCTGAACCAATTCTTCCTGCGATAAGAAGAGAAGTGAAAATCGGACAAATCTCTTTCACGAGTGAAAGAGAAACAATTGCAGGAACGTAAAGAGTTCCCCCGAATTTCGCGAGACCGTATCCAAACTGGAGAGTCATCACTAGACCGGTGACAAAACCGATGACAAGGGTGATTGAAAGTGAGCCAATACCAAGATGAATGATCTGTTCGAGAAGTCGACCGGTATAGAAGGGACGAGTGACCATTCCATAGATACTTTGCTGGAGAAGGAGAATCACTTCGCCCGTTTGCTGAAATTGCGCCTTAACTGCAGTGATCATTCGAACTCCACGGCAGAAAGAAAGCGATCAAATAGTGCGGAATCCGAACCTTTGAATTTTTCCGGTGTAATAGAGACAAAATCGAAATAACAGTTATTTCTTCTGGTGTTGAGTATCTGAAGACCAACGGGAACACCGTCGACTTTACCTTTCCCCTGGAGACGATAAGCTTCACGGTCCTGAATAGTAGTGTAGGAACCTTTCTCTGATTGAAATGTTCCAACGGATTTAAAAGTTTTATTCGCGAGATATTCCAGTGGCTGATCCTGAAATTCTCCGCAGAAGCTATTCGAGAGAAGAATTCTTCCGTCTTCGTTTTCAAAGACATAATCAGAACGATCGTCCTTCTTTAATGACTTCCATCCTGCTTCTTCAAACTTAATTTCGTATTCCTTCCCTTTAGCACTGGGAGGAGAACCACCCCCAAACATAAAGGAGCAGGAACTTGCTAAGAGCATGAGAATAAGAACACGCATTTCGATGACCGTTTCAAGCAGGTAATATGTAGGTATAATTTTAAGTCATTGTTATCTTTTAGGTATGTCAAAACACCAACTGGCCTTTTTTGCCGGTAGGTAAAAATGTTCTTTGAGAATGGGAAAATTCGGCTACACTCGAACTTAGGTAGGTAAAAATGGCCACACGGATGTGACCGCTACCAGGTAAAGACAGGAAGTCTTAACGAATGACAAAGTTACTCTTTTCTCTGACAACTTTTTTAATTGCCAGCGCACTAACCGCGACTCCGGTCTTATCTGACGTCATCAATCAGGAAACATTCAAAACTCATCTTCGCTGGAATCTCGTTGTTCCTCGTGATCAGCTGACGGTCGTAAAGCGTGATCAGACTCTATATATAGAGACATTGAACCTTCAGCTCTTTGAAACTCTCGCCGGCGACCTTGCGAGAATGAGTGCTGATAACTCTTATATTCAAAGCATCTCTTATTCCAAAGATAATTTTCCTTCGCGTCCGGCAACTGTCAGCGTGAAGCTGAAAGATCCATCGGTGGAACTCTTCTCTTTCTACCGGGATGCTGACCGGAAATACATCCTCGACTTCTGGATCAACTCAGATCTCGTTTCTGAGAAGGGTCCGACCATGACTAAGCTCCAGCCGCTTCCGGTTGAGCCAGTGATTTTAAATAAGAAAGAGCTTCCAACTAAAAATGCGCTCCTGACTGCTAAGAGCAAGCTTCTGACGAACGTTGAAGTGAAGAAGACTGATGAAGCCCTGATGAATCCGGGTTTCCGCGATTTCCGTTATGGTGCCTCTTTCATTTGGAACTATGGCGCCATGATCCCGTCGCTTGAAAAAGACATCAATCTGTCTTCAAAAACTCCTGAGACTCTATATGCTGTTCAGGACCGTACGAAGCTCGATGATCCGAAAGAAGCCCACATGCAGCTCACGATTAATTTCTTCCGTGAAGCTAAGTGGGGACTCATGAACAAGTCCATCACTCTCTATGAGAAAAAATATGGAACTCGTGATGCTAATTATGTAGTAAATGAATACCTGAAGGCGAATGCTCTTCTCAAAGGTAATCTCGCGAAACCGAATCGCGGAATCACGCAATCTGCAATGGTGATTCTTTCTAATATCAAGGATCTCAGCTCGGACTATGAGCTGAAGAGTTCAATCCTCAGATACATCATTCAGTACAATGTGGATCAAAAGGACTTCGTGCGCACTCTCGAGCTCTCTAAAGAGCTCTATGTTGAAGCACGTGGAAACTTTGATCAGACTCTTGTGATCCAGTCGGCACTTACGATTCTTCACTCACTTGCTGAACTCAAGCAGCCTGAAAAAATCGAAGCGTTCCTCTCTGAGACAGATAATAAGAAGCTCCAGAGCATTCTTCCTCCTCAGATGAGCATGGCCTACATGACTTTCTCTCTTCTTATGAAGGGCGAAACGAAGGAAATTCTCAAGCGCTATAAGGCCGTTGAAAAATCACTCATGAAGCCGGTTCACCCGGCGATTCTCTTCAACGTAGGCGAAAGCTTCTTCCGCCATGCTGAGTATGAAAATGCGATCAAGGCTTTTGATGAGTTCGTTTCGGTTTACTCTTACGTCAGAGAAGCTCCGAACGCCCGTCTTCGTCTAGCCCTTTCTTATGAACTTCTTGATCGTCCGGTAGCGGAAACTCTCGTTCTTTATAAGAATGCTATCGACCGTTCAACTGATCCAGCTATCCGTTACGAAGCCAAAGTTCGCTATGTTGGTCTTCGTGTAGCGAGAAAGATTAAGCCTGATGCTTCTGATTTTGAGACTGAAGTTTTCCTTGAGCAGTCTCCGGATGAATCAAAAGTAATGGCCCAGGATCTCAAAAAACTCCTGTGGCTTGTTCGACTTCGTCTTTTTGTTTCCTCAAAAGATTATGACAAGGCCCTGGCATACCTCACCGGTATTCCTCTTGATGCGCTTAAGCCTGCTGAAAGAAGAGTCTTTGAAGGTGACGGCGCTGAGATTATTTTTGGTCTGATCCAGGAAGCATATCTCAAAGAAGACTACTCTAAGACTGTGAAGATCTGGGAAACCTACCGCGAGAAATATGAGCGTAAAGTGGCTTCGAATCTTTATCTGAACTTTGTTATTTGCGACTCATTCTTAAAGCTTGGAATGTATAAGAGCTATGATCGTGCTTTGACTGGTTTCAAGGAAGTGCAGAAGGCTGAACCTCGTACTTTCCCTATTTGGGTAGATCGTACTAAGACAACTGATCTCGCCCAAATGATTGAAGAGCTCAATATCATCCGTCTCGTAGCGGACCAAAAGTACACCGAGGCAAGTGACAAGCTGACTACTTTGCCGGTGTCACTCCGGGACTCTATAAATTATCCGTATTATGTGGGCCTTATTAAATTCAACCAGAAGGCCTATTCCGATGCCGTGGTGGAATTCGAAAAAGTACTCGTAAGACAGAACCCTTCGAACATCCTGACCCCACGTCAGACCGCTGACCTTCTCATGGGTTACGTAGAATCTCTCTATCAGTTGAAGGACCAGGACCGCTTTAAAACCGTCGTAAAAGCGCTGTCTGATGATGTCTCGACATCAAAGTCGGCACCGATCTTGAATATCTCCGAGCGAATCAATTATCTCCTCATAGAAGCCTATGCGGGGGAGGGTTCACCAGAATGGAAGGAGCTCGAGATGATGACAAATTCGTTCAGAGAGAAATTTCAAAAATCTCCTTACACCGCACGTATCGGATACCTTTACGGGTTATCATTGATAAAGAACTCCCGCGTGCAGGAAGGACGGGGAATTTTGAGCGATCTCACTACTGATAAGAATGTTCCTTCGCACATTAAAGAAATGGCAAGGAGCGAGCTCGCGACACTGGAATTGATAGAAAAGAAATTATAAGCAAACCACAATAACAACGGACAGGAGGTCTAATGTTAACTCAAGGTTTAGTACTCGTCGGTAATCACCCAAAATTCAACTCAGCTCTTGAGACAGCACGAAATGTTGCCGTCACAAAGACTCCTGTTCTGATCGCTGGTGAGGCCGGCTCTGGCAAGAAAGCACTTGGATCGTACATCCACAACAATTCTGCGAGAAAGAATGCTCGTATCGAAACTGTGTGCTGTAGTGATGATGCTTCTATGGTTGAGAAGATCGTCCTCGGTTACCGTGACGAAGAGTCAGGGAAATTTAACCGTGGCGTACTAGAACTTGCCAACGGTGGTACGGTAATTTTTGCCAACATTGATGCACTGGATGAAAGTTTCCAGAAACGCCTTTATACTATCCTTCAAGAACTACCTGATTACGAGTTAGACGTCCGCATCCTTGCTACTACCTCGAAGAATCTCTCTAAGTTGGTTGGTGCAGGAAAGTTCTCACGTGCTCTCTATACT
>JBKJPL010000022.1:0-98388 GCA_046595005.1 Bacteriovoracaceae bacterium | reverse complement strand
GTTACCTCTTGAATGATTTGCAACATTTCAATTAAAACTTCCTTATTCATCAACCAGGTCGCCGACAGTAAGAGTAAAAAGCTCGCGAGAGAAACCGCTGCCAGCTTAAAAGATTTTGGTGACTTTCGATGTAAGGCGAAAGTAGTAGCACTTGATAATCCAAGAAAGATGAGCCCGGGTCCGAATCGTGCAGAAAAAGCCAGGAAAGACATTATTCCTATGACAATGGCGGCAAGATAAGAATGCTTGTCTTCATGAATCATCATGATCTGGGAAAGGATGATGGCGCCGCAGACGAATACGAGACTGTTATATGAGAATGTGGAGATGAGATTGAAATAACAGAGGCCCAGGGACAAACTTATCATAAATCGGAAGTGGCGGTCAGACTTACCTGAACTCATCGCAAGCAGGAGACTGCTTATAAAAATACTTACGACCGTAAGATAGCGGTATAAAATCAACTTGTTTCCAGCGAGCTTCGAGAAGGCAGAGACAAAGAAATGATAAAAGTTGAAGGTCGCTTCTGAAGAACCGTGCTGGAAAAAATAAAGATAAAAACTCTCATCAGACAGATCCACATTAAAATGGAGACAATAGCAGAGGAATATCAGCAATAAACCCAGCAAGCTGTAAAGTCCGATGATAATGTTCTTTGTGGAAGCCATTTTAAAAACCCTTTAAGCTGAAATTATAAGATGAAAAGTTGGTCATGAACAATGGCCTGGCATAACTCATGAAAATAGACCCCTATTGCGATTTTAGAGTTCTCGAAGGGCATTGCCTTGTTTAATAATAGGTATATCTCAACCCAGGATTTTCATGAGACGTAAACTCATCTCCATTGTCACCCCCTGCTATAATGAAGAACTTAACGTTCATGATCACTTCTCGCAAGTGAACGAGGTAATTGCACCTTATAAAGCTGACTTCGATTTCGAACATATCTACACCGACAACTGCTCTCAGGACCACACCTGGACTAAACTTTCCGAACTGGCCGAAATTCATCCAAATGTCCGCATCATGCGCTTCTCAAATAACATCGGCGCCAATCGCGCAATCTTCATGGGACTTCGGGCAGCCAAAGGTGATGCCATCATCCTCATTCAGGCGGATCTGCAGGATCCTCCCGCCATGCTCAAGGATTTCATCGACGGATGGAAAGAAGGTTATGATGTTGTATACGGCAAGATTGAAGGTCGAACTGAGGGTTTCATCTTAAGGTCGCTCCGTAAGTTGTATTACTATCTCATTGACTCCCTTTCAGACGTTCCTATTCCCCAAGGGGCCGGTGAATTCAGGATAACTTCCCGCCGAGTTTTAGATGCTCTTCTTTCGTATCAAGAAGACGATCTCTATATCCGCGGCGCAATTGCCCGGATCGGATTTAAACAGAAGCCGATTTATTATCAAAGACAGGCCAGACATAAAGGTGAAAGTAGCAATAATTATCTGCGTCTGATTAGTTACGCCATCAATGGCTTCGTATCCACTTCAGTTGCGCCGATTCGATTCGTCTCTATCATCGGAATTATTTTTGCGACATTAGGTTTTGGGATCGCTGTTTTGATTGTCTTGAGTAAAATTTTCTTCCCGGAAGCGGCCCCTCGGGGTTTCGCTACACTGGCAGTTTTGGTGACCTTCTTCGCGGGCCTTCAACTTTTGGGCATTGGTATTATAGGCGAATATCTCAGGAAGACTTATCTGCAGGTATTAAGCCGGCCCCTGGGTTTCATCGAGAAAAGTAAAAATCTAGATCTTTGATTCCCGGATTTTTCGCACGAGTGACTTCGGGTCCAGCCCATGCTCCATCATCAAATACTCATAAGTTCCACACTTATCCGTAAAGCGGTCTTCAATTCCCAAACGCAAAAGCCTCATCGGTGAGCTGATGGTTAATATCTCGGCCAATGCTGATCCTAATCCACCATAAATCGAATGTTCCTCAAGACTGATTACAGAGCGCGCTTTTCCAATTGCTGAGAGCACATCTTTTTCCGGCATTGGTTTAATCTGTGAGACTGAGACAAGCCCAAAGCCAGGTAAATCATAGGAGATCAGATCTTTTGCCACCTTCACCATGGAACCCGTTGCAAAAATAACAGGTAAATTATCTTTCGCCTGGATAATAGTATGCATTCCCGGTTTCTTTTCGGGCCAGTCGGGATGAATATCTCCAAGATCGGATTTCCCCACTCTGATATAAGTCGGGCCAGAACTCGCTAGTGCATGTTCCAAACACCACTTCATCTCATGGCGATCACCCGGAGAAAGAATGCGCAGGTTAGGCAATGCCCTGACCGCGGCGATGTCTTCAGAGCACTGATGACTTACACCGAGCTTGCTGTAAACAACACCGGCACCGTCACCGATGAGTATTACTTTTAGATTCTCAAAACAAATATCAAGTTTTATCTGTTCGAGCACTCTCACCGGGATAAAAGCAGCGAGACCATAAACGATAGGGATTAATCCCGACTTCGCCATCCCGGCAGCGACTCCAACCATATTCTGCTCGGCGATTCCGGCATTCACGTATCTGTCGGGACAAGTCTTTCTTAGGGCATCAAACAATGCGTAACCATGATCGCCAGTTAGCAAATATACGTTTTCATTATTTTTCGCGGCATCGACCAGTGTATCTGAAAAAGTATCTCTCATGACCCTACTCGCTTTTAAGCTCTTTCAGAGCTGCTTCGTATGTTTCAGTGTCCAGACGGCTGTAGTGCCAGACATTATTCGCCTGCATGAATGATATGCCATGGCCCTTCACCGTTTTTGCCACAATCGCCTTTGGTTTTCCATCCTGAATTTTGGACAGCTCAGTAAAATTTTTCAATAAATCTGCTTCGTCATGTCCGTCAGCATCTACGGCATTAAAGCCGAAAGCTTCGAGTTTCACGCGGATGTCACCCATATCCATCACTTCTTTAGTCGGGCCCATCGCCTGAAAGCTATTTTCGTCGACGATCACGAAGAAATTATCGAGCTTAAAGTGAGAAGCAAATAAGAGTCCTTCCCAGATACTTCCTTCGTTCATCTCTCCATCACCAACGATGCAGTAAACTTTGCGGTTTTCATTTTTTTTCTTGGCCGCAAAGGCCAGTCCCACGGCCACAGAAAGGCCATGGCCCAGAGATCCCGAGCTCACTTCGAGTCCCGGAATATTGCACTCAGACAGTCCTTTGAGTTCAGTTCCCTCACCGAAGTAATTCTGGATATCGTGGTCTTTCAACCAACCCAGCTCAAACATGCAGGCGTATTGCGCCATGACTCCATGGCCCTTACTCATCACCAGATAATCCCGATCACTGGCGCGAGGCGAGCGATCACCAAGATTGAGTACTGAGCGGTAAAGAACAGCGCAAATTTCAACCAGCGAGAAGGCGCAACCAACATGGACCGATTGTCCGCGGTAGGCCATTTCGATAATGGTTTGACGTAATTTTTTAGGATTGAACTTCATCTTAGTGCCTCATAAAAATGAAAAGACCTCAGGATGGATTCTTCCAGGTCAACGGTTTCACTTAGCTTAAAAGTATTTCTTATTTTCTCACTGCTCGGAATGTATCGTCCATGGCCACTTTCTGTTCCCAGGACCTTGATCGAAATATCTTTTTTCAAAGTCTTCACCATGAGCTCGGCGAGCTCTTGAATGGATATTTCCCGCTCAGAGCCGACATTATAGATATTATTTTTTTCTCCGCGGATGAGAAGAGTCCAGAGCCAATGAACCAGATCTCCAGCATACAGAAAAGATCTGATAGTCTTTCCATTGCTCTTGATCTCAATATTCTGCCCAGTGAGACAGGCATTTAGAAACTGGGAGTAAGCAAAATCCGATGGCATCGGTAAGAAAGGTCCGGCGGCGGCGAATATTCGAGCACTCACTGAAGTTAGTGTTGGTTCATTAAAAAGAAGAATCTCGCCCAGGCGCTTGGCTTCCCCGTAAGATGACTTTGACGTATTGGTAAAAGGCGCAAGAGTGTCGCTTTCACAGAGTTTTTCCAGCTCGAGCGGCTGACTCCCATAGGCAGCACCTGAGCTCAGAAATAAAACCCGCTTTACTCCCCGGGCCTTGGCCATCTCAATCACACGTTTGGTTCCATGATATGAAACATCAATTAATCCAGAAGGATTTTCACCGGAATGTAAGGCAGCAACCTCGGTCGCTCCATGAATGATGAAATCAAAGCTCTCATCCGGGAATTCAAAGTTTTGAATATCTCCCTGATGAATACTGATGGATGCTTCATTCACGAGCTCTGGAAAAAGCCTGATGAGCTTACCCGGATCTCTGGTCAGGAGTTTCAGGTGGGCATTGAGATTGAGGTTTTTATTGGCGTGGATAAATGAGTAGATGATCCATGATCCGATGAAACCCGTGCAGCCAGTGGCAAAAATCCGCTTACCACGAAGCTCTTCCCAGAGAGAAGGATTGAGGCCAATAATAGAGTCCAGGTCACTTTGAATTTTGGAATGCATGAATTTGCTCGAGGCTCTTGGCCTGGAGGTTCTTTCCTTCAAAGTAGGTTTGGTACCAGCCTGCAGTGAACGACAATGCTTCTTTGACATCGAGACGAGGATGCCAAGCAAGTTCGCTGTGCGCTTTACTGCAGTCTAGTTTCAGGAAATTCGCTTCATGAGGTTGCCCGGCATTTCCCACGAGACTATGTCCCAGATGCTCTGGGATAAATTCTTTAAGGGTTGTGACGATGAATTCGACATTCTTGCAGTCTCGATCGTAAGGCCCGAAATTCCAGGCACCCACAAAGCGTTCTTCCTCGTGAAGTTTCTTCGCCAGAGTCATATAACCAGAAAGTGGCTCCATCACATGCTGCCAGGGTCTTGTTGCATGGGGGTTTCTGATCTCAAGTTTCTTCTTAGATTCAAACGCCCGCATGAAATCCGGAATGATCCGGTCTTCTGCCCAATCTCCCCCACCGATAACATTACCGGCGCGGGCAGTGGCCATGCGCTTTCCGCTTTTAGCGAGGAAGGAATCACGAATACTCTGCGAGAGAATTTCCGCACAGGCCTTCGAGCTCGAATAAGGATCATGGCCACCGAGGCGATCGATCTCGCGGTAGCCCCACTGCCACTCCTTATTCTCGTAGCACTTGTCGGTCGTGACATTCACTATCGTTGTTAAAGATTCACACTCATTTGCGGCCATGAGAACTGAAAGTGTTCCCATGACATTGGTCTGGTAAGTTTCAAAGGGATCTTTGTACGAAAGCCGCACTAAGGGCTGGGCCGCCATATGAAAAAGAATTTCAGGTTTAAAAGTATGCAGCGATTTTTTAAATTTCTCAAAATCGCAGATGTTACCGCGATCATCCTGTTCCATGAGTCCTGCGATCTCGCAGCTTACAAAAGCAGAAGGATTCGTGGGAATTTCCCGCGAGTAACCTCCGACGATGGCTCCGGCATCTTTTAGCATCATGACGAGCCAGCTTCCCTTGAAGCCCGTGTGGCCCGTAACAAAAACCCGCTTCCCTTTCCAGAAAGAATCCATTACCAGACCTTCCAGGGAGCTTTACCACCAGACCACATTTGCTCGAGTTGCATTTTGTCTCTCAAGGTATCCATCGGCTGCCAGAACCGATCATGCTTAAAGGCCACGAGTTGACCATCGCTCGCGAGTTTTTCCAGAGGCGAACGCTCGAGAATAGTGGCATCCCCTTCTGTGATGTAGTCAAAGAGCTTGGGTTCACAGACAAAAAATCCGCCATTGATCCAGGAGCCGTCACCTTTTGGTTTTTCGGCAAATCTCCGGATGAGATCTCCCTCGAGATCGAGAGCCCCGAATCTTCCTTCGGGCTGAACCGAGGTGAGAGTCATCGCCTTGCCGGATTTTTTATGAAACGCGATAAGTTTACCAAGATCCACATCACCCAGACCGTCACCATAAGTGAGAAGGAATGTTTCATTCTCCAGATATTTCTGGGCGCGCTTGATTCTTCCCCCGGTCATCGTGTTGAGTCCGGTGTCGACCAGAGTCACCTTCCAGGGTTCACTCGAGTTATTGTGAATTTCCATTTTATTATTCTGAAGATCAAAGGTGACATCACTCTGGTGAAGGAAATAATTCGCGAAGTATTCCTTGATGGTATAACCCTTGTAACCCAAGAGGATCACAAAATCATTATGACCATAATGAGAGTAGTGTTTCATGATGTGCCAGAGGATAGGTTTTCCCCCGATCTCAACCATCGGCTTGGGCTTGACATCGGTTTCTTCCGAGAGACGTGTTCCAAATCCGCCGGCGAGAATTGCGACTTTCATATTTGAGCCTTTATTCCTTCTTCAATTTTGAGTGCAACATAGTTCAGATGTTCACGCTTTAGCGCCGGATAGATTCCGGTCCAGAAAGTATCGTTCATGATCTTGTCAGTATTGGTCAGCTCTCCAATAACTCTCTTAGGTACATGTTCATACAGCGGCTGGCGCAGGAGATTTCCCGCAAAAAGCAAACGCGTTCCGATTTTATTATCTTCGAGGAATCGCACGAGCTTGTTTCTTGAAATTCTTGAATCGTTAATAGTGATGGGAAAACCAAACCAGCTGGGCTCACTGTCAATGGTTGCCTTAGGCAAGCTTATGAACGACGAGAGGTGGGCGAGCTTCTTACTTAGATAGCGGGTATTCTCATTTCTTACTTCGATGAATTTCGGGAGTTTTCTTAACTGCGAGAGTCCAACTGCGGCCTGCATATCAGTGACTTTCAAATTGTAGCCAATATGAGTATAGATGTACTTGTGATCATAGCCTTCAGGAAGCTCACCCATCTGCCACCCAAAGCGCTTATTACAAGAGTTATCAACACCTGTTGGACACCAGCAATCGCGACCCCAGTCTCGGAAGCTTTCGGCAATTTTTTTCAGGCGATGTTCAGAAGTGAGGACTGCTCCGCCCTCGCCCATTGTCATGTGATGGGCCGGATAGAAACTCACTGTCGCAATATCTCCGAACGTACCAACCATTTTACCATGGTGAGTAGCACCGACAGCGTCGCAACAGTCTTCGACTAACCAAAGATCATGCTTGTCACAGAATTCCTTTACCGCTTTCACATTGAAAGGATTTCCCAAAGTGTGGGCAATCATCACCGCTGAAGTTTTAGGACTGAGAGCTTTTTCTAAAAGTGAGATGTCCACTTGATGAGTCTCGGCTTCAACATCAATAAAGACCGGGATGCATCCACACTGGATGATGGGGTTCACAGTTGTCGGAAATCCAGCGGCCACAGTAATGACTTCATCACCTGGTTTCACCATATCTTTTCCGAGCCCCGGAGAAGTCAGAGTACTGAAGGCCACGAGATTTGCAGATGAGCCGGAATTGACAAGAAGGCAATACCGCTGATCCATGAAGGTCGCGAATTGCTTTTCAAAGTCTTTGGCAAAGCGGCCGGTGGTGAGCCACATATCAAGACACGATTCGATGAGATTTGTGAGATCGTCTTCCTCAAGGACTTTGCCGGAAACAGGGATATAGTCCTTACCCGGAACAATCTGCTTGGGACCCTGTTGTTGATAGAATTTCTGAGCAGCCTCAATCACTGAATTTCGCAAAGCAATAACCTCTGTCGATTTATGTAGGAAATGACAAAATAATAAACTATTTTTTCCTCTAATAAAACTTCTGGATACTCAAATGAAGCGTTTCTTTCGCAATCAATATGCTGTTTTTCATCAGCTGGAACTGACTAAAGTGCCTATGCGCTATCTATGCTGGTTCATTTCACTCGTTCTCTCGCTCTATGTGCTGATTATTTTATCAATACCCCTCTACGAGACTTCCGGCCACCGGGGAGAGGTTTTTGCCATCGACAATGACGGTGGCAGGGCAATTGAGATATCGATGGCGACCCGATGGTATAATTCCAATCATTTTGCTCCTTACGGAAATCTCTATTACCGACTTTCGCAGACGCTGGCCGACCTTATCCCGCTTCCGCAAACTGAAGAACTAAGCCCACAGGAAAATAGAGAGAAATCTCATAATTTCGCACTCAAATTGATTTCACTAGTATCTGTGTTTTCTCTCGGCTTATTTGTGGGGTGGATTTTCTGGGGAGGAACTTTCGTCCTTCCGCTTTTCGCCAGTGCCTTCACTTTATTAGCAACCGATATCGAGCTTTGGAGCGTTTGGATTTTCAGGCCGCATCCCGATCATCTCCTGATGCTCATGAGTGCCATCGCGACCTTTTTCTTCGCGAAACTTCTCGCTGCGCCCGAAGATAGGAAAACATTTATTGTCTCGGCCGTGATGTGGGGACTTGCGATGGCGGTGAAAAGGTCGACCGCTACTTTTATTCCCGCAATTCTTCTGATCATGTTGTTTCCCATTAACAAAGATTCAATTCAAAAAACGCTTTCGTATATTGGGTATATGTTAGGCGCGTATCTCATCATCGGATTTCCGCAGAATTTCGGATTCTATAAGCACATCAAGTTTTTGCTTTTTGAAAGTGGCCTCCATTCGCGTGGGGATTGGATTTCCATCAGAGACAATCTCAGACATATCTTTGAACAGCTCCTCATACTGTTGCCGATAATTGTACTTCCTTCTTTTTTTTCATCCCGTTTAGAAAAATTATTCAGCCGAAAGCTTCTGCTGTTTCTGGTACTGAGCTTCATACCAGTTCTTTCGAGGAAAATGTCTTTCCCCGGTGAGCAGCATACCATGCCACTAGCGATTGCAACCTTTGTGGTGCTGGTGCTTTTCATGCTTCATTTTAATCGGTTTCGCTATACCAGAAATTCACTTGGTATTGTCGCTGTGGCCTCAATATTGTTCTTAAAGTTCCATGGAATAAGTCCCGTCTATTCAGAAAATAAATTATCCCAGCTTACGTGCCGGCCCGAAATTCACGAGATGACCCAGCTATTGAAAAACGAACTATCTTCCGGCAAGCGATTACTCAAGGAACCATATTTTCCTTACAGGTCAACCATGGAACCGTTCATAGAAGCTCACTGGGGTCTTGAGTGGGAAAAAGTGAACCAAACGGTAAAATACCTGGGTCTAAATCGTAAGTCATTCAATACCTACGCTACTAACCATCAGGAAAATTTGTATGGGAAAGAGCTTGAAGGATTAACCGGTAAAAAAGCTTTTTATCAATCCCTTCGAGATGTGAATGAAGTGGTTTCACCTCAAGGAATCAGATTCAAAAAGATCATTTCCACCGCATGTGGTTTTGAACTGTGGAAAAAAATATAATCAGGAAAAAAGCCTCATTCTCCAGACTGCCCAGACCGCCTCATAGATAATTTTCCGGCTCATCTTTGACTGACCTTCGCGTCTTTCAGAAAAAGTAATCGGCACTTCCTGAAGCTTAAGACCCTTTTTCCAGGTCTTATAATTAAGCTCAATCTGAAATGAATAACCGTTTGAGAAAATCTTATTGAGATCAATCTGACGAAGTGTTGAAGCACGGAAACACTTAAACCCACCAGTCGCATCTTGAATCTTCATCCCGGTAATGATCTGGGTATAAATAGAAGCAAAGTAACTTAAAAGCAGTCTCTTCATGGGCCAGTTGAGAATTCTAATTCCACCGATATATCTTGAACCAATGGCGAGATCACAATTCTGAGCAGCAGTGAGAAGTGCCTGAACATCTTTCGGATCATGCGAGAAATCACAATCCATCTCAAAAACAAACTCATAACCCTTCTCGAGGGCCCATTTGAAACCTGTAATGTAAGCGGTTCCGAGGCCTAATTTACCCTGACGCTCAATCATGAAAACATTGGAATGTGTCGCCTGATACTTTTTAACAATCGCGGCCGTTCCATCCGGAGAACCATCTTCAATAACGAGGATAGAAAGTTCCGGATAAAGGCCGTTTAAAGTTGTGAGCATATTCTCAACGTTATCTGATTCGTTATAAGTCGGAATGATCACGAGAGACTTTGAGAATGGCAGCATTGTTTTTCCTATGAACCCTTCGGGGTGAACAGGATGTCCCCGTAGCTGTTAAAATCCCAGTCATTCAGAATTATTTTTTCAGAATTTGGATTCTTAAATTTCTTCATGACATAATTATCTTTCAGAAACGCTTGAACTTCCGGATGATCCAGGAAAAGCTTTTGCGAATCCCGACTGTACTCCATGATTATCCGGGGACTAGTTTTCTTCATGAAATCAAGGAGGCCCGAAAGAACAGTTGCTTCGAAGCCTTCCACATCAATTTTCATTAGAGTCGCGCGGGTAATTCCCAACTCCTGAAAGAGTTCTGCTCCATTACGAACATTAATTTTCAATCCAAGGTCTTTGTTCGTATCTTTGAAGTCGGCAAGAAGTGATCCAGTGCCTGTATTGGCGTCGGATGGCTCATAAAATGTCAGCTCCTCGTTTATTTTACCGAGGGCGAAAGGAACCACTTCAACATTCTTCAGATTATTTTTAGAAATTCTTTCCTTCAGCAGATCACGCACTTTCGCATAAGGTTCAAAGGCATAAACTTTAGCAGCGTACTTAGAGGAAAACAAAGTGTGATGGCCGGTGTTGGCACCGATATCGATAAAAACACTATCCGGCGATGATTTGAGAATTTCAGCAATGACACTCAGAATGCCTTTCTCATAAGCGCCAAGATAATAGACATATCTATCAATATGGTTCCGAGTGTTACCCCGATAGGTAAAACCATAGAAATCAATTTCATAATCTCTGTCGGGAATTTTCAGCAATTCACAAGTCTTCCAGATAATTTTCTTTCTCTGGCGAGCGCTTACGAAGCCGAGTCTTCCGAATCTTTGCAGCAAATTCACTTTAAATTCCTTTTCGAAATTTAAACATAGAAATTATGATTCGAAATCCACAATCTAACCTTTCATGAGTAGTTTCTGCTTATGGAAGAAATGATTGCCAGATGGATTAGAGAAGTTATTGCTGAAAGACAGAAGGCTCTGGCGAACCAGAATACGCTTAAATTGATTCAAATGAACAGACTGTTACATGAGCTCAATGTTCTCCGTGCAAAGCTTGGAATATTGACCACTTAGCACTCTCAAGAGAGGGGTAAATAATGTCGATAAGGAAGCATATGAATACTGCAGAAGCGCTAGTGATTCTCTACAGCACAGTTAAAGAGTATTTGAATGATCACGAAGCAAAAAAATATGTTTCCGGTGCGATATATTCAATCATTTGTGAGCTTCAGGAAGAAAAACTTCCAATAACTCCGGATGAGATCGAGCGTCGCCTAGTGCTACAGGCTTCAGAATTAAAATCTATTTCAGAAGCAGAAAAGAAAAAGTCCATCGCCTAATCGCTCCCTCTCAATCTATAATTTCCGGACATGACAATTTTTGACAAAACCTACTGGGAAAAAAACTATTCCGATCCGATGACAATGGATGGAATAGTAAATGCCAAAGAACATGCCCGCTATCTGAAGGCATTTCTGGTTGTGGAACACGTCGAAATCACCTCCATCGTTGACCTTGGTTTTGGCTATGGGCACCTCTTCCGGGAGATGATGAAGACTTTCATCCCCTATCGGGCAGTGGGAATCGAACCATCACCGCACGCTTTCAAAAAAGCGAAGATTGACAAGCTTAAACCAGTCGAGAGCACTCAGCTGAAGCTTTATCAGGAAGACATTCTTACCTGGTGTGCGACAGACCGGAAAAGAAACAACACTTTTGATTTGGGAATCTGCACATCCGTTTTTCAATATCTATCGGATAAAGAACTGAAAGAAGTTCTCCCTGTGCTGGCAGAAAGAATTAAGTTTATCTATCTGACAGTTCCTACGAACATAGAACTAGGACGCCAGGTTTCTGAATTAGAATTTAAAGACGAGTACGCAATTCATCGGACGCGTGACGAATATAAAAAGCTCATTTCTCCACATTTTACTTTTCTCGGAAGCAGAGTGCTAGAAAGTAAGAGATTCTTCGATGAAGAAAGTACTCCATTCACGGACCTACTCTTCAGATTTTAACGGCTTAACAATGTGGCTTGATTGTTCCTGATTTCCGGGTGAAGATTATCCTGTGGAAAAATGAAGAGGTGGTGAGGAGCTCTTACTCCCCACCTAAAGTCACTTCACGTCACTCTTAAAATTCCAGCGAGCTGTAACAAAAGAATGATGAGAATCAACACCCTCAACATTTCTTCCATAAAATCCTCGTTCTAAAAGGCGCCCCTCATTGGGCGTTTTTTATTTTTAGGACTCACGGAAGAAGACATCACTACATCGACTCAGATAATATAGTTTTATGGAAAATAATCCCACCGATCAAAACTTCCCTTCTGGAAAAAAAGTTCTGATCGCCATGCTTCAGCTTCATAAGAGTTCAGGTTCTGCCCGGACTGCCTATGAAAATATCCGCTACTTCAAATCGAAAGGATTTGAAGTTCATGTCGCTGCAATGACGATGGATAAAGAACTTCTGAGTTCCATGGGAGCCGTCCCTCACAAGATGCTCCCATTCATCAAGAGCACAGGTTTCGCTCGTCGTCGCTGGTACGACTGGCAGGTTCAGCGTTTAAGAAAAAAACTCCAGCCCGAAATTACTCTCGGTCACGGGGATATTAGTGATCAGGATTTTCTCACTCTCCATAACTGTGTCTTCCTCGCTCATGAACTCATTCATAATAAGCTTCTTCCTCGCAATCACGAGATGGCGCAAACTCATGGCCCACTCTTAAAAGAAATGGGCTTCAAGAAAATGATCGCGAACTCTCTTCTCATGAAAAAAGATACCGTAGATCGCTTTCACGTTCCGCCAGAAGATATTCATGTTGTGTATCCAGCTCTCGATACAAAGACCTTTTATCCCAAGCCAAATAAAGCTGACCTTCGCGCTCGCTTTGGATTTCCTGATAAGGTTATTGTGAGTCTTGTGACGTCGGGAAACTTCCAAAAACGCGGTTTAGACCTGTTTATTTCAGCTATTGAGACTTTGGACCCAGATATTCGTGACAAGGCCAGCTTCCGGGTGGTAGGTAAGGATGAGAAAGGGACATATTCCGGAAAAGAGATCGTCTTTGACCCAGGTCTTCAGGACATTGAGAACTACTTCAATTCCATCGACATCTTCGTACTTCCGGCGCGCATTGAAGAATTCGGTCGCGTCGTCCTTGAGGCCATGGGATGTGGCATACCGGTAATAACTACGGACAAAGTTGGAGCAGGAGAACTACTTGAGGGAGAATCCCGAGAGTTTGTAATTCCTTCCCATAATCCAAAAGCTCTCTCAGAAGCACTGAGAAAGCTGATACAAGATTCCGCTCTCCGAAATAGATTGGGAGAGCTCAATGCGAAGCTTGCGCACAATCAGGCTGAAGAAACTCTTGGTCAGAGGTTTGACCAGGTCTTTTTTAAAAACTAATCGTAAACCTCATTTGGTAATTCATGGAAAAATTCAACGAACTCCCCCTTCATGCGACTATTCTCGCAAATCTCGAAAGCTCGGGTTACACAACACCGACTCCGATTCAGCGGGAGGCAATTCCCCATTTGCTCGAAGGCAAAGACCTTCTGGGAATTGCACAGACTGGAACGGGAAAAACAGCGGCTTTTTCGCTTCCAATTATTAACTATCTCGTGAACACTCCGAGAGAATTCAAAGGCGGAGAACCACGCGTGTTGATCCTTTCGCCGACGAGAGAGCTTGCTTCTCAGATTGAATTCAACATCAAAAAGTATTCGAAGGGTCTACACATCGGCACTACCGTAATTTTCGGTGGCGTCGGACAAGCTCCTCAGGTCGCAGCGATCAGACGTGGACTCGATATCATTGTGGCAACTCCCGGAAGACTTCTCGATCTCATGGAGCAGGGACTACTGAAAATCGATAAGATTGAAGTTTTTGTTCTCGATGAAGCGGACCGCATGCTCGACATGGGTTTCATTCACGACATTAAAAAAGTGATAGCAAAACTTCCAAAAGAACGTCACACACTACTCTTCTCAGCCACGATGCCTGATGAAATTTCGAATCTGGCCTCTCGCCTTCTGAAAGATCCAGTGCGTGTTGAAGTCACTCCTCCATCAACAACAGTTGAAAGAATTGATCAGCGGGTGATTTTCACCCAGCGGGTTTATAAGTATCAGCTCTTAAGAAAAATCCTCGGTGAAGAAGGAGTGGATCTCACTCTCGTCTTCACACGCACAAAACATGGCGCGAACAAGATCGTGGATTATCTTGCTCACCACCAAATTTCTTCTGCTGCAATCCACGGAAACAAATCTCAGTCCGCCAGAGAAAGTGCTCTCGCTAATTTCAAAGACGGGAAGATAAAAGTTTTGATCGCAACTGATATCGCTGCTCGCGGGCTTGATATTAATGGTGTGTCTCACGTGATTAACTTCGACCTTCCGGTTGAAGCTGAAAGTTATGTACACCGTATTGGAAGAACAGCTCGTGCTGGCAAAGAAGGCGATGCAATTTCTTTCTGTGACGAAACTGAACGTGATGCTCTATCGCGCATTCAGAAACTTATTAAACTTCGTCTTATCACTGAAGAATTTGTCGGTGTGGCCGAAGTAAAAGCTCCAATGAGTAAACCATATCGCGACCCACGTCGTGATATGCAGAGATCGAGAGAACCTCAGCAAGATAGTCGTCCTCCGCAACGTGATGACAGAGGTCCTGCGCCAAGAAGAGATGATCGCGGGCCTCGTCGCGATGACCGTGGTACTCGGTCCGAAGGACCAGCACCAAGAAGAGATGATCGTGGTTCTCGGTCCGAAGGACCTCGTCGCGATGATCGCGGTCCTAGACAAGAACAGCGTCCTCGGGACGAACGTCCAAGAGATGACCGTCCACGTGACGACAGACCACCTCAACAAAACCGTCCGCCAGTAGATAAAGACAGTGCCGGAAATCGTGCTCTGGTTCAGCCGAATGCCAAAGGTAACGGCAATCAGTACGACGACGAAGAAGATCATCAGCCAGGCTACATACCTTCACCAGAAGAACAAATGCAGCAGATGGAAAAGCGTATTGATGGTTCACGTGACAAGCGTCCACGCTTTCGCGGTCCAAGACCTCAAGGTCAGGGCCAGGGTCCAGGCCCGGGCGGAAGGTCTAATGAAAATCGTCGTCCAGGTAAGACAGGATTTAAGTTCAGGAAGAAAACATGAAAGATTATGGCCATACAGTTCTCAAAGAATTCACTGATAAAAAGCTCCGCACTCTCCGGAACAATATCAACAACCGTCTTGAGTCATTCAAGAAAGGCGATGAGAAGGCCCTTCCGCCAAGTCATATGCTTCATGGTTTGGATGAGAAAACGTGCAAGGATTTGAAAGAGCGCGTGTATAAAGAGATGAAAAAGCGCGCTTAACGGCGCGCGTGCCACTCGAGAGTTCTCTTTAAACCCTCTTCGAAACTTATCTTCGGTGACCAACCCAAAAGCGTTTTTGCTTTTGAGATGTCTGCCCACGTAACATCCATATCGGCCTTGATAGGATTTCCAAATCTGATCTTCGCTTGCTTGTGCGAGATTTCTTCCATCATCTGAATCATCTTGTTGAGACTGACTGGATTATTTCCACCACCAAGATTGATGATCTCATAACCAACATTCTTCGCTGCGAGGATAGTTCCTTCAGCAATGTCATCCACGTAAGTGAAGTCACGCGACTGAGTTCCATCACCAAACACCGGTAGCTCCTGACCCTTGCAGAGAGCATCAGAAAAAATATACGGCGCCATATCCGGACGTCCGGCAGGACCGTAAACCGTGAAGTAGCGAACAACAGAAACATCGATCTTATATAGATAATTGTAAGTGTACGCCATGACCTCAGCTGCCTTCTTGGTAGCAGCGTAAGGAGAGATGGGAGTATTTACCGAAAGGTCCTCTTTAAACGGCATGGGCTGGCCGGCATAAAGCGACGACGTTGAAGCGAGAACTAATTTTGGTACACCAGCTGTCCGCATGCACTCAAGGATATTGAGAGTCCCCTGCGCATTGGTCGACATGTACACATCTGGATTTTCCATTGAGTATCGGACACCCGCGCGGGCAGCAAGATTAAAGACCACATCAAATTTATGTCTGCTGAAAAGTTTTTTGAGTGAGTCTTTGTTCTCGATATCGATTTTCTCAAACTCACAACCTGCGGCCATGATGGCCTTGAGGCGCTCTTCTTTGAGACTGACTTCATAGTAGTCATTCATGTTGTCGATACCGACAACTTCAATATTCTTAGCTCTGAGAATTTGAGCGGTGCGGGCGCCGATAAAACCAGCTGCACCGGTAACAAGGACTTTTTTCATCTGATAAACTCTATCATGAAAATCTCAAAATGCTCTTCGACTTTTCTGAACCGGATATTGAATCCTGCAACAGTAACTCCGTAATCAACAGCTTCATCTTTCTGATGCCCTGGACGCGGATCAAGCGCAATGACATCCTCAATCAGTTTCTTTTCTTTAGGCGGATCACACTTCCAGATGACTTTATATTTCTCCGGCGCATGCTCAAACAACGGCGCCTTTGCATCCACACTATCCGCATACGGAATATAAGGCTTGATATCGAGAATCGGAGTGCCATCCACCAGATCAACTCCACTTACAAATAGATGAATCGAATCTCCCTTCTCTTCAATCTTCTCAAACTTCACCACTGATAACCCCAGGCGATTCGGCCGGTGCGGAGATCTCGTCGCAAAAACTCCGAGCTTCATTTTGCCTTCGAATCTTGGTGGACGAACCAGTGCTTGAACCGAAACCTCAGGCACCTGATGAAATAAAAACGTGAGCCAAAGGTGACTGAAAGTCTCTATTCCACGGAAGGCCTCTGCGTAAAAATCATCCTTGCGGAAGATCATTTCCCCCATAGCAGATGTCGCTAGAAGCGATTGGCGTGGGACGCCGAATTTCTCTATGAAAGGGGTTCTAATAAAACAGAGGGGTTCGAGTTTCATACTGGGTATCTTATATCTTCTGACAGGGGCTTTCGTCGATTGATCTTCCGGCGATAATTTGTTGAAATTTCTCAAGCAATCTAAAGTTACGTAGTGCCAAAAAGCACCTTCGACACGGTTTTCTAGATTCTCTATAATGGAGACAGGGCGCTCATGATGAGCATCTCGGAAAACCTCAAGGATGATGGTTTATGACAACAGCAACTCTCACACATCTCACTCCCGACATCGACTGGTCGAACTTTAACTCTACTGTAGTGATTGAAGTCACTCGCCCTGAAGGAGTTTTCACTTCTTCTGGTGTAGCGATTAACAAAGACACCGTTCTTACTGCAGCTCATTGTCTCTATGGCGAAGTTCTCAAAGTGAGAGTTTCAGCTGCGGGAACATACAATGCGACTGGGAAGTTTATAGCTGGGAAAACGTACGAAATTCATCCTGAGTACGATCCTGACTCTTCTAACTTCAAGTTCGATCTCGCAAAAATCAAGCTCTCGTCTGCACTTCCACAGAATACAAATTTTTACAGCGTGATGAAGAATGACAAGGACCTTTCGGGAAACTTTGTTCGCATCGGCTTTGGTGGACGTAACGAGAAGAACATCCGCACGATGATCACACCTGTCTTCAAGGACGTTCTCGAGCCACAGCGGATCCTCGAGCTCCATGACATGTATTCCTTCTCTGGTGACTCAGGGGGCCCTGTTTTCCTCCAGCAGAAGGGTCAAGTCTTCCTGGTGGCCATTCATTCGACGCTCTCGTATGGCCCAGAAGGTAAATATTCCTTTAATCCTCTTCTAACCGCTCATCGCGACTGGCTTTACGCCTAGAGTCCTGTATAAGTTAGTCATGATGATCCTCCAGCTATTGGTGCTACTCATGATGACTCAATTATTTGCAAAAACAGATCAGTGGGAAAAATTTAATTCAAGTCTTTTGATAGAAGTCACGCGTCCGAATGGTGTGTTCACATGCACGGGTGTAGCTGTTACTCCGAAGCTCATTTTAACAGCGGCCCATTGTCTTGATGGTGAAGTAAAAAAAGTACGGGTCTTTACCCAGGATAGATACGATCCGAAACAACCTGCACTTGAAACCACTGGTTTTGAACTTCATCCGAATTACAAACCCATGCAGTCACAATTCAAAAACGATCTCGCAAAACTTAATCTGAAAGAGAACTTGCCTTCAAATATCAATATTCATCCGATTCTTAAAACTTCAACCGTTGTGGGTGAACTTTTTCGGTTTGGTTTCGGTGCCCGGGATAAGAAAAATATCCGTACCGTGATCACTCCGACATTCAAGTGGATTAATTTCATCGATAATTTTCTCGAGCTCAATGATACTTTCTCAATGTCAGGGGATTCTGGTGGCCCGATCTTCGTGAAGAATTCCGATGGCATTTTCGTCGCTGCGATTCATTCAACTTTATCTCATGGTCCTCAAGGACGTTTTTCCTATAATCCCCTTCTCTCAGCTTATCTCAATTGGATTTTTCCGAACTAAAAAGCTAAACTTTGGAGCATGCTAATTCTTTTTGGCTTTTTGTTCGAAACTCTAGTCTTTGCACAGCCCTGCGGTCCAGATCGAATACATATAAGAGAACAGCAGATCAAAGCATATTCAAAAACTGATGGCTCGGAAGTCAAAGGCCACCGTAAAAATCCTCACTGTCGTCTGCACAGTTTTTCAAACTATTTTGCTGATACAACGAAACAAAAATTTAGAACGATTTCCCCTAAATTGGTTAAATGGACCGACAAGGAAAAAGCACTCGTACAAGCTTATCTAGCCGCTCTTCCTCCATGGCTGAATAAATACAGTCTTCAAGAAATTCTTAGAAGCGATGTTGGTGAACATGTCAAGAATCCGGCCACCTCTCTGCCAGCACCCCGAACTCTCATCATCTATGATCAGTTTTTCAAAGAAAAGAATCAAAGAGGAGTCATCATTCATGAACTGGCCCACATCGCTCTTCCAACCATTGATCCAAACTTGTTAATTGAGTTCTCTATTGCATCTGGTTGGAAAGTCGACCGTAACTTTCTCCCAGTTCCTCCTGAAAAATTGATCAAGCCCGATTCAAGCCATTCCATAGAAGAAGACTTCGCTAATCATATCGAGACTTATTACACAGACCCATCTGGATTGATGACTGTGAACCCATTATCATTTGTAGTAATTAGAAAAGTTATCGAATCTGCGGAGACAGCCAATGAGTAAAATCTTTTTCATCATATTGTTCCTTTTTGGCTGCTCATCTTTACATACCGATGAGAGAGATCAAATTTCCAGAATCCTTGAATTAAAGAAGCTGAACGATCCAGATAAAATAACAAAGCTCCTAGGTAAACCTGAAAGGGTCGAATCCACTGATCCAAGATTTGACGCGTATTATATTCCTCGAAAAGGAAAAGACATGCCCGTTAAGGTTTTCGTGGACCGACAGGCTCGGTCGATAGATACCATCGCACTCACTTTTTGGGTAGATTTCGATGCCTACGCTTATCTTAAGCAACGTTTCAAAAGCCATCATTGGATAGAGAAATCTGTCCCCTCTAGTGCCATAGATGTCGTGGAAGAACTTTATAAAGTCGATATTCCTCAGTTAGGTGTATCTTTCCAGTATAATGACCAGGACCCGTTACGGCGGCCGATGTGGATATTTTTTAAATGAAAACTCTGGATTTAGAAAGCATCAAAGAAGTTATCTCCGATGTCCTAGAAGACAAAATCGAATTTTGCTTTCTTCTTGGGACAGCGGCGACTAATTTTTTCAGAGAAGATAGCGACATAGATATTGCCGTTTTTTGGAAAGACCCGAAGCTGGAGTTCACTTCAAAGTTAAACTTTACCAATGAACTGCAAGATCGTTTCGCTCGGGACGTCGATCTGATTAGTCTTAATGATGTCGATGTGATTTATGGTATGCAAGTTATGGAAAAAGGTCGACTTCTGCTAAACCACAATTCAGGTCTTCTCCTATCATGGAAGTCAGAACAACTTTCACGCTACCCGGATTTTAAGACCTCCCGAGCCATTATTGAAAAGAACATTCTGAACAGGAAGAAATATGTCTGAAATTGACGTCGTCCTTTCCAAAATCAATGTAGTCAAAAACTGTCTCATGGCAATTGAGAAAGCTACCTTGAAAGAGAAGGACACTGAATTCCAACTTTCACTCTATGAGATAAACTTACAGCGCGCAATTCAGGCATCTATCGACCTCGCTAATGTCACGATTGCAAAGGAAGGATTAGGGCTACCGACGACCTACAAACAGTCTTTCGAAATACTTAATAAGCACGCGATCATTTCAGATGAACTTTTTAAGAAGCTCCGATCGATGGTAGGTTTTCGGAATATCTCAGTTCCTGACTACGAAGAGATAAAACCTGCTATCGTCTACTCAATCGTGAAGAATAACTTGAAAGACTTCGAAGATTTTTATGCACTCATTTTAACTAGAGCAAAATCATGGTAGTTCGAAATGGATAAGATCATTTGCCTTGGAAAAAACTACTCCGACCACACGCTCGAGATGAAAGAAGCTCAGCCCGAAAAACCTGTGCTCTTTATGAAGCCACCAAGCTGCTTTATAGAAATAAAAGATAACGCTAAAGTCGTCCTTCCCTGGCATAGGGGAAATATCCATCACGAATGCGAGGTGGTGCTTAAACTTTATAAAAAGAATGTCATTGGTTTAGGTCTCGGACTAGATCTCACTCTTCGTGATGTTCAGAAGAAACTTAAAGAAGCGGGTCACCCGTGGGAGATCGCTAAGTCATTTAAAAACTCAGCGATTGTAACTCCGATGAAAGGCCTTCGCGATTTTCCCAAGGACTGGCAGGAAACTGTATTCACTCTTAAGGTAAATGGCGAGATCAAGCAGCAGTCATCGCTCTCAAAGGCGATCATGAAGCCGGATCAGATCATCCATTACATTGATGAGTTCTTTCCGATACATGACAGCGATCTGGTTTTCACAGGAACTCCAGCAGGGGTGGGACCACTCAAACCCAATGATGTTATTGAACTGGAATACGGACCGATTAAGCATTCCTTCACCGTGATTGAGAAAGATAATGGATTCTAGAAAACTCTCGCACGATATTCTTAATTCCATTGAGCGCCTGCGGATCATGCATGATCTTATTAAGTCACAGAACTTTGCCGCGATTCCGAAGGATGAGTTAGTTAAAGATCTTGAAGCTGAGCTGAAAAAGCTGGGTGAAGATTTCCGAATTCTACTTAATCAATAAATATCGATCATTTCTGTTGGCACTTCGAACTTAAAGATCGGTGTTTCGATCTTGAATTCCTTGCCGTCATTGCCCTGCATGTTGAAATGTCCCCACATCTCGCCCTTCATCGTAGGCAGGGGACAGAAGCTCGAATACTCAAAAGCATCACCTGGCTTAAACGAAGGCGTTTGTCCTACGACTCCCGGACCTTCCACGAGACGAATCTCACCCTTGGCATCTTTAATAAACCATTTCCGTGAAACAAGTCTCGCTGAGACTTCACCGACATTCGTGATGAGAATCGTGTAACGGAAGAGATAATTGAATTGAAGAGGATTGGATTGATCGAAATCAAACTCCGTTTTCACTTCAACCTTAAAATTATTATTTACTGCAATGAAGGGATACATCATTTCTTCTCTGGTACGAATTCAAGTGCCGCGGAATTAATACACCAGCGCTGCCCGGTTGGTTTCGGTCCATCATCGAAGACGTGACCCAGGTGGGATCCGCACTTCGAGCAAAGAACTTCAACTCTATGAACGCCAAAACCGTAATCGTCTTTTTTAATAACATTTTTTGAATTCATGACATCAGAAAAACTGGGCCAGCCTGTTCCGGAATCAAACTTGGTAGCGGAACCGAAAAGTTCCTGTCCGCAGACAGCGCAATTGTAGTGACCTTTTTCGTAGTGCTTGTTGTACTTGCCGGAAAAAGGAGACTCAGTCGCGCCAAGGCGACAGATATTGTATTGCTCAGGAGTCAGCTTTTTTTTGTATTCTTCTTCTTTACTCATATTCGTATTTTTCGGGGAGTTATCCAGAACTGAAAGTACTCCCGCAATAAGCATAATCATGGAACTTATTTTACACGACTCTCCCCAGTTTGGCTCAAATCATTTAGGATACAAGAACTTAACAAAGGTGATGTTTTTTGAGCGATCTTCAAGTCTATCTTATGGCGATTGGTGCAAACCTCACCTTTTCCACGGCAAGCTTGTTCTTCTCGATTTACTCCCATCGTTATAGTGCCGTATGGATGGCCACGGTTAAAGTTTCCTTGGCAACGGTCGCATTTCTTATTGCGATGTATTTATCCGGACAAACTAGCTCAGTTCCATGGTCATCCTTTGCTCTTCTTTTCTTCAGCGGCTTAGGCGGACTATGCGGCGGAGATATTCTACTCTTCAAGGCCTACACCACGCTCGGGGCCGGCCGCACTCTGGTCATGTTCAGTTTCGAGCCGCTCTTCTTAGGACTCTTCGGATATTTTTTCCTGGGTCAGTTTTTTACCGTGAACCAGGTTCTCGCTGTTCTCTGCATGGTTGTGTGTATTTATATTTTCATGCTTGAGCGAAGCCGCCTGCATGGCTCGTGGGATCTCCGTAGTTTTGTCTGGGCCTTTAGTGGAATTATTCTTGATTCATTCGGAGTTATGATGACAAGAACAGCAATGGATATTGCCCCCCAGATGGGAACTTATCAGGTAAATCTCATTCGCTGCCTCGGAGCTTTGGTGGGATTTCTTATCGTGAGTCCAAGAATGTATCTGCAATTTCCAAAAGACCTCTGGAATTTTAATAAGCGCGACAAGATCATCATCATTGGTGCGAGTGTCGGCGGATGTTTCCTTTCTCTTGCCTTATATCTTGCGGCCTTAAAGCACGCGCACGTGGGAACTCTTTCGGCGATTGCGATCACCGGACCCGTTTGGGTGGCGATGCTTGAGTCGGTTTATTATCGTCGTTGGCCCAATCGCTATCTCGTGGCGGCCTTTGTTTTCTTCCTTTTAGGCTTTTACATGATGGTGTTCCACTGATCTCTAACTAAACATTTTCCATATAGCTAAAATCACTGGACTTTTTGCTCCAAAATGTGCTAAATAAATTATACACTAGTGTATTGGCCATTGAGAGGAACTTTTTTGTGGATATAACCAAGCTTTTGAATGAGCGCGTACTCATTCTCGACGGTGCGATGGGCACCATGATTCAGCAATATAATCTCGAAGATAGTGATTATCGCGGAGAGCGTTTCAAGGATTGGAAACACGCGGTGAAAGGGAATAACGATCTTCTTGTTCTCACAAAACCTAGTGTCATTGAAGAGATTCACAATAAATATCTCGAGAGTGGTGCTGACATCATCGAGACAAATACTTTCAGCTGTACCCGCATCTCCATGGCGGATTACCACATGGAAGAGTTCGTGCCTGAGCTCAATCTCACCGCCGCTCGGATCGCAAAAAAGTGTGCAGAAGAATACACCAAGAAAAATCCTTCGAAGCCAAGATTTGTAGCAGGCTCAATTGGCCCCACGACAAAGACAGCTTCGCTTTCTCCCGATGTAAATAATCCAGGCTTCCGCGCAGTAGATTTTGATGAACTGGCCGCAAACTACTACGAGCAGACAAAATATCTCGTGGAAGGCGGAGTGGATATTCTTCTCGTGGAAACAGTCTTTGATACTTTGAACTGTAAGGCAGCACTCTTTGCGATTGCTGATTACTTTGAAAAAGAAAATAAGAAGCCACTACCGGTTATGGTTTCAGGAACAATCACCGATGCTTCGGGAAGAACTCTTTCCGGCCAGACGATTGAAGCATTTCTCTATTCCGTTTCTCACTATCCCCTTCTCTCTATTGGTATTAACTGCGCATTGGGTGCAGAACTCATGCGTCCCTATATCGAGGTTCTCGCAAAAGAATCTCCCTTTCATATTTCGGTTTACCCGAACGCCGGTCTGCCGAATGAATTCGGCCAGTATGAAGAGACTCCAGCCCATATGGCGGGAACTCTTAACGAGTGGTTTAAGAATGGTTGGGTCAATATCGTGGGTGGCTGTTGCGGAACTACTAATCATCACATCAAAGCGATTGCTGAACGTGCCGTGACCGCGATCCCAAGAAAACTTCCGGTGCTCGAGCATGTGCCGAAGTGGGCAGGCCTTGAGCCGCTTAAGATTTTCCCGGGATCAAATTTTATCAATATCGGTGAGAGAACGAATCTCACCGGATCAATAGCTTTTAGAAAACTCATCGTTGAGAAAAATTACGAAGAAGCTCTTCGTGTTGCGCGCGAGCAGGTAGAAAACGGAGCGCAGATCATCGACATCAATATGGATGAAGCGATGATTGATTCGGAAGCTGCGATGGTTCACTTTGTGAATCTCATCGCGAGCGAGCCGGATATCTGTAAAGTTCCGTTAATGATTGACTCATCAAAATGGTCTGTGATCGAGTCAGGGCTCAAGCGTATTCAGGGTAAGGCGATTGTTAATTCGATCTCTCTGAAAGAAGGCGAAGAAAAATTTATTGAACACGCGAAGCTCGTCAGAAAATACGGGGCTGCTTGTGTGGTCATGGCCTTTGATGAAAAGGGCCAGGCAGATAATCTTCAAAGAAGAATTGAAATCTGCACTCGCGCCTACAAAATCCTCACCGAGAAAGTGAAATTTGCTCCGGAAGATATTATCTTTGATCCGAACATCCTGACGGTTGCGACCGGAATGGATGAGCACAATAATTACGCCATCGACTTCCTTGAGGCCACGAAGTGGATCAAGGCCAATCTTCCATACGCGAAAGTCAGCGGCGGGGTCTCTAACCTCTCATTCTCATTCCGCGGAAATAATTCCGTGAGAGAAGCGATCCATTCAGCCTTCCTCTATCACGCGATTAAAGCGGGTCTCGATATGGGAATCGTGAATGCCGGAGCACTTCCGGTTTATACCGATATCCCGAAGGATCTTCTCGAGCATGTGGAAGACGTGATCTTTAATCGTCGTCCCGACTCTACTGAGCGCATGATCACTTTCGCTGAGACAGTGAGGAATAAAGGCAAGGTTGAGAAAAAAGATGATGAGTGGAGATCACTTCCGGTTGAGAAGCGCCTAGAGTACGCACTCATTAAGGGAATCGTTGACCACATCGACGTCGATACCGAAGAGGCCCGCAAGAAAGTAACTCGTCCCCTGGAAGTCATTGAAGGACCTCTCATGGCCGGAATGGGTGTCGTGGGTGATCTGTTCGGCGAAGGAAAAATGTTCCTTCCGCAGGTTGTGAAATCAGCGCGCGTGATGAAAAAAGCAGTCGCTTACCTTCAGCCCTATATTGAAGCGGAGAAATCCGGACAGAAGCAAACTCATGCCGGAAAAATTCTCATGGCAACGGTAAAAGGTGACGTTCACGATATTGGTAAGAATATCGTAGGAGTTGTCCTCGGTTGTAATAACTATAATGTGGTTGATCTTGGTGTCATGGTTCCCGCAGAAAAGATTCTGGAAGAAGCTAAAAAGCAGAATGCCGATGTGATTGGGCTTTCAGGACTCATCACTCCTTCACTGGATGAAATGGTTCATGTCGCCAAAGAAATGGAACGCATGGGCTTTAAGATTCCACTTTTGATCGGTGGAGCGACCACTAGTCGCGTTCATACCGCAGTAAAAATTGATCCGCATTATTCGGGATCCATCATTCATGTCGCCGATGCTTCTCGCGCAGTACCTGTCGTTGAAAGATTCCTCAATGCCGGTGCGAAGAAGAAAATGCACGAGGATCAGAAAGCGGAATATCAGAGAATGCGTGAAGCACATGCAGCTCAACAGAAAACAGAAAAATATCTTTCCCTCACTGATGCACGCGCAAACAGAGTGAAAATTGATTGGAACTCAACAGAGATCAGAAGGCCGGTGAAGCTTGGTGTGACGGTTCTGGGTGATATTCCGGTCGCAGACCTCATTCCCTATATCGACTGGACGCCGTTTTTTATGACCTGGCGTCTCCGTGGTCCCTATCCGAAAATTTTTGATGATAAGGACTACGGAGTTGAAGCGAAGAAAGTATTCGATGAGGCCCAGGATCTCTTAAAAGAAATTGTTAAGAATAAGTCGCTCAAAGCAAAAGCCGTGTTCGGTCTTTTCCCGGCAAATAGCAATGGCGATGATATTGAAGTTTATGGAGTCGAGGACTTTGAAACTTCGTGCGAGAAACACGGAAAGCATCAGCATAAGAAATCATCGACGAAGACTGAAGCTGTTCTCCATATGCTGCGCGCTCAGAGGCAGATGGAAGAAGCGAGCTCATTCAATGCCAGTCTTTCTGATTTCATTGCTCCAAAGGAAACCGGTAAGACCGATTACGTGGGAGCATTCTGTGTCACTTCAGGAATTGGTCTCGATGAACTCTCAAAGAAATACGAACTTGATCAGGATGATTACAATCTCATCATGGTCAAGTCCCTGGCTGACCGCTTAGCGGAAGCGTGTGCTGAGTATCTCCACGAACGCGTGAGGAAAGAATACTGGGGTTATGTTCCGACTGAAAGTCTTTCAAGAGAAGATGTGCTGAAAGAAAAATACCAGGGTATCCGCCCGGCGCCGGGATATGCGGCCTGTCCGGATCATCTCGAGAAGAAAACTCTTTTCAGGCTTTTAGATATCGAGAAAAATATTGGTGTGACACTTACTCATTCAATGGCGATGATTCCTCCGTCTTCTGTTTCGGGCTGGTATTTTGCCCATCCGGAATCACGCTATTTCAATGTCGGTAGAATCGGTCGCGATCAGCTGGAAGATTACGCCAGAAGAAAGGATGCCTCAGTTAGTGAAATGGAGAAGTGGCTCTCCGCGAATCTCTTTTAAAGGAATTTATGGCCAAGGTTATTGATCACATTAAAGGTTCAAACGGAAAGACTCTCTTCTCAATTGAGATCCTTCCCCCATCAACTGGTGAAAGTATCCAGAAGCTCTTCAGTAATGTTGAGCCCCTGATGGAATTTAAGCCGAAGTTCATCGACGTGACTTATCACCGCGAGGAATTCGTATATAAGAAGATGCCAAATGGCCTTCTCGAGCAGAAATCGATCAAAAAGCGCCCAGGTACGGTTTCTATCTGTGCTGCTCTCATGCACCGTTTTGATGTTGATACCGTTCCTCACATCATTTGTGGGGGATTCACGAAGGAAGAAACTGAGTACGCTCTGATTGATCTGAACTTCTTGGGGATTGATAACGTTCTCGCTCTTCGTGGTGACTGCATCAAGGGTCAGAAGAGCTTTGAGCCAACTCCAGGTGGACACAAGTTTGCGGATGATCTCGTTTCTCAGATCAATTCCATGAACAAGGGAGTTTATCTCTCGGATGAGCTTCAGAATCCGACACCGACGAAGTTCTGCATCGGAGTTGCGGGCTATCCTGAAAAACACTACGAGGCACCAAACTTAAAGACTGACCTCAAGTTCATGAAACAGAAAATTGAACGTGGTGCTGATTACATCGTGACCCAGATGTTCTTTGATAATAAGAAGTTCTTTGAGTTCGTGGAAAAATGTCGTGCTGAAGGAATTACTGCTCCGATCATTCCGGGGATTAAGCCCATCACCATGAAGTCACAGATCTATAATCTTCCGAGAAATTTCTTCATCGATATGCCGGATGATCTTATTGATGCTATCGATAAGTGTAAAAACGATGATGAAGTGAAGAACGTTGGAGTGGAATGGGCGATTGCCCAGTCTCAGGAACTCATCAAAGCGAAAGTTCCTTGTCTTCATTTTTATTCGATGGGGAAATCAACAGCGATTCAACAGGTCGCTTCGAAGCTTTTCTAATTAAATCTAAGAACGAGGGCATTGATCGCAGCCCTCGTCTTTCTTCTTAGCGAGCTCTCTGAGCTCTTCGACTTTCTGATAGAAGAAATCTTTCACTTTCTTTCCCTGATCATTATCAAGAAGCCACGCAAACTTTGAAACACCTGGCAGAGTTTTGAGAAGCTCATCGACAACTTCCTGACCTGAAAGGATTTTCATGTCTTTGGTGATCATATGGACTTTTTCGAGACAATTCTGCCTCGAAAGCTCGGGAAACTGAGCATAAACGTCGTCATTTCTTGCCGATTCAAAATGCAGACTATTATCAAGATATTCAAGACCTTGTTTAAATCGTGTGCAAAGTGGGCACTCGGGATCAAAAAGAATGAGGGGCAATTGGTAATTCATCTGTCCCTATATTATCATGAAGCCTATGACAAAAGTGCAGGAATGCACTTTTGACAGCGACGGAGTCGCCCCGTAGGGTTGGTCTCCACGAAGGAGACCAATGAAAAGAAGAGACTTCCTCCAGTTCCTCGGTGTTTCCGGTGTCCTCGCTCAGCTTCCCTTTGAAGCATTGGCAAAACCCGGAAATCCCCCACTTCCCACCCTCCTTCCAGGCACAGAGGATAAACTCGTCACCGCTGAAGGATTAACTTCACGAATCCTCATGCGCTGGGGAGATAAAATCTCAAGCAGTGAGACTTTTGGATACAACAACGATTACATCGCCTTTCATCCACTGGAAAAAGATCGCGGAATCTTGTGGGTAAATCACGAGTACGTAAACTCTCTCTACATCAAGGGCCCGGCCCGCACGAAAGAGAATATTGACCTCGAGATGAAAGAAGTCGGCGGATCACTGATTGAAGTGAAAAAAGTTCTCGGTAACTGGGAAGTAGTAAAAAACTCTCAGTACAATCGCCGCCTCGATGCGAATACAAAAATTCCTTTTGCCTGGGATGAACCGATATTCGGCGAAAAGTTTGCTCTTGGTACTGTTTCGAATTGCGCCGGTGGAGTTACTCCATGGGGAACAATTCTTACTGCCGAAGAAAATTACGATATGTTCTGGACCGATCGCGACCGCAAGGGGAAAAAAATAGCTGAGAGCTGGCAGAAATGGGATGAAATATACCCGAGAGCGCCTGAGCACTACGGCTGGATTGTGGAAGTGCATCCTAGAACCGGTGAAGCAAGAAAACTTGTTTCCCTCGGAAGATGTGCCCATGAGTGTGCAGCGGTAAGAAAAGCAAAAAATGGCAAGGCCGTCGCTTACTCTGGTGATGATACGATCAATGAGCATCTTTATAAATTTATCTCCGACTCCAGTGACTCACTCGAGAAAGGAAAAATTTACGTCGCGAATATGGAAAAAGGCGAATGGATCAGTCTGCAGATTGATGAACAGCCGATCTTGAAAAAGAACTTCAAGGATCAAACAGAAATTCAGATCTTTATGAGAGAGGCGGCGAAGTTGGTAGGTGCCACACCACTTGATCGTCCGGAAGATATTGAGTTCGATCCACTTACCGGACATGTGCTCGTGACTCTCACGAATAATAAAACCGCGAAGAACTTTCACGGAAAAATCCTAAAGATCATTGAAGACGATGCTTCGTCACTTAAGTTTAAGCATGAAACTTTCCTGGCTGGCGGAAAAGATATTGGCTTTGCCTGTCCGGATAATATGGTTTTCGATCCGAAAGGAAATCTCTGGTTCACGAGTGACATTTCAGGAAGAGATATTAACCAGGGACACTATGAGGGCCTGGGAAACAACGGTCTGTTTGTATTCATTAGAAGCGGTGAGAAAGCGGGACAAGTCATTCGTGCAGCAAATGCTCCAACCGATGCTGAATTCACCGGTCCTTGCTTTTCTCCGGACTATAAGACACTTTTCTTATCAGTCCAGCATCCGGGAGAAGAAGGAACGCCGGAAAAACCCACGAGCACATGGCCCGATGGGGGAATTCCGAAACCTTCAGTCGTAACTCTCCAGGGGCCGTTACTTGACCGCATCGTCCAGGGAAGAACATGAAATCTGAAAAAATGAAATCAGTGGTGGAAGTCCACATCTGTAATTACGAGCGCGAAGGCAAAGAGAATTGTATCGAGAAAGGTTCAAAAGAGCTCACCGATCGCCTTAAGAAATGGTCCAAGGAAGAAACGGATAAACAGGTGAAAGTCTACCGTAGTGGTTGCCTTGGAAAATGTTCTGAAGGTATTGCGATGGCGATTTACCCCGAGAAAAAACTGCTTCTGGATGTGAAGGTCGACGATTACAAAGAAATCCGGAAGAAGCTCGAAGAACTCTTTGAGAGTTCAAAGGAATAATTTAGCTTCTTTCCGCAGGTATTCCTGTGAACCGGCATGGCCGATGAACTCATTGGGAATACCAATTCGTCGAATTTTAGGAAATGAAGAGATCATACCCTTAAAAAAAGCATCATTCACTACTTCCAGAATTGCTGAGCCGAAGCCACAATTCAACTGATGCTCTTCCACCGTAATAATTTCTTTGAATCTCATAAGATCAGAATTAATCCACTCAGTACTGAGTGGCGAGATAACCGGAAAGCTCCATAGTTCGAAGCCCTTTTCACTCGCCCACTTGTAAGCTTCCTGAACTATCGCTCCGGTTGCAAGGATGAGAGTTTCCTTTCCGTGAACTAGTGTATGGGGGCGTCCGTCCTGAAAAGAAGGAACTTCTTTGTGCAGGGAGGATTCCCCACTTTTATTTATGCGCATATAACAGGGATTTTTATTCTGGCAGAATTCACGAGTAAGCATTTCCACTTCCAGAGGATCGGCAGGTGAGGTCACCATAAGATCTGGTATCGTTCTCAGCATCCCGATATCTTCGGTCGTGTGGTGAGAAACTCCTAACGGGCCATAGGCATAACCTGCGCCAACGGCGATCACTTTAACATTTAGCTTATGATAGGCGAGATCGTAGCGAATTTGTTCCATGCACCTGAGCGTGGGAAAGTTACCAAGTGAATAGATAAAAACAGTGTATCCTTCTTTTGCGAGACCAGCTGCTACACCTATCATGTTCTGTTCGGCGATCCCGATATTGAGAAACCTCTCAGGGAATTCATTGGCGAATGGTTCCAGCACCGAGAACCCCAGATCACCGGTAATAAAAAATATTGACTCATCCTTTCGGGCAATTTCGATAAGAGTTTTTATAAAAGAATTTCTCATAGGCCTCCGAGTTCTTTCAAAGCCCTTTCATACTGTTCTTCAGAAGGAGACTTATAGTGCCACTCGAGGGAATTCTCCATGAAGGAAACTCCCTTCCCTTTAATGGTGTTGGCGATTATCACCGTTGGCTTTCCATTCTGATAACGATTACTGAGATTTTTTGAAAGCTCATCAATATTGTGCCCATCAACCTGGTACACATTCCAATTGAAGGCATCAAATTTAGAATTGAGTGGCTCAAGATTAACAACATCATTAGTTCGACCGAAACTCTGGATCTTATTGTAATCAACAATCATAACAAGATTATCAAGTTTGAGGTGTGGAGCAAGGAGGATGGCTTCCCAGTTGGAACCTTCATCCAGTTCTCCATCACTCACAATACAAAATACTCTCCAGTCTTTATTTTTTTTCTTACCAGCAAGTGCCGTGCCGGTAGCAACTGAAAGAGCGTGTCCCAATGATCCGGTCGAGAGTTCGATTCCTGGCACATTATGATTCACATGAGAGGTGAACATCTCCCCGTCTTTGGTGAATTTCTCTACGAGGTCTGAAAAAAAGCCCATTGCCTCAAGGCAGCTGTAAAGTGCCATGCAGGCGTGACCCTTACTGTAAAATAAACGATCTCTTCCTTCCCACCTCGGATCATTAGGCTTCACTTTCATGACATTTCCGTAAAGAACGGCAAGGATATCAGCAACTGAGAGTGAGCCGCCAAGATGCGAGGATTTCTTTTTGAAAGATAGTTCAAGACACTTCTGCCTGATCATCCATGCGAGATTTTCAGGCTTCATACTTTTACCACTTCCTTAATGTGCTTTTGATGAGACTCTGGATGAAGGAAAAAGAAATTAGTCTCAACTGTGCTCTCGTCCATATGAGCAAAAGGGATTAACTTCCCCTCACTTGGCGTGTAGCAATTATATCCAAGGGAAGACAGAGTTTTCAGGACATCGTTAGGATGATAATTGAATTTCGCGGACCACTTCCTCAAAAGCTCAATAAAAAGAACTGGTTTTGCTTTCCGCAGTGTTTCGACACTCCCATCGATCACAAGCTTTTCCGCTCCTTCAACATCACATTTTATAATGTCCGGGAGATCAGATGATTTTACAAAATCATCCAGCTTCATGATCTTTGCCTTAACTTCCTTCGCATCTTTATTATCACTCACATTGACCATGGAAGAATTCGTTCCACCAAAAGGATAAACAAAAAAGCTAACAGTTCCTTCGCGGTCAGAAAGACCCAGATTAAGAGCTTCAACTCTTTCAGTGAGATTATTAAGCACGATGTTCTTGACCAGTAACTGATGCATCTTAGGCACGGGCTCAAAAGTCTTTACTTTGATTTGCGAGTTAGTGATGGCGGCCAGGACCGAATAAAAGCCTATATTTCCGCCGATATCAAAAAAGCATTTCTTATCGTTCAGAAGCTTCGTGAATATGGAAACTTCAGCTTCTTCATACTTGAGGAAATTCAGAGCTTCTAGAGGAGCGATACGGTACTCGTTTTTTTCGCACAGGAGTTTTAATCCCGACTGAAAAGTCATCATCACTTCGCCGTTAAAAATCTCTATGGACTTAATTTCGGTTTCTTTCAGATAATCAGAAAGTTCAAACAAAGCTTTGTATGTCGTTTCATAATTATCACGAATGAGATCTGCTTTTAAAAGTTCACCCTTTTGGAATTTTCCGAAGTTCTCCCGCAGGCTCATGCTTGACCTTCAATGAATGAAACGGTTCTTTTAATTCCCTCTTTAAATGTAACTGAAGGTTTCCATCCGAGGTGGGAGAGCTTGTCTATAGATGGACAATTACGAAGCACCGGACTTTTGATGTAACCCTGGGCCGAAGTTTGATTGATCTCTACACTGATATTTCTTTCAGGGTGAATATTCGCCGCAATTTCTGCTGCCTCAAAGATACTATATTCCTGCGCCGGATTCCCGAGGTTGAATGCTTCCCCATCTTTACCCTCAAGAAGTATCAGAAGAATTCCTGCGAGAGCGTCCGAGAGATAGCAGAAGACGCGCTTGGCTTCACCCTTACTATTAAGAGTGATATTTTTGCTATCAACAATGCTGTAGATAAAATTGGCATAAACCCGGCCATCATCTTTTCTGAGACCAGGTCCGTAGGTATGAAAGGGTCTCACTACTTTTGCATGAATATCTTTTTGCTTAAACCAAGAGACGCAAAGGCTTTCCCCCATCCGTTTACTTTCAGCATAAGAGGATCTGGGATTCATGGGATCAAGCTTTCCGAACTCGCTTTCAACTATCGCCGCTTTATCCAGACCAAAGTCTCCATAAACTTCAGAGCTCGAGATAAAAAGAAATGAAGCTGGAGAGAATTTTTCAGCATGTGTCAGGAGATTGATAGTTCCCAGAATATTAGGAAGAGAAACCCCAATCGGATCAGGCCCATAATGAATGGGACTGGCGAGGCTTGCAGCATGAATAATGTAATCATAATGATCATTGAGTACTACATCTGAGACGTCGCCTACTATGTAAGAGACACCCGGAATCTTCTTTCTGATCTCACGTACAATGCCGGAGGCTTTGATTCCGTAAGAATGAGTTTCATTGAGCCAAGAAAAAAAACTTAGAATGTATCCGGCTATCATGCCATTGGCACCAGAGACAAGAATGGATTTATCTTTTAGAGGAAGTAACTTCGTTTCGACAGCCAGATAAACACTTTCAAAATCTTCAACAAGAATCTTATTCATGAAAGATATTCCCTGATCTTGGCACCCGAATGATATGACCTGCTTGATTATATCGCCAGTGAGCGAGATGGCTCAATAAAAAAGGGCCCCAGAAGGGGCCCTTAAGAAAGGATCTAGAGATTCATGACCAGTCGGGTCTGGACCGAGAGGTTTTCGATCTTTTTAGAACGTGAACCTTCGAAGCTCACATCATAATTTCCGGCCTTGAGGATCACATAAAATGATCCATCCGGGTTGATCTTATAAGTCTGAGCAACCTTCGCATCGCCTGCCTTACTGATACGGATCGTATCGAAAGCTTTACCAGTTACATGCCCCTGAAGACTCGGGCCCTCGAGACGAGTGAAGAGATGCTGCCAGCCAGGACGGTTACGGAGAACAGTCTTGTCGCGCATCTTCTTATAATTTGGATGGAAGCCGTCCCATGTGCCGTTTACTTCAATCACGAAAGGAATAACCTGATGAGCAGTGTACATCCAGTCGATGTCTCCGCCGTCAGCATTGTAGAGAAGTTCCCAGGCAGTTCCTGGTTTGTAATCAATCTTTTTCCCGATTTCAGCACCAACTGCTTCGACTGCTTCTTCAGCAGGAGTGCGGTTCGGGCGACATCCGTAAGGGTAAATCACGATTTCAGAGTATGAGTGATAAGAGATATCAAAAACCGGCTTGATGGAAGCAACGAGATTCATCATCGCCTGAGTTTCAGGTTCTGATGCCGGAGCAGTTCCGCGGTAATCCTGAGCACCGGTTGATGCACTTGAGCCTTTGCAGGAATCCCAGCCGTAAGGATAGTTGCGGTTAAGATCCACTCCGTGACCTTCACGAGTGTTTTTTCTCCACATCGAATCCCCACTCCACATCTTGTTGTTACCATCGACATTGAACATCGGAACAACCCAGATCTCAGTTTCGTTTACCCAACGGGTAACTTCAGGAAGGGTACCGTAATTTGATGTGAGATATGAAACCATGTCAGTGGTAATTTCGGGAGTCATCACTTCGCGGGCGTGGTGCATGGCATTTACCAGGATCGCCGGCTCCATTTCATCAGCTCTCACGTTATCAGAAATTTTGATGGCCCAGATATCGCGGCCTTCAAGAGATTTTCCGATCGACTTAATTTCGGTGATGTCCGGATGAGCGGCGTGAACTTCACGGAGAAAATCTTCGATTTCCTGTGGGTTTTTATAATCCTGATCAGGTGCCATCGCGAGATTCTGAGGAAAGGAAAACTTGATCTGAGTCTTTTGGGCCTTGATCTGTTCAAGTTCAGCCTCAGTCAGAAGTGCTTCGATCTCCATGGTCTTGTAGTTCACACCAGTGACATCGAATTCATTTTGTTTCAAAAATATTTTCATCGAATCCGTGAGATCAAATCTCACGATCATCGATTCACCGGCCATAACTGATCCTGAGATCAGGGCCCCGGCCATTGCTAATCCTTTCCAGTTCATACGCACGCTCCTTGTGTCTGCACACAAGGACACCAAATCGGAGGAGCGTAGTAAACGGGAATGGAGAAGAGACAGATTAAGTTGGGGTACCCGAGTATTCAGGGCGGGTTAAGCCGCCCTGAAGCACTTTTCATCGGGCCATAAATCCACGAATTCAGTCTTAAACTTTTCAATGGTTTCTTTCTTGTACTTGCACTCTTCCATGGCATTGATCATGAGGAGCATACACTGCGGGTCGCGGATGTTCTTGTTGTAAAGATCAAGTCCGAACTTCGCCATGGAACTCTGCTGCTCGCCTTTTTTACTCATGATTATGAACTCACTCACGAGGTAATCTTCATGATCATCATAGCCAGGAGGAAAGCGCGTCAGATATTTCTCAGCAGTACCCACATGCCCATAATCGGCAAGAGTCGTAATCATCGCCCGTGTAAACTTAGAGAACTCTGAGCAGGAAACCGCAATGTTATCAAAGAGGCGGATGGCCTCATCGATTTTCTTGTTGATGAGCTTGTGCTTTCCGCTCACAAACAATCCAGCGCCGATGTAATTCACCATTTGCTCGGTACGTTCGTCCAGAGAGGTGAAAATTTCATAATACATCTGCATATCATCAAAGTTCTCGGTCTGAACCGCGAGCCGGACAATCTGGGCCAGACGATCAGGGTTGGCAGGGAAGAATTTAGCAATCTTCTTCACGACCTGATACGCCTCATGGTTTTTCTTCTGCTCAAGGAACATCTCAAAGAGTCCAAGGAGACACTTGTAGTGAATGTTGTTAAAAGCGAGACCAGTTGAATAAGATTCTTTCGCCTGCTCCACAGCTTCCTTCATATACTCGGCCTGGCCAAGATAGAAGAGAGCAAGTGCGGGCTTCTGATGCATTTTCTTTGCTTCATTAAGAAGTACAACTGCCTCGTCCACTTTCCCTTTGAAAAGAAGCTCTTTAGCATCTTCGATCTTCAGGATATATGGCGAAGGCTTAACCTTATTTGATACAGTCGAGACCAGATTCTCCTGGATACTCTGAACGGTATAAGGCTTGATGATAAATGAATCGACGTCTTCTTCAGCGGCTTTGGCAACGGCAGTCTGTGAAATATTTGAAGTGACCAGAATAAGACTGAGCTCTTTTTTATCTGGAAACTTCTCACGCACCATCTTAAAGAGATCAAATCCTGAACCGCCGCCAATAAAATAATCAGAAAGAACAATGCCGATATTTTTTGAAAAAATAAGTGCTTCAGCTTCCGCCATTTCGCCGGCAGTATGAATCTTGTTACGCTTACATCCCAGATCATACATGATCTTCAGGAGACGACTGCGTGAGCTTGCGTTCTTATCTACGATAAGAACATCAATCTTCTGAATGTAATCGCGGAAAACATCCAATCTATCCATATTACTTACCCGATGCCTTTTTCAGAAACTCGGTGACTTCACCCTGTTTCCTATTAAGCTGTGAGAGAAGATTCTCCCACTTTTGAAGATCCGAATCGTTCACTTTAAAAAACTGTCCCTCAGAGAATTCACCCTGAAGAATTCCATTAACTGAAATAGGTTCGATATTGAGTTTCTCACAACCTGAAAGTTCGAGACTTGCCTCATGGCCGAAAGAAAATGGTGCTTCAAAAGTCAGGAAAATTCCCTTATCCATGATCTCGAGGGCCTTGACGGCAAATTTCTTACCGCCGACTTTGAGTTCATACTGAATTCCCTTTTCATAGCGGGAATCCAGGTAATTCTGCTTAAAGTCTTCAAAGCTGAATAATGCCTTAGAGATATCATCGATAAGTTTTATCGAATCCATTTTAGAAAAAAAGAATTCAACGCCGCTTTTTTCCAGCTGCTTCTTTTCGAGCTGTGTGCAGTTTCCGATTGAAGTGAGAACCGGAATTGATGAAAGAGAGTGTTTACACCAATCAATAAGATCGCGGATGGTGCCATCGCTGAATTTGTGAGCAGAAATCATCAAATCAAAGTCAGAGCGATTAAGAGTTTTCTGAGCATCTTTAAATGAATGAGAGAGAGTAACCATCGCACCCTTCTCTTTCAGAATCTCTTTCAGCTGGATGGCATATGCCTGGTCAGGCTCAACGATCAGGATGGAATTTCCATTAAACTTAATCATGTTAGAAACCCTTCGCTTTCGACAGGAAGTTTTGAATATTTTCCTGACGTGATTTCATGATATCCATGAAATGATCAAACTTCTGAGCGTCATTGGTATTGACTTGTACTGTGACGTAGAAGCCGCCATTTCCAACTTCATCTATGGACATCACTACACCTTCGCAGTTAATGCGGGCGTTTTCTGACTGATAATCAAGAGAGATATCGAGCTCAGTTTTCTCATTTAACCGAATGTTTCCATCTTTGCAGAAAAAGATCACGCTGCTGTCAAAGAAATCATCGAGCTTACAATCATGTTTCTTATTATTCTGGATCAGGTATGTGTGGACAGAGGCTGTGGCGGTGAGCTTCTCAATGTCTTTTTCTTCTTCCGGTTTCGCGAAAGGAATAACATTTGAATCAAGATCAAGCGAGATGGCTTCCAGTTCAGGATTTGAAGGCATCTCCAAAGGAGCGCCCGTTTTTCTGCCGGAACCGTAATGGCCTTTGATCTTGTCGGTTTTAGATTTACCCGAAAGAGCAGATGCAGGAAAGTCATCTTCTTCCTGTTCCTCAGAAGATTTTTCAGAATTCTTCCGGCCAAGGTGCTTAGTCAGACGATCAGTTTCAGAACTGCCCGACAGAGGATTTTTTCCCGGACCAGGCTTGTATTCAGATTTATGACCGTTACCATAATGAGAAGCGAGCTTATCAGTGGAAGTTTTTCCACCCAATGCTCCCTGTGCGCCTTCTTGATACTGATGTCGTCCGAGCTCACCTGCTTCAAATTTCGCAGCTTCATTGTGATTTTTATAATGAGTCTGGTGCTGATTCTCAGTATTCTTGAGATCGAGTAAACTCCCTTCTTTGACATCAGAAGCACCTGGAGCAGATAGCCCCTTCGTCTTGATTTCTTCAGAAGAATTTTTACCGCCCCAATGAGCGTCCAGATGGTCAGTCTTGTCGTTTTTACCTTTTAGTTCAGGTCCACGAGCTGAAGCTTCCATTTCTTTGCGTTTTCTTTCAGCTTTTTCTTCAGCGGTATACTGCTTAACGTCTCCGCCCCACCTATTGGAGAGCTTCTCGTTATGCTGTTTATGCTCGTCAGATTCAGATTCTTCACGTGAAGACTCCTTACCGAATTTGCCTTTCAAGTTGGATTCAATTACCTCATTAAGCTGCTCGTGCTTCTTTTCAGGCTGAGAAGCAGATTTGATCTCTTCGGCCTTGAGCTTACCTTTGAGATTATTTTTCTCTGCTTCTTTTTTATTAACTTCACCTTCAAGATTTCCGGCCTGGGCAGCTTCTTTATCTTTCAGCTTACCTTCGAGGTGACCATCAAGCGATGCTTCCTTATCTTTCAGCTTACCTTCAAGATTTCCTTTTTTCTCTTCCTGCTCTTTGACTTTGCCATGAAGATTACCAGTCGATTCTTCCTGTTCGTTGACCTCACCTTCAAGGTGGCCCCCGATCGAAGCTTCTTTATCTTTGAGCTTCCCGTGAAGATTCGACTTCTTCAGTTCCTGTTCTTTAAACTTGCCTTCGAGCTGGCCCTTGCTTTTCTGCTCTTTGTCTTTGATTTTCCCTTCGAGATTGCCTCCAAGGTCACCTTGGTTTTCAAAATCAAGAGTCTGGCCTTTGAGAAGTTCTGCTTCCTGTCTGAATATGAGGTCTTTATTGAATGAATCAATAATCAGGGCTTCTTTTGTCTTAGCAAAAGCCGAGTTGCCAGCGATGGTGAGTACCTTCGCAGAAAGTTTTACTTTCGACAAAGCTGTGCCATTCTCCAGGAAGAAGAGATCAAAACCATCTCCGGTAAACATCCAGCGATTTTCCTGCCAGTTGTATTCGGGTTTCTGCTCACCTTTGAATATCCAACTTCCTTCACCACTTACAAACTGTTCTGCAAAAGCTTTTTTGAGTGTAAAGGTCCAGACATCCTGTTTATTCGGAATTTCGTTCCATAATCCCACATAGGGACTTGGCCCCATGAGCTTCACCATCCAGCGGCCGATGATCCTCTTGCAGTCACTGTCTTTGGTGAGAAGCCAGATATCGCTTTCGCATTCAAGCGGAGGATTCTGAATTAATGATTTGAGTTCAGGTGCATTTTCCTGGGCAGTCTGCTCGATAGATTTCTGGTTCATGGCCCCTAGCTTCTTAGCCTGGCCCCTCATCGCCTTCATCCAGAAATCCATCTTGAAGCGGAGAGCTTTAACAGAAACAGAAGACTCGAGGATCTCGATTGATCCGAGTTTTGCTATGGCCTTTTCGAACTGCTTATTCTCGGTAGCATTAAATACTACGATTTTGAGAACGGTATTTTTGAGTGAACGACGTGACGATTTTACGAAAGTCGCTAGCTGAATGAGATCATCTTTAGAAGCAACATTTGCGATGATGAGACAGTTTTGTTCTTTCGCACAGAACTTCATAAGATCGGGAGAAGTATGAAACGCATGCGCATTGAGAGAAGGATTCGCACCGAGAGAATCGGAGAGAATTTTCCAATTATTCGCAAATAGAAATTGCACGATCGCGATCTTAGTTTCCATGGCACCTTTGAAGAGAAGAGGACCCTCGTACTATTCGGGTAATTGAAGGGTTTCTTAATAAAAAAAATTGCCTAATTTAGAATTAAGGTTGATAAAGGTCGTACATACGAAAATGGTTGCGATAACATTGGCTTAGGCATGAAAACCGAAGAGAATGAAATCCCCTCTGTAGAGGAAGACGAAGTAGAAAACCAGGAGATCCTCCAGGACCTTTCCGAACAAGGAAAGACTGACGAACTCGTGGAAATGTTTGAAGAACTTCCGACTATGGACGTGGCGGAATTCCTCGCCGATAAAGAACTCCCGGAGATTCTGGCCCACATACGAAAACTTGACCTCGACGATCAGGGAAGGATCTTTTCCGATTTCCAACATGATCTTCAGTTAGAGATTTTCCGGGCCATGGAAAGAAGAGAATCTGCCAAGCTCATGGGTTACATGTTCTCTGATATCCGGGCCGATGTTTATCAGGAACTCACTAAAGATGAGCAAATTGAGCTTCTTCCTTATCTGGATAAAAAAGTCCGCGAAGACGTAATTATCCTGTCGGCTTATCCACCGGAATGCGCCGGCGGGATCATGACCACAGATTTTGCAACGATCTTTGCTGACATGTCAGCAGCTGAGGCGATGGCAAAAATCAGAAAAGATGCACCATCAAAAGAGATGATCTTTTATATCTACGTTGTCGATCACTCCATGGTGATGAAAGGTTTCGTGACGTTAAAGGATCTCGTCCTGAGTGATCCGGATACGAAAGTTCACGAGATGCTTTCTGAACACTATGTTTCGGCCGAAGTTAATGAAGACCGCGAATCGGTTGCTCAGAAAATCGAGAAATACGACCTCGCTGCACTCCCAATTCTGAATTCTTTAAATCAGCTTGTGGGAGTCGTTTCTCACGAATCAGCGATCGATATTATTCAGAGAGAAAACACTCAGGATCTCGAGATGATCATGGGTATCATGCCTTCAAAAGATGATCAGGGTTACATGCTCACGTCTTCTTTTGATCACTTCAAAAAAAGAGTGATATGGCTTGTTTCTCTTGCTGCGATCGGAATTATTTCCGGAATGATCATTAATGAGTATCAGGGAGTGCTCGAGCACTTCATCATCCTCGCTATGTATATGCCGATGATGGCAGCAACTGGTGGTAACACCGGCTCTCAGGCCGCAACGGTTGTTATTCGCGCTCTTTCTCTCGGAGAAATTGAAGACAAAGATTGGTACAAGATTGTTTTCAAAGAAATGAAGATCTCTTTCATGCTCTCAGTGTGTGTCGCTGCTCTCACTTATTTAAAAATTTCATTTCTCTCGGTGCAGAGTCTCCTCCCGAGGGGTTTCACCATGTCCTATATCGGTGTCACGATTGGTATTGCTATCGCTATCCAGGTGATTACATCAGCACTCATTGGTGCGGGCCTTCCACTCATCGTTCGCCGTCTGGGAGGCGATCCGGCCGTAGTAGCAAGCCCTGCCATCACAACAATCGTGGATATTACCGGTCTTCTCATCTATTTCACCGTTGCTACCTACACATTAGGGATTCACTAAGACCTCTTTCCCGGGTTAAAATCTCCGCATTCATCAGGAGTTTCCCATGCAAGTCGTCATCCTCTGTGGGGGATCAGGCACACGCCTGTGGCCCGTTTCCCGGAGCCTTTTCCCCAAGCAATTCGTAAAGCTATTCGGCGAGCAATCGCTTTATCAGAAAACGATTGAGCGTAACTCCACTCTCGCTTCTCAGTTCCTGGTCGTAATTAATCAGGACCAATATTTTATGGGTCTTGATCAGGCCGATGAAATGAAAGTAACCGCAACAAGAAAATTCATCCTAGAGCCGACTGGCAGAAACACAGCACCCGCTATTGCGATGGCGGCACTGGCTGTTGCTCCTGAAGAAATTCTTCTTATCGTTCCTTCCGATCACCTGATTGAAAACCAAACTGAATATGAATCTGTCGTGAGACGTGCAGAAGAGCTCGCTAAAAACGGGAAGCTTGTGACTTTCGGAATTAAACCCGGCTACGCCGAAACCGGATACGGATACATTGAGGCAAATGGTCTTGAAGTGAAATCCTTCAAGGAAAAGCCGGATGCAAAAACTGCTGAAGGCTATGTGAAGGCCGGGAACTATTACTGGAACAGCGGAATGTTCTGCATGAAAGCAGGAGTATTCCTCGAGGAGCTGAAGGCCCACGCTCCGGATATCTATGATCACTCTCTTCGCGCTTATACCAACGCACGCTCTGATGCTGCTGTAAGAATCAATCTCGAGGATATGAGGGCCATCCGTTCAGAAAGTATCGACTACGCTGTGATGGAGAAATCAAAAAAGGTGAATGTCGTTCCGGCCGATATCGGCTGGAGTGATCTCGGTTCGTTTGATTCACTCTATGAAACACTTCCGAAAGATAAAGACGGAAATACCACTGCTCAGAACGTGATTCATATCGGTTCAAAGAATAATCTCGTGATCGGTGGAAAAAGACTTATCTCAACCATCGATGTGCACGATCTCATGATCGTTGATACCTCAGATGCGATTGTCATTGCTCAAAAAGGTTCCACTCAGAAAGTTAAAGAGCTCGTGGGGCTTGTGAAAAAAAATTATCCAGAGATGGCAGAAATTCATACGACTGCTCATCGTCCGTGGGGCACTTACACAATTCTCGAAGAGAATTCTGGTTACAAGGTAAAACAAATTACTGTTCGCCCGGGGGCAAAACTCTCTTATCAATATCATCATCATCGCTCTGAGCACTGGATTGTGGTTCGAGGAATTGCCACGATCACAATTGACGACAAGACCTTTGACCTCAAGGCCAATGAGTCGACCTATATTCCGAAAGAGGCGAAGCATCGCCTTGCCAATCTGCAGAAAGACGAGCTCGTTATCATCGAGGCACAGGTCGGAACCTATCTCGGAGAGGATGACATTGTGCGACTGCAGGACGACTATAAACGTAACTGATGGAAAACCCGAAAAAGTGTTGCCCATCTGACATCTTGTCGACTCGAGTGGTTTCTCTTACATTGAAAGAAATATCACACACTCTCCGGGGAACACATGTTCAGATCAATTTTGGTCCTAATAGCTTTTTGCTTCGTTTTAACCTCTCTTACAAATCTTTAATTGAGGTAAGGTGAAATGGAATTCACCCCGCTATTAATTTCATTAAGCGCTCACTTTCCTCCCTCGCCTTTCGTAATTAAATACCCAGTTCCCATGACAATAATGATTCTCTCTCCCCATCCTGATGATGAATGCATCGTGGGATCTCTTGCTCTTCGCTTACAGAAAGAAAACAACGCTCATATCGTAAACGTGGCCGTTACTCTTGGTTCAAATAAAGAACGACAGAAAGAGCGCCTCAAGGAGCTTGAGAACGCCTGCGATCTTCTTGAAATGGAACTGATTGTCTTAAATGATGACTGGTCGAAGAAAAGAAAAGAACTGAAAAGCTTAATCCAGAAGTATCAGCCGCATGTGATTCTTGCTCCCCACGTGAAGGATCGCCACCCGACTCACATAAAAACCGGACAGCTGCTCAAGAAAGTCGTGGATTCAAAAACCAATTGCATCGTTGCCTGGACTGAATTCTGGGGACAGCTCGATAAACCAAATACTCTCGTGGAAGTTCCGGAAGAACTTCTCGCACTTCAGATGGAAGCTCTCGCCCGTCACGTGGGTGAAGTGGAAAGAAATCCTTATCATCTGAGACTTCCTGCGTGGATGATGGATAATGTCCGTCGTGGTTCAGAAATTATTGCGGGCAAGGCAACAGCAGCACCGGTCATTCCCTTCGGAGTTCTTTATCAGCTTCAGACTGTGAAGAAAGGAAAGTTCAAGGACATGAAGCTTGAAACTGCTTTCCTTTCGAACTTAGCTGACCTTGGCGAGATTCTTAAATTTTAGTTGGCTTCGCGGTTAACCGATACACTTCGACATTCTTGTCATCTTTCATCATGACTTCACCGGCGTGATTAAGACGAGTGATCATTCGCGGCTTTATCTTAAGGCCATCAGCGCTAAAGATTAAAAAGCTCAAATCAACAGCTTCTTCATTGTGCATTTTTGGAGATATTTCAATCGTGAGTAAATCTTTGCCATTTTTAATTTCCAGAGATCCAGTCTTACCATCTTCAACAATCATCTCAAACTTTTGGGGCAAAGAGCTTTTGACTGATAATGTGCCCATTACACGGTAGGAAGTATTTGCGAAAGCTGACAAAGAGATCAGGAGGAGAGCGACAAACTTGATCATGGAGTTCCTCAGATTTTAAGATTTATTTTTGAAGCTGCATCCGGATCAAGAACCACAACAAAATTCGGATGGTCCTTGAGATAAGTCGCAGGACAAGTCGGATCATCGTGATGATTAAGAAGATACTTAATCGCATCCGCTTTTGATTTACCAGTTGCAAGCATCACCAGTTGCTTTGCTTCACGGATTGTTTCAATTCCCATCGAAAGAGCTTTTTGAGGCATGTCGCCTTTCGGGAAATCAATTTTATTAGCAGTGATCGTTTCTGGTGTGAGATCAACTAAACGAGTCCGCGAATTTTTGAGCGACCCAGGTTCATTGAAACCCACGTGCCCATTTCCACCAATCCCTAAAAGCTGAAGATCCACTCCACCCGCTTCTCTTAAAGATAACTCATAGTGAGAAGCTGCTTCGTGAATGGAGTCGGCATGAACCGGAGGAAAGGCAAACTGATCATGATGAAGTCCAAGCGGACGAAGAACTCTCTTCTCTATATATGAGCGAAAGCTTGATGGATGATCTTTCGGAAGTCCGAGGTATTCATCGAGCATAAAGAAAAAACATTTTTCGGAAGATAATTTCTGATCTGATGCGAGTTTTACCCAGGCCTCATAAACCGGTTCCATCGTCCTGCCAGTCGCAAGCCCGATGATTGAACTGGGATGAGAGCTGATTCTGTCGACAACCATCGAAGCGACGGTATCTACCGCTTCCTGAGTTGAGCTGCTCATTATGATTCTCATGATTTATGACCTTCCTGTGTCCGGGAATACTGTAAAATATTCGGATTCGGAATTCAACATTTGAATTCCGAACAAGGGCAGCATAAATGGATGTCATGAAGGCCCACCTCTCTATATTAATAATTGAAGACGATAAGTATTCCCGCCTCAACTTGCGGGAAATACTGCAGCCCTATGGCGCCATCGAAGAGGCCGTGAATGTTCCTGAGGCGCGGGAAAAGCTCAAATCATACGTTTACGATATTGTGATCACCGACATTGAGCTCGGTGACGGCTCGGGTGTGGAAGTCATTCCTGAGATCGTTAAACGCGGCTCTCACTGTATTGTTGTTTCTTCCTATGAAAACGATGAAACAATTGAGAAGGCCTACACCCTCGGCGCCCGACATTATCTTTCGAAATTCAAACTGAAAGAACAGCTTCCGGTTTATATCCATAAGTTTCTCATGGCGAAGAACTCGCGTTTTGAGAAATTCCTGAATGAAGATTTCATCACTCAGGATCCGGATCTCACCACTTCGCTTAAGCGACTCTGTGAAATCAACTGGAAAAATCAAACACTCTTGATTGAAGGGCCAACCGGAACTGGTAAGAGCTTACTCGGTAAACTCATTCACGAAATGACCACTCCGGACGCGAATCTCGTACACCTCAACTGCTCGGAAATTTCTGAGCAGCTTCTGGAAAGTGAGCTCTTCGGTCACGAGAAAGGTGCATTCACCGGTGCTGACCAGAAGAAAGAAGGAAAGCTCAAGCTCGCTCACGGAGGAACACTCTTCCTCGATGAAGTGGCAACGATGTCACTATCCATGCAACAGAAACTTCTTAAAGCTCTCGATGAAAAAACATTTTATCCCGTCGGCAGTTCTCAGGCCGTGCGTTCAGAATTTACTCTCGTCACAGCTACTTGTGAGGATCTCGCTGAGAAGATTAAGAAGAAAGAATTCCGCGAAGATTTCTATTATCGAATCAGTGGATTCCGTTTCCGCCTGAAGCCCCTCTCTGAGCGAATCCAGGATATCGATCTTCTCGTGAAGAAGTTCCAGAAGGATTCTCCGAGACGATTTGTGATGAAACCCGAGGCACTGGATATTCTCCGCACGCATAGCTGGCCCGGTAACGTGAGAGAGCTTCGCAAGGTTTGCGAGCGATTCGCTCAGAGTGTAACCGGTATCATCGATGCTCAAACCGTCCAGCAAACTCTGAATCACGTAAGCTCATCTCTTCCGGTGAATGAGAGCTGGGAAGATTATGTGAAAGAGCATGGTCTCCGTTCTCTTATCTCCCAGCTTGAAAAAAGAGCGGTGGAAGAATCCATGAAACGGAATAAGGGAAAGATCACTGCCTGTATTAAAGAGCTTAAGATCTCCACCTCTGCTTTCTATCGAATACTGCAGGAAAATCAGCTTCACATCTAGTTGGCACACGCCTTGCTTTAGGATCAGCACCAATACTCAAGGAGCTGATCATGACTTTGCAAAACAAAACGATTTCCCGTTACCGCCAATACTTCCCCAACGAAACCCTTCGTGAAACTTCTGCCCGTACGGGCATCCAGATTACCCGCGTTTTCCGACTCTTCAATGGCAAGAACATGAAGGTCGGAGAACTCGAGGCCTTCGAGTCTGCGGTTAATCTCCGTATAGCGGAAAATCCAAGTATGCAGAGGCTTGCAGAGACTATTGATGAGGCAGGTGCGATCTTAACTAATGATGAGCTCGCAAAAGTTAACGAATATATCCAGAGAAAGGTGAAATGCAGAAGCTTCGGCCGCATGTACATCCGCACGGATTACAACAACGTAAGTATCGCTTAGGAGAATTTATGAAAGGTTTATCATCACTCGAAAGATCAGTACTTGAATGCCTCGGAAAGAAAAATCTGACTTATGAAGAGATCCAGTTTCAATCCGGACTTCATGAGAATGTCTGCTTCAATATCCTTCAGGCGCTAATTATCCGCGGAGTACTCGCTACTGACGGAGCGAGATACCGGATCTCAGAAAATCTCTCTCCCCTGATTCAGGAAGAGATCAATGGGATGGAGGCAAAACTCGCTGAATCGCTTGAGCTTATTGAAGCAGTACTCGAGCAGCCAGCAGGAAGAAACTTTAAATTCGCAAAGATCGCCATGGATTCAAGAGATGAGAAAATCTTTCTTGCCATGCTTTCGAATCTTGAGACGTTTCTCCTGGATGCACACAAGAAATCAGAAGCAAACGTTCCCCTGAAAGATCGCAAGGTTATTTTCTGGGGTATGGGTGAAGTGAATACACTTATGCACCAGATGATCAGGGGGAAATAATATGAAATGGTTAATCCTTATCGCTCTTATATCATGCGGACAAAAGAATCCACCGGCAAAAGATGTGAGAGACAGTGACGGAGATCAGATTCCGAATTACCTGGAAACAGACAGCGAACTCCAGAAGTATGTGGCCGAAGTAATTCCCTTTGCTGAAACAAAAGGGAGTCTGACATTTAAGCTTGATAGCAAGTATGTTTCCGTGAATTTAAGCAATGAACACGATATCGCCGGAAATGCGATGAAGCTCCTGACGAAAACTCTGAGCACTATTAAGACAGAAGACTACTTTTCCGAATGGTCGATTCTTAAAGCTGAAGCTACATCTTATCTGATTCCAGATGGGCATTATGATGTGACACTGGCGCTTGATACTACCGAGAGACCTGACTTAATCACCCTAACAGATGGAAAAGCTGAGTTGGAAGTTGGAAATTTCGCTAACCGCCTCGAGTTCAGACTGACGGCTGAAGAGCTACGCCAGATTTTACTTGGAAAGCTCCATCTCAACATGAAGAAAAATCCAGGCGATAATCCTTATTCCGTAGAATCTACCATCCGGGATCGCACATACCGGGTTTTTTACTTTGATGGCAAGATCAGCAAAATTCATTACGTCTCTCATGAGCTCGAATTTTCACGCTATCTCCGTATGGCGGGAATAGAGCAAAGCACTGAATTAAAAAACTTCAGAGGTTTCAGCCAGAATGATAACAAAGACTTCTGGTGGACAAGAAATGTAGGCGAAAAAGACAAGATTGTTGTCAAAAGCAGCCTCAAAGATCTTTCACAGTTTCATGTTCTGAATTTCACGAGGCACGAAAGTCAAATTGACCGGACCAATGGATCAGCAGTGAACTCTTTTATAGTAACGAAATCCCCAGCTTCAAAGTTCGTGATTAAGTTTCGCGGAAACAAAATCCAGAATGTAATTAATGAAACCAGCCGTGCATACAACAGAAGTGGAGCTCGTGGGGAATTCAGTGAATCATGCCGCCAATGGGGCCGCACGGTCGTTTCTCAAAAGTCTCTACCAGTAACAAAAGAAGACCTTCTCTCGGGCATCATTATTCAGTCACAGGAAAAGTCGATTTCACTTGATCAATTTCAGGAAAATCTTACTGAAGGTTCAGATGAAAAAGGTTGGTACCTGGAACTCGCATTGGATGAGACACCTAAGGACTTTACCATTCTCCTAGCACCACGCTCAAACAGCACTTATGTGAAAACTGGCGTGTATCAAACTGTATGCGACAATGGGCGGCCTGTTTACAGTGGGTCAAACACTAACGAAGAGGGTCAAATGAATATAAAGATTGAGTCCTTCATTGAGAAGATCGACTGATCGTTTTAGAATACTCCCATGGATCTTAGTCTCGTCACTTGTAACATTCGCTTTGATAATCCCGCCGATGGCGCCAATTCCTGGCAACATCGGAGGGATTTTCTTAAAGATATTCTGCTCTCCCATTCTCCCGACATTATCGCTACCCAGGAAGGACGCTTCCACCAGCTTCAGGAACTAAACACACTCCTTGCGGATTATGAAATCATTGATCCCCATCGCGCATGGATCGGCGAAAGAATGTATCCCACTTTCTTTCTGAAGAAAGGAAGCTTCGAGCTTATGAAGAGTGAGGATATCTGGCTATCGGAAACGCCGGACATTGCCGGCAGTAAATCTTTCGGAAGTGCTTTTCCAAGGCTTATGACCTGGATGAAAATTCAGCCAGTGGGATCAGATCAGGATTTCTGGATAGTAAATACTCATCTGGATCATATGAAAGAAGAAACGCGCATGGGTCAGGTGCAGGTGCTGACGACACAGGTAAAAAAATTCTGGAACTCTGCGGATCCTCTGATCATCATGGGCGACTTTAATGATGCGCCATCTAGTAATGTGAGAAGACATCTTGAAACAGAATTTGACCTTCAGGATGCGTGGAGATTATTTAATCACAAAGAAGAGTCTTCCCATCATCCTTTCACCGGTGAAGAACCAAATGGAAAAAGAATCGACTGGATTCTCGTGGATAGAAAAATGAAGGTGAATTCATCCGCAATTGATAAGAGTACGCGCGAAGGAAAGTATCCAACGGATCACTTCCCTGTTGTGGCGAAAATCAGCCTTTAACAGCGACTTCTTCACCGAGTCTCAGATAAGTTTCCATTCCACTAGCAGTGTTTTTCAGAACGTCTTGCGACGGCTTCCATGCACCCTTCTCTCCAAGAATAATCACAGTAGATCCGCCGAAGAGGAAGTAGCCTTTTTCCTCGCCTCGCATGAAAGGCTTGGTCCAGCGATGAGATTGAACAATTTTACCAACACAAATAGCACCCACTTCAATGTACGCAATCCTTCCAAAGTTTTCAGTCTGAAGAATTGTAGTGTAACGCTCATTTTCGATGAATATCTGGTTCTTGTATTTGAGTGCGAGTGGATTTACGGAATCGTAAACACCAGGCACGCGGAAGTGATCAAGGATCTTTCCGTTATCAGGATAGTGATAACGATGATAATCAACCGGACACAGGCGTGCGATAAGAAGTGGTCCACCGTCAAAGATCTTTGCCATCTGCTCATTACCGACAAGATCTTTGGCGAGAAGATAGTTCCCCTTTACCGGATAAGATTTCTTTTCTTCAATGGCATCAAAACCCACATAGCGGGCCTCAGCAAATGCCGGCATGCGATTAAGCTCACTCACGAATGAGCGCTTTCCAAGTTTAAATTTCCGCACAAAGAATTCATTGAACGTGCGGTAGGAATCCCGGGGATCCGGAGAAGGCCTTGTACCAGGCTCATATTCATCGATATTAATGTCAAACTTCTGGATGAAGGGTCTCACCTTCTTATGGCTTGAAGGAAGATCCTGGAAAGCACCATAGGCCTTGCTGAAATATTTATTTGTAAAGAGCCCGCCAAGTTTTTGTCCGGCAATGGAGCAATACATAAAACGGATAAATTTATCCCCATACACCTGCTCGGTTTCAATCTTTCCGGATCCACGGTTGTAGAACTTGATCTCGGGGGGATTGGCAATGGTCGTCATAGGGTTTCCTCTTGGGAATATTTTGTAATGGGATTATACTGACTGCGCTAAGCACAGTCAAAAGAGGGGTCCCATGAAACCATTGTTCCTGATCATGTTTCTTCTTCTGGCCCAGGTCGGATTTGCCATCGATCTCATGCCGGTAGAAACCAAAACTATCGACATTTATCGGAGAGCTGTACCAAGTACGGTCAACGTCTCGAATATCAAACTTGCTAAGAATTTTTATTATGGCGAAGTGGAAATTCCACAAGGTCAGGGTTCAGGATTTGTCTGGGACAGCGAGGGCCACATCGTAACAAATTACCATGTCGTTCAGGGTGGAAATAATTTCGTTGTTACTTTCTACAACGATCCGAAGCAGTATCCTGCCAAACTTGTGGGATCTGCACCTGATAAAGATATTGCAGTTCTTAAGCTCGCTGAAAAACCATCCAAGCTTTCTCCGATTTCTGTTGGTAATTCAAAAACACTTCTGGTGGGTCAATACTCATATGCCATCGGCTCACCTTTTGGTCTGGATTACACGCTCACTACTGGTGTGATTTCTGCCTTAGGCAGAAAGATCGATGGTATCGGTGGAGTAAAAATCAACGACATGATCCAGACAGATGCGGCCATCAACATGGGTAACTCCGGTGGACCACTTCTTGATTCAACCGGACATCTCATCGGAATGAATACGGTGATCTTTTCGACATCGGGATCAAGCGCGGGTCTCGGTTTTGCAGTTCCGGTTGATACAATTAAGCAGATCGTTCCACAGCTCATTACTCACGGGAAAGTCATTCGTCCGGGACTAGGAATTGGGATTGTTCCTGATTCGATGAAAACCCGCCTCACCGGCAATACCAAAGGTCTGATCATTTCTTATATCGATGATAAAGGATCCGCTGCGAAGGCAGGACTTAAGGGCATGACTCAAGATCAGTTCGGCCGGGTTTATATCGGTGACATTATTCTTGGAATTGACGGGAAAGATGTGAATAGCCTGGATGATATCTATCAGATTCTTGAGACCAAGAAGATTGGTGAACAGGTTGATGTGAAATATCGCCGTGACGGGAAAACACTCGTGACGAAGATCACGCTTCAGGCGATAAGTTCGCAATAGCCTGCCTAAGAGTTTCGTCTTTCTTCGCGAAACAAAAACGTAAGTATTTTGAGCCCTCGGATGATTTGAGATAAAACGCCGAGGGAGGAACAGTCGCTACTTTTCTTTCCTTAATGAGCTTCATCGCATAATCAACATCAGACAGAGTCGTCTTGTTTGAGATCGGCACCATCATAAAGTATGTTCCCTTCGGAATGGTGTAATCAAATCCCAGCTTCTTCATCTCATTATAAAATAAATCGCGTTTCCCCTTATAGAGCGAAACAAATCCTGGGAGATATTCGGGCAAGCGCTTTAGGCCTTCAGCAACAGCTTCCTGCATAGGAGTTGAAACTGAGAAGGTTATGTACTGGTGGGCCAGGCGACAGACGCGTGAGATTTCGGGATTGGCGCAAATCCAACCAATCTTCCAGCCGGTAAGACCGAAAGTTTTTCCCGCACTTGAAACGGTGATTGTTCTATCTTTCATACCTTCGAGAGTCGCCGTAGGAATATGTTTTGCTCCATCAAAAAGAAGAAATTCATAAACTTCATCTGAGAGAATATAGAGATCATGCTTTTCAGCGAGATCAGCCACCATCTGAAGCTCTTCTCTAAGCCACACTTTCCCTGAAGGATTATGCGGGTTATTGAGAATGATCATTTTGGTTCTGGGAGTGATTGCTTTTTCAAGCTCTGCCTTATCAATGTGAAAGTCAGGCGCGTGCATGGTAACCGGAACGGGAACGCCGCCACTCATCTTGATAGACGCGACATAAGAATCATAAAACGGCTCGAGTACAACGATTTCATCACCGGGATTTGTGACAGCAGTGATCACGAGATAAAGTGCTTCCGTTGCACCGACACTGATTGTGACCTGAGTTTCAAAATCATAATCAAGGCCGTAAAACTTTTTATAGTAATTCGAAACTTCGGTGCGAAGATTCGGAGTTCCCGGGAAGGGAGCGTACTGATTGTGACCTTCATTCATTTTCTGAGTAACAAGATCTTTCATAAAGGCTGGGCCATCGAAATCAGGAAATCCCTGACCGAGGTTTACAGCATTATGTTCGCGGGCAAGTTTTGCAATGACACCAAAGATAGAGTCTTTGAAGTCTGCTAATTTTGTTGCTGTTGATTTCATTTTAATCCTTGGGATCCATGGCATCCCGGACACCTTCTCCGATAAGAGAAAGCATGGTGAGAGTAAGGAAGAGTGCCAGTGACGGATAGACTGCGAGCCACCAGCCAATAGTGAAGTGTTTCTGCGCCTGATTCAGAAGCTCGCCCCAGCTGGGTGTTGGTGGAGTAAGACCAAAGCCGAGGTAATCGAGCGATGCGAGCCCCACAATATTTCCGGCGATCACAAATGGGGAAAAAGTAATAATTGGTGAAAACGAATTCGGAAGGAGATGCCGGAAGAAAATCCGGATGTGTCCGGCACCCAGAGCGCGGGCAGCTTCAACAAATTCTTTCTTACGATTCTTCAGATACTCTCCGCGGATGTAGTACGAAATACTGATCCAGCCGAAGACACTTGAGAGTACTACGAGAAGAAGAAGCGTAGGCTTGAAAATAGAGATAATAATAATGAGAAGGAAAAACTGCGGCACAGTTGAAAGGATCTCAACCACCCTTTGGCCCCAGAAATCAGTTCTTCCGCCGAAGTATCCCATGATACCACCGAGAATTGTGCCCACGATAAATGTGAGAATCCAGACCAGGACGGCATAGATCACGGAATAACGAAGACCATACATAAGACGCGTAAAAATATCGCGGCCACGATCATCAGTACCCATGAGGTTCTCACCAGATGGTTCAGACGGATAAGAATCCACTTCCTTATTTGATTCGTAAGGATTCCACGGAATGACCGGCCAGATCGCCTTGTCTCCCCGCTCTTCATTAAGTTCGAGATTGCGGTAATCCATGACAACTGCTTCTTCCTGACCGAACTCGGATGGATGGTAGGAAAGAAAGACCGGGAAATACGAAGCATTGTTGTATCGGATATAAAGGGGCTTACTGTTGGCCCAGAATTCCGCCGTAAAACTCACGAAACAAGAAATGAGAATAACCCACACAGAAATAACCGCGAGCTTTCTGGCCTTGAAGCGTCTCCATTTCTTAAGTGTCTCGTCGTTTTTAATCAGCTGTTCAATCATGTGAAATCGATCCTTGGATCAACGAGAACATAGGCAAAATCGGAAATCACATTTCCAAGAAGAAAGAGTCCACTCTGAATGAAGACAAGTCCCATGATGACATTATAGTCACGGGAAAGAATGCTCTTATAGGATAGAAGGCCAATACCATCGAGCTGAAAAATCGTTTCAAGCAGGAGTGATCCGGCAAAGAAGACTGAAAGAAAACCACCGAGACCTGTAACTATCGGAATGAGTGCGTTTCTTAAAGCGTGCTTCATATACACGACTTTTTCTTCGAGGCCCTTCGCGCGGGCAGTACGAATATAATCCTTCTTAATCTCTTCGATGATCGAATTTTTCATGAGGACTGTGAGACTGGTAAAAGATCCGATGGTGTAACAGATAAGCGGGAGCGTGAAGTGATGAACGCGGTCAAGGAACTGTTCCCAACCAGAGAGCTCGTCATACATTTCCGACTGAATGCCACCCACCGGGAAAATTTCCCAGAAGCTTCCTCCGGCAAAGAGGACGATGAGGAGAATAGCGAGCATGAAGGATGGGATGGAATAGAGAATAAAAAGAAAAATACTCGAGGTGATATCAAACACCGACCCATTCTTGATCGCCTTGGCAATCCCGAGCGGAATAGAGATGAGATAACTGAGAAGTAGAGAGATGATCCCGAATTGAAGAGAGACGGGAAACTTACTTACGATCACATCGACAACCGGCTCTTCGTAGGTAAAACTCTCACCGAAATTCATCGTTGCGATATTCTTTAACCAAAGAAAATATCTTTCGTGAACTGGCTTATCAAAACCGTATTGCTTCTTCAGCGCCGCCAGAACTTCTTCCGGCACTCCCTGGGTACTTCCGCGTGAGGATGTACTTAATCCTTCCGCTCCCCCGCCCATTCCTCCGCCGAAACGAATTTCCTGGAGTTTCTGATCGATTGGTCCACCGGGCGCCATATTGATGATGGCGAAAACCACGATGGTCACTCCTAAGAGTGTCGGAATCAGAATGAGAATACGGCGGATGAAGTATTTCAGCATTTTACTAAAGCTTCCAGTACTGCTGGCCTACGCCATAGGTGAAAGTTTCCTTCGGCTTCAGAACTCTTTTGGTATGAGCATAAAGCGAGTACTTCGAGTTAAAGAAATAGACATAGGGATAATCGCCGGCAATAAGCTCATGCGCGCGCTGAAGGATGGGCACGCGCTGGTCCTTATCATAGATCTTTCTCGCCTGATCAATGAGCTTATCCACTTCAGGATTTGCGTAGCTGATGAAATTTGATCCAGAACCCTTGCTTGAGTCAGAGTGCCAGACTTGTTTCAGATCAATCTCAACTCCACCGCCTCCCCAGGCCATACGAACTGCTTCGAATTTCCGGGAATCGATAAGACTAATAAATGAGTTCCACTCAACGTTCTTGATCTGAATTTCTACACCAATCTTGCTAGCGTCTTCTTTGTAGACCGTGAGGTACTTCATGAAGTCAGGAGACGGTTCAAGAATTGTAATTGAAAGTGGAGTTAGTTTTCCGCCAATCATCTTATCCAGGGTTCCGTCTTTGTCTGAATCTTTCCAGCCCGCCTGATTAAGAATCTTGAGAGCGGCATTTGGATCATATGGAACCGGCTTAACACTATGGTTAGCGTAGTCCGATTGAACATAGATCGGGCCCGTTGCTGGCTCAGAAAGATTGTATTCGAACTTTTCCTGCATGAGTGGGCGGTTCACCAGCATCGAGAGAGCTTTTCTCACTTCACGATCTTTCAGGATCGGATGCTTCTGGTTCCATGCGATGAAGTTATAGCCCTTCGGTGTTTTGTTTTCAGTTTTCACTTTGACAATTTTATCTTCCCAGACTCCACCGACAGTTTTCTTCACGAAACCTTCCGGACGAAGACCCAGAAAATCGATATCGCCTTTTTTCAGGAGCTCAAGGCTTACGTTTTCTTCAGAGGAAAATCTCAGGACTAATTTCGGAATGAGATAAGTCTCTTTTTCTTTGGCGTCGGTAATTCCCCACCAGTCGGGGTTCTTCACGAGAATGATCTTCTGACCCTTGTCGTACTTCGTGAACATATAAGGGCCGGTACCGATGAGCTTCTTACCAAAATCTTTTTTGTTAGCTGCATCTGAATAGAAATGCTTAGGAAGAGTTTCAATTCCTGCGCACACATCGAAGTTCATGAAGTAATCATCTTTTACTTCAAAGCGAACAGTGAAATCGTCAATGACTGTAACTGATTTGATTGCATCGTAATAAGGGCGAATCTGAACGGCCTTGTAATCATCCGTGTAGATCACGTCATAAGAATATTTTACGTCATGAGCAGTGAATTCTTTTCCATCATGCCACTTTACGTTTTGTCTCAGCTTAAAGGTGAAGACTTTGTTGTCTTTAGAAATTTCCCATTCTGTCGCAAGAGCTGGCTTCCATTCATAGGAATCAAGATCACGAGTCAGAAGGCTTTCGAAAACATAAGCTTGAACCGCAGTTGAGTAACCATCAGTGGAAGCAAGTGGATTGAGAGTTGTGGGCTCACCACCGATATTGTAATAAATCGCTTTCGCTGATTTTCCCGACTTGTTATTACAGCCAATAAGACCAAGGACAATAATAACGAATACGAGGTTCAGGACCTTATGTGACATGAGAACTCCTTAACTATTTTCTGATGTAGAGAGCAGGATCAAGTGACCAGCGGTCAAGCTTGAGATTGTGATCCTCGATCCGGTAGGCTTCAAGTTTGGTATCGATTTCATTGAGACGTGCTTCAGAGTTTTTGAACTCAGCATATGTGCGGGATTTATCTTCTTCGAGGCTGGCGAGTTCTTTCTGCCATTCAATTTCTAATTTCTGGCGCAGGATTTCATACCGCTTATTCACAGTATCCACCCGATCAACATGTCCATCGAGGTCACGCTGATGACGATTCTTCATCGCCTGCATGGCCAGACGTTTTTTCTGCAGGATACCCACAACATCTTTTGCGAGATCAACAGACTGATTGAGATCAGCGCTCTCAAAATGGAGATATGATCCAGTCGTGAAATGCACATTTCTGATACAGCCCTGGATATCAGGAATTTTCATCAGGAGATAATCATTGGTTCTGCCTTCAACAAATCCACGGCATCTGAATGCAGGATAATTCTCATTCCAGAATTCCATGCGGTCACCGCGATTCAGGAATTTGATGTTGGCAAAATCAGTGCGGATGCGGATGAGCTTAGCGACTGTATTGGTCTTCGAAACTCTACCGGAGAAAAAACGCGAGTTCAGTTCTTCCGGTGATTGAAGAGGTTCAGCTGCGATAGCATTCGCAACTACTAAGGTAAGGACAATAAAGAACAACTTAGACATTGATTTTATTATGCCAGAGTGTGGTTTTTTGGGAAGAACAGAAGGGATTATTCTTTCTGAAGGATAATACTTGAGCGAAATTCTTTTTCGTGCATCGGCTCTTCGTATTTCAAAACCCGCATGCCGGAGAAGAGATGCAGGAGCTCCTGCTCTTTCAAGTAATACTCCGGATTGTACTCTGGCGCCTTTTTGGTACGCATTTCCCGCACAGTATAAGCTTCATATACGAGAATCCCGCCGGGCTTGAGCCAGGCTTTCATCTTTTCGATGAGCGAACGGTCCACATAATAGAAGCAGATGATTGCGTCGAACGACGCAGGAGCAATTTTATATTCATTGAGGGATGCGACGACACCCTTGAATTTGACGCCGAATTCCTCCGCCAGCATATATGCTTTTTTCACAGCAACAGAACTGATGTCGATTCCGGTGACCCGGTAACCCTTCTGCGCAAGGAAGACTGCGTTTCGACCTTCACCCATACCCATATCAAGAACGGTCCCTTCATATGGAATGTACTGATAGTTTTCAGCGAGGAAACGAACTGGTGATTTACCGAAGACAAATGAAGGTCGTGAGTAGCGCTTATCCCACTGGTCTTTCGCGTCTCCCTGGATTTTAACTCCGGAAAGCTGCTGGTAACGGTTCCCTGAAATCGGATCACGTCCGAATGCAGTTCCCGAAAAAATAAGGATAGTGAGAATGATAAATTTCATGATTCCTGTGAAGAAGTATCATCTGCAGGAGTTTCTGTGAAGGGATCTTCGACCGGCTCATCGTAAAAATAGGCCGGACTTGGCTCCGGAACTTCCACCCCTTCTTCAAATCCCAGCTCAGCACTGAGAAAGACATTGAGTGTATCGAGAAGCCTACCCATTTTCTTGATTCTGCGATCGATATAGGCTTCCACCGTTCCCGGCATGTCCTCGGTAGCAAACAGGTACCAGTTCATTTCTTCGGCATGCGAATAATATTCATTCAGAAGAGTAATGAGCTCGGCTCCACAGTGAGAGAGATCCATGATCGACGTCGTCTCATAGCGGTTATTGAAAATTTTCGGGAAGTGAGTACGCGTCCGTCTCAGAGCAAATATCTCGAGGTATTCTGATTTTCTGTCCTTCACGCGGGTATAAAGATTGTTGGCATCAATCTTTATAAGAAGAAGCACACGCTGAGTTTGTTCATCGTGCTTACTCTTCATGCAACTCCGGCAAGAGACTTGTGACCACCGGGCCAGATCTGGCTTTTTTCTGATTTCTGATCATGAAAAGAAATCATCCTTTCAGTAAGCTCACGTGCATCTACGGGAGCTTTCAGAAAAAAATAATTCTTCGTCAGATTATGAGCGCGGGTATCGTTGATTTTAGCAAAACTTGAAAGCTGAACAAATGAAAGACGACGAGATTTTAAAACATACTTCAGGATCTTTCTGACCTTCTCATTGAAGAGCCGGTACTCACGAAAGTTTGTAGTGCAGCTGATCACCATGACGTGATTCTGTTCTGTGCTAGCAACAAGTTGTTGAAGCTGATCGACTCTCACTGGCACGAGAATGTAATCGTATTCTTTGAAGATACGATCAAAAGTGTAGAACTGCTCTGGTAAGCGTTCTTCGAGTGTGAGGAAAAAAATGAAAGGCCTGGTGTTTTCCATGCCCTTCTATTCGGAATTTAGAAGAGATGACTTAACGGGGGCGACCCTTCGCCCAATTGCGAATGCGTCTGACAAATCCGATCAGGATTCCCAGGCCAAGTGAGATTAAGCCGCTTACCGGGCTGGCGGAAGTACCGACAGCAACAGTCCCGCACGAGAGTGGTGAGGTGGACTTCTCTTCAGTTTCATAGGCCAGGGGTGAAACATAGCCGGTTTCCTGGCGATGAACGGTTTCAGAAACTGCGTCTTCCATGCCCTGGGCATCATCATTTCTCACCCCATTTGAGTTGAGCTGAAGGGAAGGAGCCATGATTGCTTCCATCACATTCGAGTGATCAAGGCCCATAGTGTGGCCAAGTTCATGTGTGATGGTAGTTAAGAGAAAGTTGTTCTGCTGGTTATACATGTGATTACCGTTAATGATGATTTCGGTTTTCGCGAAGTACGGACCATTGGTGTAACGGATCGCAACTGCCAGCACAGACGCCGGATCCATTTTCGTTTCTGCCGCAAAGTTTCGCGACCAACGAATGATGTTGTTGGTACCGGAATTCGAGGTATCCCAGAGATTGAGATTCGTTGCATTTTCCCAGTCCTGGACGGCCATGCGGGAAAGATATTCAAGTTTTGATTTGAGAGTCGGATCAGATTCAACCACTGTGATATTGATCGGGAGGCTACTCCAGTAAAACCCGTTCATAAAGTCGGAGGTGAGCTTGTAGCCCCAGGCCGGTGTCGTCAGTAGAAGGCCGAGAATAAATTTCATCCACATGTCTTTTTCTTCCTGAAAAAATGTTTCAGATCTTCTCTATCCAGCAAAGTTTCTCCCCTCTCATTTGAACCAGGTATTCCTCACCCGTCTCAATAGCAAAAGGGCCATGCTTTAAAACATCTAATGTAATCGTGTCTCCAACATCGCCCTTGATCGTTGTCCGGTTTTCAAAAATCACTTTTTGTGAAGAGAGAGGATTTGAAGGACCCACCTCATCCATGATTTCTTTAACCTTGCCCTCAAACTGAGTCGGGCAGTCCATCTGATCAACCGTGACCGTGGACCAGACATTAAACGAGAACGAAACGAGAGACAGTAACAGCGCTAATCTCATGCCCACTCCCTGGACCTTGGTTACGAAGCCGCGAATCCATTCACAGCTTTTGATAACCAAATGATTGCACGACAAATGCCAATGGCAAGAGAGGCTAAACTCTCTTTTTTACTAACACGAGTAATGTAGTTAGGTGCAAAAGGTAACTCAACAATATTAAAAGATGATTTTTCTGAGGGGCGTGACGGCCCCACGCTTGAGCGCGCAGGGCCTTATGACACCGGCAAAATGTACCGGCCGTTAACTAGTTCTGGATGCTGAGTGTGATGTAATTGGAATTCTTCTGCCCAAGAGCGCGTTCTACAAAAGAGTAACGTTGCTCTACATAAGTGAAGATTACTTTCACATCAAACTGAACAATGTTGCCGTGAAGAATCCCAACAACTTTCTTTTCCTGTCCGTCGATGACGCCATCGCTGTCTGAATCAATTTTCGAGGCCAGGACAATTTCATTTCTCTCGTTGATAAGAATTTTTCCAGAGCAGGCATAGGGAGTGCAGACTTTACCGGCCACTTTTCCAGTTACCTGAACGAGACCGACCTGAGAAGAAACATTCTTCCTGACAGCCACGCCTTCAACAATGAGGACATTCTCCAGTCTCACGACCGCATTCTTTAATGGATAGCTTTTCTGATCGGCGAAGGCAGAAAGAGAGAATAAAGCGATAACAAAAAATAGTGTGGTCTTCATATGGGCTCCGGTTTTTAGTGCTCTTTTAGCACATTCGCGAAGCCGGCCATGAAAGATGAAATAATTACAGGGCATAAAAAAGGGCCCCCGAAAGGGCCCTCTATTATAAAGCGATTTATCGGGAGCTGATGACTACATCATGCCGCCCATTCCACCCATACCGCCCATTCCACCCATTCCACCGCCGCCGCCATGACCGTGATCATCTTTCTTAGGAAGATCAGCAATCATAGTTTCAGTAGTAAGCATGAGACCAGCAACTGAAGCAGCGTTAATGAGCGCTGAACGAGTTACTTTAGTTGGATCAATGATTCCGGCCTTAACGAGGTCTTCGTAACGATCGTCACGAGCATTGTAACCCCAGTTAGTATTCTTAGATTCGAGGACCTTGTTCACAACAACTGCACCATCCATACCAGCGTTGAAAGCGATCTGACGAAGAGGTTCTTCGATCGCACGACGAATGATTTTCACACCAGCAGTCTGCTCATCGTTTTCACCTTTGAGGCCATCAAGAGCAGCAGCAGCGTGAAGGAGAGCAGCACCACCACCAACGATGATACCTTCTTCAACAGCAGCGCGAGTAGCATTGAGAGCGTCTTCTACGCGGTCTTTTTTCTCTTTCATAGCTGTTTCAGTTCCAGCTCCAACGCGGATAACGGCAACACCACCAGCGAGCTTAGCAAGACGCTCCTGAAGTTTTTCTTTGTCGTAGTCTGAAGTTGTATCAGCAATCTGTGAACGGATAGCAGATACACGTGCATCTACATCTTTCTTGTTACCAGCACCATCAACGATCATAGTGTTTTCTTTGTCGATATTGATCTTCTTACAAGTACCGAGGTCCTTGAGAGTCACAGTTTCGAGGCTCATGCCGAGCTCTTCAGAAATAACCTGGCCGCCTGTGAGAGTAGCGAGATCTTTCAGCATTTCCTTACGACGGTCACCGAAACCAGGAGCTTTTACAGCTGCTACGTTAAGGGCACCGCGGAGCTTATTCACAACGAGAGTTGTGAGAGCTTCACCTTCAATGTCTTCAGCGATGATAACGAGTGGACGTGAAGTCTGAACTACTTTCTCAAGAGTAGGAAGAAGCTCTTTCATTGAAGAGATTTTCTTGTCTGTGATGAGGATGTATGGATTTTCGAAAGTTGCTTCCATCTTCTCAGTGTTAGTCACAAAGTATGGAGAAACATAACCGCGGTCAAACTGCATACCTTCAACTACTTCGAGTGAAGTTTCAGCAGTCTTAGATTCTTCAATCGTGATCACGCCTTCTTTGCCGACTTTAGACATAGCTTCAGAAATAAGTTTTCCGATTTCAACGTCATTGTTAGCAGAGATTGTTCCAACGTTCGCGATCTCTTCAGCAGTGTCGATTTTCTTAGACATAGCTTTGAGTTTTTCGATGATTTTGAGAGTAGCAAGATCAACACCGCGCTTGAGGTCCATAGGGTTGTGACCAGCAGCTACGAGCTTAACACCTTCACGGTAAATCGCCTGAGCGAGAACTGTGGCAGTAGTTGTACCGTCACCAGCATCTTCATTTGTTTTCTGAGCAACTTCTTTCACGAGCTGAGCGCCCATGTTCTCGAAAGCATTCTCGAGTTCGATTTCCTTCGCAACAGTCACGCCATCTTTAGTGATAGCAGGAGCTCCGAAAGCTTTCTGGATAACAACGTTACGGCCTTTAGGACCGAGAGTAACTTTAACAGCGTTAGCGAGAGTGTTCACACCGGCAAGGATGGAAGCGCGTGCTGTTTCAGAGTATTTTAATTCTTTTGCTGACATATATTCCTCCAAATGGAATTGAAAATTTTATTACTGAAGAACTCCGAGAATTTCGTCTTCTTTCATGATGAGAAGGTTTTCGCCGCCAACCTTCACTTCAGTTCCGCCGCCCCATTTAGCGAAAAGAACTGTGTCTCCGACTTTAACGTCGAGAGTTTTTACTTCACCGTTAGCAAGGCGATGACCTTTACCAACAGCAACGACTTTACCTTGTGATGGTTTTTCTTTGTGATTATCCGGAATGATGATCCCGCCAGCTGTCTTAGTTTCTTCTTCGATTCTCTTAACAACAACCCGGTCATTTAATGGTCTCAGTTCCATATTTTCCTCCTAAGAAAAGATATTTATTGCTGTGCAATAGTCAGTTATTTGTATCTGGATTTGGTGCCACCACAATGTAGGTTCGAATGGGTGAGTGTCAAGGTTGGCCGATGAAAAAAATCTTCATCTATTTTGTAAGTGCTTGATACCCTCTCTGGTTTCATTCTGGGCCCAGCAAATCTTGCCCCATTAGCGCGTTAAATTCCGGTGGTTTGAATTCCTTTCAGGGGGGCCCTATCAGTGCCGATAGGTATTCACGATACAATTAAATTAGGCATCAACTCCAAGGATGGAACATGCTCTCACTGACACGTAAAAAAATCTGCCCCTTTTTCTCTCTCATCTTCATGATGAGTTGTGGAAAAAAGATGACTGAACCTGAATCAGTTTCAAAACCACAAATTGAAAATCAATTGCCCTCTCCTACTTTGATCCTCGCGATCGAACAGAGAATAAAGAAATTCGTTCCGGTGAGACATGGACAATACATTCTTCCGGATCAGCTTCGGGTGAGATCAAACAACGCTATCGGAAAAGTAGTGACTATCATCTACAACATCCGCGCGGATGATCCTGAAACCTACGATGCTAAATGTATCTACAAAGGCACAGCACAGGATGCGATGCCTGTTGATAGATGTGTGGATCAGGATGGTATTGATCTCGGAGATATCACCGATGGTCAGACCCAGATGATCATCCCTGCCGGGAATTCAATTCAGCTGGAATCAAACTCTGATGACCTGAAAGCTGACGCCATTTACGACGTAAACTGGATCTAATCTCTACATCTTGGTTCCCGCACACTTGTTTCAACAGGTGTGCGGGAACCTTTTCATTTCTTATTTTTGTTTAGCGAGGCCGGAGCACGACTCCGTGTCGCTTTACTGTGGATTCGAACAATACTTTGCTTAGACATTGAATCGAGAGCTTCAAACTTATCCGCATTCACGAGATACCGGTAAGCTTCCGTGTGGTTCATCTCTGCGGTCTTCTTCAAAACCTTGAAATACTCTTCATCCGAAATCTTATCCTTTAACTGCGCGTAATACTTTCGAAGAAGATTGAGATTTTTTGTCTGCGAGACGTAGATAAGAGTTTTTCCTTTATCAGCACCACGATCAAGAAAGTAATCAATCAAAACCTCATCTTCTTTTTTCACTACGTAATACATGAGACTCGGAGACAGGGGCGTAGGTCTGGTATTGATCACAGAAGCAATTCCGCGCTTGATGATCTTTTCACTACTCGACTTCTGAATGAAGGTTAGTGTCTTTTTCGATTCGCGATAGCCGTTCACATAGTAACCCGTCATCACCATGAACATGGTGAATCCCGGAACAAGAATCTTCCAGGTCATGAATGAGCCAACAGTTCCCCGGAACTTTTTCATCGGTGAGACGTAATGATTGAAGGCTAGATTGAAAGCAACTTTTCTTTCGAGAGAATCAATACGCGATTCCAGATCAGGATGAGTTGAGAAATGCCTCTGAAAAAAGTTCTTCTTCTGCGAAGACTTGATCTTACCTTTTAAATAATCCGGCATTTCCTCGGGAGCAGCGAGCTTTCTCAAAGCAGATTTCATCGATTCGAGATCGGCACCCAGCTTCATCACTGCGAATGCATCAGCTTCATATTCGTGAGAGCGGATCGTATCAAAAAGCAAAGCGTAGTTGAAAACCACCCAGGTAAAACATGAAATGAAGACGAGTGCTGCTGTCATTCCCGCGTGAAAAGATGCGTCCTCTCCCCAGAAAAGCAGAGAGAAAGCAATGAGGAGAACCATGATGAGGCCCACACCCATGAGGACAGAAATAAGATTCTTAATGAGATCAATCACCCTCTTATGAATATGGCGATTTGCTACGTGAGCAAGCTCATGCGCGATCACGGCATCAAACTCTGAAAGGGTCAGAGTCGTACGAAGTTTTCTACCAATGAACATTGTCTGATTGGAGAAGCGTAAGAGCTTCATCCCTACAACGAAGGCATTCTTGATATCAGTTTCAATCCAGCGCACGCGCATGCCGGGCATTTCGATATCGTGGAGGCGCTTATTGATAATCTCGAGATATTCAGGCTCAGAAATTTCCCGGTTAGGAATAAGTCTCAGCATGATGATGACTGAACAGGCAATGGTGAGAACTGAAACGAAGATGATATTGAATACAAGTCCAATGAACCAAAGTGATCCCCACTCTTCGTAAACCCCATCCTGGAAAGTCACATTAATGACGGCGTAGATGAAAATGGGAAGAAGGATGATCGCAAAATTCACCCGCACTTCCTGAATCAGATGGCGGCGGAAAGAATCGAGTAACTCGAGTTTGGTTTGTTTTTCAACATAACGAACAAAGAGCTGGTAAAGGCAGAAGCCTGAGAAAAGAAGGATCAGGTATACGGCCCCGAGTTCAATCATCCCGATCGCAAATGCACGTTCCGAAATAAAATGGGCCACGATAAATGAAATGAAAGCTTCGAAGACGAAAATGTAAAAGTGGTGTGAAAGAATCATCTCGCGGTGAGAAGTATCTTTGGCGTCAATTAACGACGAAAGAAAGCTCACCCGCTCGCGGCGGAACTTCCTCCAGTTATAGATAATTGCGATGACCAAGAAAAAGGCGTAAAGCATGCTTCCCCTTCTTGGTCTTTATCGGAATTCTTGATATGAATATGACTGAATTTCCTTACCCGGAGACTGTTTATGTCAAATAAGACCATGACCTTAGATGAATTCTTTAACTGCCATAAATCACTGAAGAAGGATGAGCTCATTCTCGACGTACGCCGTCTTGAGGAGTTTGAGGCCGGGCATATCGAAAATGCCCGCAATATCCCGGTAGATCAGGTGGCTGGATTTGCTGATGACCTGAGAAAATACTCTGCGGTTTATATTCACTGTAAGCGTGGCGGACGGGCAAAAGCGGCCTTTGAAACGCTTACAAATGCGGGATTAGCTAATCTGGTTTGTATAAATGATGCCGGAATGGATCAGTGGATTGAATCAGGCTATCCGGTTAAGAACTAGAAGCAGGCTTCCTCGTGGTTAACGACGTAGACCTGGTCGGCGACGTTCCCCAGGTTGAGTTTCCCGAGACTCGCCTTAACCCGCACAGGATATTTGAGGGTCGTGAGTCCTGTGCAGTTATGGCCCTGAACTCCTTCACGGATGAGGCGCGCAGAATGGATTATGAGAAGGGCCGACATTCTTTCGTGAGGAAGATCTTCCTCAAAAGTCTTGAGACATAAATTCCTGCAACGATACTGATTCTTCACCCGGTAACTGTCGTAAGTTTCGAGCGTATAAGATTTTAATGGTGTGGAATCGAGCTGATAAGAACCAGTCGTGGGAGAAAAGACACGGACTTCGCAATCGCATTTCATAGCAAACGCATTCACTGACCACAGAAGAATAATTCCAAAAAAGATCCGCATGGACTTTGTATCGGAACTCTCCGGAATTAAATAAATATCCTACTTTAAATCATACCAGTTTTGTCCAGTACCCATCTCGACTTTCAAGGGAACCGAAAGATTCACGGCATTTTCCATCAGATCACGCACGAGCAACTTCATGGTTTCCATTTCATCAGGTACCACATCAAAGATCAATTCATCGTGCACCTGAAGAATCATCTTTGATTTGAGATTCTTATCATGAATCGCTTTCTGGATATTGATCATCGCGAGCTTAATGATGTCAGCGGCCGTACCCTGGATAGGACTGTTGATCGCAACTCTTTCTGCCATCGCCTTAATCTGGCGGTTACTTGATTTGATATCTGGCAGGACGCGCTTTCTTCCAAAAAGAGTTTCCGCGTATCCGGTGTCTTCAGCTTTTTCCTTTAGGCCATCCAGAAAACTTTTTACGGCACTGAAATTTTTAAAATAACTGGTGATGTATTTCTTCGCTTCCCCCTGGGAGATGTGAAGTGCCTGGGAAAGTCCAAAGCTGGTCTGCCCATACATGAGTCCGAAGTTAATTGCTTTTGCTCCATTACGCTGATCTTTGGTAACCTGATCAAGTGGAACTTCAAAAACTTCTGCCGCCGTTTGCTTGTGAATATCCCGATCATGAAGAAATGCTTCGAGCATATTTTTATCCTGCGAAAAATGCGCAAGAAGGCGAAGCTCGACCTGTGAATAATCTGCTGAGAGAAGCTCGCGCCCTTTTGATGGAGCAAAACCTTTTCTTAATCTTCTCCCGTTCTCCGTTCGCGCAGGAATGTTCTGGAGATTTGGATTATCACTTGAAAGCCTTCCGGTAGCAGCATTACTTGGCTGGAAGTGCGTGTGGATCTTATTCGTTGAAGACCTTACCATGAGTGGTAATGCTTTCACGTAAGTAGAGAGAAGTTTTTCCACTTCACGGTAACGAAGTAGCATTTCGGGAATCGGACTCACTTTCATTGCTGCAAGTTCATTTAAAACTTCAGCATCAGTTGAATAACCAGTTTTGGTCTTTCGAATAACCGGAAGCTGAAGCTTTTCAAAGAGTAACTCCCCTACTTGCTTCGGCGAGCGGAGATTAACTTTGTCACCGGCGATTTTCTTTACTTCAGTTTCAATCTCATCAATCTGCTTACTGAACTCAATCTCGAGCTCTTTATAAAATCCGACATTGAGTGAAACTCCTTCGAGCTCCATCGCCGCGAGGACTTTTATGAGGGGAATATCGAGCTCATCGTACGGGCGCTCCACCTGAAGCTCATTCATACGAGTACGAAGGAGTGGATATAGCTGGAGAATCGCCTGAGCTTTCTCAGCGTGATAGCTAATCTCTTCATCGGTCATGTTGCCGAGAAGATCCGCCTGGCCATCCACTTTGGGCGGGAGCTTTTGCCCCAGGAATTCTTCACAAATCGTATCGAGATCATGGCGCTGTTCGGGATTGATAATAAAGTGCGCCTGCGCGAGATCAAAATAACGGAAGTCAGGATTAATGCCCGAAGAAAGTGCGAGATGAAGAACCGGTTTTGACTGATAGCAGACTACCAGTGGCTTTTCAGCATGAATGATATCGATAAAAGACTTAGCTTCTTCGGGGCCCATGGAAAGGTAGCCTGATTTCGTATCCGTCGATACCGCCATTCCCCGCCAGCACTGATGCTGATTAAGTTCATCATCACATACATGAGAAATTGCGATGGCACCTTTCCCTGCGATATTTTTCCGAAGATCCTCGAGAGTCCAGCGATCTGCTTTTTTTGTTTCGTTTTTTGCAACTGGTTTGACTGCTGCAACTTCTTCCCGGGCCGCTTTCGGTTCTTTATGTTTGTATTCCTGAAGTTTCGTGATCCAGGTACGGAATCCGACCTTGTTCAGGAAATCTTCGAGCTCCGGATGAAGCTGGAGCTTATAATTGGAATCCACTGCGGAATGCGGAAGCTTCAGATCCGTTACAATACGAACCAGTTTCTTTGAGAGAATTGCATCTGCCTGATGAGTTTCAAGGGCAGTTTGGCAGCGCTTATTTTTGATATTGGGAATATTCGCGAGGATATTTTCCAGAGTTCCGAATTCCTCGATGAGATTCTGCGCACCCTTGGGACCAATGCCCGCGACACCCGGAATGTTATCTGAGCTATCCCCAATGAGTGAAAGATAATCCATGATCTCTTCCGGATAAACTCCCATCTTGTCTTTCACGTCCTCGCGACCGTAGGTTTTTTCCTTCATGGTATCGAGCATCTTCACCCGATCGTTCACAAACTGCATGAGATCCTTGTCTCCGCTGGCAATAAGGACTTCATCGAACTCTTTACCCCACTGAACAGCGGCTGAACCGATGATGTCATCAGCTTCGTAATTGGCCATCTTTACTTCAGGAAGACGGAGGCATTTCACGAGCTCATCCACGAGAGCAAACTGCGGAATGAGCTCGTCCGGTGGTTCTGAGCGATTAGCTTTATAATTCGGATCGATCTCTTTCCGGAATGAACCTTCTTTCGTATCGCGCGCAATCAGAATATGCGTCGGCTGATATTTCTGAATCAGGTTATGCACCATCGAGAGCACTCCGTAGACAGCATTCACTGGAGTGCCGTCAGGAGCGTGAAGAGGTCTGATCGCAAAGAAGGCACGGAAAATATAATTTGAGATATCGACGATGATGAGTTTTTTCATGAAGTCCTAGGGAGATGGAAGAACAGGTGGTGTTTCATACCACGGAGTTTGTACTTTTCTGAGATCGAGACGAGTTCCATCGTTAGCGATGACTGTTGTGTCGGCCATTATGTCACCAAGTCGATAAGGAGATTTATCTTTGAAGAGAAAATAAACTTCCATCGCCGAAAGTGGAAGCGCAAAAATGCCGGCAAATATCCAACCGTAAAAAGGAAAGATGAAAAGAAAGAGCGGCACAGTGAATGGAAGATTTCTGATGAAAGATTGTTTGGCCGAACAGGGAGTTCCATCAACGAGAGATACCACACCAAATCCCATGAAACGCTTACCAATGGACTGACCTTCGTACAAAGAATCAGCAATACAGAGATAGACAGTTCCTAGGATAAGTCCCATCGGATAATACATGTAGCCACCAAATGCCACGAGACTGATATCAATCAGTTTCGCGATCATGCGGTTCATGCGCGCTCTGGCCAATGGCTTATCGAGGAAATCCTTTCTCTTCATCCCCGACATTGTAGCTAAAAAATCACGATTTTAACCGTTTTTCGCGCTTTTCGGACCACGTCATTCAATTGTCGACCCTTGCAAAACTTGTGGTGATGCCCATCATAAGATAAGGTAGCTCAATCGTTTCTCTCTTATAGGAGTATGTATGGCCAATTTAACAAGTGTGACTTCATCCAATTGGGAACAAGAAGTCATGAAATCAGATAAACCTGTTCTCGTGGACTTTTGGGCAGAATGGTGCGGTCCTTGTAAGGCACTTTCTCCGGTACTCGATGAAATCGCCACCGAGATGAATGGTAAGGCGACTGTTGTGAAGGTTAACGTTGACCAGGCTTCTGACCTTGCGCAGAAGTTCGGCATCCGCGGCATTCCAACACTTATTTTCTTCAAAAACGGCGAAGTGAAATCAACACTCGTCGGCAATCAGCCAAAAGCTGAGATCATCAAGAACATCACTAATCTCATCTAATTTTTTTAGACAGGAAGCGGGCGTCGTTTTAATTTAGCGGCGCCCGCTCTTTTTTTATGAGCTCATTCATCCTTTCATCTCTCCAGGAATCACAAACTACCCTTAATAAGTTCGTTGAAGACACTCAGAACGTGACGAAGATCGATCAAGCGATCAACACTTTCGTTTCTTCATTCAGAAATGGTGGAGCAGTATTCAGCTGTGGGAATGGTGGATCGATGTGCGACTCTCTTCACTTTGCTGAAGAGCTCACTGGCCGTTACAGAAAAGACCGTGCTCCCCTGCCGGCCACCGGCATCTCCGAGGCCGGGCATATTACCTGCATCGCTAATGATTTTGGATTCGAGTACATCTTTTCCCGCTTCATCGAAGCCTGGGGAAAGAAGGGCGATACTCTCCTCGCTATTTCTACCTCAGGAAATTCTGCGAACGTAATCAAGGCCGTTGAAGTAGCAAAGTCCAAGGGCATGAAGGTCGTGGGCCTTCTAGGTAAGGACGGCGGGAAGCTTAAGTCGATGGTAGATGTTGCTCTCGTTATCGATTGTCCGATCACTGACCGCATTCAGGAAGTGCATATCAAGTGCATTCATATTTTCATCGAGGGAATTGAAAGACAGCTCTTCCCTGAGAACTATAAGTAAATCTCTTAAAAATTCATTAACAAATCAGCACATTTGCTACACATATAAGGCCTTGATACGCCTGTATTCCGGTAAATTTTACACTACATAAGCTTCGGCATTCACGAACTCACTTTGCTTTTCCTATAAGGCAAATAACAAATCTGTGAGGTTTTTGAATGTCTACTAAACAATGTCTGATCGTTATCGCAATGCTCTTCTCGCTTGGTGCCCAGGCGGAAGAAATCTTTACTACTGTCTTCAATGTCATCGACGTGAATGAGCCGGAGAAGAAAGCCCTCCTCGTTCTTTCCGGTGCGGATGGGAAAGTCTACCGTTCAACCAGAACTGAAGAGAACGTCAAACTTCTCAAGTCAATGATCGGTCAGGTAGTGAAACTCACTTCGGCCACTCAGGGTACAAAGAATTACGTCGTCGACATTAAAGTGGTGAACCGCACTGAAGTTGATGAGACGGTCTATGACCTGAATCACTTTCAGTATAATGAGCTCAGAAAATTTGCTCCAACTAATCTCAAGTCAGTTGAACAGGCGACTCAGATCTTCAACGATATGTTGAATGATGGTGATAAGAACCGTTCACAGTGTTTCAAGCGCGCTCACATGTGGGCATTTGATATGTGGACGAAGCTTGGAGTTACCTCTCAGAAAATATTTATGTTCTACACTGCCCGCTATCAGATTGTGGATGAGTTCGACTGGTGGTTCCACGTTGCTCCGATGGTGACTGCTGGTGGAGTGGACTACGTGATGGACGGAACATTCATGAGTAAGCCAGTTACTGTTAAAGAGTGGACTGATTATTTCCTGAAAACATCTAAGATCAATTGTCCCGCGATCACGAATTACAAGCAGTACGAGGATCATCAGTGGTCTAAGCTCTGCTACACAATGAAAACTCCGATGTACTACTTCCGTCCGCTTGATATGGAGATGCGTGATAAGAAAGGTGCACTCAGAAATAACTGGGTTCTTTCTGAACTTCAGGATGCAAGACAAGCTTTCAAGGGTTGGGAAGAGACTTATGAAGGTCTCGATACTGGAAAGAAAACAACTAAATACTAGAGGATATAATATGAAATACTTTACCTTCGCTGCTCTCATGACAGGAACTGCTTTCGCTCAAACCATTACAGGAGTTCCTGTACTGAAGGGTGCGCTTAAAACTAAAACTTCCGTTCGCGGAACAAGCACTACGTGCAAAGTGAAAGTGGCAAAAATCAGGAACCTTAAAGAAGAAGATTCTTTCGGCAATCCTGGCTACACCGTAAAGGTTGAAGTCGATCTCGATGGAAAAAATGATAAACAAGAAACAGTTGTCCGTTACGGGAAAGAGTTTACTGTAACTAACTTCTGGCCAGAAAATGGCCAGACCGTAGCAAGAGACTTCGACTATTTCTCAGCAGACGGAGCACTTCTTTCGATTAAAACGGACGGAAGGCTCAAAAGTTTCTCTTTCCCGCTCGATAACCAGAAAATTACCTGCGCATTCTGATCCGATAATGATTAATAGGGGCGAATTCGTCGCCCCTATTATTTAGGTCGCTTTTAAATTTCTTTCACCAATCTCAAATCCACATATAATTAAGTAAATCATTAAATTTCCATGGAAGGGGAATCAGTTATGGAATTAGTCCAAGATATTATCCGGTTTATCGTTGAAGGCGGGATCTTCATGTATGTGATCCTTGCTGTATGGGGATTTGCCGGTGCCGTAGCCATTGAGAGATTTAAAAAACTCTCATACACATATGACGTTGATGGTCCTTCATTCATGAATGAACTTCAGCGCTATATTCTCTCGAATGATATTCAGGGTGCGATCAGAGTTTGCTCTGGTTCACAGGCCGCACTTCCGAGAGTTCTGAAGTCAGGGCTTAAGCGCTCAAACCTTGGAACTGCTCAGGTTCAGAACGCTATCGATGCAACTGCACTCGAAGTGATTCCGAAAATTGAAATGAGAATTCCTTATCTCGCACTCGCAGCTAACCTTTCAACTCTCTTCGGACTCCTCGGAACAATTCAGGGTCTGATTCAGTCGTTCTCTGCTGTATCTGCAGCAGATCCGACTCAGAAAGCAGAAGTTCTTGCGAAGGGTATTGCAGTTGCGATGAATACAACTGCTCTTGGTCTTCTCGCTGCGATTACCATCATGATGATTCACGCTTTCCTCATGGCGAAAGCAGAGAAAATCGTTAACGAGATCGATGAATATTCTGTAAAACTTCAGGATCTTCTCGGTACCAAGAAAGCTATCGACGAATAAGGACTTAGGAAATGCTACGCGTACCTACGAGCCGTAAAAGAAAAAGACCTGAAGAGAAGCTGAATCTCGTTCCAATTATGGATTCAGTCTTCATCTTTATTTTCTTCCTTCTGATGTCTGCCAGCTTCCTCAGGATCTATGAGATCGGAAGTCCGATCCCTATTATTTCTGACAAAGAACCTCCCAAGTCAGACAAGGATCCCCTTGCTCTGGCCATTACTCTTGAGACAAATGAGCTTATTCTTCTCAGTGGTGTTCCTCAGAGAGAGATCGAGCGTTTCAAGCGTCTCCCGGACGGGACTTTTGATTACGAAGCTATCCATACAAGAATGATTGAGATCAAAAAAAGAAATGTGGACGAAGACTCAATTATCTTCGAACCAGTCGGTGACCTGACTTACGAAGAGATCGTTAAGGTAATGGACGCTGTTCGCGTGTTAAAGAAAACTGACGATTCGATCATGAAGCCTAATAAAGAAGGCATTGATGAACCGTTAAAGACATTATTCGATAAAATTATCTTCGCAAACCTGATGAGCTAAGAGGGCAAGATGCCAACGCGTTCAAGATTTTCAAGCAGAAGAAAGAGAGATCGGGTTATCGATATCGATATCACGTCCCTTCTCGACATTCTTACGATCATGCTAGTGTTTCTCCTTCAGAGTTATAACTCTTCGGGCGTAACGATCAACGTTCCAAAGGGAATTGATCTTCCACGTTCAAGCTCAGAATCTCTGAACAACTTCGGTGTAAATATCCAGGTATCGAAAACGAATATCTGGGTTGATGACAAAGAAGTGCTTAATGCAGAATCAGGTACAGATGAGCAGGTCTTTGATGAAGGTGGCCGCAGGATTGTTCCTCTCTATAACCAGCTGGTGAAGATCAAGGAAACGATCAAGCAGACTGAGAAACTCTCTCCTCAAGCCGCTAAGTTCTCAGGGGTCGCAAATCTGGTTGTGGAAAAATCGCTTAAATACAGTTATCTCAAGCGGGTGATGTACACAGCTGCTTCTGCCGGATTCAAAGAATTTAAATTCGTAGTTCTTACTGAAAGTGGTAATTAAAAAAACCGATTTTAAGACATAAAAAAAGGGCCGCGAATGCGGCCCTTTTTTTATGGTCAGGATGACCGGTACGCCGGCGAGAGGCAGGAGCCGTAGCCGACGCTTAGTCACTATTGAATCAGAGTTTCTTTGGATAGAAGTTCATTGGCTGTTTCACACCAACTGTCCCGCCGCCCATTGGTTCAGGGAAGTTGATTCCTTTCAGAACTTGCACGACGCACTTCTTAACATCGGTTGGAAGGGCCGAAGCTCCTTCGATACCTGCCTGGGTCACGTGTCCGGAAGCACCGATGGTAAAATCAAGTTTCACTGTCCCGGATGTATCAGCACCCGTTCTTTCGAGTTCCTTCTGATAACAGTATCTGAACTGAGGTAGGTGATCGAGTAGGATTCTGCGAATAACATCCGGATCCATTGATCCCAGGACTACTGTCTCGGAAGGAATACCTGCTGTATAAATAGCTTTCTTAGATGATAAACCTTCAGCACCTTTTGAACTTCCGAGAACTCCGGTTGCGGCACCAACCAAGCTTCCCTGGTTAGTTGCAAAATCAGCAGTTTTAATATTTCCGGTACCGGTACTTACCCCAGTCGCTGCACCAACCAGATCAGTTCCACCGCCGGAACCTGTCGCACCCCGGGTGCGAACACCGGTTAGAGTTCCGCCCTTGGCGACCATTGAACTGACTGTAGAAGAGAAATCTGCAGATTTATAAACTTCCACCGGACCCCGGGTCTGAAGACCTGAGGTAGAGAAAGCGGCAGCTGCTGATTTCGTATTCAGATTGTTATTTGTTTTCGAAGCAGCAAGGTTTGTTGCGATCTTGTTTGTTGGTTGAGTAACTTTCTCAGTTCCTTGCTTAACAACTTTTTTCTCCGTGGCTTTACGCTCACCCGGATCAGGTTTTTTAGTCTGATCCTTTGTCGTAATAACATCCGGTTTTTCGATGTCAGGTTGTTTTTCTTTCGGAACATCCTTGGCGACCGCAACTTTTACCGGTGCTTTCTGTGCAATTTTAGGAGCGTTCTCCGTTTTAGCGACGGACTTATTCTTATTCACATAGAGTGGCTGCTTAAAAAGAATCGTTGCGATTCGTTCCGGGGCAAGCTCTTCTTTCTTGGTATCCTCAGGGACTTCCACTACGTTGAAGCCAACAGAGATCATGGCGACAAAGAACATAATAATAAATAAATACTTCTGGAATTCAGGATCACGCTTAAGAATGGGGGCTGGCGCAATCTTCGGAGGAGAAGCAACGTTACGGACAAAGATCTGAATGTCATTTTTCTGGAAACGAACGAGGTCCTGTCCCTTAAGCTCAATTGAACTTCCCACATGGCCGGAATCTTTCTTTGTATCAGAAAGGAAGAAGACACCAAAGCCAGGAAGCGTATGAACCCGGGCAGTGCTGCCGTTAACGTCTACGAATGGAATTTTTTCTGTTTTGCCGAAATAAGGAAATTCCACTTCCTGCTCAGAGGTCCACCATCCGGAAATGTGATAAGTATTTTTTCCTTCAGGAAGGTAGTCCACGCTATAGATCTGGTCTTTAAAAAGAATGATAACTTCAACCGCCTGGCGGGAGGCTTCGTATTTAAAGATAGGATAAATCTGCGATTTATCTTCAAAGATATATTCGCTGAATTCAGCTCTCGGATCAGCGGCCAGTGGATAAACCACACTTGGAATCTGATCAGCAACCGACGGAGCTGTATGAGGAAGACCTTTTGTCTCAGACGGTGCTGGCGGAGGAGCGATGGGTGGAAGAATTGTTGAAGCAATCCCGGCAGAAGGTTCAAGGATATCGAGAACCGGAGGTAGAGTCGTGGTCGCTGCTGCATATCTGAGGAATGCGAACTCCACATCAGCAAGACGAATGGTGTCTCCTACATGGATTTCTTTTTTGACGACCTTGTCACCGTTAACAAAAGTTCCGTTCGTTGAGTTCATATCATAAAGGACAGCGCGATCATCAAAGATCTCAAGAACCGCGTGAACCGCAGAAACAGAATCATGGTTGGCCATGAGATCACAGCTTTCTGATCTTCCGAGGAGAATTCTTCCTTTAGGGAAAACTCCGCCCTTTGACCGTGAAGCATCCTTCGTCGGTCTCAGCTCAAAAAGCGCGGTTAATTTGTTACGAGTTAATTCCACAAATTGCCCCTTATCCTCAGCGGATTACTTCCACTGCTTTTTTCATTTCTTTATTAAAGTTCAAGCGCTCAGGAAGCTTGTTTCTGAATTCATTGCGCGCTCTCGGTGTAATGGAAAGATCGCCTGGAGAACCAGCTTCACCTTCAACTCCAATTTCATCAAAATCAAATTTTTCAAATTTCTTGTATTCATAACGGATCGACTTCGGCTTTTCCTGAGCGAACGCTGGAAGAGATATGAGTGCGATCAGGATAAATATCTTCATTGCTTATCTCCGAGATAATTTTCAACGCTGCTGTAGTATCGCGAAAGAGCAGTATTTTTTGGCTTCTGAACATTATCGAGCACTTTCATTGCCTCTTCTGTCTTGCCAAGTTTTTTAAGAGTCACGGCCAGATTGAGACCAATCTCAGGACGCGACCAGAAATTTCCGGGAATCTTCTGAAAATGAGAATTCGCCTGATTGTAATCAGACATGAGGAAGTACGCATTCGCTACCGAGTTTTGTAGATCCATATCCTGCGGAGAAGATTCCAGAAGACCTTTAAGAATCGGAAGTGCCGGTTCTGCCAGGCCATAAATCAGATACATCTTCGCGAGATTATATCTTGGGGTCTTCGCGAATTTCGATGCATTGTTAGCACGTTCAAAAGCAACCAGCGCTTTCTGATCCTGCTCCATGCGGGAGTACATAACCCCGATGTTATTAAGGGCCGGAATGTAATTCGGCTTCACTTCGAGAGCTTTATTGTAAAAGAGAAGAGCTTTGCGGTGCGATCCCTGATTCAGGTGGCAGTTAGCAACCTGATTCCAGTAAGCCGCAACTTTCTGATACTTGTTAAAGTTTTTCGAAGCTACAGAGAAGGCAGTCTTGTAATCGCCGCGCGAGCAGCGAAGAGAAATTTCCATGAGGGGATCAGTGGCATCGGCCATGGCCTCGATTTCTTCCGCCGAATAACGATCGAGCGTTTCATCCTGTAGAGCAGGATTTGCGGTCGTTGTTTTCGGTGTATAGAAATCAGGAACTTCATTATTAGATAAAGTTTTCTCTTTCTTAAAGGCTTGCTTGGTTACTTTTGCAGGAGCTTCTGTGTTTCTTTCCGATGCTTTTTCGGCGGAAGAACAGCCAACCACAAAAGCCAGGAGGAGAATTGATGTTTTCATCGCTGACCCCCTCTATCCATAAGCACAATATTTTTAGAACTCACATAGCGCTTGAAGCTCTCAAGTTTTCCGTAAAGAACGGCATAGTTAGAGGCAGAAAGAATCTTATTATCCATAATGAGCTTCTTCACTTCGCTTCTCTGCTTTCTAGCATTCGCGAGAATAGGATTATAAACATCCGCCATCGCTTTCTGGAAACTTGCGATGTATTCAGGAGTTTTTCCTTCCGGTGAGAATGACTTAAGCTCTTCCCCAAATGTCTCGTAAGCGTCGATGACCAGGCGATAACCTTCAACGATACCCTTACCAGAACCAGTTTTCTGAATCTGATTCACTTCAGTTGTAAGCTGATCCAGAATCTTGAGCTTAGCTTTTACCGCGTTGTTGAATTCATTCTCAGGGAATCTCAGAGTGATCTCCCCAACCTGGGTTTTAAGATTTCTTACTTTCACCATGAGTTTTTCCGCCATGAGGTCGAGTGCTTCAACCGGTACTTCCAGCTTAGCTGCACGGGCCTCATTAAAATAACGGATCTGTTTATCTTCGAGTTGTTTTGCTTCTTCATTATTTCCGACTTTGAGGAACTCCTTACGAAGCTCTTCCATCGGCCTAATCAGATTTGGATGATTCTTAGGATCAACTTCCAGTGCTTTGAGATCTTCTTCGTAGGTTTCCCAGCGGTTTGCCTTGGCGATATCTTTCATCAACTCGAGGCTTACTTCAGACATCACCTGGGGAGTGATCTGACATTGGCGGGCAAAATTCCGGATTTCAAGGGCCTTATCCAGTTCATTGTTCGCGAGCGATATGAAAACAGCATTCTTGAATGCGACAACTTTGTTGTTTGAGTTCTGCTTACAAAGTTTGGCAAAGACCCGGTAAGACAGGTCAGCGGACTGTGAGAATTGCTGACGAAGAAACAGACCGGCAGAGATGGAGAGGAATGAATCAGCGAATTTAGAAACATCCAGTGCGTCCATGTCACGAGCAGCGACTACACCCCACTGGTAACTCTGGTTAGTGTCGCCCATTTCATAATAAAGTGCAGAAAGGTTGTAAGCCGCATTCACTTTCGCCTTCGGTGTACTTTCCGGATCATTGTAGATCTGGTGATATCCCTTCATGGCGAGGTCTTTGTCACCTTTTTCAAGCGACTGTTGAACACCCTCAATCTGAATTTTCGTCATGAGAGATCTCAGGGCATCGGCATATTTCTTGGATACTTTGTACTTACCGCTGTTGATATCACCAATGTAAGCTTTTACTTTTGGGTAGTCTTTTTTCTTCCGGTAATGCTCCATGATCTTGGCGAGCATTCCTTCCTGAGTTTCGAGATCATTAGGAAATTTTGCTGCGAACTTCTCCATCGTATCTTCAGAGTTCTCGATCTCGCCCTTGTCGAACTGAGTATTGAAGAGCTTCACAAAGATAGACTTAGCACGATCAGACTTCGAGTCTACAGACAGATAACGGGTGTAAACCGGCCCATAGTATTTTTCAGCAGTGGCAGCATTAAGACCAGGTTGAGCAAGAGAAGCTAACATCCCTTCAAGGTTCTGAGTAACAAGCTTTTTCTCGTTATTCGCGTAAGCAACATCAAAAGACTTGATGTAATAGCTAAGTGCTTTACCGAAATTTGTGGCGGCATATGAGGTTTCTGCCTGGAAGAAAATCTTCTCAGCTTTCTCACCCGGACTGAGTGTCTGAGAGAGCTCAAAGTATTCAATCGCTTCTTTTGATTTCTGAGATTTTATCTTTGCAACATTCGCATAAGTCTCAGATGCAGTGGCCTTCTGAAGCTCAGCTGCTTTCTTATTCACATGATAAGTGAGGCGTTTCAGGTCATCCGAATTAAGTGCAGTTTCCTGATGGAGTTTCACCATTGAGCGGGAAACTTCAAGGTGTTCGGTGATCTTGTTATACTTATCAAAAAGATCGAGCTGAGCGAGATAAATCGCGATTCTTCTATCCCGATCATGCTCTGTCTTGGCCGCTTCTTTAAGGAGTGTTTCTGCCTGAGAAAAACGTCCCTGAGAGACAATGAGGTTCGCAATTTTTACGAACTGCTCAGTGTAGTTAATACCATTTTTCTTATAAAACTCGATGGCGTCATCAAGACGGTTGGCATCCACGTAGAAGATTCCGATGTCTCTTTCCACCATGTTGCTCATATTGATATATTTCGGATTTGAGCTCTTCTTATGAACCTCAAGCATGAGGTCAATCGCCTTATTGTATTTTCTGGTGCGGTAGTAAGACCAGGCGAGGTTAAACGCATCTTTCGTCCACCACTTCTCATCTAATTGAGAGATTGCGGTTTCATAGAGTGGAACTGCCTGAGCATATTTGTGATCGTTAAAATAATAGTCTGCGAGAGCAAGGCGTGACTTAGCAGTCATCTTCTCATTAGATGCACCAGATTTACCTGAGGCCAGTTTGAAGTACTTTTGTGCTTCGTCGTGGTTGCCGAGCTCTTTATTGTTGTAAGCAAGAATGTAGTAAACTTCGCCCACGCCCTTATACTTCGGGAAACGCTTCACGACAGCATATGCTGTCTGGTTGGCGTCACTAAAGTACTTAGAAGATTTTCTGAAATAATCTTCTTTATCAAGGTCACGGCGTTTTTCTGCAGGAATCGAAAGATATTTTTCGTTTTCTACTTCTCTCCAGAGGCGGGCCTTTTCCAAGTTCAGCTCAGACATCCGAAGAAGGATATTCGGATCCTGATAGTTCTGCTGTTTTGCCAGGCGTGATACTTCGGCTAGCTCTTCATCAACAATTGAGATGATTTTCGTGCGTCTCTCATCAAGTGAAAGTTTCTGCGCGAACGCTGTGCCTATGAATAAAGAAAGAAGAAGATACTTCAGCATTCAGACCTCAGCGCAAAAACGTAATCGCCCAGCTCATCTGCCCAGAACTCTCCATTGAAAGTCCAGAAGTACTGCTTGTCGTTACGTTCAATGTATTTCACGTCTCCGCGTTTTCCGCCGGAAGGTGTATCTGATTTATAGAGCTGCTCTTTTCTCTGAGCGAGTACTTCGAGCTTTATGTAACTCATTCCCTGGAAAGCCGAGTAAAGCTCGGAGTATTTACCAACGAGACCAGCGCGGACATAGGCCCCGATAATCGTGCGGTATTCGTCGAGCAGAGTCTGTACGTTTTTCATGAGATTAGCGCGCAAGCTGGTATTGGATTTCTTTCTTAGTAAATTGTATTCACCAATGGCACCAGTCAGAGCACTTTTGAGTTCAATATATGCGCCGTCTTTATGAATAGACTTGAGAGCTGAATCCACGATCGGAAGCTGGGATTGCTTTCCTTCCTCGTGGGTAGACATAAGTTCATAGTAACGACGGTAGTTCTTCCCTGCACCAACGAGATAGTTTCTCAAGTCACGTGAAGGGGTGAGGAGATCGGTGTAGAAATCATCCACTGTTTTCTTGGCATCATCATAAAGACACATCTTCATGAATGTGAGTGCCTTCAGAACTTCAACTTCCGGCTTAAAGATAAAGTCGAAAACCGGTGCCTTATAAGAGACAAGTTTTCCAAGAGTGCGGTTGTAGTTCTTGGTGTAATAGCTGGTCCAGGCCTCTTCAAAAAGAATCTCCGGCCATACAAATGAATCTTTCGGGATATCCAGATAGTTCATTTCGGCCTGCTGGAAATCCTTCCGACCAAACTGTGTGCGGGCAATACCGGCAACACAGTAATCACGGTTCCATGATAGCTGCTCTTTTTGTGACATGAGATCAACTTTGCCAAGTCTTCTTTCCGATGACGAAATACACTCGCGGTATTCGCCTTCGGCCACTTTTTCATTACCAAGGTGAGACTGAAGCGCACCCTTCATATTAGCGACAAATGGATAAGCGGAATGGTCTTTGCTGATTCCTGAAAGCTCTTTTAGGGCTTCTTCATGGCGCCCACGCTTCATCAGGTGTTTAGCGAGAATATAACGGATATTTCCTGAACGGGAATGTCTCAGGACTTCTTCCGGAAGTGTTTCGAAAACTTTTACTCCCGTATGAGAAAGAATCTGGTCGAGAGCATTTTCCAGCTCGCTATCAAGCGAAGAATTATTTTTAACCAGATAGTCTTTCATCCATGGAACGACTGAATAGTAATGTCCGCCTTTGACGAGATCTATGATCGTCCGGCGATATCCAGAAAGAGAAATTGATCCTTTTCCATACGTGCGTTCAGCCGCTTCATACGAAGCAAGAACGGGAAAGGAAATGAGAAGCAAGAGACAATATTTTGAGAACATCCGTGTTCTCCTTTTCAAAAATTAGAAAGCGTAGTTCAGACCAAGGCTCACATCATAATTGCTGAAGTAATCCATCTTCTTCTGAATTGAGCCAGAACCCTGTGGTTTCCCATAGCGATCAGCTCTCCAGTTGAGACCTGTGAAATCCAAGCGAAAGCTCCAGCTTTCTGTGATGTAGAATCTCATTCCTGTTGTCCAGAGAAAAGCCATCGACGTCTCTGAAGTCAGATCCGATTTTGCATTAAATCTCTCGCGGTTATCATTGGTAGAAACGCTCGCAACTCCTGCACCGAAGAGCCAGTCATAGTAGAAAATCTTATTGAACGTATTGATCTTCGAATAAAATGGCGACCACATGAGCATTCCACCAGTATACGAATCCACTTTGCGGTAGAAAGGAACTGTTCCCTGTTCGCGAATACCTTTCGCCGTGGTATTTTCTCCGCCCATTCCTTTGCCGTAGACAAGCTCTACTCCAAAGTCTTCGCTGAAGAAGTAACCACCACGAAGAGATGCTCCGTATGCAGTGATGAAAGCGCCAGTTAAAGTCTTACCAGCGTTACCACCGATATAAACTTTTCCGTCTTTCCGGAACTTACGGTTCTGAAGGACATAAATTTCTTTGTCCTTATCGAGCCACGAGAAATTGTAGAGTGATGATTCAGCTGCCATCACCATGCTGCTCATGATGAGGGATAACAGAACGAAATACATTTTGGTCATAATCTCTTCACTTGTTAGTACGTATTTAAAAAGTGTAACACGCACAGGAAGAGGTGCAAGACTATGAATTATCTAGGGCAAATATCACCGTAGGAACATTGACTGCAATGATCAGCTTTCGTTGTCCAGGGTTCGTTTTGTGTTTTCCAAACAGCAAAAAGATCCTGCTGAACCATCTGCCAGTTCACGCTGAGATTTAAAAACTTCTGTTCATCCACAAAGCATAGCTTAGTTTCAATACTATCCTCGCGCGAAACCATTCCCAGAACATAGAGAGCATATGCATAAGCCTTCAATTGAACCCAATAATGGTTGAGACTTTCCTGAGTAATTCGCCCGGTTTTAAAATCCCAGACCTGTGCTGGTGATCCGCTTCTCTTCGGTAAAAGAAGTAAATCCGGAATCCCCGAGATCATGAAATTAAAAAATCTGAACTTCAAAGGTTTCTCGGAAATAAAATCATAATCCGCACGGAAGCCTTCCATTGCCCCTATGGCCCACTCAAGTGGTTTTTGGTGCTCACCCTGGAAGTGCTCGCGCGGAATGATGAAGTTTCTTTGAATCGCAGTTGAGAGAATTTCGTGAATAAGAGTTCCGCGCTTTGAAGAAGAACGCACCCGAACTTCATCTGACTCTTCAGAAATATAACTGCGCTTCTGATCACGACTGGAAGATAACTTCAGAATGTTTTCAAAATAAAACTTCCGCGGACAATCCATGAGTGAGTTGAGTCTCGTCACACTGAGTTCGGCCATGAGAGCAAGTTCAGCTTTCTCGCCCAGTCGGCTATGAACACCAACAGAATCATAGAAGAAAAGAGGAAGAGCTGGATTGGATTTCCCAGAAATAGCTTCTTCCAGGGTGAGTTCCCCGAATACTGTTTCAGTAACCCGGGACCTGAGGGCAGTATCTTTCGTATCACTCCACCATTTATTAAGGCCTGTGATCCAGCTGTTTTTCGGAACAGAGCCGACAGTTTCAATGCCATCCAGGCTCACCCAGGATAATTTTTTCTTCGCCCGGGTACAGGCAACATAGAACAGACGTTTTGATTCAGAGAAGTTCTTAAGTGCAGTCATGTCTGCCTCAAATTCATAATGAGGAGTTCTGACTTTCTGATGTTTTTGAAGATCGGTGTAATAGTAGAAGCTCTCGGGCCATTTGCCCCAGAGATCCTTCATCGCCATCTCAAATCCATTAGTATAAATACCGCCGAGATATACATTATCGTATTCAAGGCCTTTGGATGAGTGGGCCGACATGATGTTGACCATCTCTGATTTCTCGCCCGAGCGGAATTCCAGGCTCACTTTCTGCGATTCATTTCCATCCAGCTGAACCAGGATGGCCTCAGGATTCTGGTGGAAAAGTTTGCAAAATGTTTCAATGAGATCAAGATTCACATCTGAGTTCTCATTGGTGATATTAAGGCCAAAAATAAATTTCTTAAAGGCTTCGAATAGTCCCCAGTAACGGATGTTTTTGTCGAAATCATCCAGGTTCACCGGAGGAAGCTCACCCAAACCAAGAATGGCAAAGTAGTTCCGAATGAGGAAGAGAGGTGTTTTATCTTTTGTTTCTTTATTCGTATCAAAAAGTCTCTGCAGGAGAACCACAAAAATTCCCATGACCGGATCATCCAGGACATCGATCTTGTACTGGGCAGTGAAGCCCACTTTTTCACTCATCAGTCCCTGAATGAAATCAATACTCGGATCGAGCTTACGGTAAAGGATGGTGCAGACTTCATCCGGTGTTTTCTCACGCTGGGCCTTGATCGCCTTCACCAATATCTGAGCTTCAAGACGATTCATCTGAGGGAAATCAAGTTTCCGCTTATCATCATCTGCTTTTGAAAGTTTGAGTCGTAGAACTTCTATCGCGCCTTTCGATTCATGTTCTTTCTCAGTCGGAATCTTCTGACCTTCGGCCTCTACGGTGAAGGGATCATCACCGATGAAATGTTTTCCAAGGGGAAGGACGGTTTCAAAAAGCGAGTTATTGAAACTGATGACGTCTGGAAGAGAGCGGTAGTTATTCGCGAGGGTGAGAACTTGTGGCACCATTTTTCCGCAATTCTGGAAAACTGAAAGCTCACCACCGCGAAATCCATAAATTGCCTGTTTGGGATCTCCCACGCAGAAAAGATTCTTGAAATCGTTTCCAATGAGACTTCGGACAATGTCGAACTGAAGACCCGAAGTATCCTGGAATTCATCGACAATAAAATAACGGTAAGCTTCTCTTACCCGCTTGATTGTTTCAGGATCCTGAAGACCCAGCTCAACATAATATTCAATATCAGCAAAGGTCATGCCCTGATTGGGATCGAGGCGTTTATCAACATAGTGATAGATATTCTTAAGTAATGTTGCCCACGGGACAATCTTCTCAGTTTCGTTAGTCAAAAAAGAATCGACACTTTCTTTCCAGTCCTGGACCCATTTCTTCAGCCGCTTCATCGCTTCCTGAGCTTCTCCGTGAAGTGGTGTGGTCTTGGATTTTCCCTGTGCGGTGAGGCGGATATTGGAGAATATTTCTGAATAAATATTGAGCTTATCCACATTATCAATAACCGGGAGACCGGTATTTTTAAATAAATGGATATTGTTCTCAAAAGCGGAGCGGTCATCGACTGGAATATCAATAACTCCAATCGCTTCAAGATCACGATCGAGATTCATGAGATAAAATGAATCGTGAAGAATTTTACCAACAGAAGCTTTATTTAAAGATGCCGGTTTGAATGTGCTCCACGCAAGTCGGAGGCTTGAATCACTGAAGATCTGGCAAAGAGTTTTAAGGATGCTTCCCTTCTCTCTTAATACGATATCCAGCATCTCACCTTTAAGATTGGGCGCTTCAGTTGAAAACCATCTCTCATAGATAAGCTTTACCTGGTCCATCCGTTCTGCGCGGAAAATAACCTTCGCTTCAGTGGATAAATGCGGGAAGTATCCACCCGTAATAAGCTTCCGGCAAAATCCATCAATTGTTGTGACCAGCAGAACAGGGAGATTGGAAGCAGCAATTTCCCAGAGCTCATCAGAACCTCTGAGTTCCTGGAATCTCTCTGTGAGCCTGATACTCATTTCCCCGGCGGCCTTTTTGGTAAAGGTCATCATCACAATACGGGAAAATTCGTTTCTTATCTTATCTTCGAAATTTCCCTGCGGATTTTTGCTAAATTCTTCAATCCATTTACCCGTGAGATAAACAATGTGCTCAACAAGGACAAATGTCTTGCCTGAGCCAGCGCCGGCCTTGAGAAGCACTCCGCCCTTGTGTTCAATGGCAAGAACCTGCTCACTATTAGGAGTTCGTGACATTCAAAGCTCCTTTCGTACAGATTCTTGAAAGATTGCAATAAGTGCAGACATCCTCATGAAGCGGCTTCGACGGAAAGACTTCTTCTTTCTTAATCGCAAGAGTGAGAGTTGTCACAATCTCTTCAGCTTTTTTCAGGTTCTCATGGAAACTCTCTTCTAAAAGAGAAAGCTTCGTTAACCCGGTGGGACCGAGTGTCTGATAAAGCGATTCATCAGACATGGCAAGAATCGATGATTCCGGAGATTTCAGAACCACGTATCCAATGACAATTTCTTTTTTATCAAATTCCGGAATGATTCCTCTAGCAGCAAGACTATATACCCAAAGCTGAAGTGCCTCGAAATTTCCGATATCGGTGGCAGTCCCGGCACTCGATACTGAAGATTTGAAATCGAGAAGATAAACTCTTTTCTCACTGATTCCGATACAGTCAATTTTCCCTTTCAGGATATTCTCTGCCTCAACCTTGAATCCGGTTTCCATCTTCCAGGTGATCTTGTCTCCGGAGTGCAGCTCGAGATCACGGAGAAAATTGAGTCCATTGGCCGTTCGCTGGCGGAAAATGAGGTGATGGCGGTCATATGTTTCAGTCGGGAGCGAGAGCTTATTCTCGCGGACAAAACGGCCAAAAACTTCAGTCGTAACGGCTACCAGATTATCCGGCGAAATATTTCTTTCATGCGCGACTTCAATAATCTTGTGGCTGATAGTTCCTGCGAGCATGGGATCAATATCGTTCTTTATCGTAACATCCGGAGAAAGATCCTCAATATAGCTGAAATAAAACTTCTGAGGACAGTCACGGAATGACTGAAGTGAACTTGCCGAGAAATGTCCTTCATACTTCTTCCGCGCGTGCGCGAGTAGATGATCCTGAAGCGGAGGACGTGCTTCTTTTTCAGGAAGTTGGTCTTTCACGAGACAATCAAAAACATCTTCAAAGAGCCGCTTCCAGATAAGATTGTGCTTCAGCACTCCCTTTGGGATAAGAACAGAAACATTCGCGCGCGCAAAGAGTGAGTAAAACTCCCACTTCTTAAACAAGAGCTCCAGCTCATTTCTTTTAAGGGGTCCGATTGCAGAAAGCTCCTTCTGGATACTCTCGGTGTAATTTTGCGAGAGACTCTGAATATCGTCGAATCTCTCATCAATACATAGAATGACTTTCTTCCCTTCAGGAATTTCTTCGAGCGAGGACATATCCCGAAGTTCAACTGTCGCTTCAGTCTGATTGAGCGGAACAAATGAAGTTCTTGGCTGATTGAGAAGACTCACATCTCTTAAAAGTTTCCGGTAGAACTCGTCCACAATGATTTCAACATCAGTGAGTTGTTGAATACTTGCAAAAGCTTCTTCATAAAGTTGAATTGCCCGGAGGAGCTTGAAAGAAAAATCTCTCGTCGCGAGTGTCGTTTTCTTCATGGTTTGGAGAAATGCCACCAGCTCTTCTGATTTACAGTTGGCCGGAAGCTCTTCATCAAGTAGTGAAGCAACCTGGAAAATCTCATCGCCCAGAATTTCATGGGGAATCTTAAACGATACGCCTGAGACCGGAATCATGTTGATATACGAAGGCTTTAGTCTCGACACTCCCAGGACAACACTTGTTCCAGGAGTAACAAGGCCCTTAAGCGATGCCGAGATCTCGCGCGAATTAATATAGTAAGCTGTACCCTTCGCAACTTTCTTTTCGCTCGTGAGATCTGTCTCTTCGGTTTTGTGATCTTTTAACCACAGCGGCCAGTCACTGCGACGTAACTTATCTTTGAGTGCCAGGGGGAAAGGAATGAGAACATTATAGCGGATAGAGAGAGCTTTTAATAAATCGACCTGTTGACCATTCAGATGCTGAAAGCCCCAGAAGACAAAAGTTTTTTTAAGTTCATCGAATTCTTCTGACGAACGAAGTTTTTCAGAAATTGCCTGATAAGCCCCGTGCTCATCACAAAGTTCTCCGGTGCCGAGGATCGCCCAGAAAACGTGAACAGCTTTTTTTATGATCTCGGGCTGAGATTCCATGACAGTTGAAAGCGCGCTGAGATCGAGGGTAAAGCTTCGCAGATCAGAGAAAAGATTCCACGCCTGAATAAACTGTTCGTAACCAAGCTCAGGAAGAAATTTGTTCTTCATGAGACCCATCACCAATAGCAGTTCAGACTTCCTCTTCACCTTCGGTGCTGAATTTTCTTCGGGCCACAGAAGTTCAAGAATATTGGAGGTGAATTTTGCGATCGTGATGACATCATTCGATCCGGTCATAAAAGAGCGGAGACCATCAGCTTTAGCGGGGCTGGGTGTAATAAATTGTTTCTCGCCCGGAAGTCCTTCCAGGTGAGAGAGAAGATGGTCTTTCTGCTCAAAATAAACAATCCGCATCATATGAAACCTGATTCTACCTTTTGGCCGTACTCTTTGATATAAATTAAGTGTCTCAGTTTTCGGGACATTTTGGAGTACCCTATGCTGGCCGTCAGTCGTCTTTACAGTTTCATGGATCACAAAGAGGGATTCAACATCCATTTTCTGGAAGGTCAGAAACTTATCCACGATCTGGTTCTTCTTCACCCTATGAAAGGCTCCGGATTTGCGTACTTCCGGGACGTTTTTCTGGGACTTATGCCGATTATTTTCTTTTTGAAGCCGGGCGAGAGTCTGGGTCTCTATATTGATTCCGAAAATCCGTATTTCCGACTAAAAATCGAAACTAACAGCGCCGGACACACCCGTTGCCTTTTATTACCTGAAGAATTTAATCTTTTTCCGATGAAAATTACCGGCCAGGTCCGTGTGTCCAAGGTTTTTGGTAGCGGAAATACTCCTTACACTTCGATGCTGGCACTGAAAGACATCGAAACAAAGGAAGTTATCAATCACATCATGAAAGAATCGTATCAAACGAACACGGAAGTGATTGTTGGTGATTTGAGTGATCAGTCAATCATGATCACAAAGCTGCCGGGCTCAGCAACTGCGAATGTTTCTGATGACACTCACTTAAGAACTGACTTTGTGAAGAAGCATCGGCCTTTCTTCCACAAAGTTTTTGAAAGTGGCACCGATGATATTGAAATGATTGTGAAGATGTTTGAAGACCGGGGCTTTGCTTATCTTGGAAGCCGACAGATCGATTTTTTCTGTCCCTGCTCTCAGGAAAGAATGGTGATGAATCTGCGCGGACTTTACTCAAAAGATAATGATCAACTCTTTGAAGGTGATAATGAAGTGAAGGTGAAATGCGATTACTGCCGCAAGGATTACACCATCACGAAGAATGATCTCGAAGGAAATTAATCCTGACTAGCGTCTGAATGGATTAATGATTTTGAGCTCTAATCCCTGCTGCTTCGGTCCTGAGAGAATCCGTTCAAAAATATCGGAATCATCATAGATCCCGCAGAAATTCTCGGCCCGCGCACCGGTCGCCAGAACCATGTTCATGAGCTCACTTCTCTTTGTCTGAGCGCCCACACCAGCTTTCTCAAATTCATACCAGGGCTTTCCCTGATCCGGCATATCTATAAAGCGTGAATCAGCAGTTGAAAGTAGAAGTAGAGTATCACTGGAATCTTTTGCAACTTTCATGAAATACCCGTACGTGCGCTCAAGATCATGAAGGATTTCCCGGGCCCGGACAAAGTCCTTATTCTGGATCGCCTCGAGATAAGTAAAGTCTCTCACGATGAGAACATGCCTTCTCGTGTGGCGGGAAAGTCTTTCGTAAACCGCAGAAGTATCTTCAAGTATGGTAGATGAGCAGCTCTTCTGGCCGCAGGTTCCGTCATAGAAAATTTTATTCTGGGTGAGTGGAACATCAGAAGCATGCCAGGTGCTTGCTCCATTGGGAGCGAGCTGTCTTTGCCAGATGTATGTATTACTCAGAAACGTAAGTCCTTTTTCCCCACATTGAGTGAGAGAAACCAGACTATTTTCAGAAGTTGCGCCGATTTCAAGAATCCCCGTCTGATAACCGCTTTGTGAAAGATAGCTCCAGATCGGCCTCTGAGCAGAGTCATCGCAGCTGCCGTTAATATTTTTCTTCCCGGTAATCTGAGAGAGAAAACTATTCCTGGCCGAAGGTTTCATCTGATAGAGATTGTAGGTCCAGCTTTTTCCGAAGCAGGTATTCTGTTCAAAAGAAGTTTTCACTTCACCCGGCTCACTGAAACGAATCATGGAAAGATGTTCTTCTTCAAGTCCCGCTACCTGGAACCACACTATACGGAGAGGTAAAATCCCGAACTGATGCTTCTGGAGATTAAGACTGGTAATCTGGGCACACCCCATAAGGGACAAAAGTAAAATCCATTTCATGCTGACATTCCTTCAGAACTTTCTTCAATCAAAGTTTTCACTCCGAGACTTTCCTCGAAGAGAAAAAAGTAGAACATGGCCACGAGAAGAAGTGATTCACCGGCGACAAACAGCCAGTAAATATTAGTTTTACTTAAAACAAAAAACAGAAACAGGAAAAATGTCATCTTCGCATAGAGGCGTTTCTGATGACGGGCTTTTCCTACTGAAATACTAAGGAATACTGCACCAATGCCTACGGTGAAGATGAAAAAATAATCCGCATAGACAGGGAAGAAAACAAAGAAAAGAAGGCCCGCGATAAGTGGCAGGCGTGAAATAACTTTCTGCTGTAAGTGCGAGATATTTCCGATGGTGCTGAAAACCTGGAGAAGTAAGGCAAGGCTTCCGCAGACGAGGGGAAGTGTGCGCCATCTTAACCACGCAAATGGCGGAACCAATCCGAGACCCACCGCCGCTTTCATGCCGAAATAAAACGTGGCACAGAAAGAAACGAGATAGATTGTGAGACGTGCAGGATGGTTCGGTAGACCAAACCGTATGAGGAGTTTTACCAGTGAGTAAATCGCAAAGAGCCCAAGGGCAACGTTCACGAGTGTTAGGAAAGAACTATCCATTAGGGAGTCTCATAGCTAGAATAATAATCTGATTATATTCATTTTTGTGGGAATGTCTTGAGCCTGATTTTCTCTAAAAATGACTCAAGGCAAAGTTCAGGAGGACTATGGACTACAGCAGCCCAGCTTCAAGAGAAATCATGTGGATGATTCCGTTGTGGATGAAGATTGCCATGTACGGTTCTCTTGTCGTCGCAACCTACTTTTTCGTTCAGGGTCTTCTGACAAAATTCCGTTACGTCACCAATGGTGTGAATAACTGGAAAGAATACTTTGGCCCGAAGAATTTCAATTACTCAAATTTTCTACGCACGATTTTTTTCCAGGGTAAAGTTCAGCGCGACACCTACGTGGGGATTTTCCACTCACTAATTTTCTACGGCTTCCTTACTCTTTTCATTGCTACTGAGCTCGTGGGAATTCATGCTGATACTCCTTTCAAGATTTATACCGGTACTACATACAAGGTCATTTCATTCCTCGCTGATATCGGAGGACTTCTGGTTCTTCTCGGTATCGGGCTTGCGTACTACCGTCGCTATGTAGTGAAGAAACAATTCCTCTCGGCTACCAAGCCGAACCAGGAAAAGTTCATGTATGCGATGCTTATCGCTCTCATCGTGGTGGGATATCTTCTCGAAGCTATCCGTCTCTATGTCACAAATTTCCCTGAAGGCGAAAAACTCTGGTCACCGATCGGATTCACGCTCGCTGGTTTTGTGGGACTACTTAATCTTCCGCAAAATGTTCTCATTGGTTCCTACCAGACAATCTGGATGCTCCATATGCTGAACACCATGGCCTTTGTAGCGGCCATGACTCATTCGAAATTCTTTCATATTGTAATTATTCCTTTCAACGCTCTTATGACTCCCGCTCGCCGGGGAGCAATACTAAATCCGATGGATTTTGCCAATGAAAGTGCTGAGACTTTCGGTCTCGGGAAAGCTTCAGAGACAACCATGAAAATGCGCCTTGATACACTCGCGTGTGTTGAGTGCGGTCGTTGTACTCAGGTATGTCCGGCCAATCTCGCTGACAAACCACTTGATCCAAAACTCATCATCACGAAGATGAGAGATGTAATGGCCAGAGATGGTGATAAAGCAGAATTCTGGGGAGAAAATCCATTGTACGGATCTTCAGAACTCGACGCCTGCACAACTTGCGGCGCTTGTATGGAAGAGTGTCCGGCCAATATTGAACACGTTCAGGTCATCATGGATCTTAAGCGCTATAAAGCTCTCACCCTCGGTGATCTTCCTCCGGCAGCAGCGGATGCCACGAACAAGATCAAGAAAAACGGAAACCCATGGGGAATTTCTCAGGATGACCGTTTCAACTGGGCCCAGGGTGTGGATGTTGACGTTATTGAGGCAGGTAAAAAAGTTGATTACCTCTACTACGTTGGTTGTGCCGGTTCTTACGATGCTTCAAACCAGAAAGTTGTGAAAGATACTGTCGCTCTTCTCAAGAAGGCAGGAGTTTCTTTTGCAGTCATGGGTAAAACAGAGAAGTGTAATGGTGATCCGGTAAGACGTTTCGGTGACGAGTACTCATTTTATGAGATCGCCATTGAGAACATCGCCAACATGAGACAGTACACATTTGATAAAGTGGTTACTCACTGTCCGCATTGCCTCCATACTATCGGGAAAGAGTACGCGAAGTTTGATGACGGAGCTTTCGAGACTGTTCACCACACTGAACTTCTCGCGGAACTTCTCCGCTCTGGCAAAATCAAAGCTCTCAAAGAAGTAGCTTCTGAGCTCACTTTCCACGATCCATGCTATCTCGGGCGTCACCACGGGGCCTACGATCCTCCTCGTGACATCCTCAATGCCATTCCAGGAATTAAGCTCAAGGAAATGGAGAAAAATAAAGACAAGGCACTCTGTTGCGGAATGGGCGGCGGTAATATGTGGTATGAGCTTCCGGAAGGAAAACATCTCGCTGAAAATCGTCTCGAGCATATCGGTGATGTGAATGTTCCGAAACTTGCCACATCGTGCTCATATTGTATGATTAACTTCAACAGCTCTAAAGGTACGGTCAAGAAAACCGAGGAACTTCAGGTTGAAGATATCGCTTCGATTCTTGCGAGATCAGTTCTTTAAAAATTTATCAGGCGCAGTCCTTGCTTTAATCGGCAGTGGACTGTGTCTCTCTTCCTCATTTGCACAGACCAATCCCATTCAGACTCCGAAAGCTACCTCGTATCCTGGCATTCTCGAGGTTTTCGAAAGACTCATTCAGGTAGATAACACCCGATTTAAAAAGAAAACGGATCTTCTGACGACAACCGGAAAAACTCTTTCGGATGCCAGTACAGTTTCGAATCTCGATCTTGAACCGGATTTTTTGAATTCTCTTATCCTTCATTCTGATCCTGGATACCTGAAGCTCGCAGGACAGGGTAAATGCCGTTTCTACGATACCCTGATCACTGACCTTCTTCGCACATCCGAAGGACGACTTAAAAATGTCATCGTGACTTATGTGACGAGTAAGGGCGCACGCGAAACGTCCGTTCTCACCAAAAAAGATTTCCTTCAGAAAGTGGTGAGTATCGAATGTCCAGAGAGCATGAAAATGATCTCGGCAATGTCGCTGAAGAGCCTTGATGCCACCATGAAGGAAGTAAAATTTGAACTACCCACTGGTGAAGATCAATGTCACAGCATTCACCTCTCGTGGTTGAGTAATCCGAAGACTCCTTATCTTTGCCAGATTCATGAATATATTTCTGAGGCCAGGACTAATAGTGGTGACCCGAGTGACCTTTCTCAGAGGAAAGCACTAGCGCGAGTACTCGAACAGAAAATCAACCCGATCAATACCGAGTATCTCGCTAATATCTGCTCGCACCTCGATGAAGAAAAACTTTTCTGCCAGGATTTTCTGTATGTGTCTTTCTGGAATAAAATCGTCAATGGTCAGGCGAACCGGATTTATGCTGAAGATATCTGCCGGAAAGCATTGAAGACTCAGACTATCTCTGTGCCGCAGCTTCGCGAGTGTCTGGCGAGAATCAAGAAAGAAAGTGATATTTGCCTTTATCCATTGAACGCGACTGCACTTGTTCCTCAGATGGAATGCGATCTTCTTTCAACTGCTCTCAATTATTCTTCCTTCAGATCTGATTACATTGATGCTCCTGCTACAAGTGACCAGCTCGGTGTCACCAATATGGGAAGAATCATTCTCAATGTTAATAAGACTCCGGTAAGACCATTTGAAGGTCCACCATCAGTTATCTCTGCCGCTGAAACATTTATCTTCAATGAAAATTTCGACAATGATGAAAAGTGGCAGGTTGAAGCTTGTTACGACAATATGATCACGAATTCTGAAGTTTGCCTTCAGACCGTGATTGGGAAATACCTGGGCCTTCGCCAATCCTATACCTCAGTGGTTGAAGAAATCCTGAAACGTACCCGGGGTGCTGATTCAAAAATTTCCTGCGGTATGGTTTCTGAAACTGAATTTAATCCCCTGCTTTTGAAATTCAAATCAGGCTGTCACATTGTTTATAACCCAACCTACTGCCAGATCACCCGCTGCCCGCATAAGATCTTTTACAATGACCGTCCGATTACTCACATCCGCTTAAAATCAAATCTCTCGCTCGATTATTTCCCGCTGAATATTCCGGGCGAGAGGACATCACAGCACTATCTTCTATCTAATGACTTCCGCCGGAATGCCCGCAATCTCAGTAATCTCTCTTCTATCAATGCCTTTTTTAAGAAATCAAGAAAAGGTGTGATTCATGGGATTGGATGCGCGGAAGAACTCCTTCCGACATTTTTTAAAGTCCGTACGATGAATCAGTGCTCTCCACTTCCATTCGTCATTGATGGCATTATCAAGCAGGATGACAAAACTGTGATGGTCATGAGAACGGCGATTGATTCCCTTCAGGCACCTAGACTAGTCAGCTGGAGTAATATTTTCTCCGGTGTGAAATCCTATCAACTTCTTCATCCCATGAGGCTCTGGACAATGTATGGTTTGGATTAATTTTTTCCTCTTCACACTTTCAGCGTTTGCTGCTCCTAAGGCCCAAGGCCCGGAGAAACTACTTACTAAGCATGCGGTAGACGCTATCCGATATATTGATGGTGATGGGCGAGTAGCGTATGTCAGAAAGCGTCCCGGAGTTCTGGGAATTGTCAGTAGCTTTCGCTCTGAAGAATTTGTTTCAGATACTCCTCAGAGTGATTTTCTGGTCACTGCTTCCCCGGTGAAAAGAAGAGTCATTGTTGAGATCATTAAAAACCAGCACTCGGTATTCAATATCATGCGCTCTAATAAGCTCATGGCATTCAATTGGGGTGAGATCAAGGGTAAGGAAGTCGGAACCGGTCTGGCGGCGCGACTTCATATGGCCGATGAATGGCTTTCATTTTACCAGCCTGAAAAAAAATCCATGATGGTAAAAAATCTCGTTACTGAGAAAGAATATGAAATCAAGCTCGCTCCGAAAGCGAATGCTTTTTTTATTCCTGAGATCACAATGATTGATTCTAGTCTCATTGTTTACACTGACATCAATGACCAGGGACTTTCAGCGGTTATCTCTTATAATCTTTTCTCTAAGAAATCAGATGTCCTGTATAAGGCGAACCAGAATGGTACCAGGATGGAAATCTGCCAGCAGGATAGCTATATTGCCCTCGGTGAATTTCCTTATGATGGAGTGAATCGCGGAAGTAAGATCATGACTCTTCCGATTCTTACGACATTCAATCTTGGAGGATTCACGACTCTATATGATTCGAAAGAGCAGGACATCGGTAACATGATCTGCATTGATGATGGGATCTATTTCATCAAGACAATGAATCGAAATCCTGAGCTTGGGATAAAAACCACAGACGCCGTAAAAGTTAATCTGAAGACTGGAGCACTCACCCAGAAATCAAATCTGGGAACAGTAAATCAGCTCATCAACATGGATGGACGGGTTCTACTCCCCCACCGCGGGACGTTTTATGTGCTTGAAGGCGAATACAACCTGAGTTCGGAGACACTAAAATCTCCGGGCCCGAAAGAGGAGCTGCCGCTTGATCTTTAAGCTCCTGCTGCTAATTTTCCCAATGACAGTCTTTGCTTTTAACAAGGACTTCATAGCTAATAACGAACGCGTTCCGCTCGAGTTTCAGAATCTGTTTACAGCAATGAAGCTTGAAGTGAAAACTCCGATTGAGAAAGTTCAGCTGGTGGGAATTTGTAAGGACCTTGACGATAACCTGGGATTTTTACCAAAAGAACATCTCTTCCTTTTCCTCAAGTCAGAAGTAATCAAAGACACACTCGAATATAAATTTGCGAAAGTGCGGCAATTTGATCTCACGATAAGCCTCATCCAGCGCCTCGAAAGAGACCTGAGTACTAAAGAAGTTTATCTTAATCCGTATGCACTTTGGATCTGGCGTTCAGTGATTGCGGAGCTAAGACTTCGCCGCGAAAATGGGCTCATTACTCAGAAGAGTTTCAATCCGCGCGGCTTTGAAGGGGCGAAACTCACTGAAGCAACACGTTTTGAAAAATATCTGAAGTATCTCATGCCATGGATTGACCGCATGGACAGTCTTTCCGCGAGTGACTTCAATACTCTTTCAAAAGAAGTTGGTTGGACTGTCCTTCGCCGGATTAATGACCGCTCACTCCTCTTTAAAAAGTTTGCTTCATCTGCGGCGGGAGACACGCGCCTGCCTCTTTTCAATATCCCGCAGAAACTGATGGAACTTAATCCCGAAGAGATTAAAGACATCCAGAACGAAAAGCTCCTGCCTTCTTCACTCAGGGACGAAGGTGCGCGTGAAAAAGATGAAGCCTCAGAGAGTGTTGAGAAGGCCACTCCTACAGATATGAGTCCGCTGTCGGATGATGTCTCGAAGGAAATCGAGAAAACCCAATAAGGTTCCAGCATACTTGTGGCGTCCCTCAAGGACAAACTAACTGGCTCATCCTTCCTGCAACAATATTGATCGGAAGGAGGCCAAGACCCAGAACTGCATCGTTAAAACATTTCTCAGAAAATTTTTTTCCTAGTCTTTCCTTCGCATTTTCTTTTATTTTGCGAAGTACTTTAAAACCATAATAATAAGACGGAGCTTGTCCGGGGTCTTCGTAAGTATATCGGCGGACCTCAAGCTTTGCCATTTCATCTGATACCCCTAACTCGTTTGTGAATACGCGCATTACCTCAGTTTCTTTTATTAGTCCCAGTTGTAATTCGGGCTCAAGATAGGCCCGGGCCATCCGCCAAAGTCTGCTTTGGAGAGCTACCAGCTGAGATTCCGCTGGAAGAAAAGGATATACGAGTTCTTCCGCATAAAGTCCCCAACCCTCGACGTTCACGGTATTCATTGCAAAGCGGGCCCTTATTGTCGAAATCCCATTGTCGAGCATTGTACTGAATTGAAGATCATGACCAGGTCTTCCTTCATGAGCAGTAAGAATAATCGCAGCTGCCGGATAAGAAAAATCGTCGAAGGGCATTTTTCCCGACGAAGAAGTTGGGACTATGAACTCGGGTCTCTGACCGACATTATTGATGAGCGGTGGCGGAATAAGACTTGGAACAGGAGACGACCTGCTTTCAGCGTCACCCGCCAGACGGATTCTTAAAGGAGCCGATGGCAGACTCACCAGTGAGTTATCAATAATAATTCGGACTAGTTGATAATTAGCTTCATGATACAAACTGCCAACTTCTTTTGCGTGAGTCACCTGTCCTTGCTTGAGAAATCTGATGACATTCACTGGCTGAAAATTCTTCAATTTCTTTTCACGGGACACTTTGTAAGCGACGGCACGGAATTGCTTATATGTTTCTGTATAATCTTTGCGGGCCAGTTTTAGCAGTTCCTTCGGAGTTGAATAAATCCCACGGGACAAAAGGTAGAAGGAGTAAAGTCGTTCAGGAAGATGAAAGTCAGTGCGTGCCTTAGGAATAATAAATTTCCTAAGAAAATCATCGGAATCTTTAACCTGAGTAAGAAAATTTTCATAATCTTTCTTCCAATCATCTCTTGCGCTTTTCTCCAGGAGTTCACGCACTCCTTTCTGATAAGCGGTAGAATCACTCAAATACTCTTCCACTTCATTTTTCATAGGAAAAAAACCCTCCCCATCATATTTGTTGAGGAAGTATCTTGAGCGATTGATCGATGCAGTAATAAACGGAAGGAACCCTTGGCTCCCATGAATATAATTATGAAAGCGGGTGACTGCAGCAGTCTTTCTGGCAGCTGGTGATTGTTCATTGATGAGACTTAAAAGTGATTTGTAAATCCGCTTGCTAGCAAAGCTATATGGGATTTCCTTTAACTCATCCGAAATCTTCAACCCCTCCAATTGAAGGTTAATTTGAGATAAAAGCACAGAATAATCGATGCTCAATTCCAGGTCATTTGTGTTCTTTTGGAGTTCTTCCAGCTTTGATTTCCATTTAAGAAGAAAAATCCGATCTTTGCTTTCCATGTCATCTTCGAGCTTTGTGACCTGAGAATCAAACTCTGTAAGACCAAGACTCGACCCTGATTCCGGATATCGGACTGCTATGTCCTTGGCGTATTCAAGAGCAAGTTGGTTGGAAACAGTCTTCCAATCAGGCTTTTTTGCCGCCTCGGGAGTAGAACATCCTGAGATGAGAATCAGAACCACGCAGAGAAAAAGAATTTTCAACATTACTCCTCGATTGACGCAATACAAATCATGCTTCCGGCTGCATCCACTGTACCGGATTCCATCACGATTTTGTATAATAACTCGTCCCCTTCAAAGAAGGATTTCCATGGCACTCAACAAAGCACCCTATCGCGGGACCCGCGATTTTTTCCCCGCAGACATGCGGCTCCGGAATTTCATCTTCCACAAAATGGCAGATGTCTCTGAGCAGTTTGCCTACGAGCCATACGATGGACCACTTCTCGAAGAAGTTGAACTCTATCTCGCAAAATCCGGTGAAGAATTAATCAACGATCAGATTTATTCGTTCATCGATCGTGGTGAAAGAAATGTCGCCATTCGCCCGGAGATGACTCCTACACTTGCGCGTATGGTGGCCCAGGTTCATAGAGAAACTCCCAAGCCTATCCGCATGTACGCGATACCGAATCTCATGCGCTATGAAAAACCTCAGAAGGGTCGCCTCCGTGAATTCTGGCAGTACAATGCCGATATTTTCGGAGCGGGTGTGCTTGGTGAATTGGAAATCATCCAGCTTTCAGTAGGAATGATGAAGAGCTTCGGAGCGAACTCATCTCAGTTTGGTGTTCACATCAATGATCGCCGCCTCGTGGATCATGTTTTCCACACTATGATTGGCCTTGACGCTGTCTCCAATAAAAAACT
>JBKJPL010000051.1:0-27464 GCA_046595005.1 Bacteriovoracaceae bacterium | reverse complement strand
GTACAAACTCCAGCAGCACAGGCACAGACCTGAGTTTCAGTAACGTTTGTCTCGCCAGTTACGCTACAAGCAGTTGCGAGCTGACTTTCAGCATCGGTGTAAGTGAGAGTGATAATACTCTGAGTATCTTCATTGAAAGCTGCTGCTGTAGTTGTTGTGTTTACTGGAGCATCGTTAACAGCAGTGATCGTAAGTCCTGCTAATGCAGTATTCGAAGTCTGACCGTTGGCAGTTACATTGAAACTGAAGCCAGCAGAACCGCTGTAGTTGGTAGTACCTTGAACACTCACAGTACAAACACCAGCAGCACAGAAACATGCAGTAGTAACAGTTACGTTACTGAGAGCTGAAGTTGAACACATAAAAGCTTGATCACCATCTGCGTCAGTATAAGCAAGAGTTACTGTAGAAATCGTATCTTCGTTAAACGCCGGAGGAGTAACGTTAGTTGCTACCGGAGCATCTGGCATTGGATTCAGAGTGAATGTTGCAGCAGCAGTATTTGATGTCTGACCAAGTGAAGTCACTGTATAGCCGAAGCCAGCAGCACCATTTTGGTTAAGAACACCGGTAACACCAACGGTACAAACACCCGCAGCACATGAGCATGGAGTAGTAACAGTTACTTTCGTTGGAGTGCTGATCGCACACGATGTGGCGAGATCGCCGTCGCCGTCCACATAACTAAGAGTAATTGTGCTGGATGAATCTTCGTTAAAATTTGCTGGAGTTATGTTGTTTGCAACCGGAGCACCTCCTACAACAGCACTTACTTTGACAGTAGTGAGTGAAGGAACAGCAATTGTTGTATTACAGCTTACACCGGAGTTGAAAGTAAGAGTTGCTCCATTAAAGTTCATGACTGCGGAGACAACAATACCATCTAGATCAGAATCACCGGGCTGAACAATGTACTGAAAGAGAAGAGCGTTACTGGAAACTGAAACGAAGTTTGCATCGACAACTGTTGATCCAATTGTGACAGCAAGTTTTGGTACTCCACCAACAACTGTTACATCTAGTGGGAAAGTAAGAGTGAAAGGAATCGTTTGACCCGAGACGTATGTGACGTTAGTTGGAGTTGAAAGAGTGAATTTGTTGTCGACCGGAATGTGACCGGCGATAATACCACCTGCAGGCGCACCACCACCCGTGGCCTGACAGCCAGCGATGATCGTAAGAATGATTAGTAGTAATAAGCTCTTCAACATAATCCTTTAACTCCATGACTCTTCGGCATTTTAAGCCCTAACATTCAGAGGTCCTTCACAAATGTGCCATTCTTTCGCAAAAATCGAGAAAAGAGCTTTATCTATCCGAAATCTCTAGGTTTTTAAGGAGCTTTGAAATTGCAATAATTGCCGTGCTTAGAATTTATAAGGATTTGTCTAATTTTTGATTTGGCCGGATAAGTTGGCAGTGACTAAACAAAGGCCCGGATTTAACCGGGCCCTCTTTATATAGAATTCGGAAACTACCAACCCAGGATATGGGCGAACATGAGGGGAGCAACGATGGTTGCATCCGACTCGATGATAAAACTCGGAGTGGTTTTTGAAAGTTTACCCCAAGTTATCTTCTCATTCGGAACCGCTCCTGAATAAGAGCCATACGAAGTAGTTGAATCGGATATCTGACAAAAGTAACCCCAGAGACGAATATCAGTTTTTTCAAGATCCTGACGGATCATAGGAACTACGCAAATCGGGAAATCGCCGGCGATACCACCACCGATCTGGAAGAAACCAATCGAGCTTGTCTCAGCAGTTTTCATGTACCATTCAGCTAGGGAGGTCATGTACTCAATACCAGTTTTCACGGTGTGAACGTTTTTAACTTCGCCTCTCATGCAGAATGAAGCGTACATGTTTCCAAGTGTGGAGTCTTCCCAACCTGGAACAACCATCGGGATATTTTTTTCAGCAGCTGCGAGCATCCACGAATTTTTTGGATCGATTTGATAGTGCTCTTTGAATTTTCCCTTGAGAAGCGCGCGATAGAAGAACTCATGCGGAAAGCAGCGTTCATTTTTTGATTCTGCTTCAGTCCATTCATTGGCCATTATCGACCAGATTTTTCTCATCGCTGCTTCTTCAGGAATACAAGTATCAGTCACGCGATTGAGGTGACGATCATAGAGATCCTGTTCAGCTTCTTTTGTAAGGGCACGCCAGTCCGGAATGCGCTCATAGTGCTCATGAGCAACCAGGTTATAAATATCTTCTTCGAGATTTGCACCAGTACAAGAAATGGCGTGAACCTTTCCGTTTCTGATCATTTCAGCAAGAGAGATTCCAAGTTCAGCAGTAGACATCGCACCAGCGAGTGTCACCATCATTTTTCCGCCGCCAGTGATGTGCGCCTCGTAACCATTAACCGCGTCCATCATTGCAGCAGCATTGAAGTGACGATAGTGATGTTTCATGAATTGAGAGATAGGGCCTTTTGTTGTCATAAAAATTGACTCCAAAACAGCCGGCTAAGAGGCCGGAGCTCGCTCTTTAAACGGGTTTTCGCCCTTCACTTAAATTGCTAAATGGTTCTATCAAAATAGTACGTCTAGTCAAGAAGACGGAAGGGCTAATTTCCGCCGATTTTCACAGTGAGAGTCCGTTTGGAAAGTTCCGCATTTGTATTGAAGGGAAGGGAGAAATTGATGTCTCCATGTCCGCATTTCATGCCTTTGAAAACAGGATAAGGAGCGCGATCTGCTAAGCGCTTCAGTGCAATTCCAGTCAGATCCCGACCGTCTTTTTCCGTCCCCTCGCTGAAATCCCCGAGGACGAGAGCGCGCGGACCTTTATTTATTATTCCAGCTTGCCAGAGCTGCTCGAGCATCCGGTCGATGGCATAGCCTCGTTCCCCCACGTCTTCCATGAAAAGGATTTTTCCGCTGGCATCAAGTTCCCAGCTGGTTTTGAGAGAAGTCTGAAGGAGCTTCAGATTTCCGCCTGTAACCTGACCCTTGATAGTCACAGCTTTTTTAGCGAGATCATTTAATGGTTTTAGATTTTTGAATTCGAGAATTTCTTTTTTGCCGAGAAGTATTGAAGTCACTTCCTTCCGATCTTTAAATATTTTTTCCGGAGACATGGAACTTACATTCCTTCCGTGAATAGTTGGCCATCCCCATTGTTGTCCAAAAAAAAGATGAAGTGCAGTGACATCGCTGAAACCCATAAAAAGTTTAGGTGCCTTCGGCTTCTTCCATTTCTTCATGAATGGGATGAGTCTCATGCTTCCGTAACCACCGCGAAGTGACCAGATCATTTTTGAGTCTGAATAAATGGCTATTTTCAATTGTTCTAACTGATTTTTCAGTGAAGACGCAAAGAATACATCCGGCTTGATGAGATTTTCGGGAACGCGTGCAGTGAAACCATTCTCTTCAATCCAGCGGATTCCATTATTAAGACCTTCGAGAGGAGAAGGAGATGCAGGAGCGACGATATCAATCACATCACCGGAATTGAGATAGGACCATTTTTTCATGGAGAAGTTACCTTTAATCCGATTATCGAGGTGAGAAGAAGAATAAGAAAGAAAATTCTCATGGGAGTAGCAGGTTCTTTAAAGAGAATCATTCCCATGATCGCGGCCCCGAGTGCTCCAATCCCAACCCACACTGCATACGCAGTTCCAATGGGAAGATCCTTCGTTGCTTTTGCCAGTAGAAACATGGAAACCGCCAACGCTCCCCCGGTTAAGATCATAGGGATAGTTTTCGTTAAACCTTGTGTGTATTTGAGTCCAATCGCCCATGCGACTTCAAATAAACCTGCAACAACCAGCAACAACCAAGCTCTATTCATGAATCCTCATTTTTTTGACTCACTCTCATTGTAGTAAGACCAAGTTTTTTGATCAATTTTTTTATTGAGTCATCATTCCCTTTGCAGGTCAGCATGATCTCACTCAGAAGCTCTTTAATAAGGATAGGGCCGGCAGCAGGTTTGCTCACAGAGGTCAGGTTCATCAAGGAGTTGATATGAATATAAATGTAAGAAGAAAGAGCGGCAGTGCATTTGTTATGGGCCTTTCGCTCATCGCACTCACCGCTTGTAACGGCATGGGTCCAACTGGTCCGGCCAGAGGCTCGCGAGTAGAAAATCTTGCTGACGGTGAATCGTGGAAAGCGACTCTCACATCAGTCAATTCTCAATTTGGATCAGGATCAGGTGATGCGACCTTTAAAATTGAAGGTGGCAAACTCATTGCTGAAATCGAAGCTTCAGGCCTCGATGAAGTTACTCACATTCAGACTATCCGGTCCGGAAGTTGTCCGACTTCTGCCTCAGATGCAAATGCCGATGGTATTGTAGATGGTTCAGAAAGCGGTGCCACTACTGAGAATCTCACCGTTACTTTAGATGGTGATCTGTCTACTCAGACTACTGGGGCAGCTGAATTTCCCAAATCAGATGTGACTGGAAATTACACTTATACTCAAAGTGATGATCAGACTGTTTTAGGTGATGCCGACATCACAGGTCAGATCGTTCTCATTCACGGGATTGCTTCATCTGAAACTCTGCCAACGACTGTAAAAGGTATTGGAACTGATGATCAGCATGAAACAATGCCGGTTCTCTGCGGAATAATCACAAAATCAGAAGTTACTGATGGCGGTGGTGACGATGGTCAAGGCCAGCAAGACCAGGGTCAGCAGCAACAACAACAGCAACAACAGCAACAGCAGCAACAGCAGCAGCAACAGCAGCAGCAACAGCAGCAACAACAGCAACAGAACCAGGGTCAGCAGGAAGTAGAAATGCCTGAGACTCCGTCAACGACGGATGTAGCAGAAGAGGCACCTGAAGCGGACAGTTCTGAAGTTGAAGCAATGTTAGAGTAATTAAAATAAAAAGGACCGGCTTCTCGCCGGCCTTTTTTATTTGTGTCTTTTAGAAAAGTGCTTGCACACCCAGCAGGAAATTCCTTCCCGGCATCGGCGCCTGATCTTTAACAAATGAAGTCGCAAGTCGCCCTTCCTCATCAGTGATATTCTTCACACGGAAATAAAAACGATAGTTCTGCATGTCTTTCGGAAGCTCATACATGGCGCCGAAGTTAAGCATAGTGAACGAATCAGTCTTGAGTTCACCTTCTGCATAGTGAGTCTGATCAAAATAATGTTGGGCCTCTAGATCAATCTCCCAGCGGTCTTTCTGATATTCGACTCCCAAAGTGAGTCGCGGCGCTGGCATCCGCGGAAGATCGTCTCCGCCTTTACCTGTACCCCTCGTAATATCTGCTTTCGTAATCCACCACCAGCTTCCTTTCAGGAAGTCATGAATGATCTCTTCACGCGAATCAATTTCAGCACCATAAATCCTGGCGTTTTCCTGAGCGTAATTATTAATTGGAAATCCTGAACCGGCATCGAGAGTTGTTGTTGGATTGAGGGCAATATAGTTTTCGAACCATTGCGAATAGACTGAGAACGTGAAGATGGATGCAGGAAGATCTTTTTTGAAAGAAACTTCAACAGCATTCGCCTTTTCTTTTTTTAGATTATCATTTCCGGCCTCAAAAGTTCCGGTCGCTACGTGTGGACCATTGGCATAAAGCTCCTGGAAGGTAGGTGCCCTTTCGGTATAGGAATATGAACCACCCAGAGAATGATTCTTGGTGAAGAATTTCTGATATCCAAACGATCCATTGAGACCGGTGAAATTGTGCTCGTCGGACTTTCCGAAATTTGAAGAAGATCTTTTCTTCATGCCGTTTTCTTCAATCCGCGCGCCGAATTCGAGATAATCTTTTTCACTTACCTGGAGTTTCTGGAGAGAGAAAGCGGATAGTAAAAGGTTTTCCGATGTTGGAAGGAATGCTTCATCTCCCTGGGCCCTAAAGGTATTGATCTGAGTCTGGATTCCTGAAACTCCGGAGAGTTTTCCGTGACCGGTGTGAAACTCAAGTCTCGATTCATTCCCACCATTTCTGAAAGTGGTTCCGACAGTATCGCCCTCAAACTCTTCATGCTTATAAAAACTCTGCGCTGAACGGAGCTTGATCGTTTGAACACTTCCTTCTTCCGGACGATATTCAGTCGCAAATTCCGCACGGTTTTGAACCATGCTGATACTTACGTCTGGTTCAGCAATTGAACCGTAATCATTCTCAAAACGGTAGTATGAGAATCCGGCGAATCCTCTTTCAAAAACCTTTGAAGCGCCAACGGCAAAAGATTTTTGATTTCCATAACTGTTAGGGACTTCATCTTTGGGCTCAGGAGTCTGGGGAGCACGCGACCTCGCTCTTTTTGAGCGGGAGTAACCAGGAATTTCCTGATTGGTCATATTTTGGAGTGAGCCATCAAAGTGGAGCATCCATTTGTTCACTCCATAATCAATCCGGTTACTGAGTGAGAGACCATTGTTCACAGTTTCCCCACGGATATCAAATTGCGAAATAACTCCTTCGCTGTATTCGCGGTGAATGCGGTTGTTCACAATATTAATGACCCCACCCACTGCACTTGAACCATAGAGTAGACTCATGGGGCCGCGAACAATTTCGATTTTATCAATGGTCAGAGTATCGATAGGAATGGCGTGATCAAGACTTTGTGAAGAAGCATCCAGAGTTCCAAGACCATTCTGAAGAATGCGAATGCGGTTACCTTCAAGCCCTCTGATGATGGGTCTTCCCGATGTAGGTCCAAAGCTCGTACTTTGAATTCCAACTTCGTTTTTAAGCGTGTCACCGAGAGAGGTCTCTCTTCTTTTCAGGATTTCTTTTTCTTTAAGGACTGTTGCTGAAGGAAGAATTGAGGAGAGAGAGCTCTTCTCCCTTCCATGAGTCACTTCAATCACTTCCAGTTTTTCTGTATGAGCAAATGAGTGAAGAGAAATTATGAGCGAAAGAAAAAGAATCTTTTTCATGAAAGGTCCATTCGTAAGCACTTGAGTTGGTTGCGGCTACGATTTTAGGGAAGGAGACGACAGTTGTCGAGCTTCCCGGGATCTTTCGTGCATTGCGCTAATGAAGAACTTTATCCTCTCCACTCTTGGAAATATGAGCAGGAGGATCGCTCGCGTCCATACTTTCCCAGCTAGCCTCATCGACCTTGCGACTTTCTTCTGCCTTCTCCTTTTTCATGAAGAGTTCAGAGACCTGCTTTTTGTAGTGCTGAAGCTTGTTTTTTATCGCGTTTTTATTACAGAATCTCATTAGTGCTGTCCTCTTACATCAAAGTGATGTTGATGTTTCTCACTATTGTAACGTTCACCGGTTGCCACAGCTTTCACCATTCCTACCAGCTGAACAACTTTTGAAGGGGGAGAGTCCCATAGCTCAGCAGTCTGCACTTCCACACAAAGAAGGCCGATATTCGGATCGTCGATTCCTTCTGGGAACCAGGCCTTCATAGGAGCGGTCCAGAGTTTTTTCATGGTTTCTCTGTCCTGATTAAGTGAGGCACTACCACAGACAGATACATATTTTTGATTATCGGGACTGGCATAGGCGAGATTCACATGCTTATCATTAACGATGTTGAAAACTTTCGGTGAATTAATGTCGGTGAAAAACCACAACTTCCCATCGAATTTTTTTGCATCGATTTCGAGAGTGGCCATTGGCCGGGAGTAGAGATTCCCGTCATCGCCGATGGTGGTGAACATGGTAAATTTTATGTCTTTCAGTGCTTCGGCGAGTTTGATCAAGTCTGTATTCATCTGACACTCCTTTGTCTGGAGGATATTTTAGCAAATCACCGCTGAGATTCTAGGGGAGAAGCATTGGGACATTGTTTGCAAAGAGAAAAACTTCGAACTATTTATGTTCGGAGCTTTCCTGATTCTTTTGGACGATGGCGAGAAGAATCAATACAAACGCACTCAGTCGAATTAAATAAATTTCCGGATTTGGTTCGTTCTCATTACCCAGGAAGCCAAGGATAAGTCTTTCGATTGAGAGGATCCAGAAGGCTGCGGCGAACATGAGAAAAAGTCCGTCAGAAGTTTTCTTCCAGAAACGGAAAAAAAAGAAACCTGCGACTAAACAGGCCATCATGATCGCACCAGAAATAATTTCGTACATAATAACCTCTTAAACTGTATCCGAAATGAGACCGTATAAAAGTACAACCACGCCAACAAGTGCCGGAATTGTACGGATCACAGAGAGATCGTAATCAATAATGATCACCTGATCTACGAACAACAGAACATTGTTGAGAGCAAATCCCAGGAAACCCAGGCTGCTCCAGAAGAGAAGTTTGAAGCGGTTTCTTTTGTATCCACTGCTCAGCATGTAGTAGCAAGCAAAGCTCATGAACGCGCAGAGGATATATACAAAGCCTGCCATACTAATCCTTTTTGAGTTTGAAGGCGTCTGCAAAGCCCTTCAACTTGTCTGATGGTTTTTCGTAGAGATAAGAAATCACGGCGACCGACATCTCTTTGTAGGCCTGATGAAGATGTTCGACCTTTACCCGCAGTTCCGGAGAAGGGTCGTAAGCATACATATCGCCGAGTACATTTTTGATGAATCCCGCGGCCGTGAGTTTAGCCATCTGTTTGGCGGCACTGGTGACATTAGTGCGAAGTTCCTGACTGAGACTGTGCGGGTCCCAGTTTTTGTCAGGGGTATTAAAGAAGACTAAAAGAGCTTCGAGTTGGCCCACCGAATCGATATGATCCGTTAATAGTTCTTTAACATCTATAGGTAGCCTTGAGGTTGCCAACTTAACTTTCTCCAATGGGGATAGATGACATTTTATTCTGGTTTTTCACTCTTGTCGTTCGGGGTCATAGCTATTAAAACTGCGGAAACGCTCAGAATAATTACTTGTATTAAACATATGTGAAAGCAAAGTTCAAATTTTTCTTTAAGGAGAAAATTGTGAAGGAAAAGTCTACATCTTCAAAAACGGCACGAGCATCTGCTCCCCCCGCTGAAAAAAAATCAGCTCATTCAAAGAAGAAGCCAGAAGCTAAGGCCGAAGTGAAAGTGAGTAATGGCAACGGAAATGCCACTAATGGCAATGGTCATCCAAAGCATACTCACGAACCATACTTTGAAATGGAAGTCCGGAATCCTCTCGGGGGCATGCGGACTCAATCAGAGAAAGATCAGTTAAGAGCGGTTCTACAAATGGTGAAGGCGGTCCGTTCCGGAGACTTTACTCTTCGTCTTCCGCTCACTACCGGTGAAGGTATCGTTTCGGATATCGCCGAAGTTCTGAACGACATTAACGAATTGAATATGAACCTTGCAAACGAATTTATCCGAGTGGGTAAGATCGTAGGTAAGGAAGGTCGTATGACCGAGCGTGTGTCGATCGGTTCTGTTAAAGGCGCCTGGTGGACAAACGTTGAATCCGTTAACACTCTCATTACCGATCTGGTTCAGCCGACTACAGAGGCTGCCCGAGTTATCACCGCGGTGGCGAAAGGTGACTTGTCTCAGAAGATGATCATGGAAATTGAAGGAACTCCTCTGAAAGGAGAGTTCGCTCGAATCGGTCAGACAGTTAATAAGATGGTGGATACGCTGAACTCATTTGCTTCCGAGGTTACTCGAGTTGCTAAAGAGGTGGGTACAGAAGGAAAACTGGGTGGTCAGGCCGACGTGAAAGGGGTGAGTGGTACGTGGAAAGATCTTACCGATAACGTGAACTCGCTTGCGGGTAACCTTACAGCGCAGGTTCGTAACATCGCTAAGGTGACGACGGCGGTTGCTAAGGGAGATTTGTCCCAGAAGATTACGGTGGATGCACGCGGAGAAATCTACGAGCTCAAAAATACAATTAACACGATGGTGGATACACTCAACTCATTCGCGGCCGAGGTTACTCGAGTTGCGAAGGACGTGGGTACAGAAGGTCGTCTTGGTGGTCAGGCGGACGTGAAAGGGGTGAGTGGTACCTGGAAAGATCTCACCGATAACGTGAACGGTCTTGCTAACAACCTCACAGCTCAGGTTCGTAACATCGCCAAAGTGACCACTGCGGTTGCTAACGGAGATTTGTCACAGAAGATTACGGTTGATGCTCGCGGAGAAATCTTGGAGCTCAAGAACACGATTAATACGATGGTGGATACACTTCGTTCATTCTCTGCCGAGGTTACTCGAGTGGCGAAGGAAGTGGGATCTGAAGGTAAACTAGGTGGTCAGGCAGACGTGAAAGGTGTGTCTGGTACTTGGAAAGATCTTACCGATAACGTGAACGGACTGGCGGGAAATTTGACTGCTCAGGTTCGTAACATCGCTAAGGTGACCACTGCGGTTGCTAAAGGCGATTTGTCACAGAAAATTACGGTTGATGCAAAAGGAGAGATCCTCGAGCTCAAGAATACGATCAACGTCATGGTGGATCAGCTCAACTCATTTGCGGCAGAGGTTACTCGGGTTGCTAAAGAAGTGGGTACAGAAGGGAAGCTTGGTGGTCAGGCGGAAGTGAAAGGTGTTTCTGGTACATGGAAAGATCTTACTGATAACGTGAACGGTCTTGCTGCTAACCTTACAGCTCAGGTTCGTAACATCGCTAAAGTGACAACTGCGGTTGCTCTTGGTGACTTATCACAGAAAATTACAGTTGATGCCAAAGGCGAGATCTTCGAGTTGAAGAACACGATCAACGTCATGGTGGATCAGCTGAACTCATTCGCTGCCGAGGTTACTCGAGTGGCGAAGGAAGTGGGTACAGAAGGTAAACTGGGTGGTCAGGCCGAAGTGAAAGGTGTTTCCGGTACATGGAAAGATCTGACAGATAACGTAAACGGTCTGGCACGTAACCTCACCGATCAGGTTCGTAACATCGCTAAGGTGACAACAGCGGTTGCGAAAGGTGACTTATCACAGAAAATTACGGTTGATGCAAAAGGCGAGATCCTCGAGCTCAAGAATACAATTAACACGATGGTGGATCAGCTCAACACATTCGCAGGAGAGGTAACTCGAGTTGCGAAGGAAGTGGGTACTGAAGGTCGTCTCGGTGGTCAGGCAGACGTGAAAGGTGTGTCTGGTACATGGAAAGATCTTACCGACAACGTGAACGGTCTAGCTTCTAACTTAACAAACCAGGTTCGTAACATCGCTAAAGTGACAACTGCGGTTGCTAACGGCGACTTATCACAAAAAATTACGGTGGACGCCAAGGGCGAGATCTATGAGTTGAAGAACACCATTAACGTCATGGTGGATCAGCTGAACGGATTTGCTGCTGAGGTTACTCGAGTGGCGAAAGAAGTAGGTACAGAAGGTAAACTGGGTGGCCAGGCCGATGTACGTGGTGTGTCGGGTACATGGAAAGATCTCACAGATAACGTGAACGTTCTTGCAGGTAACCTCACCGATCAGGTTCGTAACATCGCTAAGGTGACAACAGCGGTTGCGAAAGGTGACTTATCACAGAAAATTACAGTGGAAGCGAAAGGCGAGATCCTCGAGCTCAAGAATACGATCAACGTGATGGTGGATCAGCTCAACTCATTTGCGGCAGAGGTAACTCGAGTTGCGAAGGAAGTGGGTACTGAAGGACGTCTCGGTGGTCAGGCGGAAGTGAAAGGTGTTTCTGGTACATGGAAAGATCTTACAGATAACGTGAATTCGCTTGCATCTAACTTAACAAACCAGGTTCGTAACATCGCTAAGGTGACAACGGCGGTTGCTGAGGGAGATCTTTCACAGAAAATTACAGTGGAAGCAAAAGGTGAGATCCTTGAACTTAAAAATACAATTAACACCATGGTGGATCAGCTGAACTCATTCGCAGCAGAGGTAACTCGAGTTGCTAAGGAAGTGGGTACAGAAGGTCGTCTAGGTGGTCAGGCAGATGTACGCGGGGTAAGTGGAACATGGAAAGACCTCACGGATAACGTGAATTTCATGGCATCTAACCTCACGAAGCAGGTGCGAGGAATTGTTAAGGTTGTGACCGCGGTTGCTAACGGGGATCTTTCGCAGAAGTTCGTACTCGAAGCTAAAGGGGAAGTGGCAGCTCTCGCAGAAACAATTAACAACATGACGGATACACTTCGTACCTTTGCGGATCAGGTGACTACAGTTGCACGCGAAGTGGGTATCGAAGGAAAACTGGGAGCTCAGGCAAATGTGCCGGGTGTTGCTGGCACCTGGAAAGATTTGACCGATAACGTGAACTTCATGGCATCCAACCTCACGATGCAGGTGCGAGGAATTGTAAAAGTTGTGACCGCGGTTGCTAACGGAGATCTTTCGCAGAAGTTCGTACTCGAAGCGAAAGGGGAAGTGGCAGCTCTCGCAGAAACAATTAACAACATGACAGATACACTTCGAATTTTTGCGGATCAGGTGACAACGACCGCTAGAGAAGTAGGAATTGAAGGGAAGCTGGGTGGACAGGCCAAAGTTCCGGGTGCTGCGGGTACATGGAAAGATTTGACCGATAACGTGAACCAGCTCGCTGGTAACCTCACTACTCAGATTCGTGCGATTGCGGAAGTTTCGACTGCGGTTACACGAGGGGATCTTTCACAGAAAATTACTGTTGAAGCACAAGGTGAAGTTGCGGCCCTGAAAGATAACCTGAACCAGATGATCGGAAACCTGAAAGATACTACTGATAAGAACCATGAGCAGGATTGGCTCAAAACCAACCTTGCGAAGTTCGCAGGTATGATGCAGGGTCAGCGTTCTATTTCTTCAGTTGCTCAAATGATCATGTCGGAACTTACTCCGCTCATTGATGCTCAACAGGGAACGTTCTTCCTCGCTGACGGTGAAGGTGATGCTACGACTCTGAATCTCATTGCGAGCTACGCGTACACTGAAAGAAAGAACTTCCAGAATACTTATAAGCTCCGCGAGTCTCTGGTTGGTCAGTGTGCCTATGAGAAGAAGAGAATTCTTCTCACACGAGCTCCATCTGATTACATTGCTATCGCTTCTTCTCTTGGTGAATCTAAGCCGGTAAATATCATCGTTCTTCCGATCCTCTTCGAGGGTGAAGTGAAGGCGGTAATTGAGCTCGCTTCGATGCATCCGTTCTCTCAGAACTTCCTGAACTTCCTAGATCAGCTCATGACATCCATCGGGGTGGTCTTGAACATGATTTCTTCTTCAATGAGAACTGAAGAACTCCTCACAGAGCTCAAGAAATCAAACGCTGAACTTGAAGCACAGGCGAAAGAACTTGAAGATAAAGCAAAACTCCTCGAAGTTAAAAACCAGGAAGTTGAGCTTGCTTCTCACTCGGTTGAAGAAAAAGCTGAACAGCTTTCTCTCATCTCGAAATATAAGTCTGAGTTCCTTGCGAACATGTCGCATGAGCTTCGTACTCCACTTAACTCTCTCCTCATCCTCTCGAAAATGCTTTCTGAGAATAAAGAGACAAATATGACCGGCGAGCAGGTGAAGTTTGCTAACACCATCTACTCTTCTGGTTGTGACCTCCTTGCACTCATTAATGAGATCCTCGATCTTTCTAAAGTGGAAGCTGGTAAGATGCCGATTGTTCCAAGAGATGTGAAAATTCCGGAAATCTGCGAGTACCTCGAGCACTCGTTCCGTCCGGTTGCCAACCATAAGTCTCTTGTGTTCAGTATTGATGCTGCCGCAGAAATTTCTTCGCTGGTGGTGAATACAGACGTTACAAGGGTCCAGCAGATCCTGAAAAACCTCCTCTCGAACGCATTTAAGTTCACAGAGCAGGGTAAAGTGACGATGAGAATCTATCCTAGTAAGAAGAATCAGCAGATCGTCTTCTCTGTAACTGACACAGGGATTGGTATCCCGAAAGAGAAACAGAATCTTATCTTCGAAGCCTTCCAGCAGGCCGATGGTACGACTAACCGTAAGTACGGCGGAACTGGTCTTGGTCTTACGATTTCAAGACAGATTGCTAAACTTCTCGGTGGATCGATCGAAGTTGAATCTTCTCCGGGAATGGGATCAACCTTCACACTCACTCTGCCAATGAAGTATCAGGGTCAGGATGGAATCATTGAAGTTGACTCAACCCCGGCCGAGCCTATAACTCCGGCCCTTCCAAAAAATGCTGACTTCAAAGGGAAGAAAGTTCTCGTGGTGGATGATGATATGAGAAATATCTTTGCCATTACTGTGATCCTTGAGCGCAGAGGTATGGAAGTGATTTACGCTGATAACGGTAGAACTGGTATTGATAAGCTGAAAGAGAATCCGGATGTTGATGTTATCCTCATGGATATCATGATGCCGGAGATGGGTGGTATCGAAGCCACTCAGGAAATTCGTAAGATGTCTGAGTTCATGGAACTTCCGATCATCACCCTCACTGCAAAAGCAATGAAAGGTGACCGTGAGAAGTGTCTCGAAGCAGGAGCTACGGATTACATCACTAAGCCGGTTGATACAGATAAACTTCTTTCAATCATGTACCACTGGATGGTTGAGAGAAAAGTAGCGATGCTTTAATGAATCGTAAGGTTAACATCCTCGTTGTAGATGACCGTCCGGAAGGCGTAATGGCCGTCCAGGCGGTCCTCACTAACGAAGCCTACAATGTCATTCCGGCAAGCTCAGGAAATGAAGCGCTGAAGGCTCTTCTGCATAATGATTTTGCCGTGATCCTCATGGATGTTCAGATGCCGATCATGAATGGCTTCGAGACTGCTGAGGTCATCAAGACCCGTGAAAAGTCCCGCGATATTCCGATCGTTTTCATGTCGGCGATTAACCAGGATGAAGCTTACGTTTATCAGGGTTATGGTGTTGGGGCGATTGATTACATCATGAAGCCCTTTGATCCTTTCATCCTGAAATCAAAGGTTGCGATCTTTGTAGAGATGTTTAAAAAGACCAAGCTCATTCAGGAACAGGCGCAAAGGCTCTATGAAGCTGAAGTAAAAATTTATGCTCAGGCACTCGATAAGCTCGAGATCCAGAGTTTAAGACGTTATCAGTATCTTGCTGATGCCATTCCTCAGATTGTTTTCCGTCTCCTTCCCAATGGTGATTACGAATATTTCAATAAGGTCTGGTTTGAATACACCGGACAGGATGCTAATGCGTCCACTGGCAAGGGCTGGCAAGAAGCAGTTAATTCCGAAGATGGAGAGAAGCTTTTTCATTTAATCCAGTCACATTCTCTGGATAAGGTCATTGATTGCGAATGTCGTATCCGTCGTCACGACGGGACTTATCGCTGGCATCTGATAAGAATTGAACCTGAAAAATACGAACATCCGACAGAAGTCAAATCGTGGTTAGGTACTGCGACAGATATCGAAGAAAGGAAACGCGATGAAGATCGCCAGAAGTTTCTTTCCAAGGCCGGAGAACTTCTCGTTTCCTCCCTGGATTTTGAAAAAACTCTCAACAATATCATTTCTATAGCAGTTCCTGCGATTGCTGACTGGTGTACCTTCGACGTATTCCTGCCGGATGTTGGTCTCTCTACACTTGCTTTCCGACATGTTGATCCGAAGCTTGAGCCAAAGGCGAGAGAACTTCACGACATGTTCCTTATGAAAGTGGATTCAAAATTCGGTTCAGGTGATGTTTTCAAAACTGGTGTTCCGAAAATTCATGCTCATATTAATGAAGAAACTCTCAGGGCCCTCGCTGTGAATGAAGACCAGATAGCTCTTGCTAAAGAGCTGTGTTACCGCTCTGTTCTGATTGTGCCAATGAGTGCGCGTGGAAGTACGATCGGAACAATTACTTTTGCCGCCTCGAAAATCAACTTCTACTCTGACAAAGATGTGGATTTTGCTCTGGAGCTTGGCCGCCGTATCGCTCTCGCCTATGAGAACTCCCGGCTTTATGCACTCTCTCAGCAGGCCATTGAAATCAGAAATGACTTCCTTTCAATCGCCAGCCACGAGTTAAATACTCCCATCACGAGTCTCAAGCTTCAGCTTCAGATGACTAAGAAGGCCCTGGATATGGCCGAAGATGGGGAACTGCCGGTTGAGCGATTCAGAAGATCGGTTGATGCATCTGTTAAGCAGGTTGATCGCCTGATTAATCTCGTTCAGGTTCTTCTGGATGTTTCCAGAATCCAGTCAGGTAAACTCAATCTGCGCTTCCAGGATATGTCGCTTCAGGACATGTTCTCTGAACTCATGGAACGCTTTAAGGAAATTATCGACGCTTCTAACTGCAAGGTTAAAGTTGAAGGACTACAGGATCTTACTGTCACATGGGATAAGACGAGAATTGAGCAGGTTTTCATCAATCTACTCACAAACGCGATTAAGTATGCTCCGGGTGATATCAAGATCGTTTTCAGGAAGTTTGGTAATAAAGTTGAATTTAGTATTCAGGATAAGGGCGAAGGTATTCCGGAAGAGAAGCTTAAAACTATCTTCGACCGCTTCGAGCGGGTTGGAAATAATGACAGCGTCTCAGGCCTCGGACTTGGTCTATTTATCGTGAAGCAGATTGTAGATGGTCACGGTGGAGAGGTTCATGCTGATTCTACTCCTGGCGCAGGTACAAGATTCACTGTTACTCTTCCAACGATAGTCAGTGCTCCTGGGCCTCAGGAGAATCAGGGCCAGCTTCAGTAATTACATTTCTTCCTGAACTGCGACACTTCTTTTCACAGTAGTCAGGTGATCCATCTCCGGGCCTACACTCTCTTCTTCGAATTCGTGAATCCATCCATTGTCACCAGATGTTTCAACTTGTTCTTCACGCATCTCTTCGTAGACTTCAATGACACTGTTTGCAGTTGCATCTTCCAGTTCCAGAACTGTCGCCATAGCACCGCCACTCACGAGGAGGGCAAATCCAAAAAACGCTGCTCTCATCATCAACTCCCTGATTAAAAAGTCACAACATAACTTTCAGTGTTTGGCATTGTGTGGGTGACGTGGAAATCAATAAATTCCTTCACCATCACAGCAGTAAATGCGGGAAGATCTGCGGGCTTCCGGCTCGTAATGAGATGGTGATCCACCACAACTTCTTCATCGATCCAGTTTGCACCGGCGTTCAAGAGATCTGTTCTGAGAGAAGACCACGAGGTGAGGGTTTTTCCCTTCACATAACCCGTTTCAATGAGCGTCTGCACTCCATGGCAAATGGCCGCTATTGGACGTCTCTTACTTACAAATGATTCAACAAAGGCAACCGCATTAGCATTGTTTCTGAGTTTGTCCGGATTGATCACTCCGCCCGGAAGTACCAGGAAATCAAATTCTTCCTGGAAAGCATCAACAACATTCATGTCGACATCAATTGTTCTGCCCCAGTTCTTTCCGGTCCAGCCGCGGATTTTCCCTTCTTCGGGAGAGATCACCACCACTTCAACGCCGACATCTTCCAGTGCTTTTTTTGGCCCGAAGAGTTCTGATTCTTCAAATCCTTCACACACGAGGATTGCCGCCCGTGTTCCCGAGAGTTCCTTGATGTGCTCAAATTCGTCAGTCTTAATCGTTTTCTTATGAAAGATTTTGTCGAACATAAAAACCTCCGTATTAGTGTCTTGTCCCTTCAGGCCCTTTGGCATTGATGAGCTTGGGCTGCAGGAACGATGGCCGGGTGATTCTCTGGCCTTCACCCGGTCTAGTGCGCTTGTGTATTTCCTCGAGAGTAATCGGCGAACCCAGATCAATTGAAAGAAGAAGAGCTTCGATGATCTTGATGTCCATGAGTCCTTCTTCTCCAGAAGGCTCAACTTTCTTCTTTCTCTGGATACAGTCAGAAAAATAAATGAGCTCAGGTGCAAACTGATCTCTTTTTGGATATCTCTTAACGAAAGTTTTCCCTTCCTCATATGTTTTAAGAGTCATGGTCTGAGAATATTCAAAGCCTTTCTCGAGACGGATGCGTCCTTTAGTACCAATTAGGTCATAATCACTCATAGGAAAAGCACCGAAACTCACAGTGAAACTTGCGATTTTTCCTTCCGGGTACTTCAGGATAGCGCTTATCGTTTCATCATTTTTCTTGAAGCGGCCATCTTTTGTTGATGTTGCTGTCGCAAACACTTCAACCGGTTCTGCCTTAAAGAGATATCTCGAGGCATTGATACAATAGGTGCCGATATCATAGAGAGGACCACCACCGCGCTCAACTGTGTCGAGGCGGATATTGTTCTGATCTTTTACCTGCATAGTGAAGACAGAACTGAATACTCTCAGATCGCCTATGCGTTTAGTATGGGCCCGCTTGATGGCTTCGAGGTTAGCAGCTTCAAAATGCAGGCGATAAGCAGTCATGAGCTGAATGCCGCCCTTTTCCGCTTCATTAATCATCGAATAACAATCTTCTGTAGTCACTGCCAGCGGCTTTTCACAGAGTACGTGCACGCCGTACTTTGCGGCCGTTTCCATAATATTCCGATGGTGGAAATTCGGAGTAGCGATATAGACCGCATCGACTTCTCCGGATTGCATGAGCTCTTCAAACTCAGAATAGAGATAGCGTTTTTCGATACGATATTTCTCGCCTAACTTTTTAAGCTTCTCTTTATCCCCTGAAACGAGGGCAACCAATTTGGAGTTTTTACGCGCATTGCGGAAAGCAGGAAGCACAGCGGTTTGTGCGATATACCCCAGACCAACTACAGCATAGCGGATCTTTTCAGCTTTCTTCTTGAGCAACATGCGGCACTCCTTAGCACTTTCGAGGGCGCATAGAATTTGCAAGGGGAGTGCCACAGCTAAGTTCGGTGAAATCCTCAAAGAGCGGACGGGGCAAATATCTTATGCGGGGAATTTTGACTGGAAACCTCCGCAAATTGCGTGATCAAAATTTTCCAGTCACGCTTTGTAAGGTTAGGTAGGCCCTTCCGAAGGAGTTGTTATGGCAGGCAGTATCTGGAAAGGTTCAATCAGTTTCGGTCTTTTAAATATTCCCATTACTGTTCAAAAAGCTGAAGAAGGACACGAGTTGTCTTTCAAAATGCTCGATGAAAAAGACCTCTCTCCCATCAAGTACAAAAAAGTCAGTGCAAAAGATGGAAAAGAAGTTCCATGGCCACGTATTGTGAAAGGCTATGAGTACGAATCTGGTCAATACGTTCTCGTCACTAAAGACGATTTTAAAGCGGCCAATCCGAAGGCTTCACAGACAATTGATATTCAGGATTTCGTGGAATTTGAAGATATCGATCTCATGTACTTTGAGAAACCATATTATCTTGTTCCCCAAAAAAATGGCGAGAAGGGATATTTTCTCCTGGCCGAGGCACTCAAGCGGACGAAGAAAGTTGCTGTGGCCAAAGTCGTCATGAGAACCAAAATGCATCTTGTGTCGATCATGGAGAAAGACGGGTTTCTCGTCATGGAGATGATGCGTTTTGCTCACGAGGTTCTTTCCACCGACGAAGTGGACTATCTGAAAGACGTGGATAGGCCAAAGTTCAATCCCAAAGAAGTCAAGATGGCCGAAGAGCTCATCGAAGGAATGACAGCGAAGTGGGATCCTGAACAGTATAAGGATACTTACAACGACGACATCATGAAGGTTATCAACTTTAAGATTAATTCTGGTGAGACAAATGAAATTGATTACGGTGATCTCATTAAAGATGACTCAAGTGTGGGAACTGGAAGAGTCATGGACCTCATGCCACTTCTCAGGAAGTCGCTTGAAGAAAAACGAAAGAAGAAAGCTGCTCCTCTTGCCAGAAAGAAAGTCGCCAAGAAAGCCACTAAGAGAAAGGCCAGTTAATGGCGAAGAAAAATCCCCTGACGGAATACAATAAAAAGCGCGACTTCAACAAGACGAAGGAACCCGCTGGTAAGATCGTAAAGAAGAAGTCCAAAAAACTTACCTTCGTTGTTCAGGAACATCACGCGAGTCACCTTCATTGGGATCTGAGACTTGAGTTGGGTGGAGTCCTGAAGAGTTGGGCCGTTCCCAAGGGTCCATCTATGGATCCCAAAGACAAGCGCCTTGCCGTTCAGACAGAAGATCATCCGATGAAATATCGGACTTTCGAGGGAACAATCCCGAAGGGCGAATATGGTGGCGGTGAAATGTTTATCTGGGATAGCGGAACCTGGGAGCCTCTGGAAGAAACCGGGGACCCGACTGATGCCATTGAAAAGGGTCATATGAAATTCATCCTCCATGGAAAGAAACTTAGCGGAAGTTTTGTTCTGGTGAGAACGAAATGGGGATCAGCTACAAAGAACAATTGGCTGCTCATTAAACACAAAGAAGTTGCCAAAAATAAAAGCCGCAGGCTCCCGCCGGGGGGAACCGGCAGCGATCCGTGGCCTAGCTTCATCCCGCCTCAGCTTCCGCGTCTGGTAACCAATCCACCACCGGAAGATGGACGCTGGATCCACGAGATGAAGTTTGATGGATACCGGATGCAGGCACATTTAAAAAACGGGATAGGCACTTTCTATACCAGGAATGCTCTTAACTGGAGTAACGCCTTTCCTCATCTGCTTAATGGACTGGAAGCTCTTCCAGTCAAGAATGCTATCTTTGATGGCGAGATTGTGGCCCTGGATGAAGAAGGGAAGAGTCACTTTCAGAAACTACAGAACTCACTCAAGTCTAAGAAAGATACCAGTCTCATCTATTACATTTTCGACATCCTTTATCTGGACGGAAAAGACCTGAGAAACCTGCCGCTTCTGGAGAGAAAGAAGATTCTCAAAGATGTTCTGAAAAAATCTTCTAAGAATATCAATATGAGCGAGCATTTTGAATCCAATGCCGCTGACTTCTTTGCTGTTTCCTGCGAGCACCAGCTTGAGGGAATAGTATGCAAGCAAGGTGATGCTCCTTACAGTTCAGGTCGAAACGATCTGTGGATAAAAGTAAAATGCACGGCCCGCCAGGAGTTTGTCATTGGTGGATGGACTAATCCGAAGTCGGGAAGAACCGGTATCGGAGCTCTTCTTCTTGGTGTTTATGAAAATGGAAAGCTTCGCTACTCCGGAAAAGTGGGAACTGGTTTTGACCATGCCACTTTGAATCAGTTGAAGAAGACATTGAAGCCTCTCGAGATCAAAGAAACCCCTTTCGATGTCAATTCACCGAAAGGAAAAAACTCCGACACCCATTGGGTGACACCGGTGAAGGTTTGTGAAGTTTCTTATGGCCAGATAACAAGTGAAGGAATTCTCAGGCATCCAGTGTTTGTCGGAATGAGAGAAGATAAGCCAGCAAAGGACATCGGTATGGACATGACAAAATCAACGAAAAAGATTTCTTCTCCCGATAAAATTCTCTTCAAGAAAGAAAAGAAGACCAAGCAGGACGTGGCCGAATTCTACCAGGCGGTGGGGCCTGTGATGCTTAAGTATATCGAAGACAGACCTCTTTCACTTGTTCGTTGTCCGAATGGATCAGAAGGGACATGCTTCTTTCAAAAACATTTTACCGGCAACATTCCTGATTCGTTTCATCCTTTCTCAGTAAAAGAAGGAAATAATGAGGGAACATATATCTCGATCAATTCTGTAGAAGGTCTTCTTGAACTCGTTCAGCTTAATGCTTTTGAGATTCACGCCTGGGGAAGTAACAAGGATGATTACATGGCTCCCGATCAGATCGTCATGGATTTCGATCCGGGCCCCGGAGTTCAGTGGGATGAAATTGTGGAAGCAGCTTTTGAGCTTAAGGAGATGCTTGAAGATCTTGACCTCAAGAGTTTTGTGAAACTCACGGGTGGTAAGGGCCTTCACGTTCATATTCCCATTTTGCCGCTTTATGACTGGAATCAGGTGAAATCATTTTCCCAGAGTCTCGCACTTGAGCTTGTTTCGAGAAATCCATCAAAGTATGTCGCCAATATGTCCAAGAAACTCAGGACAAAAAAAATCTTCGTTGATTATCTGAGAAATGGTTACGGTGCTACTGCTGTTGTCCCTTACTCGTTACGGGCAAGAGCACTGAGTGCAGTTGCTCTTCCGATAGAATGGACTGAGCTTCGAAAGATTAAAGATCCTCAGGAATTTACGATGGATAGGGTTCTGAAAAAGATCAAGTCCAGCAAGAAAGATCCATGGGAAGGAATGCTGAAATTAAAACAACGTATCAATATCCTGAAGCCTGTAGCGAATAAGAAAGCTGCTTAATAAGCAGTTTCCAGGAAGTAATTAATGATTACTTCGAGCTCTGCCATCCGGCTCCGAAGACTCTTCTTCTGTTCCGGTTGCAGGGTTGGGATAAAGGATTTCGCGATTTCAAGATTCTTCGTATCGGAGAGAGCTTCCTTCTGATAGGCCACAAAAGCTTCAAAGATCATTTCCTCCTTGGATCCAGATGATATTTCCTGACCCAGGATATCCTTGAAAGTAGAATGGAGCTTCGATCTTCGCTCACTTCTGGTTACAACCTGAGCATCAAAAGTTTTAGCATTGTCTTCGAGGATCTTCTTTTGCTCTTTGTTAATACTTCCGAGAATTTTTGTTACACGCTCTTCAATCTTTGCTTTTCTTTGATCACTATCTCTCAGGAATACTTCGTTATTTTCCTCTCTCATCTTCTTCAGGAATTCTTTTGTCTGTTTAGCTTCGAAGACCGACATGTGCTTCGCGAGGATTTTTGAAAAATCCTTGGCGATCTCAAGATAGGCAGTAGTGAACTTAGGATATTGCTCATTGAGAGAAGCAGGATCCTCGAGGCTCACTTTATCAATAATTGGCATTAACTTACGGACTTCATCCTTGTGCTCATTCAGGAATTTATCGATGTCTTTAGACAGAACTTCTTCCTGCCGGTCATAGAGAGGAAGGCGTTTTTCGACCTGCCTTTCAATGTAGGTATCCGCATATTTAACGGCAACTTTCTCAGCACCACACGACGTGAGATATGCGAGACATAGAATTAAAACGAAGCGGATTTTTTTCATAGGACCACCACTATCTATCATAGAGAAGGCCAATCGCGTTAAACATCTCCTTTTCTTGTCAAAACAGGCCCGATTAAGGAAACTTGTTCAATGATCGATCAGAATACTTTTCGCACCTGTATGGAATACAGGGAAATTCTCCGCATTCTCCAGAAATCCTCATCTCTGCAGGATAATCTTATGTGGCAGTCTCTTTCAGTCGGAAAAAATATCGTCAAGATTCATCACTTCGAAATCGATTTCGTTTCCCGCGGACTTCAGATTTTTTTTGATGGAACAAAGTCACGCATTGATCCCAAGCTCCCGCTATTTGTAAAACTTGATTATCGATCAAGCATTTTTAAAATTACAGATTTTCAGGTCCTGAACAATGTCGTTACTTCGTTACTTCCAACTGAGATCAAAGCTCTTGAAATGCGTTCCAATCCCCGTCACAAGTTCAACGAAGAGCAGGAGAAATATGTTTCACTAAAACCTTCACTTTCCACAATGGGCAAGGATCTTGGTAACGAGATCCAGGTTAAGGTTTTCGACATTTCTCCCTACGGTCTGGGTCTTCTTATTTCAGAGCAAAACCGCTCTTACATGAAGAACAACCGCATCCTTTGGATTACAAAGCTTCAGAATTTCGAGCTTCAGTATCCAGTCCTCGCTGAAGTTGTTTACATCTCAAATGACGTAGACCATAAGTATTCGAAGAAAACTAAGGAGCTCAAGGTAGGGCTCAAGCTCTCCGGGGTTTTACCTCCGAGAATCTATCAGGACTTCCTGAAAAACTAAGGGCCTCATGAAATTCCTTTTTATCTTCATCGTTCTCATAAATTCTGCTTTCGCTTCCATCCATGAAAGACTCACCATCACAAAAGCGAATGCTCTTGCGACGGCAACTTTCACTGAACAAAAACATCATTCATGGCCTTTCCCACTTCTCTCAATCGGCCACAATATGCAGTCCTACCAGGATTACAGTGGTTCCCCTTATTGGCATGATGGACTCGATATCCGCTCAAACCCGGATCAGCCGATGTTTTCTCCAGTTGCCGGAAAAGTTGTGAACATTCAAAACTACATACTTGGTAATCCAATGTACTGGGAAGTTGCGATTCTTGATGATGAGGGATTTGTCTGGAAGTTTCATCACGTTGATCGTTCTTCGATCCCGCAACAAATTCACAATGCTTATAAGACCAAAGGCAAAATCAACGCCGGTACTCTGATCGGAAATGTTGTCCGCTGGCCGGTATCAAGCTTTGGAGAAGTTTATCATCACCTTCATCTTCTCGTAGTTGCTGCTGATGGAAAATATATCAATCCGTTTCTTATGATGGAGCCACTGCCTGATACTGCAGTTCCTGTGATTTCTAAGATAGGTATTGCCAAGAACCATCGTCCCACCGACCTCAGAGAAATCTCAGGTGCACATTCTCTTTATCTAGAGGCGAGCGACCTCGTACTTCATCAGAAGTTCATTCTTCCGCCATATAAGATCTCGTGGCGCCTGGATAATGGAGAAGAGAAGACCGTATGGGAGTTCATTCATCTTCCATCCGGCAAGAATGATACTGATTACATCAATGACTTTCATCTTCAGGGAACGTGTGGCGACTACAGCTGCCGCAAATTCTATTTCAATCTGAATTTCACTTTGAAGAATCCTAGACAGCAGATGACTTTATCACCTGGTGAGCATTTAGTTGATGTCACGATTGAAGATATCGTGGGCAACAAAACTTCCAAGTCATTTACCTGGAAAGTTCTTTAGGTCTGTTCTTATATGATTCACGAGGAATGAAAATCAATTGCGAAGAGTATTTCCGAGTCCTTCAAGAGTCGCATTTCTATCTGCAGATGGACTGCGTCTCATAGAATTATTAAAGAGATCTTGAAGGGTAGTAGCAAAGGTGCGGCCTGAATTCGCTCCTGAGCGGAATGAAACAGAATAGCTGCCATTTTTAAACTGAACATCAAAAACATTATTATTGAGTCTGAATCTGAATGGACGCTGTTCCTGGATGAGAGCTTTCAGGTTTTCATTACTAGCTAGAACTCTCTCGAGATTAGCACCTGATTCAATATTCAGAGTTAAAGATGCTTCAGGTCTAAATGGAACTTCTTCACTCGCAGGATTGCGACCAGCCTCGGATGTTGCAGATGGATTTGTTCTTGCGCCATTCATACTTGCGAGCGCATCGTTTCTCTGTCTGTCCGCAAGTCCACGACGACTTGTATCCTGACCTAAACGAGCTTCTGCTACTGCAGTAGCAGGAGAGACCACTCCTGATATTTGCGAAGGAGCATCAGTTTGAGTCGGTATGAATTCTGCTGACTGAGTTCGGTCATTAGTTCTACTTGATGAATCAGGTCGTGAAGCCTGACGTCGAGCAGGCTGAGCAGATCTCGCAGCACCCCTTGGTTGCTGACCTTCAACGCGTCTCAGGCGATCATCAAGGCCCTGTTCGAATCTTCTGAGAGTTTCAGAATCATCTTCAGAGTTTGCTGCGATCTGAGTTTCAGATACAGCTGAGTTGCCTTGTCCAGGTTGGGCCAATTGCGGTTGAGCTTGGGCCTGTGTATTTCTGCGTGGAGAATTTGAAGCTTGTGATTGAGTTGAAGGGGAGCCTGATACGTTTGGAGTGATTGTTCCATTAGCAACGCCTGCGAGATATTCGGGTTGGCGTTCTGGAATTTGAGGGCGTTCAACGAATTGTCCGTTTGACTGTGGGAGAATGCCTTGTTCGACTAGGTTCCTCCGTACTTCCTGCGAAATATCTTTTGGAGTTCCAACTAAAGCACGGAGTACTTCGTTAACTTTTTTGTCCGGATTGGAGGCAAGTCTATACTCTGGTGTCCCTGGAGTGACTGAGTCTCTATATAATTTATAAAGTTCGCATTGCTGATTATTCTCAGTACAGGTGTCGGCTGGATGATAGGAACAAACAGCAGATTTTGGCGTTCCAAATTCATCACTATACTTCTGACTCGAATATGATCTAAATGTCATTTCACGATGGTTTAATGGCATCCATGAATTAATAGATTCTGCGTCTCTTGCAAGCAAAAGCCCTTGCGGTCGAGGTGCTTCACAAAACTCCAACAACGTAACGTTTTTCGCTAGATCTGATTCGCTAGTAATAGCTTCAGTCTCATTTGTTACATTACCATTGTTGTATCGATCAAAACCTTTAAATGGTCCAAGTGAGAGATTTCCATTATCAAAATCGGACGAGCACACTTTATTGATCATTGTGTTCATTGCCTGCTCACATCTTTGAGCAGTTTCTCTATCAATCTTATTGCCTCTAGCCTGGGTATAAAGATCTGCCTTGAACTTATCTTTCAATGATTGCTGATCACGAATTGAAGTAAGGCTACTAAAAAATGATTTAAACTCAGTTGGATTTTCAGCCATTGATCTTAAAAGTGGATGGTGCCAAACAAGATCAAACAAATCCCTTTTATTGGGAGCATTAATCATCCTCATCAGATCATTTGTGTTTGTAGCATTGATTCCAGCTAGAAATGATACTTGTTCTGGAGTGATTGTTTTCTCGAGCAATAGTGGTTTGAGACTTATCAAGTTTTGATCAGTAATATTACACTGATTCTGATTAGCACCCCTCTGGAGGATACTTGGAGAATAGGATGGTCCGCCAGTTAACAGATTAGATATTTCCGAAGCCATGCGATCAGAAAAATGCTTGTTTTTGAAAAAATCTTGTTGAATTGTTCCGCATCTAGAAACTTTTGCTTCAAAAGCATTGGTACTACATTTACTTGCGGAAGATTGAAAATTTGATCCAGTAGAATATAAAGTCCTAATAGAGACCATATCAACTGCAAGTGTTGACATCGCTTTTTCAAATTCTGAATACATTGAATCAAAATAAGCTTGTTTCTTGAGTTTTAATCTATCGTCATTTGGTATTGAAATTCTTGCATTGAAAGCATTCCTGCATTGATTACATATAGGCCCCGGAGAAGGAGAGGATTCACTTTCTTGGAACAAGTTTTCTTCAGTTAAACAATTTGGAACAGATAAATCGGTTAAGCCTGCGAGGGCTTCAGATTCAAAGAGATCACACAGTTGAGAAGTAGCTTGTACGCTAACTGAGAAGCTGAGGAAAATAAATAAAAGTGTTTTCATAGTTCACTTCTCAGCTTAGCACCATTGTTCTTGAAGAGAGTGAAATATCTCTGCAAGATTGTTTCGTTACTCGTGCCTCGAGCTTTATTTAATTCAGATTGTATGTAATCAAGAACAGTTTTGTTATCTGCAGGATCAATATGATTTAAACTAACTTTCCATCTTCGGACGGCATCATTAACAAATTCTTTGGCATCTTTTTCAACAGCAAGTTTTAATATATGCCCATTTCGAATAGAGAATCCTAATTGAGAACAATTTAATGAGTCATGAAACTTATTCCAGAAATTTTGCACTTTCGCTTGAATCTCAGCTGGCTGATCTGAGGATTCCACGCATGAAGCATTAAGAATCAATGTCTGATATTGATATTTAATTCTATCAGTTGGGTTGGATTCACCTAATTGTGCAGAAACTGCATTACAGAGCTGCTGAACATCGACATTATTGGGACACTCTAAGTTCATCCGACTCGAAACTTGCTGAAGATCTTTTACGACATCCTGATCGATCACCTGTTGATCACAGTTATCTGCCGCGAAAGCAGGAATCGAAATCATCAAACTGATTACAATAAAG
>JBKJPL010000059.1:0-139320 GCA_046595005.1 Bacteriovoracaceae bacterium | reverse complement strand
GTTTATTTTACGGACGATCCGCCATCGTCTTTACTAGCTTTTTGTTATCGGTGCTAGCCCCTCAGGAACCAATTAGACGAATCTAATTAAGCAGCCATTGCATAATCGTTACCGATTAAAAGTGATCGATTTTTAAGAGGCCTTCGATCAACCTCTGCACGCACTCAATCCTTCTAGTACCCTGTCGAAACCTGGGCACCCCCGAATTAGTAGCGGTCAGCATAGCATGGGATTAGGTTTGGTGTAAATTCTGAATCTGGATGTTCATTCCTGAGTGATGTGTTTCTCAGAGAACTGGCACATTTTAAAACGCTCCCCACCAAGTTTACGGAAGAAGCTTGAACCATAGATCACGAGTTCTCCCTGGGGAGTGATGAAGGGAGACCCTGCCGCCTTGAAATTGCAGGACCTGCGGGTATTGAAGAAACGTTTGGAAAGAAGGCTAACGCTGAAATCAGCATCGTCAAAGGTAAAGAGTCGCGCAAAGTTTTTTCCCCAGATCATGGGAGTGAGTTTACTGTCGTTATGAAAGTCCATAATAAAAAGTTTTCCATCACATTGGCGGACTATATGAGTCCCTTCACCGGATGCATCCGTCTCTATAATCCTGGACTCAGGAAGAAAGCCGTCTGAGATTTCAGAAGTAGCGGACTCATAAAACTCCATTCTCCCCCGAACACTTCCCCCAACGACTATCTTCTGGTTTTTATTTCTGAAGATGAGAACACTACCCGTCATTGAGTTCTCTCTTCTAATTTCGACATCGAGCTTCTTAATATCTTTCGGATCTGTAACATCATAAAAAAGGATTTTACTGCTCTGGAGCTTCTTGTCTTCCACCGGGACGGCCAGGATCCTTTCCATGAGACCGATGGCTCCGGCATGCCAGTGCGTTTCATTACTCACATCAATTTTTGAGACGAACTTGTCATCCGTGGGATTGGCCATGATATTTGAGATGAAGTTCGGGGTAAGTTTTCCCTGCGGGTTTTGACTCTGAAAATCAGCGAAGAAAAGCGAGCCTTTCTTAATGTACTTATCCCCGCCAGACAGAATGAATGAGGTGGTTCCCGGAACGCGGATAATTCCCTGGATGTGCGTATCGATTCCCAGCCGCGTTCGTATCGTCTGAACGTAAGTTCCCTCTTCAAAGACATTTTTTGTCCTAAGGGCAAGAGAAGTTACATTCTCAGTATCGAGGTTATTAAAAGATCCAGACACATCCTGCAGGCAGGAAGCTGAGACCTTAAACCCTAAGGATATCAATAAGGCGAAGAGAGTACCTTTCATGGTTATACATTAACCGCAAAGGCTCTTCGTTTGGATAAAGTAGGAAAGACTACAGAGCATGGCTATTTTCTCAACACTTAAAGGGTGGCTTTTTGACGCAAATTCCTATCCTTAGACAGTTTCTTCTGGTAAAAAGCCTTCACTTATGACTGATACATCGACCTTTTGTAAAACCTGCCGCAAACCTAAAGCTCCTTACGAGTGTGGACTCTGTCATGAACATATGTGCAAGTCCTGCACACAGTTTCTGGTGGAAACTTTCACGGCGATGCGAAAGCCGGTTCCGGAATTTCTCCGTCATCCTGCTTATTGCATGACCTGCTTTGATGCTCAGGTGGCAGAACCTCTTAACGACTACAATGATAAGATGGAGAAGGCGAAAGACATCATCATCTATTCAAAAGAACAGACGAAGCTCACGCGCTTACTTAAGCGAAAAGCTGAACCTTATAAAGCCGAAGATTGTGAAGAAGAACAAGACGCTCTTATGCGGATGTCCTACTGGGCAATTGAAGATGGGTATAATTGTCTGATTGATCTGCAGTATCAAACGAGAAAGATCATTGTTGGCTCACACAAGAAAACAATGTTCGGTGCCACGGCGGTTCCTGTCACGATTGTACCAAACTCGATTCGTGGCCACATCGATCCTCCGTAGACATCAGCTCTGCAGGAGAAACTGGCCCACGTTAATTCTCTGGGCCCGGAAGGCACCTTCGCAATACGCCAGATAAAGATTCCAGAGACGGATAAACTTTTCGTCAAATCCCATTGAGAGTACGTGCGGCCTCGCACGATTGAAGTTCTCTCTCCAGATTTTCAATGTATCTGCATAGTGAATTCCAAATTCATGGATTTCAGAAAGCTCCATCTTATTCTCTTTGCTTTTTTCCTCGAACACAGAGTTTGTGAGGAGCATTCCTCCCGGAAAAACATACTGCTGAATGAAATCTGTACTTTTGCGATAAGAATAGAAAAGGTCTTCACGGATGGTAATTCCCTGAATCATCGCCTGGCCCTGAGACGTGAGTGAGCTTCCGACTTTTTGAAAAAATGTATCCCAATATTTTTCACCAACTGCCTCAATCATTTCAATCGAAACAACTTTGTCGAATTTGCCCTGAATATCCCGATAATCCTGCTGAATGAGGTTCACTGCCCCTTTCATTTTCTGATTATCGATTTTCTCGCGGTTATATCGTGCCTGCTCAGCAGAGTTCATGATTGCTGTGACTTTGCATCCGGTTCTTTCAACAGCTCTACTATAAAAGCCTCCCCAACCGCAGCCGATCTCAAGAATGTGATCACCGCTTTTAAGGTTCAGCTTATCGATGATCCGGTCATATTTCGCATTCTGAGCTGATTCTAAATCCAGAGTCTCCGGACTAAAGCAAGCTGCAGAATATGTCATCGATGGATCGAGCCACAGGCGATAGAACTCGTTACCCAAATCATAGTGTGCCATGATATTTTTCTTCGCGTTTTTTCTGCTGTTATGGTTCATCAGATGCTTGATCTTTGAAACCAGAGTTCCGTACCAGGAACCGTGAATTGTTGCTCCCAGATCCTGATCATTTTTACACGCCCATTCAACCAATGCGACAATGTCATCAACCTCTAGAGTTCCTTCAATAATCGCCTCTGCCAGACCCAGATCACCGCGACTGAAGAGCAAATCAATTGCGTCCCATTCCTTAACGATAACTTTGATATGTGGAAGTCCTTCACCATAGTTTTCTGTTTTCCCATCGGGAGTCGTAACTCTGACCGTTCCATGTTTTGATTTCTTCAAAATCTGAAAGAACAACTGAGCTTTTAATGATGAGCTTTTCATAATGATCCTTATTTATTCCATGGTGCTATTACACCAAGAAGTTCTGCTACTTTAACCGCACTTAATATTCCATCTTCGTGGAACCCATAACGGGTCCAGGCGCCCGCAAAATAAACTCCACCATTTCCCTGAATCGTGGGAAGTTCTCTTTGCGCCCGAATCGCGTCCTGATCAAACTGAGGATGATCATAGGAAAATTCGCGGAGAGGCTCTTTAATTTTTTCATGAGGATTCAGGGTAACGAGAAAATTTTTCTTCGTGGGAAGCGACTGGAGAAAATTAATATTGTAAGTGAGAGACACTTTATTGCTTTTTCCGCTATTTCCAGTCCCTATAACATTCCATGATGACCAACAAAGCTTTGATTTCGGCATGAAACTTTCATCTGAATGGAGGATGGTTGCGTTCGATTCATACCGAAATGCATTCAAAACTTCTGTTTCTTTGGGACTTTGATTTTTCAGGATCTTTTTTGTAATAGGTGCATGCGTCGCCATGATGACTTTGTCGTACACATTCGTTTCATTGTTATTTGTCACAAGTACTTTCCCATCTTTTCTTTCCACGGCCGTAATCCGGGAATTCAAAAAAATCTTTGAGATTTTGAGCGCGGCTTTCTGAACATACTGACGACTGCCCTTCTCAACTGTACGCCACTTAGGCCTGCCATTCACCTCAAGAAGTTTATGGTTCATGAAAAATGTAAGAAATGTCTCGGCCGGAAATGCAAGCATTCCTATTTCAGGGGTCGACCAGATCGCGCCTCCGATGGGTAAAAGATAGTCGTCGATAAATCTTCGGGAAAAGTGCCTTTGACTTAGAAGCTCACCCAGTGACCAGGCGTGTCTGCGGGAAAGTGCCAGGTTCTTTTCTGCTTCCCGTCCGAATCGTATAATTTCATAGAGCATATAAAGAAAACCAGGACTCAAAAGATTTTTTCTCTGTCCGAATACCGAGTTCAGATTATTTCCTGCCCACTCTAAATTTCGGGATTTCGAAATGACCGCCAGAGACATATTGGATTCAATAGTAGTAACTCCCAATGCTTTAAAAAATCCAATGAGATTGGGATACGTGAGCTCGTTATAAACGAGAAATCCGGTATCAACCGGAATCTTCTTTTTATCTTCTTCAACATCAACTGTATGCGCGTGACCGCCCAGACGATCTTCTGCTTCGAAAAGATGCACTTCATATTGATCAGAAAGCAGCCAGGCCGCACTGAGCCCGCTGATTCCACTACCAATAACTGCGATCTTCATAACAACTCCTAAAGGCACCATTAATGTCACTCCGCCTGACATCAAATATATTGCTTTTTTTGATAAAAGGCCAGAGAATCCATTGAACTCTCCCTATTCCACGAGGTTAGGTATATGGCCAAGGTTGGAAAACTCAATAAAAAGTCTTCGCTTAAGAAACGCTCTTATGACAATTCGAAAAGGGCCACACAGTCCTCAAAAAACCAAACCGCAATAGTTGAGGCCCTGGTCGAACTACTCGCCGAGAAAAAAGGTGGAGAAGTTCAGATTCAGGAGATTGCAGAGAAAACGGGATTAACTACCAGAACAATCTTTCGCTTTTTCAAAGACAAAAAAACTCTGCACGAAGCTATGGATACATATCTCATGAGCTATCTGAATGCGGGTGCCAGGCAACTGAACGAACTTGATTTCGTGGATTTTGGCAGGAATGCAGTCAGGTTATTCGAAGAACATGAAGCCATCACTCTCGCCTATGTTCTTTCGCCACTTGGAAAAGATGCTCGTGAACTTTTTCGTAAGAAGCTTAATAAGCTCATGATCAAAAAGATGATTGAAGAGTATAAAATAAAACAAACTGCTGAGAACTCCGCCAAGATGGCCATGATCGCAAATCTGGTTAACGCGAAAGTCTGGTATGACTTAAAGTCTGAACATGGGCTGTCAGGGAAACAGATCGAGGAAACAATCGGCTGGGGTCTTGAAACTCTTCTGGAATCTCTTAGCAGAGGTCAATGATCAGTTTTCTTTGGACACCTCCGCCTTTCAGTCTTTCGTGATGAATGAAAGAATCTGAGTCATGAAAGACACCAAGCCAAGAACAACAGGTCAGGACGGTAAAATTTCAAAAGAAGATTTTATGAAGCGCTTTCATAAGCTCTTCTGTGATACGAATTTTGATCCACACCGCGACTCCATTCAGAAAATCTCCGAAGTCGCTTTTGATAATTACCTGGAAGGCAGAAAAGCTCCCAGTACTTCCAAGGCGGGTCCTGACTACCAGGATCCTGAATATGAATTGAGTGAAGACTGGCTTTGGGCAAAAAGCGAAATTGATAAGGCCCGAAAAGAACATCTCGAAGATAAGACGCGGATTCTGATTGTACTTGGGTCTGACCGAAGTGAATTTACCTGCCCGGGGGAAATTTCGAAGACTTCACGGCTGGGAGAAATCGCCGCGAATACTATCCGTTCACATGGATCAGAAGTAGAAGTGCTCGATCTCTCCATCATGACTCATGAATATGGAAAAATGATTTACCCGTGCAAAGGTTGTGTTTCAACCGCCATGCCTCTTTGTCACTTCCCCTGTTCCTGCTATCCCAATCATTCTCTGGGACAGTCACACGACTGGATGAATGAAATTTATCCGAAATGGATTCGTGCTCATGGAGTAATGATCATTAGTCCGGTTTATTGGCATCAGGCACCGAGCTCGCTCAAGCTTATGATGGATCGCCTGGTATGCGCTGACGGAGGAAATGAAGACCCGACTTCTACTCAGGGTAAGAAAGCAGAACTCGCAAAAAAGATTGAACTCGAAGGATGGCATTATCCGAGGCACCTGAAAGGAAGAGTTTTCTCAGTTGTTGTTCATGGTGATGTCGTCGGTGCAAATGAGTTGAAAAATAGTCTTTCAGAATGGCTTGAAGAAATGGATTTGATATCAGCAGGCGCAAATGCGAACGTCGCCCGCTATATAGGTTACATGGAAGAATATGCAACCAGCCACGAAGCACTCGATAAGGATCACGCTGTCATGATGGAAGTCAGGAATGCCGCTTCGACTCTGGCACTTGCCACCGAAGCTAAACGTGCCGGAAAACTACAGGTCTTTGAACGCGAGTGGAATGAACCAAGACCCAAGTAAAGGAGATCCGAGATGTGGAATGTAAATCCCGGTAGAGATAATAGCAGAGGTGGCTTTCAAAACAGAGATGTTGGAAAGACTTCGTTTGATTATGATTATGGTCCCGAGTATGGGATCGATTATGCCCGTTTCGCTGATACCCCTGATCCCGAAAAAGATCTTATCCTGAAAGGGCAGATTGAAGAGCAGCTCGCACTGATGGATTTTTATCGTGACCCTACAATACTCGTGAGAAATGGTTTCGTGTTCCTCAAAGGAACAGCTCCAGATGAAAAAGTCCGTGGTGAAATTTTAGATTTTGTGCGAAGTTTTCCGGGGGTAGTTGAAGTCATTAACCAAATTTCTATTGCGCATTAGAACTGCGTACCTAAATAAGAGAAACTCGTTGAGAGAGCATGAAGGATTTGAGGATGCAGAGTACATCTTCCATCTCCTCCTGGCCTTTGATAAAATATTTTGCCAATGACTGTTCTATCCCAACTTTAACTGTCAGAAGCTTAGGATTGGTAAACCTGAAAACATCTTCATCAGTATAGTCATCTCCAAAATAGACACCGAATTCAAAATTGTGCTCTTTCATGATCCGGTCAAGAGCCATACCTTTATCAACTGAAAATTCCGGAATCAGGTTAAGAACAAGCTTCCCTTTGGTAACTCTGGCATTTCTCATCGTGAAAAGAATTAGCTCGAGATGTTTCTTTGCCGCTTCCGGTTCAGGAGAATTCCGGAAGTGAAAACTCAGAGAATAAACTTTATCTTCGATCGTAATTCCAAACTTTCGCAGGAAATGAGACATTAATTCCAATTCTTTAATCCATTCCTGGCAACAGGACTTCATTTTTTTAAGATCAGCCTCCGAATGAATTCCTTCGGCTCCATGATTGCCTATAACTACGAAGGGATCAATCGGGAGAAGCTTTCTGACATCGGAAGCCTTTCGTCCTGAGATAATGGCAATTGATGCAAATGTATTCAGTTCAATGAGAAACTCGGAAGTTTCTTTCTTCATAATTGCCTTAGCCGGATCATCCACGATGGGTGCTAATGTGCCGTCATAGTCAAAAGCAAATAATGTTTTTACGAGGCAAAAGGATTCAAGAATCCGTATGTTTCGCTGATTTAAAAGATATTCCATTCAATTCTCCTGTTGGAAGCGATCTTCTATGCGATCTCGCTGCCTCATTCTGGCCGCATCCATGAGCATTCTGCCTGCCCATCGGAAAACATTATTTTCCTGAACATGCGCCCTGAGATTTCTCATCCTCTCTTTCTGTTCTGCAATAGGCATACTGAGAGCCGTGGCGAGAGCCCCGGCACATTGATCGATATTGTAAGGATTCACCACAAGTGATTCAGGTAATTCTTTTGAAGCTCCGGCAAATTGACTGAGAATAAGTACTCCCTGTTCATCATCGCGTGAGCAGATGAATTCCTTCGCGACGAGATTCATCCCATCATGGAGACTACTGACAAAGCAAAGATCAGAGCCGCGGAAGTATTGGAATACCTCCGGCGGCTCATGGTGTTGGACCAGAAGAATTATTGGCCGATAATTGTCTGTGGAAAAGCGATCATTAATCTTCTGGGCCAGTTCACGAACATCTGTTTCGAAGTGTTGATATTGAGTGATGGCACTTCTGGTAGGAGCTGCAATCTGAATAAAACTGAATTTGCCCTGGAGGCGCGGATAAAGTTCCAGAAGCCTTTCGACCGCCATGAATCTTTCAAGAATTCCTTTCGTGTAATCAAGCCGGTCAACACCGATACCTATTTTAACATCGGAAGAAATTTTATTTTTCGTACGTATAGAATTTCTCGCATCAAAACAGGACTTAACACCAGTCATCCAGCGGGATGGCCATTCAATGGAAATAGGAAAAGCCTTAACGGCCGTGAGTTTCTTCTGAAGAGAGACAATGGATGTGTCCCGGTCAATCCGGCACTCGAGATATCGATCAGCGGAATCGAGGAAATTATTGCAATGAAATCTTGTATGAAAACCAAGGATACTGCTTCCGAGGAGCCCTTCGAGAATTTCTTCTCTCCACGGGCATATCCCGAATGATTCAGCATTGGGCCATGGGATGTGCCAGAAAGTGATGATGGTAGCGCGCGGAAGTTTTTCTCTGATGATCTTTGGGACCAGAGCAAAGTGATAATCCTGAACCAGTATCACCGGATTGTCGGTCTGAGCTTCTTTCATTACGGCTTCAGCAAACTTTTCATTCACTAACTTATATTGTTCCCAGTCCGAAGTTCTGAAAGTTGGACGGGTATGAGAGATGTGACAAAGTGGCCACATCCCCTCATTGGAAAAGCCATAGTAGTATCCCTTTTCTTCTTCCTTACTGAGCCAGACTCTCCGGATTCGATATGAAGGATTTTCGGGTGGAACGGCTACATGATCGAATTTATCCACGACATCACGATCAGCATTTCCGCTTCCATGAGCAATCCATGTTCCGGAACACGCCCGCATAATCGGTTCGAGTGCCGTTACGAGTCCGCTTGCTGGTACCTGAACTTCTATTTTTCCATCTTTCTTCGTGTGAATATATGGTTCACGATTGGAAACAATAAGTATTTCATCCCCAGATAATTCCTTATTCAGAATTTCTTTTAAAGCAGTGGGAGACCAGGAAATCTGGGACTCATCACGGATTTTTCTTTCGCGCTCAAGGTCTCTTACCAGCTGGCGCAAATCCTTAGCGATTGGTCTCAACTCAGGGTTCGGATTAAACGACATCAGACTGAAAATACCGTCACCCTTAATCAGAGACCGAATACTTGAAATCCATCCCCTCCAGCTTAACTGGACGATGAGAACAGTTAAGAATGAAATCACGAGAGCCAGGCATAGAAAAAATATAATGATGTAGTTTCTGGTAGTATCAGATCTTCTTTGAACAAAACTCACGTCATGGACAATAAATAAAGTCGCGCGTTTTCCATCGATTGCCGATGAAGTTGAGGCCACGTGCACGGGCCCCTGAGTAAGTTTTACCAGATGATCGACATGATCAGTAATGCAGTTAATTTCGTCGGGAAAATATTTTGTTTTATAGACTAGTTTGTTATTTTCATCACACAGCCCGATGGCGAGGAGTCTTTCATCTTCGGCATAGTCATCGAATAACTCCGGAATGGCGGAATCTTTTCGGGTTGGCTCCATGGTAAGAAGGATTCCATTCAACGACCGGCTAATCAGTTCGGCACGTAGATCGAGATCCCTCTTGAACCATTGGAGTGTCAGATTGTCGACAACAGGCACAAGGAGGTAAGCAACCATGCTGAGGACAAAAATTAGCGGTAAGATAAACCTTAATGACAATTTCACTCCCCAGATTATAGGGAATTAATGCAAATACTCAATGACTATATCTAGAGCACTGTTATAGGATTACACTATATGGTTAATTTAAATTTACTATACTCATTTTTTGTATGCGCTGAACACCTCAATATCTCTAAGGCAGCTATAGCTTTAGGAATAAGTCAGCCTTCATTAAGCATGCAAATTAAGAATCTGGAGGAGCAAATCGGGACCTCACTTTTTCTGAGAAATGGTAAATCAATAAGCTTAACCGCTAAAGGCAGAGAACTTGTTAAGACTGCTACAACATATTATGACCTGAGGGATGATGTGACCAAATTGTCAGATCATGACGATCATGCGGAGAAGCAAGAGAGACTGAGAATTCTGGTAACTCATGAAGTGGAAAGACCTTTCGTGGCCGAAGTCGTTTTTAAACTCGCTAAGCGCGAAAGAAAAAAATTAGCAATTCTCGCCAGTACAACTGAAGAGGCGCTCAGTAAGACTGAAAATAATGAGACAGATATTCTTATTTCTCATGAGAAAGTCAATTCTTCATGGTCTCACGTGAAAGTTGATTATCCGGTTTTCTTGGCAACATCAATTAAGAAAGGCGGTATGCCTACTTTCGATAATCCTTCGAACATCCAAAAAATCCTGGAATACCTCGGAGAAGATATGATTATTCCAAGTCGTGATACTAAACTTGGGCAGGAGTTCAGTTCCTTCAGTAGAAAGCATAAATTGAAGAAAGAGATTATTATTGAGTCGAACATCGCTTCATGTCTGGTGCGTTTCGTGGCCAGTGGTGCTGGCTGCGCTTTTCTTCCACTCCCCTATATTAAATCTTCCCTCTATTTGGATCATATCCAGTTAATAGGTCCCCAGCAGGGATACTGGAATCATTCCATTTATATTTATGCCAATATTCCAAAACGGGATCTAGAAAATCATTCTCTCGTAAAATATATGCGGACGTATGGCGGCAAATAAAAGTCAACGCCATGAAACCTGAGCAGTCAGGACAACATCTAGAAAGATTAAGTCCCGATCTTTTGATCCCGCAGCTATCGTTTTTACATGCTTGCACCAGAAGAGACTGCAGAATCAGCAGGCCTCCGTTACGTGACAGATAAGGACCCCGGATTTCGCCGTAAACGGCGCGGGAAAGGCTTTACCTATATGGATGAGGCCAAAGGTGTTCTCGTCACGTGTCTGCGCACCCTCACGCGTATAAAGGATCTTGTCATTCCTCCCGCCTGGGAAAATGTCTGGATCTGTAAGCATGCCGATGGCCATCTTCAGGTCACAGGTTACGACAAGCGAAAAAGAAAGCAATACCGCTATCATGAGAAGTGGAGCATCGAGCGAAACACCACCAAGTTTACGCGGATGACTGAACTGGCCGAAAGCCTTCCCACGCTCAAGAAAAAAATTGAAGCTGATATCAAGTCAGCAGGTCTTCCCAGAGAAAAAGTTATCGCAGCAGTGATCAAGATTATGATCATGACCCAAACCAGAGTGGGAAATAGTCTCTACGCTGAAGAGAATGATTCCTATGGTCTTACGACTATTCTTAATGATCACGCTAAAGTCAGAGGAGCGAAGGTAAAACTTTCCTTCAAAGGAAAAAGCGGAATCAATCATGACATTTCTTTTGTTGATAAAAAACTCTCAAAGATAATAGGCCGCTGTCAGGAACTTCCCGGAGAAGAACTATTCTGCTTTATCAATGATCAGGGTGAGGCGGTGGATATTTCTTCCGGCCATGTGAATGATTATCTGAAATCTGCAACAGGTAGAGATTTTACGGCAAAGGACCTACGAACATGGGGGGGCACAACCAAAGCACTGGGCCTTCTGGTAACGATCGGTCCCTGTGAAGATTCTCATGCATCCGTCTGGAAGAAACGGCATGCCGGAATTGTAAAGGAAACTGCTTCACATCTGCGGAATACGGTTAGTGTGTGCCGGAAATATTACATCCATCCCATCCTTTTTGAATCTGACCAGGATGGAACTCTCCACGAAAAATGGAAAAAATGCCGCCCCAGTTCTTCCTATACGAGAGAAGAAAAGCTACTTCTTCTCCTGTTAAAAGACTCTGAAAAGGAAAATTCATGTCCGACCATTCTCTCTCAGGCCTCCTGAAGGATCTCTCAAAAAAACCGAAGGTGCTTAAAGACAAAGAAAAGCTTGAAGATGAAATCAAGGAGCTTCAGCACATGATGCTGAAGATCCAACAGGCAGCATTCCATCGTAAGGAAAGAATCATAATTATGTTTGAAGGCTTTGATGCTGCCGGGAAAGGCGGAACGATCAGAGCGGTGACTGAGAAGCTCGATCCGCGTTCCATGAAAGTAGTCCCTATCGCTGCTCCTAAAAAAACCGAGCAGGGAAAACACTGGCTCTACCGTTTCTGGAAAAAACTCCCCCCTCCTGGAAACATCACCATTTTTGACCGGTCATGGTATGGAAGAGTGCTTGTTGAAAAAGTCGAAGAGCTTACTTCGCCCGACAGGATTGAAGACGCTTATAAAGAGATCAATGAATTTGAGGCCACTCTCCAGCGTGACGGGATTATACTGATTAAGATCTTTCTTGCTGTAACCAAGGATGAACAGCTGAAGCGTTTTGAAGAGCGTCTCACTGATCCACTGAAGCGCTGGAAGATTTCTGAGGCAGATATCCGTGCGAGAAAGAACTGGAACAAGTACGTTTCTGCTGTGGATACTTTCCTGGAAGAAAATAGTACCAAGAAAGCCCCATGGCATGTGATCCAGTCAAATTCGAAGAAATTTGCCAGACGTGAGTCACTCCACGTGATTACGAAGAAGCTCTCTCCACTTTTAAAAGGATTCGAGCAACCTGAGCTCGATAAAGAGCAGAAAAAATTCCTGAAGGATCTGAAAGGCTGTTAGGGAGCAGTATTGAATTCACGCTCACAAGTCTCAATCTTTTCTAAGCGCGGATTTTCGCCATTGGTGTATTTAAAACACTCTGCTGTCTTCCCATCGATATTGATCCGGGCCTTGAGTTTTTCATTTTCGTCAAAATATAAAGAGCTCGTTTTCCCGATTTTTGTTTCTGTCAGTTCAATCACTTTCCCATCCTGAAACTGACGGGAAAAAGATTGTCCGGAAGCTGAATCCGAGATGGTATGAGAAATGAGCTTATCATTCTTATACATAAGCGTTTCTACAGTATTGTCCGGTGAACCATGTTCTTCACTGTATCTCCAGATCTCCGTAGTTATCATTCCTTCTTTGTGAACTTTCTTCTTTCCCATTCTCAGAGGCTCATCGTGAAGTCCCTCGAGAATCCTGTCGTCATCAGCTTTGATTTGTACGAGGTCCGGAGCGGTTTGAGGCACGGAACAGGAAATAATAATCAGAAGGAAGATAATTTTTTTCATAGTAACATTTTAGTTCATGCTCTCCAGGACTTCAAGGAATGCCTCCGGCGGCTGTGCTCCGGATAGTGCTTCAGTTTGATTGATGACGAAAAAAGGCACGCCTCTTATCCCGAGTCTGGATCCCGTCTCTTCGTCTTTCCTCACATCCTGATCGTATCTCTTGCCTTCAAGGACTTCTTTTATCTCCACAGGATCGAGATTCTCTTTCAGCCCGAGGGCAATAAGAGTTTCAATATCATTAATGTCTTTCCCCTCAGAGAACTTTGCCCGGAAGAGAGCTTCCTGAAGTTCATTCTGAATGCCGTAGAATTTTGCGAGATGAAGAAGCTTGTGTGCCTTGAAGGAATTTGATGGGACAACTTTATCAAGATGAAATTCAATGCCAATTTCTTTTCCCATGTCGGATATTTTTCTGTTCATGCTTTCTACCCATGCCCGGTCCTTTCCATATTTTTCGGCAATGAGATCAATCTGATCAGAACCCTTCTCTGGATTGGAATATGGATCAAGCTCAAAGCTTCGCCATTCAATTTCCACACTCTCAGCACGGGGAAACTTTTCAAGTGCTTTCTCGAGATTTCTTTTTCCGATGTAGCAGTAAGGGCAATTGATGTCAGACCAGACTTCGACTTTGATCATAAAATTCCTCTACGGAAGATCATGCTCCTCTCCTCCGAATGTGTCTATTTTGAGGCACTCCGATATAAGGAAAAAGTTAAAGTATCGCGGCTAACCCATGAAGAGAAGGCTCTCTCTGCAGGCCCGCTCAAGCACCATTTCGAGCGAAGCTTTACAATACAGGTATGAAAACTACCCCAGTGTTGGTCGTTCTTATGTACTTCCTTTGTGTCCCTGCTTTCGGAGCGGTGAAAGAAGCTCCGCGCCTCGCGAATGAGGGAATGTTCGCCACATTCGGTTCAACCCGCGCCGAGGTGACAGAAGTAATTCAGGGAAGCACTTTTGGCTTTATGACATTGGATACTGCCAATAAACTGGGAATCTCTAAAAGTGAGATGGAAAGCTATAATCGTGAACTCGATCAGCTGAATGAAATGATGACTGAAGTTTCACATGAACTGGAAGTGATGAAAGGTCCGACAATTGATGATGCTATCAGTCTGTGGTCGGGCCTCAAGGGTGCAGTTTCAACTACAACACTAGAGGCCCTTCACAAGATCACGAAACGAAAAAAATAATTACTTTGTGGCAACTTGCTTGATGTTGCGAACTTTTCCGCTGTAACCCCAAACCTGCACACTCACTTCTTTATACATGCCGAAAACGTAGTTCTTCACTTTCACAAGATACTGGGGAGCAACTAAGACGTCTGCTTTAGCAGGAACCGTTGCATTGTAGGCGGCTGCTGATTTCGCTGCTTCTTCCATGCCTGGACCAAAGAATCCAAATAGTCCACCGCCAGCATTACCACCATCGTAAGTTACGCCATCAGCATAGTTAGTTGAACTCTGAGTATGAATCCCCAGGATGCGAACGTGATGGGCCTTACCGACAATCTTTTTAGTCATATCAACATCAACTTCTGCTTCCAGATTACTGATGACTGAAACACTCATTCCACCGGATTTTTGACTGAGGTGATTTGTCGTTGAACAGGAAACAAATGCGACCAGGCCAAAGAGTGCTAGAAACTTCATGGATTCTCCCTTTTAAGTATTGCTTAATTAGAAGGGAGTTTAGGTTTAAAGATGAGATGGAAAATTCTTCCCGACTTACTGCTTTATAAGTTCGAGAAACTGATACTCTTTAGTCCCGTCAGTCATTTCCATGACTGATTGCTGGGAAAGCTTATTGTCTGTAATTGAGAGAATAGCGGTGAACACATAGTCATTGGTAGTAAGCATAATCATGAGAAATTCATCATCAAGCTCCATCACTTCTACCGGGAGCTTCTGATTATCTACCAACAGGAAGAGTGCATCTTCGTTAACTTCGTAAGAAACACTTGCTTCTCCGCAAACAGGTGCCTCACTTTCAGTTGCCCAGCACATGTCTTCAGCAAAGATCCATTGATTCGCAGCTCTTGAAACCATTGCCTCAAACTTCGTCGCCCTTGAATAAGTAATCTGACCTGCCGGAGTCTCCCGGTGAGATTCGGCCGAAACCTTATTCCATCCGCCTTCAAGCTGGGTGAAAAATGATTCGAGGGTCGCTGCCTGGGCAGTAAAAGTTACAAAGCAAAGAATTAGGAAAATTTTCATCCGGTGAGGCTATCAACGCCCTTCAGTGGGAGTCAACGGCAGAGGCCCATTATCGTCTTCTTCCTTTAATTTCTCGTTCTTATCATCAAGATCGAAGTCGATCCCGCCCAGAACGAAGCGCTCTCCGAAGATGTATTCAGACATATCAAAGGGGGCAGAGAGGTATTTCCGGTCCATGGAATTCCTTTAAGATTTGGTGAAGATGAGATGCTAAGGGCCGTCCGGTTCGTTCTCAAGGACAGAAACCTGAATTTTTCAACACTCCGCGTCTTTAAAGTTTAACGAGGAAAGTCAATACTCCGGTTTATGAGGACCTTGGCACTCTTAACTTTATTTCTCGTCTCAACGGGACGCGCTTCTACTGACACGAAAAATCCGGTCAGCAGATACTTTAGACGCGTGCCTATCGAGGAAGCTCATGTCACCTGGGGACAGAGTAGCTCAGACCGTTTGCCTGCTCAGGGCCTTGATGTACTCGTCTGGAATGTGAAGAAGGGCGACAAGATCACCTTTGATGGTGAGTTCAAAAAGCTGGGTGCTGAAAAAGATATTTTCCTCATCCAGGAAGCTTACACCGCAGAGTTTTTCACCGGCACGATTAATACTTTCCGTGATTATCAGTGGGAACTTGGCCTCTCATTCACCTATCGTCTTTATAATCATGAAGCGACGGGGAACATGATCGGTGCCAAAGTAAAACCAAGTTGGGTGAAAGTGGAGCATACAGTTGATATGGAGCCATTAACGTCAACTCCGAAGACAACTGCATACGCAAAATTTCCGGTCGAAGGAACGGAGAAAGAACTTCTCGTAATTTCTATTCATGGAATTAACTTCGCTAACTTCAATGCTTACAATCGCCATCTTGAACAAGTGAAGGGCCACGTTGTAGCTCATGATGGTCCGGTTGTTCTTGCGGGTGATTTCAATACCCGCACGAAAGATCGTTACCGCGAGCTTCAGGCGTTTGCCAGAAAACTCAGTCTCATTGAAGTGAAGCTAAAAAATGGTGATCTCCGGATGAGGGCCGTCGGAACGAAGAACTACCTCGATCATGCTTTCATCAAGGGCTTCAGAGTTCATCGCGCCGAAGTCCAGTCAACAAACGGATCTGATCACCAGCCAATCATCCTCAAGCTCGATCTTCTTTAGTGCGCTTTCTTCCCATCAGGATTGTTGATCGCAATTTTCTTCTTCTTTTCAGTACCGTCTGATTTCTTTCGCAGACTCACAGTCAGTACACCACCGCTGAAATTTGCCTCAATATTATTATCATCAACATCAAAGCGAAAAGGGATAGTCCGGTAGAAAGAACCGTATTTAAACTCAGATCGGAATTGATTTTTATCGTCCTGAGTTCTCTCTGCTCTCTTCTCTCCCTCGAGAATGAGGCAATTGTCATTCAGGCTTAGATTAATATCTTCTTCCTTGATACCAGGAAGTTCCGCCCGAACGGAATAACCTTTCTCATTTTCCTGGACCTCTATCAGAGGCATGAATGTCTCAGATTTTTCTTCGCCCATCATCGGCGAGAAAAAATCCCGTGCGTAAAGATCAAAAAAATTCGAGATGAAATCCTGATTTTTTTTGTTTACTGGTAAGTTATTCCACATACTCATAACAACCTCCTTGCTGCTTACTTCTAAGATGATTCACTTTCCGCAGGAGTCAATGCCTGCAGTGGTATCAACCTTGCTGGATAATGAGCAGCTAATTGATCTATGGGAGATGATGTCTATGGAAAGATGTGACAACTGCGGGAATGCTTACGAAAGAACCTTTAAGATAAACATGAATGGTAAAGAATACTCTTTTGATTGCTTTGAGTGTGCCATCAGCAAACTTGCCCCACATTGCAAGAGTTGCGACACCAGAGTAATTGGCCATGGTGTAGAAGATGGACTCGATGTTTATTGTTGTGCTGGTTGCGCGCGTATGCAGGGAGTGACAGACCTCAAAGATCATTCCACAGAATCGTACAATTAGATTTCAACTTCAAGACTGAGAATTCCGGACCAATCAGGTGACGAAGAATTGATTCCTTTACCAAAACCGTAACCAAGATACATGCCTTGAGAAAACTCCTGGTGCAGCCCAGTTTCGACGTAATCATTGCGTGAATCTTTCTCTTCATCGTCCTGGAAAATGATGTCAGCGATCCAGGAGAGCTTGTCATGAAACCTTCTGGAGAATCCTGCAGCATACACAATCTCATCTGCCCTCTCTCCGGATTGGCGACCGGCATTGTGCCTGATCTGATAGTTCAGATGAATTTGCGTGTCAGGATTATTCGAAGATAAAATAATTTTTATAGCAGGATCAATTCCATCAGAACTTTTCCCTTTGGGAAAGGACGCAAAGGGATTAATTGCAAAAGTGGCATACTCAGACTCAAAGGCCTGATAGAGAGCTGATGCCCGGGCCTCCCCACCTCGCACCTCGCTCCCGCCGGATATCATGTCGCCCATAACTTCTATCTGGAATTTTTCTGTCACTCCATAACGGATATCAGGTCGCCATGTGTATTCATCCGGGTTGGACTTATCGAATTTCCCCGAAAGCTGATAAATTGTCTGATGCTGTTTAACCCCAGAAGCATCTTCCAGATGAGTCGGCACAAACTCATTCAGGTTCATAACATCCGCCTTAACTGCTGTCGTAGCAATTAAGATCAGGAATCTAAAGTTTTTTAGGCTCATCAGGGAGAGAAACTTTATAGATCGAGTAAGTCATTTCATCCACTGATTCACCAATCGGCGAGGCCTGAAGAAGTGAATCGGTGAAGATGAGATTATTCTTATTATCGATCGAAAACGTATCGGGCCACTTGATGCGTTCATCCTGGATAAGAATTTTCATATCCCCACCCGGAGTCCGGTAAGAGACCGCATTCCTTTCAAGATCGGCCATGTAAAGGTTTCCATTTTTATCAAAGATCATTCCATCCGGGGCCGGAGTCACTCCCATATTAGTTACTTCACCCTGAATTTTTTCTTCATTCATTTGTCCGTGAAGAACTTCTGTCGGCACACTGTAAAGATGATATCCGGTAAGTGCATGCCAGTAGAGACGCTTCTGATCAGGATCGAGGGCAATCCCATCAGAGTGGATCTTAGGAGCAGCACCTTTCATAAGAAAGGGTCTTTTTTCAACTGAGAGGACAACACTTTCCGCTTTCGTTGAAGGGTGGTCACCCAGAACGCGGGAAGACTTCCCAGTTCCCATATCAAGAACAACAATTCCACCGAGGCCTGAATCTGTAATGTATGCCTTGTTGGCAGCATCATCAATTCGCACATCATTCAGATAAGATTTTTTCGGGGCAACTCCACTGTCAAAGCTCCAGGAGTTAGCGAGCTTGTTATTAGTGAGATCAAATTCATATAGCATCGCCTTTCCTACGACTCCTTCCATGTTCGGACTGGAAGGATCGAGAACGAATAGTGAATTTCCGTGAGCAACAACTGATTGAACACAGGTGAACTTATTTTTTTCGGGCTTACCATTCCATGAATTCCATTCCTGATCGGGGAAAGGACTATAACTTCCGTCTGGAGAAACTTCCACGACTGAGTATGGAACATTTTTACGCCAGCGCGGGAAGTTCGCAAACATCCTGCCATCCTGAGTGACTGTCACTCCTGTTACCTGCACTCCCTTGAATTCAGCAATCTTTATAAGTTCTGGTTCCGTTTCAGTCGGAAGAAGACCGATAGTTTTTTTATCAATCATTTCAACTTTTTCAATTTTCTTCGGCGTCGAACAAGATATGAGGACGAGTAAAGAGAGGGTTAATGTGGTTAACGTTTTCATGAAGGCTCCTTTGCTCATCCATGCTAAGAAAGGACCTGACTCCGGGCAACTTCATCTTAAATGAAGACACTCAAGGCTAAATTGATTAGAATTATTCAAGAGGTGGAGTATGAAAAACGTAGCTTTAATTGCGCATGATAACCTGAAGCCAATAATGGTTGAGTGGGCACGCACAAACAAGGCCATACTCGCCGGTTTTAACTTGTTTGCGACTGGTACAACAGGAAAGCAATTAGAGACCGAGGTAAGCCTTTCGGTGACCTGCTTCAAGAGCGGACCACTCGGAGGTGATCAGCAAATTGGTGCAGGTGTGGCAGAAGGTCGAATTGATGCGATCATATTCTTCTGGGATCCACTGGCGCCGCACCCCCATGATGTGGATGTTAAGGCCCTTTTGAGAATCGCAGTGGTTTATGACATCCCGATGGCCTGTAACCTTGCCACTGCAAATCTTATTATTACTGGTCTATGAAATTTCTCATTGTTTTTCTTGCTCAGCTTGGACTCTTCAGCTCTCTCGAAGCGAAGGAATGTTTTTTTGAGCAGAAGAAATGGAGTGAAGAAGATTTTTTTGCTGAAGCAAGATTCTATCCCCGCACTGATTCAATTCGCACAATCGTCATTCTCCCCCCCACTGGTGGAACAAACCTGATCGATAGAAGTTATGCCCGCTTTCTATGTGCCGAAGGTTTCAATGTTTATATCCTCGATAAATTCACCGGCCATGATGAATACAATCTCGATCTGGATATTCATCGTCGTTACTATGGTCGCACTCAAAGGGCGATTGACCTGATTGTGGGAGAAATTCCACAAAACCATACTCTGAGTATCCTCGGAACAAGTGTGGGAGCTCTTCATGCGGCAATCGCCACGGGCAGAATAGCGCGCATTCAAAAAGCTCTCATCATCACTGGCGGCGCAGATATCACAGGGCTCATTGTGGATTCTGACCAGGAAGTCATGCGAGTGGCGCGTGAGAAAAGAAATGAGATGTTCAGTTTTAGGAATCGTGATGAGTATTATAACGAGCTCAAAAAACACATCGTTCTGGATCCGCTCTTCTTCAAAGAAAATTATCCGGGAAAGAAAATCTCAATGGTCATTGCCCAGAAAGATACAACTGTTCCTGCAAAGTATCAGAATTTACTTAAAGAAATTTCCAGACCAGCAAGAGTGCTGGAAATGAATGACAATCATTTCTGGGCAATTATTAAAACCTGGCTGTTTCATCGGGACTTTGTCTTGAAATCTTTTCAGTGAAAAGTTAGCGGAACGCGGTTAGGGAAAACGAGTTTAAAGCTAGTCCCTTCTTCGGAATTGCTCTTAAGAAAAATGTCTCCATCATGGGCTTCAACGAGGCCTTTTACCAGAGAAAGGCCGATGCCCCAACCCATTTTCTTATCATTTAGTTTCGCTCTCTTGAAAGGCTCAAAAAGTCTCTCATGTTCTTTTTCCGGGATTACCGGGCCGTAGTTGTGAACTTCCAGCGAGGTGCGATATTTATCCTGATCAACTGTTATTTCTATTGCTCGAACAGGATCTCCATATTTCACAGCATTTTCGAGGAGATTATCCAGCATTCTTCTTATGCCCTTACAACACCAGTAGCCGCAAACTTTCTGAGGCCCCCTGAAAAAAAAGCGTCCTCCATGGAGAGCACTGAAATCGGCAATAGTTTCAGAAATAATATCATTGAGACACATCTCACATGGCTGAATGGGAAGCTTCTCTCCTGCCTTCAGTTTATTGGCATCAAGCAAATCCTGGATCATTCGGTCGACCATATCAATGTGCTTGATGACATTCCGGCATTTAGCGAGAAGTCCATCTTCCACTTTTCTTGAAATCATTTCGGTATGCATTCTCGCGACTGACAATGGAGTCCGGAGATCATGAGTTAATGAAGAAACAAAGGACTCTCTGAGCGATCTTTCTTCCTTAAGGTCCTTAACTTCAGAGCTCTTTTCTTCTTCCCACAGCTTCCTTTCCTGAATTTCCTGGAAGGCCATCAGAATTCTTTCAGGGTGATCTTCTCCTGCGGAAATAACATTGGAATGAAGAACAATCGTTACCTGTCCCCCGGGATAATGAGCAGTGAGTTCCTCTCCGCAGAGTTTCTCTCCGCGCGCGGCCCGGAATCTGGGAAGGTCATTTCGTGGGATGCGATTTCCATCAGCATCAGTTGCAAAATAATCATCCTGATCATCCGGTAAAATATCCATCGGATAGAATCCACCGGCGAGTGCCTTGGCAGACTTATTTACAAACAATAAATTGGCTGTCGTCCTCTCAACAATAATAATTCCCACTGGAAGAGAGTCGAGAACACTTTCAAACCAGAGTTTTTCGCGCTTTTCAGCGATTACTTCTTCCTGAAGATGCTTTTCAACTTCAAGATGATGGACATTTGATTGTTTTGAGAATTCCCAGGCGGAAAGGCCCATGTAGTAAAGGATCGTTTCAATAACTTTATTTTTCTCTTCGCTTGAAATAGGGTGAAGCACATCGAGAATAATATCTTTCAGAACGTCGTATTCAGTAACGATGTCTTCCAACGAGGAATTTTCAAAGTCCAACCAGACTTTGTTTTTTGTTTCCGGGCGATCTCCACCAATAACATCAGATAAATGCGAAACGATAACCGGAAGAGTCCTTTCGAGTGCGAGATGCTTTTTGCCGGATTTTTTCATCCTGGATCGAAGCTTATCAGTGATCAAGTTTGTACTGAGTAATGAATTTTCGGGCCCCTCAGAAGTTTCCATGCGCATATGGTAAGAGAAAAGCAATAAGGGGAAAATTAAATTATTAATTGAGATTAAAGAAGCTTGCTAGTCATTAAGAAGAACAAGATACCATTATATTCTTGTGCTCATACGGCGTGGGAAGAGAATATGCGTTCAACTCAGAGTGTTCATCATAGGGATGAGAAAACACATGCAACCATCGCTGGAGCAAATTATTGCTACCCCTTTCAACATCGATTATTACTTCCTGAGCAATGTAGTTTCTGAGGACATACTTGGGATTAACCTGTTTCATCATTTCTTTACGTTCATTTTCTGTCGAACTTTCATAAGACAATCTTACTTCGTAGCGCTTTAGCCACTGTTCCACCTCCTCGCGCTGTCCGTAATAGTCACGAAAAGGTTTCATATCAGTCGAAAGGCATCTGAAGGTGAAAGTGAAATCAACATTGAGCTTCCCCATGATCTGAAGTAGATCCAGGAAGAGTGCCTGATCGCCGGTATCACTTGTGATAAGGCCAAGTTTTCTTTTTCCCAGTTCAAGAAAGCGCGCCTGGAAAATTTCCGGATAAACATCCATCAGTTTCTGGAGTTCATCCTGGGGGAGCTCGTCTAAAAAACACACCAGTAAGCGCGAAAGATTCCAGTGAGCAACTCCCGGCTGCTGGCCGTAAGCGTATCTACCTCTTTCATCAGAGTGATTGCAGATAAAATTGAGATCAGTATCTTCCATGAACCCAAAAGGACCGTAGTCGATTGTGATACCAAGAATCGACATATTATCAGTGTTCATGACTCCGTGATTGAAACCCACCGCCATCCACTCTGCCATGAGATGAGCTGTTCGCTTAATTACTTCGGTAAGCATGTCACTGACACTCATTCCGCCGAAGAAATTCTCACGGGTGTATTGAATGAGCTCTTTCAGCTCAGTTTTTTTGTTGTAGTGATGAAGCATTTCAAAATGCCCAAACCGGATGTTTGTTGGAAAAACTCTGGCCACGACTGCGGAATTCTCCACCGTCTCACGATAGACCTCATCATCACCGGTTAAAAGTGCCAGTACCCGAGTGGTAGGAACTTTAAGTCCTGCCATCGCTTCGGAGCAAAGATATTCGCGAACCGAAGAACGAATCACGGCCTTACCGTCGCCCATGCGGGAAAATGGTGTAAGTCCGGAGCCCTTAGTCTGAATCTCAAGTCTCTCGCCTTTCGCTGTCAGAACTTCTCCGAGAGAAATTGCTCTTCCATCACCCAGCTGTCCTGCCCAGACACCAAACTGGTGACCGGCATAGCGGGTAGCAATTCTTTGTTCACCTGGAAGGCGAAGCTCGCTGTTTAACCAGCGCATGATTTCTTCGTCGGAAAGTCCAAGTACCAGCTTATCTTTCATCTCGGGGATGATGTGAATGAGCTTTGGATTTTTAATGGGAGTCGGTTCTACCCTCTCAAAAAGAAATGCTGGAAGCTTTGAGAAAGAATTATCAAACTGAGCTTTCATGAAAATTTCATCCCGGTTACTGGACATGTGAAGTCTTCAAGCTCTTGCGCCAATTGTCTCTCGAATTCATTCTGGGGAATGTCGGCAATCTGCTGGAATTTGGATTTCCTGATTTCCTGAACAACATCAAATGGAAGGGATGCTTCCATATCTCCAATTCCATTCGGGAAAGTTCTCATCATCGATCCGTAAGCTCGACAATATCCGCGCGCGAGATCCTGGCGCTTCCAGCCCTCATAAAGTGCGACAACAATCTCCCCTTTCTCATCAGGAGTGAGATCTTTCGTTTCTCCCAGAGTTTTCCCCCACTGATCCATAAATGGGCCGACAGGAATAAGGAATTTATGCGAGCGTCTTAGACACTTCGCCTGGCGCATGGACATGTGACGGTGATTTTCTACTGAGAGAAAAGCTTTATTCACCTGACCTGCGTAAACCAGGATCGGTGAGTAGTTAATATTTGGCTGGTGACCGAGCTTATAGATCCTTAAACGGAACGGATCGTCCTGTGGCATTTCCCAATGATCAATTACCCGATCAAGGTCACCGAAATTATGGGCCATGAGGGCAGTTGCACGGAGAAAATTTACGTGATCTTTTTTCTCACGTAAAAAAATGAGAAGTTTTTCTTCTTTCTCAACTTCCGCAAGGATTACATTCTTCATTTCGAGAGCCGAGTCAGATTTCTTGTTTTTTACGAGGGCGTTATAGGCACCGATTGCTACAGATAACCAGGTACCTTCATGAGTGCTCATCACCTGACCCAGAGATGGATTATAAGTTTTTCGATTTGTGACCTGCTCATAATCCCATAGCCACGAATCAATTGTAATTCTTGCCATCCTCTCAATGTGCTTCGATATCTGTTTATGTTTCCAGAGACCTTCGCGGATCTGGTTATCAACGTTTGTGGGAACGAAGGTTCCTGCGGTCGACCAATGTGCCGCCATGCAGATGAAGAAGTATTCCGTGAGATCAATGTGCTTAAGAAGATTAAGATTTTTTTTGTAATGAACAAGCTTAGCAAGATAGGCGCGATTGATTCCTGAAGTATCAATCTCACCCTTAAAAAGGAAAGGTGCCGTTACTTCTATATCTTTCAGAAGAAGATTGGGAGCAATGCCACTCAGTTCGAGCTCACTTCGGAGGACTTTCTTTGCCATTAGTCCTTCTTGGTGAACTCTGCTTCGATCACTCCGCCCTCATCGATTGTCGATGCTTTTGGTGCTTGCTGCTGGAATGGATTGGCTCCAGGATATCTGCGCACGATAAAGCTGCGTGAGCCAGAAAGTTTCTTTTTCTCCATTACTTCCCCGGTGAGTGCCACAAACCAGGCAATACCCACGAGTAAGGGATTTGTCTGTCCATAGGCAACAGTTGCGAGAATCGCCACGAGAAGTCTCGGCATAAAAAAGAATCCGAGCCACCAGAGGATGCCTCCGAAAGGAACAGATGAAAAAAGAAGTGTAAGACGGGGAAAAAAAGAAATGAAAATCAGGAACAGAAAATTATGGTTCTGAAAAAAGTCTACAGTGCCGGGCTCCACTTTGAAACTTCCGAAAAAGATGGAAGAAATTCCAAGGGCAGCAACAAAGATGAGTAGAGGTATTTTAAGGCCACTTAACATAGCCGCATTATAGAGAAGTCAGTACCCTCTTGCAAACCTGAATCAGCTCTTCAAAGTCATGCTGTTTAACTGTTGCATTCTTCACCGTCAGATAGACCGGTTTTTTTACTGGTCTCCAGGATGTCATGACCTTTTCCAACTCGCCATTTTCCTCAGATTTGCGCGCCACTAGCTCGGGAAGGAAGGCAAGCTGGTCTGTGATCTTGACAATTTCCGCTGCACTTCCGGCGGTTGCAGTCTCGTGACCCTTTCTTCTTTTACTAAGTGGAATTGGACACTGGTCATCCCCGTAACGTGTTCCATCTGTTGTCCAATAAACCGGAACGATAAAAGGATATTTCAAAACATTCCTGAGACCCGGAGTTTTTACAACCGGGTGATTCTTTCTGCCATAAACCGACCATCTGAGCGATCCAACTACCATAGTCGTCCAGGTAGAAGGCCATTCCAGCTCCTGAGTGTGAAGACAATAATCATACGCCCCCCTGAGAGCGGCTGGAATAAATTGAGTGGGCGGCAAATCAATGATCCGAACCCGGCCGGCCGAATCATCCTCCAGCAACTCTTCCAGAATTAGTGGAAGGAGATATGTTGAAAGATATGATGAGCTGGCAATACTCATCAGACTTGATTCCTTACCGGATTGAGAGAAAGGCTTTAAAGACTCCCCGAGAGCATTCATTTTTTCAAACACTGGAATCAATTCGAGTGCGCGAGCTGTTGGCTGCACTCCGCCCGAAGATCGTTCCAGCAGCGGACTCCCCACTTTCTTTTCCAGTGATTGAACCCACTTAGAAACCTGTCCTGGCTGCATATTCATCTGCCTTCCGAGCTCCCGGACCGACTTGATTTTGACGAGCGCCAGGAAGAGGCTGATCTCACTTAGTTTAATGTCTTCGTGCATGTATCCCTTCTGGAAACAGGTGTTTCGATAACATACTTTGTGAGTACAACATTGAAAACATAATGTAAAAAGAATGGAGGTCCTTATGCTAGATATTCTTCAGCACACAAAGGCCACGCCCCCGGTAGTAACAACGACTCTCAGAACGAAAAATGGCCAGAGCATCACTGTGGCCCGCGATGATCTTCTGACCGGTGGGACTAAGGAGCGCGCTCTTTGGGGTTATTTAGCTGACCTTCACTTCCGCGAGTTTATCTACGCCAGTCCCTTTTCGGGATTTGCTCAGATCGCACTGGCCTATGTTTCTCAGCAGATGGGACGCCACTGTATTATCATCGCCCAGGTGGATCCTAATACCGGGTTGCTCCATCCTTATTCCATACGCGCCCGGGATCTTGGGGCCACTGTCTTTTCAGCAAGAAATCTCGAAGAAGCTGAAGAAATTGCAGAGAGACTTGCGGCCGACAGAGAGCAGACGATAAAGATCCCATTGGGATTTGATGTTCCGGAATTCCGGCAATCAATGGCGAGTGTTCTCTCTGTCGAATGGGAGAGGATTGAAAAGAAAATGCCTGAAGGTATCCGAAGATTATGGCTTCCGGTTGGTTCAGGAACACTTGCTTCATCATTTCTCAGTTTTCTTCCCTCTGAAATTGAAGTGAAGGGTCTGAATGTCAGGGTCCTCAAGCCTTGTGATCCCCGGATAATACGATTGGATCATTCGATTGATATGAAAACGGCGGATGTTCCTTTTCATGAGAAAGCGACTATCCTTCCGAAAATTCCTTCGAACCTTTTTTACGATGCCAAACTCTGGCGGGTAATTGAGGAGGAAGGCCGTGATGGTGACGTTTGGTGGAATGTAGCAGGATAAATTATGAATAAACTAAATTTTATATTTCTGGCGACACTTGTTTCCTGCGGAATCGGAGGAGCGAAAGGTCCTTTGCAATTTGCGATTAAAGTTGATGAGCCTATTCGCTCTGAAGAAGTAGACTTTGCTCTCCTGCAGAAGAAGATTCTTCCAAAATGTATCGGTTGCCATGAGACCTGGACAACCGAAGAGGCTTTCGCAAAATACATTAAACCGGGAAGACCGGACGAAAGTCTGTTCTATGATTCTGTGAAGACCGGGCGAATGCCGAAAAGATCGCCACCACTCTCAACAGCTCAGCTGGAAATCGTACGCAGCTATATCCTCTATGTAAAAGTAGTGGCACCTACTCCGGTTCCTGAAACGACACCTGAACCTACGCCAGTGCCTGTGGTTAACTTTCAGGATCTGCAGGAGAAAGTTTTCACCGTTTCCTGCCTTCCTTGTCATACGAAAATTCTGAACGATGAGAATCTGCTTAATGGAAATTGGGTGAATAAAACTTCGCCAGAATTATCAAAGCTTCTGGTTGAGACTGAAGCTGGACGAATGCCAAAGGGTGGAGCTCCTCTTTCTTCCGAACAGCTCCAGCTAATACGTGATTACGTAAATAAATTCCGCGAATGAAAAGGTTCCCGCATACCTGCGGCACAGGTATGCGGGAACCCTAATGCGTTAGTTACATCTAAGATTTGTTTTTACTAGCTGGATATTCTGGCAGCTCGATTTAGAAAGCGAATTAATCTTCATCTCGCCTCTTTCAACTTTACCGGCAATAGTAACAAAAAGCGGAGTGAGTTCTGCTTCAATCGCCAGTGTCACTTTAACTGGCTTATGCGGATTTCCGTCCGAGAATCCACGTGGACACATTTCACTTCTCACGACCTGATTCATCGACATCTTCTCTGTCATCATCCGGTAGAGCCCCATCACAGTACCTGTGCGGTCTTCGCCAGCAGTACAATGGAGAAAAGTCTTACCATTCACTTTTTTTACATCACGGATAATTGTGATCGCCTCGACGATTTGCTCACAAGCCACTTGCATCGAGGGATACTCTTTCCAGCGAAATGGAATGTGGTGAGATTTGATTCCGAGGCGGTTGAGCTCAGTAATTTCTTTTGCGACTTCACCCTTAACATCATTCTTGAATATGACAACGTCAGTAATCCCGATGTGAGCAAGCTCATCGACTTTCTTTTCCGGCTGACGGCCGCGAAAGACGTTCCCCTCTTTATCTACCTGGTGAGAGTTCGGGATGGTTAAGCCCTCTACTTCAGCAAAAGAGGAAAAGCTCACGGTCATGAGGGCCAAAAGGATGATTTTCATGCCCGGAGTTTAGCTTGTTCAGAATATTTTAACAGAGGGGCGTATAAAACTTTCCGTTCATTCGAAGATCATAAGATCTTGTTTTCTCGCTAAACGGCAAACGCTGTTGATAAGTCCCACGTGAGAATAAGTCTGAGGGAAGTTCCCCCACTGGCTTCCATCTTTAGAACTCAAATCTTCCGAAAGAAGTCCCATATGGTTACTGTGAGAAATAATATTATGAAGCGTTTTCTCGGCCTCATCCAGGAACCCAAGACAGATCAGGGATTCAATATACCAATAAGTACAAATCAGGAATGTAGCGTGAGTATCACCGAAATCATCCGGGGCATGATATCGATAGATCATGTTCTCTTCAGTTCTCAACTCTAATTCGAGTTTCTTGAAGTGCTTCATGGTTTTCGGATCATTCGGCTTCAGATAATTGAGAATGATCAGAAGAAATGCACTGGCATCAAAATAAGAAAGCTTTTGATCTGACATATAGCACTCGTGTTCGGTGCTGTAGCATTTTTCAATATTTTCAGCAGAAGCGACAAGTACCCGTTCTGCAAGTTCGAGAAGAGCTTCGTCACGGTAGTGCTTGGCAATTTTTATTCCTGCCTTTGCCCCCGCCCAGTGAAAGACATAAGTCTCAAGATGTTTTTCTTTTTTACCGCGAAATTCCCAGATACCGGCATCCGGCTGATCCATGAGTCTTTCTATTTCAAGAAGTAGTGACCGGATTACATCGAGTGATACCAGGAGATTCTTGTGAATAATTCGTTCATCCATACAAAGGGGGAGCATCGAAAGAATCATCTGCCCGAAGCAGTCGTACTGTTTCTGGTAGTAAGCAGCGTTCCCGATTCTAACCGGGCCATTGCCCTGATAACCTGCCAGAGGAATTTCCGACTCTGGAATATCTGCTTCACCATTAATTTTATACATCGGCTGAAGTGAGCCGAGGTTATTCATTACATTGTGGAGGAATTGGAGATACTTCTCAGCTTCTTCAAAGTGCCCAAGGGAATTCATCGCAGCTAAGGAGAAGTATGAATCCCGAAGCCAGCAGTATCGATAATCCCAATTTCTTCCTGAGCCAGGATACTCAGGTAAGGATGTAGTTCCTGAAGCAATGATGGCACCCGTGTCTTCAAACTGATGAAGTTTGATTGTAATCGCAGAGCGGATTACTTCTTTCTGGAAAGTTGGTGGAATATAAGTTTCTTTAACCCAGCTACGCCAGTATTCCATCGTTTTATAATAAAACTCTTCGTAGGTTTCTCTGAGTGGTGATTCGAAAGGCTCACCACCGGAAAGAACCATATAAAGATCTTCGGTGAGATTGAAATCGCGTTTCTCTATTACATAAGACTTGGAAGCATTTGTTGTCAGTCGAATAGGAAAATGAAGCCCACGATAATTTATGTGATTACTGCCGACGAAAATATCTGGCTTACTCTCTCCGTAATCCCCACGCGGATCGCAAATTAGTTTTATCCGAGGCTGCCCCTTGATTCGCTTTATCTTCCTGAAGAAGTGAAGTGGCTTAAAGAAGCGATCATGATTACTGAATCTTGGCGCGAAATCGATCACTTCAAATGAACCATCCTCACACATGAAAGATGTAATGATGATGGCCGTGTTCTCTATATATCTTTGCTTCGTAGTGAAACTTGTCTGCGGAATAACTTTGAAAGTTCCTCCCTTCTCATTATCGAGAAGTCCGCCGAAAACAAAACTTGAATCCATGTAAGGCCAGCACATCCAATCTACACCCGAGTCGTCAGAGACGTACGCGAGGTAGTGGCAGTTTCCGGTGATACCCATGTTGTAGCGATGAGCCTTTGTCATAAAGAGAGTTTAGATTATTATCCACCACGATTCAATCACGGAGGAACATGATGTCCCGGTGCTTACTTGTCAGTAATAGATTACCCATCACATATGATGAAAAAATTAATAACTTCAAATCAAGCTCTGGCGGACTAGTCTCCGCAATTAAGGGACTTGATGCAGATGTTGTAGGTTGCGCATTTGAATGGATGGGAATTCTCACTGATGACATAGCGGGTGAGTTAATTGAACTGGCCCGTCAAACGCCTGCTGGCAACTTGAAGTGTCATCCTATCGTGGTGCCAAAAGATCTTTATCATTTCTATTATAATGAGTATTCGAACAATGTGATCTGGCCTCTTTTCCATTATGAGCGCTCTCTCGTCATGCATTCTGAGAAGGGCTGGAAAAGTTATTGTCAGGTGAATCTCATGGTTGCTGAAGCAATCCTCAAAGAAGCCAAAGACGATGATACAATCTGGGTTCACGATTTTCAGCTGATGCTAGTACCCGGAATACTTAAAGCAAGAAAACCAAATCTTCGAGTCGGATTTTTTCTGCACATTCCATTTCCTAGTTCGGAAATATTTCGCGAGCTCCCTCAGAGAAAAGAAATTTTACATTCGCTTATTAAGGCCGATCTCATTGGCTTCCATGATCTCTCTTATATGAATCACTTCAGAAGTTCACTTCAGAGAGTACTCGGCGAAAATCCGATGACTGAGAGATCACTTGGAGTTTATCCTATTTCAATTGATGCTAATCATTTTACTGAGCTTGCGGATGCCAGAGAAACTTCTGAGTATATTGAGAAGTACAACGAAAACAAAAAAGATATGAAATGGATTCTGGGTGTAGATCGCCTGGATTATATCAAGGGTCTCGTCCTGAAACTCAAAGCCTTCCGGAAGCTTCTGAAGGAATTTCCTGAAGAACGTGGAAAAGTCCAGCTGGTTCAGATTGTGATTCCTTCACGGACGGAAGTTCCTGAATACCAGAAACTCAAGGCCCGTATTGAGCAAATGGTATCAAGTATTAATGGTGAATTTGGAACTCCCGCATACATGCCGATCTATTATATTTATCACTCAGTTTCTGAACATGAACTCTCGGCCCTTTATCAGCTTTCGGAAGTCATGCATATTGGATCTACCCGTGATGGAATGAATCTCGTATCACTGGAATATATTGTTTCTCAGAAAGACAAATTTCCTGGCGTCGTTCTTCTTTCAGAATTTACCGGCGCTCACTCAACTCTTTCTTATGCGATGTCGATCAATCCATGGAATGTGGGAGAAACGGCAAGAAGAATGAAAGAAGCCATTCACCATCCGGAAGTTAAGCGCAGAGGAGAAATCACCGCCATGAAGACATTCCTGCATCGTTATAATTCATCCGAATGGGCTAGAATCTTTCTGAGAGATCTGAACTATACTAAATTTGAGAAACAAGCGGCCATTCTTCCACGAGATGGCAAATTCCCCTGGATGAATCTCCTTGCAGGTAAGAGGGTTGTTATATTCTGTGATCTTGATGGAACGCTTGCACCGATCTCGAAATTTCCTAGTGATGTACGCTTGCAGGACAAAACAATCGATCTACTGAAGCGAATTGCTGAGACCAATGCTGAATTTGTAATTGTATCTGGACGTGATAAGGAATTTCTCGAGCAACAGTTCCTGGAGCAAAATTTTAGTTTTCCACTAGCTGCCTGTCATGGGGCCTATTACTACTCCCCTTCCGAAGAGCAATGGATCAATCTCGTCTCGCATGATCCGCTAAAATGGAAGGCCAGCACGATGGATATTTTGAAGCTTTATACTTCCAGAACGCCGGGAAGCTTCATCGAAGATAAAGGTCACGCTGTAACCTGGCACTATCGTAACTCTCCAACAGAGTTTGCTGACTTCCTTGCCAACAAGCTTACCTTTGAACTTGAAGAATCACTTACTAATCTTCCGGCCCAGGTGAAACGAGGGAAAAAAGTTATTGAAGTTAAATCCGTAAATGCTAATAAAGGATACTTCGTAGAACAATGGCTTCAGAGAAAGGAATACTTGCCTGATATCGTGATTTCTATTGGAGATGATACAACTGATGAAGATATGTTTGATATTCTTCAGGGAAGAAGCGACGTGAAAACTTTCTGTATCAAAGTTGGTAAAGAGAAATCTCATGCCCGTTATTCACTACCTGATCAGGATACTGTAAGTGGATTTCTGGAAAATCTTCTTCATAGTTTGAATAATCATGAAATCACTGTTTCCTAACCCATACGTTCTGGCATTCGGAGTTGCACTCCTCTCCTATCTCGGCCTGTATGGGCTGAAGAGAATTTTCACGACCAGAATTTCCAGCTTCTTCAAGAAAACAAACAATAAATGGGATGACATTATTGTTTATACTATGGAGCAAACTACCCAATTGTGGATGGTAGCAGCTGCGCTCTATATCTCCGTGGGATACATGCCCCACGACAAATACTGGAATCACCATATTGATAATGCTTTCTTTATCATCACCATGATTCAGGTGGCGATCTGGATGAATTATCTCATCGATCGCTGGATTGTGATGACTGTGAACCGGAAGACCAGAATTAATCCGGCGGCCGCAAGTTCCATCAGTCTGATCCAATTAGTGGCGAAAATTTTTATCCTCTCAGCAGTCCTTCTTTTCACGCTGAATAATCTTGGGATTAAGGTCACAACTATTCTCGCCGGTCTAGGAGTCGGGGGTATTGCTGTTGCACTCGCACTCCAGAAGATTCTTGGCGATTTGTTCTCATCCCTTTCCATCGTGATGGATAAGCCCTTTGTCGTCGGCGACTTTATTGTTCTCGATCAATATATGGGAGAAGTGGAAAGAATTGGCCTGAAAACCACGCGTATCCGGAGTCTGAGCGGAGAACAGATCATTATTTCCAACTCAGATCTACTCGCAACGAGAATCAGAAACTTTAAGCGAATGCATGAGAGAAGAGTCGTAATTCTCCTGAGCCTTGCCCTCTTCACACGTGGAGAAGATATGCGCAAGGCAGTGTCGCTTATCACAGCTATTGTGCATTCAAAAAAACGTGTTCGCCTTGAACGATGTCATTTCATGAGTATCGGCAAAATTTCCTTGGATATCGAAACCGTCTACTTTGTTCTGTCAGACGATTACAACATCCACATGGATCTTCAGCAGGATATTCTGCTTGATATTCAGAAGGCATTTGAGGCCGAAAATCTGACATTTGCTCGCCCGGTGCAGACTGTTTCTGTGGAACCGCGCGAATTCATCATGAGAACCGAATCCGCGCCTCAAGATAATGACAACCGCAGCCAACCTATTAGTTAAATTTACAGAACTCCTTCTTCTTCTTCGAATCCTTTGTTAGCATTTAGTCATGATCCATATTCTTGTTCTCATTATCTCAATGGCCACATTTGCAAGCGATCAGGACACGTTTGAAAAAACATATCCGCGCGATAACTCATTTTGCCAGATCGGTAATAAAAGAATCGAGATCCTGATCCGCGGTTTCCAGTCTCATACTGATCCCAAAGATAGAATGTGGGGCGAAAATGTTTTTGCCCGCAACCCTGAAGGACAGCTCTCGCGCATTCCAGTTACTATGGAATCGGGCCTCTATCGTCTTTTTCAGGGAACCTCTTCTTCTTGTACGAAAGTCGTTGGCTCAATGGTAGGGACAAGATTTGCAATCCTCTTCCAGAAACACAATAGTCCACACAAGCATAGAGTTGTTGTTCAGTATCTGGATCCGGCAACTCTCAAGCCGCTCGATACCGTTTACACGCCCTACCTCGCGGATAAGGCTAAGATTACAAAGTCTGGTGTGGTTCTTCGCACTCACTCGCCTACACGCCAGGAAATGGAGATGGGCAAGGTCATGATTAGCGGAAAACAATATTTGTATCAGGATCATCTTCTGCCATTATGGGTTTCGCTCGATAAAGACGGTTTCTCAATCGAGCCAAATGAGACATTCGAGAATTTTAGCTACAAAGCTTTTTTTAAAAATGTTGAAGACTTCAGACTCCAGAGCGGATGGGATGAAACAGAAAAGAAATTCACTAAGACGAAGCTTTACGTAGCTATTAACCACACTTCAAAATCTAAATGCATTCTCTTAATTGATTCCAAGAAAGTTCTAAATGGAGAAGAGAACTGGATCTGTCAGTGACCCTTGTAGGCCTGGTAGATTGAGAAGAGTTCTTCAAGTTTTCCTTCATAAGCTAAATTCAACCATTCATGTCTATCTGCAATGATTCTTCTGGTGAACTTCCCTCTTACGACAACTTTTACGGGTCGTTTTTCAGAGACTGCCTGAATCTGCTGAAGTGTTCTGTCGATATGCTCTACCTGACCGTAGTCATAGATGAAGTACACATCCGCTTCCGGCAATTCAAAGTCTTTTGCAGAAAGATCAGCTTCAATTAGTTTTGAGCGAACCATATTGAGATCTTTATAAACTCTATTTCCTTCATCGACTCTTGCTTTGACGAATTCGTATCCGGTGAATGTGTTTTTTATAAACAGTCCACCAATCACAACACCCATCCGCCCATAGGCCGCACCAAGATCGACGACATGCTGGTAAGGTCTCATTTTCAATAACTGGAGTATTCGAAAAATTTCAGAGTACGGGGTTTGCAATGTCTGCAGTTCAAGACCTACCCAGGTTTGCACTCCATTGTGCATTGTTGGTCCCCATGATTCATGTGAACCATCCGGATCAAACCCGCGAGCATCTGCTACAAGCATTTCTTCAATGTACTTAACTCTGAAGCCAAGAATCTTATCCACCATCAATGCATGCTGGCGGCGAATGACATCGTTTGCTTTTGGAGTCTGATAAAATTCCGGAGAACCTGTGAGAATTTTTTTATCTGATGTCGATAGAGGAACACCTTCCAGCTTCTGGAAGTCTGAGAGAGATTTAAGCTCCGTTCTGGGAAAAAACTCTAACTGCAGCACACTCAATCCTTGAGAGTTAGTTGAGGAGATTATTTCATTTTTTGCGGAGTATAGCCAAGTTCTTTCAGGAGCTCTGCAACAGTTTCATCTGAAAGATTCTTCACTGCGAGAATCTTTTCTTTCAGATTAATCAGTACTTCAACATCGGGCCCAGCTTTCTTCAGGGCGCCCGTAATGGCCTTTTCGCAATGGCCGCAGGTCATATCGGGAACTTTGAATTCGCTCATTATAATCCTTAATGAAGGCCGCTATTACCCAGTCGATCACTCTTCGCCTGCTCTTGCTCTATCTTTTCCAGAAACTGCCGAAGGCGTTGGACGCCAACAATCAAAGCTTCTTCCGACGATTGTTGTCGGTAAACAATGTCTACATGCTTGAAAATCTTATGGCTTTCCCGATGAATAATATCAACTTCTGCGTGAAAATCTTCTTTTACATGATGAATAGTTATCCGACCCATAAGGTAAGGATTATTCTCTAAATCAATATATTTTTCGACTGGAAAATCACTCATTTCGCTCTCCGCAAGTACCGAATAGAAAGTACCGAAAATAATGCCACCGATAAAGGAGTTTTTCCATGAAAACCATGATCATGTCACTCGTCCTCGCTCTTTCTTTCAATGCTTTCGCCGATCACCATGATGAGAAAGATAAAATGGCCCACGACAAAGAACACCAGCACGTTAAGGCCGAAGCTAAAGATCATGAGCATGACGAGACTCATCACAAAGATCACGATCACAAAGCTCATCATCCTGAGCATAAGGCCGAAGGTAAGTCTTCGACTAAGACCACTACTACTACGACGACTACTAAGAAGAAGTAATGAATCTGAAGGACTCATTTCCTTCGCTCTCACTGTTCTCAGATATGGACTGGAATGCAGTCTCCAAAGAGTATGAAGTCTCTTCGAAGATCATTACCTTTCCCGAGTATCTGGAAATGAAAGCGGAGGAAGGAGATTGTCCTCATCATCTTTTTGAGCTCGCCTATTTTGATGCTGCTTTAAAAAGCCTTCAGAATGGCGAGTTCTATTTTCCTGAAACTTCCGGCATTCATCTCAATCCTTCAGCGTGCTTTCTTTCTTTTGAGCACGACATTTTGAAAATGCTCGAAGATGCACACGATGGAAAAATAAACATCATCGAACGCCAGAATGTACTTAGTCTTTTTGTGAATACTGATGGAGAAATTCTCTTTCATGAAATCTCAGTTCCAGAACTCGAAGCTCTTCAGAAGCTTGAAAATGGTCAACTTGAAAAGGGTAATCCTGCTTTACCTTCTCTCAAGAAAAAAGGTCTTATCATTTTAGTTGAATAAAAAAAGGCACCCCGAAGGGTGCCCTGGTATGTAAAAAAATCTTAGAATACTTCGTCCAGAATTTTCAAGCCGCTGTTTCCGTTGCGGCCATTTCCGTTAGATCCTGATGATCCACTAGATCCTGATGAACCACTAGAACCACTTGAACCTGACGATCCGTTAGAACCTGATGATCCACTTGATCCCGAAGATCCGTTAGATCCGTTAGATCCGTTAGATCCGTTAGATCCGTTAGATCCGTTAGATCCGTTAGATCCCGAAGATCCGTTAGATCCCGAAGAACCATTTGATCCCGAAGACCCATTCGATCCTGATGAACCGTTTGATCCCGAAGAACCATTTGATCCAGAAGATCCGTTAGATCCCGAAGATCCGTTAGATCCGCTAGATCCCGAAGAACCATTTGATCCCGAAGAACCATTTGATCCAGAAGAACCATTTGATCCCGAAGAACCATTTGATCCCGATGATCCATTTGATCCAGAAGAACCGTTTGATCCCGAAGAACCATTTGATCCGTTAGAACCATTTGATCCGTTAGAACCAGATGATCCGTTAGAACCAGATGATCCGTTAGAACCGCTTGATCCGTTTGAACCGCTTGATCCGTTAGAACCGCTTGATCCGTTTGAACCGCTTGATCCGTTTGAACCGCTTGATCCGTTAGAACCGTTTGAACCGCTTGAACCGCTTGATCCGTTTGAACCGTTTGAACCGTTGGCCCCGTTGTTTCCATTCGATCCATCTGAACCATTGCTACCGTTGTTTCCGTTTGAACCATTATTTCCATTGGCCCCGGTTGATCCGTTGTTGCCGTTGTTGCCGTTGTTGCCGTTGTTGCCGTTGTTGCCGTTGTTGCCGTTGTTTCCGTTGTTGCCGTTGTTTCCGTTGTTGCCGTTGTTTCCGTTGTTACCGTTATTGCCGTTGTTGCCGTTGTTTCCGTTGTTACCGTTGTTACCTGTAGCTCCAGTTGATCCATCAGTTCCAGTTGTCCCAGTAGTTCCAGTTGTCCCAGTAGTTCCAGTTGTCCCAGTAGTTCCAGTTGATCCATCAGTTCCAGTTGATCCATCAGTTCCAGTTGTTCCAGTAGTTCCAGTTGTCCCAGTAGTTCCGGTTGAACCAGTAGTTCCAGTTGTACCAGTAGTTCCGGTTGTTCCAGTAGTACCAGTAGTTCCGGTTGTTCCAGTAGTTCCAGTAGTTCCAGTTGTTCCAGTTGTACCAGTTGATCCAGTACCGTTTCCTGGTTTTTTACGATGATGTCTGATGATGATGAATGTCACTACACCAACAATGATCACACCAACGACGATCCATGCACGCGAATAATTTCTGCCACCAGATCCGCCGAAATTTGTTCCATGAGCGAATGTTTTCTCCATGAACTTCTGGGCTTCAACTGAAGCTTGTTCTGGACTAGCGCCGGTCTTTTTTAAGGCAACGAGTAGCTCACGATATTCTTTAAGGGCTTTCTTATCGAGGAGATTATTCTCCATATAACTAAGAATATGTTTTTCAGAGATGCCTTCGCCTTTTAGGGCCATCAAAGCAACTTCAAGTTCTTTTTCTGCATGTGCCTTAAAGTAAGGGTCGTTCTGATCCCACTCTACAGTCATGTCATAGCGAAATTTGTTGAAGATGTTGGCGATGCGAGACTCGCTGAATGTCGCGGACGTCGGCTTGTGTTCAGTCATCACTGAAGCCTGAAGAGTCTCTGGCACTGTCGTCGTCGAGAATATCGACATGACCAGAAGTGAGCTGACTTTACCTTTCCATTTCATTGGTTTCCCCTTTTATATTGAGAGTCCGTAATCAAAATTATAATTTCCAAATGGACCCAAATTAAAAAAGGGCACCCAAAAGGTGCCCCACTCTATTACATTTGTTTTTTCTTTATATCTTGTTTAAATCTAAATCATTTTAGGCGATGCAAGTACATGATGCAGTCATTTAGCTCACTAAAGTTAGAAATTTTGCTTTCATACTTTCGGAAAGAGTTGATGCTCGTAGGGATTCTCTGGTGGATTCAATCCATCTATTAGCAAACGCCCTCATCTCTTCCGGAGTGTAGTAAGTCAAAAGAAGCGCCATCATAATCAGTTCGAAGAATGGAATACTCATCATGTATTCAATTCCAATGTGGAAGAACATACCCATTATGATTAAAGGTTTCCTGAACTCTTTGAACCAAACCAATGTTCCCAATGACAATTCAAGGATAAGAGCACCCCAGGTCATTATTTTGATGAAGAACATATTATCCAACAGAACAGGAACTGGAAGATTCGTCATACTTTGAAGTCTGGTCGCATAGTAAATCGCAGTTCCATCTAGCCAGAAATCACCTTTCAGCTTGTGCCAGACAGTCCAGACATAGACCACCGACAATTGAATCTGAATAAGTCTAAGCGCCCATGGTGCCCATTCACGAGGAAGTGGATTTTTCTTTAATCGTGCGATGAAGGAATCTAATGACAATGCATTTCCTGCCGGTGAACACAAAAGGAAAATCATAATGATCCTCATGAGAACTTCTGAAGAACTTAGTAACCAGATATTTCTGTGGTGAAAACTAACCATCAGTATCATAGCAACAAAAAGAGATATCCTTGTTTGAAATCCAATCATGGCCGAAAACAATGCAAGTCCATAGATAGTCATCATGAAGTAGATGGTCCCTAAGTCATGTCCCATGAAATAAAAGAGATTCAAATGAGGATAATTAAACTGGGATTTTACAGTTTCAACAGATAGCAATGCTCGCGGTCCGTAAAAATCTACAGCATTGCCTATGTCAAAGAAAAGAGCCATCAGCAGTAAAGCACACCAAACAATACGGAAGATTGCCATTCCTTCAACGGGAGCAGGTTTAAAGAAAAAACGATCCCATCGGTTCAAGAAAGTTTTTGTGCTGATCATTTGATCACCTCATGGGTGTAGAATTTATAACTTTGCATCGTGGCCGGTCTGGTACCGTGTGTTCTGAAACTTTCGCTCAGAAGCGGAATGTCTTCCCAGTGTCTGTATAGGTGAACAGTCTTTGGCATTTTATCGAAATGTGTTTCACCCATTTTCCTGAGAGCAAAAATCGCAGAATCTTTCCACATGAATTTATTTGAATCCCGGCTCAGACCTTCTGAGGTGAATTTGCGATATTTTTCACCATACATATATTTCCCGAGGATGCTGAGTTCATATGAGCGTGGGAAACGGTAGACATCTTTCGTTCCATCTTCAAATTCAATCGTTGCAGATATTTCAACATTCGTTCTATTTGGATTGGGAGCAAACATCAGCCAATCCTGAAAGATACTAAAGAATCTAAGATAGTTATCGACTGGTTTATAAACGCTCGTAAAAAATTTCGTATCCATGGGGAAATGTATTCTTACCATGCACATGAAATTAAAAACGATGAAGACACTGATGAGAACCTTACTTATCCGTGACATTTTGGCCTCGCAAAGGAAGATAGTTCCCTTTTTTAGGGAGCCGTCAATCTAGACTAAAAAAACGATGGTCGCTATGGGAGCAACCTCAAACCTGGCCAAAACATTCATCAGCTTTGCGAGTCATCTTAAGGAATAAGAAAGGGCACCCGAAGGTGCCCTGATTTGAAATTACATTTGAGTAATTAAGACTAAGGAATACAACCAGCGTTTTCTGCGTTGTTGTTCGGACAAGATCCGCCTGGAGCATCTTGATCGCCATTACCGAAACCATTGTTACCATTCTGGCCATTCTGGTTTCCGTTCGAACCGGTTGAACCAGAGTTTCCGTTGGCACCAGAGTTACCGTTTTGGTTACCGTTGTTTCCGTTGTTTCCGTTCTGGCCATTGTTACCGTTGTTTCCGTTGTTTCCGTTCTGGCCATTGTTACCGTTGTTACCGTTGTTACCGTTGTTACCGTTGTTTCCGTTCTGGCCATTGTTTCCGTTCTGGCCATTGTTTCCGTTGTTACCGTTGTTACCAGTTGATCCTGTTGAACCTGTTGATCCTGTTGATCCTGTTGATCCTGTTGAACCTGTTGAACCTGTTGAACCATCAGTACCAGTTGTTCCAGTTGTTCCAGTTGATCCAGTTGATCCAGTTGATCCAGTTGAACCAGTTGAACCAGTTGAACCATCAGTACCAGTTGTTCCTGTCGATCCGGTTGTTCCAGTTGATCCATCAGTACCAGTTGATCCATTAGTACCAGTTGTTCCTGTCGATCCGGTTGTCCCAGTTGAGCCAGTTGAACCGTTTCCGCCATTTCCGTTACCTGGCTTACGGTTACATCTGATAATGATGATTGTTACAACAACCACGATTACGACACCAATAAGGATCCAGACTCTTCCGTAGTTACGACCGCCGCCGCCGCCGAAGCTAGCGCCTTGAGCAAAACTTTTCTCCATGAACTTCTGGGCTTCAAGCGCAGCACGTTCATCAGAAAGACCTTGCTTCTGCATCGCAGTCATCAGTGTGCGATATTCATTGCGAGTCTTCTGATCAAGAAGGTTTTTCTCCATATAAGAGAGGATCTCTTTTTCAGCGATACCTTCTGACTTAAGTGCAAGGAGAGAAATTTCAAGTTCTTTTTCAGCTTGCTGTTTGAAGTAAGGATCATTTTGATCCCACTCAACAGTCATGTCGTAGCGGAATTTGTTAAACACTTTAGCCAAACGAGTTTCTTTATATTTGGCATCAGTTGGTTTGTGTCTTGACCATGTCTCGGCGTGAACACCTTGAGGCATAATTGTCGTGAGCAACAATGCCAGAACGAGTAAGATACTTAATTGCGGTTTACGATTCATTTTTTTCACCTTTTTTTAGGTTGAAGGTTAACGTTCCGATGAAACTATTCAGGCGCACGAATTCAAGTCAACTTACTCAAATGATCAGACAAGACATCAGACTTGTGCCTGTACAAAGATGCTGCTTTATGGAAATCGCGCTCGAAACGTTAAGTCAGTGACTAAGAAAGAATGATGACTCCATGGTCTTCCGCTAACGCAAGCGCTTTAATAAATAAAATGTTTCCTAAAGGGTGTTTGCGATCGACGGAAGTTCAACAAAAAATGGTTTGAGTGACAGTCTTTTGGGAAAGAGTAGAATCTTGATATGATTCATAATCTCTGCTGGATTCGAAGAGATCTTCGTGTCCATGATCACCACGCTCTTTATCAGTCACTCGAAGCGGGAAACACTACTGTTGTCTTTGTGTTTGATACCCATATTCTTAACAAATTAAACGATAAGTCAGATCGTAGAATCACCTTCATTTATGAGTCTCTTTTAGAGATAGAAAAAGGTTTAGAGAAAAAAGGTTCTTCGCTCATCATTCTCTTTGGACAACCCGAAGAAGAAATTCCCAAGCTTGCCGAAAAACTGAAAGTTACCGCGGTCTACTGTAACCGCGACTATGAGCTTTATGCAAAGGCGCGTGATGCACTCGTTGAAAAGGCACTTAGTAAGAAAAAAATAGAATTCAGACAATTCAAAGATAGTGTTTTCTTCGAAGGTAGAGAAATTCTGACAGGTTCTGAAACACCTTATAAGGTTTTCACTCCTTATAAGAACAACTGGCTTCATCAATTTGAATCAAACAACAGACATGTTCCTGATTATAAGCCGAAGCTCGCGAATCTCAGGAAATTTTCGAATCCCGACAGCATGACAAAAGTCGATTGGTACAAAAAAATTGGATTCATAGAAAATCCCCCACTGCTTCCAGGCGGAACCACCCACGCTTTAAAGCGAATTAAGAAATTTTCTGATCATATAAAAGAGTATAAAGAAGCGAGGAACTTTCCAGCTGTGGAAGGCACATCACTCCTTTCAGCCTATATACGATTTGGAAATATTTCAGTGCGCGACATGATAAGGTCATCTTTAATTGAGAAGAATGAAGGCTCTTCCACCTGGTTATCTGAAATTATCTGGAGAGATTTTTATCAGATGATTTTGGATCAATTCCCCCATGTCGCTAAAGGTTCGTTCAAACCAGAGTATGACAAAATTAAATGGTCCGGCACCGAAGCACAGTTTAAAAAGTGGTGTGATGGTAAAACAGGCTTTCCGCTAGTTGATGCCGCCATGAGATGTCTGAATGAAACGGGCCTCATGCATAATCGCTTGCGCATGGTCGTCGCCTCATTTCTCGTAAAAATTCTTCTTGTAGACTGGCAGAAGGGCGAAAAATATTTTGCTGATCATCTCCTGGACTTTGATCTCGCAAGTAACAACGGCGGCTGGCAATGGTCGTCGAGCTCAGGCTGCGATGCTCAGCCTTACTTCAGGATCTTTAACCCCTATTCTCAGAGTGAAAAGTTTGATCCGGAGGGAGAATTCATACGAATCTGGTGTCCGGAGCTTAAATCGATTTCGAATAAGGAAATTCACAGGCCCTCAGATGTGACTGGTTATCCTGAACCAGTCGTGAATTATGAAATGAATCGCCTTAAAGCTTTGAAGATGTATTCAGTAGTGAAAAAGTCATAACCGCGAGTCGCACTCGTCATAATGCGTTAACTGTTGCAAAACTTCTTATTAATCACCTGACAAGTTGTGCAAATGACTGCTAGGCTAAGACCATATTATTTCAAGCTTTTTATCTTCATTTTTTGAATCAATAAGGGAGATCTTTGTATGATGGCGGCAGCTGTTAATCATTACTTCGGTTCTTCCATCGGAAGAAAACAATTGGTCGCCGTAACTGGTCTCCTCTTGTGCGGATTTCTTGTGAGTCACCTCTTAGGAAATCTACTTCTTGTGGTCGGTCCAGACGCCTTTAACCTTTACGCTTATAAACTTTTTTCCCTTGGTGGACTTCTCTACATCATTGAAGCGATTCTCGCGTTGATCTTTCTTCTTCACCTTGGTCTGGCAATCAAGCTGAATATTGAAAATCTAAAAGCTCGTGGTGGAGCGAAGAGATACGCAGTTAAAAAGAATACCGGTCGTGGAACAACTTTCATGTCGCAGACAATGCCATGGACTGGTCTCATTCTCCTGGTCTTCACAATTCTTCACCTGAAAAATCTCAAGTACGGTACTCACTACACTACTATCGTCGATGGCGTGCAGATGCGCGATATCTACAAGACAACTATGGAGTACTTCCGGACTCTAACAGCTGTGATCTGGTATGTTTTTGCGATGACTGCAGCAGCTCTGCATACTGCACACGGATTTGCTTCTGCCTTCCAGTCGATGGGCTGGAATCATGGAAAATATTTCAAGAACGTTAAACGCCTTGGTTATCTCTATGCAGTTGCAGTGGGCGGAGGGTTTGCTCTCCTCGCAATCTACTGCCACATGAAGGGAGTATAATATGCCCATTAATCTAGACTCTAAAATTCCTGCAGGCCCAATTGAACAAAAATGGGATAAACATAAATTTGATTCCAAACTCATCAATCCTGCGAACAAAAGAAAGTTCACAGTTATTGTTGTAGGAACAGGCCTTGCTGGTGGATCTGCTGCCGCAACTCTCGCCGAGCTTGGTTACAATGTTCTTTCATTCTGTATTCAGGATTCACCCAGACGCGCTCACTCGATCGCTGCTCAGGGTGGTATCAACGCAGCTAAGAACTATCCTAACGATGGTGACTCAGTTAAGAGACTTTTCTACGACACCATTAAGGGTGGAGATTATCGCGCGCGTGAAGCAAACGTTTATCGTCTGGCCCAGGTTTCAAATAACATTATCGACCAGATGGTTTCTCAGGGTGTTCCATTCGCACGTGAATACGGCGGATACCTTGATAACCGTTCGTTCGGTGGATCTCAGGTTTCGCGTACATTCTATGCTCGCGGACAAACCGGACAACAGCTTCTTCTTGGTGCCTACTCGGGCATGATGAAGATGGTTTCGAAGGGCAAGATCAAGATGTTCAATCGCCGCGAGATGATGGATCTCGTGACGGTCAATGGAAAGGCCCGCGGAATTATTGTCCGTAACCTCATCACTGGCGAACTTGAAAGATACGCAGCTGATGCTGTGATCATGGCCACTGGTGGATACGGAAACGTGTTCTTCCTTTCAACAAATGCAAAACATTCGAATGCTTCGGCGATCTGGCGTTGCTACAAACGTGGAGCTGCATTTGCAAATCCATGTTTCACACAGATTCACCCGACCTGTATTCCCGTTCACGGTGATTACCAGTCAAAACTCACTCTCATGTCCGAGTCCCTCAGAAATGATGGTCGTGTATGGGTGCCGAAGAAAAAAGGTGATAACAGAAAGCCGGAAGAAATTCCTGATGAAGAAAGAGATTACTATCTCGAACGTATTTATCCTTCATTCGGTAATCTCGCCCCACGTGACGTTTCTTCCCGCCAGGCGAAGTTCCGTTGCGATGACGGTCACGGTGTAGGTTCTACGAAGCAAGCTGTTTATCTCGACTTCCGCGACGCTATTAAGCGTGACGGTCGTGAGACAATTTCTGGTAAGTACGGAAACCTCTTTGAAATGTACGAAAGAATTACTGGTGATGATCCGTATAAGACTCCGATGATGATCTATCCTGCTGTTCACTACACTATGGGTGGTCTCTGGGTTGATTACAATCTTCAGTCAACTGTTCCGGGCCTGCATGTTCTTGGTGAAGCAAATTTCTCTGATCACGGTGCAAACCGTCTCGGAGCTTCTGCTCTTATGCAGGGTCTTGCTGATGGATACTTTGTTATTCCATATACTCTCGGTCACTACCTCGCCTCTACTCCGCTTGAAAAAGTGACGGTTGAAGACAACGCATTTAAAGATGCTGAGCAAGCTGTTCGTCTTCAGACGGATAAGATTCTCAAAGTTAAAGGTAAGCGTACGGTTGATGAATTCCACAAAGATCTTGGTCACTATATGTGGGACTACGTGGGAATGAGCCGTAGTGAGCAGGGTCTTAAGAAAGCAATTGATGGCATCAGGAAGCTTCGTGAAGAGTTCTGGCAAAACGTAAATGTTCCGGGTGATACCGGCAACATGAACCTTGAGCTTCATAAAGCAGCACGTGTTGCTGACTTCCTGGAACTCGGCGAGCTTATGGCGCTGGATGCTCTTGAAAGAAAAGAATCATGCGGAGGACACTTCCGCGAAGAATACCAGACTGAAGACAACGAAGCGAAACGCGATGATGATCAATACGCTCACGCGGCGGTGTGGGAATACACCGGCACGAACTCAAGCCCGATCCGCCACAAGGAAGATCTGATCTTTGAGAACCTGAAACTCGCAACTCGTTCGTACAAGTAAGGAGAAAATTATGGCATCTGGAAATATGACATTGAATCTTAAAATTTGGCGCCAGCCGACGGGAGCTCCGGAAGGAAAGCTCGTTGATTACCGCGCAGAAAATGTTTCTCCTGATCAGTCTTTCTTAGAGATGATCGATGTTCTGAATGATCAGCTCGTGAAGAAAGGTGAAGATCCGATCGCATTCGATCACGATTGCCGCGAAGGAATTTGCGGTTCGTGCTCGATGATGATCGATGGTAAGGCCCATGGTGGATTTAAAAACACTACGACCTGCCAGGTTCACATGAGAATGTATAAAGACGGCGATACGGTTGTGATTGAGCCTTTCCGTGCGAAAGCCTTCCCGATCGTGAAGGATCTGGTCGTTGACCGTTCTGGAATTGATAAAGTCATGATGGCGGGTGGATTCATTTCTGCGAACACTGGTAATGCCCAGGACGGAAATGCTGTTCTCATTCCTAAGCCAATTGCTGATGAAGCAATGGATGCAGCTGCATGTATCGGTTGTGGTGCTTGTGTAGCTTCATGTCCAAACGGTTCAGGAATGCTTTTCATGGGTGCCAAGATTTCTCAGCTCGCGCTTCTTCCTCAGGGTGAGCCGGAATCTCCACGTCGTTCACTGAATATGGTTCACACTCACGATATTCTTGGCTTTGGTAACTGTACGACTCACGCTGAATGTGAAGCGACTTGTCCGAAAGGCATTTCGATTGAGCATATTGCACGCATGAATCGCGAGTACCTCAAGGCCGCATTCACTTATCACGAAAAATCACGCTCCGAAGGCGGAGCCTAGGTTAATGGGGCCGAATACTTGCGGCCCCGTTTACTCTCAGTATGATCCACAAAATTATCCAATATATTGCCTGGTTCTTCGTTAAAGCTCTCATTTCCACATATCGCTTTGAGCGCGAAGGAATGGAGCATCTGGAAACGGCGAAGAAGCATCATCCGAAGGAAGCAGTTCTCATTGCCTGCTGGCACGAGCAGATGATTGCATTTCTATCTGCTCACGCTTTTGCGTTCCCTTACATGGCGATGGCATCAAGAAGTAAGGATGGTGAATACGCTGCCTTTATTGCCGCTAAAATGGGATTTATCCCGGTGAGAGGTTCCTCACGCAGGAGAGGAAAGGAGAAAGGCGGGAAAGAGGCCATTGATATCTACATCAGTAATATGAATGAAGGTGGACGCGGCGGAATCACTATTGATGGCCCCAAAGGCCCTCGTCATACTTGCAAACCAGGAATTGTTCTTATTGCTCAGCAAACCGGGGCGATGATCATTCCGGGTGCTGCGTTTCCCAAAAACTATTGGGAATTTAATTCGTGGGATAAGTTTAAACTTCCGGTTCCATTCACAAGAATCAAGCTTCGTTACGCGGAACCCTTTGCAGTATCCGCTGAATTATCAGCAAATCAGATTGGAGAAGCGTGCAAAAAAGTTGAAGCGGGAATAAAATCTCTCGAAGACACTCTTACCTGGAATTAGTTATAGAGTTTTTTCAGAAGCTCGACATCCTTTTTACTCAACCCAGCTTTAGTTCCACCACGTCTTTGCAGACGGCAGTAACTCATCACTGAATCAATATCAAATTCCTCATAAGTGTATCTGTAATCGGCGATCTGATTCTTTTCTACAGAAGCACAACCACGTTCAAACTTATAAGCATCAGGATGGATATGCTCGTGATGAAGACCAGCTGAATGACCGAATTCGTGGATAACAGTTCCTTTATCCATACCAGAAGAGCTGATTGAAACGAAGGCCGAAGCAGCAGGATATCCTTCGACAGATCCTATTGAAGGTCCGAGAGCGGCTAAACCATGAAGACCGCCAAATAGAAACGTACCAAACTTACTATTCTTATTATGGAAGATAATGACATCGGCATCAGGAGTTTCATCGCAATTGAGAAAACCTGAAAAATGAATACCCGTTCTCTCTTCCGAGAACTCCTCTCCGACCCATTGTCTGACCTTAACCTTATTCGATTCTTTCCATTTGCCTACCTTGAGAACATAAGTCCCGCCGGTATCTCTGGAATCCTTCTCAGCATCAGCAAAGCAGGTTGTGACCTCGTTGCTCTTCCAGAAATTTTCGTAATATATTCCGGCAAATGACGGGAGGGACATGAGTACGCTAAGAAAAAGGATAGTTTTCATAGGACCATTATCAGGTCTTTCAGTCTTTTAAAGGGTGGCGAGAGAAAAAGTTCCAGGGGTGTGAATAATTTAGACATCTGGAAATTAAAAACCCCGCCATCCAGCGGGGTTCTTTAGGAAAATACATGAAATGGGCCTAGGGGGAGACCCGTTCAGGCTTAATTAAGTAATGTCTCTCCCGCCAGCGGATAAATCACACAAGCGAAGAAGAGGATTAAAAGTACTGCTTGTTTGAAGACCATATTGGCACTCCTTATTGCGTTTCTAAGCATGATTTTGCAAGAACCTCGCCTCCCCGTTTTTCAATCTTTCTGGATACTTCTCTGAGTGCCGGAAAGAACCGGTGCCAAATAGTTTCCGTGTAACTATTATAATTGAATGCTGAAAGCCGTTTTCCTTCTCATCATCGCTATGGCCTCCATTCAGGGAGGGGCGACGATTGCTAAAAAAGTTTTCCCCGTTCTGGGTCCCGCCGGTACTTCAGCTCTTCGTTTATTTTTTGCCATGGTTATTCTCTGGATAGTCTTCCGTCCCTGGAAAAAACCAATCACCAGAGATCAGCTGAAAAAACTCTCCGTTTACGGCGCCTGTCTAGGTCTTATGAATCTTTCCTTTTACTACGCTCTGGAAAGAATCCCACTGGGGCTTGCTGTTTCACTCGAGTTTCTTGGACCTTTAACAGTCGCCATTTTCTCTTCAAGAAAAAAAATAGATTACATCTGGGCAGTTCTCGCTGGTATTGGGATTTTTCTGATCGTTCCGGAAATGAATGGAGCAACTGCGATTGACCCCATTGGGGCCCTTCTTGCTGTAGTTGCAGGTGCCTTCTGGGCGGGCTATATCCTCTACGGAAAGAAGGCTGGAAGAGACATCGATGGAACTCTTGCTGCAACATGGGGAATGACTTTTGCAGCGATTATTGTCATTCCGGCAGGGGTTTTCACATCCGCAGAAAAAATATTTTCACTTGATATTCTTCCCTTTGGAATTGGCATAGCGATCCTTTCGAGCGCGTTACCCTACACTCTCGAGATGATATCTCTTAAGAAATTGCCAACAAAGACCTTCGGTGTCCTGATGAGTCTTGAGCCGGCCATCGCTGCGATCGCGGGTTTACTGTTCTTAGATGAACGTCTCTCAATTCTACAATGGACCGCAATGCTGCTCATCATGCTCTCTTCTCTCGGAAGTTCACTCACCGCTGAATAAATTCGCTGACACATTCTTAAACAAGTCTTAACCATTGTTTACTCGATTAAGAGTAATCCCCATGTAAGCATTGTCTTGCCATGGAGGTGCCCATGCAAAACGGATTTGCATTCTTCCTTTTACTTCTTTCAACGAGTCTCTTTGCTCAGACTAATCAGGAGCGACTGGATCTTTTAAAACAAAAGAACGTTACACGTATTGCTTTTGGATCGTGCAACAACCAGAACCAAAGACAGCCACTCTGGAAAGATCTCTTGCTGACCAAACCTGATCTCTGGATCTGGGGCGGAGATATCATCTACGCTGACTGGGAAAGAAGTTACAATATTCAGGCTTCCTACGAGAAACAAAAAAATAATCCGGAATATAAAGCGTTCACTGAAATGACTCCTGTGATTGGACTCTGGGATGATCATGATTATGGAACAAACGATGCGAACGGAAGAAATCCCAAGAAAGTTGAAAATCAGAAGCTTCTTCTGGATTTCCTTGATGAGGCTCAAGACTCTCCCAGAAGATCTCAGGAAGGTGTTTATACTTCTTATGAAATCGGTGAAGAAGGTAAGAAGGTCAAAATTATTCTTCTGGATGGACGCTACTTCAAAGGACTGGAAGCTGATGCACCGGTTCTGGGAAATAAGCAGTGGGAATGGTTTGAAAACGAACTTAAAACCTCCACTGCACAAGTTCATCTGATCATGACGGGCCTTTCGATTTTTTCTCCGGTTCTCCCTTATTCGGAAGAATGGTGGCACTGGCCGGGCGAAGTAAAACGAATGAAAAAACTCATGGATGACCACAAACCGAAAGGAACAGTGTTCCTCACAGGTGATAAGCACTTCGCAAGTATCTTCAGAAGTTACGGACATATCGAGTTTCTTTCCAGCGGTATGACCCATGTAATTGATCGTCGTGCCTGGTGGTATCTGGCCAGAAAATATCCTACGACTTATTTTGGTATCAACTACGGAATGATCGATATTGACTGGGAAGGACCTTCTCCCCTCATTACACTTTCAGTGCGTACACCAAATCACAGAAGTCTCTACCAACAGAAGTATCGCTGGGGCGATGGTAAATGGGATCGCATCTGGCAATTATGGGAAGTGGGACAGACAGAAACAGAGGTTAATGGCGGTGTGGTAGATGATTTACCCGGACCACTACATGTAACTGAAGAGGATTTTCATCATTAAATAAAAAGGGCTCCGTAAGGAGCCCTTCTTATAACTTCAGTTACTTCTTTTTGACTTTGATGTTTTCATAGAGCTTCTCAGTCTGAGGCTTCTTAGCATTCAGGATTTCTCCTGAGATCTTCGAAGGAATCTTCAACTGTAGCTTCATCGCAAGTTTACTGCTGCTGAAGAGACCGCCGCCGCTAATTGGGCCGGTAATAAGGTCTTTCAGATTCAGAACCATCACGTCTTTCTTCTCAACTTTCTTCAGTTCAACTTTCACACCCGGATATTTATCCTGGAGTTTAGCGACTTCTTTCCCTTTGTTTGTCATCAGGAAATCCAGTTCACCTTTACGGACTGCACCGGCTTCCGTTGGAAGAATCTTCGCAAAGATAATCGAGAGAATGCTGGTCTTCTTCTCTAGAGTTGCGGATTCGATAGCTGGGAACACAACTGGTTCAACCACTGCTTCCTGGAGTTCCACTTCGATATCGCCTTCAACTTTGATCTCTTTTTCGCCTTCAGCGCGGATCTTAGCTTCTTTCTTCTTCACGATAACGAGGATCTTAGGTTCTGAAGTGAGTTTCATCGCCGGAACAAATTTAGTTCCTTTCGCATCCGGTACGAGAGTAATCATTGCACCAAATTCTTCTACGAGACCGTTAGTTTTGAAAGAAACGTTCACTATTGCAGAAACTTTCTTCTCAATCTCTTTATCTTCATGAATTGTCTCCATACATGCGTACTGTTCTGCACGGTAAGCAGTCTCATTTCCGCAAACTTCTTCAGTATATGGAATCTGATCACATTCATTATGAGCTGGGATTGTACGACAGGCCTGTCTTGGAACGTTTTCACATTCCTGATCAGAGTATGAAACCTGACGACAGATTGGATCACCTTCAACGTTACGACATTCACGGTCGCCGCCGACAGTTCTGCAATCTTGTCCTCCACCTACTTCAGTACAATGCTGACCACCACCAACCTGGCGACACTGCCGTTCGCCTGGTTCAGTACGACAATCTTGTCCACCACCAACAGTAGTGCAATGCTGACCGCCGCCTACAGTTGTACAGTGTTGCTGACCATCGGGACGGGTTCTGCACACTTCACGAGTAGGACGTTCTACACACACTTCTCTGCCTGGACGATCGGTACAAACTTGTCTTCCTGGAGTTGTGCTACATTCTTCTCTTGAAGGGAGCTGTGTACAAACCTGTCTGGTAGGACGATCAGTACAAACTTGTCTTGTTGGAGTGGTATGACATTCCTGACGGGAAGGTCCGCGGGTACATTCTTCACGGTAACGGGTTACATTTCTGCACTGGCGATCATATTCAGTATGACATTCCTGTTCAGCAGGAACCCATGAGCACTGCTCTCTGTATCTTGTGACGTCATTACAACGATAGACTTCATACGGCACCTGACGTGTGCATGTACTCGGCACTTCACGGGGAACAGAACGAGTCACCTTGATTACTTTCTCAAGCTTGATCGTCTCAGCATTCTGACCCGAAAATTTCATCGGGGCCTCAAGTGAAGCAAGAGCATTCAGGGATACAGACAATAGCAATACGTACGTCGCGATTTTGCGAACCATAGTGACACTCCTTGTGCATTTAGGGATTCTTGAGTGTTTCTATGCAATTAGGTCGCCACATCTTTTTCTATATATTTTACAAACTTGATGCGAGCCGCAAGGTGACCGGTGTAAATATGGCCATTCGATTTTTCAACCAACAGGAGTCTTTATGCGCTCACTTGTACTCGCTTCAATATTAGTTTCTGCTTCAGCAATTGCTTGTCCTGATCTTTCAGGAAACTATCCAGTTTGCAGAAGCAACTCTGATTCAAATCCTGATCAGAACATGGTGATGACTCAGGCAGTGGTGAACGAAGCGACTGTTTATACATCTACTTCAACTGACAGCGAGTCTGGTGAAACAACAACTGACTCACTCGCAGCAGATGGGAAAGAAGTCGAAGTCACTGCTGACATTGGTGGAATGCCTCTTTCGATGAAATACACTGCTTCCTGTTCAGGTGACGCTCTCGTTATGGATATGGCTCTTTCAGTTGAAGGCACCAGTATCGGAACGGTTAAATCATCGATCACTAAAGAAGGTAACGCTCTCGTAACACGTACAAGCGGGAATGTTATGGGTGAAGATGTGACTGAAGAAATAGTTTGCGAATAAGTTTTTCTAACAAAAAGACAAAAAAAAAGCCCCTCTTACGAGGGGCTTTTTTTTATTCGATACTTTCGTCACACTGGACGAGTGCTTTTGTATTGTTTCTTGCATCGAGGATATGACCTTCGACTTTAGCTTCTGTTGAACAGGTCTTGAGAATTACCTGAAGGCCTTCAGCTTCACCTTCAAGACGGATCTGGCGTCCCATATTCCCGCACTTCACACGGAGTTTATCGAGAGGGATGGTCATCGTGTTATTGATGATCAGATGTTCTTCCGAAAGGTGGAGCGACTGAATACCGGCAATCGTACCGTTTTTCACCTTACAGTTCATATCGGAAAGCGCGAACGCATTCGACGTGAGTACAGTTAAGACAAAAAGTAATACAGAAGCTCCAATCAGCTTGAACATTCCCCCCTCCTTCTTGTGGTTCGGAATATCTAATAGGTAACACGTCAGATTTAACCACGTAAGAAGTGCATTTTGACACTTGGGCACTTTTTTCTCACTCTAAATCTTTGAATTCACAGATCTGTTTTGTTGTCCAAAAACATAAAAAATCTTACTATGACGGAACATATGATTGTTTACGACTCCACCACCCTCGCATTTATCCAGAAAACGGAACAGATGGTCCGCGAAATCCTTAAGGAGTGCGGACTAACTGTCAGACGTTCAAGGTTTCTGTGGAAAAATTATTTGTATCCCATCCACGTGGTGGTTTTCGAAGGAAAAGAATGGGGACACTTCAATGCTCCCTACTTCCAGATTGCGCTCAATAGAAGACTAATATGGTCCGCAAAGGATTCTGTGGTGAGAGATATTCTTCGCCACGAACTCGCTCACTATCTGACTCTCCTGGAATACGGGGCAGTTTCTTCTCACGGAAAAGAATTTCGCGGGATCTGCGAGCGCTTTAATTTTCCGAATTCGGTAAGTGCCGCCACTATGAATCTTGAAGCAGAGAATCTTTCCAAAGAAGGAGATGTTCACTCTGAGAGGATCCTCGAGAAAGTAAAAAAACTTCTCTCTCTCGCACAAAGTACCAATAGTCACGAAGCTGAACTAGCGACACTCAAAGCGAACACACTTCTACTTCGTCACAATCTTGATTATGTGACCAGTGAAGAAACTCTTTATCTTGACCGTCTTCTCGTCCGTAAAAGAAAAGATGATAAGCTCACAGCAATTTATGAAATACTCCGGCACTTCATTGTTCGACCGGTAATCTCCATGGGCAAGGGAACAGTCTGTCTTGAGGTCACTGGTACAAAAACCAATGTGACACTTGCTCGTTACGTGGCCGAGTTCCTGGACCGTGAACTCGATCATCAATGGGATCTGGCCCGTGCTGATCACGGACTCTCCGGGATTCGTGCTAAAAACTCTTTTTATCTCGGCATGGCCCGTGGCTTTGATGAGAAAATGAAAGGTGTGAAAAAGGAATTCACCCAGGAAGATCAGAAAGCACTCGTGAAAGTGGAACAAAACCTGGAAGAAAATATCCGTATGATCTACCGCCGTCTGGGCTCCGTTTCATCAGGACGAGAAATCGATCACGAAGCACGTGAAGTCGGAAAAGAGAAAGGACGAAACCTTTCTATTCGCCATGGAGTTGAAGGAAAGGGAAAAAACCTATACCTCCCGGATCGCTCCAGCTAAACTAATTTCATGACTATAAATAAAGATGCACGTTCGTCCCTCCTCGCCGGCACTGGACTTCTCGCAATTGCGGTATTGATTGGCGCATTCGGAGCTCATGGATTGAAGAACCTGGTTGCTCCTGAGAAGCTCGTGACTTTTGAGACCGGTGTCCGATACCATTTTTATCACGCTTTTGGTCTGGTCCTGCTTGGACTTTACCAGCTTCATTCACAAGCAAAGCTCAACCTTACTCACCTCGCTTTCAGCGCAGGAATTCTTCTCTTCTCCTTCAACTGTTACTTCTATGCCCTCTCTGACATAAAAGTGTTCGCCATGATTGTTCCGGTTGGTGGAGTTCTCTTTGTCGTGGGCTGGGTAAATTGGTTCTGGAGAATTCTGAAAGGCTGATTAGTGCTAACGAATCAAGAGTTCAAAAATAGTTCTTCGATCCTCCAGGCATGTATCGTTGTCTTCTTTGTAACAACCGCAGCGGCATTTGTAGGTTGCTATGCTTTTCTCTCCAAGACGAATCCCGAGTTCACTGACGTAAGCATTAGCGCAGTTTTCATCCTCTTAGGGATTCAGAATCTTCTTTCACTCATTTCGGGATATCAAAATGGGACTTTTCTACTTCTGGGAAGAAGACAGCCTCTATTAAGACATGAAGTAAGAGGCAGCAAAAATTTTCGCAAGCTTGTACTCGTGAACGCATTCTTCGTCACGATCGCAGTCATCCACATCTATTTCGAATATATCAGGAATGCTTAGAAAGCTGATCCCTCTTCCTCGACTCTTCAAATCACCTTAGATTCAAGGAATGAAGAAGAACGGGGCCGCCCGCGCGGATGAGGTGATTTCAAGAATCGAGCTAGACCTGTTTTGCATCGGAGCCAAACATCCACTTATGCTGCTGGCCGATGACTCTGAATGGAAGCCCGAAGTCTTCGTTCATTTTTACGACCTGCTGGAATCTCAGCATCGGAAACTTTTCAGAAGGCTCGTAGCAAGGTGTAAGACACCACGGAACTACAGGTGCGCCGCTTTTTTTCACGTAGTGAAAGGCATCGTACACAGATTCGAAATCTTTCTTGTCAGCGACCACGGCTTTCACCTGCGCCTTCGCTCCATATTCAGTTACAAACTTGAGTAGAAGCTCCTGCGAAGTTCTGACTTGTGTCGAAGGAGTTTTTACGTCGTACGAGATGAAATCAACGGCATCAAACACATCTTTCACGATCCGGGTTCCGGCCGCTTCAATGTTGATATAGTAGTTCCGCTTTTTGAGTTCGCGGATGAGTTCAAGCAGCGACGGAATGTGTGAAGGATGAAGTGGATCACCACCGGTGATCGAAATGCGTTTAATAATATCCTGTGAAAGGACTTCAACTTCTTCCATCACATCATCGAGAGTCTTCGTCATCGTAGGATCAAAATCCCAGGTTTCTTTTGAATCACAATTCACGCAACCAATATGACATCCCTGAAAACGCACAAAGATTTGCGGGATTCCGATATGGATTCCTTCACCCTCAGTGGCGCGGTAAATAGAGTTAATCAACAAGGTTGTCATGGGGACGGATGCTACCACAGGGGGATAGAGGGGTAAACACAGGGATTTGCTCGAGACTTACGGGAGTAAAATTTACAAAGTTCCTCAAGAAAAATACACTAGAGGGGCCATTCAATTACAATGGCCCGGTTAGAAAACAGGAGCTTATGATTCGTTCGATTAACTATATTATTATTTTAACCGCGTTGGTCGGTTGTGGAGAAGAAACGGGTTCTCGCCGTAACTCTCCCGTTGCTGAAATTCCTACTCTTGGCGGGGATAGTACTGCTATCTCACAAATCCATCGCAATCGCGGATTGAATATCCTCACGACACGAACAGAAATCACACTTATTACTTCAAATGCTCTTCCGGCCGGTTACCGGACAGTTCCTTTCATGGTTCTTGATGACGAAGGAACCAATGGAAAAAATATCAGAACTCGCTCAGGACTTGGTCGCCCGGCCGCAAATTGTGGAATCACAACTGGTGCTTCTCTCAGTTCGAGAGTCGCAGAATGTAATACTCTAAATCCCGGCACCTCTATCTGGTCCGGAACTTCTGAAGGTGCTGCCGGTGAATCAACATGGAGTCTGGTCGCAAAATCAGGCGTGCAGGAAATCTGGCAGGATTTCGGAACGGGCCATCTGTGGTCAGACATAGTGGATACAACGAATTGGTGTAATGCTTCCGGAAATAATCTCCAGGAGACAGGCGCCAATGTAAACTGCCAGATCTTCGGAACAAATTTTTCGTGTATCGGAAAAACAATTATGGGTCTCACCGGAATCACCTGGAGACTTCCAACCCGGAATGATTATCTTCAGGGAGATCTGAATGGTCTGCGCTTTGTCCTGAGAGAATCGGATACCACCGGCTTCTGGACTGCAACCATGAATTCAGCTTCAGCAACCAGAGGCGAAGCCTGGGTTTACCAGCAGAAACAGGGCACTCTCGAAAAAGGTAGTCTCACAGATGACCATCAGGTCCGCTGCATAGGTGCTGCCACTACCATTTCCATCTGATGAACCTCGACGAACGTTACCAGAAAATTATGAAGGGAGTTGAACAGGGCCATCGGGGTCTTACCCGCTTCAGTTCGACTGAGACTGAAGAGCTTGAAGTGCTTTTAAAAAGTGCCGTTTCAGAGAGAAAAACGGAAGAGCTGCATAAAATTCTTTGTCTGATTGAACACTCATCCATGCCTCATCAAGCCTTTGAAAATGACCTCATTTCCGTTCTTAATTCCGATGTTCCTGATCGCTTACTTATCTTTGCGTTGAATGCGGCCAGAAAACACATTCTTCAGGCCCGTTTTAACAAAGGTAAACGCCTTGAATTTGATCTACTGGAGGCCCTGAAACGGCTGCTCCATCACTCAAATCCTGAGGTGGTTGAGTGGACTCTTCGGACGATTGAAGAATGCGGCAACCAGGGAGTGTATTTTCTCTCTGAATTTGATAAAATAAGGCCAGGACCATGGAAGTGGTTCAATGCCCATCAAAGGGCCGTGAGAGAGTTAATAACTCTCCTTGAACGTCGCTGGAGGCGATTTGAAAAATCCGATTCTCAATCATCCTGACGAAGCTCAAAAACTTATTCGCGAACTGGATAACCTGGCCGGTCTTCCTGCCTATGATCTTGAAGGCCGCGATGACATCAAAGTAAATATTCGCCGTAATGACCAGGTCGGTCCCGCACGGTTTAAGCCGGATCCATTTGTTCCCGGTGGATTCATGGCCAATGAACTTACGATCAGAGCGATGAAGCCTGATATTTTTGTCCTTGGTGAATCTCTGGATGAATTCTCACACGAGTATGAATGTGCCTGCGGCCAGATTCTTGATCTTCAATTCTGGAAACTTTGCCCATTCTGCGCACGCGACGTTAAGAACTAATGATTATTGTCCAGAAGTTCCATTCACTTCATGATATCGATCCGGAATTCATTCCGAATCTCGAAATGCTTCTTAAAGAGGAAGTTCCTAATTTTCATTTTATCGAAAAAGCTCAGGACGGTTCTCCGGAAACTGATCTATATACCTATTTTCTTTTCTTCGGCCCGACTCAGAATACTCCCATTGGTTTCGGACAAGTATGTTTAAGAAGCGTTCACTCAGATAAATACCTCTCATTGGGAGAGAAGCTCAAATTCTGGAAAAAAGAACATCTTAACTGGCGTCAGGCAATCTGGAATGTCTTTGGTGGTAACAGTGGCGTCAGCCTCTTTGATCCGAAGTTCGCGCGTTCGGGTATGGAGAAGATGCAGGAAATTATCCAGGATTATGAGCTCCGCTCGGATATCGTTGCTCATGACATTCACATTCTGAAAGGTTTCCAGAATTATAAATTGAAAAATGCTCAGCCAGTGTTGACCCGCCAAAGGCATGTTCTCGAGTCCCTTCCGAAATCAGCGAAGTCTTATGAAGATTATCTTGCAGGTCTCGCCCTTGAGACGAAAAATGAAATAAAAGCTGAATGGAAGAAACTCCGTGCCGACAATCTGGATGTTGGTGACTATCCCCTTCCGGCCGAAGATCTTGTTATTCCATTCACAAAAGAAGAGCTCTCTCTCTGGGAAAAATGGAAGGCAACGATACTTACTTTCGAAAAAAATAAAAAGATTCTCGGATGTGTCCTGATGGTCCCAGGTAAGGATGGCAACTACTTTTTTGAGCCGTTTCCCCTTGAATCCTCAGAGAATTCAACAGTCAGTGATCAGATGTATATCCAATATGCTCTCCTTAAATTTCACGACATCAAAGACGCCCGACGCTGTCATATCTTTAAATCCGGAGCAAAGCTCACCTTCGGGGATAAAAAAGAGCTCGAGTTTTTCACGCAACAGGGATTTCAGACAAAAGAAGTTTCAGAAGTTTTCTATTCGCGCCTTGAAGCAATGACGGCGCCGGTATGACAAATGCCGACTGGATTCTTGCTGTCGTCGATTCGTTTTATGACAAGGCCAAAACAGATGTACTCATTGGTTACCATTTCAGGAACATCAAAGATTTTGAAGAGCATATTCCCCGAATCGCCTCTTTCTGGGATCTTCAGCTTCTGGGAAAGTCCGAGCGAAAAATCACTCATCCCTTCGACGTAGCTAAACTCCATCTCGAACTAAAAATCAAGAAAGGTGAAGTCGGAAGATGGCTCATTCTCTTCCGGAAGACTCTCGATGAAATGACCGCAAAATATCCTGAGATGAAAGAGCTTGAAACTCTCTGGCGTGAGCGCCTGGTTTTCTTTGAGGGAATTTTTCTAAGGCTTTTTAGCGTCGAGAACCCGTGAGACAAATTCTTCGAGAAGCGGCTCTCCGGTAACATCATCAAAAACCCAGTTACCTGTATAGTAACCACGGATTTTTTTAGCGCCGTATTTCGCCTGCACTTCCGTCCCATACTCGACAGCTATCATCTCGAGATTTTTCACTTTCACTGTATGACCTGAAACACAGCCTTCGGAGTAATTGGAGCAACTGATACCCTCATTCATCGACTTGGGAAGGATGAGTTGCACTGACGGGTCAGCCGCCTGGGCCTTGGCAAGTAAGGCCTCTTTGCTATACTTGACCTCTTTTGTGCAAGATGCGCTCAGTATGGACAGGGTCGCGAGTAGTGGGAAAATAAAAAGTCTCATGACTCTATGTTAAACCAAATGCGCTTAAGGACCAATATGTTTCCCCTGAAGTCTCAATACCCTCTCACTTTCACATCATCACGAGGAGAATTCAGGGATATCCGTTCGCCCAATGATCTTCTTCCTTTCGCCAAAGTCCAGTTTGGAACGGCCGAGGATGCAGAAAAAATTCTCAGCATAATTCCTGATGCACAGGAAAAAATGCGAAATATGCCGGCTTCCGAAAGAATGCGGATCCTGAAAGCTGTCGCTCTTGAAATCGGAAAAAATTCTGATCAGCTGGCACTTCTGATAGCACGCGAAGGCGGAAAGCCACTGAAAGACGCATTGGTGGAAGTAACTCGGGCCAGAGATACTTTCGAACTTTGTGCTGAAGAATGCTGGCGGTTGCATGGAGAAACTATTCCCATGGACAGGACTGATGCCGGTAGAGGACACCTGAATTTTTCAGTGAGAGAACCTATCGGTCCCGTTCTTGCGATCTCAGCTTTTAATCATCCACTCAATAACCTCGCCCATCAGACAGGTCCCGCAATTGCGAGCGGGAACATGGTTGTGCTGAAACCCGCATCCGGAACACCAGTGACAGCCTTCATCCTCGAAGAAATTTTTCGGAAAGCAGGACTTCCCTCTGAATGCATGATGGTTTTCACTGCATCCACGGAAACAGTAGAAAAGCTCGTGACCAGCCATCTATTTTCCTATGTTAGTTTCATTGGCTCGGCCAAAGTTGGCTGGAACATGAGAAAAAATATTGCACATGGAACGAGAATTTCCATGGAACACGGCGGACAGGCCCCTGCGATTATTCGCGAAGACGCTGATCTCCGCGAAGCAATTCCTCACCTTGTCCGCTCATCGTTTTATCATGCGGGACAAGTGTGTATTTCCACTCAAAGGATTTTTATCCACCGGAACCTTTTTGAAGTCTTTAAGAATGAATTCGTTCAAAGAGTTAAGAAACTTAAAACCGGAACCGCCATGGATGATACGACGGATGTAGGACCTCTAATCCGCCCGGAAGAAGTCATCCGGATCAGAAAAGATATTGATGAAGCTCTGAAAAAAGGTGCAAAACTTCTTTGTGGCAATGAAGTGAAGGGAAATTCCAGTCAATACCTCTCGCCAACGGTTCTCTCCGATGTTCCAAGAGATTCATCAATCATGGTGAATGAAGTTTTCGGACCAGTCGTATGTCTTAATAGTTATGAAGATGAAGACGAACTCGTAAAATATCTCAATTCAAATCCCTACTCTTTTGAAGGTTGTCTTTATACTAAAGACATAAAAGCAGCGCTCAACCTTTCACTAAAAATCTCCACAATGACTATGGTCGTAAATAATCACAATGCCTATCGGGTGGACTGGATGCCATTTGGCGGTCATGGACTGGCCGGTCTTGGTATGGGTGGAGTCAAGTATGCCATGGAAGAGATGACAAGAACTAAGCAGATAATACTCAAGCTCTGATACTGTCGAGCAATTGTCGATTGTACACCGGAGCCACCACCGCTAAATTGATCGAATGCGGATAGCTATAATTGGCGCAGGAATTTCTGGATTGAGAGCGGGCCTTGAGCTCGCCGCAGACCATGACGTAACCTTGATTGAAAAATCTGCAGGTGTCGGCGGGCGTGTTAGTACGCGAAGAATGGATGACATTTTTATCAATCACGGATCTCCCAATTTCGATCGCCATGAGAGACTTTTTGAAAGTGATCCATTGGCACAAAAGTATCGAGCGCATTTTAATCTTCACCCAGCCGCCACGGCGCTCCCGAAGGCGATGAGAGATGATCTCCTTGCCATGGGTGCCAAACTCATGCTGAATACTGAAATCAGCGCTGTCTCTGATAAAAAAGTTTTTCTACCTAATAGAAATGTTCTGGCCTTCGATGCCATACTTATTACCTGCCCATTACCCCAGGCGAGAAAACTTCTGAACGCTGAGTTTCTTTCTAAGGTCACCTATTCCAAGGAAATAAAACTTATCGGCGTGAGTAACAATGCATCCAGCATTGAGGACGTATCTTCTGAATTGGTGGAGGAAATTTTTGATCTTCCTGAAGAAGAAATCCGGGTTCGCTGCAATGTAAAACCAGATTTCATGGTTAAGAAATGGCGTTACTCGAGAGTTAAAACCGGTGTCTCAACTTTATTCTGCAAGATTACCGATAGAATGCTCGTTGCGGGTGACGCCTTTGATCCAGATGGAATCTACGACATGAGCTCTGCATGGGCATCCGGTCACGCAGCGGGAATGTTCCTGAACTAAGCCTCTACAGTAAGACTGTTTATAGTTTGTTGATTGCACAAAACCTAACGTCTACCCTACAGTTATCCCATGAGTACAAATAATATCAAGACTGTTGTCATTACTGGTGCCACTGGATTCGTCGGAAAAGAACTCACACTTGAGCTTCTCAAACAGGGTTACGAGATCCGCATTCTTACCCGCAACAAGGCGAAGGCGAGAAAAGCTCTGCCCCTTCCGGTTGAATTTCATGAAGCTTTATCTCCAGCTCTGTTTGAAAATGCTCAAGCACTTATTCATCTTGCAGGTGAGCCGATTGCCCAGAGACGCTGGAGCGAAAAAGTAAAATCGGAGCTCTTAAAATCAAGAACGACTTACACTCAGGAAATAATCTCTTCACTTAGCAAAGCTAAGAATCCTCCACAGATTCTTATTGGAACATCTGCAATCGGTTTCTACGGAGATCGCGGAAACGATCTTTTGATTGAAGAAAGTAATCCCGGAGATAACTTCCTTTCCGAGATTTGCCAGAAGTGGGAAAATTCATATTCAGGATTTAATGGAAGAAAAGCGATATTGAGAGTTGGTGTCGTGCTTGGATTCGGTGGTGCACTGGAAAAAATGCTTCCCCCCTTCCGGTTCGGAGTCGCCGGCAAGCTTTCAAATGGTAAACAGTGGATGAGCTGGATTCATATACGCGATCTCGTGAATATGTATGTGCACGCACTGGAAAAAGATATCTCTGGAACATTCAACGCCGTATCACCTGAACCAACAACTAACGCTGCCTTTACCCGTGAACTGGCAAGTACTCTGAGCAGACCCGCGATCTTTCCCGTCCCTGCTCCTGCACTGAAGATTTTATTCGGAGAAATGTCATCTGTTCTACTGGCTTCCCAGAATGTAAGTGCCAGAAAAATTCTCGGGACTGGATTTCATTTCGATTTCCCTAAACTCTCCATCGCTTTGAGAAACTTATTAAGTCCTCTCGGTCTGACTGGTGCTTATGTCTTTCAGGATGTGCAGTGGCTTCAGAATCCTCCGGCAGAAATTTTTCCATTCTTCAGCGAAGCAACTAACCTCGAAAAGATAACTCCTCCCTGGCTTAACTTCCACATCGTGAAAAGTTCAACTCCTGAAATCAGTGAAGGCACACTCATTGATTACAAATTGAAAATCAAAGGTCTTCCCGCTCGTTGGAAAACTCTGATCAGTAACTGGGAGCCTGGTGTGCGTTTTGTAGATGAACAGCTTAAAGGTCCTTATAAAACCTGGCATCACACGCATGACTTTGTGCCAATGAAAGGCGGAACCCTCATGCAAGATCGGGTAGTTTATCGGATGCCATTTGGCATTCTGGGAGATGTAGTAAAGATGCTGGTGGTGGAAAAAGATATCCGGTCCATCTTCCGATATCGCTCGGAAATCATAGACCGAACTTTTCCAATGAATACCTGAAAGTGCCCAAAAAAATTCTCAAAAAGCACTTATTGTCCGGTTGCAACCACTTGATTTCACAACGATCTGATTGAGTTCTTGTTCTCAGTCTATATCTCATTAGAATAGACGCATGAATATATTTTTTATCCTGGTAATGACCCTCGCAGGGTCTCTTCGTGCAGAACAAGTAGACTTCCTCCTTAAGCAGCAGGGCCAGATGCTCTCTGAACTTGAGCTTCAGAAAAATATGGATCTCATGTATCTGGATCCCGACTCCTGCCGGATTCCCAATGAAAGAAGTAAACGACTTTCCACTTTAAGAACAAACATTCAACAAATGTCGACCATTGGTTATTTTAATCACTGCCGTCAATTCAGGTTCGTTGGCAGAAGACCAATCTTGGAACATATCCGATTGCAAAACAGAGTCGTAACAGACATGTTACAAAATTCCAGCGGAGGCACAACCGTTCAGCCTGCAACAAAGCCCGTAGTTACTGCTGAAATTATTGAGCCAATGCCAAAGCCAAACATAGAACCTGAAGACAACACGGCAATTCCTATGGAGAAACTGCCTGTTGTAACCAACACCGCCGTTACATCGAACGCAAATGCCCCAATGATCTCTGGTTATGTGGGCGTACCGTATTATGTTGATCCAGCCTTTGATGAAACTTTCGGCGCAAATTTCAATTCTGATAGCACGGTTTATTTAAGTCAGGACATGGCACCCGGATTGAATTTGCACAGGTTCGGAAAAGTCATCGGTCTTCCCCGTGCCGCGGGAAGTTTCAGTCACGAATTCAGCGTCCACAAATTAACTAACAGTCAGGGAGCGGGACATAGTTATGAACCTCAGCCTATTTGGAAAGGAAAAGTTAGTGTCAATATTCTCCCCACTCCGCGATTCACAGTTCTCAACCCGGCCCAACGGGGCTTCGCTAATTTTCGTATTGGGTATTTAAATGAAAAATTTCCCTTTCTAACGGCCAAAACTCTTCCAGCATTCACCAGTCAAACCATAGCAGCAGTGAATGGCTCGACTTCAGGGAAGTCCTATTTTGAAGTCAAAGTTCAATTTATGGATTCCACTTCTTATATAGGCTTTGTGGATTCTAAGGATAAAGACTACGGACCTCGAATCTGGGTCAAAGTTTCGGATGATAAACTTGTAAGCGGAGATACTCTGATGTTTGCCCTGGACATTGAGTCTGGGAACTTTTGGTATGGCATTAATGGCAAGTGGCAACCTCGTAAAGCGAGTCCGTCTGATACCCCTGATCCTTCAAAAGGCACGTCACCCTATTTCCTCTCAGGAGAATATATTCGGTTTAAGGCCGGGGCTGAATATGTTCCGCATATTGTAACCGCTCCAGGCTCTTCTGGTCAGGGCAATCAAGTGACCTTCAATTTCGGAGATCAGCCCTGGAAATTCGCTCCACCATCAGGCTTCAATGGAATTGCCTTTAAGCCAGTTAACAGTTCTTATCCCAACTACTGGGACAAGAAAACCGGATCAGAATACGCTCTGACTGACTTTGGTGTAAGTTACATAAATCAAATCACCACGAGTGCAGTAGTTTTCAGAGAGGCGCTTCCTTTCAAATGGGCACCAGTAACCTTTCAAGCTGAACTACACTATTTATTGACTGCAAAAGGGGATCACATACTCGCCAAGAGTCCAAAGAGTAGTGGCAGATGGCAATTTGAAGTCACTTTACCGGACGATCTCAGAAGTCGTGGAGGAATTGCACCGTCAAACTTTGACACCAAAAACGGCAAGCTTGGTTCGGCCGGTTCAAAAAGCATTTCAGTTCGATTAAGAGACACAGTCATGAGTGAAACCGGCAAAGGTGTGATCGAAATTGACGGTAAAGAGTTCTTCTTTGGTCCTTTTGACCGGGAGAAACGCGGGGACGCACGGATTACTTTCGATTGTAATTTTGACTCACAGAAATTAACTCTGTATCTGAATGGTACTCAGATTCTGGAAACCTCACTTCCGGCCGGAGTGAATGAATGGGCCATCGCCGCGAATTCCATTTCTGGTTCGGTCTATCTGAGCACGGTCATAGATCCCAATATGCCGAAGGATACTAATGACGACGGCGGAGACCAAAACGTTGGTTACATGAAATTTCCTGTCGCAGGAGCTAAGCCTTGGATGACAGAGATATAATTTTCAGTAAGCAGTTTCTTTCAGGGTCTTTTCAAGAGTCGCCGACTTAAACTGAAACTTCATCTCTTTGAACTTCGAAGGCACAACCTTCTGTCCATCAAGGACAATCGTCGACATCTCGCCTAATGCTTTTTTGATAGCAAATGCAGGTGCCGGAAAGATAGTCGGACGTCTGAGTCTTTTCCCGAGGGCTTTCGTAAATTCAGCGTTCGTCACTGGATATGGTGAAACAGCATTAAATGGACCTGACATCGACTCATCAGTTGCTGCCTGAACATACATCGAAGCAAGATCATCAACGTGAATCCAGCTCATGTACTGCTTACCAGATCCTAGACGACCGGCAACTCCCAGCTTGAACGGCAGAAGCATCTTTTTCAAAGCTCCCCCATCTTTACCGAATACAACTCCCGTTCTCATCAGCACAACTCTGATTTTAGAATCAGCTGCTTTCATCGCCTCTGCTTCCCAATCCTTGCAGACACCAGCGAGAAAATCATTTCCAGAAGCAGCGTTTTCATCGAGAACTTCGTCACCACGATTGCCATAAATACCAACAGCGGATGCTGATATGAGAGCGCGAGGCTTTTTAGGAAGGGCCTTTATTGCATCGACGAGCATTCTGGTGCTGTTGATGCGCGAATCATAAATTTTTTTCTTCTGAGCATCATCCCATCTTTTTCCGCCGATATTTTCACCCATCAGGTGAATGACAGCATCAACTCCGTTAAAGGCTTCTGCCGGTGGAAGATTATTCATATCCATCCACTGGACATACTTGCAGTCTGAACCGAGAACGATCGCCGCTTTGGCAAGATTTCTGGTCATTACTACCACTTCATGCTTTTTCTGGAGCAATTGGGTAACTACTCTGCGGCCGACAAAACCTGAAGCACCTGTAACTAGAACTTTCATTAGGCCTCTTTGGGATGTTGAAATTGAGAGCATTTTACCTGTTTTCCCACGGGGGGTTAACATCTTTTTACCTTATGCACCGGTCAAAAGGAGTATAATAAACCCATGAAGAAGCTGGGACTCGTAATGACCGGTGGTGGAGCACGTGCTGCTTATCAGGCAGGGGTGGTCCGTGCGCTCTATGAGATCATTGGCGCAAGAGAAAAGCTTTTTGAAGTCATTGCCGGAAATTCGGCCGGTGCGATTAATGCCTCATACTACGCCGGACATGCAGAGAACTGGGATGTAGCAACTCACAACCTGTGTGATCTCTGGAAACGGATCAAGCCCGGAAATGTGTACGATGTTCGCACAAGAATTCTTTCTGAGATGGGAATGAAATGGCTCGGAGGAAGTGTGTTCGGGGGTCTTACCTCTGAGGGTTCTCATACGAATCACCTGCTCGATACTAAGCCACTAAGAAATCTCATCACCCGTGAGACAAACTTCAATCATGTTCAGCAAAATATCGATGCCGGACACCTTCATGGAATTTCACTTTCCACAACGAACTACACCACCGGAACCAGTGTAATTTTTTATCAGGGACATGAATCTATTCAAGATTGGTCGCGCTCGGATCGCTTCTCAGTCCGTTGCCAGTTGAATGAAGATCATCTCATGGCCTCTTCGGCGATCCCCTTCTTCTTTCCACCGATAAAGATTAATCAGGGTTACTTCGGTGACGGCTGTATCAGGCAAACAACACCACTTTCTCCGGCGATCCATCTGGGTGCAGATAAAATTATTGCTATCGGTGTTCGCTACCCGCAGCCCCCGGATAAAATTAAAGAGATGGCCTTTTTACCGGCGAGTATTCCGACTCTCGGCCAGATCACGGGTGTGATGCTGAACGCGATCTTCCTTGATTCCCTCGAGGGAGATGTCGAACGACTCATGAAAATTAATCGCCTCTCTGGTGGTCAGAGAACAGACCAGAAGCAAATTCCGATCCTGATGCTGAGACCATCGAAGGATCTCGGGAAACTGGCGAAGTTTACTCCCGACAAGCTACCGCCATTTTTGCGCTATCTCTTTAAAGGTATGGGAGTGTCAGATACCGGAGGCTCAGATCTTATGAGTTATCTGGCATTTGATGAGTCTTATACGGGCCCACTCATCGAACTGGGATACGACGATACGTATGCCCAGAAAAGCGAAGTACTGAAGTTTATCGACGTCTAATGCCCCGGTTTCTCTTCGGAGCAGGAGCTTCTTCTTTCCCTCTGAAAGCGGCAGGCTTTTTCGGCTTTTTTGGATGAACCTTTTTCTCGCCCTTCATTTTGTCTTCAGGGATCACATCAAGATTTAAATGCTGTTGAGTTTGAATTGCCTGGTTGATTTGGGCAATCATTTTAGAATCGTGATGTGCCACAAGATTATAAACAATTCCTCTTCTTCCTCCGCGGGCAACACGACCACAGCGGTGGAGATAATAAATTCCAGTTTTAGGTAAACCAAAATTCACAATCCATTCGAGATCCGGAATATCAATTCCCCGGGCCGCAATATCTGTCGCAACGAGGATCTGTGCTTTCTTTTCCACAAAAGCGCGGATAGCACTTTCGCGTTCTTTAATTTCAAGATTTCCATGAAGAAGTCGAGTTTTGAGCTTAGGCATTTTTTCAGCGAGATACTTAAACAGATCTTCTGCCTGGTTCTGCTGATTCGTGAAAATGATCCCGCGGCCTTTCGCCTGCTTTTCAAGGAACATCCGGACGACCATAGCTTTTTCTTCCGGTTCAACTCTTACATTATAAGTTTCAACTTTCGATGCAGGAGCGTGTGAGACATCTGAAGCAATCCGTGTGAAATTTAATCCCGCGAATTTTTCCATGATGTAGCTTTCAACATCTGCCGGAAGAGTCGCAGTGATGAATCCGAGTTGTACGGCATTCAGATCGAAGTACTCGATCATGAAATCGAGATCCTTCTTAAAGCCCATATCAAAAAGCTGATCGGCTTCATCGAAGATCACATATTGAAGTTGTCCGAGCTGTAATTCTTTCTTCTGAAGGGCACTCTTCACGCGCGAAGGAGTCGCTATGAGAATTTCATAAGAACTTGAAGCAACTGATTTCATCTTGGCATTCGTGTCGCCACCAGTGAGATCACGAACGCGGAATTTACAGTGATGGGAAATACTTTTAAATACTCCATGAATCTGAGTCGCAAGTTCTCTCGTTGGAGCAACGATCAGAGCATATGGAGCACCCTTCACATCATTCCGACCAACGCGCTCTTCGCGCTCTTTAATCCGGCTCGCAATCGGAAGGGCATAAGCGAGAGTTTTTCCCGAACCAGTCTCAGATAAAACAACGATCGATTTCCGATCGAGGATCTCAGGAATCACTCTTTTCTGGATGAGAGTCGCAGTTTTAAGCCCTTGCTCGGTAAAAAAGCCGTCAAGGGAGGGATGGAGATTTGTCTCACGAAGAAAAGGCATAGGGATCCTCTGGATAGTTGGGGCAGGTGTACCATATGGCCCCAGCTCTGTCTCTTATGGCAGGTAAAATATTCTGAATGTTCCCGGAGGCCTGAAGAGCGTAGAATACCCCTATGAAAATCATCCTATTCCTCCTTGCCCTTATTCCTCTTACTGCGAATGCTCAGATCTTTCGCCTCCGAATTACGGACTATGACGGTGCTGACGCCCTTCCGGTATTAAAGAACTTCATAGATTCCGAGATCCAGAAGGTCGAAAACGAGATCAACAAGGACCTTCCGAGCGCACCACCTAAGCGACTCATGGAAGGGATGGCAGATTCCTCTGTCGCGGCCGGAAAAGGGATCGGATCTGATTATGCTTCCGACATGGATGTCTTTCTTATCGGTGCAGGCATGGGTCTTGGTGCTGATCTTGAAAAAGATAAGACAACTGATTCAGACCTTTCCGGAGTGGGTGTAGCACCCGGACTAATTGTCGGTATGAATCTTTCGTGGATGGACTCGAAGTCATTTCTCGGAATGGATACTGATCGTCTCAATATTTATTTTAACTTCATGAAGTACAACTACGAGCACACTCTGAACGACAAGCCGAATGAGAAATCAGAAGCCGAACTGGATATGTTTACCCTCGGCACTCACTTCCGTTACGACTGGATCAAAGGGAATGGGTCTAAGTGGCTCGGCTGGGGTGGTGTAAAATTTCACTTTGGTTATGAGTACAACAAAACTGATCTCACTTTCTCAAGCCAGATCAATGAAACGGTAAATCAAACAGCTGGCACCGGTGAAAACATTAACGGTATAATCTCCGGTAATCCAAGAGCGAAAATTGCAGTGAATACTCATTCCATTCCGCTTGAGCTTTCAACTGACGTGAGATTTCTTTATTTTCTCAGTCTCTACACCGGACTTGGTGTTGACTACAACTGGGGTCAGGCGAAAGGAAGCGGAAATATTAACGGAAACAATTCTCCGGTGAACTGTACAGGCGGAACCTGTACCGGCGCCGGTAACCCGACCATCCAAGTGAAGCCAGAAGCGAACATCGATGCCACCGGAAAAGTAACAGCTTTCACTCCACGCGCCTTCGTAGGTCTGCAAGTGAATATTCCTTTTGTGCGGATTTTTGTCCAGGCAGACAAGGTTCTTGGAAATGAAGTTGTCGGTGCTACGGCCGGACTCCGTTTCGTCTACTGATCTTCCTCCACTTTTTGGGGAGGACATATCCTCCCCTGGCCCATACTCCCCTCCTCATTTTTTTCGCCTCGATCAAAACTTTCAAAAACTTTGTTTTTTCACTCACTGAAGAAAAGCTAACGTGTGGATAAAGCCCACTGCAACCGCGGCTTACCGCCTTGAAATTTACATTTTCATAATCTCCGAGCGATCGATGATACATATCAAATCCGGTAATCGTAAGCGTCCCACTTTCGGGTGTAATTTTTCTCAGACAATCCTTCGAAAACTTTCCAGCATCAAGCTTTGAACCGTGGAAAGGCTGGTGCATTTCAGGTGCATCGAGCTTTGATAGGCGTACATTGATAGTCTTTCCCCCGCTCAGGACTCGCAGGGTATCTCCATCCATAATTTCAACCAGCTGAACCGAAAGCTTCATTGGAAACAGGTCTGTAAGATCTACCCTCACCCAGAAAAGGCTCAACAAGGGGATAAGAATTTGATAGGGATACGCCATACACATTCCTAATAGTGGAAATGCCGGGGTTTTGTGACCTCTGGAAAACAACTTGCCCAAGGAAATTCTCTTATGAACGTTCGTTCGTCTATTAACGACAATTTTAAATTCAAACTCGAGCATGTGGACAAGCATTGTGGTGCCCGCGCGGGAACAATCGCAACTCCGCATGGAGAAATTAAAACACCTGTGTTCATGCCGGTCGGAACTCATGGAGCGATCAAGGCCCTTCAACCGAAAGAGCTGAAGGATATGGATATCGAGATTATGCTCTCGAATACCTATCACCTTCACTTAACTCCAGGATCAGAGTTGATTGCCAAGGCCGGTGGTCTTCATAAATTTATGGCATGGGATCGCCCCATCCTCACCGACTCAGGCGGATTCCAGGTTTTCTCTCTTCAAAAGAATTCGATTACTGAAGAAGGCGCAAACTTCAAGGGTGCTAAAGGCGAGAACGTCCTTCTCACTCCGGAAATTTCCATCCAGGTTCAACAGAATCTTGGCTCAGATATCATGATGGCCTTCGATGAATGTATCCCCTTTCCTGCTACCGAAAAATACGTCGAGACTTCCATTGCGAGAACTCACCGTTGGCTCGATCGCTGTATCGAGGCGTGGAAGAACGATAAGCAAGCACTCTTTGGTATTGTTCAGGGTGGAGTTTATGAAAAGTATCGTAAGATCTGTATCGAAGAAGTTGTGAAGCGTGATCTTCCTGGATATGCCATTGGTGGTGTATCCGTTGGTGAAGGTCCCGAGCACATGCAAAGCATTGTGAAATTCACAGCACCACTTATGCCGAAAGATAAACCCCGTTACGTGATGGGTGTCGGTATGCCGGAAGATCTTCTGATGATCTGGGAAAATGGTATCGATATGAGTGACTGTATCATTCCGACGAAATTCGCACGCGGAGGAACACTCTTCACGAATCGTGGAAAGATCAGGATTGATCACCAGAACTATCGCCGGGATTTTTTTCCGATCGAACCAAATCTCAAAGACTATGTGAATACGAACTTCACACGCTCTTATATCAAACACCTCTTTGACTCGAATGAAATTTTGGGACAGATTCTCGCAACCGCTCACAATATTGCTTTCTACAAGTCACTTGCCGTCAGAGCGCGCGAAGCGATTCTCGAAGATCGTTACCTTGAATTCAAGAGAGATTTTTTAGCAGGGTACAAGCGCGATTAATCAGCGTTGATTTACCAGCATAAAATGATTATCGGTATGAAAATAGTTCGCCCAATGTCCGAAGTGTGGGACACTCTGGTTGTACAAATACTTGTCTGTGGCAACGATAAATGAAAGAGTTCCATTAGCTGGAGCATCCGAATAATAACTCAGGCCATAGATAATGTCTCTTTCCATACCTTTTACTTTTGGTATGCGGGACTTGTGATATATCCCATTCGAGCTACATGCAAGAACTCCGAATATCTGATAAGGAGGAATTGTAGCTGCAGGTGTTCTCTCAATAGATTCTTTAGCTAAATTCAACCCTCGCCCGAGAGTTTCTCCGCCTGACGAATGACCGTCGTAGACGACAATATCAGAAGATAAAAACTTAGATGCGAACGTATAAGTAAATAGTTCATACGATGCTGACGTAGGAACATTCGGAGAGAATAAAATAAATATCTCGATGTCTTTTTTAGAAAGATTAAACTTTCCCTTTACCGTCAGCTTAACGATATCTGAGGTCACAACAACATCATGCGAGTGGATTTTGAGATACGGGCTCATGTTCTTCAGGAATATCAGTAATCGTATAAATGACTTGTCATATTTCTGGCCCAGACTGGAGAGATTTCTTCTGGCATCGGCTACACTAATATCAGAAAGAAATGTTTCAACGTAAGTCCTGGCTTCCTGTGGATCAAGCTTAATGTATTTTAAATTATCTGAAGCCCCGAAAAAAATGGAAGCTCGAATTGGACGGTTCAGAACCTTGAACCTGCTAAAATCAAGTGAGCTCACTTGAGCAGGGGCTTTGCTGGAAATTACCGGTGCTATCTTAAAGATATTTTTACCCAGACGATAATAAGAGCTGCAAGAAAACCTCTCTTTCTCAGAACCATGACCTTCGGTTAGAGGTTTCCATCCATAACTAAAATCCAGAGGATTAAGTTTTTTTCCTTCCCTTATCATGTCCAGTTCATAGCAAGGATGAGTTTTTACGACAGCCTTGTCACGCAGAAGGCTGAGTTTGGGATACTTATCAGCAGGATAAAAATCCTGAGCGAGATAAGGGTCGTTTGGGATAAAGAAGTTCAAATCTTTTAGATTGAACTTTGCTCCATGTCCATGACAGGTATAGAGTGTTTGATTGGCCTCATATGTCACCTTGATTGCGGGCTCTCCCTTCGCGACTGAGCCGAGAGCATAAAGATTCTTTACGTATTCAGCATCAGATTCAGGAAAACTGTGATCTGTCATCTCTGATGTCATGTTCACGTCTTGAGGGTAAGTCGATAATTCTTGGGAAACTATTTTTATGGTTTCCGGTCCCATTGCAATACTCTTCGCCAGAGAGGGCGCATATTGAACCTGATTTACAAATGCGTAGCTGTTCATCCTCCACGCACTGGCCCAGAGGGAGCGATCGGAAAGCTCTGCGGGTAAGGCGCGCTTTACCAGGAAGAATTGACCTCGATAGCTGACATTAAATTCATCTACCTCTCCCTGGCAGGAGAGGTAGTTGAATTTTGGAAGAGGGAGATTTTTCTTAAGGAGAAAAGATCTGGCGCCTATAACCGATAGGATAAAAAGACTGAAAAAGAAAAAGACCTTCATCAATAGGCAACTGCTAAGGCTGCCATTGACTCAGAAGCGGTAAGAGAAATTGACCAAGCAATTTCAGTATCTGATTCTGAGACCATGATCTGTTTGTCGATTGTCACACTAGTCATCCAAAGCATTGCTGCGAGAGTGTATTTCATGAGTATCATATGAGTTTCTCCTGTTGGAACATTATTGTCCGGGATATGTTTTTTTCGGAACTTCCGCAAGTTTAGTTGAGAACGTGAGGGTAATTGCGATTGAAAACGCCCTAAAAACTTGGCAGCTCATCTTATACCAACACATGTCTTATCGAGTAATTCTCGATAAAGATCTTTTTTCAGATGGAAGAAGATGTCTCCGCCGATCATTTTGACAGCACTCTCTTTGCAGGCAGTTTCAATTTGCGTCTGATCGGGTCTTCCGCGTGGAATCCACCAGCGATTTGATCTCATCGTATTATAAAGCCAGGTTCCCTGCTGCTCCGTGAAAGCATCACGGTACCTGAATTCCCATGCGCGGCCGCTAATCAGGTGATCATCAAAGATCTGAACAAATTTTGGTCTCATGAGTGACAGGATAAATGCTCGTTCATCTGGATTCTTCGGAGAAAACTCTTTCAACTTAACTGCTTCAAGAGATGCATTGAGGGATGAATTAAATCCGCGGTTAAGGCAATTATAAAACGAGCTCACCATATAGCCGTCTTTCACAACATAATCTGAGCCTGAAGGCTGCATGGTATCTGAAACCGGTATTTTTTTGCATCCTTCCCAGAGCTCATCTGCCTTGATTTTCATAATTCCGTCGCGGGAAGAAAGAAGACTCAGATAGAAACCATTAATCTCTTCGCTTAATTTTTCATACGAATACAGCTGTGTATATGCAGCTAGCAGCTTCTCAGAGATTTCACCGAATTCGGAAAGCTCGCTCGCTTTTCTCTGGCCGACTTTCTCTTCGTAACAATCTTTCCCCGAGCGGTGACAGGCGAAGAAACTTTCGTAGGCAATGCCAGGCTCCATGATTTCATCGAAGCGGTTCACAACCAGCTCTCTCATGTCGTTATCGATCTTCGTGGAAATCGCAATTTCCTGAAATGAAGCTTTGATTTTTACGGGAAGTGTCTGGGCAATCATTGGATTACTCAAAACCCGACAGCCGTCAGGATCTTCTGACCGGATTTTTGCGATCTCATCGCGGACAAGAAGTTCAAGCCCTGGCGAAAGGCAGTATGGTGAATGACAGCTGAGTGAAGCTTTGAGGATTTCCTTCAGCTTGCCGGATGAAGCATTCTTCACCCATTGATCGGCCACTTTCAGGTGCTCAAAACTTTTTCCATGATAGTAAGTCGATGCGAAACTCCATGAATCCTGGTTTACTTTTGGTTTTGAAGAATCACCATCAAGACGGTAGTAGGAAAGTAGCTCAGCAAAAGTTTCCTGAGGAGAATTGTGAGAATAAGTTGTGATTAATCGAGAGCCTGGCTTCAAAACCCACTGTCGAACTAATTGATTCGCACTGTTTCTATGTTCCCGCATCTCAAAACCAGTAAGCTTCAGGAAATCATCGCGCTGAGATCTGGCAATGTCGTCGGTTAGCCGCTTCCCCTCTTCGAAATCAAGTTGGTGTGTAATTTCGTGAAGGACTGCAGGAAAAAAATATCCAGAATCACTTTGCTGATAAACAGTAAGGCATTGGTCATTGAGAGTGATCCATCCATCACTATGAGCAAGCCCGCAGGCCACGGCATTAGCACCTTCAAACTTTTCACCGCGCGGAACGCGCTGAATTTCTTTCAGATATGTGAGTGTGGCATGTGGAGCTTTCAGCATTTTACCCAGGCGCCAGAATCCGTAAAGCTCATCTTCATCAAAGAGATAAGCTGAAACAGGAAAAGTCTTTCCATTAAACTGTCCGGGCCTCGAATCAACCTGATCAGGAACTATATTGTCAGCAGCAAGATATACGCCGGTGCGAAGAAACCATAAGTAATGAACGTAGCCAGCGATACCATCTGGTGTTCCATAAACTTCGTTGTAAAGACATGGTACATCTTCACAGGAAGTTCCTGAGGCAGCTAACTTGTCCCCATGTTTTCTGAAAAAATCAGCTGCAGGCGTAGGTAGTGTCTTGAGATCGAGATTCTGCCAGCGCCCTTGAATACGGTTAGTATTCAGGGCATCTTCAAGTTCCTGGACTTCTTTCTTCAGCACTTCGACAGAAAAAAGATCGCGCATGCATCTATTTGATCCAGAGGCGGCAATACTTCTTGCGGGTGAGTTTTTTAAACGGTGAGAGATGAGAAGATCATGATCATCCTTCTTTAATGAAAAGAAAATCAAAGTAAAACCAGCAACAAATAGAACAATAGAACTAGCGACTTTCATATTCGCCGATCCTCATGACTTTGCCAGAGCCTTTAAAAAAGACGACTGACTTTCCAAGCTTGTCACATGAAAGCTCTATCTCCGGAATAGCATCATCACTCAATGCCGACTCATTAGTTGCACATGCCTTGAACTGGTGACGCCAAAAAAGAAGGTTTTTTTCATCCCCAGATGGATCACGGAAAATTGCAGATACTTTATTTCCCGTAAGCTGAAACTTTTCATTGTTCTTGTAAGTAAGAACTTCGCCGGCAGGCACATCATCAGACTTTAACGGCTCGCCTTTGACTTCAATGAGATCACTTTTTGAAGTTACACCTGGCTGAATAGATTTTTTTTCACCACAACTGATGAAGAGAAGAATTAATAGAAAAGGTCCCATGTTTTTCAACATGAGACCCTATCGGAAGAAGATGATAAATGGATGAGTCAGGAAAGATGAGATCCCTGATTTTCCAGAGACTTACTGAACTGGAGCGATGACTCCGCAAACCACAGGAAGCGCCAGGTTCGCAGGATCAGATCCGCGAGTGCCGAGAGTGGCCGGAAGCAGGTCACTGGCTGCATAAGTTCCGTGAACGAGAACCACGCGGCCAACAAGCTTCATTCCCTGTCCCTGGCGAAGTTTTGTAATCTCATCACCTGGAAAAGGATCTGATTCATAAAGATTATTCACCATCTCAGAAACCATTCCGGATTCGTTATAAGTGAATGAAGAACCCTTCGGATAAATCTCTGCACCTTTTTCCTGTGATGAAAGATCTTCATCAAGCGGAATCAGGACAGGGCCAACAGCTATCAGGGCCTCGTTAAAATCAATCATACCGTCACCATTTTTATCGTGGGCAGCAGTTGGACAGCTAGTACCTACGTGAACGCTCTGGCGATGAGTAACTCCTGAAGCATCATCAAGATAAGATGTGACAGAAAGTTTATCACCATTTACACGGAAGGTGGCGCCACCATGGGGAAGGAATCCATTAGAACGTGGATTCACCGGGCGAAGATGAGCATGATAAACACCGTCAGCTGCCTCTGCAGCGACACTTGTTTCACTCTGAGCTTTCTCACTTCCGCCATCGTTACCGCCGCCACATGCAGCAAGACCAAGGAGGGGTATAATCATTAGTACTTTAGAAATTTTCATTGAATCCTCCCCATATTGAACGCGCGTGAACGGGCGCTGCTTACTTCGAAATCATTCCACTCTGAGCGATAGGTACCACTTGTTTCCTGAACACTAAGGTCCCCTGGAAGGCGGTAATACATGCTATCAAACATCATGTAGCAGTCTTCAGTCTGAGGATTCACATCATATTCAGAAAACTTTGTTGTCATCTTACAATCACGGCCACTGAAGACCATCATATTGGTCCATTCTTTGATAGTTACCGGGCGATCTTTATACATAAAGTCTGTCACCATTTTCTGTCCACCGACAGTGAACATAGGAGCAACATGGAACCACCATTTGAAACGAACGCGATTGATATAAGAGGCAGTGAGGAAGATAAATGCTTTTTCAGATTTAACTCCTGACTTCTTAAACTCATCAAATGCCCAAACGTGTGCACGGTCAGAACACTCTGAGAGTCTCTTGAAATTTTGGTTCATCGAATTGAAAATTTCATTCAATTTAGCACCAGATATAACAGTTGGTTCATATGCAGGAGGTTCCAGAAGGAGATTGTTTTTCAGGAAAACATCATAAGTCGCAACCGGTGCTCTGGTGACTGACATCTGACGAATTTCGCTGCTGCGATCGAGTTCAACCTGAACTTCAGCGCCTGTGCTGTTTTTCATATCTTCGAGAAGATCATTTGTAATGAAACCTACTCTCCCGTTTTCGAAGCGTACGATATGGGAATCTGATGAGGTTTCAACTACCGAATGGATTCTGTCCGTGAGGGTTTCGGCCAGGACAGGAAGGGACAAAAAGGTAATAAGAAAGAACATATTCTTCATGAATCACTCTCTTGAGGAAAGAGCGGCCCCAAGGGGCCGCTCGGTAAATGTTAGTGGCGAACTGGTCTGTAGATTGCGTTGAGGCCGGCTAGCGGCATAACTTTGTTATTGAACTTAGCAGCTCTCTCGTAAATCCACATGAAATCCGGACGTGTTTCAGAAATCCATTCTCCGCCTACGACCTTTCCTGCACCATCGATTTCAAGAATGTATTCGTAGTTTTTTGAACGGAATTCCTGGGAATTTGTTCCGGTAACTGGGTTTTTAGAAACGAAATTATCAAGTCCTTGAGCTACACGTGCAGCTGTATAGAACTGGAGTTCTTCGCCGTAGATGAATTTTGTAGCTACGCGAACACGTCTTTCAACTCCGGTCATGCGATGTTCAGGAGAAACTGCTTCTTCATTTTTTATTGAAGACGCGTACCCATAAATAGGCTGATTCCAGACATCATTCATACGATCGATATCAGCGACGAAACTTCTGGAATAAATTCCGATCATGTTCGAGACAACAACATGGAAGGCACCAGCGTTCACATCTTTACAGTCAGGAGAATTGAATTCTTCAGCTGTCGGAATTGGGAGCGTTCCATCACGAACATCTTCTTCACCCGGAACTTTACCGCGAATGCGACAACGTTTTCCAACGAAGCCGAATGTTGTTCCGCCGTAGTTGTAAGCCTCGTGCATAGCGAGGAGACCTTTCACATCGGAAGCACCGAAAGGAACTTTGATTCCATCACGGTTAGTAATTGTTACAGCATTAGGTTCTGGATAGTTTGCAGCGGCCTGTGCCCATCCGTGACAGATACCTTCCCACCAAAGATCACGCAAAGTGAACTTCCCGAGAACTTTACGTGTGAGAGTATAGTTATAATCTCCCTGAGCAATATCATAAAGCTCTGCAGGTGAGAGTTGAGAAAGTTGAGCATGACCCATAACTTTCAACTCTTCTCTTGTGTGAAGCTTGTACTTGAATGGCTGTGGATCCGGATGATTCCAGCGATAAGCAATACCACCAAGATTTGAAGGCCAATAAGTTTCAGACCACGCGTAACGGTCGTCTGAAAGATTGGCCGCCATTGGGAGATCGTTAAAAGTTGTGATCAGAGGCCCCTTGGCAATTCTGGTCATGTTGCTGGGATTGTTGGCCCCATCCCAACGATTAGCGAGAGCATTCGTCGCCATCAGGATAAGTGAAAATAGAAGGACTTTTTTCATCGTGTCTTCCTTGGTTAAGATCGAAAAAGCTCGAGCTTTATAGCTCACTCAGAGAAGATCACTCAAGATGACAAGATGACACCGCCAATAATTTTACAGTCGCATTACAAATGGGTGAAATGGGGCACACCGGCCTAAGATGAACTTTAAGACAAGCTTAAGCGTTATAGGGAAATGTAAGTAGTTCATCGCAACAATTACGCCGAAGTCTCAATGGCGAGCGAAATTATTTTGGTTAGCTTAACAAGATCGTCGTAGGAAATATTGTGAAACAAAGCAATCCGAAGCTGATTGCGGTTGAGTTTTCTGTAGGCCTCAATGTCGAAAGCAACTTTCTGCTGTCTTAGAACTGCTGCCAGATCATCCATTTTGTAACGATCATCAACATCAATCGTCACTACTGCTTGTGACCGCATACTCTTTTCCTGAATGAAAGGATTGAGATACGGCTTTGAATCTGCCCATCCATACATGAGATCGGCTTTTCTTTTTGCTTCAGCTATGACTTTATCTTCACCGAGCTTATTCATGAGTTTCATCTGCTCATTCATGAGAAAGATCGTCGTGATGGCGGGAGTATTATAAGTCTGGTTCTGACGAGAGTTTTCAATCGCGTGAGACCATTTCATGTACTCAGGAATGTAACGTGATTTATCTTTCTGAATCCGGAGTGCGCGCTCAATAGCTTTCGGAGAAAGAATAGCAACATAGAGTCCTCCATCAGAAGCAAAAACTTTCTGAGGAGCAAAGTAATAAACATCAACCTTGTTCCAGTCGACTTTAATCTGGCCTGCGCCTGATGTAGCATCGATGGCCATGATAGTGTGCTTATCCTGAAGTTCAGGAAGTGATGAAATCATCACACCAGTTGAAGTTTCATTGAGTGTAGAACAGATAAAATCATGGCCAGGTTCTTCTTTGGCATTAATTCCGTGACCTGGTTCAACTTTCACTTCTCTTGCCTTGATCCAGGGAATCTGAGCATGGGCCTTGTACCATTTCTCAGAAAATTCTCCGGTCACGAAGTGAAGTGAAGATTTCTCAACCATCCCCAGACCAATCATATCCCAGAGAAGAGTTGCTCCCCCATTTCCAAGAACGACTTCATACCCAGCAGGCAGATTAAAATAAGTTCTGATTCCGTCCTGGAGTTCTTTAACGAGATTTTTGACTGCTGGTTTCCGGTGGCTGGTTCCCAGAAGCGAAGTTCCGGTATCAGCGAGGTTCTTAAGATGCTGAACCGGTATAAGAGAAGGCCCGACACCAAAACGTGGATCACTCGGGCGAAGTTCAGAAGGGACCTGGAAATTTTCGAACATATTTTGTCTCCAAGATTCTGCTCAAATGATAGCGATTGCGTACTTAATTTGATAGCAATTAAGGATGCACTTTCATTACATTATCCTGAGCGCAATGATCGGTCTTTTTTCCACTTCGGTTTGGGCGCAAAGATTTGTCCCTGAGACGAAACAGAAATACGGCACTCGTCCGGTAGCAGCACCACAGAATGTTTCGGAAGCGAGACCCTGGGACAAGATGGATGCATGGTCATTTCAATTTGGTTCGCACACCGAATATTTTAATAATGTGCAGACCGACACTTCAGGCACTCAGAGAAAATTTGCATTTGCCCCGACTATCGGATTAGGAATGAAATTTTCTTTTTCTCCTGATTGGAAGTTACTACCTGAAGTAAATTGGGTTCTTCCCTTTGAAGCCACTTCATCCAACATGATCAAAAATATTTTTATGATTCGCGGAGACATTGGTTACGAGATGCTGGATTGGTTAAGACTGCGAGTTGGAACAAGTCTTATGTGGATGAACATGCATGGTAAGGGCGGAAAAACTCAGATCAATAATGGTAGTGGCCAGTCTACTTTTTTTAATCCTGATGAAAATCGCTCGGCACTCAATAATACTTTTGATCTTGGTGTCGAAGGATTCTTCAGTCAAGATTGGTCCGCGAGACTTCAGACTTATACCTACTCGCTTTTTCAGGAAGAGCGTCGTCAGGTTTCTTATACAATTTTCCTTACTCACTACTGGGAATGATCATGAAGTATTTATTCTTATTTCTGATTCTCACATCTACAGCTGAAGCTTTCACGCTGAATAATAATTTCGCGGCATCATTCAAGAAAAACAGAGTAAAGGTTTATGTGGCCGGTGACTCCACCTGCTCCAATATCAACGTAACCGCTGCTGACCTTCAGTCTTATGTGAAACCAGCTGTCGACAAGTTCTGGAATGAAGTCCCTACTTCCCGCCTACGTTTGAATGCTTCCGGATTTTCTAATCCCATCGCAACTGCCGATATCAATAATGCCCGTCTTTGTTCACCTACTGATACCCAGTGTATTACCGATGCCGGTGCAAGTGCTCAAACCGTTCTTCCGCCTGTCGATGGAATCGTTATTTCATGCAATCAACTCGCTGATAATTACGATGGCCCGACTGTGATTGCTGTTACAGTACCAAACAGTTTCAGCGGAAAAAAGATCAAGGGTGCAGTGATTTTAATTAACGACGTGCCCGGTGGAAAATTTGAGGGTCTTTCTCGTGATGATCGTATCGGTGTTATCGCTCATGAGATTGGCCATGCCCTTGGACTCGGTCACTCTGAAGTTTCAGAATCACTGATGTATTTCCAGGTAGTAGATATCAGAAAGAGTCTGGGTCAGGATGATATTGATGGAGTCACTTATCTCTATCCCATTAAGATCGATGGCTGCGGCCTCTTGGATGGCCTTGTGGCCTCCACAGTCGCGATGAAGAAGGACAATGATGACGATCGCCCGAATGACGGGGGAACTCCATTCTGGCAGATGGGAATTGGGTTTCTTTTTTTCGTGATCTTGGCCGAAATCCTGAAGCTACTAAAGCGTTCTCAGGCTCGTGCCGCGCTTTAAGCATTCTGCTTCATAGGCCTCAAGCTGAGCTTTCTCTTCAGAGTTGAGTAAATTCTCATCAATGAGTGCCGGCTCAAACCCTATCCACACTAAGCATTTAAAGCGAAGCATGTTTTTGTGTTCCGGATGCCTTTCCACATAAGCGATGTTCTCAAGACGAACTCCGCCGAAGCCCGGAATATAAATACCCGGTTCAATCGAGACAACCTGCCCTTCCTTCATCGGAACATTTGAGATTGAAGAAATTCTCACACCCGGTTCATGAACATGAACACCAACACCATGACCGGTGCCGTGATTATAGTCGTATCCCATTTTTCTCATTGGTCCACGGGCATAACCATCAAGAACATTTCCACGAGTTCCATCCGGAAAAACAGCATTCTGGAGACCCAAAGTTCCCTTGAGAACAAGAGTATAGATTTCTTTCATCTTTGGATGAGGCTTCTTAGTAGCGTCTGCAAAAAATGTTCTGGTGGTATCAGTTGCCCAACCACCTTCAAAGTATCCGCCTGAATCAAGAAGGATCATGTCATTGTCTTTGATCACAACTTCATCAGAAGGATTCCCGTAGTGAATGATTGATCCATTCGGGCCTACACCAGCGATAGTGTTAAAGCTCTGCTCAACAGCACCTTCGGCCTGATATTTCTTTGAAGTTTCCTGATAGAGATCGAGTTCAGTAATTCTCTTTCCAGCCTTGATCTGCTCTTTCGCCCATTTGATGGTTTTAAAGATTGCCTGATCTGCTTTACGGAAAGAAGCTTCCACCTGCATTAGTTCGACCGGTTCTTTGATCGACTGATATTCGTAGAGTCCGCCGTCTTTTTCCGAAAGAACTTCGGTGCCGAAGGTTTTTACCAGCATTGTAAAGTCAGCCGAATTAATCATCGCGGGATCATAGGAAACTTTTTCGAGATGAAGTATATTCTGAAGTTTCTCAAGTTCCTTAGGAAGATCAGAGAACGGAAGATGAATCCATTCAATCCCTGATTCTTTCTTCGCCTCTTGGTCGATCGTCGTTTCAGGTGTTACAAAAACATAAACTTTTTCTTTCGTGACCAGTGCCTTGCCGTAAAAAGAGCTGAGGAATGGAAGATGATAGCCTCTGCAGTTAGTAATCCACGCAATGGAATCGAGTGCAGTCACATACATCGCTTCTTTCTCTGAACGAAGAATCGCACGCGTTTTCTCGAGCGTGTCTCTGCCTCTTTGATCACGAGGAACAAAGGTCACTGGCTTCAGTGCCGCCAGCGGAGAGAAATCAATGGCCTTACCCAGCTCTCCAGTCTGGAGAGCTACAGTTTCAGGTGCAGATTCAGAAATACGTTTTAGATATCTGAGTGTCGTCCGGTCTGCTTCGTAGCCCAGTCGTTTCATACCAAGTTTTTTAATGTCGCGGGCAAGTTCTTCAGTGGTCGAGCCATCTGCTCCGATTTTCATCACTTCAACATCTTTAGCGTCGACTTCCAGATCAGCTTGCTCGTGATAACGACCGTCAACATAGAGACGCACACGACCATTTGCTGGAATGAGAATTTCCGCCATAGACCCCGTGAATCCGGTGAAATAGAAGCGGTGATTGTCCTCGAGGGGGACATATTCACTGATGAATGGGTCAAAGCTCGAGATATACATGCCGTCGAGATTGCGCGAAGCCATGAGTTTTCTCAGCTTTTCAATATTTGTGCTGATGGTTTGATTTGATAGAGTGAAGCTTTTTTTCATAGAATGATCCTTGAGTACCACGTACCGTTAAGACTAAAATACCGCCCGCTCGGATTCTTGGGAAGATAAATATGAAAATCAAAGACCCTGTTTACTATGGTGACTACCTGCAACTTCCGAAGATTCTGAATGCTCAGCTCACTGAGAGCGGTAAAGACGGAAAAGAGGCCCATGAGGAGACTCTTTTTATCATCATTCACCAGGCCTATGAGCTTTGGTTTAAGCAGATTCTCCACGAGCTCGATTCGATCCGTACGATCATGGAAAAGCCCTACATTCCTTCAACAGATCTGGCCGTTATCAATCGGCGTTTAGAGCGTGTAGCAAAGATTCAGGACATTCTCATTGATCAAATTTCCGTTATGGAAACCATGACCAGTCTCGATTTTATGGAGTTCCGCGACTACCTCGTTCCCGCTTCCGGATTTCAGAGTCTCCAGTTCCGTCTCATTGAAGCGACTTTAGGAATTAAGCCCCAGCACCGCATGGAAGTTGAAAAACAGTTTTTCAATTCACGCCTGAAGCCTGAAGACAGGAAGATTCTCGAGACAACTGAAGCAAAGATTTCGATGCTTGAGCTCATTGAAGCATGGTTATCACGGATGCCATTCAGCCACTTTGAGGGTTTTGATTTCTGGGGTGAATATAAGACTGCAGTAAAAACGATGCTTGATCAGGATAAGGAAATCATTTCGACTAACCCTAGTCTTGATGAACGTCTGAAGACGATGGAACTTAGTAATCTCGAATCAACGAGAAAGACTTTTGATACCCTTCTCGATACAGACAATTTCAATGCGTGGCAGGCCGAAGGAAAAGTTCGTCTTTCTCAGAAGGCAATGTTGTCGGCAGTATTCATCTTCCTCTACCGGGATTATCCTGGTCTTCAGATGCCATTCCGGATCCTGAATACTCTGACAGATATCGATGAGAAATTCACCACGTGGAGATATCGTCACGCGATCATGGTTCAAAGAATTCTCGGGACAAAGATTGGTACTGGAGGATCTTCAGGTCATGAGTATCTGAAGTCCACGACAGAAAGAAATCGCGCCTTCCTCGATTTCTTCAATCTCGCGACATTCCTGATTCCGAAGTCGATGCGACCGAAACTTCCCGAGAAAATCTCCCGGGAGCTCGATATCGTTTATGATACTCGTCGCACAGGCGTTTAGTTACTGAAAATCATCAAGAGACAATTTAAAGAGAGAATTTTTTCATGAAACTATTTCTTCTTGCAACCCTCATATTACTTTTTAGCTGTGCCGGTAAAACTATGAAGGACCAGAAAAAAACATTGCACACGTTCATCGCCGAACCTCAAATAGCCTTTACCGTTACGGAGGGAATTTCTCATCCTGAATCTGCCCTTTATTCGGCCAGGCATGAAGCCATTTTTGTCTCGAATGTGGCCAGCGGTAATCCTACGGAAACAAAGCGTGTAAGCTACATCAGTAAAATTTCTCCTACTGGGAAAGTTATCGATTCTAAATGGGTAACAAAACTTAAGGCGCCTAAAGGAATGGCAATTGTAGGTGATCATCTTTTCGTCAGCGATGTTAATGAAGTGGTTAAGATCAATATCCCCGAGGCAAAAATTCTAAGGACGTGGAAGGTTCCGGGGGCCAGGTTTCTAAATGATGTTGTCGCGGATAAAAAGGGGAACGTTTACATTTCCGATATGAACGAAAACGTAATCCATATAATAAGTAATGATATTCTGAAAGATTGGATTCGGTCCCCCGATTTGAGAGGACCAAATGGTCTCTTCACTGATGGAACTGAACATATAATCATGACCCGATGGGGATCCGACGTTGATAGTAAAACTTGGTTGGCCAAACACCCAGGTCACTTGTCCACTCTTTCGCTTAAAGCAAAAGATATAAAGATTGAGGAAGACACTAATGTCGTTGGGCACTTAGATGGAATTGATTCAGACAATGAAGGGAATCTTTTAGTTTCGGACTGGATTAACGGTGATGTGTGGTCTGTCATGAAGAATGGCAAGACCTACAAGCGGTTCAACTTTGGACAAGGAACAGCAGATATCTCTGTCGCCAAGGAATTAAACCTTTTACTTGTTCCCCAGATGAATCAAAGTAAATTATTTGCGATTAAACTTTAGATAAATTGCAAATTGATCAGTTTAGTGACTTCTGAGAGTTCCACCATCAACAGCAATACTTTGTCCGTTGATATAAGCTCCTTTCTCGGAAGCGAGAAATGTTGCGAGATCTGCGAGTTCACGCGGATATCCCAATCTCCCTGCAGGAACAATTTCTTTAATTTTTTCTTCTGATAGTTTAAGTGCTTTGATCCTGTCAGTATCCGTAAATCCCGGCAGAAGAAGATTGATGGTAATCCCGAAGGCAGCATATTCATTCACAATCGTTTTCGAAAGCCCTGGGAGACCCGCCCTGAATCCATTGGAAGTCGTGAGTCCTGGTTGTGGTTCTTTCGCCGCCAGTGACGTAATCATAAGAATCCGACCGTAATTTTTCTCTTTCATCTTAGGGAGAAGAACTTTCATCGCTTCAATCGGACTCATCCACAATGACTGGAAATCGTCTGCCCACTGCTCATCAGTCACATCCATGAAATTATTTTTCTTCGGGCCACCAGTATTATTCACGAGGATATCAATATGGCCCATTTCTTTCAGAACTCGTTCAACAAGCTTAGTCGTTTCATTTTTTACTGAAAGATCTGCCGTTTCAAAATGAGCGGCACCGATTTCCTTGGCAGTCTTTGCAATATTATCTGCATTTCTCGAAACGATGCAGACTTCTACTCCTTCAGCGATCAGTGATTCAGCAACAGCACGTCCGAGACCTGTTGAAGAACCAAGGACGAGAGCTTTTTTACCTTTGAGATTCAGATTCATGTCGTAAACCTTTTTTCAGAGAGACCAAGCCATTCAAGAGCATTTTTATATAAGAGTTTTTCTTTTATTTCTGGAGAAAAGTCTGAGGACTCGATTAGTTTCCCGGGTACTTCTTCACCGAGTGGAAAGGGATAGTCGGAACCGAGTGCAACGCGATTACTTCCCATGAGCTTCACAATGAATTTCAAAGCGTCTGGGTCATGCACCAGGGAATCGAGCCAGAACTTCCCAAGATAGTTTCTCGGATTCACTTTATTATCAATCGCCACCAAATCAGGGCGGCAATGAAATCCGTGTTCAATTCTTCCAATGGTGAGAGGAAAGCTCCCGCCCCCGTGAGCAAACGCCACCCGAAGCTTAGGATACTTTTCAAAAATCCCGCCAAAGATCATTGAGCAGATTGCGAGACTCGTTTCGGCCGGCATTCCCACCAGCCACGGAAGCCAGTATTTCGGCATTTTCTCCTGCCCCATCATGTCCCATGGGTGAACAAAGAGACACATGCCATTGGCCTCCAAGGCCTCATAAACGGGATAAAGATTTTCATTTTCAAGATTCCACTCATTAATGTGAGAACCTATCTGAACGCCGGTCACGCCAAGGGATTTGAGTCTTGAAATTTCTTTTATAGCGAGATCTGGTGCCTGCATGGGTAGAGTTCCAAGGGCAACAAACTTCTTGGGAGCCTTGTTCGCGACTTCTGCTACATGATCATTCAGATATTGAGATACGTATTCTCCGTCTTTAGGCTTTGCCCAATAGGAGAACATCACCGGAACTGTTGAGAGCACCTGAATAGTGTCAGTGATTCTCGCTTCAGCGTCATAACAATTCGGTTCCACCTTCCGAAAGAACTTCCCTGAATCATCCACCATATCGGCACTACAGCTCTTGCCACAGACATGCTGGTGCTTGAGCTCTATAAAGCCACCGTAACCGAACTTATCTTTGAATTTCGGAATATTAGGCGGAAGAATATGAGTGTGAATATCAATCTTCATGCCCATGATTTACCATTTACAGTGCCGCAGCTGCATTTCACATGTTCAGAATTATAATATCGGTTGAAGACTGCTGGAAAATCAGTTTCAATATTTTTGAGATTGAAAAATTCCTCATATAGCTTTTTTCCGCAGTTTTTGCAGTACCACTGAAGACCGTCAATATCTTTTTCATCTCTTGTTTTTTCGATCACAAGACCAATGGAACCTGCAGATCTCTGAGGTGAATGAGGAACTCCGCCTGGAAGAAGGAAGATGTCGCCCGCCTTCAGGTGAATATCCTCAAACTTACCTTCTTTATTGATCGTCCGTAGGAATATTGTTCCTTCGAGCTGATGAAACCATTCATCACTTTGATTTACATGAAAATCAGTCCGTTCATTTGGTCCACCAACAACCTGAATAATAAAATTGCTGTTTTTGTAGATGACCTTATTAGAAACCGGAGGTTTTAAGAGATGGCGATTCTCATCGATCCATTTCTGGAAGTTCATGGGAGGCATCATGGCATCACCGCAATACATTTGAGTTCAATCGCGATAGGTGTCGGAAGACAATTGATTTCCAGAGTTGTCCGGCACGGTGGATTTTTACCAAAGTATTCTTTCCACAGGCGATTGTACGTTGAAAAATCATCCTTCATGTTAGTGAGATATACGGTCACATCGACGAGGCTGTCCCAGTTGGCGCCGGAATCTTCCAGAATATATTTCACGTTCTGAAAAGCAGAGTGGCACTGCTTTTCGATATCGTAGGAAACGATATTGCCTTTCTCATCAAGAGTGACACCAGGAATTTCCTTCTTCCCACGTTCACGCGGGCCCACTCCAGAGAGGAATAGCAAATTTCCTACTTTTTTGGCATGGGGATAAGCTCCAACAGGTTCCGGTGCTTTTGATGAATCAATGGAAGACATAAATTAACCCTTGCAGATATTTTTCACGTTACTAAAAAACTCGAGAATATATTTTCCGCCTTCACGGCCACGTCCGGATTCTTTCATCCCACCAAATGGAGTCCTGAGATCACGGAGCATCCAGGTATTAATCCACACGACACCTGAATCGATTTTGCGGGCGACTCTTTCTGCCTTCGCTTCATCTTTAGTCCAGATAGATCCAGCGAGCCCATACTGAGTGCTGTTTGCCCATTCAATAACTTCTTCAGCTGTATCAAAGGGAGCAATGGTAGCAACTGGTCCGAATATTTCTTCCTGGTTGGTGGAGCACGTTTGAGGAAGTCCTTCAATCAATGTCGGAGCGATAAAATATCCGCCGCTGATTTTCACATCATGTCCGCCAGTGAGAATCTTTCCGCCTTCTTTTTTGGCGCGCTCAATTCCATTCATGACTTTTTCAAAATGAACTTTCGAAACAACTGCACCCTGCTCGGTATCAGGAAGTTTCGGATCACCCTGCTTTAACGCTTTTACTTTCTCAACGAGGGCATTCCGGAATTTCTCATATAGTGGACGTTCAACATAGATCCGAGAACCGCAAAGACAGATCTGTCCCTGGTTCGCAAATGTAGATATCACGGTCGTATCGAGAGTCTTCTCGAAATCACAATCAGCAAAAATGATATTGGCGTTCTTTCCACCCATCTCAAGATGGAGGCGCTTCATCGTCTCAGCGGCATCGCGAGCAATTACTTTTCCGGTAACTGTTGAGCCGGTGAAAGAAATCGCCTTGATCTCAGGATCTTTTGAAATAGCACTGCCCACGTGTTGACCAAGTCCATGAACAATATTCAGAACTCCTGGAGGAAGACCAGCTTCCTGACAGATTTTACTAAAAAGAAATGCAGTCATGGGTGTCACTTCTGATGGTTTCGCAACCACAGTACAACCACTGGCGAGAGCAGGAGCAACTTTCCAGGTGAAAAGATAAAGTGGCAGATTCCAGGGAGAGATACAACCCACAACACCCACCGGTGAATGGTGAACGGAATTTCTTCCCTTACCGCGGTCATCAAACTCATCGCCTTTAAATTCTTTTATTGCTTCCGCAAAGAAAGCAAAGTTTTCCGCTGAACGGGGGATATCTACTGAGTTGGAAACCGAAATGGGTTTTCCATTATCAATCGTCTCTGCCATCGCAAGCGTTTCGAGATTTTTTGTAATGAGCTCAGAGATTTTTGTCAGATACTTCGCCCGCTCATCTGTGGAAAGAGCACTCCAGGCAGGAAGAGCTTTCTTTGCGGCAGCGACTGCCAGTTTCACATCAGCTTCGCGTGAGTCAGGAACCAAAGAATAAACTTCTCCGGTCGCAGGATTAATATTATCGAGATATTTTTCTTCCAGAGGAGAAATAAACAAACCACCGATGTAGTTCTGGATCTTTTCCATTAATTATTCTCCGGAAGAAGAATCGCACGGACTGGAGATGCATCGGCACCCTCGATTCTGAGAGGAAGTGCAATCAACTGATAGTTTCCGGGATTTACATGGTCGAGCACGATCCCTTCGAGAATCGCCATATCATTTTCAAAGATGGCCTTGTGAGACTCGAGAGTTTTATCTGTTGCAGGATCCACCGAGGGTGTATCGATTCCAACAAGAACTACACCTTTCGACTTTAAGAATATTATTAGCTCAGAACTCAAGGCAGTGAAGTCATTGTGCCACTGATCCGGATTTGTGAATGAATCCGTGCGGAACAAAATTCGCGTAGACTTTATTTCTTCTTGGATATCCTGAGGTCTGATTCTCGCTTTCGCTTTGACTTTGATCACCTGACAGTGGCCCATGTAGAATGAAAGATCGCGCTGATCGATCGATTTGCCCTTACCGTGATAATGACTTGGGGCATCTGTATGAGCGCCGACATGAAGAGTTGTCCTGATGTCGGAGAGATCCAGATGCTGACCCTCTTTGAAACTCATATTGATATTTCGTGAGAAGGCTGTGTCTCCGGGAAACACAGCAATACCCGGGCGAAGGACCGGAGAAATGTCGATATATGGGCCTGTCACATCCATTAAAACTTCCTATGATTTCAACCGAAATCTTAAACCGTCCGAGTCTCATTGGAAAAGGCATATTGCTATGGAAAAGGTTCTCATTCAGAAAATCGCGAACACTCTCCATGACGCACGCCTAGGCGCTCATTCTCTCCCCCAGTTCTCGAAGGATATGCCGGATTTTAAGCGTGAAGATGCTTACTCTATTCAGGAAGAAGGCATTCGGCTGCGTGAGAAATCCGGAGAAAAAGTCATTGGTCTCAAGATGGGTTTGACGAGTGAGGGTAAAAGAAAGCAGATGAATCTCGATGCCCCCCTTTATGGAGTGCTCACCGATAAGATGCAGGTGCAGAATGGTGGCACTTACCATCTCAAAGGTTCCATTCATCCGAAGATCGAACCGGAAGTAGCTTTTTACATTAAATCAGAACTTCGCGGAAAAGTTTCACGTGAAGAAGTTTTGAATGCCACTGATTCAGTTTGTGCTGCTCTTGAAATTCTCGACTCTCGCTACGAAGGCTTTAAATATTTTTCAATGGAAGATGTGATCTCAGACAACTCTTCATCATCTCACTATATCCTGGGGCCAAAATTTTCAGATTTTAGAAAGATTGATCTCAAAAATCTTGGGATGAGGATGTTAGTGAATGGTGAAACGAAGATGGAAGGAAACTCTCGCGAGATTTCCGATGATCCGGTAACTTCCGTCATCCAGCTCGCAGAACTTCTCGCTCTACGCGGAAAATCCATTCCTGCTGGCTGTTTTGTTCTCGCCGGTGCTGCTACAGCTGCGATCTCACTTGAAGCAGGCATGACGGTTTCTCTTGAAGTGGAAAATCTTCCAACTCTCTCAGTCTTGATTAAGGAATAAAATGTACAACACATCTCATAACCACATTGATTCTGCGAAAGACCTCGACGAGAAAGATTCGATGTCGAAGTTTCGCGAGCGCTTTCACTTTCCGAAATCTCCCGGCGGAAAGGGGCTCTATTTCTGTGGACACTCATTGGGTCTTCAGCCAAAAGACACCAGAAAAGCTATTGAGACTGAGCTTGATTCATGGGCCACCTACGGAGTAGAAGGACATTTTGAAGGACCTTATCCATGGCTTCCCTATCATGAAAATATTACTAAGAGTTTTTCCAAGCTTGTAGGAGCGAAAGAGTCTGAAGTCGTTGCGATGAATACTCTGACGGTTAACCTTCACCTCATGATGGTGTCTTTTTACCGTCCATCTAAAACGCGCTTCAAGATCCTGATTGAGAATAATACTTTTCCCTCTGATAAATACGGTGTTGATTCACAGGCGCGCTTCCATGGCTTTGATCCGTCTGACGCAATAGTTGAACTGAAACCAGAACCAGGTAAGAAAACTGTTTCTCCGGAACAGATCATTGCTCAGATAAATGCACTCGGAGATAGTCTTGCCCTCGTCATGCTCGGAAACTGCAACTACCTTTCAGGCCAGTGTTTTAATTTTAAGGAAGTCGCAGCTGCTGCTCATAAGAATGGCGCTCTTTGCGGATTTAATCTTGCCCATGGAGCAGGAAATCTGGCGATGAATCTCCATGATGACAATGTGGATTTCGCTGTATGGTGTTCGTACAAATATCTCAACTCTGGTCCTGGCGGACTCGCGGGAGCATTTGTTCACGAAAAACATTTTGGGGATAAGAATATTCCGCGTTTGGAAGGCTGGTGGGGTCACGATAAAGATAGCCGCTTTAAAATGGGACCAAAGTTTCAACCGATTCCAACTGTAGAAGCATGGCAGTTATCAAATCCTCCGATTTTCCAGCTCGCCTCTCTCCGTGCTTCGATGAATATTTTTGATGAGGCAGGAATCTCAAACCTCCGCGCTCGTGGTGACAAGCTCACGGCCTATCTGGAATTTCTTCTTCTTCAAAATTGCGAAGGGAAGCTAGATATCATCACTCCTAAGAATTCAAAAGAACGCGGATCCATGCTTTCTATTCAAATGAAAAAGGATCCAAAACCACTCGTAAAAGTATTCAGTGAAAAGGGAGTGATTCTTGATTTCCGTGAGCCGGATATCCTCCGCATCACTCCGGCACCACTTTATAATTCCTATGAGGATTGCTATCACCTGGCCCAAATCATGAAGGAAAATATTTAATGGAAAAATCCAGGAAGATCATCGTCGCAGGTGCGGGCCTCGTGGGCTCTCTTCTTGCGATTGCGCTCAAGAAGCGCGGTCACGATGTTTGGGTCTTTGAAAAGCGCCCGGATATGAGAAAAGAAAATCTCACCGCAGGCAAATCCATCAACCTAATTATTACTGCCAAGGCGATACTCCCTTTGAAGAATCTTGGTCTCTGGGAGACAGTAAAAAAAATCACTTCCCCTGTTACCGGAAGAACCATGCATTCAGTAGCTGGTGAACTCGCTTACCAGCCCTATGGGAAAGATAAAACGGAATGCAATCATTCCGTGAGTCGAGGAGAACTGAACAGGCTTCTCATAACCGAGGCAGAAAAGGCCGGCGTTCAGATAACTTTCAACTCTCCAGTGAAATCTCTAGATCTTAAAAATAAAATGGCGCAATTTGAAAATGGTGAGGCCCTTCACTACGATCTTCTTCTCGGTGCTGACGGCACGGGATCGGCCACGAGACAGGCATTAATTAATGCCCTTGGAACAAGGGCGCAGTATAATGTCGAACCTCTGGGAACAGATTATAAAGAAATGACCATGCCTTCGAAAAACGGAGCATATGTGATGGATGAAAACTCCCTTCACATCTGGCCTCGTGGAAAGCACATGCTCATGGGTCTTCCGAATAGAGACGGATCATTTACGATGACTCTCTACATGCCACAAGCATGGTTCGAAGATTTCAAGTCTCCGACTGCTTTTCAGGAATATTTCCACAAGTTTTATCCGGATGCAGTCGAACTCATGCCTGATTTCCAGAAAGACTATGAAGCAAATCCTCAGGGTTTTTTAGGCATCGTCCGCATGAAGCCATGGATCTATGAAGATCAGATCGCACTCTTAGGCGATGCTGCTCACGCAATGGTTCCATTTTTTGGTCAGGGAATGAACTCAGGTTTTTCAGATGTTCAGTTTCTTCTCGATGAGATGGATGCCCATCCGTATGATTATCTTACGATTCTTAAAAACTATGAGGCACGCCAGAAGCCCAGTGGTGATGCTATCGCTGATATGTCCCGCGAGAATTTCTCTGAGATGTGTGAAAAGGTTGGCGACGATAAATTTCTACTCCGTAAGAAAGTTGAGCATAAGCTTGAGACAACATTCCCTGAGAAATTCCGTTCACGTTATGGACTCGTGACTTACACTCTCATCCCTTATCATGAGGTAAAGGAAGTTGGTGTTATTCAGGACAAGGTACTCGATGAGCTTTGTGATGGACTCTCCCGGGTCGAAGACCTTAATCTGGATCTGGCGAAAGAACTGATCGAAGAAAAAATCTCTCCGTGGTTTGTGAAAAGAGGTTATTCACCGGAGCGGTACCGTTTTTAATGGATACTTATAATTTCGCCCTCAATTACCCGCTACCGACCCTGTCTCATGCTGAGCTCATGAATTCATTCGCAGAAAAAATAAAAAGTGATCCTCTCGCGGCACTCAGAAATGTTACGGAAGAAAAACTGACCGAGTACCAGGCCCAGATGGCAAGCTGGTTAAAGGTTCAACCTGAACAGATTGCTTTCGGGATTGGCGGACATCATATTTTTTCTACGATCATCCAGGAATTTACTCTTCCCGGTGAAACCATGGCCTGTGAAGAAATCACCTACAATGGCTGGATCGAAGCCTCAAAGACTCTTGGTAGGAAAATTGTTTCTGTAAAAATGGACCAGGATGGAATGATTCCTGAAGCACTCGATGAAGTTGCCGGGAAAGAGAGAATCCGCGGGATCTTTCTCATGCCTTCACTTCATAATCCTCTTTGTACTGTCATGCCGCTGGAAAGAAGAAAGGCCATTGTTGAAGTCTGCCGTCGGCATGAGCTTTTTATTATTGATGATGATGCTTATCGGTTCCTAAACCCTTCTCCCCCGCCAAGCTTTGCCCATCTTTTTCCGGAAGGATCTTTCTGGATTCAAAGTTTCACCAAGTCCATGTTCCCATCGATTAAAACCGGCGTGGTTACTGCCCCTGCACATACCCTGACTAAGTTAAAAACTGCTCTCCGGTATCAACCTCCGGGACTTACTCTTCCCTGGATCATGGAACTCATTACCTCCGGCAAGATGGATGAGATTATTCTCGGTAAGCAGGAAGAGGCCCGCCGTCGTCAAGCTATCGCGAGTGTTGTCCTTAAAGGGATTCCGTACCAGACATTTCCAACATCTTTCCACATTTGGTTAGAGGTTCCGGAAGGCTGGCTCCCCAAAAATATCAATGTTATGCCTGCCCAAAGATACTTCGCGGGCACCGGGCCTGCCCCGTCTGCCATGAGACTTACCCTGGCCGGGGAGAATGATCCTGCCCGGATGAGAAAAGGCCTCGAAATCTTTGCTTCTCAGCTTCGCCCATAATAATTGGCTAAAGATACCTGATAGAAATCACACATTTTTTCTAAAGATCTGTATTTTAATACCGATAGGAGGCAGGACCATAATTAAACCTGATCAATTTAGGGAAAAAATCATGTCAATCAAACTAGGCTCAATTGTTACAGTCCTGATGATGTTCTTCATCGCGAAGATTTCATTTGAGACAGCAATTGATACTAAGATTGCCGACAGAGTTCATGATCGTTCACCAGCTTCGATTGACCAGTCTTATAACGATCACATGTTGAAACGCTAAAACGCTTCTCTGGCCCACGCCTTAAACTTGTCTCCACGATCCACGTAATTTTTAAACTGATCAAACGACGGAAACCCCGGCGATAAAACCAAATTCCCTTTCAAGTGACTCGTCTTCGCGAATTCAAATACGGATTTCACGTCTCCTGCTTTAACCACAAGAAAATGATCTTTGAGCTCATCAAAGAGTCTCTCCGAAACATCACCAATCGTAAAAATGGTGTCGATCTCATCTTTGTATGGAAGAAGCCCTGGAAGCATCCTGTCCGCTTCATTACGAAGCTTCCCACCGAGAATTACATGCAGTGGAGCGGGATCATGCTTAAAGGCGTTGATGGCAGTTTCAGTTGCTGTGAGATTAGTACTTTTGGCATCGTTATAAATTGAAAGCCCGTCCTTCGTCAGAACATACTCAAGCCTGTGCGCCACACCCGGGAACTCATTGATGAATTCCTGGAAAAGATTCCGTAAATTCGGAATACCCAGGCGGCTTAGAACTTTCCATGCTGCAAAGAAGTTAGCTTCGTTGTGTTCGCCTTTCACTTTCGCTTTCGAGAAATCAAAGCTGAACTCAGAAGGAAGTTTACCCTTAGTGAAGAAGGTCTTTTCAACTGGATGTTCGCTTACATCATTGAGATAAGGATTCTCAGTTCCCATGATAAGAAAATCCTGTGCCTTCATATTCTTCAGAAGCCTGAATTTCGCTTTCGCGTAATCATGAACTGAATCGTAGCGCTCGCCGTGATTAGGAACAATATTCAGAATGAGTCCGATCACCGGATGAAAGTCATGAATGGTTTCGAGCTGAAAACTCGAAACTTCAATCACAGCATAATCAGGCTTGAGATCATTCAGCGGTAAATCGCAATAAGGCACACCAATATTTCCACCGCAGAAAACATTTTTCCCTGCCTTCTTTAGTGCTTCAGCAATCATTGTCGTTGTTGTTGTTTTGCCATTACTGCCGGTAATGGCGATGACCGGAATATTTTCACATTCCCGCCAGGCGTATTCGATCTCAGAAAAGATGGGCACACCTCGCTCGACCGCTTTTGCGAGGGATGGATGGGTGGTGGGAATTCCGGGTGAAATAACGATCTCATCCATCTTGTGGAAGTGCTGAGCAAAGTCCTCTTCTGAGTAACAAGAGCAAATTTCCAGAAGGTTGCCCAGCTTTTCAGAGTAATACCAATCCTCTGGCTTCCCGCGATTAACGGCATAGAGATCCTGACGGAGTTTCTTGGCGAGGGCCACTGCGGCCTGACCTGATTTTCCCATCCCGAAAATGGCGACTTTATTTATCTTATCCATACTCTGTGCTATATCCTTTCTCTTCATGGATCATAGAAAGCGCTTAAAAGAGATCATCGATTTCCTGAAAGATTACCAGAGAATCTGGCAAAACGAAATCATGCTCATGTATCCCGATCCACTAGGTGGATATCCTTCAGCATGGCTGGATGAGCTTGATGCTGTAAAAGACAAAGCGTTACTTATCAGCCTTGAGCGAAAAGAAGTTCAGGGGATTCTCCGCAATCCCGATCTTTTGAAATTTCACGCCAGGATTGAAGAGCTTTGTCGCCTCGATCAGGCACCGGAATTTCCTCCTATTCCAGCTACCAATGCCACATGGCTCTTCATGGTTCCTAAAAAGATTTATGAGATCAAGCGCCTTGGCCCGCTGATTAATCACGTTTATCAGAATGAGAAAGTTGATCGCATCGTAGATATTGGCGGAGGTATTGGTCTTCTCGCTCAGACGATGAACAATGTTTATCATCACAAAGTCCTGAGTGTTGATCTAGATCCGGTCATGCAGGAGACCGGAAGAACACGTCACGAGAAAAATGCCAGAGGCCCTAACAAGGTTGAATATCACAATATCAAAGTGAGTGCAGAAGAACTCCACTTTGTAAGTCTTCTCGATTCATCAACTTTGACTTTAGGCCTTCACACTTGCGGAAATCTCGCCAACGATCAGGTCAGAGCTTCCGCAAAGGCAAAGGCCCGCGCACTCATCAACTTGGGGTGCTGCTATCACAAGCTCATCCCAGAAACGCAGAACATCTCAACATTTCTTCAGTCGCAACCAGATAAATTCATCATGGGCCAGTTTGCACTCACACTTGCATCCCGCGCACACCGGAAGATGGAAGAAAAAGATTATGACCTGAAAGAAAAAGTGAAAATGTATCGCTACTCAATTCATTTCCTGCTTCATGATGAGTACGGGATGAAAAAGATTGCGACTCTCGGAAACTCAAATCCTAAACTCTACGATGAACCGTTCTCTGTTTATGCCCTCGATAATCTCAAGCGCATTGGTATCGATATCAAGCAAACGCCTGAAGAGCTCGATGCCTACTATCATGATCCTGAAAGACAGAAGCTTATTTCAAGAATGCTGGTGGCAGGACTCATCCGGAATGCATTCGGAAGACTCCTTGAGCTTTATATTCAGCTCGATCGTGTGATCTACCTTGAAGAGAATGATTACAACGCAAGACTGATCGAGATCTTCGAAGAGCCTATCTCTCCTCGCAATATCGCTATCGTCGCTACGAGATAAGGCGCTGGAAAACGCGCCGTTAGTTCAGGTGAAAGACTTCTTTCATTTCTTTCTCGAGTAGTTCCATCTTGTGCTTCATCTGCGGATTGGTTTTATCCGCAGGATCGAGAAGATAGTTTAAAGGATCAGTTGGCTTCACCATGAGCTTGGTCTGCCAGATATTATCGTTATGGATATTTAAGTCCTGACGATAGTGGAACTTCTCGAGCGTTTCTTTCGGAATGAAGTCCTGGATCGAATTGAAGTATTGATCGTTATAGATCTTCTTGCCGTTCGCCAGGCGTGTATATCCACGAACAACGTAATCGACATAAACCACATCACATTCAAAAACTTCGAACATGTAGTTCAGAGCTCTGAGCGGAATGATCTCTCCACAAGTTGCAACATCGATATCCAGGCGGAATGTACAAATCCCTTCAGGATCTGAAGCATCGGGATATGTGTGAGTAGTGATATGCGATTTATCCAGGTGCATTTTCACAGCGGCAGCGCCTTGGCTACCCATTTCCCAATTTCCGCCGCCCTTAATGTCTGACATGAGAGTCATCGTAGAGGCACCTACTGGTTCATAATCCTGAATCGATTCATTCAGAATATTTGCTTCGATGATATTGCAGATATTGCGGGCAATATCGCGGATATTTTTCGCGCAAAACTTCGTGTGAATATATTGAATGTATTCCTGTTTCTGTTTCTCGTTCATAGCGATACAGAAATCGTAAATATTGAACGAAAGAATCTTTGTGAGATTGTTGAAGCCGGAAAGTTTAATGGTTTCTTGCATGTTATCCATGGCACCACCCCCACCAAATAAAATGAGTAAAAAGACTTTATAGGGAATGGGGTCTTTTTTGGCAATAAAAAAAGGGCCCGAAGCGTTAAAACTTCGGACCCTTTACAGAAATTTAACTTAGATTAGGCCGAGTGATTTCACAGCATCTCTTTCACCACGAAGCTCGTCGAGAGTTCCTTTGAACTTTTCAGTCCCAAATTCATTGTGTTTGATGCCTTCAACGACTTTGATCTTTCCGCCCTCTGTACGACATGGATAAGAGAAAATAAGTCCTTTATCAGCTCCATATTCTCCATTAGAAGAAAGACACATTGAATATGTTTCACCAGCTGGTGTTTCAGTCACGAGATTACGAATTCCATCAACTACTGCGTTTGCAGCCGATGCTGCTGAAGAAGCACCACGAGCTTTAATGATCGCGGCCCCACGTTGCTGAACCGTCTTGATGAAATCACCCTTGAGCCATTCATGATCTGTGATTACGTCAGTCACATGCTTGCCATTGATCGTAGCATTGTAGAAATCCGGATATTGAGTTGCTGAGTGGTTACCCCAGATCGTGAGGTTCTTCACAGCAGTGACATCTGTACCAGCTTTAATAGCGAGCTGAGACTTCGCACGATTCTCATCAAGAGAAGTCATCGCAAAGAAACGATCAGCAGGAATGCCTTTCGCATTATTCATAGCAATGAGGGCGTTTGTGTTACATGGATTACCGACAACGAAAACTCTCACGTCACTTGCAGCACTCTTCTCAACAGCTTTCGCCTGAGCAGTGAAAATTCCACCGTTAATTTTAAGAAGATCCGCTCTCTCCATTCCGTCTTTTCTTGGAACAGAACCAACACAGATTACCCAGTTGGCATCTTTGAAAGCAGCATTGAGATCAGAAGTGAGAACAATATTCTTGAGATTCGGGAAAGCACAATCTTCCAGCTCCATTGCTACCCCTTTCAAGGCAGGAAGAGCAGCTTCAAGCTCGAGAAGCTGAAGATCAAGATCAGTCTCAGATCCGAACATCTGTCCGGAAGCGATTCTGAAAAGAAGGGCATAGCCAATTTGTCCGGCAGCACCTGTGACTGCAACTTTTACTTTTTTACGGGCCACAAAAACCTCCAGCGAGTCAGTTAAAAATATTGGGCTAATTATAGAGGAAAGGGGCCCTTTTCTCACCCTTTTATTCGCCTCGACTGGACAAATTCTTTGCGTGAAGCATAGTATAAAGACTCAAAACGTTTTTATCCGGAGTCATTGTGAGCGAACCGCAGGGAAATTCTCAGCAAGGTGGAAGCGGCGGCGGTCAAGGTGGAGGCGGTCCAAGAAGACGTCGTCCCCGTGGTAATCGCAGCGGACAAGGTCCACGCAATGATAATCGCGGCCCGAATAATCAAACTCAGGGTCAGAATCAGGGCCCTCGTCCTCAGAATAACAATCAGGGCCCACGTTCACAGAATCAGAATCAAGGACCTCGTCCTCAGGGAAATTCTTCATCTGGGTCTAAAAATCGCAACAGACATGGTCGCCCACTTACAACCAATCAAGTTCTCGTCAAATACGATAATCTTCTCGAACAGCATCTGATTACCAGACGCAAGTACTACGAGTATTTCAATCGCGTCGACGAACGTCAGCTAAGACGCCTGGAAAAGAACTTTTACGACTCTATTGAGCATTTACGGCGTTTTGAGTTCAATCTCGAGCCTTGGCAGCGGGAAGCCCTCGAAAATCGCAAAACCGAGCGTTATAGGATCGATGCGACCTATTCACTGAACCGTGGTCTCGATCCCCTAGCTCTTCAGCCAATTGAAGTTGCTCCGGATGAAATAGAAGATCCTCATTTCAAAGATTCCCAGAAAGAAGCTTTCGTTGAGTACAAGGAAGATGATGAGGAATCGATGGGATCTTACGAGGACTATTTAAAATATAAAGGTCAGGCTTAAACGAACCGCACGACATGCGGTTCTTAAAATAAAAAAGGCTCCTTACGGAGCCTTTTTTATTTTGTATTCATTTCGAAATCAAAATTACATTCCGTCTGTACCTGTAGCTGCAAAGTGCGGCTCAGCTTCAACAGTCTTCTCTTTCTTAGTTGTCTTGAGATTATAGAGATAGTTATTAAGTGTTTCTTCCTGATCTTTCAGGATGGCACCTTTAAGTTCTTCAGGCTGGATATCGAGAACCTCAGAAACTTTACGGAGCATTTTCAGAGGGATATTACAAAGGGCGCGCTCAACGTTTGATATAAACTGGCCATTCTTATAACCAAGGAGATGAGAAAGTTCTGATTGTGAGTAGCCTTTTGGATGATTCATTCTTCTAGTACGGATAAGATGAGCGATATTCTTAAAGCAACGCATGTGATGAACTCCAAAGTGTGTGACGAGATTGAAAATAATAGTCATTTTTTCTAGAATGTCATTCGTCATTCGAAAAAAACTTATTCACAATCTTATCGGCCAAATGGCTTTTAAAATAACCGGGAAAATTTTTATTTTATGAAACTCATTTCGTGGAACGTTAACGGTATTCGCTCTGTGCACAATAAAGGCTTTCTCGAATGGATCACTCGGGAATCTCCGGATATCCTATGCCTACAAGAGACTAAGGCCGATATAACTCAGTTTCCTGCCTCTATACTCGAGCATGAACATTATACCTGCACCTCAAGTTCGGCGGTGAAAAAAGGCTATTCGGGTGTCGCTACTTTAAGTCGCCAAAAAATCCTTGACACGAAAAAGGTTGAAAAAGAGGAATATGATTCCGAAGGCCGGGTCCTCATTCACGAATTTAAAGATTTTTTTCTTTTTAATTGCTATTTTCCAAATGGTCAGCGTGACCACAAAAGAGTCCCATTTAAACTGGAATTTAGTGATTACGTCCTGTTGAGAATGAACGAGCTGAAAAAGAAAAAGCCCATCATCATCACCGGCGACTTCAATACCGCACATACTGAGATTGATCTCGCAAATCCCAAATCGAATAAAAACTCGACGGGCTTTCTACCAAATGAGCGCGCCTGGATGGATAAATTCATCAGTCAGGGCTACGTTGATATTTTCCGTCATCTGCATCCTGACAAAACTGGGGCCTATACATGGTGGAGTCAGATGAATCCTGGAATACGTGAAAGGAATATCGGATGGCGAATTGATTATTTCTTCGTAAGCCATGAACTGGTGGATCGTGTGGAATCAGCAGAGATTCTGGCCGATGTGAGAGGCTCGGACCATTGTCCGGTGTTAATTACTCTTAAGTAATTCCTTAACGGAGTCGATCAGGGCGAAGAAATCGAGAGGCTTATTCATCATAAGATCACAGCCGGCCTTCTTGCCCTCGTCCTGAGATTTCAGATCGCCTGAAACCAGAATGAATTTACCACTGAATTTATTCTCGGCCCTGGCAGTTGCGATCATATCGATCCCGCTGCCTGAGGGCATACGGACATCTGAGATGATGAGGTCGTAATTCTTCTTCCGGATGAGCTCCAATGCTTCATTCACATCGGCCGCAATATCGAGCGGAAGATTTTCTTCCTCAAAGAAAGTTGTAGCGAGCTCGAGAAGATCCCGCTCGTCATCCACATAAAGAATATTCATATTTGCTAAGTTTAACTGACTATTTTGAAGCCAACCAATTCCCACTTAGTTGGTATGATTACCTGAACGCATAACGTTCATCAAGGGAGGTTATGCCAAGATTCCTGTGCGCTTATAAAGAACCTGTCCGTGCCAGGTCACAAGGTTAACAATTTTTTCATAATGCTCCCGGGTGCTGGCATTACTTAGAACGATTTCCTCAAGCGTTTTCTCAGCAGTTTCACTGACACCGTTCTTCAGAGGAACAACGATGAAATTTGCTTCTTTCTTAGGATCAAGATTTCCGGTTTTCTTTGAGACTCCCATGATATCCGCTCCGGCAAGAGTCGCGCGATAAAGTGCCTTCACATAAGTAGCGTCTTTAATTCCACGTTCATGATTCTGATCAACAAAACTTCTTATAACGTCAAACATCGACAGAAACGGGCCGCCTCCGATATCAGAACCAAGCGCCCAACGGACTTTTGCTTTCTCGACAGTATGGAAATCAAATAATCCTGATCCAAGCCCTTTCTGTTCCAGTGGAGCATTTGAAGTAGGACAATGGATAACAGCAGTCTCAGAGTCGCGAAGAATTTTCAGCTCTTTTGCCGAAAGATGAATTCCATGTCCCATGAGCGAGCGTTTGCCCAGCATGCCGGTGCGCTCGTAGATCTCAGTATAAGATTTCACATCTTCAAAACCTGGAAACTTCCGGTAGAGAGAGAGCACAAATTCAATTTCCTGTGGGGTCTCAGAGAGATGGGTTTGTTTAAAGCTTTTCGCCTTGTCAGCAAGTCTGCTCCCCTCTTTCATCACACGTGGAGTGGTCGTGATTGCAAAGCGCGGAGTGAAAGCATGACGTCTGCCAAATTTTTTGAGAAGTCTCTTCGTGAGTGAAAGTGATTCATCTTCAGATTGCGTAAGCTTCTTCGGAGAATTCATATTCATGAGAACGTTACCGATAACAAAGTCACCTTTCACGTATTTCATGGCTGCAATAACAGCGTGCTCGTGCACTGAACTATAGCAAGCTCCCCCGAGAGTTCCGACACTAGCTAGTTTCGGGAAGAAACCCTTCGCTTTTTTATCAGCATAGGTCTTACTGGCATATTTGGTTTCTGTCGGGAAAGTGTATTTCTCAAGCCATGTGAGTAGTGAGTCTTTTGGCATTTGTCTCACATCATCCTGCACCCAGTGAAAATGCATGTCGAAGAACCCCGGGAGGATGACTGAGTCTTTCATCTCAATGATATCCTCTTTGGCGAGCTTATACGTTTTGACAGCATCCTTGTAAGAAAGAAGGTCCTTGATTTTGCTGCCCTTAACGACGAGAACCCCGTCAGGAAGAAAATCGCACTTGCGATCACTTTGAGGATTGATGATAGTCGCGCGATAAAATCTGAGTTTCTGCAATGCCATAACCTTGCCCCTGCTGGTCTTTTTCACTATTCTCTTAGGAATGATAAGACATTCAATTGTACTCTTTCTTAGTCTCTTTGTCTGCGTTCTTTTCGCTCAAGCCGAAGAGACTTACGACGTGAATGAAGTCCGTATTCTTTCCATCAAATCGGCAATTACTCCTGCCACTTATGATTACCTCAAAGATCATCTTGGTTCAGAGGCCGATAAACGCATTACCATCATCAAGATGAATACTCCCGGTGGACTGGTTACAACCACCAAAGACATCATTGCTCTGTTTGCTCGCGGTAATCATCCGGTAGTAGTTTGGGTTGCCCCTGAAGGAGCTTCGGCCGCAAGTGCCGGTTCCATTATTGCTTCAGGTGCTCATTTTATTTTCATGGCGCCAGGAACGAATATGGGTGCGGCCACTCCGGTTGGTCTGGGAGAAGACATCAAAGAAAGTGACGGAAGAAAAAAAGCTATGAATGATCTCACAGCTACCGTGAGATCATTGTCGGAAGTCAGAGGCAGACCAGCAGCACCCTTTGAGGAAATGATTGTGAATGCAAAATCATTTACTGACAGAGAAGCATTCAATCTGAAAATTATTGATGGGATCGCCAGTAATGAACGATCGATCCTCGAAGCTCTGAATGGCCGGAAATGGATCACCGAAAATGCCACACGAACTCTTAGTATTCCTGGAAATGTGATCATCAAAGAGATTGAACCATCCTTCGGACAAAAAATTCTGGAAGTGCTTACTAATCCATCGACTGCTTACTTTTTGTTTCTTCTCGGCGCCGCCCTGATTTATTTTGAACTCCAGGCACCTGGCGGTTACATCGCTGGTTCAATCGGCGCAACTTTCCTTGTTCTCGCTGCAATTGCATTTCAGATTCTTCCACTCGACTGGGGAGCGTTCGGGCTCATGCTCGTGGGTGTGATATGCCTTGTCCTTGAAGTCTATATTACTAGCTATGGACTCCTGGGACTTGCGGGATTTTCAGCTTTTGCGCTGGGATCCCTCTTCCTGTTTCACGGAGAGGAAGGTTTTATCAGTATTCAATATCCGGTTCTCATCTCTACCTTTCTCGGGATTCTTGTACCGATGATTTTTCTCACCTGGTATGTCCTGAAAGATGCAAAGAAAAAGAAAATTGCAGATTTCTTTATTCCTCTTGAATCGGAGGGAGTCGTCATGGGTAGAAAGGGTGATCACTTCCAGGTTAAAGTCCGTGGCGAAATCTGGAATGCCCGGGGTGACGAAAGTTATGAAAACGGAACGGATGTAATCGTGACCGAAGTAGATGAAAAACAACTCATTCTCAAGATAAAAAGAAAGACCACCTAAGGAGTCTCTGATGTTTACTTATGTTCCTTTTTTGATTTTCGCGTTTATTATTTTATTCAGCACTTTTAAAATCCTGAATGAATATGAACGTGGGGTCGTGTTCCGTCTTGGTAAGTTCGGTGGAGTTCGCGGACCAGGACTAATCATTCTGATTCCAGGTCTCGAAAAAATGGTTAAAATTGATCTTCGTCTCGTGACAATGGATGTTCCGTCACAGGACATTATCTCTAAAGACAATGTGACGTTAAAAGTTAACGGTGTTGTTTATTTCAAGGTGAGTAACCCTGAACGTGCCATCATTACAGTAGAAAATTATTTCCACGCGACTTCGCAGATCGCTCAGACTACTCTCCGTTCGGTTATCGGTCAGTATGACCTCGATGAAATCCTCTCTCACCGTGACAAGATCAACTTGAAGCTTCAGGAGATTCTCGATGAAGTCACTGAACCATGGGGAATTAAAGTTACGAACGTAGAAGTTAAAGCGATCGATCTTCCACTTGATATGCAAAGAGCAATGGCCAAGCAGGCCGAAGCGGAAAGAGAAAAGCGCGCGAAGATTATTTCTGCTCAGGGTGAATTCGAAGCTTCACAGAAACTTGCTGAAGCAGCACGAGTTCTGGGTGGTGAAAAACATGCAATCACACTTCGTTACTTAGAGACGATGAGGGAGATCTCAATTGCTGGTGGAGCGAAAGCGACTTTCTTCCCGCTTCCGATTGATATCTTCACTAAAATGCTTTCGAATTAATTACCAGGCTCTGTGGCCGGTTTGACGTACAGTTTTATCTATCTTCTTTTCTTCTTCAATCATTTCGGGGGCCACAGACGCTGGTCCCCGGGACGGTCCCCGATCCTTTCTGAGTGAAAGATCGTTATCGGTCTTCATATCTTTATCAAAATTCTCCATCAAATTTTTATTGAAGTCATTGAGCTTATCAGCTGCAAAGGCTTGAGTAGTAACCAGACAAAAAAGAATGAGATATTTCATAGACCCTCCCGCCATTCTTATCGGCGGAAGGGTGAGAGAACTTTAAACTATTGATTTTCAGAGTCGTCTAGGTCCATATGATCCACTTTAGGGATCGTACGGTAATCGAGCTCCTCATCAGTCGCTTCCTGTGACTGCTTGTTCTTACCAGTCTTATAAGGACCGGTCTGTGTACTACCCTGAAGAGTTGTATCTTCCGGAATAGGATTGGCAGAAGTGTTTGAGCGCTCTAGATTCTCATTCGCTTCGACATTAGGATCAGCATTCCCAGCAGGAATGTTTGTTCCGGCATTAGAACCAACTACGTCCCCCGTGTTCATTGTTGATCCTGAATTAGGATTGGAAGATCCAGTCCCAAGGCTTCCACTTCCCCTGATATCTGTTCCTGTACCAGTGCTCGTGGGAGCAGCATCACCCATACCTCCTTTTGGAGATGTGAATGTTCCGGGATTGCCCGGTTTTGCTGAGCCATCATTGGGAGCATAGTCGCTATCCTGTGCAAATGCGGAAAGACTCAAAGCGAGTCCGCAAAGTAATAACTTTTTCATGATTCCTCCTAAGGAAGCTGTCGTGATTTAATTTTCTGGGAAATTCCCCAATAAACTCCGGCGCAGAGGCCGATAAAGATAAGTGAACTGAACATAATTCCCTCCTGTAAATTGCTGTCACAATTTTATCAGGCAAGTATGTCAGGAAGATAGGAACAGGGGATTAACGAAATAACTGAGTAGATAAGAAAAAAAAGGGGAACCGAAGCTCCCCTTTTCATAAGCGTTTAGCGAATGACTGAACGCGAATTCACATTAAGTTCTTTTTTACGAATACGAATCATCTTCGGAGTTACTTCCACCCATTCATCCTCATCAATCCAGTCAAGTGCCCAGTCGAGCGTTCTGTTTGGAATTGGTGGAAGAATAATGTTCTCATCTTTACCAGCTGTACGAACTGACGTGAGATGTTTTTCACGGCAAACGTTGATGTTGAGATCATTCGGACGAGTGTGCTCGCCAACAACCTGCCCTTCGTAAGCTTGCTCACCAGGAAGAACGAATTGTTTTCCTGAAGCGAGAAGATTGAAGAGAGCGTATGGAGTAATTTTACCAGCGCGATCTGAAATAAGTGCGCCATTCTGACGAGAAAGCATTTTTCCTACGTGTGGTTCATAACCGACGAAGTAAGAAGACATGAGTCCCTGTCCCTTCGTATCAGTGAGGAAGGTAGAACGGTATCCGATGAGTCCACGTGACGGAGAATGGAATTCCATTCTTGTGCGACCTTCACCAAATGGTGACATCGCTTCAAGACGGCCCTTACGGATCGCCATTTTTTCTGTGATTACACCTGTTGATTCATTTGGAACGTCGAGAATGAGACGTTCAAATGGCTCATGAAGTACGCCATCGATTTCTTTAGTAATGACCTGAGGACGGGCAATCATTAGCTCGTAACCAGCGCGACGAATTTCTTCGAACACGATTGCTACCTGAAGCTCTCCGCGAGCTTTCAGGATGAAAACTTTTGGATCGTTAGTTGGTTCATATTTGAGAGAAACGTTCTTACGAATTGCATCGATAAGGAATTCTTCAAGCTTTCTTGAAGTAAGATATTCACCTTCGCGACCTGACATCGGAGAAGTAGAAACCGAAACCTGAACGGAAACCGTTGGTGGTTCTACTTCAATACGAGGAAGTTGTTCTGGTTTTTGTGGATCAGCGAGAGTGTCACCGATGTCACCTGTTTCAAATCCTGAAATGATGGCAATCTCACCGGCTTCTGCTGATTCAACAGTTGCCATTCCCAGACCTTCGAAAATCTGAAGAGATGTAATTTTAAATGTTTTAACTTTCCCATCACGACCGATGTGAGCAATCTGCTTGTTATTAAAAATCTTACCACGTTGAATACGGCCGACCATGAGAGCGCCGAGGTAGTTTGAGTAAGAAAGATTGGTAACAAGAAGCTGAGTTGTTCCATTAACATCAACAACCGGCGCCGGGTAATAATCACCAACTAAGAAGTCGAGCATCGGCTCAAGGCTTCCTTCTCTTCTGTTCTTATCGAGAGATGCATAACCTGCACGACCAGAACCATACATGAATGGAATATCGAGATCAATATCATGACCTGAGTGAGAAGCGATTTCGAGGAGGAGATCCTCTACATCAGAGCGAACTTCATCAATACGCTCATCTGCGCGATCAACTTTATTAATGAACACAGCTACGCGAATACCTCTTTCAAGAGCTTTCGAAAGAACGAAACGTGTTTGTGGAAGCGGACCCTCAGAGGCATCAACGAGAAGAAGAATACCGTCGACCATCATGAGAGCTCTTTCAACTTCACCACCGAAATCGGCGTGACCAGGAGTATCGAGTAGATTAATTTTTGTGCCTTTCCAGCGGATCGCACAGTTCTTAGCTTTGATTGTAATTCCGCGTTCTTTTTCAAGATCGCCCGAATCCATCACACGTTCAGTGAGTGCTTCGTGGGCCGAAAAAAGGCCGGATTGTCTAAGAAGTTGGTCAACGAGTGTTGTTTTACCGTGATCCACGTGGGCCACGATGGCAATGTTCTTCAGGTTCATGAATGTCCTTAGCTATTGATTCTTGCGCTGGAGTTTAGCGACTTCAACCCAATATGGCGAGTCAAAGTTAAGCGTATTTCACTTAACTTTGAGTGGTCTGGTACGAGAATTCGGCGTTTAAGATACTCAAAGCACATTTAACCCCGTCCACAGCGGCCGAAGTAATCCCCCCGGCGTAACCGGCACCCTCTCCGCACGGGTAAAGTCCCTTATGAGAAACCGAGATCAGGGTGTCGCGGTCTCTTATGATTGTGAGCGGAGCTGAGGTCCGGGTTTCAGGAGCAATGAGGAGCGCCTCTTCATGAATAAAGCCGGGAAGATCCCGGTCAAATTGCTCAAGACCTTTTTTCAGGTGTTCAATAATAAATGGTGGAAAAATTTTTCTGATATCGGCCTTAAAGACTCCGGATGGCGAAGATGTCACAGGGAGTGGTTTATCACTCAGCTTCCCATCCATGAATTCTTTAACCGTCATTGCCGGAAGCTCTCTTCCGGTCGCGTGTTCTTTTGAAAGGGCATAAGCTTTCTTTTCAATCTCATGCTGAAAGCGAAGTCCTGCCATAAGATCTTTTTCTTCAATATCATTATCCGCTTTTACAGATACAACGAGGGCAGAATTCGACCATGGGGAATTTCTGGCAAAATTACTCATGCCGTTTACAACAATTCCGTCTTTCTCTGTTCCGGAAGAAAGCACATATCCACCAGGGCACATACAGAAACTGTAAACGCCATGATCAGTCCACTTGTCGTGCCATGAAAGACGATATCTCGCCGAACCCATTTCAGGAGCAGCACAAAACTTTCCGTGCTGAAGCTGATCAATGTAACGCCGGGAGTGTTCAATTCTCACACCGACAGCGAAATCCTTAGGCTTCATCGCGACTTTGATCTCTTCCAGATGCTTATAGATATCCTGAGCAGAGTGTCCAGTTGCCAGGACAATGTGATCAGAAAAAATCTCTTCGCCGTTTGAAAGTTTCACGCCGATCGCACGATTCCCCTCAGTCAGAATTTTTTCAACTCTTGTATTGTAGCGGATTTCACAACCTTCATTTTGAAGCCACTGAGAAATCTGAGTAATGATTGTACGGATTTTATTAGATCCAAGATGGGGATTAGATTCATAAGCAGTTTGAGGAGGAGCGCCGAACATCACGAATTTTTCCATCACATAGGAAACTAAGTCTGACTTAATTCTGGTAATGAGCTTTCCGTCTGAATAAAGTCCAGCACCTCCTGCTCCGTAACAAACATTTGTTTCAGGATCAAGTTCACCATAACGCCAGAATTTTGCGATCCGGAGCATGCGCTTACTTGCATCCTCACCTCTTTCGATGATGGTGGAAGGCACTCCCTGTTCAGCGAGTCTCACAGCACAGAATAGTCCCCCGGGACCAGCACCAATAATGATCGGAGGATTTTTTAATGGTGAGAATTTCGTAGGTCGCTCAGCATCCTGGTAATAATCATTCGCACTAATCAGAGCATCAAGGATGTAATGATAAATAGGTTTTCTACCGCGGGGAGCTCCACGGGCATCAAGACTACGAGAGATCGTCCGGTAAGACCGGATTTCTGGATAGCTCTTCTTTACATGCTTTTCGAGATCCACATCAAAGGGAAGCTCGAATTGATACTTTTTAGACATAGCTTGTATACGGCTTTTACATTATGCAACATGGAAAATCAAAGACAAACATACTATGATTTCGGAATGCAAGCAGGATTCCTCATCATCGCCAGCGAAGTACTGAATGGAAAGATCAGTGACGTTAACAATCAGGCACTCGCGAGGTTCCTGAGAACCTATTCCATCGAAATCGAAAAAACGATAATAGTGAAAGACTCAATCCTTGCCATTCACAAGGCACTTAAGGATCTGTTTGAAGAATGTGATCTGGTAGTGACTTCCGGTGGTCTGGGTCCTACCCGCGATGATCTCACCAAAGATGCTCTGGGCTCTTTTTTCGGGAAGAAAAGTTTTTTCTCCGAAGATGCATTTCTGATCGCAGACAAAAACTACCAGAAGTTCGAGCGTCCTTTTCCAGGTCGTGAGCATGGTTACTGTTTTCTTCCGGAAGGATTTCTTGCTCTTAACAATCCGACAGGCTTTGCACCGGGGCTTTTTTTTCATGAGAACGGAAAATATATTCTCTCAGGTCCAGGTGTACCCCGGGAATTCCGGGGAATGATCGAAGAACATCTTGAACGACTAGTTCTTTCAAAAAACAAAACCTCAGAAGTGTTCCGTTTCATCAATATACGGACTAAAAGAGTACCCGAAGAAAAAATCTTCGGTGAAGTTGATACAGCTCTCTGGGATAAACTCGAAGCCTATGGAAGCGTCAGCTCTCTTCCAAATTATCTGGGCGTAGATGTTGGTGTAAAAATCAGCGGAAAAAGTTCTGCCGAGCTCGATAAAAAAGAAAAAGATATTCTTGCGATCGTTGAAAACTCACCGATTAAAACCTCTGTCTGGCATATTGGACTTGAATCGATCGAAGAAATCATTCTGGAAAAAGCGAAATCTCTCAATATCAAATTCGGCTTTGCTGAATCAGCGACCGGTGGTCTTTGCTCTCATCGCATGACTTCTATATCCGGAAGCAGTCATAGCTTCATTGGCTCAGTTGTGAGTTACAGTAATGATGTGAAGGCCGGGATTCTCGGGGTGAAAGCTTCGACTATCGAAAACAATTCGGAAGTTGGCCTGGAAGCAGCTAAAGAGATGGCCGAAGGTGCGAGAAAAATCCTGAATGTGGATATCGCCGTATCAGTAACAGGAATTGCGGGTCCGGGTGGTGGCACTCCGGAAAAACCAGTGGGATATGTCTGTGTTGGTGTCTCTTCCAGGCTGGGCACTGAAAGCTTTGATGCCAAACTGTTCGGGGATCGCGAACAACTAAAATACCGTTTCTCTCAGCAGGTACTCATGACCCTGATCGAGACGATGGAAAAAATTGCCGGAAGCTGACTCAAGGACTCGGCACTTCTCCATTCCTCAGTCAAAATCACTTCTTGAATTCAGGAACTTAGCGAATCATTTTTTTGCCTGCCAGAAACACTCCATAATAGAGAAGAATCCGCCTTAAGGGCCTAAAAAAAATCAGAGATTTATCCGATAGTTATTCCAAGAGGGTAAAACACGGATGTTGAACTCAAAAGTTACGTTTCTAAAATCAGGACGATTTGTAAGCATAGTATATCTGGCCGTGCTCCTCATTTTATCTTCCTGTAACCCTACTACCATCAAATCCAAACTCAGCACTGATCCGGTTACCGGCAGCAATAACAATACTGGCAGTGGATATCCAAATCCTGCTTATCCCCTCTCAGGAACTTTTGTTCAGGAAGGGACAGTTAAGACCACAACAAGCTTTGTTCTTCCGGTTGATTTTAACGATTCATTCATGCTGAGAGGAGATGCGCTTTCCACTTATCTCCGTACAATTCCAAACACGACGAAATTCTGTCTTGTAGGAAAATTCAATTACATTTCGGGATCAGACAAATTTCTTATCCTGTCAGCTAAGCCGAAACTCTATACAGATCTCGTAAAGAAAACGACTGAGTACTATCTTTCAGTTGAGCCTTCTAATGATGTGGCCAACCAGAATGACTGTCTCGTCTATAACCTGACTAATAATTTATTCAGTGGTGCTTCAAACCCTTCAGCAAGTTTTAGCATGGGTCAGCTCTGCGCAAACTGCTCGAATGCAGTCACCAGTACCGGCCTTCGCCTTTATTTTACAAATGGCGAGCTCGTTCCGAACCTGGTAACCAATACACTTCTCATGACCATCTCCGGCAGCTCATCCGGAGGCACAGTTAATTCATGTTCAACATCTACTGCTTGTAACTCAAGAGGCTTTGATTGCTGTCTGCAGGGCCAGTGTGTAAACGATGGAACAGTTAAGCCAGGTGTTTTGAATCTTCCTGGATTTGATACTGCTCAGGAAGATGTCCGTATCAATCCGGACCGTTTCTCAGTTTATCCACAATTTTATTTTGTCTGTGATGCAAGTACCGGTACAACAGGTGGTTCAACCGGTGGCGGTGAAACAACTGACCCTGATTATGAAGCCCAGATCCGGATTCTGGAAAGAGGTCATCTTTATGAATGTATCAATAAAACTGACGGTGAGTTCTCATACTGCACAGTTAAAATAAGTGATGCTTCTGAACGAGTTCCTGGATCATTCCCTTCTGCCTCTGAAGTTACTGCGGATGATATTAACTTCTCAACCATCAATCCTACCTTGGGTACTGGTGATCGTGCCAATAACATTGCCCGGGTGAGATATGCAGGCCAGATATTTTACCAGCAGAATTCAATTGCTCTTACGGGCGGAACTTTTAGTGCTGTGAATGATGGTCTGACAACTTTCCAGACATTGAATCTCACATCACCCGTTCCTACGAATGCCCCGGATGATAATCTGTATATTACCTATAAGACTGATGGAACTTGCCAGAAGATTGGCTCGTCCCTCGCGAAATGTACGAAGACATATATCCAGACATCTTCTGATACTACATTAACCACATATCATAATTCGACGAAGACCTACCTCCTTCCTGCTTATGCAGACACATCTGCCACTTCAAACATTATTGTAAAGATTGGTGGCATCACCGTCGCTGAAGATACTTCAACCTGGAGCAAAGCGCAGTCTCCTAACCGGATTATCTTCACCGGCCCATACCCGATCTATCAGAACCAGTCGATTGAGATCACTTATTATGTCACCAGCAATATTTCCGCTCTCACAAGTCAAAGAGTTGCTGCCCAGACTTCTGTGAATGCACAGTGCGGTGGTTCTACTTCCACCGGCAACTGGAATCTCAAACCGAAAATGGAAGGCACAACTTTGGTTGATTACGATTGCGTTCCACCAACATCAACTGCTGAATCAGAAGCTCCTTCGAATCAAACTGTATTGGTATCAGGTAAGAACGTTCCTCATCGCTATTATGACCAGAATGGTGTCAGCTACGACACTGATTATTCTGCAGCTCCGGATCAGGAACTTCTTCCATTCAGTTATACAAACGGAACAGTTACTAAACCAAATAACGTTTCAGCATATGTTGGCTTCAATGAGATCTACGGTTCATTCACTAAGAATAGTGCATCTGCCGCCAGACCCGCCAAGCTTGCGAAGGTAAAAAAAGACAAGACCTACGACATCCTCGTGAAGTCTGGATCATTTGCAACATGCTCGACTTGTGGAAGTGATTACTACAGCGCTCTTCAAAAAATCTTCCCTCAGAGCTTTGCCGGCCAGGGTGGCGGATATTCTCCGGATTATTATGAATCCCGTCGGGAGTCAGCAACCGGAACATATCGCAGTGATGATCTTCAGTATGGCCGCGCCTGTTTCGTACCGGCCACCATGATCCCATGGACCCATAAACTCGGAACAGATGCTAAGGCGCAAAGACAATCGCGCCTCTCAGGTCAGCACTTCCTCTTTGCCAACGGATATAACCGCGACTGGTATGGATTTGATTATGGATCAGTAATCGGATCATTCGATGGTGTCACATGGTTCTCAATCGGAAATCAGAGACGTATCAAGGCCTCTACAAATAAACTCTTCCTCGCGGTCAACGCTTACTTTGGTGACTTGACTGTCGATAACAATTTCTCAGTCAACATTACTGAAACATCAGCTTCGACGACAGCAATTCTCCCGGATCATGACACTGAAACGGACGGAGCTGAATGTCAGCGAGCGCATTTCTGTTCTAACGATAATGATTGTATCCGAACTATGGGATATGATTACACCTGCCAGAACATTGCTGGTGTCTCAACCAGCTGGCCGACCTTTGATGCCAATGCAGCTGAGTTGATTGGAACTACAACCAAAAATCTTTCCAGTCTCCTGGGCGGAACTAACACCCAGTCCAAGCGGTGTGTTTATCGCGGAAAAGGTTCACCATGTGTTGCCGACCTCAGTAATCTTACCGGATCGTTCAACGGCTCTGCTCTCATTGGTAATGCTGCCTGCTCTGCTAACAACTACTGCCAGTCTATCAATTCAGGCTCGACCAGCAGATTCAATGATCGCATTGCCCGCTTTGCTGCAACTCCATCTGCGCAGAATGCAGCAAGTGCTTCTTCAACGGCCTCAGATATTGCAGGCCTCGGGGCGAGAATTCTCGGTCGCCCTTATGACTTCTACGGAACTAAGACTCCTCCGACAACTGCATCGTCGACTTTGACTGCTAATTCTGTAAATGCAATTTGTATTCCAGGAAGAAGCCTTTCGAGTTCTACGACAACTTATGATCTTAACTTCCGCGGACCTTCATCGCGTGTGGAATCATCAGATAAAATTATCGGAGTTGGTGTTACTCCGTCTTCAAGTCAGGTAACCGGTTACTATAATGCCTGTACTGCAACTGATAATGCCGGAGTCATGATCCAGCACTATCCTCTGAGTCTTGGTGTTGCTTCAATCAATCAGGTCACTATTAACCAGAATCTTTCGACAAACCTTCTGAACCTCTCACCGCTTACGTCTCTCAATGTTTTCAGCTCGACCAGCGGTTCTAAGATAACTGCCACTGGCTATCAGAGGAACGCATGTCTTCGTGCCCCTGGAGCTTCATGCTTCAGTGATCTGGATTGCGGGCCCTCAAACTTCGCTGCCACGAAGGCGAAGACAGCCGACCTTTCGGGTGTTCTTGTGAGTGCTGAAGAAAAATTCTGGGAAGAAGAACTTGTGTGCGGAAATCCAGACTTCAAAAATGTGGCCACCGGTGTATTGAATCCAAACTTCGACGTTAGAAAAAATGTCTGTTGTCGTGAAAGCGGAAACGTCCTCACTACTTTCACTCAGATGCTTGGTGATACCAACTCACCACTCTGGTGTGATAATACTTTAAAAGTTCCACTGGTTGCAGGTGAGAATCAGCCCATCAACACGAAGAGAAGATACTCACGTGTTCACACTGCATATGACAAGATGACTTGTGATCCAGCTGTCTCTGGAGCTGGGTCTAAACCATTTGCCCTATCAATTGATAATACAACCCCTGCTCTCCGCCTGAGCCAGATTCTTAGCCAGTATAAAACTCTTGATACAGTTAACTCCCGCACATGTTGCACTCAAAACTGGGTACGAAGCTTCCACTCAGATAATGGTGGCGGACATGCATTTAACCGCACAAAGATGCAGACCGTAGATAAAACAATGTTTAAGCACATCAGCTGGGCACCTCAAAATACGACTCTCGGTATTGTGGATCAAGCTTTTGGTTGTGATCCGTCTAATTCCACGAATAGTTCATGTGAAGTAAAATCTCTTACAACTGCTGAGCAGACAAAATATCTTACCTGGGCAGGGTCTCTCGAGTTAATTGGTATTCCTCAGGTCGCTGTCATGGCAAACGACCAGGTATTTAAGCTCGTGGATGATAACCAGCTTGCAACCCCTGTCGGTGAGCCGCTGGATAATTCGATCATGGACGTATCTGTTGTCGGTGAAGACTTCGATGAAGGTGGTAAGAAGTTTTATTCTGCCGCTTCCTATGACAAATTTGATCTCAACACATTAAAGAAAGTTTTCTCAGAGAATGAATTTAATTGCTGTATTCCTTCGGGCCAGCAGGTTCCGGACACAACAACTGCTGGTCAATGCTGTACTGGCTTCGCTGCGACTTCAGGAACGAAGAGATGTTGTCTCCCCGACTACACAGACGTCACCGTTTATCTGAACAGATACGTATCTTCAGAAGGCCGCGGACTTCCGGATTCAGCTTACGATACAAAGACCGGCTATATTAAAGATACAGCACAGGTTACTGCGCTGGTGAGATCTAAGAACCTTTGCTGCTCTGGTAGAGTGATGACGGGGCTCGCGATCAGCCAATTATCGATCCCGCTTATGAACGATCAGTATGCCCTTCCGGCAACACTGACATCTACTTCCAGACGGTTTAACTATCGTACTGATGATGTGGACAATAACGATGAAACGGGCTCAATAGGATCATTTGTCGACGCCGGCATCAAATGGAATAATCACGTTTACTGCGTTCCTGAAGGCATGGGAAATTAACTTTGTAGGCTCCATGCCATCAATCCTGCGATCACCCAGCGGTAAAATGTAAAATACTTCAGCTCTATCTTCCCAATGAGTTTCATAAAGAAATGAATGGTAATCCATCCCACAATAAAAGATGTCACGACTCCAGCCAGAATAACAATAAAGCTATCCGAGTTTCCCTCTTTGATCAGGTCAGGGATTTCCTTGAAAATACCGGCGAGAATGATCGGGAGTGAAAGTAGAAACGAGAAATGTCCCGCATCCTTTCTTTTCATTCCTAAAAAAAGCGCCACAGAGAGAGTGATTCCTGATCGTGAAACACCTGGAAAAATAGCAATCGCCTGCGCAGCTCCGATCAGTGCTGCCATCTTCCACTGCATCCCATTCTCCATGGGTGATTCGAGGTGCGGTCCGCTTTTTCGGCTTTTCCTGTCAGCTAACCAAAGTAAAAGTCCAAAGAATGACAGGTTGAAAACAATTAACCACGGATTGCGTGCAAGTTTAGAAGGACCAAGTAGCAGGACAATGAAGAAGATACTGACAAAAGTGGAGAAGATAAAATTGCGTGTGAACCATCTCGCCTCTCCACCCACCTTCAGATTGATAAGAGAAGGAGTGAGTGTACGGGCATATCTGATAATGTCATGACGGAAGTAGATGATGACCGCGAGAGCGGTTCCTAAATGCATGACAAGATCAAATACGACGCCTGGATCTTTTATGCTCATGACATATGGAAGAAGGGCCAGGTGGCCACTGGAACTTACAGGAAGAAACTCTGAGAGCCCCTGAATGAGTCCATAAATAATTGCTTCAAACCAAGTCAAGAGATCTCCTTAAACAGTCGGCACTTCTTCGATGCCAAAGAAAGATTTGTTCTTGTTTTCCAGTGCATTGAAAAGATCAGAAAAGTTACTTCTAAGCTTTGCTTTAATATCTTCATCTGTCTCAGCTGGAACAGTCTCCGTTGTTATCTGTGCGCGAAGATGAGGTATCATCGTCGACATATTCTGAACTGCTATTTTCCATAATTCATATTCGGCAAGATTTCCAGCCTTCATCACTTCAGCTGATTTTTCGAAGTAATATCCATAAAGGGCCTGAGCTTTCTGTGCTGTAATCACAGATTTTTCAAGATCACTGGTAAAGACATCAATGACTTCAAAAGCTTTAAATGTTTCTATCCCGTCTCTTTCTTCGGGAATACCCCAGTTCAGTTCATTGAATGTAAACTTGTAGAGCTTATTGCGGAAAGGACCAATTTCCGTTTTCCTGTCATAGGTAACTTTGAAAATTCGGCCTTCACCTCTGATGAGAGGCATGATCAGGTCAAAGGGTTTCTGAGTATCATATGTAAGGCGGAGGCAAAGAATTTTGCCCAACTTAATAACAGAAACCTCAGAAAAATCTTTATATTCGAACAGACCAAGAAGAGTTGTTCGGTAGTCCACAACACTCTTTATGAATGGCGTTGTTGCCATCATGAAATCGGGAAGAGTATCGATGCTAAGATCAAATGCCATCTTAGTAAATTCTACAACCTGTTTACCGTACATTTCTTCCTGTCGAACATTATTTGGTAGCTTGAAAAATCGATTCGTATTTTGTGTTGAGAAAGCATAGTTATAAATGCTCTGGTATTTTTCATGCAGAAGAAAATTTCCCTTGAGACCAATTGTCATGAGCTCTTTCATATTAAAGGTCTTAAAAAGTTCCAACGATACACTCCGCTCACCTTCCCTATGAAAAAACTCGACAGCGGCATTCATATTGAGTTTTGATCTGTCACCTTTGAAGCGGAAAGAAGGGATAACTGAAATTTGCTGAGGATCGTAATTTAAAGTCAGACCTAAATACCGACTACCTTCAGTTACGTTCTGAACCACCTGTGCTTCACCTTCAACTGGCTGAGCTTTAGGTTTTACTCTCTGAGAGATATTTGAATTGAATGGTATGGGTTCAATCAGCTCCAATCCCACAAACATTGGAGATACCAGGAGAAGAACAAGCAGGAGCGGAAAATAGAGAATTATCCCGAAGAAAAGAGAAACTCGAGATCCGACAAAAGTATTTGTCAGAGTTATAAATTCTTTAAAAGTTCGTTTGGATACAACGGCCGGCAAATCAAAGATAAGAAATGGCCAGGTAATCATCCCGATCACTACTCTGAATACTCCACCGATCCGGGCCCAGATGCCATTGAAGTTAGCTCTGACTCCGTAAAAGAATTCAGAAATACTCACTCCAAAAATAACCGTACTTACTAATCTCACAAGGAAAAATATAATAATCAGCGGATAAACTGGAACGAGTTCGTTCGCCATTACATAAAGTTCTTTTGCAATATCTGTCGCCGCTCCAGCCTCTTCGGTTGCAATAAGCCAGATATTTTCCCATTGGAAGTCGAGCGTTTCTGCCAGCAGGGCCGGCAAAGAGTAAAGAAAGTTTCTGAAATCATCAAAAGGGAGAAACACTGTCATGATGATAAAAGATAAAAGCAAATCAGCAGATAATGCCATAACCCGGACAATACTATTGGTGGCATCATAGGACGGTAGAGAAAAAGAAATTTTACTCTTCTTTTTCGACTTCTGTCCTAAGGGCAATGGCTTCGATTGGGATTTACCCATATAAACCTTACTTTTAGTAACCGTCTTTTCAGGTTCATCTTCCTCTTCTTCCTCATCTTCTTCTGCATCTTCTTCTGCATCTTCTTCGATATCGATTTCTTCAACTTCTTCTTCGACTTCATCATCATCGAGATGATCGTGACCAGGGGGAACAAATCCGGTGTTATCAACCACGCTGGTTTTTACAGAGAGTTTTACTTCCAGATCACCCACCATAACTTTATCGGTATCTTCTAGGATGATAAATTTTCCTGGCGGAATTTTAGTACCATTCACAAATGTGCCCGACACACTTCCGTGATCAATAATTGAAATGACTTCTTCCTGCAAAAGAACAGTCGCGTGTCTTGGACTGACTGATGGATCTTTGATGATGATATTTCCTATCTCACAACCAATCGTAAGCTGGTGAGATAGCGGATAGGCAGGAGATCCTTCCATGTTGGAGAGAATGACATCATAACTTTTCACCCAGCGGTGGTCGCCCAATTTTGGACTCTGACCGCCATGATTTTTTGGCGATTTCATCATCGCCATGAGTTTCTTGAACATCGGCCTCTACCAGTCAAACTTTGTTGAGATTACACTAACTTAGTTTCACTTCTTTTTACGAAAAAGCCAAGTGCTTCAAAAGAAAGAGCTTCAATGTTGCTATGTGGATTAAAATGAAACCTGAGCAAATCTGTACAACAAGCCTGAAGCTAATTTTTTTCATTAAATCTGCCGAAAAAACAAGCAGATAAGCTGCAAAGGGTTCTTATGAAACGATTGAAAATTTCACCACTGATCACGTTCGTGATGGCAACACAGATGATTGTGTCTCCATTCGCGCACGCCAATCCTCTTCAGGCCATCCAAATGGCCGGACAGATTATGCAGGCAAGTCAGCAAAACGTGATAGCTCAAAGAAATGCAATCGCAAACCAGCAGATGGTTTCGCAGTTGACTGCTCCCGGGCGCGATAAATATTTCAACACTGATTCACTCGCAAGAGTTCCTGGTCTCATGGAGTACATGGCCCAGAATGGAATTAACCCTGCTTCTCTCACCTGCCCTACACTTCCAACAACACTTACAGAATCACGAGCTGAAGTGTGTCGTATTGGTGTGACCAATGATCGTGGTGCCGCTCCACAAGCCCAGCTTGGTGAGATGTTCTCAATGTACAAAACCTACGGTGATGTTGCCAAAACTTATGAGAACTATCGTTCAACCAGCAATGCTGAAGGACAAGGCTTCGGTGTTGGTTGTATGAAAAACGCTCTTCAGACTCTGAGCGGATTCTTTGCCTACAGAATTAATGAACTGGATAAACTCACAACAAATCTTGAAGCACTTAATAACCAGTTCCGTGAAGCTTCGAAAGTAGACCTGAACGCTATTGAAGAATCAACAGCGGTTCTTGATGGTGGAAGCTCGGAACTTGCGGATGAAGTCCGCACAAGACGCCCTGACCTCTTCGATTTTGGTAAGCGCTTTGATAACCCTGCCTGTAAATCTATGTATGCGGGTGACTCACTTAATACCATCGCTAATGGTCGCCCAGGCGGTCTGAACCAGATCAACAAGAAGATGAAAGATGAGTTTGCTGGTAAGACTGGTAAATTTTCTGGTGAATCATACATCGGCGCCCATGCTTCGGTGATAGCAGACATCAACAAGATGGCCGACAGTGCCGCCCAACAGTTTAAACTTAATTTCACAGCGATCAGCAGTGATGCCAGAGGTTTCGGAGAATTTGCAGCCGGAGTGCAGGGAAGCGTAAGTTCAGCGAATGGACTCAACTCGCTCCTGAAAGGTGACTTCTTTGCAGATGCTCAGCTTAACTACTCTAAGCAGTTTGAAAAAATCGCATCTGATAAATCAACCCTTGAAAGTGAACTTTCTGCAGCTGGTGTAAATCCGCAGAGTGCTCTTCGCCTTGCAAATAACCTCAATGCAAATAACTTTGAAAGTGAAGTCGGTCTTCTCCAGAACCAAATCAGAAATGGATGCCTTCAGCGTTCATTCGGTGGTGCTGGCTTCTGGGATAGAATTAAAAAGAATATCGTTGACCCTGATGCTTCGAAGTTTGCGAACAAAAACGCATTCAATGCAATCCGCGAACGTATCGAAGACATCATGACCAACAGAGGTACTACTCCTGAATATAAGATCGACCAGCTGAGAAAACTCGAGCAGTCATCTGGTTCAAGATACATGCTGAAAATGCAGGGATCGTATCAGAAGACAGTTCTGGATAATAGCGGTAAGGCCCAGACTACTAACGTCAATCCTTCTTCAAATGCACCATCTTCTTATTTCAATGATGTGGTTCAAACCTGTGATGCTCAGTTCAGCACAAACAAGCTCGGCTCAGCAATGACTGGTTCAGGTGCAATCCAGAAACTGCGTGAACTCAATCAGCAATACCGTACCCTCGCTACTGCTCAGGAAAACAATATCCGCAGCGAGATCAGAAGAAAACTCATTGAATGCGAAAACTCCAGCGAGGCCAGCAACCAGGTTGCTGGTTCATGTAACAGAGAGCGCTTCAATACATCGCAAGCAGGCTTTTGCGCTAATGCCGCCTTCTCGTGTGCAACTAACATGAAGAGCTGTACGACTCAGTCGCAGAACTTCATCAATCAGATCAAGACTGAAAGAACTGCTCGTGTAACAAACTACAAGGCCCTTGTTAATAAGAACAAAAACGACATCGTTCGTATCTTCGATACTGCTCTCGCAAAATATATGAGAGAAGGCGAAATGATGAGAGGACTCTTCGGAGCTGGCTTCTCTTCACCTGCGGGTATTGAGCGTGATGTAAAAGGTGACAAGTTCCTTGGTAAATTCCGTGAAGCGACTCAGGATTCACCGGATGGAGCTCTCCTTCTTGAAGATCCTGACAAATATGTTGAGATGTTCAAAAAGAACATCGCTCTTCTGAAGAACGAAGTTCAGAAGCAGCAGCAAGAAATCATGGGTAACGGCGGCCGCGGAGGCCTCCTCGCCCTGCACGTAGACCAGACAGACAAGAACTATCAGGCAGCTCAGAGAAAAGCTGAAGAGATTTCTAATACCTGTATCGCAAAACATGACGATTACGTCAGACAAGCTGAACAGCAGAGACAGCAGCAGTTGGCCGAGCAGCAGAAGAAGATGAATGAGCTTGGTGAAAAACGCCAGGAGTTCTGTAATCGCTTCAGTATGCTGAGTACAAATCCTGGAGCTGCCTGTAATGGTAACATCATGGATGTTGTTTCAGCTGGAAATGCAGCAGGACAAAGAGATTTGGTTCAGGAATTCAGCAGAGAATGTGCGGGTGTTCAGGCCGAAACCAGATCTACTGAACAAAATGGAAATCCAGAGCTGCTAGCGCAAGAGTATTGCCGAAGATTCCCAAGTGGAACAGCAGGTGCTAATCCAACAGCAGTTGAAGATCGAATAAAAACTTATTGTGCTGAACTCAATGAGCGTGGTCGTCCGAATTGCGAAGCCGCAGCATCAACCTCAACGGCAAGTGGTGGCACTCAATCAGGCGGACCACGAAACTGTAATCTCCAGATTAACTATATTATTGCGAACGGCCGCCCTTCAGGTGGGACTAGTAATGTTGCAGGTGCCGGTAGCTCTCAAGATCGTGCTCCCTCAGCAGATACAGCGGAGATGGCCTTGAGATGCATGGATAACAGTGACAGAAATACACCAGAAGGCGGATCACTGATGGGAGCTAATTCCCTTCAAGCCGTAGGTCAGATCTTTGGTCAATAGTCCCCGAGTTTTTTAATCGGTTGAGATCAAGCTGATTTCAACCGACAAGGTTCCATATGGTAAGTCATCGGATGATTAAACCAGGCTACACTCTTTTAAGGACGATTCTTCTAATCGCTTCTATTGCTATTTTCGCTTCCTGTAATCCCACAGAAATCGCATCCACTGGTCGCAGTAATCTCGTCTCAAATTCAGACGGACGTCTTGATGGTGCTGCGTATGTATTCAAGGAAAGCCCGCATATTCTGACTGGAGGCCGCGCCACTCCTGGTACATACCCTATTTCCAAATCAGTTTCGGGTAAGCCTGAAATCATCACCGAGAACACTACTCTCACTGGTAATTGCACTGTTGATCTACTTTTTTCATCTTCACTATTTAACGAGCAATTAAATGATTGTATTCGTTCTTTAGGTCAGGAAACTGATACTCAACCAACATCGAGAAACACTGATCGGATGTATGTTTTCACCCCGGGCACGGAAGAATTCTATAACACCAACACTCTCTATCATCTTCAACTCGCAAAACAGGTCTATCTTGATAAAATTAAATATGCTTATAACAAGGTCATGTCTCTTTCGACGAATATCCCGAAATCAATTCCAAACTATCTGAGAAACTCAGGTCACTTCTGGTTCAAGGGAATCACAAGTACCAATTCACGCGAGCTCAGAAATTCATATCTCACCTCTTATTCTTTCTGTGATCTTGAAAGTAATGCTGCTTTCAGACCAGCAGACACATCTTTGTGTTTTGGTGCTTTTGCTAAATTTGATAATACTTATATTGTTCAGGACCCTTCTGTTATCTATCACGAATTCATGCATGCCGTTGTCTCGATCATGTTGAACTATCGTAATGGAACAGCTACCACTTCTCACCCGTTCCGCTCGTCGCTCGGAAAATTCGGATACGATGAAGCTTTTTCAATCAATGAAGGGCTTGCCGATTATTTCAGCTTTATCATGACCAAGAGATCTCATTTTGGTGAATGGGCACTCGGAAAAACGTCAAATGCTTCACGTCCACTTTCAGAACGTGATCCTGCCCATATTCCCGCTCTCGATACAACTTCTGAAGGCCGCCTCGCTTATCCAACATATGTTCTCTACAACCCAAACAATCCTGATAAACCGGTAGAAGATGAACATTACGCTGGTATGATCGTCAGCCACTATCTAACTGCTCTCACTGAATCCTTTAAAACAGAATGTGGACTGAGTACTGAAGCAGATGAAGGCCACGATAAGGCAACATCATATGTCATGCTTCTGATTGCTGAAACTCTCGCTGAGCTCGGTGATCTGAATGCGAAAGGTGTGGATGAAATCTCAAGTCCTCATTTCTCTACACTCTTCTTTAATAACCTCGATTCAACTAACTCTTACCTTTGGGCCCATGTAGTAAATCAGCCTAACTTTCGTCGCTTCTTCCAGATCTTCGGGAAGAATATTAACAAATACATCACTCCGAGTGTTTGCCCGGCCTTTAGCCGCACAGAATCTGAAAAACTTCTCGACGACTATGGACTGCTTCTCTTTAAGACTTACAACAATAACGGAAACAGTACCAAAGATCGTAGTCAAGTTTATAGGAATGCAGTTGGTACGATTGCGAATCAGACCCTCATTCCAGTATCAGAAGATAATCGCAGAAAGTCTGTTCTGGTTTCAAAACAACTTCTTAATACAGCAAGTTCTGCATCTCCTACTGCCGTGAACTTTTATCTGATCGATACGAAGAAAGATGTGAATGATATTCTGAGCATCCTTCTCTTCAAGGGTCTTGCAGTTCCTCTTTCTCCGAATGTTGCGAGCACCGACTATAACAACGCTAATATTCGTATTTCCCCAGGTGAAATTGTTGGAGTGATCCCGAATCTCTATAATGGTTCAAATACACCGATGGCAGGAATTCAACTTCTCGCCAGTGACTGGGATCATGTTCACATAACCGATACTGCAACCGGGAACTTTAAACCTTGCGTATTAGATGCAGTGACTACTGCTGATCAAGGCGCAGAGGCTGGTCTCTCGTGTGTGAACTCTGTCGGCACTCCTTATCCAGATAAAGATTACGATCGACTCTATAAGAGATGTCCTACAGCTGCTGCATGTACAGAAGCGCAGAAGGTATTCCCATCTCAGGCAGCTGCACCTGTATGTTTGGTCCAGCTTGATGAAGGCGATAGTACTCGCTGGGTTTCTCAGAATGAATTCCGTAAGAAGAATGGTCTTTCTCTCCAGGATAAAGACTGCCTCGGTTATTCAACAAGTGGTGTGACAGACAAAGATTTCAGTTTCAATCCCCACGAATGTATGGCGAGATTCCTTCCGGGAGCAAACGATGCGTTCTTCTCTCTGATTGAGCCAAGAAAGAATTTCTATCAGACAACAGTACTTCCTTCTGAAGCCCAGAAATTCAACGTTGGTAACCTCTTACTTCTCGAAGTGAGTAAATGGGTACCTCCAGGAACTAAATTCAGATGTCGTATGCGTGCCCGCTTCAGTAACTGTTCCGATTGTTATACTGATACAGCAAACGCCAACGATGATTACCTCGACTATGAGCTGAACGGTCACAAGCCTTACAAGGTCATTAATTTCGAGTTTGATGTTAATGACTAACGAGCAGAAAACCCCATATAAAATTCTGCTTTCCTTATCCATCGCTCTGATGTGCTTCTGGTATATCGACGGCAAAGAAGAAAAATCATTGCCTGAAATAAAGACCCCTGCTCAAAAGATCATTAAACCAGGTTTTCGAGGCCCGGCCAGCGTGCCGCAAGTGACCATGGAGTCAGTATCAAATCATACGAAGTGGGGACTATCTCAGCCTGCCTGGAAAACGTCTCTGGAAAAAAATCTCCTCCTTCAAGGTGGGGGAAATCTTAAAAAAGCCGAAATTGAAAAAGTTGATTCCTTCGACTGGAAGGTGGGAAAAGCTCCGATAAAAGTTGACTCACTTATTGTGAAACTCGAGCACGTGAAAGGATACAGATCAAGCTTTCGCGCTATAGTTGATTCTTCTAATGGCAAGATTCTCCAGACTTGGGATCATCCAGTGAATGATAATTTTGATTCTAAATCTAAACCTGAAATCAAACTCGATTCGCGTTATAACAACGACTGATCTACTTCCTTTTTTCTTCAGCTGAAACTCATTTGATTGACCGCACTCTCTTCCCTAGCCTGATAGGAGGAGATTTTTTATGAAAAGAAAGCTTGAAGGAAAAACAATTGTCATCACCGGTGCTTCCAGCGGAATTGGAAAGGCCATCGCTCTAACGCTTGCAAAAGAAAAAGTAAATCTGGTTCTGGCCGCACGACGTGAAGAACTCCTTCAGGAACTCGCCAGCGAATGCGAAAGCATGGGATCCAATGCCATCGCCGTCAGAGCAGATGTGACGCTCTATCCTCATGTTGAAAATCTGGTGAATGAAGCCATCGCTTTCTATGGTGGAGTTGATGTCTGGATTAACAATGCCGGTGTGGGCGCTGTTGGTAAGTTTGATGAAGTTCCACTGGAAATACATGAAAACGTAATTAAGACGGATCTCATTGCTTATCTCTACGGGGCCTATGCAGTCCTACCCCACTTCAAAGAAAATAAAAAAGGAATGATTATCAATATGATTTCCCTTGGTGGTTATGTGCCCGACCCATTTGCTGTCGGATACAGTGCCAGTAAATTCGGCATTCGCGGTTTTTCAGGAGCACTGAGAGGCGAACTGGTAAAGGATCGTGGAATTCATGTTTGTGACGTGAGCCCTGCTTTCATTGATACTCCGGAATTCAGTCATGCCGCTAATTTTCTTGGAAAGAAATTAAAACCAATGCCCCCGGTTTTTGATCCATTCAAAGTTGCTCGAAAAGTGAAAAGAGTTATTGAGCGTCCAAAAAGTCAGTCAATGGTTGGTTACTCGGCATACGTCGCCAGATTCTTCCATGCCATTGCTCCTAACTATGTGGTGAATATATTTTCCAGAGGCGTTCTGAATTATCTTCGCCGGGCCGAAACTGTTGCGATCACTGAAGGAAATATCAAAACTCCGGTTTTCGAAGGAACTCACGCCCATGGCGGAATGAAAAAAATCAATCAGCCATTGTGGAAGTATCCCATCATGAAGAAATACTTCCTACACTGATGCTTTTTCTTTAAGCTTCTTATCCAATTCCTCAATCACTAATGGATCAATCTTTGGTACTAATCCCTGTGGGTCAACCTGAAGCTTGAAATCATTGGCAAAAAAACCTCTCAAAGCAGTCAGATCGCCCTGATAAATTTTCTTCACGACATCACTATCAGAAGTAAGGCCAAAATAAGAGAGAATCGATTTCGACAACTGTGGAAGATAGGGAGAAAAGAAAGTTCCGATCACAAGAACGTAAGCAGCAGAGGTCGCAATTGTTTCTTTAGCTTTTTCAGGATCCGCTTTGAATTCTGTCCATGGAGCTCTTTCCGTGATGAATAAGTTAACTTTTGATCCAAGGGCCATCAAGTGTTCCTGACCGCGCTTGATCTGATAGGAATCAAGAAGCTCGTGGTATTCCTTTATGAAGGTTTCAACATCTTTCAAGTGATTATCAAAGAATGGTTGAAACTTATCTTTGCTGATGCCTTCAGGAAACTTAGATGCAGAGAACTTCATCGCACGATTAATAAAGTTTCCAATATTATTTGCAAGCTCTGAATTGATTTTGAGCTCTAGCCCTTTCCAGGTAAAGCTTGAATCAGATGTCTCTGGAATAAGTGAGGTCAGATAGAATCTCATCGCATCAGATCCGAAAGTATTGATCGCTTCTTCCGAATCGACATACCAGCCTTTTGATTTCGAGAATTGCTTCCCTTCAAGATTCACATACTGATTGGCCGGAAGCTCAGAAACTGGATTTACAAAACCAGTGCCAAGACACATAACCGGAAAGATGATTGCGTGGAAAATAATATTATCTTTTCCGATGAAATTTACGATGGTCGTATCTTTTGAACCCCACCAGTCCTTGATGTAATCTTCGCCCTTACCTTCAAGAAACTTTTTGGTGTTGGAAACATAACCAATCGGTGCATCAAACCAGACGTAGATCTTCTTCCCTTTCGCTTCCGCCAAAGGAACATCAATCCCCCAATCCAGATCACGTGTGATCGCACGATCAACGAGATTATCTTTGGTGAGAGATTCCACAAATGGAACGACGTTTTTTCTCCAGACTGTTTTTCTTGTTTCAAACCACTTCTGGAATTTCTCATGCATCTTTGAAAGCATGAGGTACCACTGATACGAATCAACTGCCATGACATGCTTTGATCCACAGAATTTACAAACAGGATTGATGAGCTTCAGAGGATCAATCCAGGTTCCACAATTAGGACATTCGTCACCGCGGGCCTCGGCATATTTACAAACGTAGCACTCCCCTTCGACGAAACGATCGGGAAGCATATTCTTACAATCCTGGCATTGAAGCTGCTTTTCAGCGCGCTTTTCGATGAGTCCTTTGCCAAGAAGATCATTGAACCACTTGAGAGTTTCTTCTTTGTGATATGCCGCCGAAGTCTGACCGAAGAAATCAAAATGGATATCGTATTTGTCAAAGAGATCTTTGTGGGTTTTATGCCATTCGTTTACATATTCCTGATAGCTTTTTTTAGCCTTCTGAGCGTTCTGCATAATCGCTACGCCATGCTCGTCAGAGCCACTGATATGGATCGCTTTCGCTCCCTGGAGCTTCTTATGCCTTGTAAAGATATCTGCCGGGAGATAAACCCCAGCGATATGACCGAAGTGGAGGGGTCCATTTGCGTACGGGAGAGCGGAGGTAATTAGGTATTTCATATTTAGACGAATATACAAAGTAAGGTGTTTTTTGTCTTTTGATTTTGACACTCTCACTGGGGTTTTTTATTCTGCGTACCTCATGACCATTTCCCTCGCGGGCCTTAATCCCGAACAACGCGAAGCTGCTGAGACCGTAAACGGTCCTGTATTGATCCTTGCCGGAGCCGGCTCGGGGAAAACCCGTACAGTCACCTACCGAATCGCACATATGCTGGTCAATCTTCGCATTCCTGGAAAACAGATTCTTGCGGTGAGTTTTACCAATAAAGCGGCTTCGGAGATGAAGGAAAGAGTTTCTCATCTGGTCGAATCACGTATGCGTAAAGGTGTGACACTTTCGACATTTCACTCACTCGGAATACGCATTCTCCGCGAAGATATTCATCACCTTGGATATAATAATCTCTTCTCGATCTATGATCAGGCCGATCAGATGAGTATTGTTCGTGAGGCCCTGAAGAGTTATCGCTCAGACAAGCAATATGATCGCGGGATTGTGATGTCGAAGATCAGTCTTCTGAAAAATAATGGCATCTCGAACGAAGCATTTCCGCGCTCGAAGTTTTACGATCCGGAAAATAATTATGATGGTGCTACCGAGTATGTTTATAACTATTACCAGGATAAGCTCCAGTTCTATAATGCTCTCGACTTCGATGATATTCTCTTTCTCGTTGTAAAACTTTTTCTCAGATTCCCTGATGTCGCGAAGAAGTATTCAGAACGCTTCAAGTACATTATGGTCGATGAGTACCAGGATACGAACACACTTCAGTTCGGTCTCATTCAGGCCCTGACTTCGACTCATCAAAATATCTGTGTTGTAGGAGATGATGATCAGGCAATTTACGGTTTCCGTGGGGCAGATATTTCCAATATCCTGAACTTTGAAAAACAATACAAAGATACCAAGGTTATAAAGCTCGAAGAGAACTATCGTTCAACATTTCCTATTCTTGATCTCGCCAACAAAGTGATTCAGGAAAATAAGAACCGCAAAGATAAAACCATGCGTACTTCCCAGATGGAGGGAGCTCAACCCCTTCTCTGGGCTACTGCTGAATCTGATCATGAAGCTGCTGTAGTGGTTGAAGAAATCATCAGGCTCCAGTCACATGAGGTTATGCTTTCAGAGATTGCTATCCTCTATCGGTCGAATACACAGGTTCCGCCAATTGAAGATCAATTGAGAATTGCTCAAGTCCCATATACGATCATTGGCGGCCAGAAATTCTACGAAAAAAAAGAGATTAAAGATCTCATTGCGTTTCTCACTATCATCCAGAACTCGAGAGATGAACTTGCACTCCGAAGAGTCCTGAACGTTCCCAATCGTGGCGTAGGGAATGTGACTCTTAACAAGAACCTTGACAAGTCAGCTGAGCAGAAACGCCCACTTTTTCAGATTATTTCTGAAGAAGAGGAACATGAAGGTATTAAGAACTTTGTTGATATCATCCGAAAATATCAGCGAGTGTTTCATGAAAAGCCACTCCTTCATGCGATAACAGATCTGGTTGAAGATCTGAATTATTATGACTTCATTGATAAGAGTTACGATCAGGCGAAGCTTTCTGAAAGAAAGAAAAATGATGTAAAGAACTTCCTGCTTGCAGCAGATCGCTTTCAGGACAGGTATGGTGAAGAAGCAACACTAAAAAACTTTGTGGAGAGACTTCTCCTCGCAGATTCGCAGGACAATCAGGCGCCGGGTGATGGCTTTAAAAAGAATGAAGTCACATTAATGACCCTCCATGGTTCAAAAGGCCTGGAGTTTGATAATGTCTTCTTTGTGGGCATGGAAGAAGAACTCCTCCCTCACAAGAAAACTATTGTAGATAATTCCGATATTAATGAAGAGCGCAGACTTTGCTATGTCGGTATTACCAGGGCCCGTAAGAGACTCATCATGACTTATGCCAAGGAAAGAAAAATCTACGGCAAGATGAATCCAAGATTCAAGTCCAGATTCATGATCGAACTCACGGATCATTATCGCGAAGTCGACCGTACGAATTTTGGTGACATGTCCGAAGACGAAGTGAAAGACTTTAAGAAAAACTTCTTCGGTGGCCTCATGGATACACTCAAATGAAACTTCTCGACTTGATCACTGACTTTCACAACTGGATCAGCGACAAAGACTTTATCTGGTGGCCCTTCTCTTTCCTTCGTCCCGAAAAGAATCAACCAATGACCTTGAAACTGATTCTCACGATGACCGCCTGTTTCTCGGGTCTCGGAACTCTCATGTTCACTGCTTTCGCCGTAATCAACAATATGTTTACTGCTTCTGGTTTATTTCAAACTCTCTTTCTTTCATTCGTTCTATTCTTCGTCTGGTTCACACTCATCACTCGCTTCTTCTGGAACCGCCGGGCAAATAAACTCATCTCCGAACTCCGTAACTAATTCCCACCGTAAATGTTCAGGCTCAATATTTTGAGGAAATTTCAAGAAGCTTAGCTGTCTTCTGCCGAGACGTACGTTTAAGTACGTCGCAGGCGGAAGATTAGCGTAGCGACGTGGAAATTTTCCAAAAGATTGAGCCGTAGAACGGAAAACGGGCCATCCATGGCCCATGATCCATCCGTGGAAGACACCTTCCTGGCGGTAACTAATTACGGTTTTTGTGTTGGTGGAGCAGAATCTTCGAGATCTTCCGGAATGGTATTACCTGAAGTGTAACCAGTGATGGTGTAGCTTCTTGGAAGATAGAACCCGAATGTGATGAATGAGATCAGTGTTTCTTGAGGGCTCTTCTGTTCATAAACGACGACTTTGGAAAGACCATCGAATCCAGCCTTTCTAACTTCTTCATCAATGAATACTTCCTGGTGATCAGGTTCGATTCCCCAGAACCAGAAATCTCTTTTTCCTTCGATCGAAACTTCTTTGCGATGTTCAGAATTTCCACTGAAAGAAACCGGAACGCTATTGTTTGAGCGGAAGTGGATCGTCGTACAACTTGAGAAAAGAGCGGCAAAAACAAGAAAAGAAATATGTTTCATATCTTCATTCTTGGTGCCGGATTGCGAGATGTCAAAAAATATTTATGTGTGATCGAAAGTCTGCTTCTTCTTCTCAATCATTCCATCAAGTGCTTTGAAGTGGTCCGATGATCTTTGAGTGATGCCTTGATACGCGGCCATGAGTTCGAGATGAGATATAAGATCATTTTGATGAGCATGAATGACAGCTTTTTTAGTCATTTGCACGGCAATCGGAGGAAGATTAATTATTTCTTCAACTACTTCAGATGTTCTCTTCATTAGTTGATCTGGTAGGACCACTTCATTAACCAGTCCCATTTTCAAAGCCTCAGCAGCATAATAATTTCTGCAAGTCAGAAACATTTCCATCGCTTTTGCATAGCCAACCAGTCTCGTTAGAAAAAAAGCTCCCCCATCTCCGGGAACTAATCCGACTCTAGCAAAAGTTTCAGCGAAGACTGCTGACTCAGAAGCTATCCTGAGATCACACATAGCTGCGAGGTCACATCCCGCACCGACTGCAGCTCCGTTCACCATGGCAATAATTGGAGTTTTGATCTGAGAGATAGTTAGCGGAATCTGTTGAATGCCGGCCTGGTAAGTTTGACGAAGCTCGTTCGATTCTCCGGCAAACATTCCGGTTTTTCCCCGCATGGCCTTAATGTCGCCGCCAGCGCAGAAGTTTTTCCCGGCACCAGTGATCACTATAACCCTGATCGAATTATCCACATCTGCATGTTTTATCACTTCAACCAGAGCGTTAACCATTCCTGTCGAATAAGCGTTACTCGATTCCGGACGATTAAGAGTTATCCAAAGTGAATGATTCTTTTGTTCAACGAAAAGGTCATCAAAATATTTGAGATAGTAGCTCATATCTTTCCTGTACTCTGATAAGCCTTGAGAAATTTGGATTCAGTACTTCTTTGAACTTTTCCGAGAATGAATGCTGATGCTTCTGCAAGTTTCTTGAGATCTATTCCCGTTTCAATTCCATAGGACTGAAGAAGATACCATACATCCTCAGTAGCGACATTTCCGGTTGCCCCTTTGGCATAGGGACAGCCCCCAAGTCCACCTGATGAGGAATCAAATACCGATATCCCTTCTTCGAGTGACATGATGATATTTGAAAGTGCCATGCCTCGAGTATCGTGAAAGTGCATCGCAGTCTTTGAAAGCGGAATTGATTTGAGAAAGTCTTTTAAGTAACTCCGGACCTGTGTTGGTACGGCCACTCCGATCGTATCTCCGACAGAAACTTCATAAACACCTAGTGCCAGGAATCTTTCAGCAACTTTAATAAGTTTCGAAACTTCAATCTTTCCTTCATAAGGACAACCGAAGGCAGTAGAAATATATCCACGCATCCGGATATTATCTTTTTTAGCTTCCTGGGCGACTTCCTGCATGCGCTCGAAAGTTTCATCCACGGTGGCATTCACGTTCTTCTTTGCGAATGAATCAGAGGTTGCACTGAAGAGAGCAATTTCTTTCGCACCAAGATCCCGTGCTTTCTCATACCCGTACATATTAGGAACAAGACATGGGAAGTTCACTCCCTTATCCAGTCCTATTCGATCTCGTACAAGAGTGAAGAGTTCATTAGCATCCCGCATTTGCGGAATCGCTGGTGGCTTCACAAAACTGGTTACTTCAATTGTCTGAATGCCTGAATCTTTGAGGAGCGAAATATATTGAAATTTGTCCTCAGTCTCCAGAACTGATTTTTCATTCTGAAGCCCGTCTCTTGGACCAACTTCTACAACCCGGACTTTCTGTGGAATCCCCATATTTATTCTACTTCTGCCAGAGTGACTCCACCCTGTACGAGTTCTCCGGTTTTAAACATGATTTTCTTAACCTTGCCGTCTTTGTCTGCACGTATCGAGTGTTCCATTTTCATTGCTTCAAGAATCAGAATCGTTTCACCCTTAGCAACATCTGATCCTACTTCCTTAACGATCTTGAAAATCTTTCCAGGCATCGGTGATGTAAGGCTTCCTGAGGCGACAGCTTTCTTCATCTTTTTGCCTGCCGCAGAAACGATTCCCTCTCGCCCGAGTGCCATTACAATAGATTCGCCATCGCGATTCGGTTTCCCTACCTGGGCCTTAAAGCGGGATGATCCTTCGAGAATGAGCTCGCCGCCATCTTTCAAGACAACTTTGTATGAGTACTTCTTTCCATTCAGAGTAAAGTTTACTGAATCGCGGTCTTTTTTAAGATCCTGAACAGATACTTCTACGCCATTGATAATAAATTTCTTTTCCATATTAGTTCCTGAATCCGGTTAATTCGGTCCATGGATTTCTCAAGCTTTCTGTCCCAATGTTTTTCGCCTGAGAACCTTCTCCTAATGTAAACGCTGCTATAAGTGCTGCCATTTCATCTTCAGAGATTTTCTTCGGCTCAAGTTCAGCTTTATGATCAGGAATAAAGTGAGTGTGCGTTTTACCATCAATAAAATTCTTGTGAGCAAGAATTCGCTTCAGGTAATCTCGATTTGTTTTCACTCCGAGGAAAAGAACTTCATCGAGGCTTTGAATGGTTTTCGATATTGCGGTCTTTCTTTCTTCACCCCACACTACTAATTTTGCAAGCATCGGATCATAGTTCACTCCGACTTCAGTTCCATCGAGGAAACCGCAATCAAGGCGAACATCTCTCAGAGTAGGCATTCCAATACGTTCAATCCTGCCAATTGTCGGCATGAAATTATTGTCAGGATCTTCTGCATATATTCTGCATTCAATCGCATGACCTTTTTGCTTGATCTCATCCTGTTTCATCGGAAGCTTATCGCCCTGAGCGACCATAATCTGATATCTCACAAGATCATGACCAGTTACCATCTCAGTTACCGGATGCTCTACCTGAAGCCTCGTGTTCATCTCCATGAAGTAATAACTTCCGTCCTGGGACATGATGAATTCAACAGTCCCGGCACCCCGATAGTTGATGCCTTTTGCAATCTGAACTGCAGTCTCACAGATTTTTAGTCGAAGATCCTGACTCATATTCGGAGCAGGAGTTTCTTCAACTACTTTCTGATAGCGACGCTGGATGGAACATTCGCGCTCAAAAAAATGCAGATGATTGCCATGAGTATCTGACATCAACTGAACTTCAATGTGACGGGGATTAATAACATATTTTTCGATCAGGACTTTATCACTCGAGAATGACTTTAGCCCCTCAGACTTAGCCCCTCTGATTGATTCAAGAAGCTCAGAATCCTGATGAACAATTCTCATTCCTTTACCGCCACCACCGGCGGAAGCTTTAATAAGAACCGGATAACCAATTTTCTTGGCCTCTTGCATGAGGTTCTCATCACTCTGATCATCACCATGGTAACCTGGTGTGAGAGGGATTTTAATTTTCTCCAGTGCTTTCTTTGATCCTATCTTATCACCCATAAGGATGATTGATTCAGGAGTCGGACCAATGAAGACGATTCCATTCTTTTCTACCATACGAGCGAACTCTTCATTCTCAGAAAGAAATCCATATCCCGGGTGGATTGCATCCGCTCCAGATTTATTCGCAATCTCAATCAGCTTCGCTTTATTCAGATACGTATCAGCTAAGGCTCCACTCCCCAGTGAATAGGATTCATCGGCGTACAAAGCATGCGGAAGAGTTTTATCATCCTCGGCAAAAACCGTGACGACAGAAATTCCCATTTCCCGGGCAGTCTTTAAAACCCTTAGAGCAATTTCACCGCGATTAGCGACCAGGATTTTTTTTATTTTCATTTTTTCATCCAGGCTGGTTTATCTTTTTCAAGCAGCGCTCTCATTCCTTCCTGTCCTTCGGAACTGATTCTTCTTTCAGAAATCATCTGACAGGTCATATCTTCGGAACCTTTGAGATTCTTCACGACTGATCTCACAAGTTTCTTAGCTTCTCTGGCAGCTTCAGGTCCAGCCGCCAGAAATCTTTTCTCGAGTTCGTGAATTCTCGCATCGAGCTCGCCGACACCCACGACTTCGTGGACAAGACCCATTCTCTGGGCCTCGTTCGCCGAAAATCTTTCGCCTGAAAGCATCCATGCACGTGCATTGGATTCTCCGATTTTAGAAATGCAATAAGGAGATATCACGGCTGGAATGAGGCCCAGTCTCACTTCAGTGAATCCCATCATGGCATCGACAACTGAGACAGCGTAATCACATATACTCACGAGACCCACGCCACCACCGAGTGCATGCCCATTAATTCTTCCGATCACCGGGACTTCGCATTCGTTAATCGTTGAGAAAAGCTTCGCGAGCTCTTTAGAATCGCGAAAGTTCTCTTCCTTTGAATAATCTTTCATCGCCTTCATCCAGTTGAGATCCGCTCCGGCGCAAAAGGATGCGCCTCTCCCGGAAAGGATCACAAGCTTCAAAGGCTTATCATTCTTAAAGCTCTCAAAGAGCTTGATGAGATCTGCAATCAACTCGGCATTGAAAGCATTATGAATTTCCGGTCTATTCAACCAGACTTCCTTCACACCGTTTCTATCAACCAGTTCAATATGTTTCATCATTACATCCTGAACACTCCCCAACGTGGGTCGGGGAATTCTTCGTTATGAGAGGCACTGAGGCAGAGTCCGAGGATATCTCTGGTTTGAAGCGGATCAATGACTCCATCATCCCAGAGGCGGGCCGATGAGTAATAAGGCGATCCTTCTTTTTCATATTTATCAAGAATTGGCTGTTTGAAATCTGCCAGTTCTTTCTCACTCATTTGTTTTTTTCCTGCGTCCTGTTTTACTGTCGCAAGAACATTTGCAGCTTGTTCTCCACCCATGACTGAGATGCGTGAGTTGGGCCACATGAAAAGAAATCTCGGACCGAATGCTCTTCCGCACATACCGTAATTGCCGGCACCGAATGATCCACCAATCATGATGGTGAACTTCGGAACTTTAACTGTTGAAACTGCCGTTACGAGTTTTGCTCCGTTCTTGGCGATCCCCTCATTCTCATATTGCTTCCCGACCATGAATCCAGTGATGTTCTGAAGGAAGATGAGTGGAATTTTTCTTTGTCCGCAAAGCTCAACGAAATGTGCTCCTTTAAGCGATGACTCCGAAAAAAGAATTCCGTTATTTGCGACAATTCCAACCATGTATCCATGGATCTTCGCAAACCCACACACAAGAGTTGTTCCATATTTTTCTTTGAACTCATGAAATTCCGACCCATCCACGAGACGGGCGATAATTTCTCTCACATCAAATGGCTTACGCGTATCATACGGAATGATTCCGTAAATTTCTTCCGCTGGATAAAGTGGTGCCTTAACTTCTTCACGAATAAACTTACCCGGATGCTTCGATTTATAATTAAGTGAAGCAACGACATTTCTTGCTGTCTCCAGGGCTTCCTCTTCGTTTTCAGCGAAATGATCGGCAACTCCCGACTTCGCAGTATGAACTTCAGCACCACCAAGATCTTCAGCACTGACTTCTTCCCCGGTAGCAGCTTTCACAAGCGGTGGTCCGCCAAGAAAAATTGTCCCATTACCTTTTACGATGATTGTCTCATCACTCATCGCCGGAACATATGCTCCGCCGGCAGTACAAGATCCACACACGACTGCGATTTGGGGAATTCCCAACGCGGACATATTCGCCTGATTATAGAAAATTCTTCCAAAGTGTTCTTTATCCGGAAAAACTTCATCCTGCTTCGGAAGGAATGCTCCTCCCGAATCCACGAGATAAATACATGGCAGTTTATTTTCGAGGGCTATTTCCTGGGCCCTCAGATGTTTTTTTACAGTCAGTGGAAAATACGTACCACCCTTAACCGTGGCATCGTTCGCAACAAAAAGACATTCAATCCCATGAACGAGTCCAATCCCCGTAACCATTCCGGCACTCGGAACATCTTCTTCATAAACTCCGAGACCAGCGAGTGCTGACAACTCAATAAATGGCGATCCAGGATCCAGAATCTTTTCAATCCTTTCACGTGGCAGAAGTTTTTTTCTCGCACGATGCTTTTTAACGGCATCATCTCCGCCGCCTGCTTTGGCAGTTTCTATTTTAGTTCTGAGATCTCTCGCGAGACCTTTGTGAAACTCGATGTTCTTTAAAAAATCACCCGAATTGGTATCGATATGAGAGGCCAGAGCGTGCATGATGAACCGCCAAATTTGGTAATAAAACTAACAATTTAGTCTAAACTGAAGGGAATGGGTCGACAATGATTTGGGCTTAGCGGTAGAGCGAGAGATTGTTACTGATAAGGCCGTTTTGAAAGTACTGCAGATAGGCCCGAAGAATGGGATCCTGATTGTCCTCTGAAGTTGTTCTTTCTCCCGATTCCCAGTCGTAAATATAGCTTTCCTGGTCTCCATTCTTCGTTAAACGGAGAACTTCGTCTTTTCCGATGAAAAGATAGTCCTGACCATCGGCATAGTTCAGAGCATAACCAACATCGCCTGAGAGCATGCTGACGCCAGTCGCAGGCATTTCTCCCCCATCGATCCCGGCCATATCAAGAATCGTTTTCGGAATATCCGAATGTTGTGTCACCTTCTGGGTATTGATCTCTGCCCAATCATTACCGGGTGAAAAAATAATCAGAGGTACGCGGTACTTGCCGATCTGATTTTGAAATTTCTTTGTTTCATGTTTTTGCGTGTGATCGGCAGTGATAATGAAGATGGTGTTCTGATACCACTTTTCGTTTTTTGCTTTCTCAAAAAATTTCCTGAGACTATCGTCCGAGTAACCGACCGTCTCATGGATCTCAAGTGTGCCCTTCGGAAATTTGCCTTTCAATTCGCTGGGTATTGAATATGGCTGATGCGAACTTAGGGAGAATATCGCTCCTAAGAAAGGCTCTTTTGTACTAGTCAGCTCACTATTAAAGAACTGAAAGAAGGGGCCATCAAAAATACCCCAATGACCGTCAAAATCTTTTCCATGAGGGTAATCGTTTATTGAATAATACTTATCAAAACCATTCGCCAGCGAGTATGACTCAAATCCCATTGTTCCCTTCGCACCACCGTGGAAGAAAACATTGGTATAGCCATTACTTTTCATAAGCTGAGGCATGCAGACAAACTTATTTCCCTGGAACGCTGACTTACTGATCGGTTCATCCATAAGCCCCGGAAGACCACATAGAAGTGATGGAAGCGCATCGATCGATCTTCTTCCATTGGCGAGATGATAAGGAAGATTCAGAGATTTCTGTTTCAGCTCGTCGAGAAAAGGCATGTATCCTTTCTCCATGTACTCGAGTGAAAAACTTTCCATGATGATGAGGACAATATTTTTTTGACCTGAAACGGTCTTGGAGAATCGAAAATCTCTCTTTTTGAGAATAATCTCGACGGCCTCCTTATCTGTTTTAAAGTAAGTGAGCTTAGTCGTGGTTTTATTTTTGAGAGTCCGAAGAAAGTGATAAGGAGTATTCAGAACCAGGTGACCTAGCTCGTTTTTCCCCTGCGTGAATGCAGATTGAACATTAATTGATTTGTGTTGAAGTCCACCACGTATACCTACAAAGGTGAGACTCAGGACTAGAAAAGACATCGCGAAATGAATTCCTTTTTTCAAAGGACGATCCCAAAGACGGAAAAGATTTTTATCAAATAAGTAGATCGCAAAACAAAGTGCAAGTCCTGCGACAGGAACAAACCAGAAATTCAGGATCATCTGGGGAAGCTGATCAAGAATATCGTCTGAGAGAAGAAAGAGATCATACGCCATTCTTCTTCCGATAAAGAGGAAGAGTTCATAATCAACAAGTGAAACGACAATCGCTACAAAATTAAGAAGAACATAAAGTGATCGTTCAAAGTTCTGAAAAAAACGATTTTTCCAAGGCAGAACACTCAGCAGAACTATTGGTATATTCACCAGACAAATAGCGGCGATATCAAAACGAATCCCCAGAAGAAAACTCTGGAGAAGCTCATCAGAGTGGAGCTGTTTATACACATTGATATGATAGAAATAGAATCCGATCCGTAAGAGCGAATAACATACGAGCAAAAAGAAAAAGCGCTTCAATAAGCGCATGTGGAAGGTACTTAAAATCATTTCTCTTATTATAGACGTAGAGACAAAAAAAAAGCCCAACCGAAGTTGAGCTTTTTAAAATTAGAGGGTGCATCTTGCTATTCTGACACCAAGTGACCCTGGCACTACCTTCGCCGCAAGTGAGCTTGACTTCCAGGT
>JBKJPL010000057.1:0-8166 GCA_046595005.1 Bacteriovoracaceae bacterium | reverse complement strand
GTACTTTGGGAGTTCTTGTTTCCCCCAAGCAGCAAAAGCATCAGATTGCCCCACTGTCTTGGATATAAGAAAAATAAACCCGTAAACCACTTCCCCATTTGAACTCATACAACCCGAATTTTGGGTCCAGAAATTTAGCGTCTATGAGTTCATTCTGAAGCCGATATTTATCGATTCTTGTATCGACGATCCTCTGCTCCTTGCTTGTAAGAGTTTTAAACCAGGTTTTAAAGGCCTTACTTCTTTGTATTCGTGGCTTAGACACTTCTTCCTTCTCTTCAACATTGTGCCATATCTGGCAGACATGGCACAATCATTATCTGCCATATTTGGCATAATCTTTTGCTATTCATTTACTTCATTTTAATCACTTAGCCCCTGTGGATCCAGATTAGCTGCCACTTCCTCAGCTGATAACTCCCGGACGGTGCTTATGAGAGAAGAATTTCTACTCACTCTTTGCAGACTTTGTTTGTCTCGGAGATCATTATTCAAGTCAGGAAAGCAAAGGTTCCTGACGAAGTGCTTATATGTGGTACATTTCCAGATTTTTCTTTTAAAAACTTTTTCTCTAATTGATTCAATTTGAAGAAACTGAAATTTAATCCGCTTTTTTCCATCTCTTTAAGTTTTTTCCTGAATTTATCTAGCTTTGGGAACCCGCACGCTTGATAAACATCCCCATCCAAAACAATTCCTACATTCATTATGAGATACACAGGAACACCACTTTTATTTTGCATCTATCCTCCTTATCAAGTCATGCTGAGCTTAATGAGAATTAACTAAACGAGCTTGAAATTTAAGTATGGGGATAAAATCTTGTTCATTATGGATCGACATAGTTTATGAAAAATCGGTTTAGAACTCTGATTATGAAATTCTTTTTATCCAGAAATAAAAAAGCCCCGCTTCCGCGAGGCTTGATTATCGATTTTGATGGTGGATTCGACGTTAGCAGAATGATCTTAAAGAATTAATGCAAAAGTAGCACCAAAGTAGCACAATTTATTCGTGTTCATTAAGTGCATCATAGATTGCAGCAATCATCTTTTTAACGGATTCATCATCAGGCTTCATGGAGAACTGAAGGAGCAGCGGCCCCTCAGTTACAAGCCCGAATAATTTAATGCAAAAGAGTTCTCATCGGAGGGCTCTTTAGGTATTCTTCCCAACTATGAGTCGATTGAATTTTAAACTCGAAGCTACGGCCCAGGGATCACGCGCGCGAGCGGCCACTTTCACCACTCTTCACGGAGAAGTGCAGACACCGATCTTCATGCCGGTCGGTACTCAGGCCACCGTGAAAAACCAGACCGTTGAATCACTCAAGACGGCAGGCTCGAACGTTCTCCTCGCCAACACTTACCATCTCCTGCTACGTCCTGGTGCTGATGTGATGAAAAAATTCGGTGGCATCCATAAGTTTATGAACTGGGATCGTCCCGTTCTCACGGACTCTGGAGGTTTTCAAATTTTCTCGCTCTCCCACTCTCGCGAGATAAATGAAAATGGGGCGCGCTTTTTAAGCTATGTCGACAACCGCCCGATCCTGCTCACACCTGAGCTTTCCATCGACATGCAAAAAGCTATCAACAGCGACATCATGATGGTCCTCGATCAGTGTATTGAAAGTAATGCCAACCATAGAGATGCGAAGCTTGCTATGGATCTCACCCACCGCTGGGCAAAGAGAAGCCTCGAGGCACGCGGCGATTCTCAGCAGTCCATGTTCGGGATTGTTCAGGGTGCCTGCTTTGAGGATCTCCGCAAGCAAAGTGCAGACGTTCTGATTAATCTACGAGTGAACGGCGGAGGCTTTGACGGACTCGCTATCGGGGGACTTGCTGTCGGTGAAACGAAATCCGAACGGGAAGATTTCACCGCCATCGCAACAGAGATGCTTCCGGAAAATCTCCCGCGCTATCTCATGGGTGTCGGAACTCCCATCGACATCCTCGAAGCGGTTCACCGCGGAGTCGACATGTTCGACTGCATTCTCCCGAACCAATATGGCCAGCGAGGAGTTGCTTTCACGAGTCTCGGAAAATTCCAGATGAGGCGCTCGGTGTACAAGTTCTCTGAGGAGAAGCTCGATCCTGCCTGCGACTGCCTGGCCTGCACCAACTACTCCCGCGCGTATCTTCATCATCTTATAAAAACTGAGGAGCCTCTCGGTTGGCACTTGCTCTCCCTCCACAACATCACTTTCTATCACCGTTTAATGCGTGAGATGAGAATGAGTATTCTCGGGGGAACCTTTCTCGATTTCTACAATCGGAAAAGACTTGAGCTCGACATGACTGACGAAGAAAATCCTCACATACCGATGACTCCGTCAAAACCGTACAAAACAGATAAGCGTCTTCAGCTCGGAGATTACGAAGTCCACGACTCCGGTCGCGGATTTTCCAGCATTCGTCAGAAGAGTTCCGGCGAGGTCATGCATTCCATAAATCCTCCACAGGAAGAAGCGCGCAATCTCTATGTTTTGCCTGCTCGAATCGAAGAGAGACTCGCAACTCTCGATGAATTCGTCATCTGGGATGTGGGTCTGGGTGCTGCCCACAATTCAATGGCAGTCATCCATGAATTTATGAATAACGACTTCACAGGCAAGATCCGCATCGTGAGTTTTGAAAACGATACCGATCCTCTGAAACTTGCTTTGAGAAACGCACCTGTCTTCCCGCACCTTCATCACGCAGCTCCGGTTGATCTCTTAAAGAACAACAGATGGGTGTCTCCGAAGGGAAACATCGAGTGGGAACTTATCCAGGGCGATTTCTCACACACTTTTCTGGGAGCGCCGAAACCTCACGTGATTTTCTACGATCCATTCTCCATGGTCACCAACCTTGAACTCTGGAGCGAGGAAGCCTTTACCAGGATCTTTGAATACTGCCGTGGGAGCGAAGTTCAGCTCCTCAACTATTCAGCCTCCACTGCGGTTCGGGCGACACTCCTCGCAGTGGGCTTTACCGTTGGCTACGGACCAGCGACCGGTCCGAAGAGCACGACGACAGTCGCGTACAACGATCCCTCACTCGCTCACAAGCTCGGAACAACCTTACTCGGTGAGGAGTGGCTCAAGCGATGGGAAAGAAGTGATGCTAAGGTCGCTCGTACGCTGAGCAAATCGGATGAGAAGGAATTCGAAGAGAAGATACGCAGACATTCTCAGTTTCGTCCCACAAACTAACGCAAGGCTTCGACGGCGGCGTAACTTGAAGGGAATATCTGAAGTTTATACTTTCTAACCCCAACTGAGTCTTTTAAGGTCGCAAATTGCGACCTTAAAATATCATGCTCCTCAGTTGGAACAATTTGTGATGGCGGCAGATTTCGATACTCAATTGAATTAGAAATCTCACTTTGGTTCCTCGTTGCCCCAAATTGAGTCTACTTTTTTTTTAGAATGATAATTGTTGCGGCTTTTTGGGAGATTCAGCTGAAATTTACGAGACGGTCTTATTTAAAAGTTCTTATTCTCCGCCCTGATTCCAAACTGGGCCAAGTATCACCTTTTTCTCATTAGTATCGACGGTGACTCTGAATACTGTATCTCGATTAACCTCATAAGCGACAACGACCTGACCACTAAGCACCTGGCCGTCTGGTATTTTGTGGAAAACGCTCTCACCATCGACAACCCCGCGACTGATAACACAATTTACTAAAGCTTTTTCATCCCTAAGGTCTCGGCACTTCTTAAGTTCGGCATCAAAACCCTTGGCAATCACCCGGCGAGCAGACATCTCAACCACCTGAGCTTTAATCATGCTGGCAAAGGCCACAGAAGTTTGAAGGACTGAACCAAGAATAAAAAATAAGCATAATTTTTTCATGTGTGCACTATGACTGAAGCAGGATAATTCGCAAGCGATCAGTGGAAAGGGTGTAAAACTTACAAAGAATAGCCTGAATAAAAGCGACATCAGTTTTCAAGGCGATCCCGAATAACAAAGGCATTTATATCGTACTTAAAGGAACAATTTTCAATTTATCAGGATGAAATCTTTTTAAAAGAACCTCTGAATTTTGATACGCAAGTAGTCCCCTTTTATTCATGAACTTAGGTTCATTTTTAGAGGAGTAAACTACGCTGCGTAGTCTCGAATATGTTTGGATGTTTAAAAAGTAGCACATCTTTAGTGATGTCTTGTGATGAAAGAAGAAGTTGAACTTAATCGTCATTGGCGCTGGGGATGTTAATAAATCTGAGGGGATAAAAAAAGCCATCCGAAGATAGCTTTATAGAATCCAGAAAACTGGTGGATTTGACGTTAACAGATTAATCCCGATGGCTTGCATGAGAAGTAGCACTCTCATAGCACTAATATAGGCCTTGTCTTTTATCATCCTCACAAGTCCGCCTTCGTGATCAACTTAAGTCGAAGATTAATTCAAATTTGTGCCGACCCTCCATACTCATCAATGTTCTTTCAATCGCTTTGAGGTTGGTCGATCCGTAATTACTCTATTTCCCCTATTCTCTTACTTCAAAAGGTAATAGCATGAAGTATTAGGGAAAAATTAATCACTCTATGCCACTCAAAAAACTTAAGAATCCTGAGAACTCCCCCCTCGTACGGACGGTCTTCAATGACTCACCCGTCAGCATGCAGATTGTGTCCCGTTCTGGGAAGATTGTGTTCGTGAACAAGGCTTGGCAAGAACTCTGGAGCCTTGATGAATCGGCTGCGATTTGGGTCATGGAGAATTACAATTTTTTTGAGGACAAATTTGTCCGTGCGGGAAAGATTGATGAAGCTTTTCGAAGAGCCATGGCGGGCGAAGTACAAAATCTGCCAACACTTCATTATAATCCCGGAGAAGAATCGCTTCCTGGACGCGCGCGCTGGCTGGACATTTCCTTTCATCCAATCGTCAAAGAATCAGGCGACATAGAAGAGGTCCTCTGCTTACAGTTCGATGTGACTCTTCGGCAGGAAGCAGTCTTGCAAAAAGAGCGGCTCTTCGAAGAACTGCAACAGGCGATTACCCTTCGGGATCAGTTTATCTCGATGGCCTCGCATGAACTAAGAACCCCCCTCACCTCCATCAAATTGCAGATGAAGGTCTTTGAAGTGATACTTGCCTCGCCAGAGGTTTGTGCTAAAGATCTTTGCATCCTCGCAGCTACGGCCAAGAGTTCAGATGCGCAGGTTGATCGAATGGCCAAACTAGTGGATGAAATGCTCGACATCTCTCGCATCGAAGAAGGGAAGCTAAGAATTCACCGGGAAATTTTCCAGCTAACTAACCTCATTGAAGACGTGAGTGCTCGCTTCCTTCAGATGTTAGAAAGTCTCAAAATACCACTGACAATGCATCTGCAGCCCGACGTTTTTGTATACGCCGATAGCTTTCGAACTGAACAAGTTCTCATCAACATCCTCATGAATGCTATCAAGTATGGCCAAAAAACTCCCATCAAGATTGAACTCGTACGTTTGAAAAACGTCGCTCGCTTTTCAGTGAACGATCAGGGGCCTGGCATTGACAGCAATGATCATCAACGCATTTTTCGTCGCTTCGAACGTGCTAATAATTCAAATCACGGCGATGGTCTGGGACTTGGTCTTTTTTTATGTCAGGAAATCATCAAGGCTCAGGGTGGATCAATTGATTTAGAGAGTGCAATTGGGGCCGGTGCAACGTTCAGTGTGGATTTGCCATTGGCCGATATTTTGATTGAATCTTGATAGAAAACTGTGAAACTTTTTTATGAAAACATTTAGAGTTCTACAACCATCACCCTTGGCCTCAATCCTACTTTTCGGAGCCTGTTTTTTACGATTTGGTGGAGATGAAGGTAATGTCGTTGGCATCTGTTCACTTCACATGAACTTAAATAAAAAAGCCCCGCTTCCGCGAGGCTTGATTATCGATTTTGGTGGAGGCGGCGTGACTTCTACTCTTCCAGATACTTCCGGTGATAAGTAGCACTTAAGTAGCATTTATTTTGTAAGTGGAAAACCATCATTAGGACAAGGTTTTTGCTCACCTGCATGGGTGTTATAACACATATCATTCTCATTCCAAATAAGATGAAAACCCAATACGCGATCGTTTACGGGAAAGCTTCCAAGTTTTGGAAATAAAACTTTTTGCCCTTCAAATACTCGGGGCTCATCCAGAACGCCTGAATTCCCTACATAAATTTTATTCCCACCACTTATGACTTTCATGACTTTAGAAATTTTTCCATCACAAACATTACTATTCAAAATAGTACCAGGTGATGACGTCAGCACAGTTTCATCTTCATCTAATATATAAATTAAAAATAAACGTGCGTCTTTGACATCCCCTGAATAATTATCAATTTCTTCGCATTTAACTGCGATTCTATCGGGAGAAACAAGAATCTGAGTTTTATCTGCAGTCTGCCTATCAATTCTGTAGATTGTTGAAGAACAACCTAGCAAAAAAAATAGAACTAAGATTAAACACTTACTTCTTCTTGAGTTTGCCATAATCATCCTTAAATCTATCAAGAGCATCTTTTTTATACTTGCTTTTACTTTTCAGAAGGCCCTTATACTCAAGAATGATTTCCTCAGCAGTTGCCGCTCTCCCAAGTTTCCCTTCGGCCAAACGCTTTTTTCGGAATAACCAGCGGATTGCCATGGGTATGGCAATTTTAGGATTCATTAGATCTTTCTTCTGGACCTTTGTGAAAATGAATTCCTTCACTTCACCTTTCGAGTCTTTTAGTGCCTTGAAAGCATCCGGAGTGATCTGGGCGATGCCCGAAGCTTGTTTGTTTTCCGGAGGATCAATCCGGAATCCAGATTCACTCCCTAGCAGAGCTTTCACGATATTTGGGTCAAGCAAAGGATCAGCACTAAACTTCTTATTAAAATAGTCAGTCCAGAAAGCAATTTCGCCATCATATTTATCGCTATCGGGATAATCTAATTTTTCCGCAGCAGGATATGGCAATCCTTTAAGGTTGTGACCTTCGTAGAGTGCTTCAATTTCTTCAGGGCCTAGGTAGGTACCTTCCAATCTTCTAGAATGTTCATCACGAATTGTGACACCTTTAGGATTTTTCTGACTGATGGGAACTCGCATAGGATGAGCACGAACCTTGACGACTTTCTCTTGGACTTTCTTGGCCATACTAAGCCTTCATCTTCTTATGGTTTATCTGCTTGGCAACTTTCAGTGGACGTTCACTTTTCTTTTTCATTAAAATCCTTGTATTGGACGAGGGCTTCACTTTTTAAGTCCTTTAACAAAGTCATCAAAAGCATTTTCGGCCCCTTCGTTTTTACACCATTTCTTTATTGCTTCTAATTTTACAGGATGTCTTTTACCAACTAGCACTGCTTGATCAAGACATTCCCTAGCCTTAAAATGAATGTAGCTAGCCAAACGATCTTTCACGCAATCTGTCGGAGAAAGAATTTTAATCTTCACACCTTCGCACTCAATTTCATCTGGTTTAATATTGTTATCTTCACCAATCTCTAAAAAGCTCCCTGGAAATTCAACATGGAGATGCTTGCAATCGGGATGAATAAAATGCCTTCCACCTTTTTTTGTGAAACCGATTTCTTTCATCGCTTCAGGAAGGCCTTTCGTAAACATCGAAGAAAGTACAAAATCTAAATCGCCCGACTTGTAGACACCTTCAGAATAAATAGAAACTACTGCGCCACCGACCAAGATTGTATCAATCCCTTTGGTCTTGAGGTAGGTCGCTACGTACTTCCACAGCTGTTCCTCTGTGCACGTTTTAAAATTAATTTTCATCATTAGCCTTTGAGAACTGGCTTTCCACGCCTCCGAGGACGTCGTCTTTCGCTAAACATCTTCTCTCTTTCCGTCAGCGGAATGGATTCGTAAAAAGCTTCTATGAGTTCTTTGATTTTTTTTACAACACCTAGCTTAGGATTGAACTCATAAAGCCTGGTCGTCCCAAACTTTTTGCTAACGAGAATTCCAGCTATTTCAAATTTATCGAATTGCTTCTGGACCTGACTAAGAGTGATCCCCATATCTTTGGAAACACCGCTAGCGTAGGCTTCGCCGTAATGAAAAAGGTAGAGCATGATTTTAGCGGCAGTTTGATTGCCGAAGATAACTTCCAACATACATAAACCATACACCTACTAAACAGGTTAATCAACCTATTTAGTAGGTATTGGTGGA
>JBKJPL010000029.1:0-5047 GCA_046595005.1 Bacteriovoracaceae bacterium | reverse complement strand
ATTATTATTCACCTAGAGAGGAGCAGCAATGACAAAACAACGCCAGCATTACGAAACCGCTTTCAAACTCGAAGTAGCACGCATGGTAGTAGATCAAGGATTGAGCGTCGCGCAAGTTGTCAAAGACATGAATATTGGCCGCACGGCGATCAATCGTTGGATTCAGCAATACCGCGTGGAGCAGCAAGGCAAGTCGGGTATTGGCAAACCGCTCACCGCCGAACTGCAACGCATTCGCCAATTAGAACAAGAGAATCGTCAACTGCGTTCAGACAACGACCTATTAAAAAAAGCATCGGCCTTCTTTGCCCGCGAACTGAAATGATTGACACCTTAGTCGATCAAGTGCAACAGAAGGCCAACATTGTCCAAGCCTGCCGCGTATTGCGGGTCAGCCGCGCAAGCTACTACGCAGCCCGGCAACGCGCCAAAGCGCCCGCCATTTGCGTGGCCAGTGTGCAGGTCAAAGCCGCATTTAGTGCGAATCAAAGCTGCTATGGCAGCCGTCGTGTCGTCGATGAATTAAAAGCTCAGGGCATAGTTATTGGGCGTTACAAAGTGCGTCGTTTAATGCGTGAAGCTGGGCTCAAACCGGTCTGGAAGAAAAAGTTTGTGAACACCACCGACAGCAAGCATGATTTACCTGTAGCGGATAACCTGCTGAATCGTCAATTCAACCCAGCCAGCCCGAATCAGGCGTGGACATCTGACATCACCTACATCCGCACCCAAACCGGTTGGCTGTATTTAGCGGCGGTGATGGATTTACACTCGCGCAAGCTCGTTGGTTGGGCGATGAGTCCAACCATGCCAGCGGAGCTGGTGTGTCGGGCATTACGCATGGCGCTTGGGCAACGCCAACCTGGAACAGGATTGATGCTGCACTCAGACCGGGGTAGCCAGTATGCAAGCCATGAATATCAAGCGTTGCTCAATCATCACGGCATTACTTGTAGCATGAGTCGCAAAGGGAATTGTTGGGATAATGCGGTGATGGAACGCTTCTTTTTGAACTTGAAAATGGAACGGGTGTGGCAGCGCAAGTATGCGAATCAGATGGAAGCGATTAAAGATGTGACCGACTATATCGTGGGCTTTTACAACTGCGTAAGAAGGCATTCAGCTTTAGGTAATATCGCACCATCGGCTTATGAAAAACAGTTTGCAGCTCAACAACCGATTGTGGTGTCCGAAATTACATGACCACTACATTATTCATAAGTAAAATTTTACAAAAGTTGATAATGGAGTTACGAATGTAAAACTCCTACAAATAAATAAATGATTTAAGGCCTCGAATATTTTTAACTTTATAAGGAGGAAAGTCATGATATATAAAAAAAATATACCACAATATAGTTTGGCTGCAATGATTCTAATAGGGATTTCACAAGGTTCTGCGCTCGCTGAAGGATCCATCCATCTGAATGACTCGTCTCAGGAGGTTTCATCCTCTAGCGCCGAGGACAATATCGCATCAAAGCAAAGAGCCGCAACCGAAGTCATAAAACGCAGGAAATCTCTACTCGATGAGGCGGTTACGGCAAATGAAGAAATGTTCAAGGCCATAGCTAGTCTGCAAAAGAAGGACAAAACTTCTGCATCTAAATCCTTAAGTGAAGCTGCAAGAATGCTTAATAGGATATTGGCGCGTGACCCTAGCTTAAAGTTGGCTGTAATCGACGTGCGCAGCAGCATAGTAGACGTTACAGTAACGCCTGACGTCATTAAAGATATTATTTCTAAGGCCAAAAGGCAGTTAAATGATGGGGAAATACAGCAAGTTAGAGCTTTACTTGCTCCAATGGTAAGTGAGATACGAACCTCAACGGACTCCCTACCAATGGCTACCTATCCTACAGCAATATATTTAGCGATTAAGGACATTGATGAGGGAAAACTAAAAGAGGCTGAGCAACTCTTGCGGGATACCTTGAACACTGTTGTAACCATTGATGAGATTGTGCCGCTCCCCCCGGTGAAAGCCGAAAAAAACATGCTTGAAGCAGAACGATTACTCAAAACGGATGAAGCTAAAAACCGTCAAAAAGCGAATGAGTTATTGAATCAGGCAAAACAAAATCTTACATTGGGCAAACTGCTCGGTTACGGGGACTTCAAAGAGATCAATGAGGAGATAGCTTCCATTCAATCCAAAATTAAATCTGGTTCTACTGATACCAATTTGTTTTCCAAAATGAAGGATTTTTTCCGCAACATTCGTAACAAACTGTAAATAAACATACAGGAAGCTTATAACGAGGAAGGGGTTGTTGGCACGCAATAATAAGCAACAAACTCCTCTTATTTTTCAGACGAATTAAATTTTTTTATGAACATTATGAATTTCAATTCAAATTATCAATAGTCGATCAAACAAAAAGGAGAAATATTATGTTAAATATCATTCCACGTTCGGCCCTGTTAAACAGTATCAGTTCCGATCCTTTCAATAACCTTAGTGAATTATTAAGAACAATGCAGTCACTTCCAACGGAAAAGGATACTCCTTCTATTATCAAGGTCGACATATCTGAAAATGACGCTGCCTACACTGTACGGGCGGAGATTCCCGGGATGAGAAAAGAGGACGTTAAGGTCCAAGTAGAAGGTAATCGCATTTCCATTAATGCTGAAACTAGGCAAGAAATAGAAAACAAACAAGGAGAAAGAGTTATATGCCGCGAAATTTATCAAGGTTCAAGTTACCGAAGTCTTAATCTTGGGAGCGAGGTGGATGCGAGCAAAGCTGAAGCCAAATTTGAAAATGGCAGGCTAGAATTAATATTGCCTAAGAAGAGTGAAAAAACTTCTCAGCAAATCGAAATTAAATAGGGCTGGAGTTATGACAAAGATTAATAAATTATTTGCGGTTCTTTTCATCCCTTTTGCGATATCTTCATTAATGGCCAACAAAGTGCACGCGGCAGATATTAAAGATAATTTGGATACGCAAGTTAACCATGCGCTTCCGGCCTTGATTAATTTCTTTCCGCATTCGATTTTATGGAAAGATATTAATAAATTTGATTCATCCACTAATATGGATGAATTTTTCAAGGTCTCACTTCCAGTTTCTGTAGGAATGGCTACTCCCTCCGTAATCAAGGTTGATATATCTGAGAACGATGTAGCCTTTACTCTTCGGGCCGAGATCCCCGGCACAAAAAAAGAAGACGTTAAAGTACAGGTAGAAGGTAATCGTGTCTCAATCACGGCTGAAACTAAGCAGGAAAAAGAAAAAAAGGAGGGAGAAAGAATTATTCGCCGTGAGATATATAGTGGATCAAGTTCTAGGAACATTACTCTAAGTAGCAATGTTGATGAAAGTAGAGTAGAAGCAAAATTTGAAAATGGGAGATTAGAACTATTTTTGCCAAAGAAAAAAGGGGGAAATTCAAAGCAAATAGAAATAAATTAGGAGACTGTAGTGCCAAAATTTAATCAATTACTTGCTCTTTTTTATATACCTGTTGTTGTGTTTTCATTAATGAATATAGATGCCAATGCGGCAGATAGCAAGGAGGATCTGGATAAACAAGCTACTCTAGCATTGCAAATTTTGATTAATAGGCATCCTATCGCAGCTGAAATTTCGAAGAGGGCTCAAGCCACCTTAGTTTTCCCTAAAATTGTCAAAGCTGGTCTTGTATTTGGAGGGAGCTACGGCGAAGGGGTATTGATTAAGGAGGACTCAATTGTAGATTATTATAGATCACTAGGGCTATATTGGGGCTTGCAAGCGGGGGCACAATCGCATGGATATGTATTATTTCTTATGAATGAAAAAGCGATAAATTATCTGCAAATGTCCCATGGCTGGGAGATTGGAGTAGGGCCATCAATTGTTGTGATGAGTAACGGCGTGGTCAAAAATGTATCAACCACAACATTAAAAGATGATGCCTATGCTTTTATATTTGATCAGCAGGGACTAATGGCAAGCCTAAGCATTGAAGGGAATAATATTACCCCCATTAAACAATAATTTTATTAGTTCAAATAAACAATTTGTTTCATAACGTCGTTATGTGGATAAGTAAAGTTTTTGGGTTGTATTGCCTTAAATATAGGCCATCAATAAAAAGTATGTATTATTAAAACGTATGGAACATTGAAATTCAAGAAAATTGATACAAATTGATAAGTTTTCAAAGCGTATGTATTACATTAGATTAAAAACGTTGGGGTGCGATTTTTTTATATAACAAGTGGCGCCTATACGGGTGTATACGACAATAAATTAGGTTGTGAAATTTCGTAAGGCATAATTGCAAAGTGTCCCATTTAACCGATAAATCAACGCAAAGAGAAAACTTAATTTCACGCGTTAATTTGTTCCGGGCCCAATCGCAAATCTTCTCCTTCTATGAGCGTTTTGAGCAAATAGTTGCCTTAATGCTTTCAGGAGTAATTGCTGTAATAATCGTGGTGTCATTGCTGCAGCTGATTCGTATAGTCTTCACACTATTGATCATCGATGCTTTCAACCCACTAGAACACAATGTCTTCCAAAGAGTGTTCGGCATGATCATGACGCTATTGATTGCATTAGAATTTAAGCGCTCCATTCTCCGCGTCGCGCTTCGTCAAGATAGCATCATTCAGGTTAAAACAGTGATTCTAATAGCACTAATTGCACTTGCTCGTAAATTCGTCATTCTCGATCCTGAAGTTAGTTCAGACAAAATTGCAGCCCTTGTCGGTGCAACAATAGCTCTTGGACTAGTTTATTGGCTAATGCGTGATAGTGGCGATAAAAGTCGAGCATCTAAACAAAATTATTTAGACAATCGGTCCAGTCAAGAACCTTGACCCTAATTGTCAAGTCCCGGCTGGTTATAAACGCGCTTCTTGAATAATTCAGGTTTTTTCTTGTGCCAATCTTTCAGAGCTTGAACCGGCGAGAGATGTTTGAGTGCGCGTTGCGGATCTGATGGTTGTAGGTCTTCAAATAGCTTTCGAGCGTCGCCTCTAACTCGGCGGCTGAAGTGAATCTCGTCTGACTCACCACCTCGCTGATTCTGCCGTTGAAGCGCTCCACCAT
>JBKJPL010000032.1:0-86465 GCA_046595005.1 Bacteriovoracaceae bacterium | reverse complement strand
CCCCCATGAAGAGGACTTCGTTTCCATAAGCAGATGTAATTGAGCTATCCGAACCTGCTTAATGATCTTTGGTAGGTTTCCAGCGGCGGCAGCCATTAACGTGATAGTGATAGCAATCTCGAAAATTGATTTCATCGTTTCATCCTTTTTTTGTAATTTTTAAACAGTACTGAATTCACGCCAGCTCATGCCAGCCATGCCAGCTTGAAAATGAAATCTCGTGAATTCGAATGAAATAAAATGAAAACAGAAAGGACGTGGAAAACTCTTTTTCACTCTTAGTTGTTGTAATTGTAGACTTTTAAAATTCGCTGATTAGACCTCGGGTAGTTCAGGCATAGCTTAGTTAACCTATTAATTATTTTATAACCAATCCTCACTCAAAAGCAGTTTAACGACTTTTGACGACTTCATACCCCCATTTTTATCACGATTTGTGTCGTAGTTGTAGAACTGACAAGGGAAAAGAGGGCAGCCAGAATTATGACCTTTTAAAACGACATGAAATGGGCACTAGCTGACTTTTGCTCGAAACTTTATTTCTCAGTTTCTATTTTAATTAAGGTGAGTTAGATCACTGGTAAAATGATGAGCTATACCAACGAGTGGTAGGCAAATGGTATAGCAACTGAGAGTAAGTCAGTTAGTTTTTTAGGTCTATTTAATGTATCAAAATTAAGGGCCCCGATTTTACTCGAAGCCCTTTGTCGAAATAATTCATTTGTAAATAGATTCAGTGTTCAAATCGAAAACTAGCGCAATCAACAATACGCAAAGGCTAATTCACTACTACTACAGGTACAAAATTAACGAGGGCACATACAACTTCCTGAATCTCATTGTCTCCGTAATTCAATTCTTTCATGACCTGCTGAACATCCCCTCCTGCCGCTAGGAAATCTGTGTTAGTGACTTTGAGGTCTTTGTGAGCACTAGACATATCTCTTCCCATATATTTTCCCTGACCGCCGGTACCAACTACCAAGAACTCTGTGACGTTTTTTATGAAGGGGACGGAAGGTACATGCTTAAACATATGTCCGATTTGCTGATTATTCTTGTGAGCGACGTAAAGTTTTTCTACAAAGACAGTGATTTTCTTTCTTTCGCCAAGTCTGCTATAAAGAGAGCTCTTGGCTTGGCGTTCTTTAATGGCGACCGAAGCTTCTTTGCACATCTTCTCAAGTCCTGCGACTTTTTCTGCGTCTGAAGGTGGGATCTGTTTTTGTTCCTTGCTTGCACAGCTAGTCAATAGAGCGAAGAGTAGTAAATATGAAACTTTCATCCATTTCTCCTTGTATTTTGTGTTAATTCACCTAGCATAATAAATTACACCTAACTTTTTTAGTTCTTTTTCTGTACTTAGGTTCTGATTGGAGGATTTATGGTTAAATCGCAAAGCTATGGGCAGTTCTGTCCTGTTGCCAGGGCAGCCGAAATTGTCGGGACCCGCTGGACGATTATCTTATTAAGAGAGCTCCTTGCTGGAAGTACTAAGTTCAATGAGCTTAGAAAGGGCGTCCCTCAAATGTCTCCTTCACTTCTATCTAAGCGCTTAATCGAAATGGAAGAAGCGGGTATAGTGGAAAAAAAAGCAGTTATCAAGGGTAGAGGATTTCACTATTTAATCACTGATTCTGGGAAAGAATTAAGTCCGATTATCTTCACCTTGGGAACCTGGGGCCAAAAATACGTGACATCAGAGTTTGAAAAGCACGAGCTCGATCCCACCTTACTTATGTGGGATATCCAAAGAAGAATCCATATTTCAATGTTTCCTGAGAATGGCAGATTCGTAATTGAGTTCCACATTAAAGATGCCCCAGCAGAACGAAGAAACTGGTGGATTATAATTCAGAATTCCAACGCCGAGCTATGCCTCCATCATACTGGTTATGAAGTCGATATCTCCATAGAATCCAATCTCAAGACCTTAACCAATATCTGGATGGGCGTGTGTTCAATCGAACTTGCCAAGAAAGAAAAAAAAATATTGCTCAGAGGCCAGAATAAATACATTAAGAGCTTTAGTGAGTGGTTCCTCTTAAGTCCATTTGCAGATTATTATCCGAGATAATTTTCAAGAAATAATTCCCCTCATCCTCATGAACTTAATGTTTCTGACCGTCGTTGTGGATCGTTTTATTTTGTCTATTATCGCATGCCCATCTATTTGCACCAGATCGTTATGTAACCATTTTAAGCGTTGTACAAATCAGTAACGATTCTTGACGACTTTAACGACTGAAATCATGAAATAGAGTGAAAAGTCGTTAAATATGGTGAAATTGATGACCTGTGTTTTTCTTCGTTTTCACTCTCAAATTGGAGTTTTTCGTGAAAACAGGATGGCTCTGTCTTGTGATCGGGTAGTTCAGGCATTTGGCATATATCCTTTTGAAATGATTATGCATTATACCTCACAAAAGATCCAAGGGTGCTCAAGACAGCTATTAGCTTCGGTTTCAAAAAAAGCCTCTGGTTGTAAAACCGCAGAGGCCCCAGCTCTATGTGGACGGTTAGTTCCGTCTATTGATCAGGTCGTTTCAATGATTTGCCAAGCTGTTTGACAAATTTACCAGTACTTGGTAAATTAACCAATAGCGAGGGTCTGATTTGAAAAAAGATAATATTGTCCTACGGGAGCTTAGGAATAAAGTCATTATTGAAGGCAGGACGATCTCTGAAATTTTCTTTGATCTCAAACACATTCAGCATGGTTGGGATACTGATAAAAGAGATTATAACATTGGGCCAGCAAGGAATAACTATTCTGAAGAGGATGTGGTGGATTTTTTCGAACAGCTCAATACTCTTACGCAGGTACCGAAGCCTCAAGAAGCAAAATTAAAGAGTGTTGAAAAGCGCTTTGCTTTCTACATTTATGATGGTGATAAGAAATTAAAGATGATTGTTGATTTAATGAAGAATTCGACAACCGTTGTAGTGACTATCCACTAGGATAAAAGGTTATTTATGAAAAAGAGAAATGACATTCCTGATGATTATTTTAATGATCAAGAATTTGTAATTGATGAGATTGATGAACACTTTATCCTTGGTGTGCTGGGGAAGAACCCTTCGGCCGACCAACTCTTAAAATTTGAGCTGTGTAGCTATATTGCTCAGTTTATTGATAAAAAAGGAATGAGTCTGACCGATGTTGAAAAAATCACCGCTGTAAATCCAAGTGATGTAAGCCGGATTAAGAATCATCATCTTGATAGATTTACCATTGATCGCCTAATTAAAATCTACAGTATGCTTGATACTCAGCATGGGGTAGGGGCGGTGCTTGAGAGTGCTAGCGAAAAAATTCGAAAAATTTCTGCTTAGTTTGGTTTGAGAAATGACTAAAAAATTAAAGACTGAACATTCGGGGGCGAAAAATGGTGGTGGTCACTGGGGGACTCGCCACGAAGCAAAGAGTGTCACCAAGAAGTTAAGACGTATAAGAAATAGAATCCTGATCAAAAAAGAAATAAGACAACTTCAAGAAAAGTAAAAGTTTTTTTGGGTCCGACCAGTCCGACTAATTCCATTAAATGACATGAAATCTTGTGAAAATATGTGAAGTGACGAGATCGCTCAGGGCCTTGCTTTCATTCTCAAATACGCAAATTGCTTGAAGTTTAAATGAACTCTCCGATGAATCGGGTAGCTCTGGCATTGTGATTCAATCCGTGAGTATAATCATTTTAAAGACCCATCTCAGTTAAATGAGGCAGATCCTCATCCAGCCAATAGACCTTCCCATTCTCAATCACAAGTATCTCTTCAAACTTCACTCCGAAATTTTCGCTACCAAAGTGTGGTTCCATTGCCCAAAGACCATCGCCCATGATCCTGGATTCATTTTCCTGAACGATGGTTACACCACTCAGCATTTCTTTAGCGAGATAGAGATAGGCCTGAGGGTGAAATCCCATGATGTTCAGTTTAGGCAACTTGAGTAAAGGGAGTCTGCCAATTCTGTGACCTAAAACACCCAGGGGGTAAATGGAGTGGTAATTATTGTATCCAGCTTCATGGATTGTATTACTTACTGCTGCATAAATATTTTTCACAGGTAATTTATTGATAACTGCTTCTAGAATTATCTTTCTGATCGTAAGAAGAAGAAGTCTCGCCTTATGAACTTCTGCATTTTCACCGAAACTAAAACTATATCCGATATCAACTGCAAAACCACCCACTGATGGGGCCACATCCAGAATGACAGGCATACCCTTTTTAAGTTTCACATCCGTCGGGAGAAATTCTTTCCCTAAATGGGGGAGTGAATTTCCTTTGATGAATCCCGGTCGCTTAAATCCTCTGAAGGCAGTTCTTTCACCAAACCATACGAAGGGTTTGTGAAAATACAAATGATGTCCTTGGGAAGTGAAAAATTTTTCAAAGATCTCTGCGGTCTCTCGCTCAGTAATTCCCTCATAGAGTTGAGAACGGGTATGAACGGCGCCCTCATAGGCCAGTCGCTGAGTCTTTTTGAAAACCTCGATGTCTTTGATCATACTGTTCCGTAAAGTGCACCACGAAGACCAATGATCTCATCTACCTCGTCAACTTTGTATTTAGAAGGATGAAATCCTGGCAGAAGATATCTGGCGAAAATCACCGTGGCCTTCGGAAGAAGAGCTTGATCAAAGAAGAAGACATCCATAGCTTCTTTTAAAGTTGATTTTTTGAAGAGGGCCCTGTCATTAAAAAGTAGCTTTCCAGTGATGAGAGCCGATAATCCAGAAAAAATAATATAGGCACCTAATAAACCTGCTGCCCGGTGAATATAATTGGGATCTGTTTCATTCAGAACATCAAATGCGACTGAACGATGTTCTATCTCTTCAATTGCATGCCATTCAAAAAGTTTTCTGAGGTCGGGATGAGCATCTTCAAAGAAATCATCTGTTAAAGCGATTTCGGACAACAAGGCCGTGAGATGTTCAAAGCCGGCCGTTAGTGAAAGGCAGGTTTTAGATGAAGCAGCTGTTTCAACAAATCTTGTAATTACTTTTTCAACGATGAGCTGGATTTGATCCACATCATGGCCACTATCACGAAGGAATTGAAAAAACTTTTCGTGTTCCAGTGCGTGCTGCGCTTCTTGTCGCATAAAAAGCTTTACCTCCTCTTTCAGTTTTTCGTCTTTGAGTATGGGTAGGAATTTTTGGACAGAACGAATGAAAAATTTCTCACCTGCCGGAAAGAGAAGGGTGAAGCTATTACAGAGATGTGTTTTAAAAACGGATCCCCCAAGCCAATGGGGAGGCATATTAGTCGGAAAGATGAATCCTGGTTTTCTTACTATCATGACTCTATGGTACTCTCGTTCATACCAATTTTGAAATGATCATGTTAACGTCTACCCATGTACGTCAAATCAGGATTCTCTATGGCCTCTAAACAGGTTACTGCCTACCATTTTTCGGAGCAAGCCCCTGGGGCCCCTTTAGTCATCTTTCTTCATGGCTTTCCCGATGATTCAAGTACCTGGAGTTATCAGTTTGAATTTCTTAAAAATGAAGCCGAACTTTGGGCGCCGGACCTCTATGAACACAATTTTGATGAGCAAATAGAAATTGTTAGTTCATTCATAGAACTTCAAACAAATCAAAGACAAATTTTTCTTATCGCCCATGATATGGGGGGGCCAATAGCCACAGAGGTTTTCCGAAAGAAGCCCGAGATAATAGTGAAATTGATTTTTCTTAATACTCTCGGACTAGAGCAATTCTTAGGGAGATATAACTCTGCCGAACAAATTCTTCGTTCCTCATATATGTTTTTATTTTGTGGGCCTCTCTATGAAACAAAATGGTGGCAGAAAGGGGCGTTGAAGTTCCTAAAGCTTGTTTATGATCTGGGTCGACTACCCAAGGATGATGAACTGCGATCTGGATCTGAAAAAGTTATTGAAGGAATTAAAAGATATCGGGATATCTTGACAAAAATTCCTGGGAAAATCGTTTTCAATCCTGGCAGGATCACCAGGGAGACTCATTTCCTCTTTGGACTGAAAGATCCCTTTTTAGTCGTTCCATCGCAGAAAGAATTTGCGAAACATTTTGATAAAACGACACTTAAAACAATCAGTGCCGGCCATTGGCCGCATAGGAGTCATTCGGCGGAAGTAAATGAATGGCTTAAGAGGATAATTCGAAATGAGTAAGTTGATTGCAATCACTGGGGTGAATGGCGGTATCGGCAGAGCACTTGCTGAGGAATTTCAAAATGCCGGGTTTAAGATAATCGGGATTGATCTAGCACCCACAACTGAGATGATTAATGTTGATTATTACAAATGCAATCTCACGGACGATGAAGCTAGTCTCAAGACTTTTACAGAAATAAAATTAAAATATCCCGAAATCTCTCATTGGATCAACAACGCTGGTGTTGCGAGATTGGGTGAGTTTCGCTCTGTCGCGCAGACCAGCTTTGATGAAGTCATGGCGATAAATTTTCGAGCGCAGGTCACTGCTACGAGGTTTTGGCTTTCGTATTTTGAAGAACAAAAATCAGGACACATCATTAATATGGCATCAGTAGCAGGACTCATTCCCGCAGGTGAAATGACCTCCTATGTCGCAAGCAAACACGCAGTGGTTGGTTTCACCAGATCTTTGCAACTGGAGCTTGACGTGAGAAAGTCTCCGGTCCATTTATCTTTGGTCACTCCAGGATTTGTAGAAACTCAAATTATGAATATTGGAAAGAGTTCTGGATTTCCGGAAAAACTCAAGTTCATGGTTTCCAGTCCTGAGTCATGTGCAAAAGAAATTGTGAAAAGCGTCCTTGAATTGAGGAAGGAAATTGTTCCCACGATGAGTGGAAAATTGATGACGAGTTTTTATCGACTCCCCTTTGGAGAGAAACTCGCTGGAAATTTTTATAAATCTTCTAAAAAGAACCTGTAATCGGTTCTTAATTTAAAGGATAGAGCTTCTAACCTTGGCTGACTTTTTCCGACTCCACCCGTGAAATCGAATAAAATGAAGTGAAACATGGTGAAGGATGACATCTGTGTTTGATTCGTTTTCACTCACAAATCGCTGATTAGCTTGGCCTGATGTTGATCCCGACTACACATCGGGCAGTTCACGCATATTATTCGCGAGTCCAGTTCGTGATCGTGACATTGGCAGCGACTCTGTCCCTGCCGTCATTTTCGGTTGCTTCCATCAAAAGCTGCATGAACTTACTTTCAAGCCTCATCAGTTCGCTATCATCTTCAGCATCGAGATAAGCTGATTGCAGCTCATCCAGCTCATCCTCAACTATTTCAATCCCTCTTAGTTTCTTATCCATGACTGATTTTACACGAATATGTCTTTTGAGTGAAGTCAGCCAATGACTAACTTCCTTTTTAAAGAGAGACTAACCCATACTTATAAACAGGATATTTATGATGGAATGGGCAAAGATCGCATCAGGAAGTGATGGCCTCGAACTCTTTACAAGAGATGGCGAGTATCTCGTCAATGTCGACGGTAAAGAACTCATGAGTAGCTATTGCCACATTTCAGAAGATGCTCTGGCTCATGTCTCGCGTCGTTGCACCAATCTTTCCAAACCAGATATTCTCATCGGCGGTCTGGGCCTTGGTTTCACGCTTGCTGCATTTATCAAAGAATTTGGTGAGGATGCCCGGTTAACAATCGTAGAAAAATCTTCGGACATCATTGAGTGGTACAACAAATATACAAATAGAAACTCACTTGGTGATCTCGACGACTCAAAAGTAAACTTCGTCTGCAGCGATATATCAAAATATAATCCTGATAAGCGCTTCGATATCATTGCTCTGGATGTTGATAATGGTCCTGAGGCGATATGCGGTGTTCACAATGAAACACTTTACGATCGACCAGGACTCAGAAGAATTTTTGATCAGCTCAATTCCGGGGGAACTCTCTTATTGTGGTCTGCTTTCGAATCAGCTTCTTATGTAGAAGATGCGAGACAATCAGGATTTCAGGTTACGATTGAAGTGGTAGATATTCCTGAAGAGGGATGGACTCATTACATCTTTATTTGTAAAAAAAGTACCTAGCTCGCCAGATTTTCCGCCTTAGTTTGTTCTTCGATTTCACTCTTGTATGAAAAAATCAATTCTTTTAACTTCTTGGTAGCTAGCTCAAGGTTTCCCAGCTTTTTATCCAGAGTAATGAGAACTTTTTCTCGATCTTTCGCTGAAATCTTCTTCAACATTTGAACATTAAGCAAGATGTACCATAGTGGATCGATGATCTTATCGAGAATTTTTATGAACGTTTGATAGTGTAAATCCGAGTCGGCATGCTTTTGCTCGAGTTTTACTCGCTTTTTATAATTCAGAAAAAAATCTACTTTATTTTTCAAAATATCAGGCTTAAAAGGTTTGACGAGATAGTCCGCTGCTCCTGATTGATATCCTTTAAGTTGAGATAGTTCATCTTCATAAACTGCCGTGATAAAAATAATGGGTATTGAATTACATTTTGACCGGGACCGTACAAGTTCCGCCGTTTGAAATCCATCCATCACTGGCATCTGAATATCTAATAGTATTAAATCGACCCTTTCATCCATCAGACATTTCAATGCTTCGGCACCTGAATTACAGCTCGTCACTTTATAGTCTTCGCAATCCAGAATTGCATGGAGAGAAAGCAGGTTTTCTGGATGGTCATCAACAATTAAGATATGTGGCTTAAGCATATATTCCTCCACAGAACATTGTATCATTTCGTAATCAGATGGGCAGGGATTTGGACCGTATTAAGAAAATCTTTTAATACTAAAAAGCTTAGTTAATGGAATCACCTGAGACTCTTTTTTGTATGCTAAGATTTGACATGAATAAAATTAATGAATCTTCCGATTGGAAGAAAAAACTGTCTCAGTACCAGAAGCCAAACTTAAAACGTAGTCTTTGGCAGCTCGGGCATACTGTAGTTCCGTACGTATTATTATGGTCCTACATTGCAACAAATCTATCTAAACCATTTTGGCTTATTATCCCACTTATCATTATTGCTGCCGGACTTCTGGTTCGAACATTTATTATTTTTCATGATTGTGGTCACCAGTCTTTTTTTAAATCTCGATTGTTGAACGAGTGGGTTGGAGTAGTGACAGGCCTTTTCGCATTTACATCTTACCATCATTGGCGCTGGGAACATGCGGGCCATCACTCGACAGTGGGAGATTTAAATAAGCGCGGAACTGGAGATCTTTGGACATTAACGACGAAGGAATATCTGGAGAGTTCGAGGGCAGTACGACTCGGTTATAGAATCGTAAGGAATCCATACTTCCTGTTTGGTTTTGTTCCGTTGTTTTTATTCCTCGTAAAAGAAAGGATTCCATCGCCGAATGCAAGACGTCCGGAATTCCTTGCAATTCATCTCACCAGTCTTGCAGTATTGGTTATTTCGGTTTTACTAAGTTTAGTTTTTGGATGGAAGGAATATCTGATTGTACAGGGTTCCATTCTTACTGTTGCCGCGACCGCTGGTTCCTGGCTGTTTTATGTTCAACATCAATATGAAGATACTTACTGGGAACGCAGCGAAGAATGGGATTATTTCACCGCTTCGCTCAAGGGGAGTTCTTTCTATAAACTTCCAAAAGTCTTACAGTTTTTTTCCGGCAACATCGGCTTTCACCACATTCATCATCTGAACTCCAGAATTCCTAATTACAATCTAGAAGCTTGCCAAAAGGATCTTCCTTTCCTTCAAGACGCAAAGACGATTGGATTAATGGAAGGATTTAAAACTGCTCGCCTGGCCTTGTGGGATGAAGATCAGAAAAAAATGATCGCGTTTAAGTAGATGTTTACTGGAAATATTGTGTAGATTTCTACACAATATACTTTGAGCCTATGCTCATCTTTAGTCGTTCTTAAATATCCACATTCTTTTCTTAATGACACAATACAAGCTAAAATTAAATGCCTTTTTAAGGAGAATGTCCTGGATAGTCATACAAAAGTGTCATCTTCGGAGCTTGAATGGCTTGCTGGTGGAAGTGAGATTGGTAAAATCATCCGCTCAACAGACTGGTCTAAAACTGCGTTAGGCCCGATTACTAAATGGCCGGCCAGTCTTCGAACCACAGTTAGTTTATGTCTTGGTTCGAATTTCCCCATCAATATCATCTGGGGACCTGAGCATATCCAAATTTATAATGATGGTTACAAAGTCCTTTGCGGAGCTGCCCATCCTCGCGCTTTGGGAGAAGCTTATAACATTACATGGGCATCTGCCTGGCCAGCGATCGGAAAGCCTTTCGAGCAAGCATTAGAGGGCAAGACAAGCTATATAGAAAATCAGAGAATGTTTTTGGAGCGTAATGGGTATCAGGAAGAAACTTTTTTTACTTTTTCTTTAAGTCCCATTAGGGATGATTCAGGAAATGTTGTTGGCGTCTTCCATCCGGTTACAGAAACGACATCCTTCATGCTGGCTGAGAGACGACTTCAAACTATCCGAGACCTCGCCACTTCTACGATTAAAGCAAGAAATCCTAAAGAGGCCGGCGCTCTTGTCTCCAGCTCCCTGAAGAAGAACAGTTATGATTTGCCTTTCATGTTCTTATATTTATTGGATGAAGACAAAACCCAATTGAATTTAGTTGGGCATACGGGAAATATTGATAGCTCTGAAATTTATCAGACTCATATTGATCTAAATTCTAAGTTTGCAAATGTTTTGAATACAAAAGATATTGAACGATTTGACACGATCGAAGAAGATTTTGGTTCTATCGTTTGTGGTGATTATCCTGAACCTGTTAAAAGTGTCTATGTGATGCCTCTTATGGGCGCTGGCACGGATCAACCATTAGGATTAATTATTTTAGGTATTGGCCCGCGACTACCATTCAATAATGCTTATACAACATTTTTTGAATTACTAAGAAATACTATAACTACGACAATCAATAATGCCCGAGCTTTCCAAGACGAGCTTAAACGTGCTCAAGCTTTGGTTGCCCTGGACAAAGCAAAAACTACATTTTTTTCCAATGTCTCTCATGAATTCAGAACACCACTCACTTTAATTTTAGGCTCTCTGGAGGAATCACTGGCAAATGAGATTATACCTCTGGAAGGTGAACAGAGGGCAAATCAGGATTTAATTTACCGGAATGCTTTAAGACTGCTCAAACTGGTTAATACTTTACTTGATTTTTCCCGAATCGAAGCTGGGCGTGTCGAAGGAAAATTCGAACCTACAGACCTGGCCGTTTTGAGCAGAGATCTAGCCAGTACTTTCCGTTCAGCAGTTGAGCGCGCGGGAATTAAACTGCATGTTGATATTCCCTCATTGGATGAACTTATTTATATAGACCACGATATGTGGGAAAAAATAGTTCTCAATCTACTTTCAAACGCATTTAAGTATACTTTTAAAGGCGAGATTCGTGTCATCCTAAGTCTTAGAGACAACGACGTTGTACTTTCAGTTATAGACTCAGGCATCGGAATCCCTAAATCAGAACTTTCTCACATCTTTGACAGATTTCATCGTATCGATAAGTCCCGTGGCAGAACCCATGAAGGAACTGGTATTGGGCTAAGCTTAGTTCAGGAATTAGTTAAACTGCACCGGGGAAAAATCAAAGTCGAAAGTACTTTGGGGAAGGGATCAACTTTCGAAATTTTCATTCCCAGAGGTAAATCTCATTTAGTTGAAAGTATGTCGGACTACAGTCTGGCATTACCATCTACGGCAATAGCTCCGGAAGCTTTCGTTCAGGAGGCCCTGGCATGGGTTCCTGCAGACGGAGAAAAGTCAGATGAAATATCTGTCAGTGATTCTGGCTCTACCAATTTTGACTACACGGTTTCGCCCAAATCCATTGTCCTGGTCGCGGATGATAATGCTGATATGAGGAGCTACTTAAAAAGAATTCTTGCTAAAGATTTTATTGTGGAAACTGTAGCTGACGGTGAATCTGCTTTGGAATTCATTAATAAAAAACTTCCCGACCTGGTTTTGACCGATGTGATGATGCCTAAACTTGATGGCTATCAACTGTTAGACCATTTAAGAAAAGATCCAAAAACTAAAACTCTTCCCATTTTACTTCTATCGGCCCGGGCCGGAGAAGAGGCCAGAATTGAAGGTCTAAACCGCGGTGCCAATGATTATATTATAAAGCCGTTCAATGCCAAAGAACTCATAGCAAAACTCAAGTCTACGATGGAAATTTCTAAAATCCGGCGTGAAGCTGATAATCAAATGCGGGATTTCTTTATGCAGTCCCCGATTCCCATGGTGATTTTTGAAGGACCAGAACATTTTTTCACGCTCGCCAATCCTCCTTATGAGAAATTTGTAGGCAGGAAGGTCACGGGAAAAAAACTTCTGGAAGTCTTTGCTTATGAAGAGGTAGCTATTTTTATCCCTTTACTTGATCAGGTCTACATCACCGGGATTCCCTATATAGGCAAGGACATTCCGTTCGTTACCACTGACGAAAGTGGGAAATCAGAAAGTCATCTTATCGATATTGGCTACCATCCCCTTAAGGGAGCTCATGGTGAGATCAAGGGACTCATGGCGATTGTTCAAGAGGTGACAGACGTCTTTAAGTCCAAGCAACTGCTTAAAGAAAGTAAAATGGAACTGCAAGAGATTGTTTTTGAACAGTCCTTGTTATTAATTGAATTAGAAGATGAACGAGACCTGCGGGAACGATTTGTAGCGACCCTTTCGCATGATCTGCGGACTCCGTTAACTGCTGCTAAAATGACTGCTCAGTTAATGGCAAGGAAAACAAATAACCAGGAATTTATGTTTAAAGGTTCAGAGCGAATCGTGGATAGTATTAACCGGGCAGACATGATGATCAGAGATTTACTTGATGCGAACAGGCTTAAAGCCGGTGAGAAGTTACCGATTGCTATCGAAGCTTGTAACTTAAAAATGATTGCTGATGATACTATCTTCGAATTAGCTGAAGTTCATGGTGATCGATTTGTATTAAAGGCGCCATCATCTATCGAGGGCCAGTGGGGACCGAATGAGATCAAAAGGATCTTAGAAAACTTACTTACTAATGCCATTAAGTATGGAAGTCTTGAAACTCCTATTACAATGACCATCTCGAAATCACTTGATGCAGCCTTCATAGAAGTTCATAATCAAGGAAATCCTATTTCTCCAGCTGACCAGAAAATATTATTTGATCAGTATAAAAGATTAACAAGTGCTCACTCAGGTAAACAAACGGGTTGGGGCCTGGGATTGACTTTAGTTAAAGGTCTGGTTGAAGCACATCACGGAACTGTCGGCCTGGAAAGTTCACCAGAGAAGGGGACAACTTTTAAAGTTGCTCTGCCATTGAACCTCAGAGAGCTTTAAACGATTAGAAATATTTCCGGCGTTCAGCATTTGTCAGGGCCAGTCACCACTCATAATCAAAATCTATCACCCCATCGAACATATCGATTTTGTTATAGCCCAACCTTCTCGTAGGATGGACGTATACAAATTTGTTTTTCTACAAAGGAGACCTCATGTCCTCTCTTAAATTGCAGGCGCTGCTACTGGTGGCCCTTGCCCTTCCATATTCCGGATTCGCGGAAGATCGTCAGAACATGTCAAACCTGTTCTGGTGGCCGGAGAAACTCGATCTTCTTCCCCTGAGACAGCACTCGGAAAAGTCTGACCCGATGGATGCTAACTTTGACTATGATAAAGAGTTCAAGAAGCTTGATCTCCAGGCACTCAAAAAAGAAATTGCTGTTGTCATGAAAACTTCTCAGGAGTGGTGGCCTGCTGACTGGGGACACTACGGACCTTTTTTCATTCGTATGGCCTGGCATAGTTCCGGTACTTACCGTGTGATGGATGGTCGCGGAGGAGCAGGTGGCGGACAGCTGCGTTTTGAACCACTCAATAGCTGGCCCGATAACGCTAACCTCGATAAGGCAAGACGTCTGCTGTGGCCGATTAAGCAGAAATACGGAAAAAGAATTTCATGGGCCGATCTCATGGTGCTCACAGGAAACGTCGCTCTCGAATCAATGGGCTTTGAAACTGTCGGCTTTGCTGGCGGTCGCAGAGATGACTGGGAAGCTGATATCGTTTACTGGGGACCTGAAAAGAAGTTCCTTGAAGACAAGCGCTACAAGGGTGATCGTAAACTCGATAAGCCACTCGGGGCCGTTCAGATGGGTCTCATTTACGTGAATCCTGAAGGACCAAACGGAGTTCCTGATCCTCTCTTAGCTGCAAAAGATATTCGCGATACCTTCGCCCGCATGGCGATGAATGATGAAGAGACTGTGGCACTCATTGCCGGCGGTCACACCTTCGGTAAAGCGCACGGAGCGAGAAAGCCGGAAGGTTGTCTCGGATCTGAGCCGGCCGGTGCAAAAACTGAAGAGCAGGGTTTTGGCTGGACGAATAAATGCGGAACCGGACACGGTAAGGACACAATTACTTCAGGGCTCGAAGGAGCATGGAGTATTAATCCCACCCGCTGGACAAGTCAGTATCTCGTAAACCTCTTTAAGTTTGATTGGGTAAAAACAAAAAGTCCTGCAGGTGCGATTCAGTGGATTCCGAAAAATGGACAAGGTGCCAATCTCGTGCCGGACGCTCATGATAAATCAAAAAGACATGCGCCGATCATGTTCACGACAGATATCGCTCTCAAAGAAGATCCTGCTTACCGCGCGATCTCAAAACGCTTTCTTGAAAATCCGGAAGAGTATCGGCTCGCTTTCGCCAGAGCATGGTTCAAACTTACTCATAGAGATATGGGACCGCGTACTCGTTACCTCGGTAAAGAAATTCCGAAAGAAGTTTACCCGTGGCAGGATCCTATTCCGGCAGTTAATCACAAGCTGATTGGTGCATCTGAAATTGCATCTCTTAAATCAAAAATTCTGAAATCAGGACTCACAATTCCCGAGCTCGTAAGAACTGCATGGGCATCTGCTGCTTCATTCCGCGGAACTGATCTTCGTGGTGGAGCTAACGGAGCACGCGTTCGTCTGGCACCGATGAAAGACTGGCCGGTCAATGAACCTCAGGAACTTGCAAAAGTTATCGGTCGCCTCGAAGAGATTCAGAAAGACTTCCAGAAATCAGGTAAAAAAGTTTCACTTGCTGACGTGATTGTTCTTGGTGGTACAGCTGCAGTTGAAGAAGCAGCAAGACTCGCTGGTAATAAAATGAAAGTAACTTTCCGTCCGGGCCGGATGGATGCCACTCAGGAAAACACTGATGTGATGTCAGTTAATTTCCTGAAGCCAACTGCTGACGCTTTCAGAAATTTCTACGGTGAAGGAAACTATATGTCTCCCACTGAGATGCTGATCGATCGCTCAAATATGCTGACTCTCACTGTTCCGGAAATGACTGTTCTTATGGGTGGGATGCGTGTTCTCAACGCTAACGTAGGTGGAGTCGCTCATGGAGTGTTGACTCAAAAGCCTGGAATTCTCAACAACGCATTCTTTGTAAACCTTCTCGACATGTCGACGAAGTGGCAGAAGTCTGTGAAGGGTGAAGGTCTTTACGAAGGTGTTGACCGCAAATCAGGTGAACTTAAGTGGACTGCTACACCTGTGGATCTGATCTTCGGATCTAACTCAGAACTCCGCGCGATTGCGGAAGTCTATGCTGCTGAAGATGGTAAGGAAAAATTCACACGTGATTTTGCTCTCGCATGGGACAAAGTAATGAGCCTTGATCGCTTCGACCTTAAATAATTCTTTCGGGCCCTCTGCAAGTCATTTGATGACAAGAGGGCCTTTTTTAAGAATTTGTCATAAGGAGAAACAATTTCAGAGTCCAGAGTGAAGTTCTTAACCAGTTTGTTTTGATGAGCTTATTCACCACTTCTATCCCATATCCAGAACGCACAAGCCGGTCATGAAGAGGAACCTGAATGAAAAAGGTAGATCCCCATATAAGCCCCACAATGGCTATCGATGGTAAGTGCAGGGTAAAGAGGGACAGAGCAAGCTCTGCAATCATGAGAGGAATAACTACCCACGAGATTTTACCCTGATGAACGAGCATGGCCTCTTTGAATCTTTCCGGATCAAGGTAATGGAACTGTGGGTAGTGCGAAATCTGAACCATCCAGATGACGCCACAAAGTGCTGAGGTGATGAGAACATGAGGAAAGTAAAGACCAGTCATCATGGGGTGATTGTGATTTCCGTTTTAATTTCTGATTTCACCGATTGCAGAATAAATCCATTAGCGAGAGTTTTCTGAATCAGAATTTTGGCTCGGTTTTCGTTGGTCACTCCTGAAAGAGAAATCTTAAGTGTTACGGATTTCATTACCGTTTTTCCGTTCTCAATCGGATTCACTTCCAGCGAGCTCTCTAAGGAAAGTGTTTTGAATTCAAGGTTTGAGTATTGAGCATAAACTTTGAAAGTCGCTACAAAACAATTTTGAACTGCCAGAAGGAAGTAATCTTCCGGGCTTTGATAAGTTCCATCACCTTCAAACTGGGCGGGCACGGAACACATCACCTCACGATCACTGGCCGATGTATTCCAGCTTGTCTTCATTCCGGGGCCGGCTTCACTTTTTCCATGAAAATAGAGTGGATACTTTATCATTTTTACTCCAGGGAATTCCACAGGCGGGATTTTTCATCTGAGCTCAGATTTTCCAGGTCAACCGAGAATTCTGTAATCGTCTCCGAAGAAACTTTCTTCACTCCTCTCATCATCATGCACATGTGAGAAGCTTTGATTCGTACAACAACTGCCCGTGCCTGAATCAGGTTAGAAAGTTCAGTTGCGACTTCTCTAGTGAGTCTCTCCTGAACCTGAAGACGTTTTGCATAGACATCTACCAGACGCGGGATCTTGGAGAGGCCGAGTATATTTTCTTTTGGATAGTAGGCCACGCTTGCGTGTCCCCAAAATGGAAGAATGTGATGTTCGCAAAGGCTGAAAAACTCAATGTCTTTTACACTTATTAGTCCCTGTCCTTCGGACGAAAAAATTCCTTCCCCCACAGCATCTTTAGCTGTCAGTTGGTAACCCGAACACAACTCTCGCATGGCCTTCGAGTAACGCTCAGGAGTTTTGAGTAGCCCTTCCCGGGTGACGTCTTCTCCAATTGATCTCAGGATGAGCTCGCCGGCGGACTTCGCGGTATCTATCAGCGGAGAAAAGATTGGGTCTTTCAGGTTCACTGCGGACTCTGGAAACTTCATAATTTTTCTCCTTGATTTAGTTAAGGAGTAACACGAGATCAGGTCTTTGGAAGTATTGTCTGAGATTTGTATGGCCACGGGATTAGACAGTCTTAATTTTGTCGAGCTGTTCAAATAAAAAAGGCCCACATCTTTGGATGTGGGCGTTGGGAGTGAGAGAGATTAAGGTTGAACGATGTCATTGTCTTGTAAAGATACTTCAGTCTGCGAGTAAACCCGTCCATTCATGCTGGCAGAAGTTTGAAAGTTAACTGCTGTCTTACAAAGAAGAATTCCTTCAAAGTGCGAAGAAGCAAAAAAGTCTGATTGACCTGCAACCTGCCAATAAACGTTCTTAGCAAGAGCTCCGCCCGACATTTGTACACTTACACCAGCTGCCATTGAGAGATTTCCTGCAATCTGAAAAATCCAGACGTCTGTTGATGAACCCGAAAGAGTGACGTTACTAGGGATGGTAACTGAGCTGCTCCACTTATAGAGACCCGGTCTCAGAGTCAGACCACCAAGATCACCAGAAGCGAGTTCATTAAAGTCAGGGTTACTTCTTCCTGCTGCATTCGTGTAGGCCGTTTCCATGGAGCCGACAGCAGTAGTCAGGTTCGATGGAGTGGGAAGAGAGTAGTTTGCGGCATAGATATTTCCATTTACGTAGATGGAAGAAGAAAACTCATTCGAAGCGTCTGCCACCAGGTCAAAACCTGTGATGTATGAAGCAGCTGCCGGGCTGACTCCGATGTTTCCGGAGATCGCTGAACCACCAGTGTTAGAGACACCAGACTTGGCCAGGATCACGTAAGCACCAGAAGAGCCAAGATCTGATGGAGACAAGCCGCTGGCGTTCAGATTAACGGCCATAGGGCCCAATCCGTATGGGTTTTGCCCATCACTCTTGGGGCCGGAGTTTTTTCCGCAACCAACTGCGAGCATAAGTGTGAGGGCGAGGGCGAAAGAGTTCTTGTGGTTTCTCATAAATCCTTTATGAAGATGGAGGGGTAGGAAAATCTAAACCTCGTTACTCATCCCATACTAGTGGAGGCAAAATGCTTAGCTTCCAGCAGTTGTGTGGAGATTATGGAGAGAATGACACAATGGGTCGAGGAAGGGGATGGAGTGAGACTTTTACCCTCTGTTAAGAAATCCGGTACTTTTTATTACATAATCCAGGATATCACTCAACGTTATGATGCCGACGAGTTCATGCTTTCTGTTAATGACTGGAAGAGCATTGATTCTTTCACGGAGTAAAGTGATGGCGACTTCACGAACAGAAGCGTTTTCGTCACAGACGATGACTTTTTTTATCATGATGTCTTCACATGTTTTATTATCAAGTCCTCCCAACACTTCACGATCTGAAACCATTCCCACAATTATCTTTTCCGGACTTACGATCGGCAAATGTCGAATGGAACTTTTCTGGAGCAAAAGCTTTGCTTCAGAAGCATTGGTGTTCGTATTTAAAACCTTTACCGGAGAGCTCATGATGTCTCTGGCGTAATCTCTTTTCTTTTCGCGTTCGAAGTCTTGAGAGTTCTGGTGATAGCTTTCAAGTTTGCGCTGATGGAGGGGGATTTGAATTGATGGAAGGATATCCTCCAGAATTCCTCTGAACTCCTGATTTTCCGCCGTTCGGTTTATTGGGGAAACATGCCGGATCACACTTGATTGGTGTTCTTGAACAGTCCGAAGTGGCGTAAATTGACCGTTATACGCAACAAGGAATGACATCAAAGTTCCAGCAGAAGCATCCACCGAAGTGAAGCCGTCTTGTAGTTTTCAGTTCTCATTTTCTTCAGCGCTTGATTCAATTGATCCCGGCCCAATTCTGATGCTTACGATAAAAGTCATTCGAAGCCTTCAGTATCTGGGGCCTTGTCGGATGATCTTTCATGGGAAGTACATCGAGAATCGCTTTTGCGAGATGTGGGTGATGATCTTCACAATGATTCCGGAACTCTTCTTTTGCCATTCCAGGTCCGAAGACAACGAGTTCTAAGGGCGTTTTAATTTCCAGCGCCAGTCGATGATAGAACTTCCTTTGGAAGTCTTTACTTTCGGGATTGAGATCCTCAGGTTGAAAGGTGCGGTAAGTGGCTTCAGTCGGGCCGTACTCAAGAATGAAAGCTTTTTGATGATCGATCCAGATGGCAGCTCTTTGCATATTTCCTCCTATGCTTTTATTAACTTTAATAAGGTTCCGATGTTATTCATCTGATTAAAGTCATACTGAGAAGTGATTCTCCTTGCCTTAAATAAACTGACAAAAATCATCCTTTCACAGAATCCCGGTCATGAGGAGACTTGAGATCATGATTTAGATTGAGATGAATAATCAAAAGGGGAACTTATGAAGTTTATTTCTGTCGCATTTCTTGCATTTCTATTCTGCAGCTGTTCAACGTCGGAAAAGAAGAGAATTAACGATGAGGTCCTGAATGAAAACCAGGTCACTGACGGCCCCACTCTCAATCAATCTGTACATCAGCTCATCGATAATTCCAAAGGACTTACTTCAGAACAGAAGAACCTCCTCACTGGCATCATTGATGACATCAGAACTAAGAATAAGTCGCTGACAGAAGAATCTTTTAAGTACCGGAGTGTTCTGATGAAAGAAATCATCTCGGGAGAAGGAGGGCGCAGGCAGATTCGAATGATCGAAAAACAGATCGCGAAAGTCGAACGTGAACGGCTGAAGAATACTATAAAGGGCGCGGAGCAGATTGCATCCATCGTGAAAGGCCAGAAAGAGCAAGAACAGATTATGGATCATTTAATGATGAGAGAAGTGAATAGTCGTTTTTGAAGAAACAACAGGAGGAGAAATTATGAAATACTATAAGAAAGTTATTATACCACTGGAAATTGACGAAAATGCATCGAAGTATCTCCGTTCCCTCCGGGACATGGAATCGATACGACACGCGGAAGTACATTTTGTTCATGTCTTTCATACCATGACTTATTCTTTCGGCTTAGTAAGTGTTCCATTGGTGTATCCCATTGAGGCAGACAAGAAGTTGATAGAAGAGTCAGCAATTACTCTTCTTGTATCTCTTTCAAGGAAAATACTGGGAGAAACCTTTGAGGGGAAGGCGATCCACCGGGTACTTTTCAGTGAGGATGCCAGAAAAACCTTTACCGGGTACGTGAAGGAAGAAGAACCCGAGCTCGTCATCATTCCCACGAGAAGCAGACACGGTTTTTTTGAGAGTTCATTTGCCTCATACGTGAATAGTCGAACTGAGTGTGATGTTCTCATGCTTAAACACAAGTCTTAAACAGAGAAGGATATATATGAAGTCAGAAAATCAACAAGGATTTAGCGTGCAAGACCTGGAAGTTCAGAAGTTCGGACTTGAAGATCGGATCAAACGCATGGATGCAGATCTCAAGGCCCCACTGGATTCAGATTCCAATGAACAGGCCGGACAGCTCAGTAACCTCATTATTCTGAGACGCCTGCTTGAGGTAGAAAGAAGCAATCTCTTAAAAGTAAACTTCGAGCTTGAAAAGTTAAAGCAGCAGAGTCAACTTGAGGACCGATGAGTTATCAGTCACCATGTGTAAGTATCTACATATCTTCTACAAGCTCGCTTCATGTAAAAACCCGATCACAGCTTTATGATCCTATATAGTTAAAAATTTTTACATTAGAGGTTTTCATGAATGATTCTCAATTATCAGCAAAATGGATGCAGTTCAAAGGCAGTATCAAACAGAGATGGGGAAAGCTCATCAATGATGAAGAGACTCAGACCCGTGGAAATGTCGATATCCTGACCGGTAAGGTTAAGGCCGGAGTTTTGAGTGCTAAAGAAGCTGCTCTTCATCAGGTGAATGATTTTCTTAATGTGAAACCTGAAGATAAGAAAACTCCTGATAACAAGGAAATCAAATGAATCAGCAAACAGATATTAAAGATGAGCCCGCACAGGTTATGTCAGCTGCTCAGACATTCGATGAGATCTCGAAAGTATTCCTCTCATCATCTGGTGACTGGAGTGAAAAAGGTTTAGCAATAATCAAAAAGTATCCACTTCATACTGCAATGGTTGCAGGTGGGATTGGATTTCTTCTTGGTACAATTGTTACCCGCAAATGAGTATTGTTCAGGATCTGCTGCTTATGTCTATGAAGACCAAAGCAGAAAAGATTAACTGGGAAGAACTAGGAACAAACGCTTCTTTCTTACCCCTGGCCTACTTAGTTGTCATGGCTCCAGGATTTCTCGCATTGCTGGGTATATGTTGTTTTATTGCGGCCGCAGTAGGTTCATTCTCCTTCGATCCGGTTTTCCCGATCGAATTCTTTCTGATTATGGGAGGAGTTCTGATTTTCTGTGGGCTGGTATTGGTTATCAGTTACAGACTCATTATTAAGCGTCAGTTCAAGCTCAGGAAAGGCCAGGCCCCGAAACCTCTACCTGTTGCTCCGGTTTTTCCACTGGATCAGTTTCTGGCGCCATTTCTGAAGCAAATCAAAGAAGAACAGCAGCTATTTTTATCTAAAGACCCATAGGCAAAAAAAAAGGTGGAGAGTATTTCTACTTTCCACCTTCCGTAAACACTCATCAATAAGTATTAATCGACTTTATTTCCTAGTTCTTCAGCACCATCAACCACACTATCCTTCGCCTCTACAGCGCGGTTCTTAACCTTCTGAGCGGCACAAGCAGCGTCGCTTTTAGCACAAGTGGCTTCCTGAACCCGATGAGCACCTTTCTTCATAGCACGGCCGGCAGAGTTACCTGTGGCCGATACTTTTTCAGAAACTGTTTCATCTGCCTGAGCGGAGGTCATCACGAGAGCGAACATGAGACACGAAAAAGAGACAAAAAAGAATTTCATCATAGGTTTATCTTGATTTCTTTTCCACCGCGGATGAGTCCAGCGAGTAAAGAGAAGAGGAAGAGAACAATGAATACAAAGAAGAGGATTCTGGCAATATCAGAAGAAGTGGCCGAGATGCCGCCGAAACCAAATACTCCAGCCATCAGTGAAAAAACAAAGAAAATTAATGACCATCTCAACATAACAAAATCCTTTTGAAGGAACCTAAAATTTAATTCCTAACCAAAGAATAGCTTAGCGGGGAGAAGTTAGGTTGCTTCAACGATGTAGAGAGTGTGTAGTTCTCTACACAATACCTTCGGAAGCTTTTCAAGTACCTTAATCTCATGAAGAAATTTACAACGATTCTCTCGGTCCTGATTGTCATCGGGGCCATCTATCTATGCCAGCACATTGTTCAGCTCTCACTTTCCAATCAAGAGAACAAGAACGACTCGGCTGAACTCCATCACATCAAATATGGCCTGTTCAGTGTCAATAGCTGGAAGAAGCAGATTTCGCTGATTGTGGCCGATGAAATCAAACATCTCTATTTGACCAATACCAATGAGAAAGATCTTAAGAAGCATGTCGAAGCACAGCTTTTAGAGCTGATTGATGGAATCGATGCGAGAATCCGGAAAAGTAACGTTGGTTCAGGCAAGGGCTGGGTAAAACAATCCTTTATTGATGCATTCGTTGACATGGATGAGGTCAAGAAAGGTATTCCTGAATATGCTGACACTCTTATCGTAGAAATGACCAAGGCCAAGACCGAAGTTAAAGTGAAAGGTATTCTGATTCAAAGGATTGAAAAGTATTTCAAAGATACTTTCGATTCACAGGATCTCACGAAGATGAATTATATCCTCGCCCGGTTAAAAACTCCGACTATCGAAGAGGGGAGAGCAAAACTTAATCTACTGATCAATGAAGATACTAAGACTATATACCGTGAAACGATTCTCCTCATTATCCTGGGAATCATTCTTTTTGCGATCCCTGGTTTTGGCGGAAAGCAATTAAGTGCCACTCAGTTCTTTCTACTGATCTCTTTCCTCGGAGTTGTTCTGATCGGCGGAGTAACGATGCCCATGATCGACATGGAGGCCAAGATCTCCGAGATGAAATTTATCCTTCTGAACCATCCCATCCATTTTGAAAATCAGGTACTGTATTTTCAAAGTAAGAGTATCCTCGACGTTTTTTGGATTATGATTACCCATCACTCGCATGAAATGAAATTCGTCGGCATCCTGATGGTATGTTTCAGTGTCGTCTTCCCTGTCATCAAAATGATTTCGTCTCTATTGTTCTTCTATGATCTGAAAGGTCTCAGGAGAAATTTCTTAGTCAGATTCTTCGTCCAGAAGTCAGGAAAGTGGTCCATGGCGGACGTACTCGTGGTCGCCATCTTTATGGCCTACATCGGATTTAACGGAATCATCACCAGTCAGTTTGGTAACTTTAGCGCAGAGGGCCAGGATCTGGTGATCCTCACAACGAATGGAACCTCACTTCAGCCTGGATACTACTTATTTTTGGCGTATACCCTGCTGGCCTTGTTCTTATCCGGATTTTTGATGCGGAAACATTCAACTGTAAATGTGTAGGTAACTTCACATTCAATTTTTCAGATATCACTTAGAATTATCTTAGCCATACTTATCAAGAAGGTTTTATGTCCCGGATAGTTTTCATCTTCGCTTTTGTCTTCATCAGTGGTGTGGCATCCGCCAGCGAAATGAAACTGGAGGGAAGCTGCAAAGGCATTAAAGCTGATGGAACTCCGATCAGTTTTACTTACTTCTCAGGTTTTGATGGGTGCCAGAATAAAAGTGAAGCTGCCATAACTTTTGCAGAAGACTCTTCGCAGGCAGGTCTTTTTACCGGTATCAGATTGATTCAAAATGGTGAGGATAAGTATTCTTTCACCAGAACAAACGAAAAAACGAAGCCGTCTATATGGCTTATCTTTGCTGACTCATCCGGAAATTCACAAGGTGTATTCAAACAGAGAGAAGTAAACGGGAAAATCACTTCAGTTACTTTGGAATGTGAGATTCGCGAGTATGAATATGAAGAATGCGCGCTGTAATTTACAGGTAGTTTTTTAAGCTTGTTCTAAACTGCTCCCGGGTCTCTTCACTTGAAAATTCCAATGCTTTTTTTGTACTCTCGCGAGCTTCCTTAGCTTTACCCAGCTCGCCTTGTACAGTGGCGAGATTGTGCCAGGCGATTGCAGCTTGTGGGTGAAAGCGGACAGCTCTTTTCAGATAGAAAATCGATTCGTCTTTCTGTCCCAGTTGATAGCTCACATTACCTAATCCAATATGCGCCGAAAGACTTCGTGGCCATTTTTCCAGGATAGATTGATATCCTTTCTGAGCCGAAGAAAAATACTTCTCTCCTTCCAGGTAACTTACTGCCTTAACGTGATCCAGTTCTGAGGCAGTCGAGGATAGTTCCGTTGGTTTCAAAACCAGCAAGGCCCACTTTTCCCCTAGCAGCCAGCTTCGTTCAAAAAATCTCATATCAGTTTTATGGTGTTTTTTACTTCCGGTATGAAGAAAAATATCAGGACCTTTTAAGTCATAGCCAGTGACTACAGAGTAATGCCAACGGGGCATTACAGCTAATCCCAGATTCTGAAAGACAATGACGGGATGACCCTGGGAAACTTCCGTGAGTATCTGCTGCAGACTCGTAAGCTGAAAAGTAAGCATGCCCTGACGTCTGGCCTCCAGAAGCATGTCTGCCTGGAAAGTGCCCGGAAGATTCTTGATCATCATAGAGCCGGCCATTTCCCCGGCACTTACATCCTTATCTTTATGTCTCAGGACCATCGCCATGGCAGCTGGCCCGCAATGATTCTTATCCTGCATAATATGAGGGACATTTTTTATTTGTCCCTCCTGAGGAAGATTAAGACTATCTTTTACTAAGTGGTCAGTTTGCCGGGTTTGAGTCGCACAACCTGAAACCACTATAACTAAAGAAGCGAGTAGAACTAATTTCATTAAACTCTTCTGGCAAAATAGATGATGAGAAGGATTACTAAGACTAAAACGAGAAGGCCGCCTAAGCTTCCGCCGAGTTTTGCCTGCTCAATGTCTCCGGATAACTTTTTCACCTCAGCATCGGAAAGACCTGCCAGTCTTTTTTGAGCATCTTCTGGATTCACTCCCAGTTTTACCAGTTGAGCTTTAACATCGCTTCGGCCGAGGAATTCAGAAACACTTTGTTCTGATTGATTGCGGTTCATGAGGTCAAGAGATTCACTGGTGCTGATCATACCCGCCTGGGCATGAGATTTCATGATGGGAAATTCAACCAGTGTGAAAGAGATCATAAGACAGAGCATCATGCGGACAAGTAACTTCATTTTTTTCCTTTGGTGGATTTACTATAATAAAAAATTGAGACTGATCACTGTAGTGTTATTGCTTAATTGTTTCTCTTCTTCAAAGGAACCCAGGGTTTTGAATCGATTCTGTAGATGTTCAAGATTGAGATTCATCCTCCAGAAACTAATCCCCGAACCAAACCGATACCCATCCCGCTCACTTAATCTGATGTCAGGTATATTTGAGCCGGCCCACATACGGGCATTGAATGGAAGTTGAATTCCCATGACCGGCCCATAGTTAAAGGCGGTTTGTGAATTCGGAAGGGAGTATCTACCATCAACTCCGATGAACACCGACTTCATTAAATGAACATAGCGAGTGAGATTCGGATTCTTTGTTACCGGAGTTGTCAGGCGATAAGGGAAATCAGGTTCGGGTGGTAAGACCACCGATCTCTGGGCACTGATGGCGTGAAAAGAGTAAAGGAAGAGAAATAAGATATAGGTCATAGGCATGTACTCATTTAATCGCAAGAATGAATTTTGGTCTCCTGTTCAGATGTGTAGATTTCTCCACAAAATCTAGACTTCAGTGCGGCTGTTTTCTTTTTCTTCACCAGCGATACTTTTTATATCAAACGAATTCTTAAGGAGAATAAATGAAATCAAATTTAAACATGTTTCTTGGAGTGGGACTTTTATCAGTCCTGGTGGGTTGTGCCAGCAAACCAACACCGGTGAAAATTTCTGCAACGTCGAATGCCGCTGAAGAAATCACTACTCAGGCGAGAATGATTGAAGCTGGTTATAAGAACCAGATCGATGTCCTTGCTCCGGGAAAATTCGCAGACGCCCGGAAACATTTTTCTGAGGCCAAGAAGCTCAATCAAAGGGGTGCTTCTACAGACGAAGTTTTCACTTCTCTGGGTTACTCCAAGGCCTATCTCAATCATGCTATCAGTGAAGCTTCTTTTGCTGCCAGACAGGTTGAAGAAGTTACCAAGGCGAGAGAGCAAGCACTTGCTGTCGGTGCCAGAAGTTTCCCGGATCAGTTAAATCCACTTGATCATGACCTTTCTGAAATGTCCGACATGGCGGCAAGTAAGATCAAAAATGAACAAAAAGTTGCTCTCCAGTCTAAATACATCGCACTCGAACTTTTTTGTATCAAACACAATAAGCTGGGCGGAGTCAGAAAACTAATCAAGCAAGCTGAAGAGAAGAATGCTGCTAAAATTACTCCGAAGGCCTGGTCGGAAGCTGTCAGCAAATTTAACATCGCAGATAAATTAATCGAAACTGATCGCCACTCGAATATGCCAATTGCTACAGCTGTTAACACGGCAACAATCAGTGCCACCCGTGTCCTGAATCTTCTTGCTTCAGAGCAGAAGACAAGGGGACAGACTCCTGAACAGAGAGCAGTGGCACTCGAGACAAAAGACAATGCTGTAAAAACGGCCAACTCTGAGACTTTTGCTGTCAAAGCTGACTCTTTACAAAAAGATCAGGAACTCGCAGAACAAGATCAAGTTCTCGCTGAACAGGATCAAGTTCTCGCTGAACAGGATCAGGCCCTCGTAGAACAAGGCCAGGAACTCGCAGCTCAGGATCAAGCACTCGCAGAACAGGATAAAGTCATTGTTGCTCAGGTTGAATCTCAGTCTGTAACTGAAGATGAAAATACAGTTCTCAGAAAAAAAGAAGCTGATGAAAAAATGGTAAGTGTTGCAGCTGCCAAGTTTTCTCCAACTGAAGCTGAGGTCTATCGCCAGGATGGAGTCCTTATCATCCGTCTTAAATCGATGAATTTTGCCTCCGGCCGCGCAGATCTTCCATCTGATTCAATGAATGTTCTCGCTAAAGTAAAGAGCATCATTAAGGAGCTCGGGACTGGAGATGTCATGGTTGAAGGCCATACAGACAGTATTGGTCCGGCAAAAACGAATCAAGCTCTTTCCAAGAAACGTGCTGAATCTGTGATGAAGTACTTTGCTTCAGGAGCGGAAATGCAAAATAACAAGCTTGCCTCTGCTGGCTTTGGATATTCAAAACCACTTGCAACTAACAAGACCAAAGAAGGTCGCGCCCAGAACAGACGGGTTGATGTTCGGATTAATACTAACCAGACTCTTTAGTGAAAAAAAGGGGCCATCCGGCCCCTTTTATGACATCTTCTTATGATGAAAAATCTAGTTAAAACAAAAATTCTCCTCGTAGATGTTTCTCCTGAAAATATCACGGCACTGTGTAACATCATCGAAAGCGATGATGTTGAGATTCACTCTTTCACCAAACTCGAAGACGCTATTGCAGTTCTTAGCGAAAATGATTTTGGTCTGGCCATCCTCGACATGCAAATTCCGGGAATTGGTGATGAAGAAAGAACCCGAATGATTCGTGCTAAGCAAAAATCTCATTTACCGATCGTTTTTGTTACTGATCAACAGAATAATGATTCATCTGTCATCCAGGGTTATGAACACGGAGCAATTGATCTCTTATTCCGTCCACTCAATCCCTACATCGTGAGAAGCAAAGTTCGCGTGTTCGTCCAGCTTCATCAGCAGCGTCAACAAATGCAATATCATATCGAAGAAGTTCAGAACCTCCAGGTTGCTGCCGAATCGGCAACAGTCGCGAAGTCCCAGTTTCTTGCCAACATGTCTCATGAAATTCGCACACCACTGGCAGCTGTCATGGGCTTTGCTGATTTGATTTCACGTGGGTCAGTACCTCCCGACGAAATGGAGGAGTGTGCCAGTTCCATTCAGAGAAACGGAAATCTTCTCATGCGACTGATCGATGATATTCTCGATCTTTCGAAGATTGAGGCAAACAGAGTCGAAATGGAAATGAAGCCGAACTCTCTTGCTGAAGTTCTTGAGGAAGTTGAATCTACCATGTCAATCAGAGCTCGTGAAAAGAGTACTCAGATTTATTTCAATACAAGAGCTATTGGAAGGCAGGACTATATTTTTGATCCGCTCCGGATGAAGCAGATTCTCCTCAACATCATCGGGAACGCTATCAAGTTTTCCACAAAAGGTGATGTGCTGGTAAATACCCATGTTGGTCTTGGTGGCAATGGAAGTGGGTTTGATCGCATTTCCTTTACTGTTAAAAACGAAGGTGTTGGCTTCACTGCGGAACAGGCGAGTCGCTTGTTTCAGCCTTTTGGTCAGGCCGATGCATCGATTAAAAGAGAATACGGAGGATCGGGTCTAGGTCTCGTGATTTCCAGACAGCTGGCCCGTGCCATGGGCGGAAATATTGTCGTGCTGAAATCCGAAGTAAATGTTGGAACCGAAATCGAAGTGACTGTTCAGCTTGAAAGAACTCAAACTGCTAAATCTACGGCGGGTTCTGTTTCTCCCGTTGTTGATCTTAATCTCAATACTCTTGCGAATAAGAAGCTTTTGTTGGTTGATGATGCCAGAGACAATCTCGTGCTGCTGGAAATGTTTCTAAGAGGCACCCACGCTGCCATTACGACGGCCACCAATGGGCTTGAAGCGCTTGAGCTCTGTAAGAAAAATAAATACGATATGATCCTGATGGATATTCAGATGCCTAAGATGGATGGTCACGAAGCGACCCGTGCGATAAGAATTATGGGACAAAATATGCCCATCATCGCCTTAACTGCTCACGGAACAAAAAATGAGCACGAAAAAAGTCGACTGGCCGGATGTAACGATTCCATTACAAAACCTTTTAGTCAGACGCATTTGCTGAAACTACTGAATGGATATATGGCTCAGTTCGCACCCAAATAGGCACTGATTTTCTGTAAGAGTTCTGAGCAAAGATCAGCATTCTTCTGCTCAGAGGCCACTTCCATCTTAATGGCCAGCTCTCCGAGTTCCTGAAATCCATAGGGGTTACAAAATCCCTTCCATTTATGCCCCATATCCTGCAATACCTTGAATTCCCCGCGAGAGAGTGCAGATACTAGATCAACTAGCTCCTCTTTTCTTGAGGTCAGAAATTCTTCATGGAAAACCTCAAAGCCGGGCAATGGTTTTTCTGCTGCAGGATTTCGTATTTTTCTCACTATAACCTCTCTCTATTCATTCTTAATCATACTTGTTATAATGAGAAGATATGCACAAAATTCTACTCGTTGAAGACAGTAAAGAAATTTACCAGATGGTGGCACAGAGTACTACTCACCTGGCAGAACTCAAATGGGTCAAATCGGTCAAAGAGGCCAGGGCCGAAATTGTCCGGAACACCTTTGATCTTTTTATCCTGGACGTCGATCTGCCAGATGGTAACGGAATCGAGTTTTGCGCGAGTATCCAGGAGACGCATTCGAATACTGCTGTGTTCTTCCTGACCGGTCACACTGATCTTTCAGAAAAGGTGATGGGATTCTCAGCTGGTGCTGATGATTATATCACGAAACCATTTTCTCCACTGGAACTTCGCGCGCGTATTGAAAGTCGTCTGCGTAAGAATAAGCAACAAGTAATCCAATCCGACAACTTGAAGTGGAAAGAACTTCAAATCAATAAAACCCGTCAGGAAGTACTCGTCTTGAATGAAGGGGAGTTTGAAAAAACAGAACTGACATCACTCGAGTTTAAAATTCTGATGTATTTTGCTGTTCGACCTGGTGAAGTTATCATTCGTGATCAGATGCTAAACGATATCTGGGGCGAGGACATTCACGTCAATCATCGTTCGGTCGATACCCATGTCAGTAAACTGAGAAAGAAGTTGGGACCAGTAGCTCAGATTGTGGAATCTATTCACGGATCTGGTTACAAGTTCAATCCAACTTCTCTCTAGCTTACAAATTTCTTATTACGGCTGAACAATCATATTGTTATCAAGTGAGACCGCTGTCTGGGCAAAGACACGTCCATTCATCGAAGCACCAGTCTGGAAAGTAACTGCTGTCTTACAAAGAAGAATCCCCTCAAAGTGTGCAGTCGATCCGAAAGTTGCTTGTCCGGCAACCTGCCAGAAGATGTTTTTCGCCTGAGCACCACCGGCCAGAATCACACTCATACCTGCATCCATCACTAAGTTTCCAGAGATCTGGAAAATCCACATATCAGTTGCACTTCCTGAGATCGTTACGCTGGTTGGAATGGTTACAGTATTTGTCCACTTGTAGAGACCTGGGCTCAGAGTGAGTCCTCCAAGATTACCTGAAGCGAGTTCATTGTAATCGGGGAGAATTCTTCCGGCGGCATCATTATAAGACTGTTCCATCGATCCAATCGCAGACGTGAGATTGGTTGGAGTGGGGGCAGAGTAATCAGCGGCGTAAACAAATCCTCCTCCCACCACACTTGGAGAGCTTGAGTATTGATTACTGGCATCCATCACGAGTGCAAAACCTGTGATGTATGAAGCAGCTGCAGGACTGACAGCGACATTACCTGTGATACTTGAACCAGTGACATTAGAGACAGCAGTCTTTGCCATGATGACATATGTACCGGCAGATCCCAGATCGTTTGCTCCAGAGATGAAAGCACCATCTGATGAAAGACTTACTGAAGCAGGACCATCACCGAATGGGTTTCCTGAATATTTTTGATTTCCATTTGTTGATCCTCCGCAGCCAACCAGGAGCATAGGAATGCTTAAAGCAATGCATGCGTGGATGGAAAGTTTAGAGAAAAATTTTGGGGTGTTCATGGGATCCTTTAATTAAGAGAGAGAAAAATCTCGTTCTTGTTTCACACTGTACTCTCTATCGTGAAAATAGATACGGTGCATTAGACCTCAAAAAACTGTGAGTGCTCGAAATGTGTACGAAGGGAGATGAGCAAAAACCTACTGATGGACGTCTTTATGAGAGTGAAGAACAGGGAAGTGTGTCGTTTAAAACACAATTCATACTCATTCCTTGAACATGCTCATTAAGATTTTTTTAAAGTGATGTTGATGAATGAGTTGCGTACGGAGAGTTTAAATTTCCAGTTGATCGATCATTTATTTTACTTTCGTTAAATCCGTTTTGAAGATGATCGACAATTGCTTCAATCTCTTTTCAGGAATTTTTTCTCTTCCATTCTCCCATGCTGAAACGTTGGATTGCTTAACACCCTTCAAAGATTTGGCTAATTCAACCTGACTCATGCCTTCCCGGAATCTCAAACCTTGGACGATGCGGCCAATTTTTTTAGCCTTGTCAGTCCAGTCATCCCCGAAAGCTTCTCGTGGAGACAATGATTTGTTTGAGACTGAGATGTATTTTTCAATCACTTTATTTAAAGTCATAAGGTCTTCTCGACTAATTACTCTTGCTAGCTTGGCGGTAATTTCCCGCTTTAAGATGGCCTTGGTCTTAGTAGGGTGCTTTCTCGTGTGTCCCGACATAATAAACCTCAATCCTTTTATATTTCTTATCAACTTCCCAACATGCGACCCAAGTTGGCTTTCCTCGTTGAAGGTGGCAGTGCCTGCGGTCGATGTTCTTCCCTTGGTGCTTGAGCTTACTATAGTTTGGCCAGATCACGGCTGGTCCCAAAATTTCGAGTTCAGCTACCAGTGCGATCATAGCACTTTCAACTTCTATCGGAATCTTTCGCCGATTCTTAAGATCTTTAGCAACCTTCGCCTTAATACGCACAAACCAACTCATTGATGATCCTATCACAGTTTACATATAAATGTACGTATATATGTAAACACTGAAAATCTTGTGGTTTGTTCATTTATGTCAAACAAGTTTCTTAGCTGAGCTTCACCATATCAAGCCAGAGCAATTCGCCTGGCTCGGCCAGTATTTCATCTGCGAACCGGTTTACGTCGTTTATGGCCAAAAAATGTGAAGGAGCTTGTCATACAAACTGAAAAAAACTTGGGCAGTGGGGGATGAATGTAGATGCCTACTATCAAAGCTTGATGAATTTTAATTGATGTGGAAGTTTTATAGACGACGGAAAGTCTTGATGTAGTTCACCAGATCTTCGCGATCAATTTCTGAATACTGTTCTTTCCATCCAGGCATCTGTCCGGACCATTGAGAGACGGAAAGAAAGAAGGTGAAGTTTGGAACTTCTTTGACGAGTTTTGCCAGATTGGGAGGATGCAATTTTAGTTTTATGGCCTCTTCCCCATATCCTTTACCATCTTGTCCATGGCAACCGGCACAGTTCTCTTTAAAGAGAACTTTGCCTCTGACCAAACTCGTCTCAATCATTTTTGCATGAACTTTTTCCCGTTTTGACTGAGTTTGCATGGGAATGATCCCGTGTCTGAAACGCTTCTCCGGATAAGGCCTCGGGACACCAGCACAAGCGGTCATCATGAAAATGATTGTTAAATTTATGAATTTCAGTCCTATCTCCGTGAATGATTAAATATTTTAGTTTCCGCATGGGGAGCACCTTTTGGATCAGTATCTGTCCGGAAACGTTTTATCAATTGGCGGAGTTTTCTATTTCCTGGATGATTTTGAATGTAAGGGCCTTCAAACTTTTTTTTATGAGTTGGGATCTGGTTAATGAATTCTCCAATCCAGTTAGCTGCACTAACCACTGGCCACCAAAAGTACCTGTTCCAGAAGGGACTATTTTTTTTCATATGAAGCTCCTTTTTAACAAGATTAACCTCCTCAAATGATTAAACTAATGATCGGGCCTGTCCCTAATTATGATATTCATCAGGAATTTCCTGACAGGGATCATGAAAGGTCCCGGCAAAGTGTTGTATTCTGTCGCTTACCGGGAGAATTATGTTAACTGCAAAAAAAATCATGACCCAAGAAGTGGTGTGTATCAGAAAAGAGGCAAGTGTTCTTGAAGCCTATAAGCTCATGTTTGAAAAAAAAGTCCGTCACCTTCCTGTCACTGAGAAAGATGGGACAGTTACCGGAATGTTAAGTGACCGTGATGTTCAAAGGGCCATGGTGGTGGATCGCTCAAACGGAGAGAAAGTTGAGGAGATCTTTCTCACCACGACAAAGAAAGTTGCTGAGTACATGACGCCGATTGCTTTTACTGCTCTTTCAGATACTCCTATGACTTTGATCATTGAGGAGATGATGGCTAAAAAGATTTCAGCAGTCATCATTGTTGATGAAACTTTGAGATGTGAAGGTATCGTCACCAGTAATGACATCATGAGAGTCTTTCTGGATCACATGGCACGTGACCGTGAGATTTTTGAAAAGCCAATATCGTTTTTCTATTCGAATACTTTATTCTAGAGATTCTGATAATACTTGTGAGTATGCAATTCACCTGAAACAGAAGTTTCACCGGCCTGAATGGAGATTCTTCCGTCATTAAAGAGAACACCCCAGCGATTATCCCGCTTGAGAAGAGTCGCAAGTTCATCCAGAAATGTTTGATCAACAGAAAAGAACTCGATCTCCTCGGCGCGGTGAACTTTTTCTTCTCTGAGATCCCGCATAAGAATGTCGGGATTCTTATAAGTATAAACCTTTACTGACTTTGAAGTCTTCGCTGCCTTATGCAGTTTCTTTCCACTCGGGTTTCCGATTTCGATCACAAGCTTATTTCCACCGTAAGCATCGGGGATGCTGATGGCAGGAGCGTCCGGATCGTGAAGGCCCGTGGAAGAGAAGGTCAATCCCTCTTGTGAGTTCAGGATAAAGGCAAGCACCCGGGTCAGAAGATAAGGCAGATGTTCAGATGGATGCTGAGCTGCCCGGAAGTCCAAAGTCTCGTAGATTCCGCGTTCGATGTCGGAGAGTTCAATCTGAAAACGGTAAAGTGTTGTGCTGATACTCATGATTCTGTTGCTTCGAGAATGTCACGAGCATTCCAATGGGGCAGGTCTTGTATCAAAGATTCGAGGAGAGTTTTAAATTTCAACTCATCAGCAACAAGTGCACTCTCTCTCCACTCAGGGGACAGAACAAGACGGCTCCTGAGTGCACCTAATAAGAGATCCATCCAGGCAGGAGCAGTAAAGGTAAAGTTAAGTGAAAGAGCGTGGCCTTCAGCTTCTGTTGAATGCCAGACACCTCTAGGGACATATAACAGTGAACCTGGTTTCAATTCAAAGGAAACTGTTTCTTTTGGCATGATTTCAGCCATCGGCTCTTCCAGATAGCTCATCATTTCCGGATCTACCGGAAGTCCCATCGTATGTCGGTCCATGGGATTCATTACAGAATTGTTGTTAGCGAGCGTCCATCTTTTTGTTCCATGGATTTGGAGAACAAAATTGATGTTCTGGTCGAAGTGGGGAGCAGTGCCTTTTCCATCAGGTGTTACATAGACAAGACTTCGGCCATAGGACTGTTTCGATATTCCCAGATCTGTTTTAATCTGATCCACCCACTCCTGGAGAACCGGAAAAATTCTGTTCACATCGTTAAAAAGTAGACCCATACCTTCTTCAAAATATTTATTTGCTTCACTCGCCGTAACATCGATGGCGCTGGCTTCATCCCTCAGGTCAGGAAGGTGAACCTGCACCAGTTCTGTCCATGATTCCAAAATGGCGTCGAGGGATTTGAGGAAAGGTAATTCCCGTAATACTTTTAATTCATCCGGCCCATGATGAATGACAAATGGCTTATTGAAGTCATTCATTTGTTGCGAGTTAATGAGTGCCGCTAATCCGTTTTTCAATTTAAATCCTCTTTACCATGAACCGGCCTCAATATGAGTGCGAGTTCAACAGAAGCTTTTGCGTAATCTCCATACTTAGCGAAAAGTATTACTCCATCTACTCCGGAATGAACAACTTTGTGAGAATTCCTTGCGAGGATTTCATTCTTTTTGACTGAATCAAAATTGTGGAATGTCTTAACCAGCTCAAGGCTTCGATCATGATTATTGATAATTTGAGAGAAGGTAAAGGTATTGGTCATTGAAGAGGCCGGAAGAGTTTTCTCAAAATCAGTTTCAATGGCCTTGCGGGTAATTGCGAGTCCCAGAGAAATCTGAGTCTCCTCAACTGCCTTTTGACCGGTTTCAATTGTTACGGCCATGCCACTATTGCTGATGGTATATCCGGTAGAGGTCATTCCTTTGAAATTCCTCTTCCTGGTGTAAGTAACAATCGGAAGGGTTTGGTGAAGATACCTGGCAAGGTGGTACGAGCTTTCCTCGAATTCAAAGATAAAAAATGGAGTGTTTGTAGGACCAATGGTCTGATGGATATCAATCAAGACATCTGTGTCCAGGAGAAATCTTTCAAGCTCATGAGCGCGAAGCTCTTCTCTTGTTTCTGGCTTATCAAGACCAAAAGAACGATTCATATCACTTTCGAGGAAGCGTTTGTCCTCATAGTAGGCTTCGTCATTTCCGAGAATTAGTCTGAGATTTGATTTCGGAATCAATTTCTTAGAATGAATTTCTTCAAGAAGACTCAAAAGGACTTCAATCCCACCGATTTCATTTCCATGGATAAGCGTGCAGATTGTAAGTGTTTTAGAAAAATGCCCTTTCAGTTCAAAAATGTTTTCAGCGAGTTCAGTGAAACCTGCTTTTAAGCAAGCTTCCTTAAAGAGTTTTATCTTTTCTATGCGATCTGATTTTGTGAGCATTATTATTAGAATTTATTTTACCTGAATGCCCTTGAGAGCTCTCACTTCACCTGATTGGGAGTCGTAAATGAGCACTGGGTTGAGAACCAGTGGAAAGTCAGGAATGATGACGTATTCTTTGTATTCGTTGGATAAACTGAATCCCGAATCTTTCTGTATTCCAAACCCTACATAAGTCTGACCTTCATAGATAACTTCCCTGACCGCGATTCTATCCGGAGTCAGCACCAAAGCTTCTTTTAAATCAGGATTGAGCTCGTAAGTGTAGTTACCCAGGTGCTCAACGGTAGTCTCAGATGAAGGGTTAAGGCATGTATTGAATTTCGTCGTAATAGTTAATAGCGCTGTTGAATTGGGCCGGACATAATAATGTGAGCAGCTGGAAGCATCTTTCATGGCGGTAAAACTCTTACCGAGAAAACTATTGTTAACATTGATATTCAGAAAAATCAGGTCAGCATCATCTGTAAAGTGATCAGTGATTAACTGATCAGCAAAGAGAGATCTTATCTCAGGCATGAAAGCTTCAATGTCTTCTACGTAACTGGCCTCTGTGAATGCACTAAAATCAAAAGACTTCTTCTTAACTTCCTTCTTACCGCAGGAAGCAGTCAGAAATAGAGTTAAAATAATAAGAAGTGCCGGTTTCATAGGGGTCTCCTAAGAAGGAGAATTGCAACTTTCTCGCCAGAATGGACTACCAGATAATCGATATTTGAATCGCGCCAGTGTCTATGTTTTAGACACTGGATTCTTTTTTCATACTAAACAAGCGAAATATTTTTTTGTTTCTCAAGAAGACAAAGGTTAGAGCCGAATAATTTTCCCATGAAAGATATTGATCCAGCACTGGTTGTTTATTCTATCGTCGGAATTTTTATCGTTCTTGCCACTTTCGTTGTGCTTGCTCTTCTCACTGAAGGAGTAAAAACTATCAACGAAAAGCTGCATGAAGGTGAGAAGAAAAAGAAAGATGAAGTTAAAATTAAAAGGGCAGCCTAAATCCGATCATCCAAAAGCAGATTAAGTTCAATCTTGAGTTTGGTAGTGTTATTTGTGTTATTACTTTCTCTGAGTTTATTCATGGGATCTACCATACTTTCCAGCCAATATTCTCCGGATTCAACACCAGTAATATCGATCCATTGATCCGGAAGTTCTTTTCCGTAGACATCTTTCCATCCCACGCTGATTCCCTGAAAGGTATTTCCACAAGAATTGTACCTTGGGAAATTTCTGAAACCAGGAAGACTGGAATTATAGACGGACTCGTCTATCAGGCAGAAGCTCACTTTATTACTTGCGGCAACGAGTGATCCCACACCTGTTGTGCCTTCGATCTCATGCAGGTGATAGTTTGCAAAACCTGAGAAATGAGTATGACCGTGAGTAGGGTGATAGACATTGTATCCGGCAAATCGTGAATAGTAGCTCCCATCACTGTAAAAGATGCGCTGATATGCTGACTGCCTTCCATTCGATACACTTCCACCGCGAATTTCTAAGCGTCCTTTACCAATATTGGCCACACCATTGGAAAATCGAAGAAGCACTCTTCCTGGTTTCGTAGTGCGATCAATTCTCCAGTCGTATAAATTACTTTTGGTAACAACCAGGTCCGGTAAGAGCAGTGTTTGCGCAAAGGCTTGAGTGGATGTCAGAAGAGTTGTTGCAATCAGGATTTTACGAAGCATAGATGACCCCCGGTTAGAATACGGGAATCATCATGACAGATAACAGAACTTCAAACAGCTTGCGCTGCTATTTTGCAAAACCAAAACTTGTTCCTCTGTTAGTCATTACGCCAAAAACTCCCAGTCCTGCCACAGCGAACATCGCCGCCCATTTATATGGAAATCCTGACACAAGACTAATAGTCTTTTGAACTAATTGCGGTGGCTCGATTGCCTGAGGTGCTGAAACTCCTGTCTGACTATTAGCTGCAGTTGTTACAAAGCCTTTCTCGAAGAGATTAATCATCATTGGTATAAAGAAGGGGAGATCCTGAGGACCGCGGCTGGTGACAAGATTTCCATCGGCCACCACTTTCTCATTGAGCCAGGTGGCACCAGCATTAACGAGGTCATCTCTTTGACCCGGCCATGAAGTGAGAGTGCGTGATTTTAGTATTCCGGATGAGGCCAGCACCCATGGACCGTGACAAATTGTGGCGATTGGTTTTTTCAGTTCATCAAATGATTTTACGAAGCTTCTGACCAGAGCTGATTGTCTCAGAAGATCGGGGTTAATAAATCCTCCTGGTATGAAGAGGCCATCATAATCCTCGGGTCTCACATCATTTAAAACTTTATCCACTTTGTATTTCGACGCAGGTTTATGAAGATTCATACTACGAATTTTTCCCGGATTGAGAGAGATTACATCCACCTCTGCCCCTTGAGCTTCCAGAGCTTTTCTGGGAACTGAGAATTCGATTTTTTCGAAACCATCGGTGGCAAGGATGGCAATTTTTTTATTCCTGAGTCGATCAAACATATATCCTCCGTTGAAAACAACAAGGGATAAGATGCAATCATTACACCAGAGAATTGATGACACTGAAGTGCAGTGCGGCCCCTAGATTTACGAAGAGATGAAAGACTTCATGGTAACTAAACACTTGAGGATTCAGCACTGGTCGCTTTAGGGCATAGCATATTGCCCCGACGGTATAGAGAAGACCGCCAGCAATGAGTGTCCAGGTGAGTGTGAGTCCGATTTTTCCGGTCAGGTCAGATAAGTAAGGAAGGATCAGATAACCCATGACGAGATAGAAAATTGCATTCACAAATTTTGGTAAATTTACAAAGAAGAGTGATTGAATTGTTCCGAAAGCAGCAACCGCCCAGATGGTGATGAGAAGAGTTTTGGTACTTTCGGCTGGTAATGCAAGAGTAGCAACAGGAGTAAATGTTCCTGCGATCATGAGATATATTCCGCAATGATCGAGTTTTCTCCAGAGAAGGCGCTTTTCAGGATTCCAGTTGATCCGGTGATAAAGACTGCTGATTCCGAACATGAGAAGAGCACATAAAACGTATGCACCAATGGCGAGGAACTCAGTTAGATTATCGCATTTCCAGATAAGCGTAAGGCCAGCACCTAAAGTAATAAAAAACATCGCCTGGTGAAAATGACCTCGTAATAAGGGCTTCATGGCCGAAGTGTACAGAAAGTGCTTTTTTAGGTAAATACTAAGAATGATTAATAATGACGTGATTCGTTCTGTCCGATTCATCCTGAATGTCAGTGAGTTTAAACTCGTAGAGATCGCAGAACTGGGCGGCGGTCAGGTCACCCAGGCCAAGATGAATGCTTATATGAAGGCCGAAGAAGAGCCGGGATTTGAGCTTTGTCCTCAGAATCTCATGGCGCGATTCCTCAATGGCCTGATTTACTTCAAACGCGGGAAAGATGAGACCCGTCCGGCACTGGCCCCGGAACTTCCCACCAATAATGTGGTCCTGAAAAAGCTCAGGGTTGCCTTTGAGCTGAAGGATGAAGATATCCTTACTATGCTGAATGAGGTAGGTTTCAAAATCACTAAATCAGAGCTCAGTGCCCTGTTCCGGAAAGAGGGACATTTGAACTATCGCCAATGCGGTGACCAGCTCCTTCGGAATTTCCTCAAGGCGCTTACGAACAGAGAAAAAGACAAGAAAGCATGAAACGCGAAAACGAAAAATCAGCTCCTGGCCGGGCGTTATTTAACTGGTACCCCGGACACATGGCCAAGGCCTTAAGAGAAATCAAGCAAAAGCTTAAGCTCGTGGATATTGTTCTTGAGATCCGTGATGCCCGGGTTCCGATGGCCTCAGGAAATAAAGCTCTCGACGTTGAAGTTGGAAATAAGTGCAAGCTCATTGTTCTCAACAAAGCGAATCTCGCTGATCCCGCTCTTCTCGATCAATGGGAAATCTGGTTTGAAGAACAGGGCACACCTTTTGTATTCGTGAACTGTTTTGATAAACCAGCGATGAAAAAAGTTGTTTCCATCGGACGTAAGATCGTGGAAAAAAATCGCGTCGCATGTGACCCCACTCATGTCCCGACAAAAACAAAACTCAAAATGATGATTGTTGGCCTTCCGAATACGGGAAAATCCACGATCATTAATCAGCTTGCTAATCGGCAGGCCACGAAAGTTGCCGATAGGCCCGGATACACTCAGATCCAGCAATGGATTCAGATTGAGAATGACGTTGAGCTTTTAGATACTCCGGGAATTATGCCCCCGATGATTGAGAAGGAAGAGCATGGCCTGTGGTTGAGTGCCATTCACGCAATTCCTGATGCTATTGGCGGAGAAGAAACTATTGCTATCTTTGTCATTAATCATTTACTTAAAATCCAATCCCCTGAGTTTTTTGAGCGCTATAAAATCGAGTCACCTGAAATTACTGTCGATGAAGCACTTCTCAAAATTGCGACTCTTCGCGGGTGCCTGAAACAGAAAGGTCTTCCTGATCTTGAGAGAGTTTATAAACTCGTCCTGGCAGAATTTCGCACAGGTGAATTAGGTAAGACTTGTTTCGGAGTTCCACCCAAGGCGCGAGCTACCTGAATTGGTTTTGATTATGCAAACCATAACACTCGTACAACTTTCGTGAGCTAAATGAAGTGGCAGCTCGATTGCTATTATAAACTTCATGGAAGATGTCGTGAGATCCGAGCTTACTGCTCACATTCGTCAAAGTAGTTTTCCCTGCATAATGGCCAAGGCAGTAGAAAAAACCGGTAGAATTTCTATATTCGAAATTGAGAATTTATTAGCACCTGCTTCCGTTGAGAAGTTTCATGATAAAATAAGTCAGTTTGTCGATAGATTCCGGAGTGAGAATAAACTCAGCAGCTTCATTCTTTCGTGTGATAAAAGTTTCTATTCGAGCTTTGAAAAATTTGAAAATGATTTCTGAATCTTTCTGAGAAATCTCCGGGAGTATGACCGCAATCTCTATCCCCATGATCCCAGGGGTTCGGAAGATCCGACGGATAAAGAATTTAGTTTTAGCATAAAATCAGAAGCTTTTTTTATCCTGCTTCTTCATCCCGAGAGCCCACGCTGGGCACGCAGATTTCCGGGCCCCGCAATTGTATTCAATGCCCATGTGCAGTTTGAAAAGTTGAGGTTTCAGGGCGTTTTTGATAAAGTTCGCACACTCATCCGCACGCGGGATAAAATGTTACAGGGGACTGCCAACCCGATGCTTAGTGACTACGGTGAAAAAAGTGAAATCTTTCAATACGTAGGTCGTAACTACTCACCAGAAGAAGAAGTACCCCTGTTACAATAAATTATTTACTGCTACCGGCCGCACCAGTCTCTCTGGTCTGACCATCATTACCAGCGCCTGCGCCAGTTCCTTGGTCAACATTGTCAGAATTTCGGCTGCATGAAATTGAAAGCGAGAGTAGAGCTGCGACGAGAATTAGAATTTTCACCTTAACCTCCTGTGTCTTGTGTGACTGTAATTAATTTTTTATTCCTTCAAATGAGGAAATAATCTTCCCTTTTGATACTGCAAGTACCTCACCACGTTTCAGTGGCTTCCAGGAATTCTCTTCATTCAGTGGAACGCTGGCGAAAAGAGTAACAATGTCATTTTTTGCTTCCACGGTCAGAGCGTTCTCATCATCGTCACTGAACTTTTTATCACCCCGTAAACAGACAATCTGAATGTAGTGAAGTCCCGGCCAGGAAGTCTTATTCGTAATCGGATCATGCCGTTCATCCCCGTGAGCAAAAAATGCGTCACCATCTGAGTATAGGAAATTTCCCGGGCCCAGGCTCCGGATGTCTTCAGCAAATTCCTTGATGACCTGCAGTCTTTTTTCGACTGGTGGGACGGATTCATATTCATCCCAGAGAGATTTCATCCGATCCATCAGGACACAAAAACTCAGCTCGGAGTCAGTCTCTCCTATGGGGTGAAAGTTCTGTGGATTAAATCTTTCATCTTTCAAAATATTCTTGAGTGTCCCATTATGAGCGAAGCTGTGAACTCTTCCGCCAACTTCACGGATAAATGGATGCGTATTACTGTAATGCACTTTTCCCACAGTAGACTTCCGGATATGCGCGATAATATCGTGACTTCGGATCTCCTGCTGCTTGATGAATTCTACCCACTGGCTGTTCTTGGCAGCACCTGCATCTTTAATAAGACGCACGTCTTTCCCTTCATGGAAGGCTATTCCCCAACCATCACCATGCATATTGGGATTTTCGCCCCGTTCAGCAAGCACACCTAGTGACAGACTTATAGTTGTTTCCCGATTGCTGGATAGTCCCAGAAGTTCGCACATTAAAATCCTCGCAATTACTAAATATGAGGAGTCATCTCATCGAGTTGAGAGAAAATCTCCGGCGCCTGAGTCCGTAAGCTTTTTATAATGGAGCTCTGTCTCTCGATTGATTCGACAATCAGATCGGCGGCGAAATCATTATCAATTTCAGGTCGGCCATTAGTCCGGGCAAGCATCCATTCGGCAGTCGTGCGATGCTTATCGAGAACTTTTTCGAGGATTTCGAATATTCCTATGTCTTCACGATTCACACCAGTTTTTGCAAACTGACTGAGCTTAGAGAGATATTCTTCGACCAACTCATCTTTTGTTCCGAAAATTACTGCGCGCTCAAAGAGATCGTTGATGGCATGGGTAGGGAGAATGCTTACTTCCTTTCCACTCACGCTGAAGCAATCATTGATCATATGGCGATCAATATTTTGCAGGCTTGAGAGGGGAGTACATCGGAGTGCCTCACCTTTCAGGTCCATTCGTTTCATGGCACTACAAACCCAGAGAAATTTTGCACAGTCGAGTTCAATGGAGTCTGAATCCAGGCATCTGATCTCAATGGTGTTCCAATGGCGGTTCCATCTGATGGGATTCCAGTTTGCACCTTTGAGATCCGTAAGCTTTTTTACATCTTCACGTCGGAATCCCACGGTCGTAGATTTTTTCAGCCAATGTTCAATACTTTTCTGAACTGTATTCAGGACATCAGTTGAACTACCGGCAACCGGTGGTAATTGACCATTCAGGGGGAAATCGCGATAGGTGCCGTGATAATAACGATGGCCACGCATGGAGACTGCTTCATGCTTCCCATAAAAATATGGAGAACTGGAAAAAGCAATCATGGGAGTCATCATGAGACCCATGTTGAATTTATCCATGAGCTCGCGATTGGAAAAAAGAAATTCAGGAGCGGTTTCAAGTTCTACATGAGTATGAACGCCGGCACAGTTTCCAGCGGCCTTGAGAGGGGAGTCTGCTTTCATCATCCAGCTGTTTGGTTTCTTGCCGGATAAGATACTGTTCTGGACGTAGTAACTCCATTTTGAAGTCATATGCGGAAGATAGTTCATCGGGAGAGATGCCATAGGAACAAGTGCTACATGTTCCCGGATAGCGATCTTCTTAATCATGAGATAATGAAGGAGATAATCTTTCAGCACTTCCACAGGTGAAGTTGAGGGTGTTGTACCGATCTCCACCATATTGAGAACAAACTCATTAGTGATCTTATTCTCGCCCGCTGTGATCTCTCTTTTTCCAAGGAAATCTGACAAGGCGTCGATGAAACTGAAGACACCTTCAGAAGGAAGTCGTGTGTCGAGATTGAATAAAAACTTTTCCGCTTCCAGGCCGAATTTCATCCGTGAATCCCCTTATTGAGTTCCTCATTGAACCCAGCGCAGATTTTTTAATGGGCAAGCATATCTGTAAAGGATGCTCGCACTATCATTGGTTAGTTATTAGTTTAAGCTTAATGGTTCCACAATTTCCTTAACCAAAGGGCTTTAGTTTACTCAAATTTTAAATCCTGGTGGGGGATAGCTGATATTGTAATTAAAAGGAAGATTATGAAAATTCCAGCGTCAGAAAGACTCACGCGACTTAACACTCAAATCATGAGTGTCTGGGAAGAAAGGGCCTTAAAAGAAATATTGGCGGCAACTCATCAGGGACATCTTGCTCTCCATCATTCGTTGTCGGAATTTCTCTCTCAGATAAGTACAGCTCTATCTACAACAATCAAACGCACCGACGCGAGAGTGAGATTTGACCGCTCGGAAAGTGTGCGCCTCGGAAAAAAACACGGCCGTGAAAGAGCGGGAAGTTTAAATTACACAATCGACCAGTTGATTTTTGAATATCACATTTTGAGGCAGGTTATTTTTGAAGAGATGGAAAAAGAAGCATCTCTTTCTCCCGTTGAAAGAGAAGTCATCACCTGCGCCGTTGAACAGGCAGTGAATGATGCCGCTACTCAGTTCAGTGAAACAATGAGTGATATTCAGGAAACCTTCACACATACTCTCGCCCATGATCTCAGGGGACCAATCTCCACGACGAAACTCTGTGCCGAGCTCTTATTGAAGAGAGCAAAGGATGAGGTTGCATGTATCAGTCTGGCGGGTCGAATCTCAATGGCCATGGATCGAATCAATGGAATGATTGCAGATCTTCTCGATGCCGGAAAACTAAAAGCAGGGGCAAACATGAGCCTTTCCCTTCAAGAGTGTGATCTCGGAGAAACCTTAAGGTCAGTAGTGGAAGATAAAAATTTTTTACACGGGAATCGTGTGAAATATATTTCTCGGGGGTCTGTCAGAGGCAACTGGGATGAAAAAGGAATGCATAGAGTTTTCGAAAATCTTTTGGCAAACGCACTTAAATATTCCCCTGCCGGATCGCTGGTTTTCGTGGAAATGAATAAATTTGAAGATATAGTCATCATAAAATTTCAAAACTCAGGAAGTCCGATCTCCGTAGATGAACTTGGTATTCTATTCCAGCAATATCGAAGATTGCGCAGTTCAAATGAAAAACCTGGTTGGGGTCTGGGACTTACGGTGGTGAGAGGAATCACAGAGTCCCATCAAGGTACAGTCGATGCAACCAGCACATTAGAAGAAGGAACAATCTTCACTATTATTCTGCCGCTGAGTCTGTCTGAAGAGGGACATTCTGGGGGGAAGATAAAAACCGGAACCCGCAATCAATCAGCGCAGGTTCCTTTAATAGACTTAGTATCTGGAGCTTGAACGTATTACTTGATTGAACCTGCATTTTTCGCCAGATAAGATCTGACTTCTTTCATGGTGGCCTTGACATCAGGAACAACACGGCTCTTCACTGTCCATGCCATACTCGAATCGGGAGTAACGTGAGTCACATAAGTAAACAGTGTCTTTCCCTCAAACTCCTCGAACATCATCATGCCTTTGGTATTCTTCAGTTGTTTTGATTTCACCAGATCCCAGGTCAGGATGGCATCGTTACCTTCATATACAATTGTATGTCTCGTTGTGTACTCTGTGTTTTTCACGATCGGCATTTTCATTTCGAAAGCAACATCAGTCTGATTGCCATTAACTTTTACAATTTTTGATTTCGTAACACCCGGAATGAATTTCTTATGATTCTCAAACTGAGTGAAGGTCATCATATTCTCTTTCGGCGTATGCGGAATGAGATTAATGAGAGTCACCCTCGGAAAGACTTCATCCTTCAGTTCCTCGACTTTCTCAAGCTCCTGACCTTTCCTGAGCTTTTCAAGATCAGTTGCTGTCAGATTTGTTCTGAGTGCAAAGGCCGAAAGAGAAAAAAGAGAAAAGAGGATTGAAGTTAAAATTTTCATTATCCCATCTTAATCAATCCTCGTTCTCTTTCAATGACCGGAAAACATATCCTTTGAATCACCGCGTTTCTTTGAGATTTGCGCTGTATTTAGGCATAAGTGCAGGGTGATAAAGAAATTCTGATTCTTCTTCTTGAATTTCTCCGTCTGCATACTCACTCATCTCAATAAAGAGCTCAGGGTGAATCACAGATTCCAGATCATTCTGGAAATATTCAATCTCAGTTGGTGAAAGATGACGGATATAAGGAACAGCACGACATGTGAAAGTCGAGATAGAGTAATTTCTGATATCTTCTTCCACGATAAGATCCTGAATCATCTTCAGGAGGACCGCTTTCTTTTGAAAGACGGAAGACTCTTTAGGAAGGACGGGAATAACTGTGCAGTGAAGTCCGGAATTGGTTTTTGTTACTGAAGCTTCTTCAGTGTTTTCCACGCGAGGATTTTTGATGAGGAAAATCTTATTAGCAGTGTGAAGAGAAAATAGCATGGTAGCTCCTTTGGTCGTCTCCCAACGGTTTATGCGGCTTCCATGCCGACGACAACATACCCTTAAATGCCCGTGATTCGGGAGGCGGCAAATCTTGCCTAGGGAAGAGTGACCTGTGAAAATGCCATAGCTTAACCCAGGAAGCCCCATGCAAATTATCGGTACAAGGGGATGGAGTCTGCCAAAAGAGATCGCGCAGAAGTTTCCGGAGGGTGGCCCTCATCTGGAAAGATACTCCCGGATATTAGCTGATATAATTCCTTCATGATCAGAATCCGAGAAATAAAAAGAAGCGATAACAAAATTCTCGCTGACATTATCAGAAAAAGCCTTGAGGCGCATGATCTCGCCAGACCCGGCACGGTCTATACCGATCCCACTACTGATGATCTCTTCGATCTTTTCCGCGAGGATGGTTCCGTCTACTTTGTGGCCGAAGATGAAATTGGAATCCTCGGAGGGTGCGGAATATTCCCTACTCAAGGACTTCCCCGAAGGTGCGCTGAGCTCGTGAAACTTTATCTGCGTGAAGAGGCGAGGGGAAAGAAACTAGGGTTTGCGCTCATGACGAAAGCTCTTGAGTGGGCAAAAGAAAATGGCTACACCCAAATATATCTCGAAACTTTTGCTGAGCTGGCATCCGCTGTCGGACTTTATAAGAAACTTGGCTTTTATGATCTGCAAAAACCCATGGGTGAAAGTGGGCATCACGCTTGTCAGATCTGGATGCTGAAAGAGCTCACTGACTTCAGGACAGATGTCTTTACTCTGAATTCGCCCTTGTATCTGGACTCATTATCTATCCGTCAGGATGTCTTTATTAAAGAGCAGGAGATTGATCCAAAGCTTGAGATTGATGAGTATGAAAATGAGTGCACATACTTCCTGACATCAATTAATGATCTGCCTGCCAGTACCGGGCGACTTCGCGTATGTGGAGAGAAAATCAAGTTTGAAAGAATTGCTACCCTGAAAGCTTTCCGTGGAAAGCATTGCGGGAAGGAACTCATGCAGAAGATGCTTCAGCATGCAAGAACTCACCATCCTGAGCTTAAACCTTATATGAATGCCCAGATAAGTGCTGTGAGTTTTTACGAAAGTATTGGCTGGGTGAAAGTCGGTGAAGAGTTTGCTGAAGCAGGAATCCCACATTTCGCTATGACAGTACCTTGAACAACAACCTGATACTGATGAATAGTGTGAGTAAACCTGTCCCTTTCTGAACCATTGCATACGAAATTTTACCATGCGTTCCAATCCGCGAACCAATCTGCCCGCCGACAATCACGGCCAGAAATAACGGAACATATGTCATAGGGTCAGGTAGCACTGTTGATTTAGCAAATTGACCGACAAGTCCTGAGAAGGAGTTCACCAGGATAAAGACACTGGCAACGGCAGCCGCATTCTTTGACCGGGCCCAGCCAAGATTGATCAATAGTGGTGAAAGAAAAATTCCCCCTCCAATACCCACCATGCCTGAGAGAAGTCCCAACAGGCCTCCGGTAATAAGGGAGACCGCATATACCGGTTCTTTAATTTCTTCCTGCTGACGATCTTTGATAAATAGAATCCTCAGACCGCAGAGAAGAAGACTTGTCGTGAGAATGAGGTAGAAGTTTTTTTCAGTGAGCGGGAAATAACCACCCAGAAAGGCCATGGGAACTGAGCTGATCACAAATGGAAGAATAAGACTCTTTTTCATGAGTCCACTTTTAAAATAATGCCAGCAACCACCACTCACGACGAGAATATTACAGAGAAGTGAAATCTTTGGAATAACTTCGTACTGAAGGCCGATGAGTGCAAGCATTCCGATGTAGGAAGTTCCTCCACCGAATCCCACGGTGGCATAAAGCATGGCGATGAAGAAGAAAGCTATGGTGAGTACGAGCATGCTCCACCTTTCAGTGAATAAAAATGATGAGCACCATTACTGCGGGCATCTCTAACAAGCTTATGGCTTCTGATTCCACGATGACAGTATACGACCACAGGCCGCTCTGATTTCATGAAAGATTGAAGAATCTCATCATCCTCTTCCCGCACATCCACGAACACTGCATCCAGGAGTCTAGCGGCTTCCATCGATACTTCGAGGTCTGAGGCTTGAAGTTTCAACTCACCCAGGCAAGATGGACAATTTTCAAGTTTTAGATTTTTGATTTTCATTTGCTGAAGCGTTCTGAGATCCAGATAAAAAGTACTTGAAACAGTATTGTTCTTTTTTTCCTGAAGGTACTGAAGTGCCTCAGAGGCCTGAATTGATCCGATGACATTAACTGCTGCTCCCAGAACACCGAAGTCATTGCAGTTACCAATTGCAGAATCTGTTGGGGTCAAATCGCCGACACAACGAAGGCATCCGGAATTATGATTTGGATCAAAGGTCCTGATCTGACCTTCAAATTGGTAAATACTTGCTGAAATCAGGGGAACCTTTGCTATAAAGGCAGCATCATGCAGAAGATATTTTGCTTCGAGATTATCAGTACAATCGATGACGAGATCCATGCCGGAGATGATACCCATAACATTTGTAGTATCAACCCTCGAGACATTGCCTGAGATTTTAATAAAGGGATTGAGAGCTTTTAATCTGGGAACAGCAACATTGATCTTTTTCTCGCCAACGACATCCGGAGAGAAAAGTGGCTGTCGATGGATATTACTGATGCTGACACGATCATCATCATAAAGATTGATTTCGCCTACACCTGCAGTCGTGAGAGCAGTCAGAACCGGGCATCCAAGGCCTCCGGCACCAATGACAGCGACTTTTGCAGCTTTGAGAATATCCTGCTTAACAACAGTCTTCTGTTTTTCGTAATAATCTTTTTCATGAAAATGCACATGAGTGTGGTGATCCCGGCAGAAAACCCAGCTGGGATCCTGAGAAACATAATGTTCTTTTTTCCAGACGGGAAGGCGATGCTTGATCTCATCGATCACAAAGCGGGAAGCCTTGAAAGCGTCATCCCGATGTGAGGCAACAGCTCCCACCCATACCGCGATCTCTCCCAAGTGGAGATGGCCAAATCGGTGAGTGCATATGATGGAATGGATATTGAATTTTTCTTTTGCTTCACGAAGGATTTTTGCGCCTTCTTTCTCTGCCAGCTCCGGATACACCTGATACTCAAGCGAAGAAACTTTTTTTCCTTCATTATGATCACGAACCCAGCCTTCAAAGCTTACGAGCGCGCCCGCCTGATTGTTTTCAAGGTTTTTAATGAGCTCATCGCGGTTTATCGGGAGATTCGTGAGGGTAAACAGACTATCCCCCCGCCACTGGTGGAATAAAGACGATTTTCGAATTATCACGGACTGGATCACTCATCCGGCTGAATTCATCATCTACTGCTACCTGAATCATCTTTCCGGTAAGGGAGAAATTGTATTTCTCTTTGAGGAATTCATAGAGTTCAGCAAGTGTCTTGCAATCGACACTGATTTCTTCGGTGTCAGTGCCACGTTCTTCGCGAAGAAGGGCGAAATAGCGGATGTTAATGTTTTTCATTCACTACCTCTGTGTATTCCTGAACGGTATTAACATTCGCGAGATTAATAGTACCGCTCTGATTAAGCTTCATGACTTCGGCATTTTTCAGGACTTTCACCGGGCAGGTGATATTATCTTTTACTGCATTTAAAAAAAGTTCGCGCGCTTTCGGAGTGTAGAGCGTGCAGAGTGGCTCAGCGAAGTCTTTCTCAGAATTTTTAAATGCCACTGCCGTTTCATTTGCATCGTAATTTGAAAGAAGCTCTTTCACAGTTTCTTCATTAAAATGAATGAGGTCGCAAGCAACAACAATCCAGTTCGCATCCGGATGCGCCTCGAATGCTGAAAGAATCCCTGCTATTGGTCCCGTAACTCCCGTCTTGTCTTCAATCACCGGAAGATTTTCCAGAGGAGTTCCCGACCACTGGCCGGATTTCGCCGATAAATAAACTTCATCACAATACTGATTCAGTATTTGAGAGATATAAAGTGCGTGAGGTTTTCCTTTGTATTCTATGAGTGCCTTGTCGCGCTTCATGCGTTCACTTTTTCCACCAGTGAGAACCAGACCATAAAGCGGACCATCGAGGAGAGTTTTCTTGCCACCAGTCTTACTCACAAGCCTGGCCGGGCCAATAGTCATTTCATGGGAGAGTGCCTTGCACATATCATAAATTGTGAGTGCTGCAGTTGTAACACCATGAAGAGCTTCCATCTCGACACCGGTTTTATAAGTTGTCTTCACAGTACAGCGGATACTGATTTTTAAATTTCCATCGTGGGAAATAATGAATTTACAGCTCTCAATCGGTATCTGGTGACAGAAGGGGATAATCTCCCAGGTTTTCTTAACTGCCATCGTTCCTGCAATGACAGCAGTCTGAAAGACTGGACCTTTCTTAAAAGTCATTTCTTCGCCTGTCAGATATTGGCGGAAAATTTCCGGAAGCATGACTGAAGTTTCTGCCGTTGCTGAACGCGGAGTAATTTCCTTGGATGTCACATCCACCATTGTTGGTTGGTTTTTTTGATCGATATGAGTCAGCATTTATCCTCCGATTCCGTTCATCTGGTGAGAAACTTCCACCGGCCTCATTGCGGGTTTCATCCCGAGAAGCGCCTGATAAACCGGAATACGTTCTTCCGTAGTAATATTCTTAATTGAGATACCATCATCTTTCATGAGACAAGCGCGAAGAATTCCATCAGCCGAGAGTCTCCATCTGGAACACTGTCCACAGAAGGGGCGGGATTCTGAAGCAATGAAACCAATTTGAGCACCGTTATCGAGAAGGTAGTTAAAAGATGTAGAATCACCCTCTTTCACGACTGGTTTCAGGAGATGTGTTTCTAAGAGGCGGGCAATCATATCCTTAGCGGGAATGAACTGCCTTTCCTGGGCACCCCTGGCATGGCCAATTCTCATGAGTTCAAGGAATCGTACTTCAATCCCAGAGCGTTCTGAATATTCGACAAAATCCTCGAACTCGTGATCATTTACACCCTTCATGGCAACGGTGTTGATCTTTACGACAAATCCCATCTTTTGAGCGCGGGAAATATTTTCGAGAACACGCTCGAGATAATCTCCATGAGTAATACTCTTGAATTTTTCGGGATCTAAAGAATCAAGACTGATATTGAGATGAAACACCCGGTTGTCTTTGAGGATATCGAGATACCGGTCAAGAAAAATTCCGTTGGTGGTGAGACCAATTTTTTTAAGCTTAAGAGCTGAGATGCCTTTTACTATTTCTGCAAATGTTGGCCGAAGAAGTGGTTCGCCACCGGTGAGTCTTAATTCTTCGACACCCAAATCAACGAGCTCGCTCACAATTTCAGAATACTCAGATGCTTTGAGGAATTTCTTCTCATCCATGAAGGTCGAATCAACCGGCATGCAGTAATGGCAGCGGAGATTACATTTATCCGTGAGTGAAAGGCGAAGCTTCCTGATTTTTCTTCCCTGGGTATCGATGAGACTAGTCACATCTTCCCCCATGGATAAAATGGATAGACTTCTCCCGCCGCAAAGACCGTTTTATCTTTTGGTAATTCGATGAAACCTTCGCTTTCGGCAAGTCCCGTGAACTCACCAGAGTTTTGTACCGGCAGAGGATGAGCAAGAAGCTTTCCATCCGGACTTGATTCAATTTTCGCCGGAACAAAATATGTCAGGCCGTTTTTGAAAATAATTTCCTTCGTCAGGACAGCGTAGATTTTTCTCGTGTTCAGAAAATAGCGGTGAAGACATACTAGACTTGAGACGGGATTCCCCGGAAGGCCTAGGATGACAGTGTTTGATTCCTTGTGAACACCAAACCATAGAGGTTTACCCGGACGCTGGGAAACACCGTGAAAGATTTCTTTGACTCCGGATTCTTTCCAGACTGAAGGGAGATAATCAAACTTACCTTTTGAAACTCCACCAGAGTAGATCATGAGATCAAAACGTTTACTGTTATCAGAAAAATGTTTTCGGATCTCTTCCGGGTTATCTGAAAGATGAGAAAGTTCAATCTCCGTAAACCCGTGCTGCAGTAGTGATGCCTTGAGGGCATATGCGTTGGAGCGTCTGATCTGATGAGGAAGGGGAAACTTGTTAATCTCAACCAGCTCATCACCTGTGGAAATGATATTCACAGAAGGTTTTCTTTGAAACTTGATTTTTGTTTTTCCCATGGACACAGCGATTCCCCAATTGGGACCATTCATTTCAGATCCGGCCGTGAGAACAACTTCTGAATCTTTTGTGTCAGAGCCAAAGAGGTGAACATTCTCCATTGGATTTCGCGATTGCTCGAGAGTGACAGTGGCAATGCCATCCGAGATTTTCAGATGCTCGTAAGGAATTACGAGATCAGCACCTTCCGGAAGGGGAGCACCAGTCATGACTTCAAAAGCACATGATGGATCAGTCAGAGTTTTTGCCGGAGCGCCAGCGGGAGAAATTCCGATAATTCGAAAATCGCGTTTCCCTTCTTTCCAGATATTGAAGTTCACTGCGATCCCATCCATCATGACACGATTGAATGGGGGGTAGGCGCGGTCCGATTTGATGTCTTCGGTGATGATTTCCCGGGATAAGGAATCAGCGGAGACAAAACTGTCCCCGAAGTCCGGAAGATTCTCCCGGATAAGCTGAATGGCCTCTTCTACACTGATCATAAGGAGATATATAAGCCATGGGAGGATTACCTGTCTCAAATCCCTATAAATTCTACCCGGAGATATTCCCGTACCGGATTGATCATGATTAACAGTTTTTTAGAACTTTCTTCTTTAACGATATCAGAGCTTTTGTCATGATGAATGGCATGAAGCAAATTATCCTTTTCGTTTTATTAGTGATTTCATCATCTGCTCTTGCCCGTGTAGTTCCGGATGAGCAGCTCTGGGTTAATCTCAATACATTCATCAGGCTTAAAAATGACTGGCAAGTGTATCTAGAGGCACAACCACGGATCATCGATTACCATTCAAAACAAGGCACCACTCTTTACCGGGGGGCCGTCGGGAAATCCGTAGGTAATGGTCTTTCTCTCTGGCTAGGGTATGGATTTATTGAAAGAACAAATCCTTCTTATCTGCATGAAGATCGTCCCTTTGCTCAGGTTATCCATTCAAAAGACATTCATGAAAAAATCAAGCTTATCAATCGCACGCGTTTTGAAGGCCGATACTTCCGGGATATGAGTTCAGCTGCGTGGAGATTGCGCCATCTTTTAAGAGCACAGTATCGTTTTGGGGGCTCACGATTTGGTCTCGTGGCTTATGATGAATGGTTCTGGAATTCTGCTTCCCATAATCAATCCGGAATCAAAGAGGGCTTTGATCAGAACCGCGCCTTTGCTGGTGTTTCGTATGCATTTGGAGGGAATGACGAGCATCTGGGTGAGATTGGCTATATGAATCAATATATGAATAGGCCAACCAATGATTCGAGCAATGATGTTCTCGCATTGCAATTTACGTTCCGCTTTTAAATAGATAAATTCAGAAAATGAGCCGTTTAACATTCTTTTTTCTTTTAATCTTTTCATGTTCTCATTTTAAGAAACACGCAGAGCCGTCAATACCTGGTTCTCTGGAAGAAGCGGTAGAATCCTCCGCCCGCACTGAAGAAAACTCAGACCGCGATGAATACCAGCATCCTAAAGAAACTCTCGAGTACTTTGGTGTTAAATCCAATATGACCGTTGTTGAGATTTCTCCTGGTGCCGGATACTTCACTGAGATACTTGCACCTTTTCTCGCAAGAGAAGGTCAGTACGTCATGGCGATTCCCAGATTCCCGCAAAATCCACCACCATTTCTGATTGAGAATGAAAAAAAACTCCAGGACATTCTTCTTCGCCAGCAGGAAGTGAAAGCTAAAACAAAGTTCATTCCGTTTGAGCCTTTGGATGAAAGAAACAGAATTAAAAAAGATTATGTCGATCTGCTTCTGGTTTTTAGTCATGTCCACAATTGGATTGCGAAGAATGAAACTGAGGCATCTCTTAAATTTTGCTACGACATCATGAAAAAAGGGGCGACTCTCGGAGTAGTCCAGCACCGGATTAAAGCTGGCAAGAAGAGAGTTCCAAAGAGCGGGTACATGTATGAGAAAGAAGTTATTGAACTCGTAACCAGGGCCGGTTTTAAGCTCGTAGGCAGGTCTGAGATTAATGCTAATCCACGCGATACGGCCGATTATCCGGAAGGCGTCTGGACTCTTCCACCAACATATCGTCTGGGTGAAGAAGATAAGGATAAGTATGAAGATATCGGAGAGAGTGATCGCATGACTTTGAAGTTTGTAAAAATCTAAAAAAAAGGGGCCCCTTGGCTGCCACGCAGTTCGGGACCCCCGGGATCAAACGAATTATAGAGCTGGACATGCTCCCAGATAATCATCATGGTGATTTCTGTGCGCCTTAACTGCAGGGCACGCAATGATGATTGTGTGGGCAGCGTGATTTCCAGTCTGGTGACAAATTTTCACTTTCACCTGACGGTTAACCGATGTTTTCTTAGATCCTCCACCACTTGATTTTGTCTCTGTAAGCTTAGTGACGTACAGATACTCAGCAGGAAGGTTACCGCAACCATTAGCGATAACGTCATCAATTGTTGGAACTGGAGCTACAACAACAGGATCAGTTCCAGGGTCTGTTCCAGGATCAGTACCTGGGTCAGTTCCAGGATCAGTGCCGGGATCAGTTCCAGGATCGGTTCCAGGATCGGTTCCAGGATCAGGAACTGGAGCAGGAGGGTTAGCGATACAGGCAGCAAAGATTGGTTCTTCGAGTTCAGTCACTACATCTTCAAATGCAGGCTGACAGTCTGGAAGCATTTGGCAAGTTGCGAGATCTTTTGCCTGTGCACAGTATGCGTCTGGTCCTTCAATGAGAAAATTCGCATCGAAGAAGTCATCAGGGTTACACGCTGTGATCAGTAAGCACGCCAGAATAGAAACCTGTAAACGGCCGGTTGAACGGATGAATTTCATAGATGCTCCGTAGAGCGTAAGGTTCTGTTAGAAAGTTATCCCTAACTTCAGGTCCAGACCTTGCGGAAACTCTCTGTTTTATTTTTCAGCAAACGTGCAGCATGAGAAAACGTCCAACAATAAAAGCAGAGAAGAGATGCGTTTATTGTAGGACTCTTCGGAAGTAGTTCCCAAAAAATCAACAAACTGAGTAATTCTGATGAGTAAGAAAATTTCGTGAATTCAACCTGTCATAAACCCGGGCCTTGTAACCCATTTATTAGTCGTCAGTTATTAATTTAATCCGAGGTGACGGCCGGGAGTCACTTTCTCTCCCTATGAAAAAATCACTACCATCTTTCTCAGGGGGAATTTATATGCTGTGGAAAAACCGGAGAATGAGTGGAAATGTGGTTGATCGTCGTATGGGTGGAGGTCTCGGAATTGGAGGCCTTCTCATAGGAGCTGTGATCTATTTTCTCATTGGTGGAAATTCCGCTGTCTTTCTTGCACAGAATGCTGACCAGGTTCAGAAGCAGGAATCCGCTCCCGCGCGCGATGATGAGAAAAATTTTGTAAGTGTAGTTCTCGCAGATACAGAAGATGTCTGGAACAAAGTTTTTCATTCGAATGGTCTTCGTTATCGGGAACCAAAACTCATTCTTTTTAGAAGTCAGGTTCAATCCGCATGCGGAAGGGCCAGCAGTGCCGTAGGTCCCTTCTATTGTCCGGCAGATGAACAATTATATATTGATCTCGATTTTTTCCGTCAGCTCTCACAATCTCTCGGAGCAGGGGGAGACTTTGCAGTTGCCTATGTAATTGCTCACGAAGTGGGTCACCATATCCAGAATCTCATGGGTATGAATGAAACCTTCCAGAGTAAGGCCAGTGGAATGGACGCCTCCGGACGAAACCGTCTCTCGGTAAGAATGGAACTTCAGGCGGATTGCCTGGCAGGTGTTTGGGCCAGACAAACCGACCAACTAAACAAATCTCTTGAGGCCGGCGATATTGATGAGGCCATGCGGGCAGCTTCGGCGGTGGGGGATGACAGGCTTCAGGAAGCCACAAGGGGTGAAGTTGTTCCGGATTCCTTCACACATGGAACGTCGGCTCAGAGACTTGAGGCCTTTAAGCGGGGTCATGCTGAAGGTGATACGCAGGTCTGTCTCAATAGTTATTCTTTTCAATAATTAATAGGTCTGTCATTTTTACCAATGAAAACCGCTGCGGGCGATTTTCATTTATTATCCCGTCCATGAAAACCATCCTCTCACTTTTACTTATCACATTCTCATTGTCTGCTGCGGCCAATGAACTTGCGTGTGGCGCTCTCATTGAAGAGCTGGGTATTACACCTTCAAAGGGTGAAGTGACGATGAGGAAAATAAATCTTGAAGGAAAAACCAAGGACGATAAAGCATGCGTGGTTAAGTTTCTCCCGGATTACTGTACCTTTGAATTAGGTGCTCCGCTTGAGACACCAGAAATGTATTACCTTCAGGCGACCAGCTATTCATCAGTGAAGATCAACTACAACATTGATAATCGTTTCTCATTCAAGGCCGTGACCAAGGAAACGACTGATGACTGGGGACAGGTCACCAAGATTCTCAAAATCGATAGAGAAGACAAGGGTGGATATCAACTAAGATATGAAATGAAAGAAGGACGATTCTTTAAGAACGATGCAAAAAGTTTTAAATGCATTGTGAATGTCGTGCGTAATTCTTAGGCCGTTCTCGAGAGATCCGCTGCAACTTTTCTGACGAAACAATTTTTTTCTGACACCTCTGTCCGACCTCTATACGGAATTTTCTTTCTGCGTATGATGCCTCTCGAGTGAGGATCAATATGGCAACCTACCTGAAGCTTCCATCCCTGATTATTTTTTCAGCACTTCTTTTTCTCTGCGTTTTCGTTCCTGAGGGAAAGAGCATTGTTGGAAGTGCACCTATTAACCCGGCCGATACAGCATGGATGCTTACAGCAACTGCGCTGGTGTTGTTCATGACTCCCGGGCTTTCTTTTTTTTATGGGGGAATGGTTGGTCACCGGAATGTGATCTCTACCATGCTTCAGAGCTTTGTCTGTATGGGAATCGTGAGCCTTCTCTGGGTGATAGTGGGATTCAGTTTGTGTTTTGGTGATTCTATTGGCGGTATTATCGGAGATCCGAGAACCTTTTTTATGTTCAGAAATGTGACGGGGGCAACTCACGCGGAACTTTCTCCAACTATTCCTTTAATGTTGTTTGCACTTTTTCAGATGAAGTTTGCAATCATAACTCCGGCCCTCATCACCGGTTCATTTGCTGAGAGAGTGAGATTTTCGAGCTACACTCTCTTTGTTTCTCTCTTTACTCTCTTTATCTACGCACCTCTTGCTCATATGACCTGGCATCCGCAAGGCCTTCTTCGCGTTGCCGGTGTTCTTGATTTTGCCGGAGGAACAGTCGTGCATATGAGTGCCGGTATTTCGGCACTCGTTGGCGCCTGGTTTCTGGGAAGACGATACGTTCATGTCTCAAAAGAGCCTCATCGCCCGGCCAACATTCCTTACGTGATTTTGGGAACAGGAATGCTCTGGTTCGGATGGTTTGGTTTTAATGCCGGTTCAGCTTTATCAGCTAATGATCTTGCGGCCCAGGCATTTGCTACAACAAATACTGCTTCAGCTGCCGCCATGCTTTCGTGGATGCTTATGGATTCTTTCAGAGGACATAAGCCATCAGCACTCGGAGCTTGTATCGGAGCAGTGGTCGGATTAGTCGCAGTTACTCCAGCGGCCGGTTTCGTAAGTATACCGCACAGTCTATTCATCGGTGCAGTGGCGGCTGTCATCAGTCACTGGGCGGTGAATGTTAAATCGCGTTCACAACTGGACGACACACTGGATGTTTTTCCATGTCACGGAGTAGGTGGGATTGTAGGAATGATCCTCACCGGAGTATTTGCAAAAGAGGGTCTCATCTCCGGAAAGAGTGAGCTTTTCTCAATTCATCTTCTCGCGTTAGTCGGGATAACAATCTTCTGCGTTGTCATGGCCTATGCTCTTTATTGGGTCACAAATTCGATTGCCCCATTACGCGTTGAAAGGAAAGACGAACTCTTAGGCCTCGATCTTTCACAGCATTCCGAATCAATACTTGAGGGGCACCACCCCGGGCCCGCAGTTATCTGACCACTATATCTGGCTCTTCAATTATCTGTTATCATCGGCCGACATGAAAAAACCCGGTGTTCCCCTGAATGAACAGGAGCGATTATCCAAGCTTCGCTCGTATGAAATCCTTGATACCGAGGGCGAGAAAACATTTGATCACATCACAAGTCTTGCGGCCGAGATGTGCGGAACAAGCATCTCCCTTATTTCACTCGTCGATGAAAAAAGGCAGTGGTTCAAATCTCATCATGGTATCGAGACAAAAGAACTCCCCCGTGACATCTCATTCTGTGGGCATGCTATTCTCGGGGCAGACATTTTTATTGTGAATGATGCCAGAACTGATGATCGCTTTTCAGATAATCCTCTTGTCATCAATCTTCCAAATGTTACTTTCTATGCCGGAGTTCCTCTGAGGACACCAGATGGTGTAAACCTCGGAACCCTGTGTGTGATCGATTCTTCTCCGCGCGACCTGACAGATGCCCAGAAAAAAATTCTACAGTCACTTGCTAAGCACGTCATTGACCTTCTTGAACTCAGGAATAAAAATCGTGAGCTCAAGGCAATGTCCAATCAGTATCTGGATGTTCAGAAGATGGCAAAGACTGGAGGTTGGGAACTGGCCGCAGATACCGGCGAGATCTCATGGTCATCGGAAATTTATTCGATCTATGGATTATCGTTTGATGCGAAACCAGCACTGAATGAGTGTGTTCAGTTTTATGCTCCCCATGAGCAGGCACGAATCTCCCGGCTATATTGGGAGTCACTCCACAATGGTGTCGGCTTTAATGAAGTTTTCGAATTCCGCGATAATCATGGAAATGAAAAGTGGGTACGGATTATCGGTGAGGCGGTTAGGAACTCACAGGGAATAGTTCTCAAGCTCAAAGGAACATTCCAGGATATTACTGAGCAGAAAAATGCCGAGCTTGAACTGAGAAAGCTTCTCGAATCAAATCGTTTCATACTCGATTCCGTTGGCGTGGGAGTATGGAGAACTGATCTTCGGACTGGTAAGCAGATCTGGGATAAGACGATGCATCACCTCTATGGAACAGATCCGGATAAATATATTCCTGAACACGAATCCTGGATAAAACTATTGACTGCAGAATCACAGAGAATGATTCAACAGGACTGGGAGAGAATCAACGCTGGTGCTGATAGCTTCATGAATAAGATAGAAGTGATTACTCCTGCTGGAGAGAGACGCCTTCTCGGGTCCAGTGCCAAGGTAGTAAGGGATTCCGAAGGAAGACCTATTGTGATTTTCGGAATAAACTGGGACCGGACTAAAGAAGCAGAACTTCAGAAAGAACTGGATATTGAAAGAGCGAAAATTCTTCATCAATCAAAGCTCGCCAGTGTCGGGCAACTTGCGGCGGGTGTGGGTCATGAAATAAATAATCCTCTTGCTGTCATCTCATCGCTTGTAACAATTCTTGAACGTCATCCGGATGAGGGAGCTAAACCAGATTTCATCCTGAAAATGGAACATTCTGTTGACCGGATTGCTAATATCGTCAAAGGTCTGAGAACTTTTGCACGCTCAGATAGTGATGAAATTGTGAATTTCGATCCCTTCCTGTTGCTCAAAGAAACGACCGGACTACTTAAAGAAATTTACACTAATGAGAGTACCCGGATCAGGCTGCATAATGAATCTCCCTCTGTTACAATTTTAGGGAACCGGGGACAGATCCAACAGGTTCTGGTGAATCTTCTTTCTAATGCCAAAGATGCGACGATAGGAAAGAAGGAGCGCCTGATTGATGTTTCCATTAAAAAAATTGATTCGGAAGTGATTATATCTGTGCGGGACAATGGACATGGCATCCCAGCTGAGATTCAGGACAAAGTTTTTGATCCGTTCTTTACGACTAAAGATGTGAACCTCGGCACCGGAATCGGATTATCCATTGTGAACACAATTGTTAAAGATCATCATGGGAAAATTGAATTCACGTCAAATCCCGGAGAGGGAACAGAGTTTCGTATCAGGTTCCCTGTCAGCTCAGTTTCTTCTGAGAGCATTGTGGCCGCCAGCAGCTCCAAGGTGGTACCTCACCTCATTGACTGCAATCTTCTTATAGTTGATGACGAAAAAGAGCTCCTGCAGGCAATGGAGATGATCCTGGGCATGTCCATCAAAAGAGTCTTCACTGCTGGATCGGTCGAGGAAGGTTTGCGGATTATTCGGGATAATAAAATCAATGTCGTCCTTTCCGACATCAAGATGCCGGTTAAGGATGGATTTGAATTCCTGCGTGACGTGAGAAATTCTCCGAATATGAAAGATGTGAAATTTCTCTTTCTTACTGGTGGGATAGATATGTCGCAAGAAGAACTTCAGCGGGTGAAGAATGAAACAAGTGGTCTTATTCCTAAGCCAATCAGATTTCCAGATCTCCTGAAAAAGATAAAAGAAATTTCTTCTACCTGATCTTCAGGCAAGCCCCGAAATATCCATCACCCATATCGACGCGACCATCTGGTGCTACTGGAATATTTGAAAGCGGACCCTGAGTGGATGAGAGGGGAAAGCGAATAGACTGAGAAACGATTTCTTTGAGGTTTGAATCGATTCTGCTTCTGACAATGCTGTTCAGCCAGCTTGAATCACGAAGTGCGTGTTGGGCCGTTCCCGGAACCACATTCCATGTTGCCACTCCATTTTCGAGGCAAAAATCTCCCCCATTACAAATGGAAGGTGTGAAGCCAATATTGAAGTTGATGTCTCCGCCGATTTTACCCTGACCAGCAAATACTCCTCCACGGAAGCACTCTCTGGTCTTCATATCCACATTATAGCGACGGGTGGCCAGATCATATTTCATGGTCGGTGGGCCGTTTAAATAGCAACGAAGTCCATCCGGATCTTCTTCGACAGCCAAGAGACAACCCTGACCTCTCGCGAGCCCTCTGTCTCTTACGATCGCACCACGAGCATCCCGTTCTGGAACAAAATCCCCGCGACCACGGTGACAAAGCCTGCCGGAGTCATACATCGCCTTCATAAGATTATTGAGCTCATTAATATCGACGTAAGTCTGGATCTGGCAATTTGGGATACTTCTGCCTTCGTGAGTAGATGGTCTTTGCTGATCGCAGATCTCAGGAAGACAAAATCCGACACTGAGTTGAGAGTCACTGGATAACTGACTTACGAGTTCAATTCCACTCATCAGTGTTGAGCTTGTTTGGGTTGCTGAAATCCGGGAGATGATGGGATTTATTTCACGATTATAGAGGGGAGAAAGATTGAGTCTTCTCATTCTTTCGCCGAAGTCAGTGAGTCGTTTTTTTATTTTCTCTGAAGTGACATTGGAATTTCTACCCAGGGTCTCTTTGAGTTTTTCAATCGCTCTTTCCGGAGTAGGAATACTTCTCTGATTATAAAAGACGGAATCTGAACTGGTATAATTGGTTGTGAGACAAGGATTCGTCGCCGGAATAGTGATTCCTTCTCTTTTCATGAGAGCGCAGTCCAGGAGATCCACATATTTTTTAACTGCAATGTTTCCGACTCCGAGCTCGGAAACCATGGAGTCAGCGGGTGTATCCACCCGGGTTGGGCCCTTATTAGCTGAGATTCCCGAAATATATCCAGCAACAGTAGTTTCAAATGTTTTAGAAAGAACACCGGCAATGGCGTTTTCAATGGTGGGACGGAAGTGCCTTGCCATTGGGGGAAGTCCCGTCATTTTGAGAATCTGAAGTGTCTCAGGTGTGTAGCCGGAAAGTCCGGAAACTGTTGAGCCTCTTAGTGCCCGGTCAATCATGGCATCAGAAATAAAAGGTCCACCACCAGTGTGCTCGAGGCGGACTCCTGAAAGAACGGGATTTTTTGTGAGATCAATATTGGCGCTGAGACAGATTTTTCTTTCTCCATCCAGATTGATATTGAGATTATTTAGTCCGATTGAATCGTATCGGGTTCCTTGATTATCAAATTCAATTCCCACTCCGACACCAACGTCCATGGCACTTACTTTAAAGCAGGAACGCACGACATTTCTATCAATCGTGACATTTTCCGGAACAAGATTTATGGAGCGAAGTGAAACGGGAGAAGTAAAAGTCAAGCTATTCGGCCTGGCCGATGCATTTGGCCGACACTGATTCATCCGTGAGCCCATAACAAATGAGCAGGGAAGAGCAAAGCAGAGCCTGGTTTTTAGTTCTTCTGAAATGGGAGTTGTTCCACAAAGCTGAGGATCATCGCAGTTCACGTCGCGGAATAATGGATCACGCGCTTTTTCTCTCAGGCATAGGTTGTAATCAAAAGGAAAACCTACTGCCGGAAGGGGATAATCTCCCATGAATGATGTGCGAAAGGATTCTGAATTGAGATAGGTCTGAAGGGCCGGCAAAGCTCTCTGCTGAAGTGCCTGCGAGTTCTGAAGAACACCATTAATGGCATTGTTATCAATCTGCATCCGCATAAGCTGTGAGCGGCACTGAGATTCCGGCGGCGGCTCAGCGAAAATAGAAAATGAAATAAGGAGAAGCGGGAGAAGTCGCATCACTGGCCGCTTACCCCACTGTCACGAAGTTTAAGACAAGCTCCGAAAAAGCCGGGGCCCTGATCAATTCTTCCCTCGGCTTCGAGAGGAATATTAGCTAGTGGACCCACGCCACTGGCCATTGGCAAGCGGATGGTGTCACTTAAAGCGTTGTTGATAGAACTTTGAATGGTTTCGTTCACAATGCTGTTGAACATACTGTTTGGACGGAGTGCAAATCTCTCAGATCCTGGAACGACTTTCCAGTTAACGGAAGGATTATCCATGCAGAAGTCACCACCATTGCAGGCCTTGGGAGTGAAACTGAAATCAATATTAAAGTCACCGCCAACACGGCCCTGACCGAAAATCACGGGGCCTCGATAGCAGGCCTTGAGATTAATCGAGGTTTTATATTTTCTGGTTCTTGCATCGTAATTAATCTGGGGAGCGTTGTTCAGGTAACAACCCATTCCACTTACTTCCATGTAGCAACCACTGCCGACAGGTTTTCCTTCGGTTTCATATTTCTGCTGTCCATTTTCAAGAGTCGGAACATAAGGACCACGTCCTTGCTGACAAAGTCTTCCAGCTCTCCAGAGGCGATCCAGAACCTGGTTCATTTCATTTAGATCAATATAGGCCTGAACCGGACAGTTTCTCATTTCACGACGGGCGTGCGGAGATGGTCTGGTATCACTGCAGATATCCGGAACGCTCACTCCCACATTGCGGGAAGCTCCACCCTGAAGCTGGTTTTGAATTTCGATGAAATTAAAAACCTGACTTTCGAGCTGGTTTCTGGAAATGCGGTCAACGATCGGATCAATAAATTCTCTTATATTGTCTTCAAGTGCCTGACGACGGGCCCGGACAAAATGAGGCGGATCATCCGGACGGGCAAATTCATCATGCTGCCGACGGGTCAGATCTTTGAGAGCAATAAGTCTCTGCTTCACACTCTCTGATGTGAGCTGCATGGTATCGGCCAGGCGCTTAAGCTCCATCAGCTCATTAATGAGCGGGCTTCTGAAATTTTCCGGAGTAATTGTGCTGTTGAAGAAAGGAAGTCCGACACACGCATGATTTTGCGGTATCGGCTGAAGAGCACCTTTCAAGGCCGCACATTCAGTGATCGCTAGCTGGTTTCTGATCTGGAGATTTCCGATACCTAGTTCACTGGAAAGATTCTGACTACTCACAAGATGCGAATTCGATCCACCAGTCTGACCAGCGAGACGATTAATTTCCTGCTCAAATACTGAACCAAGACTTGTCTTCACGGCTTCTTCCACAGTGTCCCGAAGCGGCTGAACGATGACGGGAACGATCTCGCCCTTAATTCTCTCAAGCTGATCTGCGGGATATCCCGAGAGGCCCGTGATATTTAAATTTCTAGCGGCAGTACGGATCATGTCGTCAGAAATAAATGGAGTGCCGCCTTGAGGAGACACTACGAGATTGGTAACCGGAGTTGCAGCACCCACATTCACATTGGCGGTCATGCATACTTCGCGCGGACCATCGAGCACCGGATTTACATTTCCAATATTAATTCCATTATCGGGAAGTCGCGTTTCGCGGGTATCGAGACCTAACCTCACTCCAAGACTGAGATCAAGCTCACTAATCGTGAAACACAGGGAAGCACGGTTACCGGAAAATTCAACTTTCGTAGGAGTCAGTCTGATCTTGTTTATTTTAACCGGAGCGGGAAAAGAAATCTGATTCGGATAAATATTGAGCGCACTATCGCATTTCCCTACATGAAGTGTTCCCTCAAAAAGAGGGCAAGGGAGCTTAAAGCACATGCGTTCACGAACTTCAGCGTTCAGGTCGCTTTTTCCACAGAGTCCAGGCTCACGGCAATTGATGTTGGCAAATAATGGATTTGATCTTTTCTCACGTTCACAGCTTTCTAAACTCTGAGGAAAAGAAAGTGGCTGCAGGGGATAGCTTCTCTCAATAAGTGAGGAGAGTGTGGATGATTCAGAAAATGATCTTAGGGCCGGTAGTAAACTCTCACCACTATTTGAGAGGATTGAATTTGAAATCTCAACCCTGACAAGTTGGGAACGGCATTGAGATTCCTCCACGCAATTGGGCTGGGCCCAGGCAGAAGTAATACTCATTATTCCAATGGCAAAAATTCGTAAAATCATACCTGGCACTTATCGGAAAAAGCGCAGAAGTCTCGAGTTTTAAAAGGGAAAGTACCAAGATTCCGAGGGTCTAGGTCAGGATAGCAAAAGAGGAAGTTCAACCGTAAAGCATGAACCCATGCCTGGTGTGCTGTCGACGGTGATGTGGCCCTGATGGTTGTCTACGATTTCTTTTACGATAGTAAGTCCAAGGCCCAGGCCCGCTATGGCCGAACCAGTGATCACGCGCTCAAACCTGTTGAAGATTCTTTTCTGATCTTCAGCTGAGATTCCGCGACCCTGATCCTGGACTGAGAAGATGGCCTGAGTTTCTGTTTTTTTAAGTGTCACTGTGATCGGTCGATTCTCGCCGTATTTGGAAGCATTACTCAGGAGGTTAGTGACAACCTGCTCGAGTCTGAACGCATCAGCTGTGACAGTGGCTTGAGAGACTGATTCAAAATTTACTTCACCGAGAGTTTGAATCAGAAGGGGACTCAGCTTAGTCAGCGAGTCTTCCACTACTTTTGCAAAGTCCACCGGGATTTTTTTCATCTCGAGTTTTCCGAGACGGATGCGAGAGAGATCCATCATGTCGTCGATAATATGATTAATTCTTTCAAGCTGCCGGCGCTGAACATCCAGAGTTTCCAGTTCCTTTTCAGGAGACGTGATTTCTTTTCTTTTCAGCATGAGTTTTCGGAGATCAGTATTGAGAATAAGTGATGTAATCGGAGTTTTGAGCTCGTGACTGGCCATCGTAAGGAATTCGTCACGTGCGCGAAGGGCCTCACGAAGGGCAGTAAGGAGAGTCTCTCTTTCTTCCTCAACTCTCAGCCTCTCGGTAGCATCGTTGATCATCGTGATCTTTGCTTTCTTGCCCATGTATTCTATGTCGTTAGTAACGACAAGAACTCTCATCCTAGTGCCATTTTTTTTTCGATGGATGAAAAGCATTGAATCTTTGTGATAACCGGGAGCTAAAACAGAAATCCTTTCCATGAAATCATCCACTTCTTCCGGTGGACGGACATCTCTTAGAGTCATCTTCATGAATTCTTCTGAAGTAAATCCATATTTCTCAACCATGGAATGGTTGACCTCAAGATAGCGAAGAGTCTCAAGATCCCAGATACACATTGGCATGGGATTTCGCTCGAACATGAGCTTATAGTTGTCCTGAGATTTTTGAAGCTCTTTCTGTGTTATCTTTTTTTCAGTTACATCTAAAACGTAAATAGAAAATCCAACAACTTTTCCATCTGCGCCGAGATCTGGAATGTATGATACTTCCATGTCCCTGATGCCATTATTCGATGGCATTTCAACATCAAAATTAACGTATTCACCCTTTAGAACTTTTTCTACATTTGGTTTTAGTTTTTCAAATCTTTCCTGACCCATGATTTCCATCATCGTTTTGCCGATGATCTGATCTTTTCCCGGGTGGAAAGCGCGATGAGCATCATTGCTGATCATGTAACGAAGATCTGAATTCACATAAACGACCAATAATGGAAGTGAATTCAGGAGTTTTCTGAGTAGTTCGGAATCATTCTGATGCATGGCCGGTAGATTAGTGAGAAGGGTCAAAAATGTAAACTTTTTAAGAGACCCGGGTTTCTTTCATGTAAGAAAGGAGGTATCGGGAGGTCACCCCTTTAGAACTTGAGGCCACAATCTTTGGCTTCCCTTGAGAGACGATTTTTCCACCTTCATCACCCGCGCCAGGACCTATGTCTATAACCCAGTCACTTTGCGCCACGACCTGCATATCATGCTCAATCAATACGACTGTATTCCCATGGTCCACAAGCTTCTGAAGTTCTTTCAGGAGCTTTTCGACATCGGATGGGTGTAGACCAGTTGTGGGTTCGTCGAGGACGTATAGAGTACCTCCGCGTTCAGCACGCTGAAGTTCAGTCGCGAGCTTGATTCTTTGCGCTTCCCCGCCAGAGAGTTCAGTCGCAGGCTGTCCCAGTCTAAGATAACCCAGTCCTGTTTCACTGAGAACACTGAGCGACCGGAAGATCTCGGGAGAATCGCTGAAAAATTCACAGGCCTCATCCACTGAAAGTCCCAATACATCAGCAATTGTTTTATCCTTATATTTTATTCTCAGAGTTTCACCATTATATCGGGCACCGTTACAGGAAGGACAAGGGGAGTAAACACTTGGCAGGAAGAGAAGCTCAACCATAACCATTCCTTCACCTTCGCAATTTGCACAACGCCCTTTTGGAAGATTGAAAGAGAACTGGCCTGGATCCATTTTCTTTTTCTTTGCTTCAATTGTTTTGGCAAAGAGTTTTCTCACATGATCAAAGAGCCCGGTATAGGTTGCAAGATTTGATCGGGGAGTGCGTCCGATAGGTTTCTGGTCCACTTCAATGACCCTTTTTATTTCACCATCGATGGTTAATTCACCTTTCAGGGGAAAAGTTTCTTCCCGGAAAAGTTCTTTTTCTTCTTTATCAGCTTTTTTTTGATGAAGTTTTTCCTGCAGAAGTCCGGTCAGAAGCTGGCCTACAATGGTGGATTTTCCGGAGCCCGAGATTCCGGTAAAACATGTCATGACTCCGAGTGGAATATCAACATTCACATTCTTCACATTGTTTCGTTCAAGTTTCCGCAGATGAATTTCACCTTTTGGATCACGTAGTTTACTTTGAGCAATCGGTATCTCTCCAAAAAGATACTTAGCTGTGGAAGAGTTTTTAATTTTTCTCAGCCCCGCAGGTTTACCGCTATAGAGGATCTCTCCCCCAAATTCACCGGCATGAGGTCCCACATCAACAATCCAGTCAGCTTTTTTTATGATTTCTATTTCATGCTCAACCACAAAAAGTGTGTTCCCCTGGTCTTTCAGGCGCTGGAATGCCCTGAGAAGAGCTTCTGTGTCAGCGGGATGAAGTCCGGCCGAAGGCTCATCGAGAACATATACCACTCCAAATAAATGCGAGCGAACCTGAGTACCGAGTCGGAGGCGCTGGAGTTCCCCTGGAGAAAGTGTCGGGGTAGTTCGTGCTAGAGTAAGATAAGAAAGTCCCAGATCAAGCATCACTTCAATTCTTCCGGTCATGTCTTCTGCAAGTCTTTGAATGGCCTGGTTCTTATCTTTAACATGTGGGAGTAGAAGCTTATGAAGTTCCTTTAATGTGAGGTCAGCCATCTCACTGATATCATAACCTTCAAAAGTAACGGCGAGAGACTCTTTCCTGAGTTTTTTTCCATCACACACCGGGCACAGAGCATTCACCAGGTATTTTGAAACTCTTTTTTTCATGAGCTCACTTTGTGTGTTGGAAAACGTATCCATCACATACTTCCGCGCACCCGAAAAGTTCCCATGATAACTCGGTTCCATTTTCTCTTTGATAGCGGCCTTCACTTCTTTAGAAGTAAATCCGGCATAAACCGGAATATGTGGCTGCTCTTCAGTGAAAAGAATCCAGTCACGATCTTTCTTCGGAATTTTTTTCCAGGGGATATCGATATTGTATCCCAGAGTGACCAGCATATCTTTCAGGTTCTGGCCGTGCCAGGCAGGAGGCCAGGCGGCAATTGCTCTTTCCCTGATAGAAAGATCAGGATTTGGAACCATGGAATCTTCTGTCACATCATATGTTCGTCTCATCCCGTGACAATTCGGACATGCACCCTCCGGAGTATTAGGAGAAAAGCCTTCAGCATAAATAATGGGAGAGTTCTTTGGATATTTACCGGCCCGGGAAAAAAGAATTCGCATTAAGTGAGAGAGAGTAGTTACCGTACCTACATTTGATCGGGTTGAGGGTGAGCCCCGCTGCTGCTGAAGAGCTACTGCAGGTGGCAGGCCCGTTATCTCATCGACCTCGGGAACTTCCATCTGATTGAAGAGTCTTCTCGCGTAAGGCGACACGGATTCCAGAAACCTTCGCTGGGCCTCAGCATAAAGAGTTCCGAATGCTAAAGAGGATTTTCCGGAACCTGACACTCCGGTAAAAACAACCAGAGCGTTGCGCGGAAGATGCACATTGATATTTTTGAGATTATTTTCACGGGCGCCGCGGACTTCGACGAATTCCATAGAGAAATTCTGCTGGTTGACTCAGGCATCATACAAGCTGCAGCTATTCAGCATCTATTCAGTCAGAGGTTTGAGACGCTTAAGTCTCTCTGAATTTACTAAGATTCTCTTCACGATTGCAGACGGTCTTCTTTACGCTCACTCACAATAACCAGGAGACTATTATGAAGAAACTTTCCTGGGCCTTAGTGGGAGTTTGTTCTCTCCAGGTGGCCCATGCCTCTTTGAATCTGGATGATGATAAACGAGCTTGGGAGGGAATTTCGAGTCCTCTCAGGATGAGTTCAACTTTTGAGCGGAATTTCTCAGTCCTGCCTTTAACGGGTAAGTCTGCTGATCCTCAGAAAAACTGGTCGAGTGATTATTGGGCGAGAAAAAAAGGTGGTATCAACTATCGCTGGAATGCTGCCACTCCAAGCGGATTCAATCTTGTTTCTCCAACTAAAGAAGAAGCGCTGACGATGTCCGAATCACAATTAGCTGCTTTGGCACCATCGGAGAAATGGGATCTTTTTACTGGTCGCTATGATTATCCGCTGAAGAAAAGAATTGCAGATTACGCAAGTCCCACGCGTCCATCATGGGAAGGTATTTGTGACGGATGGGCCGGAGCGGCCCTCAATCATGACGAACCAAAACCAATGACTATAGCAAATCCCGATGGCATACAGATTCCATTCGGCTCTTCTGATATCAAAGGAATTCTATCCTGGTACTATGCTAAGGAGTGGTCCGGGGGATATGCGATGATGGGAAGACGTTGTAATGGAACCAGCAGCAGCACTGATCGCTGTTATCATGATATGAATGCCGGTGCTTTCCATATTGTTTTAGGAAATCGTCTTGGGAAAGAAGGTCTCGCTTTTATCGCTGATATTGATCGCAATCGGGAAGTTTGGAATCACCTTGCTTCCAGTTTCACATCGCGGGTTATCTCTCCGAGTCTTTCTCCGCGAAGTACTTCGGCCAGTGGAACAGTGAAAGTGGCGAGAGTAAGAACAACTGTAAGCTACGTGTGGCTTCTTGCGAGAAACACCTGGGAGCCGGTTCTCGGGACAAGTCGCCAGAGATCAAGCACCCGGACTTATGAATACTATCTTGATCTCGCTTCAGACGGACGAATCATCGGGGGAGACTGGATATCGACTCAGCGTCCGGACTTCCTTTGGCTTGAAAAAAAGGTCACTAGCTTTGGAGGACTCTTCGCAAGACTGGGTGAGCTCCTGAATGAAGCGACCGAAATAGAACCCGAGTTGATGGAATTTTAGAAAATGTTTTTCAGAACGCGTTCGATGTCCTTGAGTCCGAAGGTGCGAGCAAAAACGAGTGCAGTTTGTTTTTTATAATTGGCCGCATGAGGATCAGCACCATGCTCGAGAAGAAGCTCAACCACCGGAAGGTGTCCGTTGAAGGTGGCGGCCATGAGAATGGAGTTTCCATTATTGTCGCGTGATTGAATATCGGCAGTAAGAGAAAGGAGAAGCCTCACAGCTTCCAAGTGCCCATGATAGGCCGCAAGCATGAGGGGAGAATATCCCTTCTTATCCTTGGCATCGAGATTAACAACATTCACAGTTTTCTTGATGCCTTCGACATTACCTTTTTTGGCAAATTCGAAGATTGGATCTTCTGCAAAAAGTGAACGTTTGTGGTCTTCCCAAGTTCTCATGGACTCATCTTCGGATAAGTCTGAGAGAGATAAAACATAATTTTTCCGCCGACCATTACTCTCTGTCGTATAACCGTAAGCGATCTCACAGTTGTAAAGATTCTATAAATTCAAAATTATGGATGTTCAGTTTTTCTTATTATTTTTCGGAGGAAAAATACTCTCTTGGATCATAATCGTTCATTGAAGGATTTTTAGATAATCTCGAATTTCTATAGGGTGATAGAGAGAACCGATACTGAGGTTTTAGAAGGGCCTAGGGCCGCAAACAGGAAGGCGAACAATTAGGCATGTCCCACCTTTTGGAATACAAGAGTAAGCAGCTTCGCCATGCAATCTCAGAGCATTGTTATGAATGACTCTTGAGCCAAAACCGAGTGGGAAAAATTCTGCTTCAGAAGCACCAGGGAAGCCCTTGCCATCATCAATGATACTTATCCGGCATTTTTCATCCATGACTACCAGATCAATCATTGTAGTTGTGGCTCCCGCCTTGAACGAATTCTCCACGGCATTCTCGATTATCTGGAGGATAAGGCCCTTTTCATAAATCAGGGTTTGTCCGGGGATAATAACAGAATTAAGGACAATCCTGAGAGGTGAATAGATTTTCTCAAGAGCTGGGAGAAAACTTTTCACGTCCTCCTGAATCTTTACCAGGTCCACACTTTCATATGTTAATGGATGATTAGTTGATAATGAGGTCCGGATAGACTCAGAAAGCTCGATCACTCGGGTTACGATGGCGTTCATACGGTCATCTGATACCGACATTCCGCGTTTTTGGCTCTCAAGTGTAGAAGTGAGCAAAAGAACTTTATTGCTGAGGTCATGAAAAAGAGATAACAGATCGCGCATTAATATATAGTAATTTCAACATGTTCAACTGTCAATAATATTCAGTGATGAATTCGTCCCATAATGGTAAAGGTGAGATATGAGAAAATCAATTAATATTAGTGACTTGAGGGTTTCGTACCTCGAGCGGAATCAGGACTGTCAGATCTCCATTGTTTTTATTCATGGAAATTCTCAAGCCGCGACGACCTTTCATCGCCAACTGGAATCCAGAGAATTATCGGGATACCGGCTTCTCGCGCTTGATCTTCCGGGGCACGGACTTTCTGAGAGAAGCAAAACTTATTCCATCCCTGTAATGGTGAAATCGATTACTGATTTTGTGAGAGCTTTGAATCTCACAAACTTTATTCTCGTGGGTCACTCATTAGGTGGGCATCTTAGTCTTCAGTCGCTTTCAGAATTAAATCCGGCAGGGATTTTTATCAGCGGGACACCGCCACTTTCCAAACCCATTGATCCACACAGCTTCCGACCCCATCCGAAGTTCGGAGTATTTTACGATCCAAAACCCTTGAACGATGATCTTGAAGTTCTCCTGGATGATCTCTATACTTCCACAGAAGAACGGACTGTAGGGAAGTATGAGTTTCTCCAGACTGATCCTGCTTTCCGACCTTCTTTACTAGCTTCAATTGGTTCTGGGGAGTTCCGCGACGAGATGACAGCGTGGGAAGAGTTCAAAGGTTACAAGAGAATTCTTGGTGGCGTTAAAGATAAGCTAATAAATTTTGAAAGTGTGCAGGCAAAAATTCCTGATACAATTATTGTTAACGGTGGACACAATATCCATCTGGAAAATGATTACACTGAGATTCTGAATCAATTTATGAACAAGATGATCCCGATGAGCATTCCAGTGATGAGAGAGGAAACTTTGAATGGTTAATATTCCTCTGGAAAGAATTCACATTGGCCGGACATGGAAAGCGGGAAGACTTCTTGCTGGAAAAACTCAATCTCAGCTGGCTAAGGATCTCGCGATTCCTCAGAGTAGTATTTCTAAGTATGAGAACATGGGTCTAGAGCCTTCTGCAGGTGACTGGTTCCGATTCTGTCAGTACATCGGAATTGATGCCCATCGGACATTAAACCTTGGTTATATCGATGGCCGACAAAAATTTAAGGATAAGCTCTTTTCTCAGACGCTTTTCAAACTTTCCCTCCGCTACCGGAAAGACTTTTCTCTCAAGATCAGGGAAATTATACCTTTTCGTGAATGTATTATTTCAAACCTCGGTGAAGCTTCCTGGATTGAAGTCGTCACTCAGATGGGTCTTGATCCCGAAATGTTTTATATTCTCGATTTTCAGGTTTCGATGACTCTTCTTTCAGACATCATGATCTGGGCAGAGGGGCAGGGTCTCTCACTTCTTGAGAAAGTTCAGCCCTTTACTGCTGATATCCAATGTCATGGCTCTTTTATGTCTGACTACGCTAAGAAAAAGAGTTCCGGAGATTTACTCAAATCAATTTCCGAGCATCAGGGTCACTATCAGCGCATCCTGGATATGGATCTGGTAAACAAATTAAATACCACATCTATTGAGCTCAATATCCGCAGGGAACTTGAAGATTTCTTTGACTACAGTCTCCTTGAGCAGTTTCAGGTTTACAAGGCCCAGGCAATTCAGAGTTTCATTGAGAAAAACTCTGAAGATCAATTCCGTGCGGAAATCTCGAAGAAAGGCAATACATTGAGCCTTAGTCTAGAGAGCGCATGAGTTTTCATTTTGATAAATCTATAGATAGTTTCTTCGGTGAGGCGAAAGATCGTCTGGGTGATGATTATATCGCCGCTCTCGAAAGGGCAGGGATACCAAATGGGACAACCGCATTTTCAAAACTCCCTGTCTCTCAACTAAACACTCTTTGCAATGAACTATTCGTCACCTTTGATTCGATTGCGACGGGGAATGTGGATTTCTCGACCCTTCAGAATCACCTGAAAGGTGGCTCAGCATTACCAGCTAAATACTTGCGGGATGTTCCCTTCAGCTCGCGCTTTACTTCGATCTATATGCTGAATTATCTACGAACAATTTTGGGAAATGAAGCGGTGACATTCCTGTGTCAGCACTTCCAGCTTAAAGAAGATCAATTCACCAGCATGTCTGAAAAAAACAATATTCTTCTTCCCCATGATATCTGCGCTTATGTGCACAATTACTTTGGTGAAGATGTAGTGAAGGCAATGGGGGAGAGTTCATTCGAGCTGTTTAAGAGCAGTGACGCCGCCATAGGCCTCACTCATCAGAAATCGATTAAGCAGTTTTTTGAGAAGTTTATTTTTGAGGTGATGCCGATTCACGTTGAAAGAAATTATGACTGGAAGATTGATAGGACGGGACCGAATTTCATCCAAATCTCAGGACAGCCTCATGGTGAAGTTGTTGCCGCTCTCGATTTTAAGCAGAATGGTACCCTGGCACTCGAAAGCTTAAGACAGGGTTTCATTCAGGCGCTCCCGCGTCTCATCGGAATTAAGGACACTAAGGTAGAGAGGATCATGAGCATCTCAGCGGGAGATCCCTTCGATACTTACCTGATCCATTATGGGCAAACTGAAAAAGAATTTTCATTACTTCATTAAGCAGCAATGCGGATTCTTGTCAAAGATTCTGCATCCATAGTTAGTTTACTTTCCCACATTCCTTTAAATTTCATCGCCGACTTCCGGCACTCCTCGCTTGAAGTAAGAAGCTCCATCGGTACAAGTGGTGCACCAAAGAGTGCTCTGCAATTATATTCTTCAAGATTCTTCTCATTACCTTTGATGTAGTTCCAACCGTGTTCTTCTTTCTTCTTATTCACCTTGAACTTTGTGGCACAGACTGCGAGGACATGATCGATTTCGTAATCAATATAGTAATTAGCAAGTAGACTGAAGCTTACTTCCCAGAGGTATTTCATAAGAACTTTGTCTTCCCGAAGATGCGGAAGAATGGTGAAGGATCCATTGTAAGCAATCTTTTCTTCCATACCAATTACGCGGTAAGAATTGAGAATTTTCTGGATTGTATCCTTAGAATTAATTTCTGAGTCAATACGCTCAAGCATGGAGAGCATAGGGAATGATATGCGGTGATCATCGCATCTTTTCAGTGTCACTGATTTCATTCCGAGGACAGGTTTCAAATCACTACCAATTTGTTCACACATTAAAAGATGTGAGGCCACAAAATCAGAACTATCAAAGGGCAGAACATGCTTTTCATACTCCTGGCGGTAGCCAGTGGTTTTCAGCTGAATGAGTTTTGGAAAAATTCTCTGAACCATATCAAAATCCATAATTTCGTAAGGAGCGCGCAGCAGAACAAACTTGTATTTTTCCGTAATTTGCTTTTCAAAGTCCATAAGAGTCCTCCAGTTGGAACTACTTATCGGAATATTGGTTAAAAGATAACATATTGAAAATAAAATAATTTAAAGGTTTAACTTATCTTGATCTAATGTCGATAGGGGGGGCATGAATTATATTTTAAAAAACCTAATGGAACCTCAACGTCTCGATCTTCAAAGTGAAGCAGAAGAATTCTCACTAAATAGAGAACTCGGAGAGATTGATTTCACGAGAGTGGGGAAAGTTCTCGATGCCGGCTGTGGTTCCGGTGTTCTCTGTCGTTATCTGGAAGAGACTCGCCCGGGACTTAATATATATGGATGCGATATCAGTCCAGGTTCTCTCAAGCATTGCCGGCAGAATAGTCTCAAAGAAGATACGTCATTTTTCGAACATAACTTTGTAGATCAAACACTTGATCAGAAGTTTGACCTCATTGTAAGTCGCCTGGTGTTTCATCATTTATCTCTGGTTCAACAGAAGAAGGCCCTGAAGAACATCTGGAATTCACTCAATCCCGACGGACAGATCTGTCTGATTGATTTGGATGGTTTATTTCTCAATCTCGGAACTTCATCTGAGAAGCTCCTGGAACAAATTGAGATGGCACGTACGCGATTCGGAGGGAATGTGGCCTCGGCGCGATATTTTCCGGCATTTCTTAAAGATCTGGGTTTTAAAGACATCAGTTGGAAATGTGAGACCCTGGATTTTCAAGGTGAGGCCAGAAAGCGCGAAGTCACTCAGTGGAAGCAGCGTTTTGAAAGCTCGCTGGAGTTTTACGTCAATGTTTTTGGAAGTGAGTTTGAGGCGAGAAAGTTTCTGAAATTGTACCTTGAGGAGGCTTCGAAACCAGAGACGACACTCTTTTATACCAAGTTTATCGTCAGTGGAAAAAAGTAATCAGGGAATGTGATCTGAATAATATTCTTTCAGTTTTTTTTCCAGGTTGGTAAAAGTAGCCGGATCGTAAACAAACATTACACGCTTGTGAGATGACTGTTCCTGATCAATTTTTTTAAATAATAAATTAAGGTAAGACCTTTGTACGATGAAAGAAAGTCGCTGTAAGTAATTCCCTTCTTCGACCGGCTTCAGATATGACTGGCCGATCTTTATTGAGGGGCCAATTTTTTCTTTATAAGTCCGGATGAAATCGTATTTATCGAAAGTGCTCGATAGATGCAGGATTTTTTTATTTTCTTCAATTAAAGAATCGACTGCTAGCAGAGGATCTTTCTTTCCGGGGAGAGTCGTTACCAGCGAGCGGTAAGTATAAAAAAACAAAATATCATCAGGCTTTTTAACAAATCTCAAGGCCTCTTTAAGAATTTCTGTATGGTAAGGTTCGCCGCTGATGCACGATATGCCCCTGCGTTTAGCGGCCATGCAGGAAGAGGCAGCTGTTGTGCAACCTAGACCGCTCTCACATGCCGAAATTTCGTTACCAAATTCAAATTTGCTTTCGATAGGATATTTGGTCAGGATTATCTCTGGATCAAATCTTTTAATGGAGTCATCGATAAATTTTTGGGAGACAGAATCTATTTGATTTCCGAAATTAGAGACCACGTAGATGAGCTCATGGTCTTTTTTAATATAGCGGCGATAATACGGGGGAGTGTCTGCTTTTTTGGCAACGGGAAGAGGTTCACTCGCGCATGAAAGTAGTACAGTGATTAAGCCGAATAATAGAGATCGCATTTCTACTCTATGCCGCGAATCTGGTTCTTCAAGATAATATCCATGAAGTCGACGATGTTCATGAAGAACGGGCTGAACTTCTTACGACGAATCTGTTCTTCTTCACGACGCCAGTAATGCATAGTCGCTGCCGGATAACCATATCCCCATGGATATGAAGTCGGGTTCGCGTGCCATTCAAACACTTTCGCTGCCGGATAACGATTATGGTGGCGGAGGATTTTGTTCATTCTTGATTGAGCATGTTTCCGGTAGCGAACAGCTTCATCGAGATGCACGTCGAGCATCATCGGTTCGCGAAGAGCTCGTCTGGTCCAGAGAGCGTGATGAACTCGCGCCTCTGTGATTTCCCACATCGCTCTAAGTTCTGGATTCTGGATATTCACATCTTGTGGAATTGCAGCGATGGCTTCCTGAATGAGAGCGATCTCGCTATCAAGGAGGGCCGGATTCTTCCACATTTTTTTCAGGAAGTTTCTTGGGTGGATCATGTGAGTTCCGGGAATGAGCTCATCTCCAAAATTAGGGAAGGTCACTACTCCGAGGAGTCCTTTCTCTTTAAACCATTTGTTCTGATAAGACAGAATTCTTGACCAGGAATCATTTTCTTCGCCGAGAAGTTTCAGCCCGATCTTGGGATCGTAATTAAAATCTTTGTTATTAAGTAGAGCTGTGGTCCAGTCAAAGAGCCAGTATCCAAGCTCCTGACCGGTGGTGAAAACGAGCTGTCCTTCAATACCGTGAGAAGCGATGAACTTCGTATCGTTGGCACGGGTGATGAGATAGTCCGTGAGAAGAAGGGGAGCATCGATATCGAGAGCGATGAAATAAGAAGTTTCCGGATAGAACCATGTACGACGTTTGTCTTTCTGAGCAAGCATGAAGTCGCGGGTCTCATGGAAATTTTTATTTCCATACATGGGAGCATTCTCATCGTCGATGCCGTATAGGAAAACCGTGTGCGGAAGAATTCCGACTCTTGGATCAGCATACTGAGGGAGATGATTGAAATTTCCCCACTTCGGATCTTTCTGATTATTTGAGCAGTGAACCTTCACCACCATCTTCACATCAACTTTGTCAGCGAGGTCAGCAATCTCATTTAACCACATCACTGTACGCGAGTAGCTGGTACTCGTGAACTCAGAAGTTCCCATCTCAACATTGATGTACGAGAGATCGATATTTTTCAGGATAAATGGAAGACGAGCGCGGATTTGATTGATTGAGAGGCGATCAGAGAAAGTACGCGGGAGCGAGATAAGCTTAAAACTATTTTGCTGGTGAAGGGCCGCTCCGAAAGCAATCCCGGCGTGAATTCCGAATTTCTTAGCAAGAGCGAATGGTTCACGAAGACCACTAAAGATCTTCTGGTCGGCCTGACGAAGAAGCGAGAGATCGAAAATATTCTGCTGATTGCGGGCAAACCATCGGATCGTGTCCATTGCAATGTCGGTTTTCCCCATAAGGAAACCCTGAACCCATTCGCTTGGATGAAGCGTGTGGAGATGGAAGCCGTGATATTTCAGCGCCGGTTTCCAGGTATAGCTTTCTCCGCAATGAGAACGAACTTTATCAAAGCTTGGTGAGATCTGAGTGCGTGGGTGAGGGAATAAGAACCCGATACGAGTCAGCGCCATGTAGAATGTTTGTGACCACTGATGATCACCGGTCACATGGATAACTACATTTTCGGGGCCGCAAGTTATGTCGGCGCGATTTTCTGACCCAGTTCGGTAATCCAGAGTTATGGAGTCGGCCAATCTTGCAGTCCGAAGGATCTCTGCAAAATCTTCTTCAACGGTTTTTAGCTCTGGTGAAAGAGGCCGAAGATCAGGGATTGCGGCAAAAGATGAGAAACTGTGAATGAAAAACAGAAAAACAAAAAGCTGTTTCAAAAATCCTCCGTGATTTTTTTATGTCCATAGATTGTTTCAACTTCACATGATCTTGACAATCACGCGAAGCCCAAATTGTTTACTTTTTCTTAGTTGATGCGAACCAATAGTTGGTGTCCAATAGAAGTGTCTAAAAAGGAAATCGAAGTGAATCAATGTCCGTATACCGAATGGGTACCTTCAACTCACGAATGGTGTGAAGAAAAACTCTGCTCATGGATTCGCGAGCCAGCCAATACTTATTCAAATTCTGCTTACATCATTGTCGGTATCATTATCCTGATTAAATGCCGTGAAAAACTCTATCCGCACGTTAAGGTTCTCGGATACTTCGCCATCCTATTGGGCTTTATGTCCGGCTTTTATCACGCGACTTCGAGTTTTTTCGGAGAAGTTCTCGATTATGGTTCGATGTTCCTGATCTCTTCGTATCTTCTGACAGCGAATCTTTCACGTCTTTATAAATGGACGCCGATAAAGATGTCGATCACGGCCAGTGTTCTTTTCATTGTGTCGATAATTGGTCTCGTACAGTTCAAAACCATCGGCGCTCCGCTCTTTGGGTGTCAAATCGCTGTTGCACTAGTTATTGAAATCTACATGGATCGTAAGGGTCATCCGCGGCCAGATTACAAATCTTTGATAGCCTCCTGTGTTCTTTTCCTCGGGGCCTATGGTATTTGGGTTCTTGATACAAATAAGATTGTCTGTGATCCCACAAACCACTTCATCAATGGCCACGCGATCTGGCACATCGCCACTGGTATCGCAGTTTATTTCATCTTCAAATTCTACGCGCAATTCGAGCTAAGACATGACAAACCAGGTTTTTGATCTCATCGTGATCGGTTCCGGACCTTCCGGCGGCCGGATCGCTGCACATTTCACTAAGCAAGGCGCGAAAGTTCTTCTTCTTGAAGCGGGAGCTTTTCTGCGTGCGAAGGATTTTCCGAAGCCGGAGATTGCGTCGAGTGCGCAGATGTTCTGGGGTGGTGGAATTGAATTATCAACCGATGCCCGACTGGGATTTTTACGTGCAAAAATTGTCGGGGGGACGTCGATTGTTAACCAGGCCCTGCTCGACCGCTTTGATCATTACGCTTGGGATGAATGGAAGAATATCTCGGGAATTAATTTCTCGGATGAATATCTGAAAACAGAATACGAAGCGGTCGAAAAAAGTGTAACTCTGCAGACGATTGATCAGAAAGACTTTGGAAAGAATACGAGATTGTTCCTCAAGGCTTTCGAGCAGAAAAACTTTGGTTGGGCCCCGCTGAGAAGGGGACAATCACATTGTGATGTCGATAAGGGCAATGACTGCATGGCCTGTCTTGGTGGATGTCCAAAAAATTCCAAACAGTCGACACTTGTTACTTCGGTAGAGCCGAATTTAGATCGCATGACTCTTATTCCGAACTGTGAAGTGAATAGCATCGAAGAAAACGATACTGGTGTAGTGGTAAAAGCTATCCTGAATAAAAAAGAACAGATCAGCTACAAAGCGAAATCTGTTGTTGTGGCCGGTGGAAGTTTCGGAACTTCTAAAATACTTCTGAACTCCGGTTTTAAATTCAATGCCCTCGGTACCGGGATTTCTTGTCACCCACAGTACATGACCTACGCTCTCTTTGATGAGCCGATCGATGCCCACAAGGGTGCCTTCCAGGGTGTGAAGTCTTACGACGAAAACCTCCGGAAGATGGGAATGAAATTTGAAAACGTCTTTGCTCCGCCGATTGCAACTGCCATGCTCTTTAATGGCATTGGGACAAAGCACCAGGCGATGATGAAGAGATACAGATATCTCGCGAGTATGGAAGTTGCGATCCGTGATGAAGCAACCGGAAAACTTTCCATCGGAAAAGGTGGCAAGCTTCTCATTGATAAGAAGATGACTGACCAGGATATGTCCCGGGGACGTAAGGGTGTCGAGTTTGTTCAGGAAATGTATTCTAAGATTGGTGCCAAAGAAATTATCAAATGCGATCAGGGCTTTGGACTTCATCTCATGGGTGGATGTGCAATCGGAACTGATGGAAAAAAATCTGTCGTGAATCCTGAATTCAGAGTTCACGATACGAAAAGAATCTTTATCGCTGATTCCAGTATTTTTCCTTCGGCCCCTGGACTTAATCCATCTCTTACGATCATGGCGATGTCCGAGAAGGCACTTCCTTATATTCAAAGGTCGCTCGCATGACAGAGCTCAATTATTTCCAGAAAGCATCTCTTAACCGCCTGGGTGATATCATCTGTCCAAGTAATGGAGAGTTTCCATCATTCTCTGAACTTGATTGCGTTCATCACGCGCATATTGTTCTCGATGATCTTCCCCCCCAGGATTTATCGGATCTCAAACTTCTCTTGATTGCTCTCTGGTTTTTACCAATTCCGCTTATGCGGATATTCCTGATGTGTCTTGAAAAAATGAAAGACATGAATGGCGAAGTGGGAACATTGGTAAGAATGCTTCAGTTTGGTTTAAGAGGGATTGCTTTCGCGCTTTATTACTCTGATATGAAGGGGCCTAAGGCCAAGCAAGTGAAGTCGCCAGTGGATGTGGTTGGGTTTGCGGTGAATGTTGTTCGATAAGTTACTTTACAAAAACATTTAGTTTTAACGGATATTTGCCTCAATAATTTGCTCGTGTAAAAGTTAAATACGTCTGAGAAATGAAATGTTTATCAAAATTAGCGTCTTAAGATTTGAATTTTCCCATGTCTTCAAGTTGTTGAAATCTTTAGCTGTTCGCGGACGACTCAGTTCACTTTTTAGTGATAAAAAAAATCTCACTGTTATCATCTTAGTATGTCAAAAAACAATCTTCAACGTATCGTTGTTTACGGTCTTCTTCTTATAGTTTGCAGTGGATACTTCTTTTTTTTCCATTTTAATGATGAGACTTCACCTAACCCAAATCCAATAGGTCTTAAGAGAGATGAGTTTAATTTAAAGTATTCAAGTCTTAGATCAGGAAACTTATCTCCTGAAGATTTTGCTAAGCAAGCCCAAGGAATGATTACACTCCTTCCGGATAAAAGATTACTCTCAGCAATAGGGCAGATTCCTGGAATTTTAAGCTCGCGAAAAATTGATAAGCATCTAAGTATTATCTATGTTGAAGGGAAGTTTCAACTCAAATGGGATAAGGAAACTTTTGCAACTGTTGATGCTGAATTGGATTGGAATGAATATTTTGAGCTTTCGAAAAGGCTTTTAGAGAAAGAAATCCCTAGTCAGAAATTTCATTTAAAAATTAAAACTACCAAAACGAATCTTGAAAAATATTCGGTCGAGATTTCAAGTTTCGATCAATTCAAGATATTAAAGGCATTGCATGTACTCAATGGTATGTACGCAAAAGATCGTGAAGACTTGGAGGTTTTTCGTCTTATTTCTAGAGGAACAACAATTCTCGCATTACATACTGCTTCTTACTTTCTGGATACGTTATCCTTAGAAAGTAAAGCACTTGCGATGTTCACTATCCTGAAAAAATTTTCACCAACCGATATAGTTTATGATGAGTTGCTCATTTCACAATTGCTAGGATATCAAGACCATTTGTATAAAATCTCGTCACAACTCCCTCCAGAACAAGCGGAGTTTTTTAAATGTTATCTTCAAAAAGATTATAAGAAACTTGATTCTTATGTCTTGGATTCTCATAGAAATCCACATGAGGTATTCACATATATGCAGGCATATGGTGATGCCGATGGTGCTGACAGTGTACTTGAATATGCGATGAATAATGTAATGAAAAAGTACGGAGTCTCTACATTACCATTTGCAATGAAAGCACTTCTTAAACGATATACATTTTCTTACGGCACTAGAATTGCTGTTGCTAATCTTGATTACATTTTGCATCCAATGATTGAATCAAGTGATTCATATATTGTTTTAAAGCTAAAGGCAGTAGCTCTTAAACTAATTTCTATTTTTCCTCGGGTACCGGTCCTTTATAAGTTTTACGCATATTTGATGCCGAATTCCACGAAACTTATCGATGAAATTGATTCTCTTATAACTGCAGCGAGTAAAAATTTTAATACAGGTTTATTCGACAATGAAGATTATGAGTTATTCATGAGGAGTTCTCTCTACGATCCTCTTGCAAAAATTGGTAACTTTGCTACAGCTGTTCAAAATAACAATGAAGCCACCGGCAAATATATTGAGCTTCTGTCTAAATCACAAAATTCTTATGCAAAACTTTTGGTTGCGTCTCTTCAAGCCTCTTCTAAGGCAACATTTGATGTTATACAAAAACTTGATTTTTATGATGCTGTAGCGAAGTATAAAGATTTAGCAGGACACAGGCTCTATTCAATATTCACCGAGATCACAAGAAATACTCGTCCATCAGAACCCCAGATACCTATCGCAACAATTTTATTAAATATGAAATTGGATAATAGGCCTCAGCACAGTCCCTACCTCAATCACATATATGGAACACTCTTTTTTGATCAAGATGGCTATGAAAAAATCCTTCGTAGGGATTACAGATTGGTGTTTCCAACCCACTTTGAAAAAATGAATCAGCAAGTTAATGAAGGTGAGAGATTTGAGGCAATCACGCTAATGCAGGATAAAGAGTTGCTTCCTCAGGAAAAAATTCGACTTTTGATGAGGTTAAACCTTTGGTCTGGGCTTGATATAGAATCGAAATCTTCACTCTATGAAAATGCAATAGAACTTGAAAAACAAAATTTCAGTCTAGTCCAAAGCTACGCAGCTTTGTTTAACGAGCAAAAAGACTATTCCAAGATGAGAGAGATAGTCCTTAAGTACGCTCCAAATTTTGAATCAGCGAATGATCTTAATTTTTCAAATCTCAGAGTTATGGCAGCCACTGCATCTATGTACATGAAAGAATATGAACAGGCACAATCCGATATTGAGCCTGTTATCGTTGTAGGTTCGGGAAATGTTCTCGTTTTTCAATCAGATTTGGCAGCGGCTCAGGGCAAATATGATGAGGCGATAAAAATCATCTCTAAAACGATGGCCCGATATGATACGGATGTTGAAGTAATACATTGTATTAAGTATCTTTTACTGGCAGGTAACCATACACAGGCTGCTGACCTCTTCTTTAAGAGACTTCCGAAAATTAACGTTTACGGATTTTATCCATCTTTATCGAAAAAATTTCACGAAATCTTGAAAGAAAAACCTGATTTTGATTTTACACCTTTTCTAGATATGATCTCTCACAGTCCAGAAATTCGGTATCACATTCCAGGGATGTTTATTGAAAGTTCAAAAAATGGATTATTCAGTTCCGTAGAGAAATATTTGGGTAAATATGACTTTGAGAAATCATTATTAGAGAAAAATATATTTGAAGCTAGATATTCTGATGATTGGCCTAGATTCACTGATAAAGAAAGAATTATACAATTTTATTCAGATGTATTTAGAAACTACCTATTTTCTAATCGTGTTTCGGAAGGTCTATCTTTGCTCTCCGAGAAAGGGTTGACTGACATTTTTCCTTACTTGATCTTGTGGCATTTTCAAGAAATGAAGGACGAAGATGTCCATTTGATTACCTCACATTTAAAAAGTCGTGATGATAAGCTCACGCAATATGTAATGTTGTTTCTTGCAGGCAAATATATACAAGTAGACAAGGCTCATGTTCCTTTCAACGCAAATTTAAAAGAATATTTTTCTGATCCTTCTATTCCTTCTTTTTACTACAAGCTTGGTCGATATATGCTTTCTCTGGAAGAGAAACAAAGTGTCGAGGCATTGGCTGACTCAAAAAGAAGAATCTCTTTATACTATTACTATGGTGTAAAATCACTTTCACGCTACGATTATCGCTCTACAGAGAAATGGTGGAAGGCTGCTCTCATGGAGGGGACATATGCTCATGAGAGGTACTGGATGTTGCAATCTATTGATGGGTGGTACAAGAATTATTTCTCTCGTCTAGGAAGACTCAAAAAAGCTAATGATGAACTTCAGGTAATGCAATTAAATGGGGCAGACGTCACTCTCTTGATTGCTGAAGTAGGAAGTAGGATAGAGGAAGAGAAAATATTGAGAAAATAATTTCATTATTTTTCAGAAGTGCTACGCAATCTTAATTACCAATTCTTTATGCGAAATTATTTCGATATATCTTCCAAATGTTTCTATTGGGACGGCCGATTCACCGCTTTCATGTCTGGCATAGGTTGTATGACTTTTTTCATGCAGTCTTTTTGCCATATCCCTAACACTAAGCCCATTTGCCTCTCTTAATCTTCTAAGAACGAATCCTGCTAAAACTCCTATATCTTTTGCTGAGAGAGTAAAAACTCCATTTCCCAGATCTTCAACTTCACATTTGAATCCTGGTATATTTACCAGCATCTCCACGCCATCTTTTACCATTTCAAGACATTGCTTTTTAGATTTTCCTTGATCCATTATTTGGACAAAAGGAATCTCGGCCAACCAAAACTTTCCGTCTTTTTTATAAGTACCTTCTAATTTCATAGTTTTCGTCGTCCGGTTTTAGCTGTTTTTAAAATCTTCCTGGCCAGATTTTCGTTGATCTCTCTGTGCCTAGGAACTTGTTCTTCGATTGTGCCATTGGTCCAGATCTCATGGTTTCCACTTTCTCTGAGCTTCCACCATCCCATATTCCTGAGTTCCTTAATTAAGTCTCTTTGTTTCATGAAACTTGTGTACACAAAATAGAGTACAGCATCAATCTCGGTAAGTTAAGAGGGGAAGTTTAATTCAATTCGGAAATGTACACAAATAAGTGTACTTGCAGAAGCTTATCTTGCGTTTCAAGTCAAACACAAGATTAGAAGTAATTTTCTCCATACCCACGATAGGTAAGTGCCTTCCCGACAGTTTTTCCCTGCTTGATTAGGCGAAACTCTTTAAATCTCTCAGAGAGTTCTCCCGCTTTCGAATGACGAAAAATAACCGGTGTTCCTAGCTCTGCAGTCATTTCTACCGGAGTCTGAACTTCACCGGTCGCTTCGAAACCTGAAAGTTTTCCTTCAATAGGTTTTGGAATCCTATCCCATCCCGGTTCACCGGAAGCTATGTATCCACCACCCTGGCAAGTTATCCATCCTGGTTCGGGCCTACGAACAGCTTGAAGAGCAAAGAAGGCAGAAGGCTTCAAATGAAAATTAGAATAGTAATCGAAAAGGTGAGAACAAAACATTCCTGAGCCAGCCGTGACTTCAGTGAGTACTTTTTCTTCGTGATTAAAAGAAAGTGATCCAGTTCCGCCACCATTGACGAGTTCTGGCGACAAACCTTCTTCTTTGAGTCTCTTTACGAGTTCTTCTCTCTGAGCGATCACTCGCTTCATCGCATATCTGCGTATGAAATAGAGAAGGAAAGATAGAACTTTCTTGAATGGATTTCTATCTGTCACACCAGCAATGTGTGCTTCATAGGCCATAAGCCCCATGAAACGAAGATTAGGATAATTCTTCACTTTCTTAGCTAGATCAACCAAACCTTCAACAGTTCTGAGCGGACTTCTTCTCACTCCAACAACCAAACTCCCAATTCTCAATGAAAGATCTGGTTCGAGAAGAATCGGAAAAGGTTTTGAAGCACCTTTCATATAATTATTAAGGGCTGCGAGATGTTCTTCACAATCAACCACCAGCGAAATAAGTTTTCCGCTCTCATGGACTTTCTTAAGCGCTCTGAGATCTGCATCCTGTAGAGTTGGATAAGCCACCAGGAAATCATCAAAGCCCTGTGTAGAGAGAAATAGCGCTTCATGAGCGGAGAAACACATGAGGCCCTTGAAAGGCTCACCGAAGTTTAAAGCCCGACGAATAAGATCAGGGACACGAATGGATTTTGTAGCAACACGGATGGTGAAATTTGTACCTTTCACCATGTTCGCGAGACTTTCTAAATTGCTGTCGAATGCATCGAGATCGACGAACGCGCAGGGCAGCTCGGCATGTTCAGAATGGAGGATAGTGCTATAATTCATAGGTACATTATCACTCCTGGAGACCTAACGTGCAAACTCAAACCGAGAACACCATGACGAAACCTTTTATCGCTACTTTTGAAAGTTCAAAGCTTTCCACGATTATTGAAAGGCAGAGGGCCTTCTTTGCAACT
>JBKJPL010000045.1:0-100369 GCA_046595005.1 Bacteriovoracaceae bacterium | reverse complement strand
TCAACAACTTTGAGACGCTTGATGATCTTCGCTTTAGAAAGATCAGTCGTAGAGTCACGAAGTCCGCGGCGAAGTTCTTTATTGAGGATATCAATATCAACTTTAGCGAGAAGGTCTTTTACAACTTCCCCACCCATGCCAGCTTTGAAATCAACATTAGCTGTTTTGAGTTCGTGGAATTTCTGCTCAGAAAGAATTGATCCTACTGGGAGTCCACCTTCAACGTCTGCGTTAGCAGCGTGAGTAACAATGTATGCTTCGTTATAAAGAATTCTTTCGAGATCTTTCAGAGAAAGATCAAGGAGAGCTCCGATACGAGAAGGAAGTGAACGAAGGAACCAGATGTGAGCTACTGGTGAAGCCAGCTCAATGTGGCCGCAACGCTCGCGACGAACTTTTGAAAGCGTAACTTCAACGCCACACTTCTCGCACACAACACCTCTGTGCTTCATACGCTTATACTTACCACAGATACACTCGTAATCCTTGATAGGTCCGAAGATCTTAGCGCAGAACAAACCGTCACGTTCAGGCTTGAACGTGCGGTAGTTTATGGTTTCCGGTTTTTTTACTTCACCGAAAGACCACTCACGGATCGTATCAGGAGCGGCCATCCGGATGGAGATCGCCTGTACCGAAACTGGGTCTTTTGGTTTATCGAAAAAATTTAATAGATCTTTCATCGAGCTAAGCTCCTGTTCTAAAAATTAAAGTAATGGCTCTACAGCTGGTTCTTCGAGCTTCACATCGAGCGCCAGTGCCTGGAGCTCGCGGATGAGAACGTTGAACGACTCTGGTAAGCCTGGCTCAAGAACCTGCTCGCCTTTAACAATAGACTCATACATGCGTGTTCTTCCAACCACGTCATCCGACTTCACAGTCAGGAATTCCTGGAGGGTATAAGCAGCACCATATGCTTCGAGTGCCCACACTTCCATTTCCCCGAGACGCTGACCTCCGAACTGAGCCTTACCACCGAGTGGCTGCTGAGTTACGAGAGAGTAAGGACCAGTAGAACGAGCGTGAATCTTCTCATCAACAAGGTGGTGAAGTTTCAGCATGTACATTGAACCAACAGTTACTTCCTCAGAGAAGGCTTCGCCGGTGATTCCGTCAAAGAGTGTTGTCTTCCCTGAACGATCAAGTTCAGCAAGGTCAAACATTTCTTCGATGTCTTTCTCAGTTGCTCCATCAAATGTTGGAGATGAGAAGCGAACACCAGTCTGAAGTTTCTCAGCAAGGTCACGAACTTGCTGATCTGAAGCTTTTTTGAGCCAAGTATCACAATCAGGATTCTTATAGATCTTAGAGATAAGATCTTTAATGCGATGGAGGTCCATCTGCTGTTCCATCATGTAACGAATCTTGTCGCCAAGACCTTTACCTGCCCATCCAAGGTGAAGCTCGAAGAGCTGACCGATGTTCATACGTGAAGGAACCCCAAGTGGATTCAACACGATTTCAACTGGAGTACCGTCTGCCATATAAGGCATGTCTTCAACTGGAAGAACGCGGGAAATTACACCCTTGTTTCCGTGACGACCGGCCATTTTATCACCTGGCTGGAGCTTTCTCTTAATTGCGATGTAAACAACAACTTTCTTGATTACGCCAGGAGGAAGCTCGTCGCCCTTGTGGAGCTTAGCGATTTCTTCGTTGGCCTTAGCACGAACGCGATTGATCCGGTTACGGATGTCAGCGAAGTACTCAGAAAGTTTTTCTTCAAGATCAGCTTTGAGTGGAAGGTAACCGATCAACTCGAAAGGAATTGAAGCGAGAACTTCTTCAGTGATCTTCACACCTTTCTTCAGTAGTTCAGATGAACCATCTTCAGAAACGAGTTTGTCTTCAGTCGTTGCACCACCGAGCATGTCAGCGATCTTACGAATTGCTGAGCGCTGGAGAGCTTTGATCTCAATGTTCTCATCACGACGGATAAGAGCAGTTTCTTTCTCTATGATCGACTTAGAACGCTGATCGAGTTCAACACCTTCACGAGTGAAGACGTGAGCATCAATAACTGTTCCGCGAACTGAAGAAGGAACGCGAAGAGAAGTATCCTTAACGTCGCCAGCCTTATCACCGAAGATCGCTTTTAGGAGTTTTTCTTCCGGAGAAAGCTGTGTTTCACCTTTTGGAGTGATCTTACCAACGAGGATATCGCCTGGTTTTACGATCGCACCAACGCGAATGATACCGGCTTCGTCGAGGTCTTTGAGGGCCTCTTCAGAAACGTTCGGGATATCGCGAGTGATTTCTTCCTTACCAAGTTTAGTATCACGAGCTTCCACTTCGTAATTTTCGATGTGGATTGTTGTGAATACGTCCTGAGCGAGGATTTTTTCGTTAATGAGGATTGAATCTTCGTAGTTATAACCACCCCATGGCATGAACGCTACGAGAACGTTCTGTCCGAGAGCAAGGTCACCAAGGTGAGTAGCTGGACCGTCGGCGATAACATCACCGGCGCGAACAGCATCGCCTTCTTTAACGAGAGCTTTCTGGTTAATAGAAGTGTTCTGGTTAGAACGCTGATACTTAACGAGTTTGTAAACATCTACGCCAGACTCTTCTTCTTTGAAGTTATCACGCTGGATAACGATACGGTTTGAATCAACGAAGATTACTTTTCCGTCGTGTTCAGCGAAGAGAATTGCACCAGAGTCACGAGCTACAGTTGATTCAACACCTGTTCCAACGAGTGGAGCATCTGTCTTAACAACCGGAACAGCCTGTCTCATCATGTTTGAACCCATGAGAGCTCTGTTAGCATCATCGTGCTCAAGGAACGGGATGAGTGATGTAGCGATCGAAATCATCTGCGACGGTGAAACGTCCATCAGATCAACTTCAGAAGCGTCAACGAGAGCAAGTTCACCCTGTTTACGGGCAGCGATCATGTTTCCGTAAACTTTACCGTCTTTAATGAATGCATTTTCCGCTTGAGCAATAATTTTTCCTTCTTCTTCGAAAGAAGAGAAGTACTTGATCTTTTTCTCAAGTGAGCGGTCTTCATTTACAACTCTGTAAGGAGTTTCAATGAATCCGTACTCAGAAACTTTTGCGTATGTTGCGAGAGAGGTTATGAGACCGATGTTTGGTCCCTCTGGAGTCTCAATCGGACACATACGACCATAGTGAGTAGCGTGAACGTCACGTACTTCGAAGCCAGCGCGCTCACGTGTGAGACCGCCTGGGCCGAGAGCAGAAAGACGACGCTTGTGAGTTACTTCTGAAAGTGGGTTCGTCTGATCCATGAACTGAGAAAGCTGAGATGAACCGAAGAACTCTTTAACTGCAGCAGCAACTGGCTTCTGGTTAACGAGATCATGAGGCATCATCGTGTCGAGTTCTTGAATCGACATTCTTTCTTTAACAGCTCTTTCCATACGAACGAGACCAACGCGGAATTGGTTCTCGAGGAGCTCACCTACTGCGCGAACGCGACGGTTACCAAGGTGATCGATATCATCGACTTGACCTTTACCGTTGTTAAGATCCACAAGGTACTTAACAGTTGTGAGGATATCTTCTTTTGTAAGAACAGTGTTCTCAACAGGGATATCAAGACCGAACTTATAGTTGATCTTCATGCGACCAACTTTAGAGAGGTCGTATTTAGTAGCTGTGAAGAAAAGATTATTGAAGAGAGTTTCTGCTGCTTCAATTGTCGGCGGCTCTCCTGGACGAAGACGCTCGAAGATTTTAACGAGTGCTTCTTCAGTTGAGTGAGTCTTATCGAGGTAAAGTGTATTTCTGATCTGGTCAGAATAGTTCACGTTATCGATATAGATCGCATCAACATGCTTGATGCCGGACTTGAGGAGTTCAAAGATCTTGGCTTCAGTCAGAGCTTCGTTTGCAGAAGCTATAACTTCACCAGTCGCTTTGTCGTAGATATCATCAGCAATTACTTTGCCGACAACTTCTTCGAGCTTCATCGGGAGAGACTTAAGACCTGATTCCTGAAGTTTCTTAACTGCAGGCTTCGTGATCTTTTTGCCTTTCTTAATGATCGCTTCACCAGTTTTAGGGTGAAGGATATCTTCGTCTACGCGTGCTCCAGTGAGGAGTTCGTAGTCGAGTTCGCGCGAGTAACCTTTCTCAGAAAGATTGATTTTTTCGAGCGGATAGAAAGCCTTAAGGAGATCAGCTACAGAGTAGCCCATTGCCTTGAGGATAACTGTTGCATGGAATTTTCTCTTACGGTCAATACGAGCGTAGAGGATGTTCTTATGATCGAATTCGAAATCGAGCCAAGAGCCGCGATGAGGAATGATACGAGCTGAATAAAGAAGCTTCCCGGAAGAATGCTTCTTACCAGAATCGTGCTCGAAGATAATCCCTGGTGAACGGTGGAGCTGAGATACGATTACGCGCTCAGTTCCGTTGAAAATGAAAGACCCTGTTGGGGCCATGAGGGGAATGTTACCGAGGTAAACTTCCTGCTCTTTGATAGAAGAGATAGTTCTCTTTCCATCTTCAGATTCAGCAGTCATATCAAAGAAAATCAATCGAACTGTCACCTTCAATGGTGATTCATATGAGAGGCCGCGTGCGCGACACTCACCGACTGAATACTTCGGCTCTTCCAGCGTATAGCTGACGAACTCGAGAGAGACAGTCTTGTTAAAATCGAAAATTGGGAAGATACCTTTGAAAACGTGTTGAAGACCCTTGTCTTCACGTTTAGCAGGAGGAATATCTTTTTGGAGGAAATCCTCGTACGAGCTGATCTGAAGTTTCATCAAGCTCGGCGGTGACATCACATAGTCGTTTTTGCTGAAACTTCTACGTGTCCACTCATTTGGCGCGAATACTTTTGTCATTTAAGACTCCTGACTATTAAGGCTCAACTAAAAAATCTTCTTAAAACGCAAACATGGAAGCAGGTTTTAGGCCTGCTTCCATGTCATCCCAGAGGGACGGAGAACTAAATTATTTAACTTCGACTTTTGCACCAGCAGCTTCAAGTTTCTTCTTGATTTCAGCTGCTTCGTCTTTAGAGACGGCTTCTTTAACAGTCTTCGGCGCGCCTTCTACGAGGTCTTTAGCTTCTTTCAAGCCGAGACCAGTGATCGCACGTACTTCTTTAATTACGTTAATTGGTGAAGCACCTTTTTCAGCGAGAACTACTGTGAACTCAGTTTGAGCTTCAGCAGCAGGACCGGCAGCAACAGCGCCGCCAGCAACAGCTACAGGAGCTGCAGATACGCCGAATTTAGTTTCGAGCTCTTTAACCAGGTTAGCGAGGTCGAGAACTGACATTTTAGATACGTGTTCGATGAGTTGATCATTAGTAATAGACATAAAATCTCCTGAAAAAATAAAAAAAGTTAAAAGTTAAGCGTTCTCAGTTGCAGTAGCTGGAGCTGCGCCCCCGCCTTTCTGTTCCTGAATCGCGTATAGCACTCTTGCAAAGGCAGATACTGGCGCATTGAATGTAGCAAGCAATGTTCCGAGCATTTCGTTGCGAGAAGGCAATTTAGCCAGCGCTACAACATCCGCTTTTGTAAGTTTTTGAGTTCCAAGTTGACCGCCACGAATTGTGACGATTTCCGAAAACTCCCCTGAAGCATCGTTTACGACTTTAGCGACTGCTGCCGCATCATCATAAGCAAATGCCACACAGCTGGTTCCCTTCAGATCAGCGAGAAGACCTTCAGCGAAAGTACCCTTGGCTGCACGAGCGAAGAGAGTGTTACGAGTAATGACCATATGGCCTTTAGCATCGCGAACATTCTTCCGGATCCGTACAGAATCCACAGATGGGATACCTACGAGATTGGTCAAGAAGACAGCTTGTGACTTCTCGATTTTCTCTTTGATCGATGAGACAACTGCGTCTTTTTCTGCACGTGTCATCATAGATTCTTTCCTCCGTTAATAATGTTTGGAGGGGAGTTTCGGCAGGCTTTATACTTCGTTAGAAGAAACCGGCTGTCACAAACCCTTCAAGGTAAATAGTTCTTAAAGAGAAACAGTAGATGCATCAATTGCATCAATACGAACACCTGGGCTCATAGTTGCACTTATAACAAGTGACTTAACATATGTACCCTTAGAAGAAGCTGGCTTAGCACGGAGGATAGCTCCGCAAATCGCCTTGAAGTTCTCAGCAAGCTGAGCTTCAGTGAATGACTTCTTACCAATTGGAACGTGAACAATTCCGTTTTTATCAGCACGATATTCAACTTTACCGGCTTTCTGCTCGTTAACAGCTTTAGCGATATCAGTTGTTACAGTACCGAGCTTAGGGTTCGGCATGAGACCACGTGGTCCGAGTACGCGAGCGATCTTACCGATTTTACCCATCATATCCGGAGTCGCGATTACACGGTCGAATTCCATCCATCCGCCTGCGATCTTGTTGATAATGTCTTCGCCGCCAACGAAATCAGCGCCAGCCTTTTCAGCTTCGCCAAGTTTTTCGCCTGAAGTGATAACAACGATAGTTGTCTTCTTACCGGTACCTGCTGGCATAACGATCGCACCGCGAACCATTTGGTCAGCGTGACGTGGATCGATACCAAGGCGGAAGGCCAGATCTACAGTCTCATCGAATTTTGCGAAAGCAACTTTCTTAACGAGAGCGAGAGCTTCAGCAACTGTGTAGAGCTTAGAAGCATCAACTTCTTTAGCAGCCGTTTTATATTTTGGAGAAATCTTTTTCATAGTCATCCTTTCGGTTCAAACGACCTCTTTAGAGGTCTCCCGCAAATTATTTATAATCCAGTTTAAGACCCATTGAACGGACTGAACCTTCAATAGTTCTTTCTGCAGCTTCGATCGTTGCAGCAGTAAGATCTGCTGCCTTCGCTTTAGCTGTTTCAGTAACAACTTTACGAGGAACAGTTCCTGCTACTTCGTGACCTGGTTTTTTAGAACCAGACTGAAGCTTCAACTTATCCTTAAGGAGGTAAGTTGCTGGAGGAGTCTTAGTAACGAATGTGAAAGTTCTGTCCGAGTAAACCGTAATGATTGTCGGAAGAGTTACACCATTTTCTTTCTGTGTACGGGCATTGAATGCCTTACAGAATTCCATGATGTTCACACCACGTTGACCGAGAGCTGGACCAATTGGTGGTGATGGGTTTGCTTTCCCACCCGGGATTTGTAACTTGATGAAGCCTGTGACTTTTTTAGCCATAAATTCTCCTGGCGGTGCCGACGACTGTTAAGTCTCCCGCTTAATTATTAAACTTTCTCTACTTGAGAGAATTCGAGTTCAACTGGTGTTGGACGACCGAAAATCGAAACCTGAACTTTAACTTTGCCCTTATCAGAGATGTTTTCAACAACTCCAACGAAAGAAGTGAAAGGTCCTTCAATTACTTTGACTGAATCACCTTCAGAGAAATTAGCAACAGAGCGAGTGCGCTTGAAGCCTTCAGCGAGTGATGCAGTCATTGCCAATGCTTCTTCATCAGAGATTGGCATCGGCTTATCTTTAGTACCGCCGATGAAGCCCGTGATCTTGTCAGTGTCTTTCACAAGGTGCCACGTCTTATCGTTCATGATCATTTTTACGAGAACGTAACCAGGGAAGAATTTCTTCTTCATGGTTCTTTTCTTACCGTTTACGTTTGCAACAACGCTTTCTTCCGGAACAAGGATTTCCGCGAAGTATTCAGTCATGCTGTGGTTAACGATTCTTTCCTTGAGAGTCTTGAGAACACGATTCTCAAATCCACTAAGGACGTGAACGATGTACCACTTGAAATCTGGAGTATCGCCAAGGGCCAGTACTCTCTTCTCTGTATTTGCATCAGTCATTGCAGATCCTTATTTGTTCACAAGTCTTAAGAGGTAGTTCGCACCGAAATCAAAGAATCCGAAAACGAATCCCATGATTGTTACTGCGACCATAATGACGAAAGTGTGTCTCCACGTTTGCTGGCTATCAGGCCATACAACTTTCATCAGCTCTTCATATACGTTCGTTAAAAAATCAGAAGTTTTCGGATTTTTTAAAACATAAAAATAAGTTCCTGCAGCAATCACAACGGAAAGAGCTTGAGTGACTCCAAAGAAATAAGGAATCATAGATTCAAGCGCGAACCATTCAGCTAACTTTTCGAAAAAACTGATTAGGATATATCCAAGAAGAATACAAACGACGGCAAGAGAAGCTTGTATCCACTTCTTGCCTTCCTCATTAGAAGCCACAGCCATTTAAAACCTCAATTTAAACTGAAACGAATCCACATTTATGCAAAATCGCGGGAGTTATGTCTACAAAAAAGTGGTTTTGATTGACTTTTAGGAACGGATCTTGCAAAGGGTGATGACGCGGGTCAGAATTTACAGAGTTGAGTTTTAATTCCTGATTTAATTAAATCCGAAGGATTCATCAGAAAGAAGAGGTGGATCCGCCACCACCGAAAGGTGGTGGCGGGAGCAGAGGGATTCGAACCCACAACCTAACGATTTGGAATCGTTCGCTCTACCGTTAGAGCTATACTCCCGAAGACGAAAAAAAAGGCCACCGTGAGGTGGCCCTTTTCGAAAAAACTAGATTACTCGATGATGTCTGAAACTGTTCCAGCGCCGATAGTACGTCCACCTTCGCGAATAGCGAAACGGAGACCTTTTTCCATAGCGATTGGAGCGATAAGCTCAACACCGAAAGAAGTGTTATCACCTGGCATGATCATCTCAACGCCTTCATTGAGAGTGATAGCACCAGTTACGTCTGTAGTTCTGAAGTAGAACTGTGGACGGTAACCTTTGAAGATTGGAGTGTGACGTCCGCCTTCTTCTTTAGTGAGAACGTAAACTTCGCAACGGAACTTAGCGTGCGGCTTAACTGTTCCTGGCTTGATCATACACTGACCACGCTCGATATCTTCTCTCTTAGTACCACGAAGGAGAAGTCCAACGTTATCACCCGCACGACCTTCGTCGAGGAGCTTACGGAACATTTCTACACCTGTGATAACAGTTTTCTGAAGATCTTTGAGACCGATGATATCGATTTCTTCCCCAACTTTCACAATTCCGCGCTCGATACGACCAGTAACAACTGTACCGCGACCAGAGATTGAGAAAACGTCCTCTACAGGCATAAGGAAAGGCTTTTCGATGTCACGAGCCGGAGTTGGGATATAAGAATCCACAGCTTCCATAAGCTTAACGATCGCATTCACGCCAAGTTCTGGATTTGTGCCTTCAACAGCAGCAAGAGCAGAACCTTTGACGATAGGAATATCATCACCAGGGTACTGATATTTAGAAAGAAGTTCGCGGATTTCCATTTCTACGAGATCAGCGAGTTCTGGATCTGCGATATCGATTTTGTTCATGAATACTACGAGAGCTGGAACACCAACCTGACGAGCAAGAAGGATGTGCTCACGAGTTTGTGGCATTGGACCATCAGTAGCAGCAACAACGAGAATCGCGCCATCCATCTGAGCAGCACCTGTGATCATGTTTTTTACATAATCCGCGTGGCCTGGACAATCTACGTGAGCGTAGTGACGGTTAGCAGTTGTATATTCAACGTGAGCTGTATTGATTGTAATACCGCGAGCTTTCTCTTCAGGAGCTGAATCGATATCCGCGTATGACTTCGCAGATCCACCATGGATTTTTGACATCGTCATTGTGATAGCAGCAGTGAGTGTTGTTTTACCGTGATCGACGTGACCGATAGTACCGATGTTGACGTGAGGTTTACTCCGGTCAAATTTTTCCTTAGCCATGGCTAGCTCTCCTTATGAGGGTTTCGACTATTAACGTTATGTTTTAGACTGGTAGAGTATGCTCTACCCGCCATTAAATTGACAATAAAAAAAACCTACTACTCTCCCAGGAATGGAGCTCTCGGCGGGAATTGAACCCGCGACCCCGTCCTTACCAAGGACGTACTCTACCACTGAGCCACGAGAGCAAAATCCCGGGGAAATAATGGAGCGGGCGAAGAGATTCGAACTCTCGACATCCACCTTGGAAGGGTGGCGCTCTACCAACTGAGCTACGCCCGCAGAAAACATCGACTAAAAAATGGTGGCGCGGGGTGGATTCGAACCACCGAAAGCTGACGCTGGCAGATTTACAGTCTGCTCCCTTTGGCCACTCGGGAACCACGCCATTTTTTACCCATCATCCGAAAAAATAAATGGAGCTGCTCACAGGAATCGAACCTGCGACCTACGGTTTACAAAACCGTTGCTCTACCAACTGAGCTAGAGCAGCCCATAAACTTCATCGGAAAAACGGATGAGTCCGAAATTTATAATGGGATAAGTGGACGAAATCAAGTTTTTTCAGGTTATTGCCCGAAAACTTTTTCCATAGAAATCGCAGCAGCTGAAGCCACGTTGAGAGATTTGATCTCTCCCTGAGAAGGAAGACTCATGTTTTTCTGAACCAACCGAGCGACTGCGTTTGATAATCCAGTCTCTTCGGCCCCAAGCAGCAAACAAATCTTCTTTTGGCTCCGCAGGTCATCCTGGCTCAAATTCTCCGAAGAATGCTCCGAGAGTCCGACTGTGAGAAAACCGGCCTCATTCAATTGTCCGACGGCGCGACTTAAAGAGTTCACGCGAATCAGATTCACATACTCAGTCGCACCAGATGCAATCCGGTAGAACGATGGAGTGAGTCCGAAAGATTTTGCTGATGGTATCAAAACTCCGCCGATGCCATAGAAACAAGCCGTTCGAAGAATAGCTGCTCCATTATGAACATCAGTGATCTGATCTAGTGCCAAGAGTTTCATAGATGGTGCTTTCAGGAATTCCTGAAGCTCATAAGTTTCTAAGAGTGATGTTTCGAGAAAGATTTGTCCTGGAACGCGGAAAAACTCCACATCCATGTAGAAACAAAGTTGTTTCGCTTCTTCTTGAACAGAGTGCGAAGAAAGAATTTCAATCTTCACATTCAATTTTTTAGGATTGATCTGATGCTTACGCTGAAGTTCAACTAAAGCTTCGTCAGTAGCGACCAAACGAGTGTGCACACGCCTCGGATTCGTGAGGGCGGCAGCGATACTATGCATTCCAAAAATCAGTTCAAAATCTACAGCCATTTACCAAGCTCTTTGAGTTTTGTTTTTACAGTTGAAAGCAGTTCTTCTTTTTTCACTTTGATGGTTTCGCCGGTCTTACGGATCTTGATCTCGATTTCACCAGTCGCGAGATAATCTCTCTCGCCGATGACAACCCGAAGAGGAAGACCGATGAGATCTGCATCCTTGAACATCATACCAGGACCGAGCTGACGATCATCGAAAAGAACTTCGAGTCCATCTTTTCTGAAATCATCATGGATGCCTTCTACGAGAGTTTTTGTTTCAGGAGTTTTCCCGATGAAACAAAGATAAACATCGTAGGGTGCTATAGAAGCCGGCCAGATGATTCCGTCTTTATCATTATTCTGCTCAATCGCAGATGCAAGAACGCGGGTTACACCAATTCCATAGCAACCCATGATTGGTGTGATGGCCTTGCCTTGCTCATTCAGTACAGTCACTTTCATGCTCTTTGTGTATTTATCACCGAGCTGGAAGATATGTCCGACTTCGATACCTTTTTTGATCACGATCTGATCGTCACCGATATAATCACCCTCTTTTGATAGGCGAAGGTCAGCGCGGAAGTTTTTTGGCTTCGTATCGCGGGAAGGAACAAAGCCTTTCATGTGATGATCAGGCTCATTAGCACCTACAATATATGATCCGTTCATATCGATAGCTTCGTCGTAGACAACTTTGAGTTCCGCTGCCGTGGATGGACCCATGAAACCTTTCACGAGACCGAGACGATCGAGCTCAGCTTGCTGAGCTGGACGAATATGTTCAGCATTTACTTTGTTTTTAAATTTCACTTCATTGAGAGAATCGTCTCCAAGAAGCATGACCATGAAAAACTGGTCTTTGCCATTTATGACAGTGTTCATGACAAGTGACTTGAGACTTTGAGTGATAGGGAAACCGTGAGCGGCACAAACTTCTTCGCAGGTTTTTTGATTCGGAGTCGCAAACTTAATAACTTCTCCCTGTGGAGCGGCCGGAATATTTTTTCTGACGGTCGTCGCTTTTTCAATGTTCGCAGCGAATTTGGTGCGTGGAACGGTCACAACTAAGTCTTCGCCATTATCGCCAATTACCTGGAACTCATGAGTCTTAGCTCCCCCACCGGCCATGGCCCCGCCATCTGCTTCGACCGCGATGAAATCGAGTCCCATGCGGGTAAAGATATTTGTATAGGCAGCGTAGATCTCGTCATAAAACTTATCGAGAGATGCCTTATCGATGTGAAAAGAATATCCATCTTTCATGATGAACTCACGCGCACGCATGAGACCAAAGCGCGGGCGGATTTCATCACGGAATTTTGTGTTAATCTGATAAAGACAAACCGGAAGCTGCTTGTATGAACCAACTGTACGGCGAAAAAGATCGGTTACGGTTTCTTCATTCGTAGGACTGAGACAAACCTGGCGTTCAGCGCGATCAATTGCCTTAAGCATTTGTCCGCCCATGCCGTCCCAACGTCCGGATTCCTGCCAGAGTTCGGCCGGAGTAACTACCGGCATGGAAATCTCGAAGGCATTGATTTTTTCATGCTCTTCACGAATGATTTTTTCGATTTTTCGAAGAGAACGAAGTGCCATCGGCTGGATGGTATAAAGTCCCGCTCCAGTCTTATACATGAGTCCCGCTCTCATCATGAGCTGCTGGGAGACGACGTCGGCATCAGAAGGAGTTTCTTTAAGTGTTTGCCAGTATCCAGTAGAGAGACGCATGAGATCCTTTATTCAAATAAGCTATTGGTCCAGAAATCCTTACCTTCAACATAAACCCAAAGCTCGCAGTTTTCTGCGACCATGGCACCAACTTCAATTACTGGTGATGTTCCGCTTACCGGAATGATTTCAACTTCCGTTTCCATCGCAGGACCCGGGCAATTTTTATATTCAAGATTAAACATCATGAGACCCATGGTGATCCCGACAACTTCCTTTAAGACGAACTTTGCGCCTTTGGAAACTTCGAGCATCGATCCACTTCTTTCACGCTGAGGGAGAGACATATCCTGCATGAGAATATATTCAGTTCCGAGTTCCATATCGAACCAGTTCATGGCGAAAGAAGGGAATGAAATAAGAGCGAGCAGAATAAATAAACGCATTGGTCCCCCTGAGTGGGACTATGGTAACTAAAAGCTCTCAATTTGGGAAAAGATCAGTGAGAGACGGTGATGAATTGAGGCAATTTATGGGCTTCACGCACCTCGGCTTTAAGCGCTGACGCCGAGACGATTTCGTAGGCCGCAGGATTTTCAAGAAGCTTGCGGCAAAGAAGATTGTGAAGATTGTGACCAGACTTATAAGTCGTGATCTTACCTGCGATTTCATATCCAAGAAGACTCACGTCACCGATAGTGTCGAGGATCTTGTGACGAACGAATTCATTCGCAAAACGAAGGCCTTCGTTATTCATGACCTTGTAGTCATCAAGCACGATAGCGTTATCAAGTGAGCCACCTTTAATCAGGCCCTTTCTCTTCAGCATATCCACGTCTTTGGCAAAACCAAAAGTTCTGGCACGGGCAATATCCTGGATGAAATTCTCGCATGAGAATTCAAAAGAAAATCTCTGTGTTTTGATAGCAGGATGAGCGAAGACAATTGTCGAATCGATTACGAGATTCTGACTTGGCTCAAACTGTGCCCACTTCCCGTCTTTTTCAACGCGAACAGTATCAAGGATAACGAGAAACTTTTTCGATTTATTGAGATTCTTGATTCCCGTCTCCTTAAGAAGGAAAACGAAAGAAGCACCAGATCCGTCCATGATAGGAACTTCCGGGCCATCAATTTCAATGAGACAGTTATTGATTCCGAGTCCATAAAGAGTTCCGAGAAGATGTTCAACAGTATGAATGGCTTCGGCGCCCGAACCTAATGTTGTGGCATTCTCAGTCGTTCCCACCGTGAGAGCATTAGCCGTCATTGGCTGAGAATTAGCGATATCTGTACGGACGAATTGTATGCCAAAATCTGCATCTGCAGGAATCAGCTTCAGGGTAACTTTCTTACCAGAGTGAAGACCGATCCCGGTCACTTTCACATCTTTAGCAAGGGTTCTTTGATTTATCATTCTAACCTTTGAATAAAACGAGCACGTCAGACGATTATAAATGAATTTAGTATCTTTGTAAGATAGTTTTTTGTGCTGTATGTAGTAAACCTGACTCAGCCAGTCAGGAGATGTGTGACGATGCCGTTTCTGAGAGAACTCTCCCGCGCGGAGTTCTCAGGATAAGGCCTTGCTTTAACAGATAAGGTTCGTAGACCTCTTCGATAGTTTGCTTGTCTTCACCCAATGTTGCCGAGAGTGCTTCAATCCCCACTGGACCACCTGAGTAGTAGTTTTTCATGACGGTCAAAATTTTCCGGTCCATGGAGTCGAGTCCAAGGTGATCGATGTCCAGTAGCGAAAGAGCGGCCTCTACTTCCACCATGCCGACATTTGAAGTGCCATTTACGAGGGCAAAATCACGAACGCGACGAAGGATCCGATTAGCGATTCGCGGAGTACCGCGCGAGCGCTTAGCAATTTCATTTTTCGAATCAGTATTGAGAGTAATAGCCATTTTTTTAGAATTGTTCAGAATGATCTGTGCAATTTTATCCGGCTCATAAAAATCAAAATTCAAGTGGGCCGTGAAACGGTCACGGAGAGGATTGGAGAGAAGTCCAGAGCGGGTTGTCGCACCAATCAGAGTGAAAGGTTGAAGATCAATCTGCATTGTTCGCGCTGAAGCGCCCTGACCAATCAGGATATCCAGACGGAAATCTTCCATCGCGGAGTAGAGAATTTCTTCCACCGTGATATGCATGCGATGAATTTCATCAATAAAAAGAACATCCCGCGGTTTCATATTAGTGAGAACAGCTGCAAGATCACCTTTTTTCTCAATGGCTGGGCCAGAAACCACATGCAGTTCAGATCCGAGTGCTCTTGCAATCAACATCGCGAGCGATGTCTTACCAAGTCCCGGAGGACCTGAAAGAAGAACGTGATCCATGGCCGCTTTCCGCACGAGTGCTGATTTCACCATGAGATCGATATTATCCACGACCTTATTCTGGCCGATGAATTCAGAGAAATTCTGGGGACGAAGCTGGGCTTCCTGTTCTCTTTCAGAGGGAGCTACGTCTCCTGTCACAACACGATCCATGAATTACCTCAGCTCTTTCAGAATGAGCTTCAGAAGCTCTTCAGGTTTATTCACAGTACCCATATGTTTTTGAATCATCGGAAGTACGTCCTGATCCTTGAAACCCAAACCCTGACAAGCGGCGAGTGTTTCTTTCACCAGGAAAGCATCGAGCTGATTGTCTCCCGGTTTTGATTTAGCGACGGAATTCTTTGGCATCTCTTTCGTAACCATTCCAATTTCCAGCTTGGTCACTTTGTCTTTCAGAGAGAGAATTATCTGCTCAGCACTTTTCTTTCCGACTCCCGGAGCAGATTTCAATACGTCGACATTCTCAAGAGTGATGGCGGTAATGATCTGAGACATACCCAGATGAGAAACCAGAGCGAACGCTGATTTAGGTCCGATGCCATTCACGCTGAGAAGCATTTCAAAAAATTTCTTATCGTCAGCAGACTCAAAACCAAAGAGGTTCTGAGCGTCTTCACGAATGATATGCGATATAAAAAGATCTATTTCTTTATTTGGTACAAGCGGAGTAGCTGTATGTACTTCGTAACCCACTCCCTGAGCAGTGAGGATGATGGATTTCTGGGAATCAGAATAAATCACTGTGCCTGATAGATATCCGATCATACTGCGGGTTCCTTGATTCTATGTGAGAGAGCAGCGGCCAGACCCGTCCCAGCTTTTTTAGCGGATCTTTTTTTCTTCTCGATCGGAAGACGAAGTACATCCCGGTTGAGAAGATGGCAAAGAGCAATGGCACAGGCATCACTTTCATCGTGAGTTTTGAATTCACTTATACCGAAATACTGCTTCAGGAATTTCTGGACTCCCTCTTTGTCAGCGTGGCCGTGACCAGTAACAGTCGACTTCACAAGATTCGGAGAATATTCAAAAACTTTTTCGTGATAATTCTTCGTTAGAGCAGCGAGCATGGTCCCGCGGGATTGAGCGAGCTTCATAAGAGCATCGGGGCTTTTCACATAGATGAGAGACTCAAGTGCAATTTCATCCGGAGAATAGGCCGCAAGGAGTGCCTCCGTTTTCTCGAAGATATCCTTTACCCTGTGCAGAAATTCAATCTTTCCATCGAATTTCAGAATTCCCGAAGTGATGTAGTTTATTTTTCGTCCCTCTTTTTGCAAGAGAGCGTAACCCGCAGTGACAGATCCTGGATCGATGGCAAGGACAATCAAAAAATTTTCCTGTGTGATGTTACGAAGATTGTACCTAAAGAATTCTGGTGACGTCTAGTTGACTGACCTGCCCTTGAGATAATTTCCGACGTAAAACACGAATGAACCAAGAACAAGCTGGATTAGCTCTAACTGTCCGTAATCTCCATTTTTGATCCCGGAAAAGAAGCACAGACCTACAGCAGTAAGACCAAAAAGCTGCATTCCCAGCCCGACATAAAAAAGTGTTTTCATTCCACTGAGATACTAAACAGATTTGAAATAAGAAAGGACTTTTTGACCCGCGGAATTTATATTATCAGCATAATTATGACTGCACGAATCCTCTCCGCAAAACCTTGTGTTGAAAAAGTTAAAGAAGACCTGAAAAAGAGATGCGACTCTCTGAAGGCAAGAGGCTGTCATCCTGCCATGAGTGTTGTTCTGGTGGGAGATAATCCGGCATCTCTCAGTTACATCCGGAATAAGAAAAAACTTTGCGAGGATATTGGAGCGAAATTTACTCTCCATCAATTACTTCCGGGAATTTCACCGGATGATTTTTTGAATCTCGTTCAAGCTCTCAATAAAGACCCGGCCACTCATGGAATTATCATTCAGCTACCGGTGACAGATCACCTGGCAGTCCTGGATCTTCCTCAATTGGTTATTCCTTCAAAAGACATTGATGGCTTTCACGGCGAAAATACCCGGAAGCTCTATGAAGGTTCAACTGACATGAAGCTTCTTCTTCCCTGCACTCCTAAAGGTTGTGTCAATCTACTGAGATATTATGGTTATGAGGTCGAAGGCAACAATATTGTAATTGTGGGAAGAAGCCTAATCGTCGGGAAACCACTCTCGCTCCTTTTCACGAATCTCAATGCGACCGTTACTCTGACACACTCTAAGACAAAAAATCTGCGCGAGCTTACCAAGAATGCTGACATAGTTGTGGCCGCGATCGGAAAAGGTCACTACCTCGACCGCTCTTACTTTGAGCCATCGAGAAACACTGTTGTGATAGATGTCGGGATGAACAGCTTGAATGGAAAACTAGTTGGTGATGTTAATACTGATGATGTGAAAGATGTGGTGAGTGCTGTCAGCCCGGTTCCAGGTGGAGTGGGCCCAATGACAGTACTAAGTCTCATTGAAAACCTCATTACTGCCGCAGAAAAACAGTTAAAGGGATAATATGACCGAGCTTTTGAAAACGAGCCTGCATGATGAGCACGTCAAACTAGGTGCCAAGATGGTGCCGTTTGGTGGATGGGATATGCCCGTTCAATATACATCTGTAAAAGATGAGGTTCTAGCAGTCAGACAGAAGATTGGTGTCTTTGATGTCAGTCACATGGGTGAATTTTTCATCGAAGGTGCAGACGCAGAGAAATTTGCTGATTACCTTGTCACCAATGACATTCTCAATGCTCCTCAGGGGAAAGCTATCTACTCTCCACTTTGCCGTGAGAACGGAACTGTGGTGGATGACTTGATTGTTTATAAGCTTCGTCCGGGCAAAGTTCTTATTTGTGTGAATGCTTCAAATATCGACAAAGATTTTAACTGGATGAAGGCCCTTCATAAGGGCTTTGATTGCAGCTTCGTGAATAAATCAAACGAATATTCACTTCTGGCGCTTCAGGGTCCGGAATCATACGCAGTAATAAAGCCAATGATGAAAGATCTTCCGGAAATTGAGTACTATTCGGTTTTTGAGACAAATTTCGGAACTCACTCAGTCATCATCGCGCGCACTGGTTATACCGGCGAAGATGGATTTGAGATTTTCGGATCTCATGCTGCGATTAAAGAAATGTGGCAGAAACTCATGGAGCAGAAAGTAACTCCGTGTGGTCTCGCGTCCCGTGACGTTTTACGCCTAGAAGTTTGCTACCCACTTTATGGGCATGAGCTCACTGATGAAGTGAATCCTTTTGACGCAGGACTCGGCTGGACAGTAAAACTCACGAAAACAAATTTTGTTGGCAAGGCGGCACTCGAATCGAAGAAAGCTAAATACAAACTTGTTAAACTCACACTCGATAGAGGAATTCCCCGTGAAAATTATCCGGTGATGGACGGACAAGGAAATGTGGTCGGAACAGTCACCAGCGGAACGATGTCGGTCGTGACCGGAAAAGGTATTGCACTTGCCCGCATTGAAATTGATAAAGCCCCAAAAGATGAAGTATTCAATATCGATATCCGTCAAAAGGCCTATCCCGCACAACTCACGAAGAAACCATTCGTAACCGGAGGACATAAATAATGAGCACAAATATCCCAGCAAATCTGAAGTACACCAAAGAACACGAATGGGCGCTCGTTGAGGGTGACACTGTAACTGTTGGTATTACCGACTTCGCTCAGTCTGCACTTGGCGATATTGTCTTCCTGGAAGTCCCAGATGTCGGATCTGAGCTCAAACTCGGAAACACTTTTGGTGTTGTTGAATCAATTAAATCTGTTTCAGATCTCTACGCTCCTGTTAGCGGTGAAGTTGTGGCGAAGAACAGTGATCTTGAAGGATCACCGGAAAAAATTAATTCAGATGCGTACGGATCGTGGCTAATTAAAGTCAAGGTGAAAAATACAGCAGAATTGAATAATCTTTTAACGGCACAGCAGTACACAGAATTTTGCAATAGCTCTCACTAACTAAATTTCATGAGCATCATCAGCATTCTGATGGTGCTCACGTTTAAAGATTAAAATTTTTATTTAGTGCAGATTCAATTCAGGCTTACTTCAAACTCCATTCTAAAATTTTTTCACCTTCATCAAATCGGTCTTTACGAATCTTCGAGTTCTGGTGATACTGCCCCTCCCAACATCAGTACTTGTCAGCGTGAAGGAAAAAAAAGCGAATGGAATCCATCCAGCTTCTGAATACAGCAATCATTAAGAGCAAAGAAAAGAAACTTAACCAGTCCTTCGAAGAACGTCTCAACCAGGTTTGTAATTCTCCCGTAATTGAAGTTCTGAATAAATCAATCAGTCAGTATGCGGAGACACAAAAAATCTCGCGCGATCAGGCAGCTCTTCAGGTCATTGAAGCAATCAGAGAACTAGATTCTATCTGGTCTGATTATGTGATCATGGAAGGGATTGATAAGCTGAAGACTATGCTTCGCGGAACTCACTAAAAAACACACACAAGCATTGAAGCTTTGGAGCCGTACGAATGTACGGCTTTTTTTTTGCCTGATTAAGATTTGACGACAAAGCCCCATTCGATGGTGGCGGTGCCGTTCACCAACATATCCTTTGGTGGGTTCGGAAACGGTCCCGCTTCATTAAACGATTCAATCGCAGCATCATCGAGTTCACGAACACCCGAACTTCCCAGGATTTTAACTCCAACAATTTCGCCCTTCGTATTCAGGGTTACCTGAAGTGAAGTGATGAGATTATCAGATGCCGGGAGTCTGCGGCCGGAACGGAAAATATTATTCGCTTTCTCATGCAGTGTCTTGCCCCAGAACTGTTCCAGTTTCTGGCGGATACGATGGAAAAATCCGTAATGCTTGTATTCAGTAGTGTTGAGATGCGTGAAATCACCGAGAGCAACTTCTTCTACATAATCATTTGTCGCAGAAAGACCCTGGCCATGAATGTCGCCGTTTTCAAGACCTTTGATCGATTCGGAAGCTGGAGCACGACTTACTTCCTCCGGCATAGGATCTCCGGAGAGCATTCCGAAATCAGAAAGTTTCAGATCTTTGATCGCTTTTTTCTGACTTTTAGAAGTCTTTGAAAGCTGTGGATTGGTGATGTTTGCATTACCCTTAGCTGCCTTCTGGAAGCTATCAATAGCTTTTGCCATCGTTTCACGTTCAAAACTTCTGTTCTTATCGCTTAAGAAAGATTCTTTTTTCGGTTTCTCATTGGTGAGTGAATCTTCGGACTGAACAATCTGTCTTTTTTGAAGAGATTTCGTCATCTCAGACAAGGCTTCCTGGACGAGTTTTACTTTGATGGCTTTTGACGGAGTAAAAACGACTTTCTGAATTTGGTCGCGAAGATGAACTGCCATCAGTGAAGCGTGGACCGCAAAGACAGCGAGCAGAAAGTAATAAAAGGTTTTGCGATCAAGGACCATAGGACCTCCGTAGAAGTCCTATCGGCATTTTCAGGAATTAATTACTGATTCTTAAAGTAATCATCATCATCGGTGGCCTGAGTTTCAGTCGATGATGGATTCTGATCAAAAGACTCAGCTCCACTCTCGGGATTTGAACCTTCTACAAAGGCTTCCGTAAATCCTGCAGGTGTTCCCGCGGGCAGAACCTTGCCGGTTTCTTTATTGAGCATTACCTGTGTAATTCCATCGGGCACACGGAATTCTCCCGCGCCATATTTGGGAATTGCCTGTTCCATATATTCAATCCACATCGGGAGGGCAGTTTTACCACCCGTCTCGCCGTAGCCCAATGGACGGTTGTCATCAAAACCTGCCCAGGCTCCAGCAACAATATTATGAGTGAATCCGACAAATAGGGCGTCGACATAGTTATTGGTCGTTCCGGTTTTCCCACCAATATTTGTTCCCAAGCGGGCCGCTGCGGCCCCTGCGGTTCCGTAAATCGTTACTCCACGAAGAAGATTCGTCATGACATAGGCCAGGCGTGGATCATAAACCTGCCCACCACCGAGATTAGCTAAGAATGGATTTCCAGCCGGCTGTCCTTCAACTGCAGGAGTATCAGTAGATTCAGGCTTAGAAGCTTCGGCCTTCCAAGGAAGATCGGCCGCAGGAGGCGGATAACTTTTTCCAGTGCGATCTTTGATTGATGTGATGTGAACAAGACGAATGGCACGTCCCCCATTCGGGAAAACGGCGTAACCTTTCGTAAGTTCTGCGAGACTGATACCGAATGATCCCAGTGATAAACTCATATCGCGTGGAAGATCAGCGTAAATATGAAACCTTTCCACAAAATTATTGATCTTAGTCACACCCAGATCCTGAACCAGGCGAACAGTAGGAATGTTACGACTGACTTCAAGGGCATGTCTGAAAGTCATGGGGCCCAAAAACTCTCCGTCGTAATTTCTTGGCTTCCAGTTAAGGGAGTTATCCACGCCACCAAGTGCTTGCGGAGTATCCATCAAAATCGTATTCGGCTTATAACCATTCTCAAGAGCAGCAGCGTAGATAAATGGCTTAAAGGATGATCCTGGCTGACGTGACGACTGAATGGCGCGATTGAATTGTGACTTCTGGAAATCTACTCCACCAACCAGTGTAATGATCTCTCCATTATTGGCATTCATGGCGATCAGCGCACCTTCAACTTCCGGATCCTGATCAAGCTTTGCCTTGAAAAATCTCTGGCGAGTCATAAGAGTTCTGAGAGTCTTATCCTTATACTTCTTGAAAAAATCCGGAGCGATCATTTGATCAGAAGCGATAGTCTTCTCTTCAATCTGAACCAGAATATTATCACCGCGCTTTAAAATCTTTGAAGGTGTCTTCACCGGATTGAAGTACAAAGGATTCTCGCTGAATTTTCTTTCATGCGCCCATTCGAATCCACTTTCCGGAATGATCACACGTGTACCACCAACGGTAACAAGCACCGTGCGCTTATTATCGTCGACGTTAAGAACAACCGCCGGATAAGTTTTCCCGATCTGGAGGAAGTCCAGGAAGGGATCTTTACTCATATTACCTATATCTACTAATCCGCGGAATCGCTCGTTGAGCTTTTCTCTTTCAGTCTCGTAATAACTGATATTATTTTTTAAAGAATCGTCGTCTTCGTGGAATTCAAAGACATTCTTCCCCTCAGGACTGAACATAAAGTAAGAAGACTGATCTTTCATGATCTTCTTTCTCTGCTCAACAATGAATTGAGAAATTTCTTCGTCAGTTGCGAAGTTCTTGACCGGACCTTTAAAGCCCTGGCGCTTATCCAGCTCTTTCACTTTCTCTTTTACTGTTTTCTCGGCTTTCGCTTGAAGAGACCAATCGAGAGTGGTCTGCACAGTGAATCCATTGTTCAAGAATTCATCTATCCCAACCGATTTCATCACTTCCTGGCGAACCCAATCAGTGAAATGTCCGCCTTTGGATTCATTAGTACGGCGGATTCTCATCTTGATATTTTCGTCTACAGATTTTTCAAATTCTTCTTTGGCTATTTTTCCAGTTTCGTAGAGACGCTTAAGTACATATCTTTGACGATTTTTCGCCTGTTGAGGATTTACATAAGGTGAATATTTTCCGGGAGCTACGAGGAGACCAGCAACGAGTGCGCACTCTGCTGGAGTAGCGTCCTTCAGGTCTTTATCGAAGTAACCTTTGAAAGCTGCTTTCACACCGTAATAACCACCACCCAGATAAACCTGGTTGAGGTAAAGAAAGAGAATTTCTTCTTTCGTGAATTTTTCTTCAATCTTTCTCGCGAGTAAAAGATCTTTCACTTTTCGCGAGATCGTTCTTTCTTTTGTAAGAAGAAATGATTTCGCCACCTGCTGAGTAATAGTAGATCCACCCTGGACAAGACGGCCTTCTTTCATGTTCACAGCAAAGGCACGCACAATACCAAGGTAATCAATCCCCTGGTGATGGAAGAAGTTATCATCTTCAGCAGCGAGGAATGCATCGACTACTTTTTTCGGAATTTTATCAAAGGGAACCACGTCACGTGTTTCGATACCAATATCGAGGAGAACTTCTCCATCTCTCGAGAGGATTTTAGAATTCATCGGAGGGTTATAATCTTTCAGGGAATTGATCTGCGGGAGATCCATCGAAATATAGAAGAAGATACCAACCAGGGATGCCACACCCACAAGAGTAAGAACCGCAAGTACGGCAAGAGTCTTTATCAGACGTTTCAAGGACAATCCTTCGTTTGAAATATTGGTCTATTTTAAGTGAAATCCGGAATTAAGGAAGATTACTCTTTGTAATCAATTTCTTTGAGGCTATCGCTCAGGATTTTAATTTTTTTCTCGGCAGTTTGCAGGGTCTGACGACAGTCTTTATATAACTCGATTCCTTTCTCAAATTTTTTGAGACTTTCATCCAGATTCACTTCTCCTGACTCAAGCTCTCGGACAATTTTTTCGAGTTCTTTGAGCGAGCTTTCGAAGTCAGTAGAATTATTTTTCCCAGTCATCTTGGTATCCGTCGTTGATTTGACACGTATTTGTTACCCGGATGATCGCACATGAGGTGCTTTACGACAAGTAATCAGAGGCTTAGGTCATGTGGTGTAAATTGCCCATGCTAGGTTTCTGTCACCCGGGTTGCTAAAATTTGCCTACGGGCGAGTCAGTCGTCCGCTCCATCAGGAAGAAGGAGTTCATGAAGAACATCTGGGTTTCATTATCCGGCCAAGTGGCCCAACAGCGCAAAGTAGAAACGATCGCCAACAATGTTGCGAACGCGAATACTGTTGGGTTTAAAAAAGACCAGTTGGTATTTAAAGAGCATCTCACTGCACTTACTAAAGGTGTGGAAGACATCGATATTCCGCGCAAAGAATTTTCGCCTGCGGATTTCTACCATACACAGGGCGCTGAAAACGCCATGGTGGCAGTAGATGGAAGTTATACGATCTTTGAACAGGGTCAACTTCAGCCAACAAGTAATTCTTTAGATGTTGGTCTTCAGGGTGAAGGCTTCATTGAAGTTGATACTCCAAATGGTGTTCGCTTTACCAGAAAAGGCAATTTCTCAATCAATCGCGAGGGAGAACTCGTGACTGATCAGGGTTACAAAGTCCTGAGTGCAGTAGCAGGCGCACCGGCAGGATCGACGCGTGATCCAGCCTCTTCATCATATCCAAAACCGGAAGAGCGCGTAGTCCGCATTCCGACTAACGTAAAAATCACTATCACCAGAGAAGGTGATGTTGTTACTAAGGACGGCCCGATTTCCAAACTCTCCGTAGTTGAGTTCGCCGACAAGCACGCTCTTCGGAAAGAAGGGAGCTCTCTTTATGTGACACCGGATGAGGCAAACATCATCAGAAACGACGTCAAAACAATCGTTCACCAGGGATTCCTCGAAGGATCCAACGTGAATGCAATTGAAGAGATGTCCGAACTTATCAAAGCACACAGACATTTTGATTCGATACAAAAAGCAATCAACGCGTACGATTCGATATCCGGCAAAGCTGCCAATGATATCGGTAAATTTTAATCAGGGGGATCTATGATCAGGGCCTTACATACAGCAGCTACCGGCATGGCCGCCCAGGAATCTAACGTAAACACGATCTCGAACAACATCGCGAACGTGAACACGACTGGTTTCAAGAAAGCTCGTACTGAGTTTGATGATCTCCTCTATGAAACAATTCAGGAAGCCGGCGGAAAATCTTCCGGTAATACAGAATACAATGTCGGTCATCAGGTCGGATCAGGTGCGAAAGTATCGGCAACGAGAAAAATCCACTCACAGGGTCAGCCAACGATGACGAACAACCCTTACGATCTCATGGTGAATGGCGAAGGTTTCTTCGGAATCATCGGTTCTAACGGTGAACTGAAGTACACTCGTGACGGAAGCTTCAACGTGGACGCTCAAGGAAATCTCGTGACCCGCGGTGGTAACCGCGTATTCCCGGGAATTGTTGTTCCACCAAACGTTCTTCGTATTGGTGTAGCTGAAAATGGTCAGGTGGAAGCATATACCAGAGAGTCAGTTGAGCCGATGGCACTCGGACAAATTCCGGTCTTCACATTTGTGAACCCAGTTGGTCTTCGCTCTGAAGGTGGAAACCTTCTTGCTGCAACAGTGGGATCAGGCCAGGCCATCCAGAACGCTCCGGGTGAAAACGGATCAGGTAATGTCATGCAGGGAGCGATCGAATCTTCAAACGTAAACGTCATGAACGAAATGACGGATTTGATTAAGGCTCAGCGTGCCTATGAAATGAATTCCAAAGTCATGGGTGTAGCAGATCAGATGCTTCAGACCGTGAATAACATCAGGTAATTAATGAAACTTTTCGTACTCTTTTTTCTATTTGTTTCGTCGGCGTTTGCCTGTGATATCAGCATGCCCTATCGTCTTGTCGTTTTAAGTGACGAGCCGACAGGACAAAGTCCTCTCAACACTTCAAATTGCCAGGAAGAAACTCTAAAAGAATTTCACCGTACTCTCACCGGGCTTGAAGGCAGAATTTCTTCAGCTCAGCTTACTGAAATCATGGCCGCGAAAAATCATGTGGTTCGTATTGAGCAACACATGGTTCAGATTCAGAATCTAAAAACTTTCATTCGTGAACAGCTGACAATTCCTGCAGGCGTTCATGTGAAAGCAACTTATCCGGTGAATGCATCGAATTTCCTACCACTTGCTCCTGGGGACCAACTTCAAGTCAATTGTTCAGGTTGTCTCTGGGGAACCAAGCAGCCTCTCAATATTTCAGTCGCAGGATTTGATGGAACAAGACGTGATTTTATCGCTGTTGCTGACTTCGGAAAAATGGTTCGTGCTTTCCGTCTCACGCGTCCCCTGAATTCATTTTCAGAAATTACTGTTTATGACATCAAGGAAGAGTTCACAGAATCAGTACCTCACTCTGAGTTCATCTCAGATGTTCAGAACCTGAAATATTACAAATCTAACAAGCCATTAAAGTCTGGCGAGCTCCTGAAAATTTCGGACCTCAACGCTATCAATATTGTGAAAGCGGGACTTAAGACGGAAGTCGTCCTTGAGAATAATATGGTTCGCATTAAGACATCCGGTATCAGCCGTGGAAATGGTGCTTACGGCGATACAGTTGAAGTCTGGCATCCAGGAAAAAATAAAAAATATCAGGGTAAAGTGATTGATAATAACAAGGTATTAGTAGAGCTATGAACCAACTCTTTTTGTTCACACTTCTTCTTTTCACATCGTGCGCGAATTACGTGACAGGAGTTCACAAGCAGATGGATCGCGAAGACAGAATCGCCCGTGGCGAAACTGCCAGACCTAAGAAAACTGCTCCCCGCGATGGGTATTGGAAAGATCGTTTTCAGCCCGAAAAAGATAAAAGACCAGTCAAAAATCCTACCACATTCAGTTTGAGTGATGGTGGTCCTTCCGGATCAATGAAGCCACCGGTTAAGCGTGACTATCGTCCGCAGCGCTATCAGGCAGATGATTTTAAAGACAATGAAAGCGACGGAAGTCTCTGGGCCAACCAGGGCAATTCAGCCTCACTTTTCACGTACCAGAACGATAAGCATACCGGTGACATGGTCATTATCAATGTTCTTGAGGCGCTGAGAAATCAGATCTCTTCTGAGCTTAAGCGGACTTTTCCGGATAAGCCGGTCAAACGTAAAGAGGGAGATAAAGAGAAGAAAGAGGATAAGGCCGCTGCCGCTCAACCCGTTGTCCCAGGTCGTCCCGACGATAACGAGATGGATATGAAGGTTTACGACAAGATTTCCGGCACAGTGGTTGAGGAACTGAATAAAGATTACATAGTTCTTAAAGGTCGCAAAGAAGTCATCTTTAAGAAGGAAAAAAGATCCATTGAAGTGCAGGCGCTTGTGTCGAGGAAGGACATAATGGAAAATGATTATGTAAACTCCGACCGTCTTCTCGAGTCGAGGGTCTATATCCTAGGAAGGGAAAATTAAATGAACAGACTCCTGCCTTTAATCCTTTGTGCCCTTTCACTCCCGGCATTTGCCAATCAAAGCCGGATCAAGGACCTGGTAACAATTAAAGGTGTTCGTGAGAACCCGCTGATTGGTTACGGACTCGTAATTGGTCTCAATGGTACAGGTGATGGCGGTGGCGAAATCACGAATACATCCCTTCGTAAAATGTTCCAGACTCTGGGACTTAATCCTCAGAAAGAAGTAACTTCTAAAAACGTTGCTGCTGTAATCGTAACGGCGAAACTTCCTGCATTCGGTAGAACGGGCCAGGCACTCGACGTGACTGTCTCTTCAATCGGTGATGCTTCTTCACTCGCAGGCGGAACTCTCCTCGTAACTCCACTGAAAGGCGGCGACGGACAAATTTATGCTGTAGCGAATGGATCACTTTCCATTGGTGGACTGGATAAAGGTAAGAAGTTTGCGACTACCGGTCTCATCCCTGAGGGCGGAACAATCGAAAAAGAACTCGAGCTCGGATTCAACGATAAGAAAGCTATCCGCATGGCGCTTAACCGCCCTGACTTTACAACAGCAGCACGGGTAGAAAGAACGATCAATCAGGAACTCGGTGGTAAGTATGCTACTGCTTCTGACGCCACAACGATTGATCTCATCATCCCTCAGTATTACGAAAGAAAAGTAGTCGAGCTTATCGCGAACATTGAAAACTACCGGGTAGTATCCGACACCAACGCAAAAATCGTAATCAATGAACGGACTGGGACACTGGTTGCTGGTGGAGACATTGTTCTGAAAAAGTCGGCCGTCAGTCACCGGGACATGGTTCTCGAAGTGAAAGGTGGATCAGAAGGGTCGGCCAGCAGATCAATCCAGGCGATGGACCAGGCCACGACTATCAATGACTTAGTGAAGGCGCTGAACGCTCTCGGCACCACTCCGGACGATCTCATTTCCATCTTTCAGGCCCTCAAAAGAAACGGATCTTTAGTAGCTGAAATAGAGCTAATCTAGGTCCTAGGTCAAATTTGCCCAGGGGGGATTTTCCCTAACACCCCCCTCCCAAAAAATGTTACACTCTAGAGAGAATCTCATCAGGATGATGGGGTCAGAACACCAGGATGGTAAGAGTGAAAATCGGTAGCGATCACAAATCATTTCCCGCCACTCAACAAACCAATCCTGTTAAACCGTATGAAGATATTGCTGAAGGCATGGAAGCGACTTTTACTTCGCACATGTTAGCAGAGATGAGAAAGTCGATCCCGAAAGAAGGTAACGACTCACCAGCGATGGATTACTACAATTCTTTGCTGGATTACGAAAGAGCGCAACTTATGGCAAAATCAGATAGTGGTCTGGGAGTGAAGAAAGTCATCCTCGATCAGATTGTGCCGCAGAATATGAAGCACTATTTAAAGAAGAATTCGCATCCGGAAGCGACTCAAGGATTGACCGCTTCCACGAAGGAGAAAACATATGAGTAGCATCGACACACGCCCGTCATTCTTCCCTAGAAGCCGTAGTGCTCAAGCTGAGAAAGCTAATGGCGGAAGACCGGTTGAAGGCGCTGGTAACAGCCCTGACCGTGCATCTGAACTTACTGCTAAGACAGCTGGCGATGCTCGTGTGAACATTCCTGAAGGTGTGAAAGATTTCTCACGCATCAAGAAAGCCGCAATGAGTGCTCCTGAGGCTGACAACTCTGAAAAGATTGCTCGCCTCAAAGCTCAGATTGAAGCAGGAACTTACGAAGTCGATTACGACGGTTTGGCAGATAAGATTTTAACTTCAGAGTTTTAATTTAAGTTTTAAAGAGGTCCAGGATGGATACTTCTTCTCAAGCGCGACTACTCTACTACCAGCAGGCCGTTACTGTATGGGAAGGCTTTTGCAAGCTCCACAGAGAGCTCTTTGATCTTACTGCTGAGGAGTACATCACTCTTCTCGCCAGTGACATTGATAAGCTGGAAACTTTGCTTCCTCTGAAAGAGGAAATCATCGCCAGAGTCAGTGAGCTGGAAAAAGATCGTGCTCACCTCATCCTCAAAATTAATGAATCAAATCTTTTCGCGACGGAAATCACACGCGCGGGAGAGCTTCTCGAAGCATTTGCTGATATCGACCAGAAAAGTGGAATTCCTGCTCTCAGGAATCTCAACAGCCTTCTTATCGATATCATCACTAAGATCCAGGAGCAGAATAAGAAGAACCAGATGTTCCTGAACAAGGCCATGCTCTCTATTCGTGATCTCAAGCATGGATTCACAGGCAAAAAAACTTATACAACCTACGGCGCTGATGGGATGACCCGTCAAGCGGGCCGATAGAAAGGATCATCGTTGTCTGACTTACTTAACATTGGTAAATCGGGACTGTTCGCTTCAAAGCGCGCAATGTCTACGACTTCGCATAACATTGCGAATGCCAATACTGACGGGTTCTCCCGCCAGGAAGTGAGACAGGAAACAAGCGTCACAATGCCGGAAGGCGATTACGTTCTTGGTACTGGTACCCAGATCCAGAGCATCAAGCGCCAGCACGACGAGCTCGTCGAGAAAAAACTCAATACCTCTCTCACTGGTAATAATTTTGATAAAGAACGCGCGCTCCAGCTTGGACACGTGGAAGAGATCTTTAATGAGATCAACTCGGAAGGGATGAATAAAGTCCTGAACCGTTTCTTCAACTCAATGAGAGAGCTCTCGAACCAGCCGGAGAATGAAACAATCCGGAACGTGGTTAAAGAAAATGCCAAGATCGTGGTTGGTGATTTCCACCGGATTCAATCTAACCTCGACGACGTACGTGGACAGATCAATAAGAAGATCTCTCTTGCTGTTGATGACATCAACATGCTCACGAAGAACATTGCGAAACTCAATAAAGAAATCAATATCGAAGAAGTCACTTCAGGCATGGCCAATGACCTTCGTGACCAGCGTGATCGTTCAATCCGCACTCTCGCTGAATACTTCCCGATACAGACTCATACCGATGATCAGGGCCAGTATATCGTGGGTGTCGAGGGCCTGGGTTCTCTCGTTTCCGGTAGCCTTAGCCAGGAACTAAAAGTTGGATCTACTGTTAAGCAAGGCCAGAACTCTTCTGACAAAGGTGACGTTGAAGTTTTCTTTGCTTCACGCAAGAGCTTAAACATCTCAGAAAACCTGAAAGGCGGAACACTCGGCGCCCTTCTGAAAACACGTAACGAAGAAATCATTCAGCTCGAAGGCCAGGTCGATGAGCTCGCTCACGGTCTCGTTCTCGCTACCAACGCGATTCACAGAAAAGGTTTTGCGAATCACCCTGTACCGACAGATGCTCAGGGAAATCCAATCCCGAATGCAGCAGGCAGACAGGTTACCGGAATCAATTTCTTTAAAGAGCCGCTTGATATGAAGCGTGCTGCTGAATACATCGATATCTCTGATGAGATCAAAGAAGATGTAAATAACATCGCCACTGCTCTTTCGCCGAACACTCCAGGTGATAACCGTATTGCGCTGGCAATTTCAAAACTCCAGCACGAGAAAGTTCTCGCGGGTGGAACGACAACATTTGAAGAGCAGTATCTCAAGTCAGTGGGCCACATTGGTCTTCAGGCAGGGAAAGCGAAAATTAATGAAGAGCAGTCAGGTGGAATTCTTGCTCAGGCGAAATCCGTGAAGGAACGCCTGGCGGGTGTATCGCTCGATGAAGAAGCCGCAAACATGATCCGTTACCAGAACTCTTACGAGGCATCTGCAAAGGTTATGCGAGCGTCTGATGAAATGTTTAAAGCAGTACTGAACCTACTGCCATAGGAATATAGATGACCAGGGTTTCTGAAAACAGCTCCGTCAACTCGATCAACTACGCTACTGGTAAGACCAAGAGCAAAGTAGAAGATTTACAGATGAAGGGCTCTACAATGAAGAGGGTATCAAAGCCGTCTGACGATCCCGTTGGGAACGTCGAGCTGCTTGCTATCCGCTCTCAGAACGTCGATGCCGAACAATACATGCGCAGTCTCAATTTCGCTCAGACTCAGCTTTCCTATACTGAGAACGTGGTTGAAGACCTCACGGAACTTCTCATGAAGGCCAAGGAACTCGCCATTGGTGCAGCTTCCACTATCTACAGCCCTGAGATCCGCGAAGGTGTAGCAAAAGAAATTCACCAGATCCGCCAGCAGGCACTTTCACTTGCAAACAAGAGAATGGGTAACCGTTATCTCTTCGCAGGTCAGAAAGTTCTCACCCGTCCATTCGATACCGAAGGGAAATATCAGGGTGACACAAACAAGATCAATATCGAGATTAATAAAGATGTTTTCATCCCGGTAAACATCAATGGCAAAGACCTTTTCTTTTCGAAAGGAAAAACTCCACTCGAAAGAACTGATCTGAATCTTAAAAAAGAAGAAGTAGACCTCACTCCAGCGCCGATGCGTGCGCCTGCGAGTGCCAACGAGCCTCAGGAAGTCGAAGTCAGCGTGTTTGATGAGCTTCGCGCTCTTGAAAATGCCATGCTCACAGACAACCCGAATATCATCCAGGGACTTCTGGAAAAATTCGACACGAGTATTGAGCGGGTAGTGAAGCTCAGAACCGAAATTGGTGCCCTTACCAACACGGTTTCGAACTCAGAAAATAATATTGAGAAAACCAAGCTCCTTAACGAAGCGCATAAATCCAAGATCGAAGACGCCGATGTCACAGAACTCTTTGGTAATCTCCAAAAAGAGCAGGCGGTTCTTAAGGCTACCTATCAAGCCAGCGCAAATCTCATGAACACCAATCTCATGGACTTTCTCCGCTAGGAAATTCTTACAAAATCTTAACAAAATCTCTCAAATTTCCTTGTATTCCCGCCAAAATCATATTAAATCAACGCAACAGTAAAAGTTTATTGAGTTAGTCATATTCTTGACACCGAAGACAAGGATCACCAATGCTAGTTCTGACAAGGAAGCTAGGAGAGAGCATCGCTATTGACGACAATATCAAAATTGTCGTTGTGCAGATAAAGGGTAAACAAGTACGTCTGGGAATTAAGGCTCCAAAAGAGACTAAAATCCACCGTGAAGAAGTTTATCAGGCCATCCAAGACCAAAATACAGAGGCAGTGCAAGCCAGCATGTCTGATATTGCTCGCCTCGGCGAAGAGCTGAAGAAGAAATAAATTCCTCCTTGCAGATTTAAGCCGTTGACTGATACCATCAAAGTGCTATGGTAAGAATACCTTACCATTTCATTTTGGAGGATCCGTGAACATCAAAACCACTCGATTTGGGCAACTGGAAGTTAACCCAAATGACGTCATCACCTTTTCAGAAGGTCTTTTAGGTTTTGAAAGTCTCAAGAAATACTTCGTGGTTGACCCAGGTGATAGCACTCTGATCCTTTGGCTTCAAAGCACTGAGGATGAGAAGGTCGCTTTCCCGATCATCGAACCTAAGATCTTCAAACCTGATTATATTGCGAAACTTCTTCCTGCTGATCTGAATGGTCTCGAACTAGATACCCTTCAAACTGCTAAGCTCTACAGCATCCTGACTATCCCAGCTAATGTGACTGAGATGTCGGCGAACCTCAAAGCTCCAGTAGTTGTGAACTCTGCGAAGAAAGTTGGTAAGCAGATCGTTCTTCAGGACTCTAAACTGTCTGTGAAGCATGAAATGTACCGTGAGCTCAAAACTTATATCGTGAGCTTCTCTTCTGACGATGCACGCAGAACTACTTTCGAGTCATCTATCACTCTCGAAACTGGCGACATCAAGCCAACTGCGCCGAACACGACCAGAACTCTCGAAGCATAATCATTAGCTTAAATTAAGTAATAAAAAAGCCCTCGCAAGAGGGCTTTTTTATTTGTGCTGATATTAGTGAGATTAGATGTGAACTGTAGTCTCAGACGCCGTACGGGAGAGATTCACATACATCACGGCCTCAGGATGCTGAGGCTCACGAGAAAGAACGTTCTGCCACTCGGCCTGAGCTTCAATAATGTTTCCATTTCCGTAATAGAGTAGTCCAAGAGCGATTCTCGCAGGCATGTAGCCAGGATTTTCATTTTTCAGGCGGCGAAGTTCATCGAATGCCTTCGAAGAATAACCTTTCTTCGTATACGTCTTGGCGATCTTGATCCGGATCTCGAGATTATCGGGATCAAGAGCAATGGCCTTGTTGTATTCGAATAGTGCTTCATCACAACGACCGTAAGAAACATACATTTCTGCGATCTCATAATGCTTCAAAGAAAACTTTTTATTGAGATGAGGATCGGCAACACCAGTGCCCTGGGAGTTCTTCACCTGATTGTTCGCCTTCTCAAAGATGGCCTTGGCTTCTTCATACTTTCCGATGTCATTGTAGATCACGGAAAGAGAAATCGCGGCATCAGTGTGATTAGGATCAAGCTCGAGCACTCGCTGGAAGCCCTTAATGGCCTTACCAAGTTCTCCTCTTACGTGGAAAACATTAGCGAGATAAAAATAAGCTTCAGTCGCGTTGGGATTCTGGTCGATGATTTCGTTCAGGAAGAGACTCGCCGTTTTAAGATCATTCTTCTGGAAGGCATCTTTGGCTTTTTTCAACAGGTCGTTGAGTTTCAAATTCTCCAAGTGCAGCTCCTGAGGAAAAGTTAGATCTTCTTGTTTTGGCAGTTATCTAAGATAGATTTTATTTCCTTCTTATCCTCTTTATCAACCAATTGAAGAAACTTTTCACTGTAATCTCTGCACGCATCCCACTCTTTCATCTTTCTTGTGGCCGCAACTGTTCTGACCATGGCGTGATTCCGTATTTTTGGATCCTGATGATTCTCAAGGATATCGAGATACCAGTATCTTGCAGCTGACCACTCTTTGGTTTTGAAGTAAAAATCCGCAATGTACTGATCTTTCTGTCTCAGCATCTTCTTACACTTCTCAATTCGCTTATTAGCATCCCGGGCATAGCTGGAATCAGCATATTTCTGAGCGACCTCATCGTAGTACTTAATAGCTTCCATCGCGGGCTCAAGATCACGGTCAATCGTATCGGGAATTTGTTTATAGTAAGACTCTGCGATCTTGTAGACCACATAGGGAATCTTCTCGTGCTTGGGATGGAAATCCCGGAAAAGAAGATAGGCGGCAGCTGCTTCAACGAAGTTTTCCTGCTCAAAAAGCACATCTGCTTGCAGAAGCTCAGCTGGAGTCGCGTAAAACGAATAAGGATGCTGAGTCTTGATCTGGTTAAGCTTTTCCGTTGCGAGGATAAATCGCTCAGCTTCGATCAGCTCCTGCGCTTCTTTATAAAGAACCTCAGCTTCAGTCTTTCCTGCAGGCTTATCTGAAGAACAAGAAATCGAGATGAGAAGTAGAGCAATAGAAATAATTTTCATCATATGTGTACCGAAAGGTCCTTATAAATTTCTACGAAGAGGATCTTGAAGAAGGCGATAAATGGAATGATCACAATCATCCCTACAATCCCACCTAGCTGTGAGCCCACGATTATACTCACTACCACCATAATCGGATGGAGGTTAACGATCTTCGAAACCAGAAGCGGGAAAACGAGGATCATATCGATGAGATTAGCGACGGTGTAGGTAATGACCATCGCCCACATTGAGACTTCAGGATCCTTGGAAAGAAGAGCAATTCCGAAGGCCGGAATGAAGCCAATGATCGGGCCGATATAAGGAAGGATATTTGTTACACCAGCGATAAAACCCAGAACGAAAGGATATGGAAAACCTATGACCAGAAGGCCAACAGTAACTAGTGTGCCGAGAATCGCAGCTTCAACAAACTTGGCGATAATGTATTCACCGAACTTAGTATTGAAGTGTGAGAAGAGTACGTAGGTTTTTTCGAAAATTGGATTAGGAATCGCTTCCATGAGCTTATTGCCGAAATTTCCACTTTCTTTGAAAAAGAAATAAAGAAACATCGGGACGAGAAGCATCCACTCAAAAACAGATGAGAGATAGTCCGGGAATCTGGAAACAAAATCCGAGCCGAAGAACTCGAGCTTCGCCATCATGTAATTTACCGGATCAAGATTCACCCGAATGCCGTATTTCTCAAAGAAGTTAACTTTGAAGAGGAAGAACTTATCCTGAATGATCTTTTGAATTTGAGGCAGCTGTTGCGAGAGAGATCCCAGATCTGTGTCAGCATTATAGAGAGTAGCGAATAAGGGAAACAGAAGGAAAGTTAATGCCAGTATTCCAAGGAAAGAATACCAAATCCTCTGTTTGACCGATCCCTTAGTAAGTAGAATCGTTACCGGGCTCGCCATGATGTAGATGATATACGCAAATCCAAATGGCAGAGTCAGTCGCGGAAAAAGAATTGCGAATACAACGGCAGCTGCAACAAAGAAAATGAACAGCGAGAGTTTTATATTCTGGATCTTACTCGTCACAGTCTTTGCTCCAGTTCTTTAATTTTCTTTTTAAGGGAAATTATCTCACGCGTGAGCTGTCCCATTCGATTGGCCATGATGAGAGCCGTTTCACGTAGAAATTTCGCACCAAGAACCGGATGAATCTCAAGCATCCTTTCAAGATCCGGTTTGAAGATTCCAAGAAGAATGGTGTTCTCTGCAGCGATAATAGTAGCTGAACGACGATTGAATTCTTCAAGCAATCCCATTTCACCGAAGTACTGACGCTTTTCCAGACGAACAATAAGATCACCCGGTTCATCAGGGTTTAATGTCTGATGATTTGCGTAGATATTCACGGCACCTGAGAATATAAAATAAAAGCCATAACCCGAATCACCCTGGCGAAAGATGACTTCGTTATTGGTGAATTCACGACGATGTAAATATTTTGTGAAGAGTCTTACTTCATTATCTGAGAATGAGCTCAGGACAGAAATTTTCTTGAAGAAATCGTGATAGCTCTCTTTGGCCATGAAAGATAAGGGACTGGCGTCCCAGAGATACTTTAGCAGAGGTATGTCGAGACGGTCAGAAGTGGATTCACCCTGAGACATCTTATCTCTCATTTCTTTTTCATAACTCATCCGTCACTCCAGTTCTTTGAGGCCAGCATTTTTAATCCATCCGCGGAATCTTGATGGATATATTACTTCTTTCCATTCACCTGACTTTTTGGTCACAACCATAACTCCCGGAGGAAGCTCTCCCCTGGATCCGAAGATCACAGATGGACCATCCAGAACTTCACGAGAAGTTAAGGTCACTGCTTTATTCCAGCTTCCGATCCAGAAATGACACCCGACTGGCACAAGGGCGAGAACGGTTGTCAGAATCAGCACATAATACTTTTTCTCTTTCCGGAGAATCAGTATTCCGCCCAGAAGAATGATCAAAGAGATCATTGTGAGAAAACCGTTTTGGGACCATAGACCAAACTTTACTGCGTAATCAAAAGTATCAATAGGCTTTTCCAGAGTCTTAACTTCGAGCTCATCTTCAACGATCGCAAGATTCTGAGTAAGTTTTTCATCTGAAAAACCTTTCTCTTCCGCCGCGAGAAAATGATAACGGGCCTCTGCCGGTACATTCATTTTCGCTTTCACTGTGCCCATATTGAAATGCCACAGTCCAGGCGAAAGCTTCTCACGATTTTTCGTGAGTTCATTCATAGCATTCGGGAAATCACCTTTTGAGTAATAATCCGCAAAAGTTTCCAAGACGGCGTCGTTGATAGTATTCTCCCATTGATCTGGGTATTATCCCCCGGCGACCGGAACTTTATCAAGAATAACACGCCATGAAAGACGACATGACTCTTGCTGAAGTCATACTGAATCAGATGAAAGGAAAACCTGAAGTGATGAAGCTTCAGGAAGATGCACCCGTTTTGCCATTTCTTCCGCCTTTTCTCCTGAAAGATCTGCCCCCCGGACTATCCCGGGAAATTGACTACCATTATGAAGCATTTCAGAACCGCGAGGAACTGATGTTGAAATATCCAGCGGCCGAAATTCGGAAAGGTCATCCTAAGGAGATTTACCGATTTCTTGGTGGAAGTTCAGAATGCTTTCTGGATTTTGATCAGATCGGATGTGTGTATCTCACGCCCAATCCATCGGGAGAGGCGAAGTCCATTGGCCAAATGGGACGCTGGCTTGATTATGCGCTGAGTCCTGAGCTTTGGGGTCCGGAAGGAAAATGGACTCGGTTTCATGAACGCCTGCACAAGCTTTTCGAAAGGAATAATTTGTTAGAAGGCGGAGACACTCCGGGTTATTATCCCTTAAAACCAAATGCACGTTCATGGGAAAATTTCCCTTTCCAAGGCGATCACCGAAATGGTGTTTATGCTCTGGTTCTTCCCTGGACATTTTCGCTGACAGATCTGGGGAAGCTTGAGTCGCTGATGGCAAACGAGGAGATTTGATGTTTATTCTGAGGTCGGTCCGTCCCGAGGACTTAAAGGACCTGTTTAAGCTGAGCCAGATGATGGTTTTTATCAATCTGCCTGCAGATGAAGAAATGATCAGCGCCAAAATCAAGAGCTCGATGAAGAGCTATAATAATCCAAGTCCGGAACTCTTTAAAAATTATTATATTTTCGTACTCGAAGACAAATCCACCAATCAGATTCTTGGTGTGTCGATGATTCATGGCCAGCATGGAACTGAAAATGAGCCGCATTTTTATCTGTCTGTAGGACAAGAATCAAAATTCTCAAACACCATCAACACTGGTTTTGTCCATGGCACTTTGAAACTGGGACTTGATTACAATGGGCCAACTGAGATTGGTGGTCTCATTCTCAATCCGGAATTCAGAGGTCATAAGGAAAAACTCGGGAAACAACTCTCGTTTGTGCGCTTTCTTTATATGGCAAGAAATCCGGAACGCTTCAAGCCGATGGTTCACTCTGAGCTCATGCCTCCGTTTGATAAAAATGGAAATTCTCCACTGTGGGAAGCAATCGGGCGTAAGTTTCTCAACATGAATTACGTTGAAGCGGACATGCTCAGTAGAAATAATAAAGAATTCATCCTGAGTCTTTTCCCGTCGGAAAATATTTATCAGACTCTTCTTCCGATAGAAGCGCGTGAAGCAATCGGAAAAGTTGGCAAGGAAACTGAACCAGTTAAACGAATGCTTGAAAGCATTGGCTTTAAATACACTTTTGAAGTTGATCCTTTCGACGGCGGCCCACACTTCAGATGTCCGCTGAAAGAAATTAAACCGATCAAAGAAAAAATCACCGGTGTTCTCATTACCAACAAGAGTTACGATCCGAAGGAAGCGCGTGATGTAATAATCTCGCTAGAGCATCCGGGACATGACTTCTTTGCATTGCGAACTCATCTCCAGGTTCACGGAGACGGACAGGTCTCGATGGATCCTCAGATTGTGAAAGATCTTGGAATTAAACTTCCGCAAAAAATCACTGCGATTCCATTTCTCTAAGCTTGTTTTTTATTGACCAGTACACCGTTGGTGGAAGCAAAACGGATTTTTTCTTTTCCGTCGAGAGTCTGTGATTTTACGACATACATTTCGGTGGCTTTCTGATAGCCAGACTTAGCAGAGACCTTATGTGTTTCAGAAGAACTTTCACGGGAAATTTCTCTTTGCATGAGGATCACTTCAGCGCTCAAAATGTGAGCATCATCACCAGAAGTTGCTTCAACTTCCACTGATTGTTCTTCAATCTGGGGAGTAGGCTTAGTGAAATGAAGGATTTTAGCTTCAGTTTGAGGCCTACTATCCTTTCTCGGAGCGGCCGGCTTTTGATCTTTCCAGGAAACAATGTCGTCACCCGAAGCACGTTGGAAACTCGCTTCTTCCCGATGGAGAACATGGGCAAGCTTTAGGATCTCTTCTGGTCCTAAAATACTCAGGGCGCGCAATACATAAGGCGATGGCTTATTACCCAAGATGGCCTTCCTTTGTTGATCATATCGGTCGGAAAGACCAAGAACTTGAGTGTTTTAATACGTTGAATTAACGTAAGACCCTTTAAAAAGGTTATGGACAAAAATAGCGACGAGGTTTATAAAGTACAGACCTTTTGACTATGAGTTGGGGAGTGGCGCAGTTGGTAGCGCAGCAGACTGTTAATCTGTTGGTCGTCGGTTCGAGTCCGACCTTCCCAGCCACTTTTTATGAATTTTTCTCCCGCACAATACCGTCGCCTCAAATCCAGAATTCGTTCCCGGTATCAATTAAAGTGGAGAAAGCTCAAGGCTAATCTTCGGCTTTATCCAACTGGCCCACTCAAAAGCTGGATCAAAGATACCGAAAAAGAACTTTCCACTTACACAAACTTCAATTGGTTTTTCCTGAAGCAGGTTGAGACCTTTTTCTTTCTGCAGAATATTAAGCCAGTGGCCGGAAATAACATTTCTCTCAGTCGTGATGAAGAGCGGGTTTTCGATTCCTGGAATAATTCCGAATTTGCCGATGTATTTCTCAGAACACTGAACAAGGGAAAGACGGTTGCCCAGGCGTCGCAATTAACTATCCGCCAATTTGAACAGCATCTTTTAACCATGGGCAAGCGACACATTGATAAAGTTGATGTCCGTTCGACGAGCTATCGGATTCAGAGTGCACTCGGCGAAAGACTTCGTAATGGAAAGATCTCTCCCCTTCTCAGTACGACTCTCCACCTGGAAGGCAAAGATCTCGATCTCATGACTCCGACGCTTAAAGAGATGAATCTCTTTTCTCACCGGATAGAACTGGGACTGAAACTTATCAGAACTTTTTCTCCTGTTTCATGGAACAGATTTACCAATTTTACCGATACGATTATCCCAATTAAAGAGAAAGAGTTCGTCAGTTATTCACACCAGGATTTCCCGTGTGTCTCAATGATCAATCTTTATGACAGAGATTTCGTAGATCTCATGGACGATCTTCTTCATGAAAATGGTCATCATCATCTCAATCACTATCTGAATCTTGAAAAGCTGATCGAAGAACCAGCTGATATGATTTATTACAGTCCTTGGAGAAGAACGATTCGCCCACTTCGGGGAATTTATCACGCATACTTCACTTTCTTCTGGGCCTTCAGATTATTCAGTGATCTTGCTTCAGGTAACCTCGATAATATCTGGTACAAATTTTCTGATGCCGAGAAAGAGAAAATCTACTGGAGAGCCGTTGAAGAGTTTCATATGCTTAATTTCAGCTTTGAAGACCTCAAGTGGGCAAAGTCTCAGGGTCTCATAGGGAAAACTGGGTGGGAGATCATAAACTCTCAGCAGAAAGAACTCAATAGAATGAAGAAGTTCCTACCTGTCTGGGAAAGGAAACTCAAAGCTCACCGTAAAGATCTTTTGAAATTGAAATCAGAGCTTCGGACTAACAGAAAGAAATTTAAGAAAGATTAGAGTCGATCGAGTTCACTCTGCATTTGATTTGCTGGCATGAGGTCACCTTTTGCAGCAGCTACTGAAATTCCCTTCCGGAAAGTTTCTCGAGCTTCCTCTTTCATACCCAGGCCCTTATAGGCCTTGCCAAGGGCAAGATATGCCACAGAATATTTTGGATCTACACTGACAACTCTCTCAAGGAAGCCACGAGCTTTTTCCCATTCATTTTTCTCAACAGCAAGTGAACCGAGTCCATAGTTGGCAAGAGTGTCTTCGGAATCAATTTCAAGAACTTCGAGAAACATCTTTTCACGTCGTGCGAATTCTTCGGCTTCTGCTTTAGTTCTCTGTAATGAGGCTTCTTTTTCTTTGGCTTCATCTCCAAATTTCTTAAAGGTCTTAAGTGTCGCCAGTGATTTATGATTTTCGGCTTCTTCAATTTTCCCGATTTTCATGAGGAACAATGAAAGATTCGTGTGTGCCATGGTAGAGTCCGGATCTACCTCGGCCAGCTTTTCCATTAGTTCAATTGCCTCGGGATATCGATCCTGTCTCCCCAACATGACTCCCAGGGCTTCATAGGCATCTGAGAAACGACTATTAAGTTTGATGGCCTGACGAAGTTTTTGTTCAGCAGACTTCAGATCATCATTCCGGAAATCTGTGAGGCCATCATCATATAGTTCGGTAGCCTTTGTTTCGGCATCGCCCGGCAACAGCGGATAATAGCGAATGACACCTTGATATGCCTTTCCGGCATTTTCGAAATTCAGTTTCATGCCTTCCACCCGGAAATCCCGCAGAAGACTTACCGGAGTATAGAATAAATTATTCCAGTGAAGTGATTCAGATGCTGTTCCGATCTTATTTTCGCCAATGAGCAGAATGCCCGGAGTAATCTTCGTAATAGATTCCAGAAGAACCGGTGAATAAGCTGCACCTCTGCGGGTGGCAATCTTTGAAACTGTTTCCTGACCGGGATAACAACCCTTGTTCATCGATACAGCGAGATCAAAGAGTCTTAGGTTATTGATGAGCTCTCTGGAAAAATCACTTCCATCAAACGCAGGCCATCCATTGAGGAGTCTCCAGAGTTCTTTATCCTCTTCTGGAATGGTCGGTATATTCTCTAAAGGCTCTCTTCGAATCACAGCTTTCTCAGCAAAGATCTCACCTTGATATCCGGCATTTTCACCCATGACAAAAGTCCATTGAGCGAGACCCTTTTCCTCGATGTCGACATCTTCTGAGACAAGAAATTTATTCAGGCGAGCTGTTGTCTGTTCAGCCAACGCTGGCGGAACAAGATAAGAAAAATTTTCTTTTTCACGAACAAGCCAGCCAAAGGTTTCGGCCTTCCCATGGGGATCAAGGAAGCTGGTCAAGTGAAAAGATTTGTCTGCTAGAGTTTTAACATTGAATGTGCTTTGAGAATCGAGAAATGAGAAAACATCAGTGCCGGTCAGTGAGTACTCGAAAAAGGAAACAGTGAACTGGCATCTGGCAAACCGAAAGTCATTAATCATCAGACTGAGAACGATTCACCACAACCGCAGGTGTTTTTCGCATTCGGGTTATCAAAACTAAAACCCTTCCCATTAAGACCATCTTTAAAATCGAGAACAATGCCCTTGAGATAGATCAGTGACTTCGGATCAACGAGGACTCTCACTCCACCAAAATTCAGAATATTGTCTTTAGGTTTTTCTTCACCGAATTCAATTTTGTATGAAAGACCAGAGCACCCCCCACCGGTAACTGCCAGGCGCAAACCTTTATTGCCATCAGGATTCTCATTCTGAGAGATCGTACGAATCTCATCGAGGGCCTTCGCTGTGATAGTTATAAGTGATTGTTCCATAAGAGTTTTCTCCTGAGATCTGGACTTTGTATCGTCAGTTTACCACATTTACAATCAGGTTTGCCCCCGTTTAAGCCCCAAATAATTGGATTCCTGAGCACTTATCCATATAATAGGGAAGAACAGGGAAGTTTATGGGTTTAGTCCTCTATCATTACGTGCATTGTCCTTATTGCGTCCGTGTGCGCATGGCCCTGGGATTTATGAAAATGTCGTATGAATCCAGGGTGGTTTCCTATGATGACCAGGAAACTCCTGTATCCCTCATCGGGATGAAGATGCTTCCAATCCTAGCAATTGACGGCAAACCCATGAAAGAGAGTCTTGATATCATCCGGAAGCTTGACCTAAAAAACATGCTGAAAGGTGATTCAGATCTTTCGGCTGCCGAAAACTTTATCAAAGAAATAAATAATCCGGTTCACTCTCTCGCCATGCCTTACTGGACTCACACTCCGGAGTTCAAGCCCTCGGCACGGGATTACTTTATTAAGCAGAAAGAAGCTAAGCGCGGTCCCTTTCCAGAACTCATCAAGAAATCAGAAGAATTTAAAAATGAGCTTACGGGACTGTTTGCTAAATTCCAGAACAGTCTTCGTCCATATTTTGAAAGCGAAACTTTGCGGATTCAGGACATCATGATCGCCGCTCACTTGTGGGGATTATACGTTGTACCAGAATTTCAGTTTCCAAAAGAGATTCATCAATACCTGCAAAACATAAAGCAGGAGTGTCGTTTTAATTATCATCAGGATTATTGGAGCTAACGTGAAAGCTGTTCTTCAAATTTCAAATAGTAATCTCCAGATGAGATCAGAGTTTATTATTAGCCTGGCACAAAACTTAACCTTCGGAAGAACTGGTAATATTGACTTTGTCGTTGAAGACGGAAAGATGAGCAGTAAGCACTGTCGTATGCTTTTGAAAGAGGATCGTCTTGAAATTTTTGATCTCTCATCAAAGAATGGCACTTACCTCAATGGAATCCGGATTGATCATTCAGAAGTATTTATCGGTGATGAGATTCGCATGGGCGACACCTTCGTCACTCTTCTGGCCTCGAAGCTTGAGCCAGTCGTTATTGATATCCTGACGTTCCCCGGACCATTTAAAGAAAGAATGCAGTATGAACTCAAGGCCGACTTTACCGGCGCACGTGAAAAGAATCAGGAGTGGAATAAGAAGCATCCTGAAGATAAGAGTGCGGTACTCTCGAATAAGGAAATTGAATTAAGAAAAAAGGCGAAGACCAAAATCCGTGTCTCAAAAGATGAGATCAGATCAAAGTCACCACTTCTCTCATCATTATCATTTGTGATTGATCTCGCCATTCTCCTGTCGATGATTTTACTCCCGGTTTATCTCATTAACCGGTTTGCTCAATACGGCTTCCTTGGTATTTCCGGATCGCATTTCTCATCGGCGAAGATTGCCTATATCAGTGTGCTGGAAATTGTCGTGATTGGATTATACCTGGCTTCTCAAAAATTTATGAATTACACCATCGGCGAGAGAATTTCTGGAATTGAGGATCTTCACGAAAAACAGTGATTACTTTCGCGGAATCCAGTTTCTCTCAACCCCACCCTGAACCTTGTTCACATAGCGTGCAAGGACGAAAAGATAATCTGAAGTCCGGTTAAGAAAAATGACTGAATTTCCCGGAAGAACCTCACCCGTTTTTTGATGAAAGGCGATCAGCTTTCTTTCAACATTCCTCGCACCTGTTCTAGCGACATGAAAGGCAGCTGCGGCCTGTGTTCCACCTGGTAAGATGAAATGCTTCAATGGCTCGAGACTAAGTTCGAGTAGATCAATCTGCGCTTCAATCTCAGTGATGAAGTTTGTCGGAATCTGTGGAAGCTTAAACTGGGCGCGCTTTTCTGCTTCACACGCAAGATTTGATCCCAGATCAAAAACTGCAGACTGAAGGTGATGCAGGAAATCGACAGTATCTCTGAAGTCTTTTGCTTCTTCTATAAATGAGGCAGCAAATCCCAGGCGGGAATTAAAATCATCCAGCTCACCATAAAGATCAATCCGTGGATCTGACTTCGAAATGCGGGTTCCGCTTACGAGTCCTGTGTCGCCGGCATCGCCTGTCTTGGTGTAGATCATGGATTTTTTCATTACATGTTCCTGCGGTAGCGACCGCCAACTTCATAAAGGACTGAGGTGATTTCACCTAAGCTGCAATAACGGACGGATGTGAGAAGCTCTTCAAAGATATTACCACCAGTAAGTGCCGTATCACGAAGGCGTTTCAGGCACTCACCAGACTTCTTCGTATTCTTCGCCTTGAAGGCCTCGAGACGTCTGATCTGATCATTTTTTTCATCAGAGGATGCACGGGACATTTCAATCGGTTTCCACACGGCTTGTTTTTCCGGCAAAAAAGTATTCACGCCGATGATTGGGTAAGCGCCAGTGTCTTTAAGTGTTTCATAGTAAAGAGACTCCTCCTGGATTTTTCCACGCTGATACATGGATTCCATCGCACCCAGAACGCCACCTTTGTCCGAGATACGTTCGAATTCCGTGAGAACAGCATCTTCGACGATTTCAGAAAGTTCATCCACGATGTATGAACCCTGAAGCGGATTATCAGTCTTGTTCAGACCATACTCACGGTTAATGATGAGCTGGATCGCCATGGCACGTCTGACCGACTCTTCAGTTGGTGTTGTAATCGCTTCGTCATAAGCATTCGTGTGAAGAGAATTACAGTTATCGGAAAGGGCGAGGAATGCCTGTAGTGTTGTACGGATATCGTTGAAATCAATTTCCTGAGCATGGAGTGAACGACCAGAAGTCTGAATATGATACTTCAGCTTCTGGGATTTATCAGAAGCGCCGTAACGCTCTTTCATCGCAACTGCCCAGATTTTGCGGGCAACTCTTCCGAGAACGGTATATTCAGGATCAAGTCCATTCGAGAAGAAAAACGAAAGATTCTCACAGAAGTCATCAATATTGAGACCACGAGAAAGATAGTACTCAACGTAAGTGAAACCATTTGAGAGGGTCAGGGCGAGCTGAGTGATGGGATTGGCCCCGGCTTCAGCAATGTGATAACCCGAAATAGAAACGGTATAATAGTTTTTGATCTGATGACGGCAGAAAAATTCCTGAACATCACCCATCATCTTGAGAGCAAACTCAAGTGAGAAGATACAAGTATTCTGGGCCTGGTCTTCTTTTAAGATATCTGCCTGAACAGTCCCGCGAACCTGTTTCATAATCTCTACCATCTTCTCTTTTTTCTCCTGATCACTTTCAGGGAGAGAACGATTGATAGCAGTATTCATGAACATCGCGAGAATAATCGGAGCCGGACCATTAATTGTCATCGAAACTGAAGTCGATGGGGACAAGAGATCAAATCCCTTATAGAGATCCATCATGTCTTCAAGCGTACAGATCGAAACTCCAGACTCTCCAACCTTTCCGTAAATATCCGGACGGGTAGCGGGATCCTCACCATAAAGAGTTACTGAATCAAAAGCTGTCGAAAGCCTTTTGGCGGTATCGTTTTTTGAAAGATAGTGAAAACGGGAATTGGTACGTAATGGTCCGCCTTCTCCGGCAAACTGACGTTTTGGATCCTCATCTGCGCGCTTGAATGGGAATACTCCACCAGCAAATGGATAAAAGCCCGGCAGGTTCTCACGACGAACAAAAGAATATTTTTCTGATGGATAGTGAAACTTCGGAAACCCTACTTTCGAAATCATAGTATGCGAGAGTGATTCAAATTTTGTCGGAACCTTGATGTCTTTGCCACGCACGACATAGGTGTATTCACCTTTCGTGTATTGATCGACGAGCTTATCGTACTCAACCAGAGAAGCGAGTTCTGTTTTCAGCGCCACTTCAAGAGCAGATTTCTTTTCCAGAACTGCTTTCTCCGGAACAATCTTTGAAACTTCAACCAGCGCTTCATACTGACGAAGTTTTTCTACGGCATCACGTGTCGCCTTATTATAGTTTCTGACGGTGTCTGAAATACTCTGGAGATAATTGATTCTAGAAGCGGGAATAATGGATTGTTTTTTTTCTGGTGCACGATGCGACGGAATCTTATCGAGATCAGCATTGAAATCAAAATTAACGGCCTTGATAATATCTTTGAAGAGAGCATTTACTCCGACATCATTAAACTTTGAAGCCATGGTCCCGTAAACCGGAAGCTCATCATCAGCAGGTGACCCCGGATGATTGGCAAACAGAACTTTATTTCTGCGATACTGCTTTCTCACATCACGAAGAGCATCTTCGGATCTTGGTTTTTCAAACTTATTTACGGCGATAAAATCTGCCACTTCAAGCATTTCGATTTTCTCGAGCTGGGTAGCTGCTCCGAATTCCGGAGTCATCACATAAAGTGTTTTATCTGCAACTTTAGTGATCTCGTCCGATGCCTGTCCGATACCAGATGTTTCAACCAGAATAAGGTCAACCGGCTGAGACTTAAGAAATTGAACCACCTTCTGGATTTCCGGAGAGAGTTCATTTGAAGAGTCGCGGGTAGCGAGGGAGCGAATGTAAAAGTTCTCATAGGTCGCTGAACCAAGACGAATCCGGTCACCAAGGAGAGCTCCCTGATTTTTCTTTTTCGTTGGGTCAACTGAGACAAGAGCTATTCTCTTATTTGGATAGTAGCGATGAAAGCGAAGAAGAAGCTCATCGATAAGAGACGACTTACCAGCTCCGCCAGTTCCGGTTATTCCGAAAACTGGTACCGATCCCCTCTTCACTTCTAAGGGAAACTCGCGCTTGTCCTCGATGAAAGTAATGACCTTGGCCATCTCATACGAGGATAGCTTTTTGCCCTGAAACTTTTTAAAGTCGGTTTCATCAATCGTTGAATAATCAGATTTGGCGATCATGTCGTCGATGATGCCATTGAGACCTAATGTCATCCCGTCGTTCGGATGATAGATGCGGGTAATCCCTTTTTTGTGAAGCTCATCCATTTCGGGAGGAGTGATCACGCCGCCGCCGCCACCGAAAATGCGGACATTCTTTCCGCCATTCTGATCCAGGAGCTCCCGCACATAGAGAAAATACTCCATGTGTCCACCCTGGTACGAAGACAGGGCAATGGCATTGGCATCTTCTGCGAGAGCAGCTTCCACGACTTCCTGAGCTGAACGGTTGTGTCCCAGGTGAATGACTTCAACTCCCTTTGACTGGAGGAGTCTTCTCATGATGTTGATCGAGGCATCATGTCCGTCAAAAAGGCTGGCAGCTGTGACAAAGCGGAGTCTGCGAGTTGTCATGGAATAAAATCCCCGTGAAATATGCTATCAATTTTTATTATTTAGTTGCTGTTTTGTCGAGTAAGTTTTATCTCTAGAACGCTCTATTTGTCCCATAGAAATCGAGCGGAAATCCTTTATAGGATTAACCGTCGAGTGTATAATCGGGATTGTTCAAACGTTAAGGAATAATATGAGCGATCAGGTTAAGGTCGAAAATCCATTTCATACGGCCCGTTTCAAGCCCCAGAGAAAGGGTAAGAAACCGCCTAAGCTAATAGCTGTCGTACATCAGTCAGGTTGCACTGGTTGTGAAGTCTGTATTGCTGGCTGTCCGGTCGATTGTATTGAGCTCGTTCCAGGACCTGATGCTAAGAATCCTGGTTATCAGCAGATGGTTGAAATTGATCTTCAACGCTGCATTGGTTGTCAGAACTGCTCACAGGATTGCCCATGGGAAACCATTACGATGTATCAGCATGATGATGCATTTACGGCGTGGGGAAATGAAACTCTCTCTTCACAGCTTTATGTGAATGAAGAGAAACCAGAAAAAATTAAAGGTGATACTGCCGGCTAAAATAAAAAAGCCCTCTTACGAGGGCTTTTTTTAAATCAAAATCAGATTGTGAACGGTAGAGACAAACCAATCATGAAGGAATTGTAATCCACTTTGCTGTCGAACTTGGTATTACCAGCTTTCCATTCGTCAAAAGCACCGCGACGGTATTCGAAGTTAATGTCGAGGAATGGTAAAAGCGTAAAGCCGAGGCCGGCCTTAAATCCTGATCCACTTTTTAAATCCACCTGCGTGTTATTAGCAAATTCAGTTTCTCCTTCAGCAGAGAAAATATAACCACCATAAACGCGGAAGAGAATCGGGAATTCAAAACCAACAAAGGCTGCCCATTCGTCCATGGAAACATCTTCTTTGAGGTCTATGTGATCCATATCAAGGGTGCTGTGAAGATAATCAAGACCGACCTGAAAGCCAAGTTTCTGATAACCCAGACGACCACCAAAAGCAGGACCACGACCGCCGGAATATTCTTTACCGGCATAGGCATTAGTATCGTTCTTTTTAAAATCAGCTTTTGCGCCGAGGTTGTAACCAACCACGGGTTCAATCAGAAGCTCTGCTCTGGCCTGTGAAGTAACAAAGAAGAAAGATACGAGTAAGAGTCCGAGAAACCTTTGCATAAAAAAACTCCCGGTAAAATGAGTGTTGCTCAATTATACCGGGAGTTTGAAAAGATTGAAAAAGGGAGCTAGTCTCGGCGGATTTTACCTATCAATTCCTGAGTGCGAACGAACACTATGTCCTTACCATTCGCGGACTTAATCGCCACAAAGCCTGCAGGCACTTCCTGGATATTCTCACTGGCAATCATTCGGCCGGAATGATCCTGGGAAATTTCTCCCACCATATCTCCGCCTTTTGCCATGACTTGTCCGATGTAACCCTTACCGAAGAGAACAATATCGCCATCTTTCAGCTGAAAGCGGCACTTGAAGCAGTTATAGCGATTATCAACAACGAGTGACTTTCCTTTTTTCAGATTGAACATCGAAACTTCATCCTTCACCTTGGTCACAGAGAAAAGATTGAGGTCGGAATAGACAACAAAAGTGAAAAGGAAGCACGAGAGAACCATCTGGAGAAGCTTTGAACGATGAAGGATCATTCCTTCAAATTCCAGGTCACGCTGCTTTTCCTTAGAAGGATCATCCAGCTGAGCTGCAATCTTGCGGTCAAAAATAATTTTCTTGAGTCCCATTGAAAAAGCAAATGTTGTCACAAGAAGAATCAAAAGCGAGAACATGAACAGACGGAAGAAATACATGCCCGGCTGATGAATGATTACTTCGCGGTTCTGAATCAGATATGCCCCGAAGAGAAAGAACACAGGAAGACCAAACCAATTTACAGCATCGAGAATTTTGTGGCGGAAAAACCATTCCTTTCTCTTCTGATGATGATCGTATTGAACAAGAAGGATTCGGAAATTTTCGTATTCCTCAGCGGAAATAAGATCTGGACGCGCATTTTTCAATCCTTCCCAGACATAATCAACCCGATCAAGGCCTGAGTTGAAGTAAAATTTATGACCGTTCTTCATCTTGATGTAGAAGAGTGACCAGCAAACTCGTCCAACAGACTCTACATCTTCAAACAAAACTTTCTGAGGATCTTTAGATTCATGAATCAGAAGATGAGTTGGATAAACTTGTACTGATCGCTTCATACGATCTCTTAACCAAGTGAAATAAAAAATTGAACCTGACAGGAGAAATCCGAAAGATACAATGAGCTCGTGTCCATTAACTTCCCACAGCTGCTTCCAGCCATGCTGAAGAAACTGAATCCCCCAGAACATACTGAGCAAGGCCGAAATCGTGAGGAAGGCCATAAGATAGACCTTATAGTGATTCCGGTAGCGCAAAAATCTGGGCTGAATCGGCTCAAATTTTGGTGATGATTCCAATCGAGTCTCCTGGTTTATACCAGGTACTTATCGGACGATTGGCGAGATACTTGATTTTTTTAGTCGATTTATTTTAAGTCACTGGATTTATGGGCCAAGACAGCTATTCCTGCGAGAATCAAGGCCAGTGAAATCCACTGGGAGGGTGTGAGTGGGCCCCACATTCCGCGGATGAGATCACCACGCAAACTTTCGATAAAAATCCGGATGAAACCATAGCTCACGAGATAAACAGAGATAAGAATTTTTTTCGATCGTTTGGACTTCAATAGAAAGAGCCCCAGGATGAGAAGCAGAAAAAATTCCAGAAGTTGTGTGGGATGGCGGCTGACCCCATGAAGATGAATTCCCCAGATGAGATCAGTCTCTTTTCCATAACAGCATCCGGCGAGGAAACAACCAAAGCGACCAATGGCATGTCCCAGAGTTAAAGCAGGAACGAGAGACCAGAGAATTTTTTTATTAAGCGGAAATTGCAGGCCTTTGAGAATGACCAGATAAAGAAGACCTCCGAGGAAACCACCATAAAAAACAAATCCGCCACCAAGCCAGAAAGAAGTCTCCTGCATGAGTGTGGATGAGAGTTCACTCGGGATGGTGTAGAGAAAGAATAGTTTTGCTCCTAACCAGGAGAATGCAAACAGTCCCCAGAAAAGTATCTGAGCTCTTAATCTGGTGAAACTTGCCGGAAGAAGTTCAAAGAGAATCTGATAGGCAATTCCCCAACCCAGCCCCATGAAGAGTGGATAGGAATAGAAAACAATGCCATTACTTTGAAAGAGTATCGGCAGCATCTTTCTTCGCTTTTTTCTTTTTCAATTCGATGAAGAAATCCAAAACGAGGAGGAAACCAGCAATGGTGATGCAGCTATCAGCAACATTAAATGCCGGAAAGTGATTGGATTCATCCTTCCAGTAAAACAAGAGAAAATCCACCACGTAACCGAGTGTAAAACGATCGATCAGATTTCCAGTGGCTCCAGCAAGGATGAGGGCGTAAGCCAGAGACATATAAAATGGACCACTCAGCGTTTTTACGAGCATGTAAAAAATCCATGCGCAAAACACTACCGGCAGAGCAAGAAAGAGAACCTGGCGAAACAGAATATGCCCATCAGCACCGAATCCGAAAGCCGCTCCGGTATTTCTCACATGTGCGAGACTAAAAAATCCATCAATGATGACCTTGCTGTCACCATAGGCAAAACTCTGTTGAATAGCACCTTTGGAGAGCTGATCAATGATAATTAAGGCCGACATGAGAAGGGACAGGCTCCAGAAACGCGCCATTTAAGTTTCTCCAGCTGTCCGAAGTTTCTTCTTCTCTCTTTCCTGCAGGAAAAAATCATAAATCAGGAGAAAGGCTGCGATAGTCACACAACTGTCAGCGACATTGAAAACATGGAAATGATTTTCTTCTTTCTTCCAGTAAAACATGAACATATCCACAACATAACCCAGGCGAAAGCGGTCAATGAGATTGCCCGCCGCACCTGCGAGGATCAATGCATAAGCAATAGAGTTATGAATAGGTCCAGAAGCAGTCTTATAAAAGAGATAAAGAATCCAGAGACAAAAGGCTACCGGGAGAAAAAGGAAAAACAACTGGCGGATAATTTCAGAGGATCCCTGACCCATACCAAAAGCTGCACCAGTATTTCTCACATGAGCGAGATTAAAAAATCCGTCGATCACTTTGATGGAATCCCCGTAAGGAATCGCATCCACAGTAGCGGCTTTGGTTAATTGATCAACCAGAATAAGAACGAGGGCAATCGCCCCCAATACGAAAACTCTTTTCATGCCTAGTAATATTCTTTTGGATTGATCTCGTATTTCTCGATCTTTCTCAAGAGAGTTTTCTTAGGAATATTTGCGTTTAAAGCCGTCTGGTTGATACGACCCTTATTGAGCTTCAGTGCCTGAACAATGAATTCTTTTTCAAAGAGATCTTTCGCAATAGCAAAATCCAGCTTCCCACCTTCAGCTCTTGCGCCAAATGAGAATTGAACTTCATTCGCTCCAGTCGTTTTCGGAGAAGAGTGAGCATGATCGAGAACAGAGTTCTGAATGTCTTCCAGATCGATAACACTGTCTTCAGCATGCTGATCCTTACTCTCTACCTTCTTCTGATCTTTAAAGACGATCGGAGGAAGAGAGCTTGCATGGATATAGTCTGATGACTCCATGATAAAGCAATGTTCAATAATGTTACGAAGCTCACGGATGTTACCCGGCCATGAATAGTTCGAGAGAACCTCCATCGCTTCAGTATCAGCACCTTTCACTTTCAGGTTATGAACATTGTTGAAGTAATTGATGTAGTGATTCACGAGATGAGGAATATCTGTTTTTCTCTCACGAAGTGGTGGGAGATAAACCGGAAGTACGTTCAGACGATAGAAAAGATCTTCGCGGAAAGAGCCGTCTTTGATCATTTCTTCAAATGGCTTGTGAGAAGCTGCGATGATACGGACGTCGACTTTAATCTCACGGTTGGAACCAACCGGCATGAAAGTTTTCTCCTGGAGTACACGAAGAAGTTTTACCTGCATACCTGCTGAGATATCTCCGATTTCATCAAGGAAGATTGTCCCGCCTTCAGCAAACTGAAACTTACCAATCTTTCTGGCGTCAGCACCGGTAAAGGCACCTTTCTCATGACCGAAAAGTTCAGACTCAATAAGATTCTCAGAAATTGCACCACAGTTGATGGTAACAAATTTCTCGTCTTTTCTTGGCGAGTTATAGTGAATGGCCTTTGCCACGAGTTCTTTACCAGTTCCGGATTCACCACGAATAAGGACCGGAGTTCCGACTTTCGCGAGTTTTGAGATAACATCGAAGACTTTCTTCATCGACGTGGATTCACCAACAAACTTGTCGTTTGAAGTTGCTGTCTCGCCAATTGAAAGTGTTGGTGAAGAGAAAGTAAGTGTCTCAACCATAGAGCGAGCTTTAAGAGCGCGCTTAATGAGTGCTACCAGATTTTCAGAACTAATTGGCTTTTCAAGATAGTTGTACGCGCCTTCCTTCACAGCTTTTACGGCATCAGTAACATTTGAATAAGCTGTGAGGATTAGAACGATTACAGATGAATCGTGCTTTTTAATTTCGGCGAGGGCCTGAATTCCGTCCATCTCCGGCATGTTCACGTCCATTACGACGAGATCATATTTCTGACCGTAGACTTTATTAACAGCTTCTTTGCCATTATCAGCAACGTCGACAACGAAGTGGTGATATTCCAGTGCCTGTCTTACCGACTGCTGGAGAACCTTGTCATCATCAACGACTAGAACCTTATGCATAGAAACTCCTATTACTCATTCTTTAGCTTAATTATAAACGATGTTCCCTCTCCCGGTTGAGAGGTGGCAGTAATAACCCCATTATGAAGCTCGATAAAATATTTTACCAGATAAAGCCCAAGACCCGAGCCTTTAATGGCATGGGTATTGTCGTTCTTCACCCGATAGAATTTGTCGAAAATATGGGCCAGATCATCTGGTCCGATACCAACTCCATTATCCCGGATGTCCACATAGACCCATTCAGCATCGTCCCAGGTTTTCACGAATACCGTTTTGCCTTTTCCGGCATACTTCAGGGCATTTTCGATCAGGTTCGAGATAACCCTGTTCATTAGTACGGTATCTACCTGGATGGGATAAAGCGGGGAAAGGTCCGATTCAATCTGCATTTGCTTGGAATTAGCTTCAAATTCGAGCTTCTCGATAATCCCTTCAATGATCTTATTGATGTCACGAGACTCCATTCGGAGGGTCAGGTTCTGGGATTCGATCTTCGTGAGGTCCAGAATGGAGTTGATGAAGCTGTTAAGGTCCTTGGTAGAGATAACAATGTTCTCAATCAGCTCGTTTTGTTCATCGGTATTGGTAATCCCAAATTTCATTTTGAGGATATCTGCGATCCCTGCGATCTTTGCGACCGGAGTCTTGAGATCGTGACTCATGAGAGAGATGAAGTTTTGTTTTAGATTATCAACCTGCTTTAAAAGCTTCGATTCTTCCTGGATGGCATACCGGGTTTGGTATTCCTCAATCGCCCTGAAAGGCACCCAGATGTAGTAAACCACGAAGATTGAAAGCACCAGGTGAGAAAGCTTGATCCACCATCCAAAGAACATGAAAGCAAAATAACTCGTGATCAGAATCCCGATGATCAGAGCAATTGTGATCATGAGTCCCTTCACTGGCTGAACTCTGGAAATAATAAAAGAAAGAATGATCGCAATCAGAACGGATGCAACCTGAGTTGTGAAATCCTTGACGTCATAAATCGTTTTTTCATTCGCAAAGGCTTCAATGATCTGCGCATGAACGGACAACTTCGGAGTGCGAATTGTCTCTTTCTCAAATGGAGTCAGAACAAAATCACTGGAGTTAGATAAATACTGCGGACCAACCAGGACAATCTTGTCCTTGAAAAAACCTTTCGGAAAATGTCCCACTACTACCCGGTGAAAGGGAATTGTCTGAACATTGGAGTCCAGAGGATTTCCTGAATACTTAAACAAGGCGAAGTTTGCATCCGCTTCTGAATTATAATACGCACCCTTGTAGGCAGTGGCATCGATCACCGGCCGACCATTGAGCGCGCGATAAGTTTTGGCGGTCCACAGATGTATGGAGTCTTCACCGGAAATATTTAAGATTCCTCGTCGGATAACTTCATCCTTTGAGAAAACTATCGAGTCTTTAAAAAGCTGACCAAGAAAGTATCCGGTATCACGCAAATCTTCCGGGGGAATGAGCTCTCCCATAGTGTCGATTTCTGTCCCGAACTTAAAGCGCTCCTTACCTACAGAGAAAGTTTTAATCGCTTCCTGAAATTCCATCTGATAACGAAGTTCAACGTCCGAATCAGGCTCCTGAAGAGAAACAAAGTAATTGATGATTGCAGGAGGATCTTTTGCGAGACGACTCATGAGGCGGGTGTGAGAAGCGTATGTATAAGGATAGGTCTCACCCAAAAACTGATCACTTTCTTCATCCTGAGAAATCAGAACGATCGGAGTTTTTACAGTCTTAGACGTGAAATCATTCTTGATCCAAAAATCGTAGAAAATAGATTCGAGCGGATGAAATGAGTATTGAATCAGAATAAGAATGAAAGCGAGGGTAACCAGAAGTGGAGCAAATTTTCCGAATTCAATTGTTTTGATTTTATTGAGCACGAGTCAGTCCTTCCTTTCCGAAAAAATAATCCCACTCGTGCGGAAGAAATTCGAGGGCCAGGATATTCTGGTAGTGCCTGCTTCTTGAAGCCGATGAAAACTCCTGAAGCTTTCTCGAAGGAAGTGAATAGATGCTTTCTGGTGAGATAAGTTTCAGTCCAAGTTTCAGGAGAAGCTCTTTTTCATATGGATATTCTGAGATAAATCCACTGAGCTTTTTGAAGTAGCCATTGCCAAGTGTAAAGCTGAAAAGAAAATCAAGAAGTGGATGAAGAAGATAATTCAGGATCCAGTCGAGTGCTTCGCGAACTTCTTTCGCAGGAATTAAACGTGCAATGATACTAACTACAGAATGAGAGATCCACGAACAAGACCCAAGAAGAAACATCACCTTCGTTCGCTTTCCTGCCATTCCTTTCTTCACCTGAAGTAAAAGCTCAAAGCAAATAGCGTGAAGTTCAGACTCACTTACAGAATGAAGAAGGGTTTTTGAAAGGATAATACTGGTGACAGTTTTGTTCTGAAGGACAAATCCCCTCTCTACAGTCCCGTTATAGAAGTAGAGATGAGGCATTGGAACAGCAAGTTTGTACGCTTCCTGAGCTGCAGTTTTAAAAAAGAGGGCCTCGTCCTGACTTCTCACTTCCCGAGCTCCCAGGAAAAAAAGAATGGCCTTATCCGGGTATCCCACCGTTATAAGTATCAGAAACAGCAGGACTATATAGGACACAGCCAATGACACACCGCTTAAGGTTACCCATAGGAACAACCCAAATACCAGGGTCGAGATAAGAAGGATGAGATTTACACGCATAGGTAAAAAGCCAAGTTTTTTAGATACTTTAACCCATTTTACCATCTCACAAATCTTATTTGCATTACTTTATTACACCCTTAAGGCTTTCCCGTGGACACGAATCCGGACTGGGGCTATAAGTGCGCAACTCTTTTCCACAGAAGAAAATCGGGTGTTTTGCTGAGCGAAACAAGAGTGAAAAACATGGATAAGGAGTTTCTTCGTCAGATAGATCAGGCCAGTGAGTTATTGACTCAAACTGGGCCGGAAAAATTATCGGACGAGGTACTCATCTGTGAATGCTTTTGTGTTAATGTTCGCGACATTCGTGAGGCCTGCAAGATTATGTCTGAGGTAGACCTCGGGCTCTTGAAGAGCAGGTTTTCTATGGGTGAGGGTTGTCAGAGCTGTGTAAAAGCAGCTCCGGAATGGGTGAGTAAGATTTTTTAGTTCCTTATAGGAGATTAATCATGGCTTTTGACCGTTTGTTATTTGGTACTGCAGGTGTTCCGAACAGTACTGTGAAGAAGAACAATCCCGTTGAAGGTGTTAAGCGCATCCACGAGTTAGCACTCGATTGTATGCAGCTTGAGTTCGCCCACGGCGTTCGCATGAAAGAAGAAGTGTCATCTGCACTTCGTAAGGTTTCTTACGAGCTGGGTGTTCCTCTTACTTCTCATGGTCCGTATTACATCAACCTCAATGCCCGTGAGCAGGACAAGATCGATTCTTCTGTTGAAAGAATCATCCAGACTGCCAAGATCTCTGATCTTTGTGGTGCTGAATCGATGACTTTCCACGCTGCTTTCTACATGAAAGATTCTCCGTATGACGTATTTGATCTCGTTGAGAAATCACTGAACGTTATTGAAGAAAGACTTTCACGTCTTGATATTGAAATCGAACTTCGTCCTGAACTGACTGGTAAAACTTCTCAGTTCGGTTCCCTCGAAGAGCTCATTTCTCTCTCTAAGTCAGTGACCAGCTGTAAGCCTTGTATGGACTTCTCTCACCTGTACGCACGTACTGGTAATGTGAATGACTATAAAGGTTTCTGCGAAACTCTTGAGACGCTCAAGTCTGAACTCGGACCAAACGCTCTCAAGGAAATGCACATTCACATCTCTGGTATCAGCTCGAACTCTAAGGGTGACTTAAAACACCTGAACCTTGAGAAGTCGAAGTTCAACTGGAAGGATCTGATGAAGGCCCTGAAGGATATGGACTGTCGAGGATATGTTGTGTGTAACTCGCCGAACCTCGAAGTGGATGCGGCCATGCTCAAGCAATACTACGTTTCTCTTTCCGGCTAAATATAAAAAGGCTCCTTCGGGAGCCTTTTTATTTATGCCGTCTTTAACCATTCTTGTGGATTGAGTAGATCATGAATGTGATGTTCCTGATCCTGGGTGAGTCCCACGAGATAACAGAAACCATCAGCGTGAATGATCACAAGTTTTTCAAGCGGAAGTTTCCACGCACTTTTAATCACAGTAAAAAAATTGTCAGTATCATTGTTCTTATCGAGAACGCGGTGATCAGAGCCCACGCATGAGAAAACTGACCAGTTCATCGGTACGTCGAGATTTCCCATTGGAGTATTGAAGCGCAGAACCTGTGCCTGCGGGACGAACTGACCTTTCCAGGAAGTAAGTCCATAGTCGGTGAGCTTCTGTTCAAGGCTTGATAGCTTTTCTTCTCCGCGCTTTTGAAGCTTCAGAGTTTCATCTACCAGAAATGTGAGGAAATCGTTGTCGGCCATTGCTGGTCCCTCCATGGACCTTATCGGCGTCCCTATGGAACGGCATTAATCGGATCGAGGCTCTCGTGGTAAGTTTTGATGTTAGTGACGTCAGCAATTAACCATTTACCTGTAACGAGGTTTAATTCCGCGATTTTCTTCACTTCAGAGGAAAAAGCGGCCTTATCATTTTGCTTAGTCTTATAGCTGATCGAATAGGTGATAAAACAAGTTTCTTCCTGGCATGACTTGGATAGAATTTTAAAACTGTCTCTTTGAACATTACGAAGGTCAGCAAATTGCTGAAACTCTTCATCAGAAACGCTTTCAAGACTCGCACGCATCTTGCCGGTCACTTTCTCAATGAGAGAATTCTTAGTAACAACATTACCAATGCGAAGTTCGATAAATTCCTTAAGCGCAGCTTCCGGGCTTCGATTGTCTTCAAGACAAGAAGCGAGAAGAAAAAGAAGTGTAAAAAGTAAAAGCTTCATCTTAACCTTTCCGGTAGAAAACCAAGTTCTTCAATCAGCTCAGTAAACTCTGACCAGTTGAATGTATCTAAACTCCTGAGAGTACTTTCAAATTTTATCCCAACTCCTCTCAGGTCCGGAGTCTCGGCAACTACTTCCCCCTGCTCCTCAAATACTCGGCCCTGAAAATCAATCTGCACTTTTACCTGATATCCCACTTTCACCTGTTGAGCAAGATGTACAAAGCACCCGGTGCTGTCCCAGTTCGTGAGATTTCCACTATAGCTTTTATCAGAGTCTAAAATCCTCACAGGGATTTGCCGGAGGAGGGGTGCAAAGAGATCGTTGTTGGAAAAATTCGGATTGATATTAGCTGAAGAGAGGTAATGATTCATTAGCTGATAAAGGAAGTAAGAGATCACAGCATAAAAGAAAGTGGCAATAACGATGATCTTGTTGAATTCAATGAAGAGGCCTTCCACAACTTTAAAGCCTACCAGAAGCACAGAAATATTGAACGCCGGCACTGCCAGACGGTGATGCCTCCAGATTAACCAGCAGGAAAGAAAAAGTGGGACAGCAACATACCAGAAAAGTTCAGCACTCTTCCGGAAGTAAACAAGAGAAAACGGCGAGAGCTGATGGCGGTAAGCATACTGGAGATAAAGAAACAGAAATGCCAGTCCAAGGTAGATGATGGCGTTGGTGATGATTACATCTTTCTTTCTGACTTTTAATTGTTCCACTTAGGTTATGCCTTATAATGGGATTATGAACCAAGTTCGACTGGAAATCACTCCCATTTGCGTATCATGCGATGCTTGCCGTCTCATCTGTCCCGAAAATGCCATCATTTCCAATGGCGTTGATTATCACGTGGACGACTGGAGCTGCACACTTTGCGGTCTTTGCATTGAAGTCTGTCCCGTCGACTGCATCAGGGAATCTTCTAACTAACTTTTTCTGCTAAATCATTCCAATAAACAGTTCGCGCCTCTCCACCTTGAGGCCATTTCTCCCCCATTATAATCATCGGGCCTTTGGCCGGAGGCGCATCAAACGGTGTGAGGTTAATGACTCCCGGAGAACGCGAGTGATATCCCAAACCTTGAAGATCTATCTTCCAGGTCTTCATCGCTTTTTCATTCACAAGAAATCTCAAGAAGGGATGATTCGAATTCATCCGGTATGTAGAAAGAATCTGGTGCATGCTTTCCCAATATCGCTTCACTGTTCCGAAATCCCAGTAATCAATATTCTCAAGCAGGATCGCGGAAATTTCTTTTTTCTGATAAGGACAAACAGAATCGAAAAATTTAGAAGCACCCTGAATCTTGTCGAGCTGAGCCAGATCGATGAGAGAGATTCCGGTGTATGTTTCAACCGTCTTCCCTTGTGGGAGATCATTGTTTTTCGTAATTCCGGTAACAATCCGCTTTGGACTAATATCAAGGGCATTGTAGCCAAGAGATGAATTCACCCAATAGCTAAAAAGAACTGCCGGCTTTTTTGAATGTGGTTCAAGAATGCGTGTGAGATCTTCTGCTTTGATATAGAAAAACTGGTCGGCATTCAATACGAGGAGCTTACCTTTGTACTTAACTTCCGGCTGGGATGCGAGGTTATGAATTCCTCCACCAATATCCAGAATCTCTGGCTTCTCCCAGAGAAATTTTACGCCCTCAAAAGACGATTTGGTTTTGCAGAACTTTTCAATCTCATCACCCATGTAATGAAGATTGATGTAGATATTTTTCACTCCGAGACTGCGAGCGTACTGAACCTGCAGTTCAAGAAGAGATTTTTCAAATACCGGCCACAGAACCTTAGGCAGCTTCTGTCCGATTGAACCCATGCGGGTTCCAAAACCCGCTGCTAGAATGAGGCAATGATCAATTTGCATAATAATGTGTAAAAAGTTTTTTTCTGATTTCGTCGTACTTAGGATTATCCATCATGACTTTCCGGATCTTCTCCATGGCAAAGCCAATGTACTTGAGATATCGGTCGTCTTTCCGCCAGTTGTAGATGTAGCAGAAGCTTCCGACGGCTTTGTATACGCGCTGAATGAGCATGTCTTCGTAGTTGGAACAAAACTCTTCCCAGGTTTTCTGTCCATGAATAGAGGCCGGGAGATTATCGAAGTAATATCGTTTTAACTTCTGACGGTTTTCTTCATTGAGATCGTAGTAGCAATCTTCGAGAAGAGAAACGAGATCGTATTGAGGAATTCCCCAGCGAGCATCCTGAAAGTCAATGAACGTGAAGTGATTGCTGTTTTTCACCATGATGTTACGTGAATGGAAATCGCGATGAGTAATAACCATCTTCTGGCTCGCCAGACGTTTCATGATGGGATCAAAGAGTGATTCCAGTTCTGAGATAAAGTTTTCGTCCTGGACCTTGTTAAAGAAGTTCAGAAAGTATTTGAAAGTAAATCTCGTCTCATCCATAAACTTCTGGTGATCAAACTTCAGCTGGAAGAGATTTGGATTATTTACTTTAGACAGCGGGATTACATGAAGCTCAATGAGCTGATCGATAATCTTTTTATATATCTCGTATTCCTGCTTATTCGACTGAACTGTCGACATATGCTGGAGAAGAGTTACGTTGCCGAGATCTTCCTGGAGAAGGTAACCACGAGATAAGTTGTGATCAAGAATGTCCGGAACTTTTACATGACAGTCATGCAGGAAAGACTGCACCGACATGAACGGGTGCTTTTCCGGAGCATCATCAAATGGATTATCGAGTGATACAACGTAACTCCCCTGATCAGTAAACAGACGATAGTAACGACGTGTAGAGGCATCACCAGTAAGCTTATCGATTTCAAGAAGTTTAACGTCTTTTAGAACATTCTTGTCCTGTGTCTTATTGAAAAGTTCTTCGATGAAGAATTGTTCTGCTTGTTCCGGCTTCATATAATACCGTCCCTGATCCTGTTCATGAGTGAGTAGAATTTCTTGGATGAGTTCTTTTTTACAGCAAGTTTATCATCGAGCTGGTTTTTAATAAGAAAAGATTTAAAGAGAGATTCTTCCCGGGTGATGATATTGGGATCACCTACCTGAAGAATAAAATCAGCTGTGTTTCGGTTTTGCGTCTGAAGCCAGGAGAGATAATATTCGCCGTCATACCCACTGCGCACCGTAAGATGATGTGCCCATTTATGCACTTCCATCTTCTCTTCAAGTGTCAGTCGGGCCAGTGAAAGCATTCGCTCAACCGAAACATATCCGACAGGAATAAATGTTTGTTTTGGATAGGCCAGCTTCTCACTTCTGACTAACTCGTAGGCAAGAATACTTACCAGCATACTTTCATGCTTCATGTATTTTGCCAGAAGTCCGCGTGAGATAAAAATCTCTCCTTTTGGAAGGGAGAAATGTAGCGGAGATTCTGTATCGAGAATCGTGACTTGTGCTGCTCTCAATTCCCGGAAGAAGATTTCATTACGTGCGATGATTTCCGAAAGTAGCTCGCGAAAATACTCTTCCGTAAACTTATCGATCTTCGCTTGCTTCACACCAGGAGTAGAAAGAAATGGTTCTTTCAAAGATGAGAGGTGATCAGCAAAATCGGCTTTATCCATTTCCTGGTAATCGCCGCGGGTTAAGTTTGCTTTTTTGTTCTTTCCACCAGGAATTCTGAAACTAGTACAGCTCATTACGAGAATGAGCAAAAAACAACAAACCCCCGTGACCGGGGGTTTGATAAGTTTCTTCTGAATCAGGAGATTAAATACCGGAAGCGACTTCACGACCGTTTTCGAGATAGTAAATTGTGAAGCCAGCAAAAATCAGGTTAGGGTTTTTGATCAGCGGACGGTTATTTTCCCAGATGAGTTTCCATTTCTTAGGAGTCTGATAAACAGTCTTAGAAATGAGGCTCAGAGTATCACCAGTGCGGATAAGGTGAGGAAGGCCTTGTGGATTCCATACGAATTCCTCAGATGGCGCCATATACTTCAGAGTCTGGCCTGAACGTACAATCTGGCCGCCTTTCAAAGTATCTGTGTTCCATCCAGCAAGTTTTTTCCACCAACCGTAATCACCATAGAGTTTGAATGCAATCATCATGAGTGTTTCGTTCTTCTGAACTTTATACTCCATCATGTTGTCTGAGAGTTTTGTCGAGGCACGAGCCGAGCTCGGAGTGGAAACTTTTTCTACCGGAGCTTCGTCTTCAATAACGAGATCAGCAGAAGATTCAGTTACTGCAACTTCAGGTGCCGCTTCAGTAGCTGGCTCTTCAAGTGGAGATGCCTCAGTTTCTGTGACTGCAGCTGGTTCGCCAGATGGATTCTCAATAAATTCATCAGCGTCTGAAAGTTCTACTTGTGGTGTTTCTTCTTTTACTGGCTGAGAAGACTTGGATCCTGAGCAGGACGCAAGACTCAGGCTCAATAACACCATCCATGGCACTAGCTTCATATTCACTCCCTGAAAATGAGGTACTTATAGAGTCTATTATAACTCTTAGCTTCGGGGAGTGTGGAAAATTTTGCTGAAATTACTAGAAATAGAAAAACATATCTTTCTGGTCAATTGAATCCCAGATTCGTTTCACCAGGCGATTGAAGTGTTCTTCATTATCGAGAAGGTCCAGCTCATCAGTATCAACGATAAGAGACTTTCCGAGGTTATATCGGCCATACCAATCATCGTAATAGTCATTGAGACTGGCGAGGTAATCCACCGGAATTGATTGTTCATAATCTCTTCCACGCTGCTTAATCCTTTCCTGAAGTTTAGGAACTGATCTTCTTAAAAATATCATCAGGGTGGGTGGTGAAAGGTACTGGATCATGGAATCAAAGAGTGCACGATAATTCTGGTAATCACGCTCATCGAGCTTTCCTGATTCATACAGGGCCCGGGCAAAGATGTTTGCATCTTCATAGATCGAACGATCCTGAACCGAGCTCGAAGGAGAGGCCTCGATCAGTTTGTGAGCGTTGAAACGATGATTGAGGAAGTAGACCTGAAGCGGAAACGACCAGCGGCTCATGTCTTTGTAGAAGTCAGCGAGGTAAGGATTGTCCTGAACCGATTCAAAGTGCGGTTTCCAGCCCAGTCTCTCTGAGAGCTTCTTCGTCAGCGTTGTTTTTCCACTTCCGATGTTACCTGCAACCACAACGAACATTGGGTTCGCAGTGCTCGCGAGGCGATGGTAGGCCATATCTGGCATGGAGTTCTCCTGAATTTCGATCATGATAAAACCGTATTATGAATAGGTCCAGAAATCTTGACTCATTCGATCAAATTTTAAACTTAATTGTGACGTTTACAGTCGAAGACTTAATTACTTAGAATGAAATTAAGAATGAAAATTTCATCTCTGATTCTTATTTATGCCGCACTTATCTTGGTGAATTCTAGTCACGTGCGAGCTCAATCACTCGTAGAAGATGCCAATATTAATGTTGCTCAGGCAGCTGATGGCTCATTTTTCACCGAGACAATAAAAATTATTTCCAATTCCAAGAAAATTTTTATTCTTACAAATAATAACCAGCAGCTCGGACCAGGGGATTTTGTCTCGCTGGCGCTCGAAAATAAGCTCGCTGCCCGTGCCATGGTCGCAAAAACTCATCAGGGCCAGGTGGGAATCAAAATCATAAAAATCTACTCGCTTAATCAGTGGGCGAAGCTTCGTCGTGATCAGGACGTGCAGATTGTGAAAGGTGATGATTCTATTTTCATGAAGAAGCCTGAAGAAACTGTTTCTGCAGATGGCCCGAAGATTAAAGACGAGGATGACCTCTACTCTGCAGATGTCGTAATGGATGACTCTGTGGAATTTGCTGACGACACTAAAAATCGCCACATCAAACCAGATAATGTTGTTGGAATTTTTGCTTCCATGCTGAATGCTGATAATCCTGAGGGCGCTGGCGGCGGTTACACACGCGGGACTGAATTTGGTCTTTCATGGGCTTATCAGTTTACAGACAACTTCTTTGTTGAAGGTGTGTACGGAAGGACTCTCCTGGATAATTACCCAGCCGATTCTACGCAAACTCTCGTGAACCGATTTGTCGGCCGTGTGAAATTTAATATCAAGGGTCCGCTCTACACTTTCTTCATGCCGTATGTTGGTTATCAGAATAAAGATGTCTCTAGTCCGGATGCTGGTAAAGGTACCAATCAAACCGAAGCACAAAATCAAGCAGAGCTGGATGCCATTAATAATCTTCAGAGATCAGGTGTGGTTGCTGGTGTAACTGTTCTTCGGAGACTTGTGCCCGGATGGTTTGTAAAAGCTGATATCGGCACTGATATGATAGACATCGGATTTGCGATTGAATTTTAAAATTATTCTTCTCCTTACACTCCTCTGCTCATGTGGCGTGAAAGGTGATCCGGTCACTCCTGAGGACCCTGCATTCCCATCACTTCTCGAGAATTATCCTGACATCGAGACAGACAAGAAACTGGATGAGACGAAGAGACGCTGATGTCACTCATCATCGCCTCTGGAAGTAATATCGGCAGCTCAATCACGACATTAATAGAAGCACGAAGCGAACTCTCCCGGTCTTTCACTTTCATCGCTGAAAGCCGAATCTATCTTTCAAAAGCAGTGGAGTATGAAAACCAGCCTGATTTCTATAATCAGGTATTGGAATTTCAACTTCCAGATCAGACACCAGATCAGGTGATGCAAAAACTTCTGGAAATCGAAAAACAATTTGGGAGACATCGCGACATTCCCAAAGGTCCCCGGACCTTGGACCTCGATATTCTTTTTTGGGGCACCATTTCCTGCAACACCTCTGCAGTGACAATTCCGCATCCCCGCTGGGCCGAAAGAAGTTTTGTGGTCAGACCATTACAGGAATTGCCTTTCTTTCAAACTATTCAAAAATGTTTTACAATTCCTCAAACATTTACTGTTGAAGCTGCACCTCTTCTTGATTGAACGACCAAGGAAATAAAATGGATTTTTCACTCTCCACAGAACAGAAGGAGATGAGAGAACTCGCTCTGAAATTCGCCAGAAACGAGATGATCCCTCATGCTCAGGAATACGACGAGAAAGGTACATTCCCATCTGAGATTTTCAAGAAGGCATGGGAACTTGGGCTGATAAATGCCTGCATTCCTGCTGAATATGGCGGATCAGGATTCACAGCTGTTGATGGTGTTGTTATCGGTGAATCACTCGCTTATGGTTGCATGGGAATGAACACGGCCTTCATGGCAAATGATCTCGCTCTTCTCCCCATTGTTATCGGAGGAAGTGATGAACAGAAGAAAAAATTCCTCACTCCATTCACACAGGAATTCCGGATTGCTTCATTCTGCCTTACTGAACCAGGAAATGGTTCTGATGCCGGTGGGATTAAAACCACGATCAAAGACGGTGGCGATCATTGGATTGTGAATGGTGAAAAGATGTGGATCACCAATGCCGGATATGCGCACCTTTTCGTTGTCTACGGAACCATTGATCCGGCCCTTAAGCATAAGGGAATATCCGCTATCGTTGTTGATCCTAAAACCGAAGGTGTCATCATTGGTAAAAAAGAAGACAAGATGGGACACCGATCATCTGACACCCGCGCAGTCAAATTTCAAAACGTCAAAGTTCCGAAAGAAAATATGCTGGGTAAACCAGGAGAGGGCTGGGCAATCGCCATGAGCACTCTTGATCATTCACGGCCATTAGTGGCTTCATCAGCTGTCGGTGGGGCGCAAAGAGCTCTCGATCTCTCTATCAGCTATGCTAAAGAGCGCCAGCAATTTGGTGTGCCTATCGCCAAACATCAGGCAATCCAGTTTATGATTGCTGAAATGGGAATGAAAGTGGAAGCGTCACGCCTCCTCGTGCACAAAGCAGCATGGATGTGTGATCAGGGTGTTCGGAATACCGAAATCGCCTCTTATGCAAAAGCTTTTGCCTCTGACTCCTGTATGCAAATTACGACGGATGCAGTACAAATTTATGGTGGTTACGGGTACAGCAAAGAGTACCCCGTTGAGAAACTCATGCGAGACGCCAAGCTCATCCAGATTTACGAAGGTACATCCCAGATCCAGCGGCTCGTGATGGCCCGAGAATTACTTAAATAGTTAGCTGAAGGAGCAATATGAATATTTTTGTTTGTGTTAAACAGGTTCCAGATACCGAAACCAAAATCGTGCCAACTGCCGATGGAAGCTTCATTGAAACATCTTCAATCAAGTGGATCATGAATCCTTATGATGAATTTGCTGTAGAGCAAGCTCTCCTTGTTAAGCAATCTAACCCGGCCGCCAACGTAACTGTTGTTCGTGTTGGTTCAGTAAAAGATACTGAAGCTCTTCGTACAGCAATGGCGATGGGTGCTGACGATGCAATTCTCGTTGAGGCAGGAGACAATCTCGATTCTTATTCAATTGCGAAGGCCCTCAAGGGTGCTGTTGAAAAGACCGGCAAGAAACCAGATCTCGTTCTCATGGGAAAACAAGCCATCGATGATGACGCTCTTCAGGTTCCACAAGTTCTCGCTGAAATGATGAATCTTCCTTCTGTCACTGTGATTGTAGGATTTGAGCTCGCCGGTACGGCTGTCAAAGTTAAGCGCGAAGTTGAAGGTGGAGCTCTTGAACTTTACGAGATGAGCACACCATGTGTTCTCGCGTGTAACAAAGGTCTCAACACTCCAAGATATGCTTCTCTTCCGGGAATCATGAAAGCGAAGAAAAAGCCGATGGCCCAGTATTCACTCGGTGATGTTGGAGTTTCAGATGCTGATCGCCGTGTGAAATATTCGCAATTCAAACTTCCACCAGAAAAACCAGCCGGGAAGAAGTTCGATGCAACAGACGCAGCTAAGCAGAAAGAAGTTGTCGCACAGGTTGTGGGTCTTCTCAGAACTGAAGCTAAAGTTTTATAAGTTTAAAAGGAATTATATATGGCCAATGTATTAGTCTTTACTGAAGTTCACGACGGCAAAGTTAAGCCCGTGACTCTTGAAATCCTCGGGAAACTGGCAGGTCAATCAGCTGATGTCGCCGTGATTGGTGACCTTGGTGCTGACCAGGTAGCTGAGCTCGCAAAGAATGGTGCTCAGAATGTTCACAAACTTCAAGGTTCAAACCTCGATAAGTACTCTCCGGAAGGATATGCAAACGCACTTTCTGAGTTTATTAAGTCAAAGAACTACGACTATGTTTTCGGTGGAGCAACTTCTATGGGGAAAGATCTTCTTCCAAGACTTGCTACCAAGTTCAATGCCGGACTTGCTTCCGACGTTGTAAATTTTGTTTTCGAAGGCGGAAACTTCGCTGGTACTCGTCCCCTTTTTGCGGGGAAATGCCTGGCCAAGGTCGAGCTAACAGGTCCTAAGCCACACTTTGTTTCTATTCGTCCGAACGCTCTTGGTATGACTGCAAGTCCTACTGCTGGTGCAGGGACTGCTTCTGATGTTAATGCTAACGCTGGTGATATCCGTGCAGCGATCAAAGACATTATCAAAGCTGCATCTACGAAAGTGGATCTGACTGAAGCAAATATCATCGTGACAGGTGGACGTGCGATGAAGAATGCTGAAAACTTCAAGATCCTCGAGCAGATGGCCGATGTGATTGGTGCCACTGTTGGTGCATCTCGCGCTGCTGTTGATTCAGGATTTGCTCCACACGCTATGCAGGTAGGACAAACTGGTAAGACAGTTGCTCCTTCACTTTATATTGCTTGTGGTGTTTCAGGTGCCATTCAGCATCTTGCTGGTATGAGAACTTCGAAAGTGATTGTTGCCATCAACTCTGATCCGGATGCTCCGATCTTCACGAAGGCCGATTATGGAATCGTGGGAGATCTTTTCCAGATCGTTCCGATCATGACGGAAGAGTTTAAAAAGTTATTAGGTAAGTAAGAAATGAAAAAGGCTCCGTAAGGAGCCTTTTTTATTTATCCGTTATTTTCTTGCTGAAAGAGTTGAGCTCCCTGCTGCTGGAATTGAGCATCGGGATCCACAGGCACCATCGCCTGGGCATTGGGATCAACTTCGGGTTGCTCCACTGGTTGTTCCATATTCACCATCTGTTCTGGTGCTGGTTGGGCCTCTACCGGAGGTGCTTCTTCTGCCTGGGCCTGAACTGTTTCGACCTGCTCTCCCGGATTTCCATATTCATCACTGCCGACATTTCCTGTTTGAATCTGCTCAGTAGCAGCGACCTGCTCCTGGGTTGGTTCACCGACGAAGCGCAAGCGTGTTCCTTCAAGAGGACCATTCGTAAGAGTTACCATGTAAGAAGTCTGGTCTACCTGATAAAGCATCCCGCTATAGACTTGTCCGTCAATATCGTACTCGAATACATTTCCATTCATTTCAGAGAAAGACACCGTCATACCTTCACCATTGGGAAGTGAGACGTTCAGACTATCAATGGCACCATTTGAAGTTGCGAGACTTCCACTATACTGATCAGCTGGCAGGCCATTCTGCCATTTCTTAGGATTAATAACTTCAATAAGGTTCAGGTTAAGTTCTTCAGTAACAGCTGCACCTGGAGCTTCCTGAACTGGTCCTGCATCTCCTGAAGATGAAGCGACTGTACTAACTGTCTGTACGACAGGAGCTTGAAAAGCATTTTGGGAAACCGTTTGAGTGGGCCCAAGCTTCTGCCAGTTCACTCCGGTTGCGACTAATCGACCTGGCTCAATAATTCCATTGAGCTCGTCGAGCCTTTTCACAAAGCGCATGTCTGCTCCGTTAAGATGCGATTCTGAGCTGATGACGATGGCATTATATGTGCCTGTCACAACAAAGAAGAGCATTGCCAGGAAAGACAACATCCGTTTCTTATATAACCAATTCATAGAGTAACCCCTGATGCTCAAAGGTTGAGCAAGGTGAGTGCCAAAAACTAGTCAGCTAAATAGGTGAAAGTGAAATGGGTCTGGGGGAAATTCTGAAGATATCGTGACGGGTGTATAGAAGTTAGACAGAGAGGGAAATTTTCAGAGCATGAGAAAACAGTCCGGGTGTCTAAACTTTAGACACCCGGGACAGAGGCAAAAGCCTACTCAGTCATTGGAGTCTGTTTCAGGTAATCGGTGTGAGATGAACGGAAACGCTTAAGCGCGATAACTACGAGATCCGCTACCGGAATATTCGTGTTCTTGGCCATGAGCTCGAGATCTTCAACGACCTTCTTCTCGATTTTTACGGTGATCTCTTTCAGGTCACCCTGATTCTGCTTTTGTGATTTCATAAATTCCCCTGTGAAGTGGGGTAATTTTAGCGCTTTTTCACTCGCGGGTCATCAGGGATTGTTTTTCGTAGCAAGAATCTTGAGGGCATTTTTTTTGCGGAGTCCCACCAAAGCCATCGTGATTTCATGGTCTAAGAGTGGGCAGTGCTGATAGATGTCATAGGAAGTATGCCATTCGGTCAAAGTACAGAGGACTTCGAACTCCTGAGAGGTGACCGGGAGTGAGTCCTCGATGAAATCAGGGTCGATGACAATTTTAACATTCTCAGGTGGCTTCATCTTGAGAGACTGCTGATAAAGCTTAAGTGAATCGGCCATTCTCTCTTTCAGTTCCTGAGTTCCGAACAAAAAGCCGATGATATTTTCATCAACCACTTCCGGCTCCACCACATACTCAAAAGACTGGAGTGAAAATTCCTGGATAAAAAGATGATAGAGAGCTTTTTCTCCTAAAATCCCATTGAAGAGTGCGTCCACAATTTTTCCCTGTCGGAAAAGAATATGTCCCAGAAATTGACGATTGAAATTTGAAAGTATGTTCACCTTGCCGGTGAACTGTACTGAAACCTGATCATCAATGACTGAAAAAAGCTTGGTATCCATCGTTCCTACTTGTTGAGTCCGAACAATCGGGAAATCATTCCTGGTTTCTGGCCCGGAGTAATCCCGCCAAAATAACCTGTAACATTATTCGCAGTTTCCATAAAGGCATCCCAGACAATCCGTCCGGAGAAACTTTCATTACTCATATAAGGAACACCCTCGTCTGAACCAGTGCGAAGGCTGATTTCGAGAGGAATAGAACCGATAAGTTTCGTATTAAGCTGGGCAACGGCTTCTTCAACTCCGCCCTTACCAAAAATGTAATGAGTTTTCCCGCAGCCATCGCAGATAAATGAGCTCATGTTCTCAACCATTCCAATAATCGGAAGGTTCATTTTGCGGAACATCTCGAGACCTTTCTTGGCATCAAGAAGAGCTACATCCTGCGGAGTCGAAATGATAATAGCACCATCGACATGCGCATTCTGGATCATGGAGAGCTGGATATCACCAGTTCCCGGGGGAAGATCGATAAGGAGATAGTCAGTGCCGGTCCAGTCAACGTCGAAGAGGAATTGATTTAATACTCCCCCGAGCATTGGACCACGCCAGATGACCGGATCACTTTCATTGATAAAAAAGCCAAAGCTCATGAAGCGGATTCCATAAGCATCTACGGGAATAATTTTTTTCTCAGAATTTGAGCGTGGCTTCTCTTCTCTTTTTCCGAAAAGCATCGGAAGTGATGGTCCGTAGATATCAGCATCGATAATACCCACTGAATGACCCTGCCGTTTAAGGGCGAGGGCCAGGTTGGCAGTGAATGTGGATTTCCCCACTCCACCCTTTCCTGAACCGATAGCTATAATTTTCCCAACACCCGGAACGGGCTTTTTGTTACCCACAGTACCGTGACCGGTTTTGATCTGAGCGGGAGCAGTTTCTTCTACTTTCTTAGTGGGAGCATTATCCAGGGCCTTAAAGACATCCTGTGATTGGGAAGAGGTCGTCTTCACCATGATATTCTCAACACCGACAGTTCCGTCGAGTGCCTCCATAATCTGCATTTCCACCTGGCGCTTCTCAGTCGGGGAGATCCCATCCCGATTGTACTGGATGACGAGTTTGTCTCCTTCCATCCCGACATGTTGCCAGCGTTTTTCCTCGTCAAAGGTTTTCCCCGTGGCCGGGTTAGATATGGTGGAAAGGCGCTGGCGAATTTGATCTGACATAAAACCTGACTGTTATGGTGGGAAATAAGTGGATTATTTCCGTATGGATGAATTTACGAGTTCATTTTATGATGTATGGAAACACTTGAACAGGACAAAGCATTTGGCATTCTATAAACGCTCGACCTTTCTGATTGATCCTAAGTTCCAGCTTCGATTCAGTATCGTTGTCTCGGCGATATTTCTCACCGGAAGTCTTATCTATGCCTTTGTAGTTTTTGATTTTATCGCCGATCTGGGCGATCAATATGCCCTGACGAAGCTGGGAGTTAGTGAAGCTGCCAAAAGCTTTCTGTTCTTTCTCATCCCCTTCCAGTTTCTTCTAACCGCACTCGTGGTGCTAATTTCAATTTTCCTCACGCATAAAGTAGCAGGGCCCCTTTATAAATTAAAAAACCATCTTCTCCACATTCGCGAGGGAGATCCGGTAACTCCCCTGGAATTCAGAACAGGTGACAACTTTACGGACGTAGCTGAGGAAGTCAGTTTGTTTCTTGATTGGGTTGTCTCAAATCAGGAAGCTGATTTTAAATATGTTCAGGAAGTTGCCGCTTACGTCGACAATCTTGCGCTGGTAATTCCAGACGATAAAAAACCAGTTCTCAATGAAATCGCACGCCGCCTGAAAGACATCAGTTCCCGCTATAAAAAGGAATATTGATTCTCTGTTCAATTCTCCTGTTGGTGCTATAATTTTTTCTATTCATCCATGAGGGGTGAGTAGAACGGGTTCAATGAAATTTCTCCTCTCCATTTTATTATTCATAAGCTCAGTCAGCGCTGAGGCCAGTCTCGCTAACTCAGCCTCGCTCGTTCCAGCAGAAAAGATTAATCTCACTCGTGCTGACCACATCATTGGTGAGCACATGATAAACACGATGAAACTCACCGAGAAGGGTTACGTCAGTCAGGATGTTTTTTTAAAGGTCATTCGTGAGGCATCGAAATCTCAACACTTCATCATGTTTGTTCCCTGGCTCGAATCAATTCTTCTTATATCCAAAATTTCCAGTCATAAAGACCTCATCACTCATTGCCGTCAGTATGTTTCGAGAAAGCAGGAACTCTCCCTGGAAAGAGTGCTCGAGCGAGTGGCCGGCAACTATTGCAGAGAGCGCGCACTTCATGCTATCAACCGCGATATCGACAAAAACAAGTTCATTCCTGAAGAATCATCAATTTTTATTCAGGAGCACCTGAAATTCTTTCTAACCAAAAAGAATCGTAAGGATTTTGCTTTTTTTATCCAGTCACAAGCTGCTCATCCGGAAGTGCTGAGAAAAATCTCCCAGGATGTTACTTCGTATAGTGTTCAGCACCAGATCGTTCCCTCTCATGATGTTCTGAAAGATATTTTAATTAACGAACAGATCACAAAGCTCATTCAGGAAAAAGGATTCAATCCCCTGCAGCACCAGAATGTCTTTTACGCTGAATACGGAAAGTTAATTGAGATGGGTTATCGGGCGATTGACAGCAAACCGACTGATGACAAAATTCAGGAGCATTACAAATTTCTTAAAAACTATATCGATCTGAATCAGGATCATCTCCCGATAGGTCTTTGTCTTTCTCGTCTCAATGATTTTGCTAAAGCAGTCTTCCGGGCCGGATTCAAGGATCTCTCGCGCGACATCTTTAAGTTCATCGTGAGAAAGAACAATAAAGAAATCCAGGAAGATGCACTTTTCTTTTATCTCTGGACCTGGCTCTCTACCAATGAATGGAAAGATGCCCTTAAGCTTGCTGAAACTTATAATCTTCTGCGAAAGCCAAAAGACATTATTGATCCACGTCTTCGTTTCTGGGTTGCGTACTCCTTGGAAGAAACCGGAAAAAAAGATGATGCCATCGAAATATACGAAAACATCATCCAGCGAAATCCCTTAAGTTATTACGGCATAATGTCTTCCAAGAAAATTTCTGTCTTAAAACCAGACTCTAAAGTGGCAAAGTTTTATTCCGAGCGCGCAGTAAGAAGCCCTGCTCTTGATGTGAAAAAAATTGAGCTGGATCAGGATTATCTTTCTTCGCTTATCCGCCTACGCGCCTGGGCCAAAATTGATAACCAGAGAATGATGGAGCTTGAACTAAAGCGCCTCAGTCGCCACAGTATGCCTAACTACATTGTGAAGCATCCTTCTGATAAGCAGCCTTTCGTGAAGTCAGAACTTCATCTTTTGAATGGCCGTATTATCCAGGAGTCCCAAAACTATCTGGCCACGTTCCGGTATCTCTATCAGGTTCTGGATAAGGGCGAAGTGGTTTTCAATCGCGAGCTTTTGGAAGTTCTTTATCCAATCCCATTTTTGGAAGACTTGAAAAAAGCCCTCAAGAACGACACTCTTGATCCTATTATTGTCCTCTCTCTCATCCGTCAGGAATCAGTCTTCAATCCATTGGCGCGCTCTCCAGTTGGAGCTCGAGGCCTCATGCAGATTATGCCAACAACTGCCAAGAGAATGAAGCGCTCCGTTCGTGAAAAGCATCTCGCTGATCCGGATATTAATATTGAGCTTGGTACAAAGTACTTCAAGAATCTACTTAAGCGGTATGATGGAAATCTGGTGTATGTGCTGGGTGCTTATAATGCCGGAGAATCGCGCGTAGAACGCTGGAAGAATCTTTACTTCGATACAGATGAAACTATTCTCAAGAACATCGAGGCCATTCCCTTCCTCGAAACCAGAAACTACGTGAAGCTTATCTTCCGTAATATCTACTTCTACAAAATTCTATTAGAGGGTGATAAGCCGCAGCTGGCGGATGCCAAAGAAGCGAATAAGCTCTTTGACATCCATCTCGGCTTTAACAAGTAATACCACTGAACTAGTTTGAAGTAATTTTGGCGAGAATGTTTCAGTTTCAAGGAACTGAGAAGCTCTGACTGAGACGTACGTTTAGTACGTCGCAAAGTAGGAGCTTCGAGAGTGACGAAGAAAATGGAATATTATCGACGAAATTAAACGTTAAACTTGAAGTGGATGACGTCACCGTCTTTTACTTCGTATTCCTTGCCTTCCATGCGGAATTTTCCGGCCTCTTTCACTTTACCTTCTGAACCAAGCGCGAACAGATCATTGCAGTGATAAACTTCTGCCTTAATGAATCCACGTTCGAAGTCAGTATGAATCACACCGGCAGCTTGAGGAGCTTTAGCGCCCTTCGGGAAAGTCCATGCACGTACTTCCTGCACACCGGCGGTGAAGTAAGTGTACATGTCGAGCATCTTGTAACCTTCACGAATCATTTTCGTGAGACCTGATTCTTCGATACCAATATCTTTCAGGAATTCTGCTTTCTCTTCAGCTGTTTCGAGAGCAGCGATTTCTGATTCAATCTTTCCGCAAATCGTGATCACTTGTGACCCTTCTTTCGCGGCAATCTCTCTTACTTTCTTTACGTGATCATTTTCAGACTTAACATTGGCCTCATCTACGTTACAAACGTAGAGCATTTTCTTCATGGTAATGAGGTGAAGATCTGAAATAGCTTCAATTTCATCAGCATCGAGCGGAAGTGAACGAGCTGGTAATCCTTCTTCCAGAGCTTTCACCAGGCGATCAAGAACCGGCTTAGAGATCTTCGCCTTTTCCTGAATTTTTTTATCCTGAGACTTGAGATATTTATCAAGAGTCTGAATACGCTTCATCACGGATTCAAGATCTGCGAGAGCTAATTCAATGTTAATTACTTCGATGTCTGAGACCGGATCAACTTTACCGGCAACGTGAATAATGTCGTTATCTTCAAAGCAACGAACCACATGGCAAATTGCTCCGACCTGACGGATGTGACCGAGAAATTGGTTACCAAGGCCTTCACCTTTTGAAGCACCTTTCACGAGACCGGCAATATCTACGAACTCAGTAATGGCAGGAATGATTTTATTTGGCTTAACGATACCAGCAATCTTTTGGAGACGATCATCCGGAACGTGGACAACACCAACGTTTGGTTCGATGGTACAGAATGGATAGTTAGCTGCTTCAGCTGGTGCTGATGTCAGTGCCGAGAAAATTGTCGACTTACCTACGTTTGGTAAACCCACGATTCCACAATTCATACCCATAGAGACCTCTTACGCTAAAAGATTTTTCTTATTATAAATTCCGACTTTGCTCATTCCATCTACCACAGCGGAAAGCATCGGGTCATTCAGTTTCTCCAGAAGAAGCGGCAATTGTACCTGCTCTTCCTTCGAAAAGGGACTCAAAACCCAACCCGAGACATCACCATGAACAGGACGTCCTATTCCCACTCTCATACGCCCAAAATTCTCAGTACCTAGGCAGGCGGCAATGGATTTCAGTCCGTTATGTCCTGCAAGTCCTCCCCCCATCTTGAAGTGGACCTGCCCGAAAGGAATATCGAGCTCGTCGTGAATCACCAGAATTTGCTCTGGGGGAATCTTGAAAAAAGCGGACATCGGTTGAACGGACTCTCCGGAAAGATTCATAAAAGTCTGAGGCATCAGCCCCCAGAACTTAAGGCCTTGATGATTGGCCTCAGCGTACACGCCTTTAAATTTTGATTTCCAGTTAGAGTTTCGAAATGCAGGTGAAGATTGGAGAAGCATCCATGCAATATTGTGTCTCGTCTGAGCGTATTCTGAACCAGGATTACCTACGCCAACAACGAGCTGGAACACGCTAGATGAAAAGCGAGCTTACCGAATCATGATTGAATGTCCGGTGAATCGCTTTTGCCAGGATGTCTGCAACTGTGACGATTTTAATTTTTTCGCACTTTCTCGCAGCATCCGAAAGAGGAATTGTATCTGTCACGATCACTGCTTCAAGTTCCTCACATTCAGCAATTCGCTGGATAGCAGGATCAGAGAAAACAGGATGTGTGGCAGCTGCGTAGATTTTTTTAGCACCATTTTTACGAAGGGCCTTCGCGGCCTGAACGAGAGTTCCGGCAGTATCGATCATGTCATCGATGATAATACAGTCTTTGCCAGCAACATCTCCGATCACGTTCATGGCTTCAGCGACGTTTGGACCAGTTCTGCGTTTATCAATGAGTGCGAGGTCAGCGTTCATTCTCTTAGCGTAGTAACGAACACGCTCAACACCACCGGCGTCCGGTGAAACAGTGATGAGGTTTTTCGGATCGAGATTTTTTTGAACCCATTCGAGGATTACTGGTGAAGCAAAAATATTATCGAAAGGAATATTGAAGAAGCCCTGGATCTGACCAGCGTGGAGATCCATTGTCACAACTCTTGAAGCACCAGCGACGGTGATCATATCGGCAACGAGTTTTGCTGTGATCGGAGTTCTTGGTGAACTCTTGCGATCCTGGCGAGAGTATCCGTAGTGAGGAACGACTGCTGTGATGGAATTTGCTGAAGCGCGTTTCAGAGCGTCCACTATGATGAGGAGCTCCATAAGACTTTCGTTAACCGGAGTACAAGTCGACTGGATCACAAAAACATCAGCACCTCGGACGTTTTTTTCAATCTCACAATATATTTCGCCGTTAGCGAATCTTCTCAACTGGGGATTAACAAGGGGTACATCTAGGAATTCGGAAATCTTCTTCGAGAGGTGGGGGTTGGAGGTACCAGAGACTAGGACTATTCGTCTCATCACTCAGAATCTCCTTGGGAAGGTGGTAGGGGTGGCAGGGTTCGAACCTGCGTATGGCAGAATCAAAATCTGCTGACTTACCACTTGTCGACACCCCTACAGATACTTTTTCGTTCAAAGAAATATAGATTAGTTCATCATCTTTAGCAAGACATCCGCAAGGTGAACTCAGCCTTTTTTATGAGGAATATTGGACACATCAGAAGGGATTTCTTATAGTTTTGATAAACAATTTCCAACGTCATCCATAGGGAGTCCTCGTGACCGCAAAAAGGTTTCCATACGTTATTATTGCTCTGGTTTCTGCACTGAGCATCAATTCGGCCTTGGCCCTTCCGATCGACTGGACCGGTGTCTTCGGTGTCGATACTCACCTCTTGAATAATACATGCCGGACCAAAGATGATATTACGAACTTCAACGCCGGAAGCGATGTTCGTTTAAATCCTGGTACCCAGGGAATCGATGGCGACTGTGGCGCCACTTTCCAGACATACATTTTTAAACTCAATCCTCAAATCATTGTTAACGATGGTGTAACTCTCAAGGGTGAATTTTCTTCTGGATATATCCGCGGAGGATTTGCTGGTGATGAAGCGACTAATGGCCAGGATGGTACCGGAGGATCTTATTTCTTTGCTTCACCTGCGCAGAGATCGGGTCTTAACGTCAATCAAATGTACATGGAACTCTATGCTGATACCGCCCTTATCCGCATTGGTCGTATGTCGAGAAATTACGGAATGGGAATTGTATTTGATGGCGGTAATGATCCTTGGGATCGTTTCTTCACCATGTACGATGGTATTGATGCGGAAATGAAGATCGGTAACTTCAGCGTGACTCCTTATTACGCAAAAATTTCTACTTATGATGACAACAATGCAGCCAGACCTGATGGTGCTCGACCATCCGGTGCCATGGATGTTCGCGAGACAGGTATCGCTGCTAAGTATGATAATAAGGCTCGCGATCTCATTGTGAGCGTTCTTTATGGAAAAAGATTCTCTGAGGCCAAGAGCTCACTCTATAACACAACAGCAGGAGGAGCGAATTCTCCGACTGATCTCGGAAAAACAGAAGTGACTGTCATCGAACCTTTCATTTCAAAAAAATGGAACAAGTTCAAGGTTGCAGTTGAAGCTTCACTTCAGTCGGGTGACTACGGACAAGTGTATACGGCAGGACAGAATTCTCGTATTTCTGCGAACGCATACATTGCAGAATTTAAATATGATCTCAACCCGAAATGGGATATTGGAGCAAACGTAGGACAAGTTGATGGTGATAATGGAGGCTCAAATAAATTTGAGGCGCTGTATCTACATCCTAACTATCATGTAGCAGATCTCATGTTCCGCTATAACTACCCGGCGTTTAATCAGGGTGGAAAATCAATTTTCGACTCTTCAATTACTAACGCTAAGTTTTTCAAGATCCACGGTAATTACAAAACAGACAAGTGGACATGGAAAGGTGCTCTCATCATGGCAAATGCGATGAAGACGGCTAAGGCGAATTCACAAGCTTATCATCATGAAGAGAACTATGCTTTTGCTTCTACCGAAGAGCAGAAAGATGATTACGGTTATGAAGTTGATTTCGGTTTCGATTACCGCTGGAATCCAAATGTTACTATCAGCGGTTACTATGGATACTGGGTCGTGGGCGATTACTATGCTTATGACAATAATGCGGCAACTGAAATTGATCTGCAGAATGTCCACGGTGGTGGTTTAAGAGCAACTCTGGAATTCTAATTACAAAAAAAAAGCCCCTCGTAAGAGGGGCTTTTTTTATCTTATTATCTTCCGTACAAATTTGGATAACTGTAACCCTGATTCATCCAGGCCGGTTGCTGACCCATGCCCATCCCCATTCCACCAGGCTGCTGCATATAAGGTGATTGCGCGTACATCTGACCATATGGTGAACCCATCATCGGATTTTGTCCGAACTGTTGACCAAACATTGGCTGCTGCTGACCATACATCTGTTGTCCGCCCAGGCCCTGACCCATTTGGAGCCAGTTCATTCCGACAGCACCGTATTGTGGTTGCTGCTGACCCATAAAGTTCTGTCCCATAGTTCCCTGATAACCGAATCCGGCCTGGAATCCAGCTTGCCCCATGGCACCTGAGTTCTGCTGACCATACATTCCTGCATATGGGTTCTGCTGCATATTCATCATCGTCTGATTACCGTAAGGCTGAGTCTGATTCATCATCCACGGAGGCATCATTGACTGCTGTCCGCCTGGAACTTGCTGACCAGGAACCTGTGAAGTTGCATCAGTTCTTGCTGGAACAACAGTTGTATCAACTGGCTGGTCACGGGGAACTTCTTCACCACTCTGAGCGGCCACATAGCGACGGCCTTCACTTTCAAGAGCAGAGTACTCCTGAGCTTTCTGAGAATATTCCTGAGATCGCTCAAGATCGATTTTGTTATAGTGCTGGAGAGAAGCCTGAAGCTCCTGAATTCTCTGCATTGAATCCTGAATACATTTCTGAGTATTACGGAAGTATTTGTAGCAATGTCCACCTGGCTGAATGCGGGCGTACTCGCTCTGAATTTCCTGACCGTAATTCTGCGTGCGACGTTCAATATTTCTGTTCATTGCATTTGCAAGATCAACATATGATTGCGCCATACCGGTTGTTACACCTGTACGGATGTCGTAGTTCTCACGAGCAGCGACAATTTTATTAGCAAGTTCGCCACGTGCATTGGCGATTCTTACGCGAGCAATGTCAGGAGATACCGTAACACCACTTACAGTCGTTCCGACCTTCGCACCTTCAGCAACTGCGATACGAATCCCTTCCATTCTTTCTGCATCACCAAACATTCCCTTCGCGAGAAGTTTATCAACATGAACTTTCTGGAAGTATGGAGCTTTTCCGAATGCTTGTAGTTCATTACGAAGAGTCTGGAGGCGGGCGCGACCAGCCTGAAGTTCTGTGCCTTCAAGATTTTCAAGTGCCACAAACTGATCAGCAACTTGTTTTCTTTTCGGCTCAACAATAAAGCGCTCGAAGTCAGCAATGACTTTGAGATCGTCTTCAGTGAGTTCTTTGTTCTCAGCAATTTTCTTAGCTGTTGCCTGGGCCGCCTGAAGGATCAGAGTATCTCTGATCGCTGCAAGGTCACCTTCATAATTATTACGTTCAATGAAATCCACAAGACGCTGGTACTCATTAGGCTGACAATTTCTGAGGCCATCTGCTTCTGAGGCAAGACGGTTTCTTTGTAGATCTGCAGAGGAATAAACCATGCCGATGGTCGGATGAATTTTTTCATAGACATCACAACCGTTCACGCGCTCAAGACCAAAACGCGCATCGATTTGTGATGATACCGGGCCATGAGATAGGAAGAATAGTTTTCCAGTTTCATCGATTCCGGAAAACGTTTGAGAAACAGGTTGTTTAAAAATTCCAGCTTCATTAATTCTGCCGTCAGCACCCACGACACCAGAAGTTTCAAGACACTTCTGAAAACCCTGGATGTCGTTACTGAAAGGCTTAACTTCAAAAGAAGGAAGTCCATCTGCTCCAACCTTTGTCAGGCGGAAACATTTTTTATCACCGGCATCTGTGACTGTTGCCGGACAAGAATCACCGTCTTTGAAAATTACTTCAACAGCATATACCTTACTTCCATCAACTTCATTCTCACGCACATTCCACTCGAGCATCGAGTTACAGTTACCAATCATTTTTGCTGGTGATGATATTGTAAGTGTTCCCGCTGCTGGTTGAGCGTCGATATTTAGCTGGGCATCTTTTTGAAGGATGAGACCAGTGAGATATTTCAGTGGAAGAGAAGCTTGTCTGCTCTCAGTACATTGAGAATTAGTTTCAGAAGGTCTTACCGTAGGAGATGTCACTCCTGTCGGAGACTTCGGAATACTCACACCCGGAGCTGCAGGCAAACTCGATTGATGCCGCTCAAGAGATGATAAAAGGCCTTCCGCGTGAGCAGGAATAGCAAAAATCGACAGCACGACTAATGGGAAAATTTTCATAATCATCCTCAAACTAAGTTTCGGTCTTCAGCTTCAGTTCGGAGTAAATGCATGAAAACTTTAGAATTTAGATCAAAGTATAGGGGTCCACATCGATCTTATAAGACACCGATGCCATGGTCTTATAGTTGAGCTCAAAGGATTTCAAAAGGTTGTGGAGCTGGGACAGGTCCTGTGACTTGAGCAGGATTGACCATGTAAATTGGTTGGATTTCTTTTCGATATGGGCCGGACGAGGTCCGAGGATTGTTACTTCTCCGAAATGATCCTGGATAAGTTTCCGGATCATGGGCCCGATATTTTCCGTCACGTGATCAACCAGCCTGTCCTGAAAGCGTGAAGAAAAATGAATCATCGCGAGTCTTTTATAAGGGGGGCAATCACAAAGCTCGCGGATTTGTAATTCTGCTTTATAGAAATCATGAAACGAATGCGCTTTCACCATCTGAAAAAGAGAGCTCTCTGGATTTAAAGTCTGGATGAGAACTTTTCCGTCTTTCGAATATCTTCCTGCACGTCCTGAGACCTGAGTGAGTGTCTGATAAACTCTTTCCTGAGATCTGAAATCAGGAAAGTTGAGCTGACTATCAATTCCAAGTATGAGTACAAGTTTCACCTTTTCAAAGTTGTGACCCTTGGAAAGCATCTGCGTACCCACCATGATGTCGATCTTTCCTTCATGAAAATCATTCAGCCGTTTCTCAAGCTGGGTGAAGTTTTTAATTTCTTCACGATCAAATCTCTCAATCTTCTTGTTTGGAAAAACTTTCTGAAGAACTTCCTGCACTTTCTCGGTTCCGAAACCTTTTTGAACCATCGTAAGTGATCCGCATTCAGGGCACTGTGAAGGCACATCGTCCTTAAACTCGCAGTGGTGACAAGCGAGGAGGTTTTTCTTTTTGTAATATCGAAGTGTGATGGAACAATTTGGACAATTAAACTGGTGCCCACATGCGCGGCACTGAATGTAATTCGCAAATCCCAGACGATTCACAAACACAATGACCTGATCACCCTTTGCAAGTGATGACCTGATTGTATCGAGAGATGTTCTGACGATGGGCCAGGTATCATCTTCCTTCATTGTTTTATCACGCGCATCGATGAGCTCAATTGCCGGCAGATAAGCTTCTCCGGCGCGATCTTTCATCTCAAACAAATGTCCCTTGGAATTCTGTGCGTGAAACTGAGCATATGTCTCGAGACTTGGAGTCGCTGAACCCATGACCAGTGGAATGCTTAAAAGTTGCGCCTTCTTAGATGCAACATCGCGGGCATTATAAGGACATCGATCATCCTGCTTGTAGGATGTATCATGCTCTTCATCGATGACAATCAAACCCAGGTTTTTTAGCGGAATGAAAACTGAACTTCTAACCCCCATAAGCAGACATGGCGTTTCGAGTGTTCGTGCCATCTGCCAGATCTGATATTTCTGAGAATCGGCGAGCTCAGAATGATAAGAGTAAATAGGCGCAGAAATATATTTTGCGAATGTTGAAATAAACTGAGGCGTAAGATTAATCTCAGGCAATAAAAAGAGAACCGATTTGCCCTTCTCTAGAGTTGCCTTGATGAGATCCAGATAAACGATCGTCTTGCCACTTCCAGTGACTCCATGGACGAGCGAGCGGCCGTAAGAGTGAAGACCTTCGCGGATACTTTCAATAATTGTTTTTTGAACCGGGTTCGGAACAAACTCCAGTTCTCTTCCTTCACCTTGAACAACATCAAGAGCACGAGGACGCTTCAGATGATTGGGAAGACAATCAAAGATGAGCTGGCCCAGACTATAGTGATAATAACCTGCCATCCATTCAAATAGCTCTAATTCATTTTCCTGGAGCTTCCATTCAGAAACCAGATTCAGAATAGTTTTGATTTTATCGATGGGAGTATTCTTATATTCGTCAGATTGACTCTCGTCAGTTGCGAGAACGCACCCAATTTCTTTTCTCTTTCCCAGAGGTACCTCAACCACCTGGCCGCGGGTAAGCTCACCCTCATAGTGATAGAGAAGCCCTTTGTTTTTCAAAGGGAAATTGACTGCGACCCGGGCGACTTTCATCAGAGAAGAAAATCCGGACGAGTTAACAGGCTTTCTTTGCCTTTAAGAATTGTGTCCCATTTCTTCAGGCGACGAACGATATCATCTTCTCTTTCAACGTAGTGACGAAGATCTGTGACATCCACCTGGTAATTGTCACCACTGAAATCACGGATAAGCATTGTTTTTGGAAAACGATGCGTACCATTCAGGAGGCCATAGTTTCGGCAGTGGATTTCCATTTCGCCGGCAGCAGATTTAAATACAACCTTCATGACATCGCGGGTGTTGTAAGCAAAGACCGCTGTGAATGGTCCTGCTTCTGCAAACCAGGCCATGTCGCCTTCTTCCTTGGCGAGCTTCACCTGTTTTGTGTCAACGTACATGGATTCATCCATCACTGCTTCCACTCTCTCCCGGGCAGCAGCGTCTTCAGGGCGAAGTGGATTTACTTCCGATTTTTTAGCGCCTTTGTCCTGGTTGATCGTAACAAGATATCGCTTATAGCTTGCAAGATATTCAATCTTTTCACGATTAATAAGATCGTTATTGAGTTTCACCGGAACTCCCAGTGACTTCAGATAATTCACCATGTGCGACCCATTGTTATAAGCGAGTGAATGCACGAGTGCGTAGAACACACCCTTCTCCATTTGCTCAATCGATGGTTTAAGTGTGTAGGGCGAAAAAGTGGAATAATAAATTTTATGTTCTAATGAACCTTCTGAAAAAGTATTGTCGCGATAGCGGGCCTGGGAAATTTTCAGGTTGTCCCCGGTACCTTTCGTGAGAAAGATCCGGAAATAATCATTTGCATCTGGATGAGATTTTCCTTCTTCTCCAGGGACTAGTTTTTTAATCGCCATCGTGAATGAGACTCCATTTGCTGTCACGTCTGCATTAGAGCCGTGGCGAAAGAGAGATTCAATCGTTGGCACGAATGCCATGACGTTCGACGAGAAAAGAACCAGAAGAAAAAGAGCGCGAATCATAATTTGATACCGTGTTTGTTAAGCCTGTATTTCAGAGAGGCTACGAATGTATCACGAATGGCCGGATCTTTAAGAGCGAAATCAATTGTTGCATCCAGATATCCCGGAAGTGAACCGGTATCAAAACGTTCACCTTCAAACTTATAGGCAAATACGTCTCGTTTCTGACATAAAACACTGATCGCATCTGTCAGCTGGTACTCGTTTCCTGCTCCGCGCGGAATCTTTTCCAGGATCTCAAATATCTCAGGACTAAGAACATATCTTCCCGGTGTTGCAAGATTAGTTGGAGCATCTTCTGGTCTTGGTTTTTCTACCATGCCAGTCATGCGAAGTGTTCTCTCATCAACAATATCACCTTTCACAATCCCGTATTTTGAAGTCTGGTCATTCGGAACTTCCATGACTCCAATGACAGAAGCACCATTGTTCTGGAGAGAAAGATCCATCAGCTGTTTGATTGCCGGATTATCGTTGATGACGATGTCGTCACCGAGAAGAACCGCGAAAGGTTCGTCACCAATCATACTTTTTGCACAAAGAACCGCATGGCCGAGGCCCAGTTGTTCTTTCTGGCGGACACTTGTCACATCGACCATCGATCCGATCTTGCGGATGAGCTCGAGTTCTTTCATTTTATTATTTCTCTCGAGAAAAGCTTCGAGTTCCTGATTACGGTCGAAGTAATCTTCCACAGCGAATTTTCCGGAGGCCGTAACAAAAATCACCTGCTCGATACCGGCATCGACAGCTTCTTTAACGATATAATGAATCATCGGGACATTAATTATCGGAATAATTTCTTTAGCGATTTCTTTGGTCGCTGGAAGAAAGCGAGTGCCCTTACCGGCAATAGGAATAATGGCCTTTCTGATTCTCATAAATATCCTTGTTTAAGAGAAAAATATTCTCTACATTTTGACTATGACCAAACTTAAATTTTTCACTTTTCTTGCAGTCGCGGGAACTCTTGTTTCAAAATCATCTTTTGCGTCCAATATCAGGGAGTTTCAAACTACCCGCTTGAACTCTACGGCCGGGGCCGGTGTTGCGAGCATTCTTTCTACCGAAGCGGCCATATTAAATCCAGCGACCTCTACTTTTTTTGAAGGCAATAGTGCGTCCTATCAGTCTTACACAACTGATCTTCAGCACAAAAACACCCTGCGTGATACGAATAATGATCGCTTCGCAAAGCAGAATCGCTCCCAAGGCCTCTTCATATCCGACTCTTCCAGTGGGGTTAAGGGCGGCGTGGCGTATTTGACTCAGAAGGAGAATAGCTTCAAGCGAGATAAGGTCGTCCTTCATGGTGCCGGGCCCTTAGGTCCAAAAACCTCAATGGGTTTTTCTTATAATTTTCTCCAGGATAGTCTTCCCCCCCAATTCCGAGACCGCCATCAGACTTCCCATCAACTGAGTATGGGAATTCTCCAGATTGTTGATGAAGCCACGACGGTTGGTTTAGTGATTACCGATACAACCCGCACAACTCCGGGTGAGGAAAGACTTTTGGCCGGATTTCAATACCAAATGGCTACAAGGTTCGTGGTCATCGGCGATGTTGGTGCTCAATATACGAAATCATTCTCTGAAAATTATCTGTGGCGAGCGGCCCTCCAGATCAATATCTTCAGTGATTTTTTTATCCGCGGAGGAAGATTTCACGAGAACATGACGGAGTCCAAGGGAACCGGTTGGGGTGCCAGTTGGATTGGCCCGCGATTCGGAGTGGAGTTTGCCCAGAAAATGACCGAGTTTTATGGTAAGAAATCCTATGTCTACAAGGATGAAAAACTGGTCGATACTTCGCTCTCGGCAATCATCAAATTCTAAGTCTTTCCGATAAGTGGTCATGGCCAGCAAATCCGGAAGATCCGCTCGGGAAGAGCGCGAAAAGCGACTTCTTCTCAAACACAAATTTGATACGCGAATTACTGTCGCGCGTTTTGGAAACGAATCACGCGAAGTAAAAGATTTCGCCGGTGCTCTCCGGAAATTTACAGATTATATGCAGGTGATGGCAGAAGTAAAAGGTGTTCAGGACATCTACTCAATCAAGCCGCAACATTTCGACACAAAAAAAGATGTCACCGAAATGCTTATGATAAGTCACATCTACTTCGAGATGGCGAAAATGTACGATGCCGTCCCCAAGTTTCATGATGAATCCAAACGCTGTATAGATCAGTTTGTTCTTTTCTCCGTGAATCAGCCATTTCAGGTAATTAATTCTGAACTCATGCGAAAGCATCTGAAAAAAACTCAGTTTAAGAATGGTGAAATCTTCCGGAATGCTTATCTTCAGATTTTTGTGCAATCAAAGAAATGCTATGTGGTCACATTTTGTATGGGTGGTCAGCATCCCGTGACCCAGGATTTTCGCGCACTGAAGGATCTAATGCTCGAATACCGTACCGGTCAGGAGCTCGTTCGCCTTTACTATAAGTATTCCTCTGTCGCCGTGGAACGTTGGGAAGGAAAAACTCTTCCGGGCCTCACGGGAAAATGGATTATCCGTCCTCTTCTCGTTTTGTTTTCAAAAGCAGTCCTCCGGACTATAATCTTTAAATGATTCTTTCCCGCATTCTCATAAAAGAATGGTTCAAAACCCTGATTGGCGCTATTGCTATTTTGTTTCTCCTTATTTCAACTGCTGATCTCATTAACGGCTTTCTTCAAGGTAAAGATTCATCGCGCGTTCTTCTTGAGTATCTTTTAAAAATGCCTGACCTCATGGGAAAAATGTTTCCTATCTGCTGTCTCGTCGCTTCGTTGTTTTCTCTTAACAAACTCAAGGGTCACGCTGAGCTTATTGCAATTCTCGCTGCCGGTTATTCGTATAAAAGAATTTATGTTCTCATCGGTACCTGTGCACTTTCAGTTGTAGCTCTTCAATTTGTGAACCTGGGTTTTATTGAGCCGATGGCGAATAAGGTGAAGCGGCAAGAGATTCAAAAAAGTCGCAAGTCCGAAGGAAAATATCTGACGAGAAGTTCACTTGAGGGTGGTAAGTTCTGGTATAAATCCCAAAATTACTTTGCATCCTTCTCATACTTTGATCGCCATAAACTTCTCCTGAAAGATCTTGAGCTTTATTACTTCACTGACAAGCATACCAGTGAGCGAATCCTCGCTGCCGGTTTCGCTCATTTTGAAAACGGAAAATGGTCGCTCACTGATATTTCTGAGATCTCCGGACTGGATGGAACTTCATTTCCTGTCATTGCCGAGAAAGACAAATTTTTCGTGAATCTCGCAGAAGTTCCGGAAGATTTTGGCGAGTTTGAAGCAGATCTTACGACCCTCACTTTTTTCAAGCTTTCACGCTTTGTTTCTCGTCTTTCCAAGACCGGAATCAATGTCTCTGAATACGAGATACTCCTGATGAATAAGGTCTTTTTAAGCCTGATTTGTCTGGTGTTTGCCCTATTCCCGGTGTCGACCATTTTTAATCCAAATCGTCGATCCAGCTCGTTTGGTAAGAATGTCGTTCTGACTCTCCTGGTTACAGTCGGGTTTTGGGTACTTTACAGCTCTGCCGTGGCCTTCGGTAATACCGGGAAAGTCGCACCTATTGTAGCAACCGGAATTGTCCCCTGTATCTTCATGGCCTTTGTGATCTGGACCTTCCTGAAGAATCGAAAACTCGCAATTTAAAATCACTTCCCACCATGCTATAAATCCAGCATGAATCTAGACAATTACAAGCTCACAGGGAGTGATCTTCCCATATCCACTTATCCGGATCCGGTCCTCTCAACAGTTGCAGGGCCGGTTACCGTCTTCAACAAAGAACTCGAAAAGCTCGTCGAAGACATGCTCTTCACAATGTATCACGCTCCGGGCATTGGTCTTGCGGCACCGCAAATCGGAAAAAGTATCAGGCTTTTTGTTCTCGATATTGATTACGATCGTGAAGAAATCACCAACTCTGCCGGCAAAGAAGAAACTCGCCTTTCGGGTTTTCAGCCGAAGGTTTTCATCAATCCGGTTATTACTGGCATGAGTGGAACCATTACGTATGAGGAAGGATGTCTATCTGTGCCTGGCGTTTACGAAGAAGTAAAACGTCACAAAGCGATTCATGTGAAGTTTCAAAATCTCAAGGGCGAGTTCGAAGAAATTGAAGCCGATGATATGCTTTCGATCTGCATTCAACATGAAAATGATCATCTTGATGGAATCGTTTTTATCGAAAGACTCTCAAATCTGAAAAAGAATTTTTATAAGAAGAAAATGGCCAAAGAGAAGGGCCGATGAAAAAATTCAGAGTCGCGTTCTGCGGAACACCTGACTTTTCAGTCCCGACTCTGGAGCTCCTGAGTAATCATCCTCAAATTGATCTTCGCTATGTGATCTCCATGCCAGATCGTCCAGCTGGACGGGGGATGGAATTAAAATCTCCGGAAGTTATTGAGTTTGCCCGTAAGAAAAATATTTCTTTCTTCCAGACTGAGAACATCAATCGCGAAGAAGAGTTTAAGGGCAAACTTAAATCAGAAAATCTCGACTTTATCGTAGTCCTCGCCTTTGCTCAGTTCCTGGGTGAGGAGATGCTCTCGATGGCAAGGCTTGGTTGCTATAACATTCATACCTCCATTCTTCCTAAATACAGGGGAGCGGCACCCATCCAATACGCACTCTGGAATGGTGATACTGAAACAGGTGTCTCAATCCAGCAGATGGTGAAGAAAATGGATGCCGGTGACCTCGTCCACTTTCGCACTGTTGGAATTGGTCCTCAGGAGACTGGCGGTCAGCTCTATGCTCGCTTGAAAGAAGAAGCTGCAGTTGCGATGAATGATCTGATTCAAAAAATTCAGGACAACAAAGTCAGTCATACGAAACAGGATGAATCGAAGGTCTCATTTGCACCGACTCTTAAAAAAGAAGACGGCCTTTTAAAGTTCACCGAAAAAACGACTATTCAAATTCTAAATCTCATTCGTGCTTGTGATCCCTGGCCGGGGACTTATTGTTTCCTTAACGGGAAAAGACTCAAGGTTCTCAAGGCCGAAAAATATCATGCAGGTATCGGCGCTGGAAAAGCAAAGAACGACATGGGTTCACTTATTGTTGGTTGCACTGACGGAACTCTCAGGCTTTCTGAGATTCAACTCGAGGGCAAAAAGCCCTGCAGTGATCGTGAATTATTGAACGGAATTAAAACTGACATCATTATCAGCGAGAAATAAAAATGGTTATCATCTCTCCGAGCCTTCTTTCAGCGGACTTCATGGACCTCAAGACAGACCTTGAGCGCTTGAACTCAGTTGATAATCTCTGGCTTCACCTCGATATCATGGACGGGCATTTCGTTCCGAACCTCACATTCGGTGAACCTGTTCTGAAAAAAGTAAAAACAGTCTGCAAGCATAAGCTCGATGCTCACTTCATGGTAACTAACGCGGATTTCTTCGCGGATGCTTATAGGGACCTTGGAATTCACAACTTCACTTTCCACTGGGAAGGCGTTGTTCACCATGATCGTTTTATCCAGAAGCTAAAAGAAATCTATCCTTCAGTAGGTATTTCTCTCAATCCATCAACTCCGCTTTCAGTTATTCCGAAATATATTCTTGGAAAAGTTGACCTCGTACTTCTCATGAGTGTTAACCCGGGCTTTGGTGGTCAGAAGTTCATCCCCGAGATTGTAGACAAGGTTATTGAGCTCGATAAGATCCGCCATGAGAACAAGTTCACGTTTCAGATTCAGGTTGATGGCGGGATCAATGATCAGAACGCTGGTTATCTCATCCAGGCAGGGGCCAACAATCTCGTAGCTGGTAATTATATTTTCTCTGAACCGAATAAAGACTATCTCGCTCGGGTCAACAAAATCAGATAGGCAAAACATATGATCGACTTCTCACAGGCACGCACATTTGACCTCAATGGAAAAAATATCACGATTGAAGATGTCGCCTTTATCGCAAGGGCAAAACCCGGGCAGGTAAAACTTCAAATAAATGAAGCATCGTTGAAACGCATGCATGCTTCCCGGGAAGTGATCCTGGGAATCGTGAAGAAGGGTAAACCGGTTTACGGAATTAATACCGGGTTCGGTGCTCTCGCCTCAAGGCAAATTGCTGTCGAAGACCTGGAGCAGCTCCAGTACAATCTTATCCGCTCTCATTGCACGGGTGTGGGTAAACCATTCAATCGTGAAGTCACCCGCGCGATCATGCTCTCAAGAGCAAACTGTCTTATTCAGGGTTACTCAGGTGTCACACCAGAAACCATCGCTCTTATTCTTGATTTCATTAATTACGACATTAACCCCGTCATCCCGGAAAAGGGTTCTGTTGGTGCTTCCGGAGATCTCGCACCTCTATCTCACGTGGCACTCGCACTTATTGGCGAAGGTGATGTTGAATTTGAAGGAAAAATTGTTCGATCTGATTCTGCCATTCAGAAAATCGGCAAGACTCCGGCGAAGCTCGGACCCAAAGACGGCCTCGCACTTATTAACGGAACTTCCGTCATGCTCGCTCTTGGTTGCCTGGCGCTCGTGGATGCAAAACGCATCGTAAAATACGCCGACATTATTTCTTGTCTCACACTAGATGCTGTTCGCGGAACTGCTACCGCTTTCGATGAAAGAATATCATTCCTGAAACCGCAGCCCGGTCAGGTAGATGTTTCCAGAAACCTCCTTACTATCATCAAGGGCTCAGAAATAATTTTCTCTCATCCGGAGGATGGAAAGGTTCAGGATCCATACTCTTTAAGATGTATTCCTCAGGTTCATGGAGCGTGCAGACAGACTCTTCGTCACGCGCAGGAAGTTCTGGATATCGAACTCAATTCAGTAACTGATAATCCTCTCGTGTTTCCAGAAACAGGAGACGTTATCTCCGGTGGAAATTTCCACGGTGAAGCTCTTGCTCTTTGCATGGACTATCTCGCAATGGGACTTTCTGAAATTTGCAGTATCGCCGAAAGAAGAGTTGAGAAAATGATGAATCCTCACTTCTCTGATCTGCCAGCATTTCTGGTAAAAGATTCCGGTCTTAACTCTGGCCTCATGATTGCTCACGTAACCATGGCCGCCCTTGCTTCTGAGAATAAATATCTCTGCCATCCAGCCTCAGTCGATTCAATTCCTACTTCAACTGATAAGGAAGATCACGTTTCCATGGGAGTGACGTCCGGAAGGAAACTTCAGGAAGTGGTTCAAAACGTACAATTGGGACTTGCGATCGAACTTCTCTGTAATACACAGGGAATTGAATTTCTGAGACCGCTTAAAACTTCTCCAGCTCTTGAGTGCGTTCACGCGACAGTCAGAAAGCATGTGAAGAAAATTGAACAAGACCGCACATTCCATAAAGATATCGAAAATATTGCACGCCTCATTCAGAGTGATGAGCTTATTAAAGAAGTGGAAGCCATTACCGGCCCGCTTGCGTAAGGAGAATTATGAGTTACATTCCTCTTCCCCCTACTGGCGATAAACTTACCTGCAAAGGTTGGCACCAGGAAGCAGCTCTCCGCTGCCTTTTGAATAACCTCCATCCTGATGTGGCCGAAGATCGTGAAAATCTCATCGTGTACGGTGGTAACGGACAGGCCGCGCGAAATCACAAGGCCCTCAATGATCTCATCAAGGCACTTCAGAATCTTGAGAACGATGAAACCCTCATCGTGCAATCAGGAAAACCGGTAGCGGTCTTTCCAAGCAATCCTCAGGGCCCACGTGTTCTGATTGCGAACTCAAATCTTGTTCCGGAATGGGCGAACTGGGATCACTTCAACAAATTAAAAGACGAAGGTCTCATGATGTACGGGCAGATGACTGCCGGCTCGTGGATTTACATCGGATCGCAGGGAATTCTTCAGGGAACATATGAAACATTCATGGCCGCTGCCCGGATGCACTATGGTGAGAATGCTACTCTCAAAGGAAAACTTGTTCTTACGGCCGGAATCGGCGGCATGGGTGGAGCTCAACCACTCGCCGTGAAAATGGCCGAAGGTGTTTGCCTTTGTTGTGATGTTGATCCGGTAAGAATCGAAAAACGTTTAAAATCAAAATATCTCGATGTCCTCGCAGATTCTTTTAGCGAGGCACTCGAACTTGCTCTCAAAGCAAAAGCTTCCGGTGAGGCGATTTCTATTGGTGTGACCGGCAATGCTGTCGACTTCTTTGAATTTGTCCTCGATAAGGGTGTGATCCCTGACCTCGTGACTGACCAGACTTCAGCTCACGATCCTCTCAATGGTTACATTCCTGCGGGAATGACACTTTCAGAGGCCAATGATCTCAGAAGATCTGATCCTCAGAAATATACTCAGTACTCATATGAAACGATGGGACAACATGTCCGCGTGATGATCGCTTTCAAGAAAAAAGGCTCTCACGTTTTTGATTATGGAAACAATCTTCGCGCTGGAGCCAAAAAAGTTGGTGTGAAAGATGCTTTCAGTTTTCCGGGATTTGTTCCGGCCTACATTCGCCCACTTTTCTGCGAAGGTTCTGGCCCTTTCCGATGGGTCGCTCTTTCCGGTGACCCGGAAGATATCCGCGTGACAGACAATGCCCTCAAGGAACTCTTTCCTCAGAATAAATCCATGATCAACTGGCTCGAGAAAGCAGAAAAGATGATCAAGTTCCAGGGTCTGCCTGCGCGGATCTGCTGGTTGAAATATGGTGACCGTGAAAAAGCGGCACTTCTCTTTAATAAACTTGTACGCGAAAAGAAAGTGAAAGCTCCGATTGTAATCGGTCGCGATCATCTCGACTGCGGATCAGTCGCAAGTCCGAATCGTGAAACTGAAGCGATGAAAGACGGCTCTGATGCAGTATCTGACTGGCCACTGCTCAATGCCATGATCAATATCAATAATGGAGCTTCATGGATTTCTCTCCATCACGGAGGCGGAGTCGGCATGGGCTACTCTCAGCACTCGGGGATGGTGATCGTGTGTGATGGAACTCCCGAGATGGATGTTCGTCTTTCACGAGTTCTCAATTCTGATTCAGGAATGGGAATTGTTCGTCACGCTGATGCGGGATACGATATCGCTCTCGACATCGCAAAGAATCCTGAAACTAAAATCAAGTTCCCTTCATTATGAATAAGGTCTATCTCCACCTCAATGAAGTTCTGACTCTCGAGAAAGCTCTTCGTAAAGACGGACGCAAGCTTCTGCCGGAAGATCTTTCGCTGATTCAGGATGGTGCGGTGGCGACAGAAGATGACGTTATTGTCTGGGTTGGGGAAACAGCTAGTCTTCCGACTAAATATCAGAGTTATGAACAAATTGTTCTCACCGGCCACGTATTAACACCAGAACTTGTGGATTCTCACACTCACATCGTCTTTGGCGGAGACAGAGCACAGGAATATGCTGACCGCCTCAATGGTGTCTCATACGAAGAAATTAGAAAACATGGCGGAGGAATTCTGCTTACGATGAATAAGACCAATCAGGCATCAGCGGCTGATTTATATGAGAGTGCAAGACAGCGAATTGAGCGCCTTTATAGTTACGGGATCGGTGCAATCGAAATTAAATCTGGTTACGGTCTTAATCTCGCTAAAGAAAAAGAAATTTCCGGGGTTATCAACAAGCTTAAAAAGCATTTTGGGCCACGAGTCCGAATTTTTAATACCTATCTCGCTGCTCACGATGTTCCATCTGATTTCCCGTCTTCATCAGATTACATGGACAAGGTCGTAATCCCCCTTCTCGAAGAACTCGCAAAAGAGAAAGCAGTGGATGCGGTTGATATCTTCCACGAGAAAAACTATTTCACAGAAGCTGATACACGGAAGCTTTTTCAGAAAGCTAAGTCGCTTGGCATCGCCCGCAAGATCCATGCGGATGAGCTGAATGATAATAATGGAGCTTCGCTTGCTGTCGAGTTTGATGCCCTTTCTGCAGATCATCTTCTGAAAGTTTCTGCTGATGGAATTGCAAAGCTCGCTACCGCAAAAACAGTGGCGACCCTTCTTCCCGGAACGGCTTTCTTTCTTGGGAAACCTCTCGCACCGGCCCGGGCACTTCTCGATGGTGGAGCAAAAGTAGCTCTTGCTTCCGACTATAATCCTGGATCTTGCCACTGTGACAACATTCTTCTGATCGCCTCGCTGGCGGCTCCGCAGTTAAAACTCAATCAAGCAGAACTGTGGTGTGGGATGACTTTGAATGCAGCTCACGCACTTAATCTTCGGGATCAGGGCGCGATCATTCCGGGCATGAAAGCACGCTTTGCACTCTTCAAGACTGAGAGCCTTTCGCACATTACTTACAACTGGGGAAAAAATCTCAGGGTTAGTTTGCCTTAAGTGCTTCGTCGATGACACTCAAGAAATCAGAGGCCATGAAGTCATGAATTCTTTTGTTCACGTAAATCACGCGACCTTTGTGAAAAACAATTGAAACTGGATAGGTATTGATAAGAAAGCGGTTAGAGATCGCACTATCAGCATCCAGGGCGGATTCAAAATTGAGAGCATACTTCTTTTCAATTTTCTGGATGTTCTCAAGTGGATTTTCTTCGTCACCATTGATTCCGTAAACCTTCACTTGTCCCTTGTACTTATCCTGAAACTTCACGAGGCCCGGAAATTCCTTGAGACAAGGAATGCACCAGGATGCCCAGAAATTCAGGACAATAATGGGAGAATTTTCATTCCTGAGTTCGACAGTCGTGCCTTTTGAGGTCGTGAACTTAAGGCCTTGGAAGTTCGTTTCGTATACGGAATGCTTTTGTTTATCCTGCTCTACTTGTTTCGCGTTAAGATCATAGGAGTCCCATAGGATTTGGCTGGCGAGAAAGCCGGCAAATGCCATAATAAAGAGAAGAACGGGTATGATTTTTTTCATGGGTAAAACCTTAAAAAGTGAACCCAGTTTAGCCCAGAAAAATGGATTTATGAAGCACCGGAATCTTAGGACATTTTTACGCAAAATCAGGCAGGTCAGGCGTAATGGTCAGGCCCTGGTTGAGTTCATTCTCCTGCTGGTGGTCCTTTCTACCATATCCTTTCTCTTTGTCGCCCTCATGAATAGAAGCCTGTCGCGTTATTGGGAGTACTCCGTCAACCTCATCATAGACGACAAACCCGGGACAAAAACCGTAGAATTTCAGTGATTAATTAATCAAGGAAGTTCTATGACGACGTATCTTCTCGCGATTGACCAGGGTACCACTGGATCTACTGCTCTTCTCATCGATGCCAAATCTCTCAAAGTTCTCGATAAAGAAAAATGTGATTATCGCCAGATTTATCCGAAGCCTGGCTGGGTAGAGCACGATCTCGAAGATATCTGGAGCTCAGTGGGAACTTCCGTTGAAGCAGTTCTCAAGCGCCAGAAAGTTGATGCTAAAAATATCACCGCAATCGGAATCACTAACCAGCGCGAAACGACTTGTGCTTACGACAAGAAGGGAAAACCACTTCATCACGCGATCGTATGGCAGGATCGAAGAACTGCTGATTACTGCGATCAGAACCGATCGCGCTACGAAGAAATTTGCCGTAAAAAAACTGGTCTTCCACTTGATCCGTATTTTTCAGGCTCGAAGATGCGCTGGCTTCTCGACCATGTACCAGAAGTCAAAAGTGCGGCCGACAGAAAAGACTTATGCCTTTCAACGATTGATACATTTCTCGTTCACCGCTTAACCAGCGGAAGAAGCTTTGTCACAGAAGCATCGAATGCATCCCGCACTATGCTCATGTCGCTTGAGACATTCAACTGGGACAGTGACTTACTTAAGTTCTTCGACATTTCAAAAGATTTCCTGCCGGAAATAAAAGAATCGTTCACGAGCTTTGGTGAAACAAAAAACGCTGGCATCCTTCCGGATGGTATTCCCATTCTTTCTATCCTCGGCGACCAGCAAGCGGCTCTCTTCGGACAAGCGTGTGTAAAAGTCGGTGACATCAAAGCGACTTATGGGACCGGTGCTTTCCTTCTTCTCAATACCGGCGAAAAGCTTGTTTACTCACAGACTGGTCTACTCACTACGGCTGCATATTCATTCCGCGGAAAGAAGGTCTACGCCCTCGAAGGATCGGCCTATATCGCAGGCGCGGCTGTTCAGTGGCTGCGTGATAATCTGAAATCGATAAAAAGTTCACCGGAAGTTTCAGAGCTCGCAGACAAAGTCACTGACCTCAGTCAGATGGAGCATGTTCTCTTCATGCCATTCTTTACCGGTATCGGAACTCCTTACTGGAACTCCCAGGCGAAGGCCGCCATCGTCGGGCTCACCCGAGATACACACAATGGTCATATCGCGCGCGCGTGTCTGGAGGGTATTGCACTCTCACTAAATGATTCTGTTTCAAGCTTTAAGATAGATTTTCCACAGCTCAATGATATTCGCGTGGATGGTGGGGCCGCCGCCAATGATACCCTGATGCAGATGCAGGCAAATTTCTCCCAGAAGTCAGTTCTTCGTCCGGCAAATATCGACACGACTGCTTTTGGGGTAGCCGTAGGCTGCTTAGTCGCTAAGGGTGAAGTCGCTATTGAAGACCTGGGGAAATACTGGAAGCTTGAAAAAGAGTTTGCGCCTGAGAAGAATGCCTACTATTCAAACAAGAAAGCACTCTGGGATCAGACGATTAAGCGGCTCTATCTCTGATTATTTAAAAAGAAGCTTATTGAGCTCGGCAGCCTTCTCAATGCCCACGAGCTCTATTTTAAATTTCCCCTTGAAATCTGCAGCGGCACGCTTGGATGTAATCACACGCTTGTAATTCATCTGTGCAATTTCTTTCAATCGCAGCTCCATCATCGGCACTGATCGTACTTCGCCGGTAAGACCAACTTCTCCCAAGAAAATCGTATCCGAGGGAACGGGAGTTGCATGATAAGAACTGAGAAGAGATGCAATTACCGAAAGATCATTTTCACGAGTCGTGAGCTTAATTCCTCCGACGACATTCACGTAGATATCATTATACGAAAGAGGAATCCCCAGATATTTATCAATTACTGCCACGAGCAGCGCCACGCGATTGGAATCAAGTCCCTGAGTAGTACGCCTGCCCTGGTTGAATTTGTTTTCTACCACCAGTGCCTGAATCTCCACGAAGAGTGATCTTGTTCCTTCAAGGATACACGTGAGAGACCTGCCGTAAGAGCCATCAAGGGATTGTTCAAGAAAATACTGAGACGGGTTTTTGATTTCTACCAATCCCTTTTCCTGCATTTCAAAAATTCCTACTTCATTGGTATTTCCGAAGCGGTTCTTCATTACTCTCAGCATGCGGTATTGTCCGAGCTGATCACCTTCAAAATAAATCACTGTATCTACCATGTGCTCAAGTACTTTCGGGCCGGCGATCTGTCCCTCTTTGGTGACGTGGCCGATGAGGAAACAAGTGAGGTCGTAAGACTTGGCATAATTCATAAGTTCGTAGGTCACTTCACGAATCTGTGTCAGTGTCCCGGCCGCTGAATCTACCTGATTGGAATGAGTGGTCTGAATTGAATCAAGTACCAGAAACTTGGGCTTAAGTTCCTTCACTTGCTGGAGAACGTTCTGCCAGTTCGTTTCATTATAAATATAAAAATTCTCGTTATTGACACCCAGACGTTTTGAACGCTGGGCGACCTGAGATTCAGATTCTTCACCAGATACGTAGAGAATTCTTTCGTTCTTATAATTATTGAGAAGTTTCCCGCAAACTTCCATAAGAAGAGTGGATTTTCCAATACCTGGCTCACCACCAATGAGTGTCAGTGACCCAATCGTTACTCCCCCACCCATTACGCGATCAAATTCACCAATGGAAGTTTGATAGCGCTCAACTTTATCCACTTCCACCTGGGATAGAGTCTTGGGCCTGGATTCTCTGCCTGCAATGGATTTCGGGGCGCCCTTTGAGCTCATGGGCTTCAGTGTTTCTTCTTCAGAGAAGGAATTCCACTGATTACAATCAGGACATTTCCCCAGCCACTTCGCAGTTTGATATCCACATTCCTGGCAGGTGAAAGTCGTTTTTATCTTGGCCATTTTACCCTTCGATCATTTTAAGAAGTTTGTTTTCCGAGACTATCGGTATACCAAGGTCTTTGGCCTTTACAAACTTGCTTGAGCTTCCATCTGTTTCATTGGTGATAAGGTATGATGTGTTTTTTGATACAGACGAAACCATCACACCGCCATTTTTCTTTATCAGCTTTTCAAAATCACCGCGTGGAGAACTGAGTTCGCCCGTAATACAGAATTTAAGTCCTGCGAGAGGCCCTTCACCGGTATTAATCTCCTCGGTCTTAAGTTTCACTCCTACTTTGAGAAGTTCCCGGATAAGGGGCTCCTTCCGCCTGAGACTTGCAACGATTTCAGTGGAGGATTTCTCGGCAAAGCCCTCGATTTCCATCATTTTCTCTGGAGTGAGAGTAAGAATTTTCTCAATGGTATTATATCCCTGAGAAATTATTTTCTCGCTCTTGGCAGTCGAGACACCTTCCACCCCAATTGCGGAGATGAATTGAACCAGGGTCTGATTTTTCGTCTTAGTAATATTCTCGAACATCTTCGCGGCAAGCTTCTCTTTCACTTTATCGAGAATAAGAAAGTCTTCTTTCTTCAGTGTATAGAGATCGGGAATGGCTTCAACAAGTCCCTTGTTGATAAGCTCTTCGAGACGCTTATCAGACAGGTCATCGACACCCGCCTTTTGAATATAGTTGAGAATTTCTTCCTTCACCTTGGCCGGACAGCGCTCGTTATCGCAAAAAAGCCATATGTCTTCAATTTTGAGAGTACTGTTACAGCTCGGGCAATTCTCAGGATAGATAAATTTTCCGCGTGCTCGTTCAGCAACTCCCAGAAACTTTGGAATCACTTCGCCAGAACGGATGATTTCAATTTTATCGCCGGCCTTAAGTTCAAAGTTTTTTGCGAGACCGAAGTTGTGAAGAGTGACTCTTCCGATCATCGCTCCCGAAAGCTCCACTGGTGCGACCAGGGCAACCGGAGTGAGGGTTCCGTTTCGGGAAACTCCCCATTCAATTTCATTGATTGATGTAACTTTCGTGTCACCGGCAAACTTGAAAGCAATTTTAAATCGAGGATGGTGAGATGTTTCACCCAGCTCTTCATGAAGTTTTAAATCGTCATACACAAGAACCAACCCATCGATCAGATAGTCACCACCTGACATGAAATCCCTGGCCTCTTTGATCTTGGTCGCAATCGTCTTTGTTCCTTTATGAATTTCGTAATCAGGAGTTACAAAACCGAGCTCCTTCAGGATATCCAGTTTTTCATGCTCTTTCTTGAATTTCACATCCGCCAGAATATCAAACGCCTTGAAGCTGAGATGGCGGCAGAGCTGGATGTTTTCTTTTCTACCGAGAAGTCCTGCCACAATATTTCTTTGCGAGGTAGGAGCAACCAGTTCTAAAGCTTTCATCTCTTCGGAGAGATGAAAAAAGTTTGTTTCCACACAAAAAACTTCTCCGCGTACTTCAAAGTTTTTGAGGTTCTTCACTGATTTCGGAATATCGGGAATAAAGACTGCTTTCTTTGTTATGTTCTCACCAACGGAACCGTCCCCGCGAGTCTTGGCAATCGAGAGATGTCCGTTTTCATAAACCAGTGAGCAGCTTGAGCCATCGATCTTAAAAACACTGACGACATCTTCTTTGCCAATCCACTTCAGGAGATCGTTCTCTTCGTAAGTCTTATCAAGCGAAAGCATCTTCTTTTGATGTTCGACCTTAGCAACATTCTCAGTTTGTCTAAAGCCAATGAGCTTCAGCACTGGATTTTCAGCATCGAGTTTCTTCAGCTCATCTTCCAGCTTGTCGTATTTCTCGTCAGAGATTTCGGGCCTACCAGTGTAGTAGCGCTCTTTATGGTGGAGAATGAGCTTTTCCAGCTCCTGAATTCGATTGGATTTCATGGGACAAATATAGCCCGAAAAAGGCCGATCTGTCCCTTGTCAGAAATTGAAAGTCGCACCCAACTTCAGCACATTGTCCTTATACGATACTTCTTTGAAAGCATCGTCGAACTTGGCCTTACTTGAGCGGGCCTTGATTCCTGCGTCGAGAGTCATTCTGATCGTATATTGGTACTTAATTCCGACTTCAAGATCGAGAGAAGATGCACTCTTGGCATCTCCGTAAATATTGTCCTCGTCGGTGAAAGTAGGGAAGGGCATGAAGTCGGCACTGGTATAAAAACGGAACTCGCGGTTAATTGGAATATTTGCACCTACGCCGAATAAAATTCCTGAGAATGAATTCTGCCCGATACCATCCGCCGCAGAAAAATCGACATCATAAGACTTATTCGCATAGCCGGCAAAGAGATCAACTTGTGGGCCGTAGAAAAACCCGATCGGGAGATACTTGTAGCCACCGGTCAGCTTGAACGCACCATTATTTACATTGGGCTTAGTCTTCGCAGGAGTGCCTGATGATTTTTCGAGACTTCCAAGAGAGCGCATGATTTCCAGGGCAGCAAAATATTGTCGCGTTATCCACGCCTCAGCGCGAAGATCAACTCCGTAAAGCCTTCCACTCCAGCGGTTTGAACCAGTTGGTGTACTGGTATCAACACTCGAGCTTGAACCAAAAAGGGCGACCGAAAGTAATCCCAGAGTTCCTAGTTTTTCTTCTTCATCTTTTTCGGGATCAACGATTTTGTCATCGTCGCGGAAAGCTTCG